>NZ_BEGX01000001.1 GCF_002583555.1 Pseudonocardia sp. N23
GGGCCGCGGGCGCCGATCGGGGCGGGTGCCCGGCCGCCGGGCCCGCCGCGGCCCCCGACGCCGCCGATCCCGGTTCGTCGTCGGACGGGGCCGACCGCGTTCCCGACGGCGGCTCCGGCGCCTCGGGTGTGAGTGCTGCGCGGGCCGGTGGCCGCGCGGGGCGCCCGGGCACCGAACGACGGGTCCTGGTGCCGCGCTCCGCAGCCCGGCCGCGTCCGTCCGTCGAGGTCCCGCCACGTCCGTCCGTCGAGGTCCCGCCACGGCGGGACCGACGGCACCGCCGCGCGATCGCCGTGCTCGGCGCGGCGGGCGCGCTCGTCGCGGGCTACTGCATCACCGCGTCGGGACCCGACGTTGCGGCGACGCACCCGTCGGTCCTCGCCGTCCCCGAGCTCGCCGACGAGCGCGGCTGGGCCGACCAGGCCGAGGTGGTGCTGGCGTCGGTGGGCGCGCAGCTCGACGACGTCGCCGACGCCGAGGCCGAGTGGAACGCCCTGCCCGAGCATGTCCGTGAGCGCCGTGCCGCCACGTACGCGACGTTGTTGCGGCGCAAGGCCTACCTGGAGACGCAGAAGACGCTGTTGCAGACCCAGCTGGGCACCTACCGGTCACTGGCCCGGGCGGGCGACGAGCTGCGCCAGGCCCAGCAGCAGCTCGCCTACATCGAGCGCGAGCTGACGATCGCCACCGACCCGGCGCGGCGCACCGCTGCGCAGGCCGCGCTGGTCGTGGCGCTGGAGGAGAACCGGCGGACACTGGAACGTCGCCGCGACGCGAAGCAGGCCGAGATGCGGGGCCTGACCTCGGACGTGCGGACCGCGGCCCGCGTCCCGCTGGTCGACGATCCCGTGGCGACCCGCCGGGCGACGGCGGAGGTGCGGCGCATCGTCGCCGACCCGACAGCCCCCGCGCCCCACGACGCCTCCGACGACCGGCGGCCCGACGCCGTCCCCGGCCGCCCGGCACAGCGGGACGGGACGCCGTCGGTGGAGGTCGGGACGGGTGCGCCGCCCGATCCCGGCAGCGGACCGGTCGACCTGGAGCGGCTCGCCGCGGGCGGCGAGCTGCCGGTCGTACCGGTCGCGCACGTCGAGTCGGTGCCGGACGCCGCGCCGGAGGAGCCCGACGCGTCGCAGGGGTCCGCGCCTGCCGAGACGTCGCGGGCGCAACCGCCGCCGGCCGACCCGCCGCCGGCCGACGCGCCCCTGCCCGAACCTCCGGCCGTCCCGCCCGCCCCCGTCCCGCCGGGAGCGGGGTCCGGAACCGCACCCGGCTACGGCGCCACCGCGCCGGGTGTGCGCTCCGGCGAGGCACCCCCGACCACGACCACCGGGTCCGCAGCAGGCGCCGCGGGCATGGTCGCGCCGTCCGTGGACTGGATGGCGCCCGGCCTCACCGAGGGGGCGGTGCGGGCCGCGGAGGAGCAGCAGGCCCGCGATGGGGCCGCCCGGAAGGCCCCGCCGCCTGCCGATCCGCCGCCCGCCGAGCCGCCCCCGGGACCGTCCGGCGGGCCCGGGACCGGCCCTGACGACGCCGAACGGGTCGTCGGCTGAGTCCGTTCACCGTCGTCGCGCCCCGCGTGGCGGCACGCAGCGGACGACCGTCGCAGGTAGCGTGCGTGGCGTGACCGCAGCTCACACAGCCGCCGCTGATCCGGGGCCGCGCGCGCCCGGGGCAGGGGAGGCGTTGCCCCAGCACGTCCGGACCGCGTTCGGTGTCGCCGACGCGCCGCCCCGTCCCGTCGCCTGGGCCGGTCAGCGGGCCTGGCAGTGCGGCGAGGCCCTGATCCGGCCGGTGTCCGACAACGCCGTGGCCGCGTGGTCGGCAGGTGTGCTCGAGAATCTCACGGTCGAGGGTGTGCGCCTGGCCCGGCCGCTGCGGTCGTCGGACGGGCGTTGGGTCGTCGCCGGCTGGGCGGCGTGCCGGTTCCTGCCGGGCAGCGCCGAGCCGCGCCACGACGACGTCGTCGCCGCCGCGATGCGCCTGCACGCCGCGACGGCCGACGTTCTGCGCCCGCGGCTGCTCGACGACCGCGACGACGTGCTGTCCCGGTCGGTGTCCGCCGCCTTCGGCGAGCGCAGGCTGACGCTGGACCCCGCGACGGGCGGTGACCTGTTCTCCGAGCTCGGCGCCTACCGGCGGCCGGTGAAGCTGGTCCCGCAGGTCGTGCACGGCGAGCTGTTCGGCGCCGTCCTGTTCGACGCCGACGGCAGCCCTGCGGTGCTGGACCTCGTCCCGTTCTGGCGGCCGGCGGAGTGGGCGGCGGCGGTGGTCGTCGTCGATGCGCTGTCCTGGGGCAATGCCGACGCGGGCATCCTGGAGCGCTGGTCCCACCTGGCCGAGTGGCCGCAGGCGCTGCTGCGGGCCCTGCTCTACCGGCTCGCCCTGCACGCCCAGCACCCCGAGGGGACCGTGCGCTCGCTCGGCGGTCTGGAGCGGGCCGCGGGCCTGATCAGCGCCCGGCTCTGAGACCTGTCGAGCTGGACCGCCGCGCCCTCACAGTGCCGATCGCGTCACGTTGAGGGCACCGTTGCGTCGATGACACGCGGGGCCACGACGAGGTAATCCGCGCTTCCTAGCGTCTGCCACCGAACTGATCGGCGAGCGGCGGGAGGCCAGACGTGACCCTCACGGATGTCACGGACGAGCAGGCGGGCGGTCGGCGACGGCCGGGCGGGCGCTGGATCGACGAGTGGGACCCGGAGGACACGGGCTTCTGGGAGCGCACGGGCCGCGCGGTCGCGAACCGCAACCTGTGGGCGTCGATCTTCGTCGAGCACGTCGGGTTCTCGGTGTGGACGCTGTGGTCGGTGTTCGTGCTGTTCATGGGCCCGGAGTACGGCGTCGACGCCGCTGGGAAGTTCTTCCTGGGCGCGACGGCGACCCTGGTCGGGGCGGTGCTGCGGGTGCCGTACACGTTCGCGGTGGCCCGGTTCGGCGGCCGGAACTGGACGATCGTGTCCGGCCTGTTGCTGCTGGTGCCGACGGTCGCGGCCGCGTTCGTGCTGCAGCCCGGGACCCCGTACCCGGTGTTCGTGCTGATGGCAGCGCTGGCGGGCTTCGGTGGCGGCAACTTCGCGTCGTCGATGACGAACATCAACACGTTCTTCCCGGAGGGCCGTAAGGGCACCGCGCTCGGGCTCAACGCGGGCGGCGGCAACCTGGGGGTGGCCGTCATCCAGCTGATCGCGCTCCTGGTGATCGCGACCGCGGGCGCCGCGCAGCCGAGACTGCTGCTGGCCGTCTACATCCCGCTGGTCGTGATCTGCTCGCTGTGCGCGGCGCTGTTCATGGACAACCTGTCGACGGTCCGCAACGACACCGGCGCGTTCCGGCTGGCGGTGGCGGACCGGGACACGTCGATCATGTCGTTCCTCTACATCGGGACGTTCGGCTCATTCATCGGCTACAGCTTCGCGTTCGGTCTCGTGCTGCAGACCCAGTTCGGCCGGACCCCGCTGCAGGCCGCGGCGGTCACGTTCATCGGCCCGCTGCTCGGCTCGCTGATCCGGCCGGTCGGGGGCTGGCTGGCCGACCGCTTCGGCGGCGCCCGGGTCACGGCGGTCGACTTCGTCGCGATGGCCGCCGCGTCGGTGGTGTGCATCGTGGCGTCGGAGATGGCGTCGCTGCGGCTGTTCGTCGCCGGGTTCATCGCGCTGTTCGTGTTCTCGGGCGTGGGCAACGGCTCGACCTACAAGATGATCCCGGCGATCTTCCGGCGGAAGGCGTTGGCGCGGATCACGGACCGCGACGCCGCCCTGCTCCACGCCCGACGTGTGTCGGGGGCGGCGATCGGGCTCATCGCCGCCGTCGGCGCGCTGGGCGGGCTGCTCATCAACCTCGCGTTCCGGCAGTCGTTCGCCGCGACGAGGTCGGGGGTGCCGGCGTTCTGGGTGTTCTTCGCGTTCTACCTGGTCTGCACCGCGGTGACCGTGGTGGTGTACCTGCGGTCGCCGTCGCGGGTGGGCGCCGGGCAGCCGGTGACGGTGTGAGCTTGCCGGTGTCACGCGTCGGAAACCTGGTCGAACCACGACTGGTACCGGGCCGTCCGACGATGGCCGACATGCCCGTCGACACCCACTGCCCGTACTGCGCGTTGCAGTGCGGCATGAGCGTCGGCACCGCGGGCGAGGTCGCGCCGCGGGAGTTCCCGACGAACCGGGGCGGGCTGTGCCAGAAGGGCTGGACGGCGGGGTCGCTGCTGTCGCACCCGGACCGGCTGACCTCGCCTCTCGTCGGCGGCCGCCCGGTGACGTGGGAGTCCGCACTGGGGCACGTCGCGTCGTCGGTGCGCGCGCTGCAGGAGGAGCACGGCCCCGACTCGGTCGCCGTCTTCGGCGGGGGCGGGCTGACCAACGAGAAGGCCTACTTGTTGGGGCGCTTCGCCCGGGTCGCGCTGCGGACGTCGCAGATCGACTACAACGGCCGGTTCTGCATGTCGTCGGCCGCCGCTGCGGGCAACCGTGCGTTCGGGCTGGACCGCGGGCTGCCGTTCCCGGTGACCGACCTCGACGACGCCGACGTCGTCGTCCTGGCGGGCGCGAACGTCGCCGAGACGATGCCGCCGCTGATGGGGCACCTCACCGGGGCGCGGCTGGTCGTCGTCGACCCGCGGCGGACGCCGACGGCGGAGCGCGCCGTCGTCTCCGGTGGGCTGCACCTGCAGCCGGTGCCCGGGACGGACCTCGTGCTGGCGCTGGGTCTCCTGCACGCGGCCGTGACCGAAGGCCTGGTCGACCACGCGTACCTGTCCTCGCGCACAACAGGTTTCGACGACGCCTGGCAGCTCGCCGCCCAGTGGTGGCCCGAGCGGGCCGAACGCGTCTGCGGCGTCGCGGCCGCGGACATGCGGACGGTCGTGTCCTGGCTGGCCGGGTCGTCGCGACGCTACGTGCTCACCGCGCGCGGCGCCGAGCAGCACGCGCACGGCGTCGACACCGTGACGGCGTGGATCAACCTCTCGCTCGCCCTCGGGCTCCCCGGCACCCCCGGCTCCGGCTTCGGGACGATCACCGGGCAGGGCAACGGTCAGGGCGGGCGCGAGCACGGCCAGAAGGCCGACCAGCTGCCCGGCTACCGCCGGATCGACGATCCTCGTGCTCGTGCGCACGTCGCCGGGGTGTGGGGTGTCGACCCTTCCTCGATCCCCGGCCCGGGGCGTTCCGCGGTCGAGCTGATCGATGCGATCGGCACGCCTGGTGGGCCGCGGGCGCTGCTGGTGTTCGGCTCGAACCTGCGGGTGTCGGCGCCGGACGCCGCGCGCGTCGCGTCGAAGCTGGACGCGCTCGACCTGCTCGTCGTCGCCGACTTCCTTCCCGGCGAGACCGCCCGGCGCGCCGACGTCGTGCTGCCCGTCACCCAGTGGGCCGAGGAGGAGGGCACGCTCACCAACCTCGAGGGCCGCGTGCTGCGCCGCCGCCGCGCGCTCGACCCGCCGGACGGCGTCCGCACCGACCTCGACGTCATCACCGGACTGGCCGCCCTACTGGGGTTCGGCGGCTTCCCCACGACGCCGCGCGCGGTGTTCGACGAGCTGCGCGCGGCGTCGGCGGGCGGTCCCGCCGACTACTCCGGGATCACCTACGACCGGCTCGACGACGGCGAGGCCCTGCACTGGCCCTGCCCGTCGACCGACCACCCCGGCACCCCGCGGCTCTTCCTCGACCGGTTCGCCCATCCCGACGGCCGCGCCCACCTGGTGCCCGTCGACCACGTGCCCGCCGCCGAGCTCCCCGACGACCCCTACCCGTTGCGCGCCACCACGGGCCGGGTGCTGGTGCACTACCAGTCGGGCGCGCAGACGCGCCGGGTCGGCGAGCTCGCCGCCGTAGCGCCGGAGGGTTTCGTGGAGGTCCACCCCGACACGGCGGCCCGCGCAGGTGTCGCCGACGGCTCCTGGGCCCGCGTGGAGTCCCGGAGGGGGAGCGTCCTCGCCCGGGTCCGCTGCGTCGCCTCCCTGCGCCCGGACACCGTGTTCCTGCCGTTCCACTTCGGCGGCGACCAGGCCGCGAACCTGATCACCAACCCCGCACTCGACCCGGTGAGCCGGATGCCGGAGTTCAAGGTCGCCGCGGTCCGCCTGATCCCTGCCCCTGTGACCACCCCTGTGGGTGACCGGGAGGCCGGGGCGGTTCTCGGTGCGGCGGTGCCGGCATGAGGCGGATCGTGGTGGTGGGCAACGGGATGGTCGGCTCCCGCTTCGCCGACGAGATGCGCCGCCGCGGCGGGGCACGGCTGACGGTGGTCGGGACCGAGGACCATCCGGCCTACAACCGGGTGCTGCTCTCGACCGTCCTCGCCGGCGGTCTCGACACCTCGGTCATCGCGCTCCACGACCCCGGCTGGCACACGACGCACGGCATCGACCTGCGGTCGGGCACCACGGCCGTCTCCTTCGACCCGGTGGCGCACACCGTTGCGCTGTCCGACGGCTCAGCCGTGACCTACGACGATCTCGTTCTCGCCACCGGGGCGCGGGCCTGGTTGCCGCCCCTGCCCGGGGTCCCCGGGCCCGGTGTCGTCGCGTTCCGCGACCTCGACGACTGCCTCGCCATCCTCGACATGGCCCGCCCCGGCGCGACGCTGGCCGTCCTCGGCGGCGGGCTGCTCGGGCTGGAGGCCGCCCGCGGGCTCGCGGCCCGAGGTGTCGACGTCACCGTCGTCCACCCGGCCGGGCACCTCATGGAACGCCAGCTCGACCCGGGTGCGGGCGCGGTGCTCGCCGACGTCGTCGACCGGCTCGGGGTGCGGCTGCTGCTCGGCGTCGGCGCCGTCTCCTGGACGTCCGGGGAAGGCCTGAGCTGTGACGACGGGACGCACGTCGCCGCCGACGGGCTCGTCGTCGCCGCCGGGGTACGGGCCGAGACCGGGCTCGCCGCCGCCGCGGGGGCGCACACCGACCGGGCGATCGTCGTCGACGACCGGCTCGCCACCTCGCTGCCCGACGTGTACGCGATCGGTGACTGCGCCCAGCACGACGGCGCGCCGCCCGGGCTCGTGCAGCCGGGCTGGGAGCAGGCCGCCGTCCTCGCCGACCTGCTCGCCGGGGCCGACCCTGCCGCGCGCTACCGCGGTACCCGCGCCGTCACCCGGCTCAAGGCCCGCGGCGTCGACCTCACCGCGGTCGGCGACGTGCACACCGAGGACGACTCCGTGGAGCTGCTGCGGCTCACCGACTCCCGGCGCGGGCGGTACGCGAAGCTCGCGCTGCGCGACGACCGCGTCGTCGGCGGGATCATGATCGGCTTCCCGGACGCCGCGGCGTCGATGATCCAGCTGCACGACAGCGGGTCGCCCGCACCGTCCGACCGGCTCGCGCTGCTGCTCGGCCGCGCACTGCCGGGCGAGGCCACCCCGACAGCCGACCCCGGGCGGCTGCCCGCCACCGCCGTGGTGTGCCGGTGCAACACCGTCACCAAGGGATCGCTGGTCACCGCCTGGCGTGCGGGGGCGACGGACCTCGCCGCCCTGCGCACCGCCACCCGCGCCGCGACCGGCTGTGGCAGCTGCGCGGGGACGGTCGAGGGCATCTGCGCATGGCTCGCCGGCGCCGACGCACCGGCCCGGCCGGGGGAGGTCCCCGACGACCTGCAGGAACGGCACTTTCCTGCAGCCCAGTTGCACGAAAGTGCCCTTCCTGCAGAACGGACGGGGCGGCTCGGCACAGAGGACGCGTACACGGAGGGAGCGGCATGACCCGGGAGCTGGTCGTCGTCGGGCACGGGATGGTCGGGCACCGGCTCGTCGCCGCGCTGCGCGACCGTGACACCGACGGGACCTGGCACGTCACCGTGCTGGGCGAGGAGGACCGGCCGGCCTACGACCGGGTCGCCCTCTCCTCCTATGTGGATGGTCGGACCGAGGATGATCTCTCGCTCGGCACCCACGACGACCCGCTGGTCGACGTCCGGCGCGCGACCTCGGTCGTCGGGATCGACCGTGAGGCCTGCGAGGTCCGCATCGCGACCGGCGAGACGATCGGCTACGACGCGCTCGTGCTGGCGACGGGCTCGGTGCCGTTCGTGCCGCCCGTCCCGGGCCGTGACCTGCTCGGATGCTTCGTCTACCGCACCCTCGACGACCTCGACGCGATCACGGCCGCAGCGGAGGCGGCGATGGCCCGCCCCGGGCCGGGCCGGCGTTCGGCCGTCGTCGTCGGCGGCGGGCTGCTGGGGCTGGAGGCGGCGCGGGCGATGCGGTTGCTGGGGCTCTCGCCCCACGTGGTCGAGATCGCGCCGCGGCTGATGCCGGTGCAGGTCGACGAGGGTGGCGGGGCGTTGCTGCGCAGCCTGGTCGAGCGTCAGGACATCGCGGTGCGCTGCGGGGTCTCGGTCACCGGGATCGCCGACGACCGGGGCCGGCTCGTCGCACAGCTGTCCGACGGGGTCGAGCTGGACGCCGACCTGGTCGTCTTCTCGGCGGGCATCCGGGCCGCGGACGGGCTCGCCCGGGCCACGGGGCTGGCGGTCGGCGAGCGCGGCGGGGTGCTGGTCGACGACCGCTGCCGCACCGCCGACGAGCACGTCTGGGCGGTGGGGGAGTGTGCGGCGCTGGAGGGCCGTACCTACGGTCTGGTGGCGCCGGGGTACGCGATGGCCGAGGTCGTCGCCGACCGGCTCCTGGGTGGCGACGCCCGGATGACCCCCGCCGAGCTGGACATGTCGACGCAGCTCAAGCTCCTGGGGGTGGACGTCGCCAGCTTCGGTGACGCGCACGCGACCACCGAGGGCGCGCTGCCGGTCGTGATCAACGACCCGGTCGCGGGCACGTACGCCAAGCTCGTCGTGTCCGACGACGCGGCGACGCTGCTGGGCGGGGTGCTCGTCGGTGACGCGTCCCGGTACGCGGCGCTGCGGCCGCTGGTCGGGGCCGCCCTGCCCGCCGACCCGGTCGCGCTGATCGCCCCGAACGGCGTCGAGCTGGGTGCCGACGCGCTCCCGGACTCCGCGCAGGTCTGCTCGTGCAACGCGGTGACCAAGGGAGCCTTACGTTCCGCCGTGGCCGAGGGTGCGCACACCGTCGGAGCGCTGAAGGCCTGCACCCGGGCCGGGACCAGCTGCGGCTCCTGCGTCCCGCTGCTGAAGTCGATCCTCGTGCGGGAGGGTGTCGAGCTCTCGACGGCGCTCTGCGAGCACTTCGCGCACTCCCGCGCGGAGCTGTTCGAGATCGTCGCCGGCGCGGGCATCACGACGTTCAGCGAGCTCGTCGCGCGGCACGGCACCGGGCGGGGCTGCGACGTCTGCAAGCCGGTCGTCGCGTCGATCCTGGCGTCCCTCGGCGGGGGGCACATCCTGGCCGGGGAGCAGGCGGGCCTGCAGGACACCAACGACCGCTTCCTCGCCAACATGCAGCGCGACGGCACCTACAGCGTCGTGCCGCGGGTGCCGGGCGGCGAGATCACGCCCGACGGACTCATCGTGATCGGCGAGGTCGCCCGCGACTTCGGGCTCTACACCAAGATCACCGGCGGGCAGCGGATCGACATGTTCGGCGCCCGCGTCGAGCAGCTCCCGGCGATCTGGCGACGCCTCGTCGACGCCGGTTTCGAGTCCGGCCACGCCTACGGCAAGGCGCTGCGGACGGTGAAGTCGTGCGTGGGCACCACGTGGTGCCGGTTCGGGCAGCAGGACTCCGTCGGGCTGGCCGTCGAGCTGGAGCTGCGCTACCGCGGCCTGCGCAGCCCGCACAAGATCAAGTCGGGGGTCTCGGGGTGCGCGCGGGAGTGTGCGGAGGCCCGCTCCAAGGACTTCGGCATCATCGCGACCGAGACCGGCTGGAACCTCTACGTCGGCGGCAACGGTGGCTTCACCCCTCGACACGCCGACCTGCTGGTGTCCGATGTGGACACCGAAACCCTGGTGCGGCTCGTCGACAGGTTCCTGATGTTCTACGTCCGGACCGCGGACCGGCTGCAACGCACCGCACCCTGGATCGAGGCCATGGAGGGCGGGCTCGACCACCTGCGCGCCGTGATCGTCGACGACTCGCTGGGCATCTGCGCCGACCTCGAGGCGGCGATGGCGGCCCACGTGGCCTCCTACACCGACGAGTGGGCCGGGGTCCTCGCCGACGACGAGAAGCTCCTCCGCTTCGTGTCCTTCGTCAACGCGCCCGGTACCCCCGACCCGACGATCTCCTTCGTGACCGAACGCGGGCAGCCCGTCCCCGCGCCCCGCACGCCCGTGTTGATCGGAATCCCGGAGGTGGGCTCGTGACCGCAGTCGTCGTCACGGTCTGGACGCTCGTGTGCCGCGTCGACCAGCTGGAACCCGAACGCGGGGCCGCCGCCCTGCTCGACGGCCGGCAGGTCGCACTGTTCCGCACCCACGAAGGCACGGTGCACGCCATCGACAACCTCGACCCCTGCTCCGGGGCCGCAGTGCTCTCGCGCGGGATCGTCGGCGACCGCGGCGGCGTCCCCACCGTGGCCTCGCCCGTCTACAAGCAGGTGTTCTCGCTGCTCGACGGGACGTGCCTCGACGAGCCGGAGGTGCGCGTCGACGTGCACGAGGTCCGGATCCGCGACGGGATCGTCGAGATCGCGACGCCGTGGGCGGGGCGATGATCATGGCCGTCGCCGGGCAGGGACGCTACGCCGGGGCAGTGCCCCCGTTGGCGGGCTTCACCGTCGGCGTCACCGCGGCCCGCCGAGCCGAGGAGCTCGCGACGATGCTGGAACGCCGCGGCGCCGTGGTCCAGCACGGTGCGGCACTGCGGATCGTCCCGCTCGCCGACGACGCCCAGCTGCACGAGAGCACCCGCGCGCTCATCGCCCGACCGCCCGACGTCACCGTCGCGACGACCGGCATCGGGTTCCGCGGCTGGATCGAGGCCGCGGAGGGCTGGGGGCTCGGCGCCGAGCTGATCACGGTGCTGGGCAAGGGAACCGTCCTCGCCCGCGGCCCCAAGGCGCGCGGCGCGATCCGGGCGTCGGGGCTGACCGACACGTGGTCACCGGCCTCGGAGTCCTCCGCCGAGGTGCTCGACCACCTCCTGGGGTCCGGGGTGGACGGTATGCGGATCGCCGTCCAGCTGCACGGGGAACCGTTGCCCGACATGGTCGAGGCGCTGGTCATGGCCGGGGCCGAGGTCGTCGAGGTACCGGTCTACCGGTGGCTCCCGCCCGCCGACATCGGCCCGCTCGACCGGCTCACCGACGCAGCCCTGTCCGCGGGGATCGACATCCTCACCTTCACCAGCGCCCCGGCCGCCGCCAGCCTGCTCGCCCGGGCCGGTGAACGCGGCATCCGCGACGAGCTGATCACGGCGTTGCGCGGGCCCGTCGTCTGCATGTGCGTCGGGCCCGTCACCGCAGCGCCGCTGCAGGACGTCGACGTCCCCACCGTCCAGCCCCACCGCTCCCGCCTCGGCGCCATGGTCCGCGAGCTGGAGGCCGTCGCACCCACCCGGGCTCGGTGGCTCCCGGTCGCCGGGCACGTGCTGGAGCTGCGCGGGCACGCCGTGCTCGTCGACGGGAACCTGCGGACGGTGCCGCCCACCGGGATGGCGCTGCTGCGGGTGCTCGCCCGCCGCCCGGGCCGGGTCGTCGCCCGCGCCGAGCTGCTGCGCAGCCTGCCCGGAGGTGGCGACGACGAGCACGCCGTGGAGACCGCCGTCGCCCGGCTCCGCGCCGCGCTCGGCGAGCCGAAGCTGCTGCAGACCGTCGTCAAACGGGGGTACCGGCTCGCCCTCGACCCCGCCGCGGGCCCCGTGCCCCTCGGCGGGCACTGCGGCGACGGCGGTGTCCGATGACGCCGCTGCTGCTGGTCGCCCACGGCACCCGGTCCGGCGACGTCGCCCGGCCCCTCGCCGATGCGGTCGCCGCCCGCTCCGGGCTCGACGTGCGCCTCGCCTACGCCGACGTCCGCGGGCCGGCGATCGCCGAGGTCGTCGCGGGGCTGCCGCACGCCGTCGTCGTCCCGGCCTTCCTGGCCGCCGGCCACCACGTCCGGCGAGACCTCCCCGCGCAGCTCGCCGCCGCCGGGGCCGGCGCGTTCCCGATGACGCCCGCGATCGGCCCCGACCCCGTGCTCGCCGCCGCGGCGCTCGACCGGCTCGGCGAGGCCGGGTGGCGCCACGGCGACCCCGTCGTCCTCGCCGCCGCCGGGTCCGCCGACGCCGTCGCCCTCGGGCAGGTGCGACAGGCCGCGCGGCTGCTGCAGGGCGCCATCGGGCGCCGGGTCCGTGTCGGGTTCGCCGCCTCCGCCGCACCGCGGGTCGACGCACTGGTCGCCGGGCTGCGCGCCACCGGGGAGCGGCGGATCAGCGTCGCCACCTGGCTGCTCTCGCCGGGGATGTTCGCCGACCGCGTCGCCGGCTGCGGCGCCGACGTCGTCGCCGCACCGCTGGGCACGCACCCGGCCGTCGTCGACACGATCCTGGCGCGCTACGAGGCGGCTGTGGCGAGGGCGGCGTGATGCCCGGCGTTGTGCCGGAACTGCACTCTCCCGCAACCGGGCTGCGGGAAAGTGCCCTTCCGGCAGCGGGGGAGGCCGGTCAGCGGCGGCGGTGCTCGCGCGGGAGGCGGCCGTCGACCAGGAGGATGCCTTCGGCGCGCAGCCGGGCGGCCTGCTCGACGGCGATGTGCGGGGCGGCGGTCCCGTCGGCACGCAGGACGCGGTGCCACGGGATGTCGTGGCCGTCGTCGGAGAGGATCCGTCCGACGATCCGCGGCGAGCTCAGCCCGAGCTGCCGAGCGATCTCGCCGTAGGTCGACGTCTCGCCTGGCGGGATGGCGCGGACCGCCTCGCGCACGGCCTCGACCGTCTCCTCGTTCACCGGGCCTCCCGGACTCTCAGCCGAGGACGAACTCGCGGATGTGGGCGGCCACCTCGTCGGTGCGCTCCAGGAACAGCATGTGCCCCGCCTCGACGGGCCGCACCGTCAGGTCGGACCCCAGCGCGTCGGCGCAGCGGTCGAGCCAGGACTGCTC
This sequence comes from Pseudonocardia sp. N23, assembly GCF_002583555.1. Lineage (GTDB taxonomy): Bacteria > Actinomycetota > Actinomycetes > Mycobacteriales > Pseudonocardiaceae > Pseudonocardia. The sequence goes on from NZ_BEGX01000001.1 coordinate 12,932, forward strand.
GACGAAGTCGCCCCGCGTCGCGGGCACGACGAGCGTCGGCATCCCGGGTGGCGGGACCACGGCGGGCCGGGCCATCTCGTTCCAGGCGACGAGCGCGGCCGAGCGCAGGTAGCGCCACTCCCAGCGGTCCTCGAAGTAGGCGAGGTGGGCGGCGACCTCGGCGTCGACGAGTGCGGCGTCGATGCCCTTCCAGCGGTCGGCGCGGTCGGCGCGGGCCGCCTCGAGGTCGGGGTAGGTCTCGTCGGGGCGGGTGTCCTCGGCGGTCTCGAGCATGTCGTCGGGGTCGAGGCCCAGCGCCGGGTCGAGCAGGACGAGCCGCTCGATGCGGTCGGGCACCGCGCGGGCCAGGTGCACGGCGATCGCACCGCCGAAGGAGTGCCCGACGACGGCGACGTCGTCGACCTCGAGCCGGTCGAGCACGGCGACGGCGTCGGCGACGTGCTGCTCGATGTTCCACGGCGGCGCCCACGGGGAACGGCCGTGTCCGCGCAGGTCGACGCCGATCCAGCGGAGCTCGGGGACCGCTTCGGCGAGCGATGCCCAGCGCGCGCCGTGTCCGGTCACCCCGTGGAGCGCGAGCATCGGCACGCCGACGGGGTTGCCGAAGGTGTGCACGTGCAGGCGCCGGGCGTTCTCGGACACTCCCGTCATGGTGCCAGCACGGTCGGTGGCGAACGGCAGGTGGGGGCGGCCCCGCGGAGATCGTCGGTGGGGCGTGGTCGAATCCTCGTGTGGCCCGCTCCCCGTCCCCCCGCACGGCCGCCGCGCCCCGCCGCGGCCGGGCGCCGCTGCTCGTGCGTGGCGCCGTCGCGCCCGCAGGGGCGCCGACCTGGGACGACGCGGCCCGGCGGGTCCTCGCGCACGCCGCGGGGCCGCTGCGGGTCGTCGGCGGGCCGGGCACGGGGAAGACGACGCTGCTGCTCGCCTCGCTGGCCGAGCGCATCCGGGAGGGTGTCGCGCCGGAGAACATGCTGGTGCTCGTCGGGAGCAGGCGCGCGGCCGTCGACATGCGGGAGAAGCTGACGCCGCTGCTGCATCCCGACGGCGGGGACCCCGAGTCGACGACGCGGGAGCTGCTCGTCCGCACGGTGCACTCGTACGCGTTCGGGGTCCTGCGGCTGCACGCCGCCCGGCACGGCGATCCGCCACCGCGACTGCTCGCGGGGGCGGAGCAGGACGTCGTGGTCCGGGAGCTGCTGGCGGGGGAGATCGAGGGCGTCGCACCCGACTCGGGCTGGCCCGACCGGCTGCGCCCGGCGATGGGCCTGCCAGGTTTCGCCGCGGAGCTGCGTGAGCTGCTGTTGCGGGCCGCCGAGCGCGGCCTGGGCCCCGCCGAGCTGATGGCCGTCGGCGAGCGGCACGACATCGACGAGTGGCGGGCCGCGGGCCGGTTCTTCCGGGTGTACGAGCAGGTCGTGCTGCTGCGTGGCGCGGCGGGACGGGGCGCTCCGCAGGCCACGGCCCCGGCGCTCGACTCGGCGGAGCTCGTCGCCGCCGCGCTCGACACCCTCGCCGCCGATCCGGAGCTGCGGCACGCGGAGCAGGACCGGGTGCGGCACCTGTTCGTCGACGACGCGCAGGACCTCGATCCGCAGCAGATGGAGCTCGTCGGCGCCCTGGGGTCGACGGCGTCGACGACGCTGCTGGCCGGCGACGCCGACCAGGCCGTCCTGATGTTCCGCGGGGCCGATCCGCAGGGGTTGCGGGCCGTCGAGGCGGAGACGGTGGTGCTCGACGTCGACCATCGCAGCGCGCCCGTGGTCCGCGCGGCGGGGGAACGGCTGGCGGCCCGGCTGCCCGGCGCGGGGGACGGGCGCTCGCGCCGGGGTCCCGCGGGTGAGGACGCGGAGGCCGGTGAGGTCCTCGTGCGGGTGTTCGGGTCGGTCGCCGCCGAGGCGGCGTGGATCGCCGACCGGCTGCGCCGGGCACACCTGGTCGACGGGGTGCCGTGGTCGGAGATGGCGGTGCTGTCCCGGTCGACGCGACGGTCGCTGCCCGCGTTGCGCCGGGCACTGGTCGCCTCGGGCGTGCCCATCGCGGCGCCGCCCGACGAGCTGCCGCTGGGCCGCCAGCCCGCGGTCGTGCCGCTGCTGATGGTGCTGCGGGCGGCCACCCGCCCCGAGGAGCTCGACGCCGATGCCGCAGCGGCCCTGCTCACCTCGCCGCTCGGCTCGGGCGACCCGATGCGGATGCGTCGGCTGCGTCGCGGGCTGCTGCGGCTGCACGCCGCTGCCGGTCCGTCGCCGGACGAGGGCACGGCGGGCTTCGCCGACGTCGGGGCCGACGTCGTGAGCAGCGACCCGTTGCTGGTCGCGGCGTTGCGGGCAGCCGTCGCCGGCGACGTCGACCCGTTGGCCACGTTGCCGCCGTCGGAGACCGCGCCGCTGCGCCGGGTCGGTGCGCTGCTGGCCACGGCGGGCGCGGCGGCGCGGGAGGGCAACAGCGTGGAGGAGGTGCTCTGGCGGGTCTGGCAGCAGTCCGGCCTGGGCGACCGATGGGCGGAGTCGAGCGGCCGCGCCGGGCCGGTCGGTGCGGCGGCCGACCGCGACCTCGACGCCGTGCTCGCCCTGTTCGACGCCGCCGCCCGTTACAGCGACCTGCTGCCGGGAGCCGACGTCGGCGGGTTCGCCGACCACCTCGCCGACCAGCAGCTCCCGGGCGACTCGATGGCCGCCCGCGCACCGACGGGCGACGCTGTCTCGCTGCTCACCGCGCACGGCGCCCGCGGCAGGCAGTGGCAGGTCGTCGCCGTCCCCGGCGTGCAGGAGGGTGCGTGGCCCGACCTGCGGCTGCGCGGCAGCCTGCTGGGCACCGAACGCCTCGTCGACCTGCTCGCCGGGATCGCCGAACCCGACGCCCGGGTCTCGGGGGTCGCGCCGCTGCTCGCCGAGGAACGCCGGCTGTTCTACGTCGCGTGCACCCGCGCCGCGCACACGCTGCTGGTCAGCGCGGTGCAGGGGGAGGACGAGCAGCCGTCGCGGTTCCTCGACGAGCTCGACCCGCTGCCCGCCGGGCCGGGTGAGGCGCGCACGGTGCACCGACCGAGCCGCTCCCTCGTGCTGGCCGAGCTGGTGGGTGAGCTGCGCCGCGCCGTGTCCACACCGGGGGACCCCGATCGCCGGGAGCGCGCGGCCGTGCAGCTCGCCCGCCTCGCCGCCGAGAACGTGCCGGGCGCGCACCCCGACGACTGGTACGGCCTCGCGCCCGTCTCCACCGAGGCGCCGCTGCGGGTGCCCGGCGAGATCGTCCCGGTGTCGCCGTCCGACGTCGAACGGATCATGGGCTGCCCGCTGCGCTGGGTCCTCGAACGCCACGGCGGCGGCGAGATCGGTGCGCTCGCGGCTGTCACCGGGTCGCTGGTGCACGCACTCGTGCAGTCGGCGTCGGCGGGCGCCGACCCGGCGGAGCTGGAGCACGCGCTGCGGTCGGCCTGGTCACGTCTCGACGCCGGCGCCCCCTGGTACGGGCGCCGGGAGCTCGACCGCGTCCGCGCGATGCTCGCGGCGTTCGACGACTGGGTCCGCACCAGCCGCGCCGACGGGCTGCGGCTCGTCGCCGTCGAGGAGGCGGTCCGGCTCGACCTGCCCGTCGAGGGCGACGTGCCGGGGCAGCAGCCGGAGGTCGGTCGCGCCCAGGGCCCGTGGCTGCAGCTGCGCGGCCGGGTCGACCGCCTGGAGGTCGACGGCGAAGGCCGTCCCGTCGTCGTCGACGTCAAGACGGGCAAGACCGCGGTCAGTGCCCGGGCCGCCGCCGAGCACCCGCAGCTGGCCGTCTACCAGCTCGCAGCCGCGCTCGGCGCGTTCGGCCGGCTCCTCGAGAAGGGCGTCACCCCCGGCGGCGCCCGGCTGGTGTACCTGGCCGACCGCAAGGCGAGCGGCCAGGCCAAGGAACCGTCGCAGCCCCCGCTCGACGCGGCCGAGCTGGCCCGCTGGCGCGGCGTCGTCGCCACCTGCGCGCAGGAGACGTCGGGCTCGGCGTTCGTCGCCCGGGTCAGCGCCGACTGCGACCGCTGCCCGGTCCGCACCAGCTGCCCCGCGCGCGAGGCCGGACGGCCGGTGACGGCGCCGTGACCCTCACCCCCACCTCGCTGGCTGCGGCGCTCGGCCTGCCCCCGCCCACCGACGAGCAGGCCGCCGTCATCGCCGCGCCGGCGCGGCCCGCGCTGGTGGTCGCCGGGGCCGGGGCGGGCAAGACGGAGACGATGGCCGCCCGGGTGGTCTGGCTGGTCGCCACCGGTCAGGTCCTGCCCGAGCAGGTCCTCGGCCTCACGTTCACCCGCAAGGCGGCCCAGCAGCTCGGGCAGCGCGTCCGGGCCCGGCTGCGCCGCCTCGCCGGGTCGCCGCTGCTCGACGAGCTCGACCCCACCGGCGTCCGGCGCAACGCCGTGGCCGCCGGGGAGCCCACCGTCTCGACCTACCACGCCTACGCCGGGCGGCTCGTCGCCGAACACGCGCTGCGGCTGCCCGCCGAACCGGCCGCACGGCTGCTCACCGAGACGGCGTCGTGGCAGCTGGCGCACCGCGTCGTCTCCACCTGGGCCGACGACCTGGAGATCGACCGCGTCCCGGCCACGGTCACGGGCTACCTCCTCGCGCTCGCCGGGGAGATCGGCGAGCACCTCGCCGACCCGGCCGACGTGCGCACGCTCGCCGCGGCGATGGCCGACGCGCTGGAGAACGCGCCGCGCGCCAAGGGACAGCGCGCCGAACCGTCGCAGACCTACAAGCGCTGGATCGCCGCCCAGCGGATGCGGGTCGAGCTGCTCCCGCTGGTGGAGGCGTTCTCCGCGCGCAAGCGGGCCGAACGCACGATCGACTTCGCCGACCAGATGGCCGTCGCCGCCCGCGTCGCGGCCGACCATCCCGAGGTCGGGGAGGCCGAACGCGGCACGTACCGGGCCGTCCTGCTCGACGAGTACCAGGACACCGGGCACGCCCAGCGCGTCCTGCTCCGCGCTCTGTTCGGGCGCATCCCCGGCGCCCCGGCCCGCGACGACGACCTGTCGGTCACGGCCGTCGGTGACCCCTGCCAGTCGATCTACGGCTGGCGCGGCGCCAGCGCCGGGAACCTCGCCCGGTTCCGCACCGACTTCCCCGCGGGTGACGACCCCGCCGACGAGTACGGCCTGCTCACCAGCTTCCGCAACCCGCCGGAGGTCCTCGCGCTGGCCAACGCCGTCTCCGAGCCGCTGCGGACCGGGCCCGGCGCCGTCGGGGTGGGGGAGCTGCGGGCCGGTCCCACTGCCGCCGACGGCCACGTCCGCGCCGCGCTGCTGCCCGACATCGACGCCGAGGTCGCGTGGATGGCCGACGCGGTCGCCGGACAGTGGAGCGCGGCCGCGGCCGAGGGCCGCGACGCGCCGACATCGGCGGTGCTCGTCCGGCGCCGCGCCGACATGGACGCGATCGCCGCCGCGCTGCGGGCCCGCGGGCTGCCGGTCGAGGTCGTCGGTCTCGGGGGGCTGCTCGACACCCCCGAGGTGCGCGACCTGGTCAGCGCCCTGCGCCTGGTCGCCGACCCGCTGGCCGGGCCCGCGGCGATGCGGCTGCTCACCGGCGCCCGGTTCCGGCTCGGCGTCGCCGACCTCGCCGCGCTGTGGGCCCGCGCCCGCGAGCTCGCCCCACCGATGGGCGGGCGCGGTCCCGGCCCGCTCAGCCCCGCCGACCTGGCCCTCGGCGCGTTGCCGGGGGAGCAGGCGGAGCAGGCCGGCATCGTCGACGCCCTCGACGACCCCGGCCCGCCCGAGCAGTACTCGCCCGCCGGGTTCGACCGCATCCGCCGTCTCGGGCGCGACCTGCTGTGGCTGCGCTCCCGGCTCTCGGCCCCGCTCACCGACCTGGTCGCCGACGCCGAACGTCTCCTCCTGCTCGACACCGAGGCCGCCTCCCGGCCCGGCCCCGTGGGCCGCGCGCATCTCGACGCCTTCGCCGACACCGTCGCCGAGTTCTCCGCCGGCGCCCAGGTCGCGTCCCTGACCGCGTTGCTCGACTACCTCGAGACCGCCGAACAGGCCGAGGACGGCCTCACCCCCGGCGAGATCGAGGTGACGCCCGACCGCGTCCAGGTCCTCACCGTGCACGCCGCCAAGGGCCTGGAGTGGGAGGTCGTCGCCGTCCCGCACCTGGTCGCGCAGGTGTTCCCGGGCCGCAAGATCGGCGGCGACTGGCTCACCTCACCGGCCGACCTGCCCGTCCCGCTGCGCGGCGACGCCGCCGACCTGCCCGCCTTCACGCTGCCCCCGGCGGGCGACCGCAAGCAGCTCACCGACGCCGTCACCGGTCACCAGGAGGCGCTCGACGCCCGGCGGCTCGTCGAGGAACGCCGGCTGTTCTACGTCGCCCTCACCCGCGCGGAACGCGTCCTGCTGCTGTCGGGGCACCGCTGGGGAACCCTCGGCGACCGGCCGCGCGAGCCCTCGGAGTTCCTGCTGCAGGTAGCCGGGGAGATGCCCGCCGCGGGCGGACGCGTCGAGGCGTGGGCGCCGGAGCCCGCCGAGGGCGAGACCAACCCCGCGAACGACCGCCTCGTCACGGCCGAGTGGCCGGCCGACCCGCTCGGCGCCCGCTCGCCCGACGTCCACGCCGGGGCCGATCTCGTCCGCTCCGCGCTGCGCGACCTCGCGGCCGCGCGGGAACGCGAGGCCGAGGACCGCGCGGCCGCCGCCGACGCGGGCGCCCAGCTCGACCTGCTGCCGCCGCCGGAGGACGAGCCCGGGCCCGAGCCGGACAACGACGGCGACCCCGAGGGCTGGGCCGCCGACGTCGACGTCCTGCTCGCCGAACGCGCCGCCGCCCGCGCCCGGCCGACCGTCGAGCTCCCCGCGCACTTCTCGGTGAGCCAGCTCGTCGAGCTCGCCGCGGACCCGGACGCCCTCGCCGCCCGCCTGCGCCGCCCGCTGCCGTTGCCCCCCAACCCGCACGCCCGTCGCGGCACCGCCTTCCACGCCTGGCTGGAGCAGCGCTTCGGCGCCGCCGGGCTCATGGATCTCGACGACCTGCCCGGCGCCGCCGACGACGGCGCCGCCTCCGACGACGCACTCGAGGATCTGCAGGCCGCGTTCCTCGCCTCGGAGTGGGCCGACCGGCGGCCCGTCGAGGTCGAGGTGCCGTTCGAGACCGTGATCGCGGGGATCGCCGTGCGGGGGCGGATGGACGCCGTGTTCCCCGACCCCGACGGCGGGTTCACCGTCGTCGACTGGAAGACGGGCCCGCCGCCCGAGGAGGCGCGGCTCGGGCCGCTGGCGGTGCAGCTCGCCGCCTACCGGCTGGCCTGGGCCGCGTTGGCCGGGGTGGAGCCGGAGCGGGTGCGGGCGGTGTTCCACTACGTCCGGTCGGGCCGCACCCTGCGCCCCGCCGACCTCCTCGACGCCGACGGCCTGCGCGCCCTCCTCGACGCGGTCCCGGCCCCGGCCTGACCGCCGCAGCCGGGCTCGACCGCCGCGCGGCGCGGCCCGTCGCAGTACGGAACCCCGGGGACGGGAGTCAGGCCGCCAGGTCGGCGAACCGGACCACGGCGACGAAGACGCCCAGCGCGGCGAGGACCAGGGCGGGGTGATGCCACCGAACTCTTTGCGGCGGACGTGCACCACGGCCGCACCGATCAGCACCAGGGCGAGCGCGGCACCGGCGATCGGGGTGAGGTCGGGCACGATCCCGAGTGCCCAGGGCAGGACCAGGCCGATCGCGCCGAGCACCTCGACGAGCCCGATGAGTGTGACGGCGTTGTCGCTGAAGTCCTCCGGCCACGCCACGTTGCCCGAGACGAGGTCCTTGCGACTGCGGGTGAGCTTCGTGCCACCGGCGCCGAGCATCGCCAGAGCCGGCAGAATCTGGACGATCCACGCCGCGACTCCCACGACACACCTCCTGAGTCGAGCGTTCGATCGAGGTGACGACCTCTTGGAATTGAAGCTTCAAGTCAAGTCACGCCTCGGTTACGCTGACCGGGTGAGCACGCCTGTGGACCCCGATCCGGCCGCCGGGCCCGAGACCCGCTGGCTCGACGGCGCCGAGCTGCAGAGCTGGCTCTCGTTCAGCGGAATGCTGCTGACGCTGCCGGGGTTCCTCGACGCCCAGCTCCAGCGCGACCAGGACCTGTCGCTGTTCGGCTACCTCGTGATGGCCGGTCTGTCCGACGCGCCCGAGCGCACACTCCGGATGAGCGAGCTGGCCGTCCTCACCCAGGGGTCGCTGTCGCGGCTGTCCCACGCCGTCGCGAAGCTGGAGCGCCACGGCTGGGTCGTGCGCCGCCCCTGCCCGACCAACGGCCGCGTCACGATCGCGACGCTCACCGGCGCCGGCGTGGAGAAGCTGGCCGCTGCGGCGCCGGGGCACGTGGCGGCGGTGCGGCGGCTGGTCACCGACCCGCTCGGGCCGGACCTGTTCGCCGAGCTGGGGGAGGCCTCGCGCCGGATCCTCGACGTCACGACGGGCCCGGGCTACCCGGCGATCCCGCGCCGGACCGACGCGGGGACGTGCGGTGGGTCCTGACCGCACGACCGAAGAGCCTGCACACCGCTGCTGCGGCGGCTAGTTTGCGGCCATGACGGGCAGGATCGTGCTCCTCGGCGCCACCGGGTACACCGGCGGGCGCACCGCGCAGGCAATGGTCGACCGAGGCCTCGGCCCCGTGCTCGCCGGCCGCGACCCCGACCGGCTGGCCGGGCTCGCGCAGCGGCTGGGCGGGCTGCTCACCGCCCACGCCGACGTCACCGACCCCGCCTCGATCCGCGCCCTCGTCGAACCCGGCGACGTCCTGGTCTCGACGGTCGGGCCGTTCCTGCGTCTCGGCGGCCCCGCGGTCGAGGCGGCGATCGACGCGGGCGCGGTCTACCTGGACTCGACGGGCGAGCCGCCGTTCATCCGTGCGGTCCACGAGACGCACGGACCCGAGGCGGCACGCACGGGCGCGGCGCTGCTCACCGCGTTCGGCAACGACTACGTCCCGGGCGTGCTCGCGGGTGCGCTGGCGCTGCGGGACGCGGGGGAGGAGGCACGGCGCGTCGATGTCGGCTACTTCCTCAGCGGCGGCGGCCGTGGCCGGGCGTTCTCCCGCGGCACCGTCGACTCCGTCGTCGGCGTGATGAACCGGCCCGCCTACGCATTCCGCGAGGGTGGGCTGCGCGAGGAACCGGGCGCCTCCCGGATGCGGACGTTCGTCGTCGACGGCCGCCCGAAGCCCGGCGTGACGATCGGCGCGTCCGAGCAGTTCGCGCTGCCGCGGCTGGCGCCGGGCCTGCGGACGGTCGACGTCTACCTCGGCTGGTTCGGCGCGGCGAGCGGGGCGATGCACGCCGCGAGCCGCGTGACGCCGCTGCTGGGCAGGATCCCGGGGAGCACGGCGTTGCTGCAGAAGGTCGTCGCCAGGATGCCTGCCGCGCCGAACGCGGCGACCCTGGGGCGGACGACGTCGCACTTCGTCGCCGAGGTCTTCGACGGCACCGGCACGCTGCTGGCCCGCACGCACCTGACCTCGCCCGACGGGTACGCGATCACCGCCGACCTGCTGGCGTGGGGGGCGGGCCGGGCGGCCGAGCACGGCGTCGACGGCGTCGGTGCGCTCGACGCGGTGGGGGCGTTCGGGCTCGACGCGCTCGTCGCCGGTGCCGCCGAGGCGGGCATCGTCGCAGTTCAGCCCGGCGAGTGATCGTCGACGTCACATCAGCGCCGTCCTGGCGGCGCGCTACTCTCCGCGACGATGAACGAGCGGTTGCAGCGCAGGGTCCTCGACAGGGAGACCGCCGGCGCCCTGCGGATGCCCGACCCGACCCTCGGGCCGGTCCTGTCCCTGGTGCGCCGGCTGGCCGTCGCCCTGGGGGCGCTGTTCGCCACCGCCCTGATCGTCTGGCTGTCGCGTGAGGGCTACGTCGACAACAACGACGACGGCAGCGGCATCTCGTTCCTCGACGCCCTCTACTACGCGACCGTCTCGCTCTCGACGACCGGCTACGGCGACATCGTGCCGGTCACGAACGCGACGCGGCTGGTCACGACGGTGGTCATCACACCGTTGCGGCTGCTCTTCCTCATCGTCCTGGTCGGCACCACCGTGGAACTGCTCACGGAACGCTCGCGCCAGGCGTACCGCATCTCCCGCTGGAGGTCACGCGTGCGCGACCACACGATCGTCGTCGGCTACGGCACCAAGGGCCGCGCCGCGGTCGACACGCTGCTCGGGGACGGTGCGGACCCGTCGGAGATCGTCGTCGTCGACACCGACCGCACGCAGCTCGACGCGGCGTCCGCGCTCGGACTGATCACCGTGAACGGCAACGCGACCCGGTCGAGCGTGCTGCGCGTCGCGGGAGTGCCGTACGCGTCGGCGATCGTGATCGCGACGAACCGCGACGACACCGCGGTGCTGGTCACGTTGACCGCGCGCGAGCTGGCACCGAAGGTCACGATCGTCGCGGCCGTCCGGGAGTCGGAGAACGTGCACCTGCTGCGGCAGTCCGGCGCGAACTCGGTCATCGTCTCGGCGGAGACGGCGGGCCGGCTCCTCGGTGTGGCGACCACGACCCCGAGCGTCGTCGAGGTCATCGAGGACCTGCTCACCCCCGACGCGGGCTTCGCGATCAGCGAGCGGCCCGTCGAGGAGACCGAGATCGGCGGTTCGCCGCGGCACCTGCCCGACATCGTGCTGGGCGTGGTGCGCAACAACGTGCTCGTCCGGGTCGACTCGGCGGCGGTCGACGCGCTGGAGCGCGGCGACCGTCTCCTCTACGTGCGCAAGGCGTCCCCGGCCGACGAGGACGACTGATCCCGTGAGCGGCGAGGGTCGCCGCAGCGACTGCTGCCACTCACGAGCGCGGAACGCGTGCCGTTCCGTCCCCGTGCCGGTCTGCGTCATGGTGCCCCGACCAGCTCCCTGACGACGCCGATCGCCGCGCCCCGCAGCGCCGCGTCCCGGGCGACGGCCGCGCGCAGCACCCGCACCGGCGGCCGGGCGAGCACCCGGGCCCGCAGCGCGGCACCGACCCGTTCGACCAGCGCGTCCCCGAGCCGGGCGTAGACCCCGCCGAGGACGACGGCGGGCAGGTCGAGCAGGTTGACCGCTCCCGCGAGCGCGACGCCCAGCGCGTCGGCGGCGACGTCGAGCGCGGCCCCCGGCTCCCGGACCAGCTCGTCGACGTCGGCCGCCCCCGCGGCGCGCAACAGCGCGGTGACCCCGGCGACGGTCTCCAGGCAGCCGGTCCCGCCGCAGGTGCAGGCGCGCCCACCGGGGTCGACGACGACGTGCCCCAGCTCGCCGGCCCGCCCACCGGCACCGTGGAACAGTCGCCCGTCGAGGACGATGCCGGCGCCGACACCCACACCCCCGGACACGAACAGCATGTCGCGCAGGGCCTGCCCGTCCCACAGCTCGGCGAGCGCGGCGAGGTCGGCCTCGTTCGTCGCGCTCACCGGGGCCTCGACGAGGCTGCCGAACAGCTCGGCGACGCCGACGTCCTGCCAGCGCGGCAGGTTGGGGGCGCGCTGCAGCACCCCGTCGGGGGTGACGACGCCGGGCAGCGCCACCCGCACCCCGGCGACGGGCAGCCCGGCCTCGGCCACGACGTCGCGGACGATGTCGGCGGCCCGGCGCAGCCCGTGGGCGGGGTCGTGGCGCCGATGGTCGGACGGGACGCGGCGGACGGCCCGGACGGTGCCGGTGAGGTCCGCGACGCAGGCGCCGACGTCGTCGACGCCGATCTCGACGCCGACCCCGCAGGGCCCCGACGGGTTGAGCTGCAACGGGTTCGCGGGCCTGCCGCGACCACCGCGCGGTGCCTCCCGTTCGACGAGCATGCCGTCGGCGAGCAGGTCGTCGACGAGCGAGGAGACCGTCCCGCGGGTGAGGCCGGTGTGTGCGGCGACGGCCGCCCGCGACGCCGGCGCGCCCGCCACCGCGGTGAGCACGAGCCCACGGTTGTGCCGGCGCACTGTTGCCGGACCCGCCGGATGCGCCTCGGACGGGAGCGGTGTCACGTGAGCCGTGGTGCGGTCATGTCGCGGACGGCGGCGTAGCGCTCGCGGACGGCCGGGGTCGGGTCGGCCTCGTGGACGACGGTGCCCGCGGCCTCCCACTCCGGAAGATCGCCGGTGAGCACCCACGCGGCCTGCCGGGCGGCGCCGTCGGCCACGTGGTCGCCGGGCGTGGGGACGACGACGGGCCGGCCGAACACCGCCGGTGCGATCCGGGCGACGGCCTCCGAGCGGGCCGCCCCGCCGACCAGCAGGATCCGCTCGACGGGCACCTCGGCCGCGACCAGTGCGTCGAGGGCGTCGGCGAGCCCGCACAGCAGCCCCTCGACGGCGGCGCGTGCGAGGTACTCCGGTGCGGCCGTCGTCAGGGTGAGGCCGTGCAGCGACCCGGTCGCATCGGGCCGGTTGGGGGTGCGTTCCCCCTCCAGGTACGGCACGAGCACCAGACCACCGGCGCCGGTGGGACAGCGAAGGGCGAGCCGGGAGAGCTCGTCGTGGTCGACGCGCAGCAGGGTCGCGGCGGCGTCGAGGACGCGGGCGGCGTTGAGGGTGCAGACCAGCGGCAGGTGTTCGCCGGTCGCCGACGCGAACCCCGCGATGATCCCGGTCGGATCGGCGGTCGCGACCGGGCTGATCGCGCTGACGACGCCCGAGGTCCCGAGCGAGACCACGACGTCGCCGGGCCGCGCGCCCAGCCCGAGTGCGGCGGCGGCGTTGTCCCCGGCGCCCGGCCCGAGCATCCCGCCGGGGGACTCGGCTGGTCCCAGTACCCGCGGAAGCGCCACGTCGCGCCGCCCGAGGGCCCGTTCGAGCAGGTCGAGGCGGTACTCGCCGGTCGTCGGCGAGAAGTAGCCGGTCCCGGAGGCGTCGCTGCGGTCGGTGGTGAGGTCGGTGATGTCGTCCGTCCCGCGCAGCCGCCACGTGAGCCAGTCGTGGGGGAGGGCGACCGCGGCCGTCGCGGCGGCGTTGTCGGGCTCGTGCGACGCGAGCCACCGCAGCTTCGTGACGGTGAACGACGCCACCGGCACGCTGCCCACCGCGTCCGCCCAGGTCTGTGCCCCGAGCTCGGCGACGAGCTCGTCGGCCGCGGCGGCGGAGCGGGTGTCGTTCCACAGCAGGGCGGGCCGGACCACCGACCCGGACGCGTCGAGGCACACCATCCCGTGCTGCTGGGCGCCGATCGAGATCGCGGAGACGTCGTCGAGCCCGCCCGCCGCGGTGAGGGCGTCCTGCAGGGCGGACCACCACGCGTCCGGGTCGACGGAGGTGCCGGCCGGATGTGGCGCGACCCCGCGCCGGACGAGCGCGCCGGAGGCGGCGTCGCGCACGACGACGGTGCACGACTGCGTCGACGAGTCGACCCCGGCGACAAGTGTGGCCGTCATGTCGAAGCCCAGGTCCCGCCACTCACAGGGGTCACCTCGCCCCCAGCACGTGCTCCAGCGCCAGCTGGGCGAGCTTCGCGTAGCCGTAGCCGCGCTCGGCCTCCTTGTCGGCGTCGTAGTCCTCGAAGGCGCTGCGGTCGGCGAGCAGGTCGGCCACCGTCTCGCCCTCGTTGAGGGTCGGTTTCCCCAGGTCCGCGACGCCTGACACCGCGAGCGCCTCGACCACCTCGGGGTCGGCGCGGAAGGCCGCGGCGCGCTCGCGCAGCAACAGGTAGGTGCGCATGTTGGCGGCGGCGGAGTCCCAGACGCCGACGATGTCCTCGGTGCGCAGCGGCTTGTAGTCGAAGTGCCGCGGGCCCTCGTAGGCCGGACCGCCGCCGGGGGCGCCGTTCTCGATCAGGTCGACGAGGGAGAAGGCGTTGAGCAGGTCGCCGTGGCCGAAGATCAGGTCCTGGTCGTACTTGATGCCGCGCTGGCCGTTGAGGTCGAGGTGGAAGAGCTTGCCCGCCCACAGCGCCTGTGCGATCCCGGCGGAGTAGTTGAGCCCGGCCATCTGTTCGTGCCCGACCTCGGGGTTCACCCCGACGATGTCGCCGTGCTCCAGCTCGGCGATGAACGCCAGCGCGTGCCCGAGCGTCGGCAGCAGGATGTCGCCGCGGGGCTCGTTGGGCTTGGGCTCGATGGCGAACCGGATGCCGTAGCCCTGCTCCTTGACGTATGCGGCGAGCATGTCGATGCCCTCGCGGTAGCGGTCGAGCGCGGCCCGGATGTCCTTGCCCTGGTCGACCTCGGCGCCCTCGCGGCCACCCCAGAACACATACGTCGACGCGCCGAGCTCGGCGGCGAGGTCGAGGTGGCGCAGCACCTTGCGCAGCGCGAACCGGCGGACGCCGCGGTCGTTGCTGGTGAACGCCCCGTCCTTGAAGACGGGGTGGGTGAACAGGTTCGTCGTCATCATCGGGACGACGAGGCCGGTCTCGTCGAGCGCGCCGCGGAAGCGGGCGATCAGCCGGTCGCGCTCTCCCGTGTCGGTGCCGAAGGGGACGAGGTCGTCGTCGTGGAACGTGACGCCCCATGCGCCCAGGTCCGAGAGCCGGTGGACGGACTCGACGGGGTCGAGCGCGGGACGTGTGGCGTCGCCGAACGGGTCGCGGGCGGGCCAGCCCACGGTCCAGAGCCCGAAGCTGAACCGGTCCTCGCGCGTCGGCTGCGTCGCCATTGCCGCTCCTTTTGTTCGACGTCCGAACTAATAGGGGAACGGTAGCGTGCCGTCCGTGCGTCTGGCCACATGGAACGTGAACTCCGCCAAGATCCGGCTCCCGCGGCTGCTGCCGTGGCTCGACCAACGCAAGCCCGACGTCGTCTGCCTGCAGGAGACGAAGGCGTCCGACGCCGAGTGGGCCGAGACCTACGACGCGGAGCTGCGCGAGCGCGGCTACGAGGTCGCCCACCACGGGCAGGGGCGCTGGAACGGCGTCGCGATCCTGTCTCGCGTGGGCCTCGACGACGTCGAGCGCGGCCTGCCCGACGAGCCCCGGTTCCCCGACGACGACTCCTCCCCCGAGGCCCGCGCCCTGACCGCGACGTGCGGCGGGCTGCGGGTGACGTCGGTCTACGTGCCCAACGGCCGCACCCCCGACGACCCGCACTACGCCTACAAGCTCCGCTGGCTCGACGCGTTGCAGGCCATGGTCGCCGACGGCCCGACCGCCACGAGCGTCGTCGCCGGGGACATGAACATCGCCCCCACCGACGCCGATGTGTGGGACCCGTCCCTGTTCGTCGACGCCACCCACGTGACCCCCGCCGAGCGCAGGGCACTCGACGGGCTGACCGGTCTGGGCCTGCACGACGTCGTGCGTGACCGCTGGCCGGGCGAGCGCGTCTTCTCCTACTGGGACTACCGCGCGGGTCGCTTCCACCAGGACAAGGGCATGCGCATCGACCTGGTCCTCGTCGGCGGCGACGCCGTCGACAGGGTGCAGGCCGCGTGGATCGACCGCCAGGCGCGCAAGGGATCCGGCCCCAGTGACCACGCCCCGGTGATGGTCGACCTCGACGAGGCGCCCGACGGCGACATCGGTCCCGTCGTGCCGCCGCCGACGACCCCGGCGAAGCTCCCGCACCTCGGCTGAAGTCGACCCGATCGAGCTGTTTCGGAGCGGTTCGGTGCGCACGATCGTTAATCCGGATGGAGTATTGCCCGCGACGATGATCGCCGACCCAGACGTGGAGTCCCCCATGAGCTACCGACGCGGCCGCATCGCCGCAGCAACCCTGATCGGATCGTTCGCCCTCCTGGGCGCGTCGGCCTGTTCCGCGGGTACCGATGCCGACGCACCCGCCCCCGGCGCCACCCCGCTGCCCACCGCCTCGGCGTCGGCCCAGCCCGGCGCGGGCGGCCAGGCCACCGAGGCCCAGCGCGCCGCGTTCGGCCAGGCCCACCAGGGCGCGCTGGCGCTCATCGCGCTCGGTGGCCTCGGCACCAACCAGGGCGACGGCGACCAGGTCAAGGGCCTCGCCCCTGACGTGACGTCGAACGGCCAGGCCCTCGACCAGGCGATCCGCGACCAGGCCACCGCCCAGGGCGTCGCGCTGACCGATGGGCTCAGCTCGGCACAGCAGCAGGTGATCAACGACCTGCAGGCCCGGAACGGCCAGCCGTTCGACCAGGCCTGGCTCCGCGCCGCGCTCGACATGGAGCAGCAGGCCCGCGACGCCGCCAACGCGATCCTCAACGACCCCAACGCCTCCCCGGAGGCCAAGAAGGCCGCCCAGGACGCCCTCGCCGGGCTCGACGCGCTGAAGACCCGACTCACGTCGGCATCGACCTCGTCGGGTGCGGCCGACCCCGGCTCGGTGAACGCGGGCACCGGCGGCCAGGCCGCCGAGGGCGACGACGTGCTGCCCATCGCCCTGATCGGCGGCGGCGCAGCGCTGCTCGCCGGCGCGGGCCTCTACCGGCGCCGCAGCCGCGCCTGATGACCTCCCCCACCGAGCCCGGCACCACGGCTGATCCGGAACCGCCGTCACGTCGGGCTCGGCGGGGTGCACGGATGTGGGTCGCCGCGGTCGGGGCGGTGTGCGTCGCCGCCGGGGTGGCGCTGCTGCTCGTGCGACCCGCGCACGACGTAGGGGTCGTCCCGATGGCCCCGCCCGCCGCGGCCGCGCAGACGGCGCCGGGCGTCGTCCCGGCGACGGTGACGATCCGCGGCGTCGACACCCCGGTCGTGCCGGTCGCCACCGCGCCCGACGGCTCGCTCACGCTGCCCGAGCAGCCCACGACCGTCGGCTGGTGGTCGCCGGGCGCGCTGCCCGGCTCGGCGGCGGGCTCGGTCGTGCTGGCCGGGCACGTCGACTCCCGGGTCGCGGGCCTCGGCGCCTTCGCCGTGTTGCGCGAGCTCGAGGTCGGGGAGCGGGTCACCGTCCGCGGCGCCGACGGTCGCGACGTCGGCTACGAGGTCGTCGCACGCCGGGAGTACCGCAAGGCCGAGCTGCCGTCGGACGTGTTCGACCGCGGCCGCGCGGCACGGCTCGTCCTCATCACCTGCGGCGGTCGCTTCGACCCGGCCACCCGCAGCTACGACGACAACGTGGTGGTCTACGCGACCCCCCGGTGAGTGCCCGGGCGTCCGCCCGTGCCGGGTACGGTCTTCGACCGTGAGCACCGATCAGCAGGCCCCTGAGTTCGCCGCCGTCCGCGCCGCCGCCGAGCGCGCCGCGGCGGCTGCACCAGGGGTCCGCGCGGCCGGCGGCCCGGCCATCGACGCCGCCCTGCGCGAGGCTGCCGCGCTCCTGCGCGACCGCGCCGGGGTCCTTTTGGCCGCCAACGGAACCGACGTCGAGGCCGCCCGCCACAACGGCATGGCCGCGGGACTGCTCGACCGGCTCACCCTCACCCCGGAACGGCTGGCGGACATGGCCGTCCAGCTGGAGGTCCTCGCCGACACCCCCGAGCCGCCCACCGAGCGCGAGGTCCGCACGCTCCCGTCGGGCGAGCGCGTGCTGGAGCGCCGGATCCCCGTCGGCGTCATCGGCGCGGTGTTCGAGGCCCGCCCCAACGTGACCGTCGACGTCGCCTCCCAGGTGCTCAAGGCGCGCAGCGCCGCCGTCCTGCGCACCGGTGCCGCGGCGCTGGGCAGTGCGACGGCGCTGGTTGAGCAGGTGATCGCGCCCGCGCTGGAGGCCAACGGCGTCCCGGCGGCGGCGGTCCAGCTGGTCCCGACACCTGGTCACGCCGGCGCCGACGCGCTCGTCGGCCTCCCCGATCTCGTGCCGCTGGTCGTGGTGCGCGGCAGCGGCGAGGTGACGCGGCGGCTCTCAGCGCTGGGGGCGACGGCCGGCACCCGCGTGCTGGCCCACGCCGACGGCGGCGGCGTGCTGTACCTCGACGCCAGCGCCGAGCCCGGCGACGTCGCCCGGCTCGTGGCCGACGGCACCGACCGGCTCGGCGTCTGCAACCGGCTCAACCTCCTGCTGATCGACCGCCCGGTCTACGACGCGCTGCTGCCCGTCGCGGAGAAGGTGCTGACGGACAACGGGATCGCGCTGAGCCTGCCCCCGCACGCGCACCGCCTCGGCCATGAGTGGGCGCTCGACCCGGGCAGCGAGGCGCACGTGACGGTCCAGCCCGTCGACGGGGCCGTCGACGCCGCGCACACCGCCGCCCGTGAGACCAGCGGGCTCGCTGCGACGGTGTGCGCGCGCGACCAGGCCGCGGCCACGGCGTTCATCGACGCCTACACCGGCACCGGCGTCTTCTGGAACACGACGACGCGGCTGCTCGACGGATACAAGCTGCTCGGCCTGCCGGAGACCGGGATCAACGTCGACCGCACCCCGGGTCCCCGCGGCCCGGTCACCTACCCGGACCTGGCCCTGCGCCAGTTCGTCGTCCTGCCGCCCGCGTAGAACATCCGCCGAGCTCGACACCAGGCTGGTTCGGTCGCCCCGAACCAGTCCCACGTGGAACTCGGCGCGATGGGGCACCGGGCGGACCGCCCGATCCCGGCGGGGCCGGCGGAGGCTGTGGACAGTGCGGGGCGGGTGTCGGGGCCGAGGGTTAGTGTCAGTCCTGTGTCGATCGAACTCCACCGCGCGACGCTCGCGAACGGCCTGCGTGTCCTGCTCGTACCCGACCCCGCCACACCGGTCGTCGGGGTCGCCGTGCACGTCGACGTCGGGTTCCGCTCGGAACCGGAGGGGCGCACCGGGTTCGCGCACCTGTTCGAGCACCTGATGTTCCAGGGCAGCGAGAGCCTCGAGAAACTGGCGCACTTCCGCCACGTCCAGGGTTCGGGCGGGGTGTTCAACGGCTCGACCCACCAGGACTACACCGACTACTTCGAGGTCCTCCCGGCCGCGGCGCTGGAGCGGGCGCTGTTCCTGGAGGCCGACCGGCTGCGCGCCCCGAAGCTGACGCAGGAGAACCTCGCCAACCAGATCGACGTGGTGAAGGAGGAGATCCGGCTCAACGTGCTGAACAGGCCCTACGGCGGGTTCCCCTGGATCCTGCTGCCGCCGGTCCTGTACGACACGTTCCCCAACGCGCACAACGGTTATGGCGACTTCTCGGAGCTTGAGCAGGCGGGCCTCGACGACGCGGCGGCCTTCTTCGACACCTACTACGCCCCGGGCAACGCGCAGCTGACGGTGGCCGGGCCGATCGACGTCGACACCACGATGGCGTTGGTGGAGAAGCATTTCGGCGACATCCCGGCACGCCCGACGCCCGCGCGGCCGAGCTTCTTCGAGCCGGTCCCGGGGGCGGAGCGCCGCCAGGCGGTGCCGGACGCGCACGCGCCGCTGCCCGCGCTGGCGATGGGGTTCCGGATGCCCGACCCCGCCACCGATCTCGACGGCTACCTCGCGCACGTGCTGCTGGCGTCGGTGCTGGGCGACGGCGAGGCGGCGCGGCTGCAGCGCCGGCTCGTGCACGCCGACGGGCTGGTCACCGACGTGTCGGCCAGCGCCGGGCTGATGGGCTCGCTCGACGCACGCGACCCCGACACCTTCACCGTCACCGCGGTGCACCCGGCCGCGGTCGAGCCCGACAAGGTCGTCGGTGCGGTCGACGAGGAGCTGGAGAAGCTCGCGGCCACGCCGCCGAGCACCGACGAGCTGGCCCGCCAGGTGGCGCGCTGGTCGGCGTCGCTGCACCAGGAGAACGACCGCGTGATGTACCGGATGCTCGGCCTGGGTGCGCGCGAGCTGCTCTACGGCCGCGCCGAGATCACCCTGGAGCTCACCGACCGGCTCGCCGTGCTGACCCCGGCACAGGTGGCCGCCGCGGCGGGTGCGCTGCGCGGCGCCGGCCGCGGGGTGCTGCTCGTCGAGCCCGGTGCGCAGGACACTCAGGAGGACGACGCGTGACCGCCGTGACGACGCACCGCACCGCCGAGGAGATCGGCCGCACCACCGCGGGGCCGCGGGAGCTGCCGCCGCTGGGCGAGACGCGCGAGGTGCCGCTGCCCGACGTCGTGGAGCGGACGCTGCCGTCGGGCCTGCGGGTGCTGGCCGCGCACCGGCCGGGCGTGCCGATGGTCGAGGTGCGGATGCGGGTGCCGTTCGCAGCACGCACGCCGGAGCACCCGGCGGTCGGCGAGCTGCTGTCGTCGACGCTGCTCACCGGCACCGCGTCGCGTGACCGCGTGGAGATCGACGACGAGCTGGCCGCCGTCGGCGCCGACCTCGGGGTGAGCATCGACCCGGAGCGGCTCTCGATCGGCGGGTCCGGCCTGGCCGAGGGGCTGCCGCGGATCCTGGGCGTCCTCGGCGACGTCCTCACCGCCGCCACGCACCCCGACACCGAGGTGGCCCGCGAACGGGAGCGGCTCGCCGAGCGGATCGCCGTCGCCCGCGCCCAGCCGCGGACGATCGCGCGAGAGGCGTTGCAGCGCAAGCGGTTCGGCGACCACCCGATCACCAGGGAGATGCCGGGGGCCGACGAGGTCGCCGCCGTCACCGCCGAGCAGGTGCGCGCGCTGCAGGCCGCGTCGCTGGTGCCGGGCGGGGCGATCCTCACCCTCGTCGGCGACATCGACCCCGACGCCGCGATCGACGAGGTCGCCGGCGCGCTCGCCGGCTGGACGGCCGACCACCTCGCCCACGAGCTGGAGGCGCCGCCGCTGCCCGAGCCGGGTGACCTGCTGCTGGTGCACCGGCCGGGGTCGGTGCAGTCGCAGCTGCGGCTCTCGGGCCGGGCGCTGCGCCGCGGCGACGACGGCTACGCGGCCCTGCAGCTGGCCAACCTCGTCTTCGGCGGGTACTTCTCCTCGCGCTGGATGGAGAACATCCGCGAGGACAAGGGCTACACCTACGGCGCGCACTCCGGGATGGAGTTCGTCCCGGGTGGCTCGCTGCTCGGGGTGGAGACCGACGTCGCCAGCGACGTGACGGCCGCCGCGCTGCTGGAGACCCGCTACGAGCTGGGCCGGATCGTGGCGGTGCCGCCGACGCCCGCCGAGGTCGAGGCGGCCCGCGCGTACGCGATCGGCTCGCTGCTGATCTCGCTCGACAGCCAGGGCGGCCTCGCGGGGATGCTCACCTCACTCGCGGCCGACGGGCTCGACGTCGACTGGCTGCGCGCCCATCCCGGCAGGCTCTCGGCCGTGACCGTGGACGAGGTGGCCGCCGCGGCACTGGAGTTCTTCGCACCGTCGACGTTCACCGGTGTGGTGGTGGGCGACGCCGATGTCATCGGTGCCGGCGTCCGCGCGCTCGGCGGGATCACCGGACCGTGAGCGCCGCGTTCGAGCTCGTGCAGCCCCCCGTCCTGTCCCGGGCCGCCGCCCTGCGCGACGAGCCCCTGCGCACCGACACCGCACGCCAGCTGGCGGGCTGGGCGTCGGCGCGCATCGTGGTCGTCGACGACAAGGGCCGCACCCCGGTCGGCTGGGACGCCGCGCCGGAGGCCGTGTTCCGTGAGGGCGACGCCGCGGCGTGGGACGCCGCGGCCGGCTCCGGGGTCACGCTGCGGACCCGGCCGTCGGCGGGGGACAGCCCGCCCGAGGGCGCGGTCCTGCTGGGGGAGGCCGACGGCGTCGCCTATTGGGCTGTGCGCGGGCAGCCGGACCTGGTCGCGGGCGACGATCCGGCCGAGTGGGCCGACCTGCGTGCCGTGGGCGCGGAGCTCGACGCGCTCGGCGCCGGCCTCATGACCACGGCTGTCGCCTCACTGAGCTGGCACGACAACGCGCGGTTCTGCGCGCGCGACGGCTCGCCCACGCACACCCGCAACGGTGGCTGGGTGCGTCGCTGCGAGGCCAACGGTCACGAGGAGTACCCGCGCACCGACCCGGCGGTGATCTGCCTGGTGCACGACGGCGCCGACCGGGTGCTGCTGGCCCGCCAGCCGGTCTGGCCGCCGGGGCGCTTCTCGGTGCTCGCGGGCTTCGTCGAGGCGGGGGAGTCGCTGGAGGCGTGCGTCGCCCGCGAGATCGCCGAGGAGGTGGGCATCGACGTCACCGACATCGGCTACCTGGGCAGCCAGGCGTGGCCGTTCCCGCGGTCGCTGATGGTGGGGTTCCAGGCCGTCGCCGACCCGGACCAGCCGCTCGTGCCCGCGGACGGCGAGATCGAGGACGCGCTCTGGATCACCCGCGACGAGCTGCGCGAGGGGCTGTCCCGGGGCGACTGGGCGGGCACGCCGGACGAGGCGGACCGCAAGGTCGTCCTGCTGCCGGGCAAGGTGTCGATCGCCCGGTCGATGCTGGAGTCGTGGGCGGCGCGGGACTGAGCGGCACGGAGCCGCGGACCGTGCCGCCACCCACGACCCGGGGCCGGTCAGACGACCGGCACGTCCAGCTTGGCCTTGACCTGCGCGAACGAGGGGTTGGTCGCGGTGGTGTCGTCGGGGAACACCACCGTCGGCACGGTCTGGTTGCCGCCGTTGACACCCTCGACGAAGCGCGCCGCGTCGGCGTCACGTTCGATGTCGATCTCCCGGTACTCGATCCCCGCCTCGTCGAGCTGGAGCTTGAGGCGGCGGCAGTAGCCGCACCACTGGGTGGAGTACATCGTCAGCTGGGCCATGACCTGGTCAACGGCCGGACGCGCACTTTGCTTCCAGCACCGTCGTGTGCTGCCCCTCACCTGCAGGTGGGAGGTGCGCGCAGCTGTCGGGGGTCTTTGCGAGGATGGCCGACGTGACCGCCGACCCCTTGGACGCACTCGACGAGGAGCAGCTGGCGGCGGTCACGGCGCCGCGCGGCCCCGTGTGCGTGCTCGCGGGCGCGGGCACGGGCAAGACCCGGACGATCACCCGCCGGATCGCGCACCTCGTCGGCACCGGCCACGTCGCGCCCGGCCAGGTTCTCGCCGTCACGTTCACCGCGCGCGCGGCCGGTGAGCTGCGCACCCGGCTGCGCGCGCTGGGCGCGGGCGGGGTGCAGGCGCGGACGTTCCACGCCGCGGCCCTGCGGCAGCTGCGCTACTTCTGGCCGCAGGTGGTGGGCGACCGGCAGTGGCAGCTGATCGAGCACAAGCTGCGCGCGGTCGGACAGGCCGCGGTGCGGGCCAAGGCGGGCACCGACCAGGACTCGGTGCGCGACCTCACCACCGAGATCGAGTGGGCCAAGTCGAGCCTGATCACCCCCGCGGAGTACCCGGCGGCCGTCGCGCGGCTGCGCCGCGACACCCCGGGCCCGGCCGAGCAGGTCGCGGCGGTCTACGCGCAGTACGAGGAGCTGAAGAACCGGGCCGAGATGCTCGACTTCGACGACCTGCTGCTGCACACCGCGGCCGCGCTGGAGGAGCACACGGCGGTCGCGGAGGAGTTCCACGACCGGTACCGCTGCTTCGTCGTCGACGAGTACCAGGACGTCACGGCCCTGCAGCAGCGGGTGCTCGACGCGTGGCTCGGCGACCGCGACGACCTCACCGTCGTCGGCGACGCGAACCAGACGATCTACACGTTCGCGGGCGCGACGCCGAAGCACCTGCTGGAGTTCCCGCGCCGCTACCCGGAGGCCGTCGTGGTCCGGCTGCAGCGCGACTACCGCTCGACGCCGCAGGTCGTCGCCGCGGCGAACACGCTGATCTCGGCGGCGCGCGGGCGCGTCGCCGGGTCCCGCCTGCGGCTGGAGGGCCAGCTGCCGCCCGGCCCCGACCCGGACTTCACCGAGCACGCCGACGAGCCCGCCGAGGCCGTCGCCGCGGCCCGCCGGATCACGCGGCTGATCGCCGACGGCACCCCGGCCGCGGAGATCGCCGTCCTGTTCCGGATCAACGCCCAGTCCGAGGTCTACGAGCAGGCGCTGGGCGACGCGGGTATCCCGTTCCAGGTCCGCGGCGGGGAGCGCTTCTTCAACCGTCCCGAGATCCGGCGCGCCGTCAGCATGCTGCGCATGGCGGGGGCCCGGGGCGGCGACGACCTCGTGGCCGACGTCCGGACGCTGCTGGCACCGGTCGGCCTGACCGACGAGCCGCCCGCAGGCGCCGCCGCCCGCACCCAGTGGGAGTCGCTGCTCGCGCTGGTCGGGCTGGCCGAGGAGCTCGTCGCCGTGCGCGAGGGCATCGACATCCAGGGCTTCGTCGCCGAGCTCGAGGCTCGCGCCGACGCCTCCCACCCGCCGACGGTCCAGGGCGTCACGCTCGCCTCGCTGCACGCGGCCAAGGGCCTGGAGTGGGACGTCGTGTTCCTCGTCGGGCTCGTCGACGGGACGCTGCCGATCCAGCACGCCGAGGGCGACGACGAGGCGATCGAGGAGGAGCGGCGGCTGCTCTACGTCGGTATCACGCGGGCGCGGCGGGTGCTGTCGATGTCGTGGGCGCTCACCCGCGCGGCCGGTAAGGGGCGTCAGCGCCGCCGCAGCCGGTTCCTGCACGGCCTCATCCCCGACCACCACCCGGCCTCGCGGATCGCGGCCGACCGGTCCGGCGGACACAAACCGCGCTGCCGCGTCTGCGGCTCGCCGTTGCTCGGCGCGGAGGCGATGAAGATGCGCCGTTGCGGCGACTGTCCGTCCGATGTGGACGTCGAGCTGCTCGACCGGCTGCGCACCTGGCGGGCGGCGGCGGCCAAGGAACAGCAGGTACCGGCCTACGTCGTGTTCACCGACGCGACGCTCGCCGCGATCGCCGAGCACCGCCCGACCGACCGGGCCGCGCTCGTCGGCATTCCGGGGATCGGGGCCCGCAAGCTCGACCGCTACGGCTACGAGGTCCTGGCCCTCGTCGCCGACAAGCGATGATTCTCGATGCAACTTTTTAAATAGGTTGTGCGGCCCCGCGGCGCACTTCTAAAGTCGATGGCACCGGTCGGGAGCAGTCCCCGTCGGACCGCCTGGACGCGAAGGGGAGGTGCCACATGAACACGATCATGACGATCGGCGGCTTCGGCACCTCCGCCTGCACCGGCACCCGCATCAGTGGTGCCCGTCTGCGTGTCGCGGAGCAGGGCGTCGTCGCGCGAGCGTACCCGCAGCACCAGCTGCCGGTCGTGTCTCGCGTCGCGCTGCCGAAGCTCGTCGATAACAGCACAGGTGTGTCCGCATCCGGGCGTCGTCTCCGAACGTAGGTATCGACCCCTAAGGCCGAGTCTCGTCGACAAGGGCCGCGGAACCCCACACACCTGGGCTCCGCGGCCCTTTTCGTTGTGTCGCAAAGAAAATTTTCCACCGATCACATCTCTCACCAGGAGTCAGTGGTGCTACTGGGATCAGCTCCGTTGGACGCCGGAGCACTCACCCCCGACCTGGCAGGCGGCGACACCGCCTCGGGTGTCGGGCTGTTGTTGGACGCGGCTCCGGCCGCGGGTCTGGACCTGCCCTGTCGTTCCGGTGACGCGGACCTGTGGTTCGCCGAGTCGCCGATGCAGCTGGAGCAGGCGAAGGCGCTGTGCGGCGGCTGCCCGATCCGGGCCGAGTGCCTGGCGGGTGCCAAGAGCCGTGAGGAGCCCTGGGGGGTCTGGGGCGGGGAGATCTTCGAGCGTGGTGCGGTGATCCCGCGCAAGCGCCCGAGGGGCCGCCCCCGCAAGACCGACCTGGAGCGCGACCGCGCGTACTACGCGGCCGTCGGCGCCTGACCGGACACCCCCGCACGACCCGTACACCCGAACCCGAACGCCCCGAACGCCCCGAACGCAGAGGAGAAGCCGAGATGAACGACCTCACGCCGGCAGCCGCCGTGTCCCCCCACCAGACCGTGACCGACGGCCGGCGACCGGCCGGGACCACAGAGGGAACCACGATGCTGATCCATGAAGCCCTGGCTCGATCGCGAAGGCAGGAGGCAGAGGAACAAGCCCGCCGCTACCGGCTGGTGCGTTCCGTGGCCGCGGGCCGACGCTGGGCGCGGCTGGCTCGATACGCCGACCAGCGCGCCAAGCGCAGCGCAGAACGCGCCCGCGCCTCCGCCTGCTGACCCGCGGGCCCACGGCGCACCTGCTACCGGCGCCGTGATGCGATGACGCCCGCCCCCGGACCACAGGTCGGGGGCGGGCGTCGACACGTCCGGGGGCGTTCCTGCAGAAGAGCCGTCAGCTTCCCGCGGCCGGCGCGTCGTCGTCGGTGAACAGCTCCGGCTGCCAGTGCCCGACGATCCCGCGCAGCGGCACCTCCGCGCCGAGCTGGCAGAGCACGCCCAGGGTGCCGAGCGTGACCCGGTGCACCAGCAGGTACTGCGGCGGCAGGTTCAGCAACCGGCCCGTGTCGAACTCCGGGCTGCGCAGGTCGCCGACTCGTTCGGCCTGGCTGCGCAGCCACTCCCGGCTGAACCGGAACGTCGGCGTGCCCAGAGGGTCGGTGAACGGCGACAGGTAGGCCATCGCCTCCTCGGCCGTGACCTTCGTGTCGGGCTTGACGAACCCCTCCGCGACCATCAGCGCCATGAGGTCGACGTGCCTGCGCTGCAGCGCGTATCGCGTCATGATCGTCAAGGGCCGGGGCAGCCCCTCGGGCAGCCGCGCGACGGCACCGAAGTCGAGGACGAGCAGCCGTCCGTCGTCGACGAGCTGGAAGTTGCCCGGGTGCGGGTCGGCGTGCAGCAGGCCCAGCCGCGCGGGCGCGGAGTAGTGGAACTCCGCCAGGAGCGCGCCTGCCTCGTCGCGACGTTCCTGCGTCCCGCCGCGGATGATCGACGACATCGGTGTGCCGGTGACCCACTCGGTGACCATCGCCCGCGGTGCCGACGCGACCACCTTGGGCACCCGGACCTTGTCGTCGCCGTCGAACTCGGCCGCGAACCTCCGCTGGTTGTCGGCCTCGTCGCGGTAGTCGAGCTCCTCGACCATCCGCTCGCGCATCTCCTCGATGAGCGGCTTGATCTCCATGCCGGGCGCGAGCGGCTGCAGCAGACGGCTCATCCGCGACAGCTGCCGCAGGTCCGACAGCACGGCCTCCTCGGCCCCCGGGTACTGCACCTTGACGGCGACGTCGCGGCCGTCGTGCCACACCGCACGGTGCACCTGGCCGATGCTGGCCGCGGCGGCGGGCGTCTCGTCGAACTCCTGGAAGCGGCTCGGCCAGTTGCGCCCGAACTGCTCGGCGAGCATCCGCTGCACCTCGGCGAAGGGCATCGGCGGCGCCGCGGACTGCAGCTTCGTCAGCGCCTCGCGGTAGGGCTCGGCGAACTCCTCCGGGACGGCGGCCTCGAACACACTCAGTGCCTGCCCGAACTTCATCGCGCCGCCCTTGAGCTCGCCGAGGACGACGAACAGCTGTTCGGCGCTCTTGGCCATGAGCTGGGCGGAGATCTGGTCGGCGTCGCCGCCCACGAGCCGGCGCCCCCAACCCGCCGCCGCCCGCCCGGCGACGCCCAGCGGCAGTCCGGCGAGCTTGGCGGTCCGGGACACGGTCCGTCGGGGGATGTCGGTCACGCCTCGATTGTCCCCCGACGAGGCCCCGCCGTGCATTCCGCGCCACGGCGCGCCTGGGGAGCCGCGTCGCCCGCGCGCTGGGCGCCCGCGCCGGCGCACGGACATCCGGAATGCCGTGACCAGCGACGACGTGCCGTGACGGCGGCCGCGACGTCGATCTCGACGGTTGCGCCGAGCGCCGCAGGTGGGTCGACGGTGCCGTCCGTCACGGCGAGCACCTGCGCCGTGGCCATCCCGATGGTCGCGACGACGGTCGGTGCGTCGGCGGCCGCCCGCAGCCGGGCGAGGCGCGGCGCGAGCCGTCCCCACTCCGGGTCGCGGTCGGCGCGGTGCCGGTCGAGGCACTCCAGGCACGCGCTGCGCCCCGGGAGCACCAGTGGCCCGACGACGCCGCGGCCGTCGCGGGTGCGGGCCTGCAGGTGGGCGACACCCATCGCCACCAGGCCACGGACGGTGACGGGGTCCGATGCGGCGACGTCGGCGAGCACCACGAGGTCCGGGACGGTGCGTGCGGGCAGCCGCGTCCGGATGCCGGGTGCGACCCGGCGCAGCGCCGCCGCCGCGGCCGCAGCCCGTGAGCGGCCGCGGTCCTCGTCCAGGTATCCGGTGCCGACGTCGCCGCGCTCCACGACACCCCCGGCCACGACCTCGACCGTGCCGACCCCGGCCGCCGCCAGCCCGCACGCCACCCCGACCGCGATCGCGCCGTCGCCGTGGACCCGTACCGCCGCACCCACGCGCCGCCGGGCCGTCCGCATGGCCTCGTCGGCGTCGACGACCGCGCCGCAGGCCAGCAGGTCGACGACCATCGCGACGGCCTCGGCCGGGTCGGCGCCGGCCGCGACCGCCCGGGCCAGCACACGGTCGCGGCGGGCGGGCCTGGTCAGCTCGTCGAGCAGCGCGGCCAGGGGCGGGGTCAGCTCGTCGACGACGACCGCCGTGCCCGGCGAGAGCCCCACGACGCGGGTGCCGGGCCCTCGTTCGAGCAGCGGCCGGTGGGGATCGACGACGAGCACGGCGGGCAACGCGGCCCGGCTCCCGGTGGTGGTCATGGCGCCGATCGTCGTCGTGCGGCGCCGCCCGTCCGGGTGGATCCAGGCGACTCGTTGCGGGTGCGACCGCGAGCCGGTCGGCCGATGTGCGGCCACCGGGCCGCAACGGGCATAGACTCCCGACATGGCGGGACCCTCAGTCGTCGAGGTCCGTAGGAGCGACCGGCGGCGGCGGATGGTGAGTGCACGGCGAGAGGGCGACACGGTCATCGTCTTCATCCCTGGGTGGATGAGCGAGTCCGAGGAGCGTCGCTGGGTCGACGAGATGGTCCGCCGTCTCGAACGCAGCGAGGCGAAACGCCGCTCGCCGGCGCGCACCGGCAACGACGCACTGCTGCAACGCAGCCTCGAGCTGTCCCGCCGGTATCTCGGGCCGGACGCGGTGCCGACGTCGGTGCGCTGGGTCGCGCCGATGCGCACCCGGTGGGCGTCGTGCACGCCTGTCGACGGCACGATCCGGGTCAGCGAGCGGCTGCGTGACGTGCCGGGCTGGGTCGTCGACTACGTGCTGGTCCACGAGCTCGCGCACCTGCTGGTGCCCGGGCACGACGACCAGTTCTGGGAGCTGGTGCGCCGCTACCCGCGCGCCGAACGCGCGATCGGCTACCTGGAGGGGCTGTCGGCCGCGGCGGGGCTCGGGTTCGTCGGCATCGACGGCGACCGCGCAGACGACGCTACGGACGACGAGCCCGAGGGCATCGACGGCATCGCCGCGATGGAGGACCCCCAGATCGCGGACCCCGAGATCGACGGGGAGACCGCGGCGGGCTGACCGCCGCGGCGCCCGCGGTCAGTCCTTCTTCGGGTTCTCGTCGTCGCCGGGCTCGCGGGCCGGGTCGGCGGTGTCGGTCGCGCCGCCCGCGGCCTGCTCCCGCTGCGCCGCCTCGCGCCGCTCCGCGGCCTCCTTGGCCGCGTCCATCGCCGCGTCGTTCTCGCGGTCGCGCTGGAACTGGAGCTCGATCTCCGCGATCGGGTCCGAGTCGTCGGAGCCCGCGACGAAAGCAGCCGGGTCGTCGAGGTCGTCGGCCGTCGGGACCAGGTCCGGGTGCGCCCACAGCGCGTCGCGGCCCGAGGTGCCCCGCTGCTCGCCGAGCAGCTTCCACAGCTCGGCGGCCGCGCGCAGCCGCCGCGGCCGCAGCTCCAGGCCGACGATCGTGGCGAACGCCTGCTCGGCCGGGCCGCCCGACGCGCGCCGCCTGCGCAGCGTCTCCCGCAGCGCCTCCGCACCCGGCAGCCGGTCACCGACGGCCTGTGCGACGACGGCGTCGACCCAGCCCTCGACGAGGGCGAGGAGTGTCTCCAGCCGCGCGAGCGCGGCCTTCTGCTCCGGCGTCGTCTGCGGCTCGAACATGCCGCCCTGCATGGCCTCCTGGATCGACTCCGGGTTCGACGGGTCGATCGAGGCCGCCAGCTCCTCGATCCGCGAGGTGTCGACGGAGATGCCCTGCGCGTACTGCTCGACCGCGCCGAGCAGCCGCTCCCGCAGCCACGGCACGTGCGTGAACAGGCGCTGGTGCGCGGCTTCGCGGGCGGCGAGGAAGATCATGACCTCGTTGGCGGGGCGGTCGAGGCCCGCGGTGAACTTCTCGATGGCCTCGGGCAGCAGCACGGCCGCGCCCGCCGGGCCGGCGGGGAACCCGGTGTCGGTGGAGGTGAGGACCTCCGCGGCGAGCTCGCCCAGGCCGTTGCCGAGCTGGCTGCCGAACGCGAGACCGCCCATCTGCCCGACCATCGCGAGCATCGGGCCGGCGGCCTGCTTGGCCTGCTCCGGCAGTCCCTCCACCCACGCGCTCGACACCCGCCGCGCGACGGGATCGCACATGCGCTTCCACGTCGGCATGCTCGACTTCACCCAGTCGGTGGGCGTCCAGGCGAGGGCCTCGGACGACGCGGCCGGGAACTCCGTGGCCTCGTCGAGCCACAGCTGTGCCAGCGCCACCGCGTCGCGGACCGCGGCCCGCTGGGCGTCGGTGAGCGAGGACGTCTTCTGCGCCAGCGCCTGCGTCGCGATCTGGGCCGCGAGGTCGTAGTTGACCGGGCCGTCGCCAGCGCCACCGGTCTGGGCGTGGCTGAGCATCTGCCCCAGCTGGGTGAGCATCTGCCCGAGCTGGCTCATGTCGAAGCCGCCGGGACCCCCGGCACCGGGCATCCCCGGGAAGCCGCCCGGCATCCCCGGGAAACCGCCTGGTGGCATGCCCGGCAGGTTGCCGAGACCGAAGGGGTCGTTGGGACCCGTGGGCTCGGAACCCTCACCGTCGGGCCGGTCGCGGTCCTTGTCTCGGTCTGAGGGGCCGAAGCCGAACGGGACATCACTCATGACACCACGGTACGCGGACCGGACAACCGCGGTGACGTGGAACGTCGCCGTTCGCGCAGAGCGTGGGTCCCGATCCGCCCCGCCCGGGCCGATATCCGAATTGTCACGATTCGCCAACGCGCCCCGCGCAACGGGAACCACACGCCCCTTCCGTAGAGTTGCCACGTCAGGGCGCGCCGTGCGTACGGCTGCCGGCGACTCTCGCGTTGTCGCGGCCATGCGTGGCGGTGCGCGCCTGTGGCAGTTCGCCTTTCGACGTCAGGAGCGTGACCCGTGGCCACACGGCCCCCAGCGGCGGTGCCCTCGATACCTCGCCGCCCCCGGATCCTGCTCATCATCGCCGCGATCGTGGTCGTGCTCTTCCTGGGCGGCTCCCGGCTGATCGACTTCTACGTCAACTGGCTGTGGTACGGCGAGGTCGGCTTCCGCTCGGTGTTCTCGACGGTGCTGTTCACCCGCACCGTCCAGTTCGTGCTGGGTGGCCTGCTGATCGGTGGGCTGGTCTGGCTGTCGATGTGGCTGGCCTACCGCTTCCGGCCCGTGTTCGTGCCCGTGTCCGGCCCCGAGGACCCGATCGCCCGCTACCGCACGGTGATCATCCAGCGGCTGCGGATCTTCGCGATCGGCATCCCCGTGGTCGTCGGCCTCATCGCGGGCCTGGCGGCGCAGGGCGACTGGCAGACCGTGCAGATGTTCCTGCACAGCACGTCGTTCGGGGTCACGGACCCGCAGTTCGGCAAGGACGTCAGCTTCTACACGTTCGAACTGCCGTTCTACCGGCTGCTGCTCGACTGGGTGATGGTCGGTGTCGCCATCTCGTTCGTCGCCGCGCTGATCACGCACTACCTGTTCGGCGGCATCCGCCTCGCGGGCCGCTCCGGCCAGATCTCCTCGGCCGCACGTGCCCACCTCGCCTCGCTGGCCGGCGTGTTCGTACTGCTCAAGGCGCTCGCCTACTTCTTCGACCGCTACGAGCTGCTGTTCTCCGACCGCAACCAGCAGTTCAACGGCGCCACCTACACCGACCTCAACGCGGTGATGCCGGCCAAGCTGATCCTGCTGTTCATCTCGCTCATCTGCGCCATCGCGTTCTTCGTGTCGATCTTCCGGCGCAACCTGCAGCTGCCCGCCATCGCGCTGGTGCTGCTGGTGCTCTCGAGCATCCTCGTCGGCGCGGCGTGGCCCGCGATCCTGCAGCAGTTCGTGGTCGGCCCCAACGCCAACGAGCGTGAGGCTCCGTCGATCAGCCGCAACATCGAGGCGACGAGACAGGCGTTCGGGCTCACCGACGACAAGGTGACCGTCGAGCCCTACTCCGGCACGTCGACCGCCACCTCGGCGGCGGTGCGCTCCGACACCTCGACGATCCCGAACATCCGGCTGCTCGACCCCGCGAAGCTGACCAAGACGTTCACGCAGCTCCAGCAGCGACGCAACTTCTACGGCTTCCCGGACAAGCTCGACATCGACCGGTACGACGTCGACAACCAGACGCAGGACTACGTGGTCGCGGCGCGCGAGCTCGACAGCACCGCGCTCGTCGGCAACCAGACCGACTGGATCAACCGCCACCTCGTCTACACCCACGGCAACGGTTTCGTCGCCGCACCGGCCAACAAGGTCAACGCCGCGCTGGAGGACACCGGCGGCCGTGGTGGTCTGCCGGAGTTCACCGTCAGCGACACGACGACCAAGGGTGCCATCGACGTCACCCAGCCCCGCATCTACTACGGCGAGCTGATCAAGGACTACTCGATCGTCGGCGCCGAGCCCGGTGCCGCCGCCCGTGAGTACGACTCCGACAGCCAGCAGTACACGTACACGGGCAAGGGCGGGGTCTCGCTGGGGAACTTCTTCAACCGGCTCGTCTTCGCTGTCGACAACGGCGAGATCCGGATCCTGTTCAACGACTCGATCAACGACGCCTCAAAGATCATCTTCAACCGGGACCCGTTGGAGCGCGTGAAGGCCGTCGCGCCCTACCTGACGCTCGACGGGGACCCGTACCCCGCGGTCGTCGACGGGAAGATCCAGTGGATCGTCGACGGCTACACGACGCTCAAGCAGTACCCCTACGCGCAGCAGGTCCCGCTGGGCGACGCGACGCGCGACAGCCTGCAGGCCGGTGTCCAGCGCCTGCCCGACACCGACGTCAGCTACCTGCGCAACTCGGTGAAGGCCACGGTCGACGCCTACGACGGCACCGTCACGCTCTATTCCTTCGACGACACCGACCCGGTGCTCAAGACGTGGGAGAAGGTCTTCCCCGGCACCGTGCAGCCCAGCTCGGCCATCAGCCCGGCCCTGCGCGAGCACTTCCGGTACCCCGAGGACCAGTTCAAGGTCCAGCGTCAGCTGCTGACCCGCTACCACGTCACCAACCCGGGCGAGTTCTTCTCGACGGTGTCGTTCTGGGACGTCCCGTCCGACCCGACGGTGCAGGGCAACACCGGCTCCGGGCAGGAGCCGCAGCCGCCGTACTACCTGCTCGCGGGCCTGCCCAACCAGAACGGGGCGACGTTCCAGCTCACCAGCGCGCTGGTGAGCCTGCAGAGGCAGTTCCTCGCTGCCTACATGACGGCGAGCTCCGATCCCGAGACCTACGGGAAGATCACGGTCCTGCAGCTACCCGCGGACACCCAGACGCTCGGCCCGCAACAGGTACAGGCGCAGTTCCTCGGCTCACCCACGGTGTCGCAGGAGCTCAACCTGTTGAGACAGAACCAGACCACGATCGACTACGGCAACCTGCTGACGTTGCCCGTCGCCGGCGGCCTGCTCTACGTCGAACCGGTCTACATCGAGAGAGCTGGGCAGGACTCGTCCTATCCGCAGCTCGCCAGAGTGCTGGTGAGCTACGGCGGCCGGGTCGGCTACGACGCCAACCTCGCGACAGCGCTCGACCAGGTGTTCGGCGCCGGTGCGGGGGCCGGAGTGACGCAGGGCGGTCAGGGGCAGCCACCGCCCGACACGTCGACGACGGCACCGCCCAACACGGGTGGGGGTGGAGGCACCAACCCCGCGGCCTCCGCCGCTGCCGCCGAGATCTCCTCCGCGCTGAACCAGCTCAAGTCGGCTCAGCAGTCCGGTGACTTCGCGGCCCAGGGCCAGGCGCTCGCCGCGCTCGACGCCGCAGTCAAGAAGTTCCAGGCCGCCCAGGGCGGCTGATCCGCACGATCCACGACGCCCCGTCCGGATGCTTCCGGGCGGGGCGTCGTCGTGTCGGAGACGGTGCGGCGCGGACCTCGGGACCAAGATCAAGATGTGTGACCGGAGACACGGGAAGCCGTCGGAGCGCGTTCACCGGCGGGAACGGGCTGCGGACGCGCATCGCCGCAGGTCAGTACGGGTTGCACCCCGGGTGCGGGAACGTTTCCGGCGGGTGTACTGTTCTACCTACAAGAGCAACGCAGCACGACAAAAGAACAGCAAGACAGCGTCGGTGACGATGCAGCGGCGCGGGGTGGAGCAGCTCGGTAGCTCGCTGGGCTCATAACCCAGAGGTCGTAGGTTCGAATCCTACCCCCGCTACTAGGTCGAAAGGCCCCCGGAGACAACTCCGGGGGCCTTTCGCGTTGGTTGTGGCGTCGGCGGTCACGGTGAGTCCACGAGCCCGGGCGAGGCCCGCTCCGATCGCCACCAGCATCGCCCCGGCCGTCGGTTGCCTGCGTCGCCAGGCCCACACCCGAGGCCGATGACGCAGGCCGTCGTGAGGCTCTCGCACAGCATGAACGACGTGACCACGACGGCCATTGTGCTCATGACCGCCCAGGTGATCCCGCCGATCCGGGGGAGGTCGACGAGGAACCCGTGGCAGACCCCGCCGGCAGCGCCGTCGCCGCTGCCCGGGCGAATGTGGCGCGCCAGTACCGCGCGCCCTCGATGACGTCACGGACTCACCGCTGTTCGCCGCGTCCGTGCTCGACTTCCTCGGCGCGGCGGCGGGCTGATCGGCCCGGTAGCCGGCTGGCAAGGGCGAGCAGGACAGGGCGTCAGACGGCGGCCGGTAGGCGGTCCAGCGCGGCGATCGTGTCGGTGCACGCCTTCGCGACCTCGCGGCCCTTGACCACGAAGTGATCGTGGAAGAACTGCTGGTGCTCGGGGTGCTCGTGGAAGTGGTGCGGGGTGAGGACGGCGGAGAACACCGGCACCCCGCTGTCGAGCTGGACACGCATGAGGCCGTCGATGACCGCCTCGGCGACGAACTCGTGACGGTAGATGCCGCCGTCGACGACGAGGCCGGAGGCGACGACCGCCCGGTAGCGGCCGCTCTCGGCGAGCCGCTTGGCGTGCAGCGGGATCTCGAAGGCCCCGGTCACCTCGTAGAGGTCGATCCGCTCGGCGGGCACGCCGAGCTCGGCCATCTCGGCGAGGAAGGAGTCGCGGCACCGGTCGACGATCTCCCGATGCCACAGCGACTGGACGAACGCGATCCGCTCCTGCTGTCCGTTGCTGCTCACGTCCGGCTCCCTTCGATCACACCGCGCCCGGTCACACCGGGCCCGGTCACACTGCGCCCGGTCACACTGCGCCGGCGCTGAGGTTACCGCCGCGGCCGAGGACGTCCGGGATCGCGGCCCGGGCGGGCGACGGATTGACAGGCAAGTCGTCACTTGCGTATAAATCCGGTGTGGACGCCGAGCTGTTCAAGGCACTCGGCGACGCGACGCGCAGGACGATCCTGGACGAGCTGGTCGAGCGGGACGGGCAGACCCTGTTCGAGCTGTGCGGGCGTTTGACGATGAAGCACGGGCTCACGTCGTCGCGGCAGGCGATCTCGCAGCACCTCGCCGTCCTCGAGGAGGCCGGCCTGGTGCACACGCGGCGGCAGGGCCGCTACAAGTTCCACCACGTCGACACCGGCCCGCTGCGGGCGATCGTCGCGCGGTGGCCCATCGACACGGAGGAGCCCGACTCGTGATCCGGATCAACGTCGCCAGCGTGTGGGTCGACGACCAGGCCAGGGCGCTCGACTTCTACACCGGCAAGCTGGGCTTCATCAAGAAGACCGACGTTCCGACCGGCGACGCGCGGTGGCTCACCGTCGTGTCGCCCGCGGTGCCCGACGGCGTCGAGCTGCTGCTGGAGCCCGACGGGCACCCGGCGTCGAAGCAGCTCAAGGAGGCCCTGGTGGCCGACGGAATCCCGTTCACCCAGTTCGCTGTGGACGACGTGTATGCCGAGCACGAGCGGCTGACCGGGCTGGGCGTCGTGTTCACCCAGGCGCCCACGGACTTCGGGCCAGTCGTCACCGCGGTGCTCGACGACACGTGCGGCAACCTCATCCAGCTGGTGACGATGACGTAGCGCCGGCACCTCGGCCGCGCGGTGCATGGGTTCCGGTGTGGACGACGTAGGGGAGCGCGTGGCTCTCGTCGGCGACGGTGATGGCGTCGACGAACCGCAGGTCGGGCAGGCCGGGCGCCGACGGCGAGCAGCAGCGCGTCGGACCCTGACCGGCGGTGTCAGAGGCGGGTCGCCGTCCGGACCAGCTGGGCCAGCGCAAGGGAGCGGCTGTGCGGCGGCCACGCGATCACCGTCGTGACAGGCGGCGCGTCGAGCAGCGGCACGGCGGCGATGTCGTCGTGCAGGTGCGCCCGCACCGACTCGGGCAGCACCGCGACCGTCCGGCCCAGCGCGATGAGCTGCAGCAACTGGGTGTTGTCGTGGACCTCGGGGCCCGGCCCGTCGGGGTAGCTCCCGTCATCGCGGGGCCAGCGCGGCAGCGGGAGCCCGGAGAGCCCCAGGTCGTCGAGGCGCAGGTCCGGCCGGCCGGTGAGCGGATGCCCGGCGGGCAGCAGGGCGAGCTGGCCCTCGGTGAGCAGCTCCTCGGTGTCGAGACCCGCGGTCGAGTCGAAGGGGCGGTGCAGGAGGGCGACGTCGGCGCGCCCGTCGCGCAGGTAGCGCTCCTGCTCCCCGATGCCGCACAGCACGACGTCGACATCGACGGCACCGGGTTCCGCGGCGTAGGCGTCGAGCAGCTTGGACAGCAGCTCGGTGGACGCGCCCGCCTTCGTGACGAGCACGAGACCGGGGGAGCCCGCGGGTGCGGCGGCGCGGCGGGTCCGGCGTTCGGCGGCCGCCACCGCGTCGAGGGCGGCCCGGCCCTCACGCAGCAGCACCGCGCCGGCGCCGGTCAGTGCGACGCCGCGGCTGCCGCGTTCCAGCAACGTCACTCCGAGCCGGCGTTCGAGCTGCTGCACCGCCCGTGACAGCGGCGGCTGTGCGATGCCGAGCCGCAGTGCCGCCCGGCCGAAGTGCAGCTCCTCGGCGACGGCCACGAAGTACCGCAGCTCCCGGGTCTCCATGCTCTCCACACTACCCGCCACCAGCGTCGATACCGTGACAGTATCGCCTCGGACCTGGTCGGTCCTGGAGCTCGGTCGGGGTCGGGGCGCAGGGTGGAGCCATGAGCGAGAAGACGGTTGCGCTGGTCACCGGCGCGAACAAGGGGATCGGTCACGAGATCGCGGCGGGCCTGGGGGCACTCGGCCTGCGGGTCGGCGTCGGGGCGCGGGACGACGGTCGCCGCGAGGCCGCCGTCGAGAAGCTGCAGGCGGCGGGGGTGGACGTGTTCGGGGTGCCCCTCGACGTCACCGACGACGCGAGTGTCGCCGCGGCAGCCCGGCTCGTCGAGGAGCAGGAGGGCCGGCTCGACGTGCTGGTCAACAACGCCGCGATCACCGGCGGGATGCCGCAGGAGCCGACGCTGGTCGACCCCGCGACGGTGGCCACGGTCGTCGACACCAACGTGCTCGGGGTCATCCGGGTCACCAACGCGCTGCTGCCATTGCTGCGGCGGTCCCCGTCGCCGCGGATCGTGAACATGTCGAGCGGCGTCGGCTCGCTGACCCGGCAGACCCAGGGGGGCGAGACCGGCCCGATCTCGGCGGCCTACTCGCCGTCGAAGAGCTTCCTCAACGCGCTGACGATCCAGTACGCGAAGGAGCTGCGCGACACAAACATCCTGATCAACGCGGCCTGTCCGGGCTACGTCGCGACGGATCTCAACGGCCACCGCGGCCACCGGACCCCGGAGCAGGGCGCGGCCACCGCGATCCGGCTCGCCACCCTTCCCGACGGCGGCCCGACCGGAGGGTTCTTCGAGGACGACGGCGTCGTCCCCTGGTGAGTCAGGCGCGGTGGACGGTCACGACGCCGCGGTCGAGGTCGACATGCGTGCCGGGTGGCGCGCCGTCGGCCCCGTCGTCGCGGAGCATCGAGCGGGAGTGGCGCTCGTCGAGCTCGGCGCGCTTGGCGCCGGTGAAGAAGGCGTCGACCTCCTCGAACCCGATGCCCGACAACGGGAGCGACTGCGTCGGGGCGGACCCGGCGGACCGCCGCCACGGCAGCAGGCTGCTCCGGCGGGCCCACAGGCCGAACCGCTCCAGTGCGACGAGCAGCACCAGCAGGCAGACGAGCCCGGGGATCGTCAGCGCGAGGAGCAGTCCGGGTCCCATGTCCACAGCCTGCCCGGCCCGTGGCGGTCCGTCGAGGTCCGGGAGATCGAGCACGAGCCGGTGGCGTCGCCCGGCCGTCGTTCCTGCGTGATGACGTCGAGCGCGCGCCTTCGGGTGAGGCCGGGACCGGCCCGCGAGTCGTCCCCCCGGGTGCGACGCCCAGGTCGTGAGTGGCGATAGTCGTCAGGGCGACCATCGCCACTCACAGGGCGTGTCGCGGACGAGCAGGGGGCTTTCGTGGACGAGACGGGCAGCACCGACGGTACAGACAGCACCGACCTGCCACGCGGCATCGGGCGGCCGGCGACGCGCGCGCTGGTGCTGGCCGGCTACACGCGGCTGGCGCAGCTCGACGAGGTGCCCGCCACGGACCTGCTTGCGCTGCACGGCGTGGGGCCCAAGGCGATCCGGGTGCTGACCGAGGCACTGGCGGAACGCGGGATGGCACTGGGCTGACGCACCGCCGTGGCGCCGGCCCTCGTCGGGACCGGCGCCGCGGGTCGGATGTCAGCTCGTGGCGGCGGCGGTCCGGGAGGCGTGCGCGCCGCGATGGCCGGGGGTCGGGGCCGGGTCGTCGCCGTCGCGCGGCGCCGGTGCGGTCTGCCCGAGCTCCTTGCCCAGCACGCCGGCGAGGCGGCTCAGCTCGCCACGGACGTCGTCCTGCAGCGAGGCCAGGCGCGCCACCTCCTGCGTCGCCTTCTCCTCACGACGCAGCGCGACCTGCTCGGCGCGCTTACAGGTCTCCTCGGCCGCGGCCTCGGACTCCTTGCGCAGCCGCTCGGCGGCGCGGGTCGCGGTGGAGTGCAGCTCGTCCGCCTGCTCGCGGGCCGCGGCCAGCTGGTCGGCGATCTGCTGCTCCCGGTCCTGCAGCTCGCTCGCCCGCTGCGCGGCCTGCTGCTCCATCAGCGACGCCCGGCTGATCAGGCTCTGCTCGACCTCGTGACGGTGGTGCTCGGCCTCGGTGCGCGCCTTCTCGACGATGGCCGACGCCTCCCGGGACGCGTTGGCGCGCAGCTCCGTCGCCTCCTGCTCGGCCAGGCGCAGCAGCTTCTCGGCGCGGAACCCGAAGCCCTCCTCGGCAGGCGGCGCGGCCTCTGGGGCGGGCCGGCTGCGGGCATCACGCAGCTCGCGCTCGGTGGCCTCGGCGTGCTCGGTCGCCAGCCGCAGCTTCCGCTGCCCCTCGGCCACGTCGGTGTGCAGCCGGTTCAACTTCTCCACCAGCTCCGTGACGTACTCGTCCACCTGCCGCCGCTCGTACCCGCGCATGGCGGTCGGAAACGGGGGCACGTTCTCGGTCGTGGGGATCGGTCCGGTCACAGAGGTGTTCCTCCTGGGCGGCGGGGTGTCCGGCACCTCGCACGGCGGACGTACGGATCCTGCGACGGGCTGACCTGCCCGTCGTCGGGTGGGCTGCCGGGGGAGCGGCGCGGAACCGGAACGCCCGGTTCCGCCTGGGATGTCGACGGTTCGCGTCGCTACGTTATCCATTCCGCGAGGGTCGGCCGCCAGGTCCGATCGGCGGAATCCTGCTGGCGACGAACGGCGGCATCGACGCCGTGTCGGAACGAATGAGGCAGCCTGTCGTCGACGGACGGTGCCGAAGGGGGAGCAACGGTGATGCAGCGGCGGGTTCGGCTCGCGTACGGACACGACGGTCTGGAGGTGGACCTGCCCGCGGCGCGCACGACCGTCGTCGAACCCCGGCACCTCACCGTGACGACGCCCCCGGAGCGTCTCGTCCGCGACGCGCTGCGCGCACCGGTGGCGGGGCCGCCGCTGCGGGAGGTCGTGCGGCCGGGGCAGAGTGTCGCCATCTCGATCTGCGACGGCACCCGTCCGCAGCCGCGGGAGCTGATGCTCACCGAGATCTTCGCCGAGCTCGAAGGCGTCCTGCGGCCCGACGACGTCACGATCATGATCGCCACCGGCACCCACCGCGGCAACACCGACGACGAGCTCCGCGCCATGCTGGGCGAGGAGATCCTCGGGACCTACCGCGTCCTCAACCACGACGCCCGCGACGACTCCACCCTGGTGTGGCGAGGCCGCCACGGCGCCGACGTGCCCGTGTGGCTGGCGCGGGACTGGGTGGAGGCCGACGTCCGGATCACGACGGGGTTCGTCGAGCCGCACTTCTTCGCCGGGTTCAGCGGTGGTCCGAAGCTCGTCGCGCCCGGGCTCGCGGCGCTGGAGACCGTCCTGACCCTGCACGACGCACGCCGCATCGGGGACCCGAAGGCGATCTGGGGGATCTGCGAGGGCAACCCGGTCCACGACGACGTGCGTGCCATCGCCGCGGCCACCGGCGTCGACTTCGCCTGCGACGTCATCCTCGACCGCGACCAGCGCGTCGTCGCCGCGTTCGGCGGTGAGGTGCTCGCGATGCACGCCGTCGCCCGCGAGGAGGCCCGCCGGGTCGCGATGGTGCCCGTCGACGGGCTGTTCGACGTCGTCGTCACCACCAACGCCGGGCACCCGCTCGACCAGAACCTCTACCAGGCGGTGAAGGGCATGTCCGCGGCTGCGACGGTCGTGCGGCCGGGCGGGCGGATCGTCTGCGCGGCGGAGTGCCGCGACGGGTTCCCCGACCACGGCTCGTTCCGCGAGGTGCTGGCCTCGGCCGACTCGCCGCGGGCGCTGCTGGACTCCATCGCCGCGCGGGAGAGGACGGTGCCCGACCAGTGGCAGGTGCAGGTGCTCGCCCGGGTGCTCGACCGCGCACAGGTGGCCGTCCACACCGGGTTCCTCGATGCCGACGACCTCCGCTCCGCACACCTGCTGCCCTGCCCGGACGTGGGGGAGGCGGTCGACGAGGCGCTCGCCGCCGCGGGCCCCGGGGCCCGTGTCTGCGTGCTCCCGGAGGGCCCGCTCACGCTGCCCTATGTCGCCTGACACCCGGCCAGCCGCGGAGCAGTGACAACCTGCGCCGCTGCGGCGGAACGGCCCGCCTCCGGCACCCACGAGGTCGGCCTGGGCGGTTGCTCGTACCGACGCCGACGGGCCCGGGCAGGCAGGGAAGGATGGACCTCATGTCCAGCAGGTCCCCGATCCGTGCCGTCCCCATCCGCGAGGAGCCGATCCGGCTCGGCCAGTTCCTCAAGCTCGCGGGCCTCGCCGAGGACGGTGTGCACGCCCGGGAGCTGGTGGAGGCCGAGGAGGTGCAGGTCAACGGCCGCTTGGAGACCCGGCGCGGCGCGCAGCTGCGGGCGGGCGACGTCGTCGCGGTCGGCGACGAGCGGGCCCGGCCGGTCGTCGAGGAGAGCTGACGGGTTACCAGCCCATCGCGGCGACGATCCGCTGCTCCACGACGGGTGCCATCGACGCCGTGAACGTCGCGCTCAGGTGGTTGTCGTCCATGTAGACCCACACGTTGCCGATCTCGGCGGGGCACTGCCCGTCCGGCGCGCACATGAGGTCGCTGAAGTCGAGGAACCGTACGTCGGCGGGCACCCCGGGGGCTCCGGCCCAGCTCGGGACCTCCGGGTACCAGGCGTTGCGCTCGGCACCGCACTGCGGGGCGCCGCGGCCGTTCTCCGCGACGCAGTCGGCCGGGCGGAAGTCGAAGCGTGGGTTGTCGCGCACCGCGAGGACGGGGATGCCGGCGCCGGCGAGCCGGCTCCACGCCTCGACGTAGCCGGGCGGGGTGGCCTCGGTGAGCCCGGTGCGGACCTCCCGGCTGCCCATGGTGAAGACGACGTCGGGGTGCAGCTCGACGACTGCCGGGACCAGGGCGGTGTTCCAGGCCAGGCACTCGGCGGAGCCCGGGTCGGTCTCCGAGGCCGTCGAGAACGGGCACGCGCCCTTGAGGAACGTCGTGATCTCCCAGCGGTTCTGCCGCGCGATCGGCTGCAGCGCACCGAGGTACTGCTGGGAGTGCGAGTCGCCGACCACGACGACGCGTCGCTGCGGGGGGCCGTCGGCGGGGAGCGTGCACGACTCCAGCGGCGGGTGGAGAGGATCGGCTCCGCACGTCCACGGGCTGTCGGTGCGGCCCCAGTCCTCACCGAGGGAGACCATGGGCGGCAACGGTTCGACGGGCTCGTCGGACGCCGCGACCGCGGTGTAACCCGGGACCAGGGCCATCGCGCCCGGATGCGTGGCGTCGCCGATCACGGCGCCGTGGTCCGCCCGCACCATCGCGACGCCCTGCCATGC
Organism: Pseudonocardia sp. N23; assembly: GCF_002583555.1. Taxonomy (GTDB): domain Bacteria; phylum Actinomycetota; class Actinomycetes; order Mycobacteriales; family Pseudonocardiaceae; genus Pseudonocardia. Next base: position 55,080 of record NZ_BEGX01000001.1, read on the forward strand.
CCCGGTGGCGAGCAGGACGAGGACCACCGCGACCGCGCCGAGGCGGTACTGCGCGCGGCGGCTCTCGTGCCGCAGGCGCATCGGTTCCTCGACCACGTGGTAGGTGATCATCGCGAGCAGAAGCGACAGCACGATGACGAATGTGCCGCCCTCCAGCCCCGCCGACGGCTCGCCGGTCAGGGCGAGGAAGAACAGCAGCACCGGCCAGTGCCACAGGTAGAGCGAGTAGCTGATGTTGCCGAGGTAGCGCAGCGGTGCCGTCGACAGCAGCCGGTCGGCGCCGCGGGGGCTCCCGGTGGCCCCGGCCAGCAGCACGAGGGCGGCCGCGCCCGTCGGCCACAGGGCGGCGTAGCCGGGGAATACGCTGCCGACCTGCAGCACCGCCCCGCACGCCACCAGTCCGAGCACGCCGAGCCAGCCCAGCAGCACCCGGACCCGCGCGGGCAGGTCGACGCGGTCGATCCACAGCGCGAGCAGGCCGCCGAGCGCGAACTCCCACACGCGGGTCAGCGAGTGGAAGTAGGCGAGCGGCTGGTCGAGCGTGGTGAGGACGACGGAGTAGGCCAGCGACACGCCGAACAGGGCGGCGAGGACGCGGGTCAGCGTCCGGTCGAGCCGGTCGCGGCCGGCGACGAGCACGACCCCGGCGATCAGCAGCGGCCACACGACGTAGAACTGCACCTGGATCGACAGCGACCAGAAGTGCTGCACGACGCTGGCCGTGTTGTGCTGCGCCGAGTAGTCGACGGAGTCGGCCGCGAGCCGCCAGTTCTCCAGGAAGAAGGCCGAGGCGACGACCTCGCGGACCGTCTGGACCCAGCGGGCCTCGGGCAGGATCGCCAGGCCGGCGACGACCGTCGCGACAAGGACGACGGCCACGGCGGGGACCAGCCGGGCGATCTGGCGACCCCAGTTGCGGGTGATCGGCACGCTGCCGCGCTGCGCGGACCGGTACAGCTGGCCGGTGATCAGGAACCCGGAGACGAGGAAGAAGACGTCGACGCCGCCGGAGATCCGGTCGAACCACACGTGGTAGACGACGACGAGGCCGACGGCCAAGGCGCGCAGGCCCTGCAGCTCCGGCCGGTAGCGTCGCTCGCTCCGGACGTCCGTCGTGCCGACGGGCGGGGCGGGCATGGCGGTCATCGCCGCCGATTCTCGCATCCGGGGGATCACTGCGCGTCTCGGAGGTGTGACGGAGAGGTTGCGTCACCCGAGCCGGCAGCGTGCGCCCATGATCAGCGGGCAGGGGCGATCAATAACCGATGTACTGGCCGAGGTGGTTGCTGCGGCCGCCGGACGTCAGCGTGTCGACGCCGTACGTGGCGATCATGTAGCGGACACCCGCGGTGATGTTGGCGACCGGGTCGGTGATCGACCGGTTGGCCACGCTCGGGTGCACGAACTTGCGGAAGGTCGACGGGATCGTCTGCATGAGGCCTTCGGAGGGCGTCCCCCGGGCCGCGTTGGCGTCCCAGTTGTTGATCGCGCGCGGGTTGCCGCCCGACTCCGCCATGATGATCTTCTTGACGCCCGGGGCGTACGACTGCGGCAGCTCCATGATCCGCAGCGCCTCGGCGATCCAGCCGTCGAGCCCGCCCTTGGCGACGATCTCGTCGATCCGGGCGTTCTCCGCCGCGTCGCGAGCCGCCTGCGCGTGCAGTTCGGCGAGCTGGTCGGCGAGCTTGCCACCCTTGTCGAGCGCGGCGATGTCGGGGTCGGCGGGGGTGCCGACCCCGGTGTCGTCGGTGTTGATCACGAACGCGACCGGGGACAGCGTGCCGATGTTCGACGAGCTGCGGACCGGTGCCGTGTCGACCGGGAGCGTCATCGAGTTCGAGGCCAGCGACGTCGGGATCTCGGCCGCGTCGGCGCTGGGCTGCAGTGCGCCGGTCGTCGTGGGCATGACGAGAGCGAAGGCGCCTGTGCTGATGACGCCGACGGCCGCGCCGAGGGCAGCGGTCGTGTGCGCGGCAGTGCGCCTGGCCGACTCTGTGACGAGTGGCCGCCGGGCAGTCTGGTGCCGCGTGGAGGTCCGGTTCGGGGCCGGGACCACTGGCACCTGCCTGCCGCCTGGGGAGCGGTGGCTGGGCAAGTCGTGTCCTTCCGCGATCAGCCGGTCATCGGGACGGACGTCCGGTTCGGGGGCCCGGGGAGCCGGTGGGGAGTCCGGCTCGGTGTCCGCTCGTGATCGGATCGTGACTGCTCCGGGGACATTACGGAAGGTGAGCGAGAGGAGACAAGGCACAGGGCTGCCTGTCGGCGCTCGTCACCTGCCGCTCGCCCGGACCGCCGCACGACGGTCGGTCGCCCATGATCCGCGACGAACGGTCACCGAGCGCGGCCGGCGGTCGTTTCCGCTGCAACCGTCGCGTCGTCGATGATCACCCGTCGCGCCGTTCGCCGCCACCGGTCCAGTGTGGCCGGAGGCCCGGGGCCGTCCCACCGCCGATCACCTGGACGGCCCCACCGCCGATCACCCGGGCGGCGCCGCCGCCGATCACGCGAGCAGCAGGCAGCTGTCGCCGAACTCGTGCCACAGGTATCCCTCCGCGAGCGCGGCCTCGTAGGCCGCGGCGACCGTGTCCCGCCCGGCGACGGCCTCCAGCAGCAGCAGGTGCGAGGCCTGCGGCTCGTGCCAGCCCGTCACCAGCCCGTCGACGGTTCGCGCCGGCCGCCCCGGGCCCAGGACCAGGTCGGTCCAGCCGCTGCCCGCGCGGACCGACCCGTCCTCGGCGGCGACCGTCTCCAGAGCGCGGGTGACGGTCGTCCCGACCGCGACGACCCGCCTGCGCGCGGCGCGCGCCGCGTTGACGGCGTCGGCGGTGCGGGCCGGGACGCGGTAGCGCTCGGGCAGCGGTGTCTCGCCGGCCTCGAGCGACGAGACGCCCGTGTGCAGGACGACCTCGGCCACCCCGACGCCCCGCGCGGCAAGCCTGCGCAGCACGTCGCGGGTGAGTGGGCGGCCGGCGCTGGGCATCTCGGCGCTGGGGAACCCGGTGCCGGCGAAGTCCCTGTCCGGCCGCGAGACCACTGTGCGGAAGTCGGCGATCGACGGGGCCGTCCGCAGGTGGGAGTAGGTGATCGGGCGGCCGATGCGTTCGAGCCAGGCCGGTAGCGACCCGCCCGCGCCGATCGTCGCACACCACAGCCTGCTCGTCGCAGCCCTCGGGTCCGGGTACGCGGCCACGAGCACGGCGGCCGCGCCGCACGGCAGCGTCAGCACCTCGCCGGGGCTGCCGTCGTGCACCCGCTCGCGATCCGGGGTGCGCAGCTCGACGACCCAGCGACCGGGGTCGTCGGGTACCGGCCCGCTGACGTGGACGGTGACGGGCCGGCCGTCGGCGCGGGTGCCGTCGACGGCGGCGGGTGCGGTCGTAGAGGTGTTGACGACGAGCACGTCGCCCGGCGCCAGGGCCGACGGCAGGTCGCGGAACCGGCGGTGCCGGACGGGTACGCCGGGGCGGGCGACGAGCAGCCGCACCCCGTCGCGGGGCACACCGCGCGCCTCCGGCGGCTCGGTGGCCGACAGCCGGTCGGGCAGGACGAACGAGAGGGGCGCGGTCATCACACGGCCTCCAGGAGGTCGGCGGCCCGGTGGCGGCCGCTGGACGGGCGACTGTCGAGCAGGGCCAGCAGCGCAGGGACGACGGTCGACGGGTGCGGACGGTCGGAGACGTCCTCGCCGGGGAACGCGCGCTGATGCATGTCGGTGCGCATGTCGCCGGGGTCGAACGCGTAGACCCGCAGCCCGGGCTCCTCGACGCCGAGGACGGCGGCGAGCTGGTCGAGCGCGGCCTTCGTCGCCCCGTAGCCGCCCCAGCCCTCGTAGGCCTCGACGGCGGCGTCGGAGCTGAGCGTGACGACCGCGGCGTCGGGCGACGTGCGCAGGAACGGCAGCAGCAGCCGGGTCAGGGCGAGCGGCGCGGCGACGTTGGTCTCCCAGAGGTTCGCGAAGGCGTGTGGCGGGAGGTCGGCCAGCCGGGGCAGCGGGCTGGGGCCGAGCGCGCCGGCGTTGTGCACGAGCAGGTCGAGCGCGCCGGCGCGGTGGACGGCGGCCCGGAGGGCGCCGCGGTGGGTGGCGTCGGTGAGGTCGCCGGGGACGGCGACGACCCGGCCCGGCCCGGGCAGGCCGGTCGTCGCGGAGGTGAGGGTGGTCGCGTCGCGACCGTCGACGATCACGGTGGCGCCGCGGGCGACGAGGCCTGCGGTGAGGGCGAGGCCGAAGCCGCGGGCGGCTCCGGTGACGAGCGCTGTCGTTGTCATGCCGCTAGGGTGAGAGCTGAAGTCAGCTTGAGGTCAAGGGAGCGTCGATGGACACCCACGACCTGCTCACGATCGGCGAGGTCGTCGACCGCAGCGGGTTCCCGCACTCCGCGCTGCGCTACTACGAGCGCGAGGGTCTGGTGACGGCGACGCGGACGTCGGGCGGACAGCGCCGCTACGAGCGCGGGGTGCTGCGCAAGCTCGCGTTCATCCGTGCCGCGCGCGCGATCGGCATCGGTCTCGACGAGGTGCGCGAGGCGCTCGACCGGCTGCCGGCGGGCCGCACCCCCACCAAGTCCGACTGGACACGGCTGTCACGGTCGTGGCGCGGCCGTCTCGACGAGCAGATCGAGGCACTGGTCGCGCTGCGCGACGGGCTCGACTCCTGCATCGGCTGCGGCTGCCTGTCGCTGGCCCGCTGCCGGCTGTGGAACCCCGACGACCGGATCGGTGCCCAGGGCGACGGCGCCCGGCTGCTGCCACCCGCGCTGCGCCGCCCGCCGGTCGGCTGAGCCATCGGCGCCGTGCGAGAACGGCTGAGCCACCGGCGCCGCGCGGGGACGAGTGTGATCTGCGTCGCGGGCCCGGTCGCCGTGACGTCCATACGATCAGCCCCGGAACGCGACGACGCCGCCCACGAGGAGTGCCGATGATCTACGAGATCCGCGAGTACACGACCGTCCCGGGCCGGATGCCCACGCTGGTGAAGCGGTTCAACGACGTCACGAAGGCCCAGTTCGCCAAGCACGGCATGGAGTGCGTATTCCTGTCGCTGACCACCGTCGGCGACAACACCAACAACGAGCTCGTCTACGTGATGAAGTTCGACTCGCTGGCCGACATGGACGCGAAGTGGTCGGCGTTCCTGGCCGACCCGGAGTGGGTCGAGGCGCGGGCCGCCAGCGAGGTCGACGGGCCGATCGTCGCGAAGTTGCACCGGCGCGTGCTCAACCCGGCTCCGTTCGAGGGCTGACCGCAAGGCTCACGGACAGGCGCACGGGCAGGGCGCACGGCCGGCGCGTACCGGCAGGGGCCTGCACTGGGGTACTGGCACCCATGACCGGCAGGGCCCCCGCGGCGAACACTCGCAGTCATGAGAACGCTCGCCGCGCTGGCAGCGGCGGCCGTGGCGCTGGTCGCGGTCGCGGGCTGCGCGCAGACCACCTCGGGGACGGCCGCGCCCGTCGCCCGCCCCGTGATCGCGACCCCCGGCGGCCCACCGGCCGCCGAGGCCGAGAAGGAGGCGCCCCCCGCGTCCACCGGCCGGCCGGGCGAGAAGAACCTCGTGGCCGCCGCCGACGGGCTGCGGCCCTTCCTGCTCACAGACGCCGAGGTCGGACCGGGTTTCGTCTCGATCGCCGAACCGAAGCCCGACCCGGCCGCCCCCTCGGTCTGTGGCGGCCAGGGTGTCGTCGCCCGCTTCCCCGACGCGGTCCGCGTCGGCGTCGCGTTCGAGGGCGGGTCCGCCCGCGTCCAGGAAGCCGTGTCGGTCTACCCGGACAAGGCGACGGCGCAGGCGGCCTACGACCACTCCGTCGCCGGGCTCGACTGCGGGCAGGGCAGTGTCGGGGGCAAGCCCGTCGTCGTCACCCCGGGTGAGGACCTGCGTATCGAGGTCGGCGGTGCACAGGCCACGGGCTGGCGCGTCGGTGGCGAGGGCTTCGACGTCCTGCTGATCACCGTGCACAGCGACGAGGTCGTCATGACCTTCACCTGGCTGACGCCGGAGGGCGGTTCACCAGGACTTCCCGATCCGCTCGCCGTGACGAGAAGCGCCGTCGGCAAGCTCGTCGGGTGAGCCGGGATACGGTGCCGGGGTGACCGTCGTCGATCGCTGGCTGCAGCTCGAAGGACTCGACAACGTCCGCGACGTCGGCGGCCTGCCGATCGCGGGGGGCGGGAGGACCCGCCCCGGTGTGCTCCTGCGCAGCGCTTCCCTGCACTACGTCACCCGCGCCGACGTGCAGCACCTCGTCGAGACGTTCGGGCTCTCGCTCGTGCTCGACCTGCGCACCGCGCGCGAGATCGACCGGGACGGGCCGACGCAGGTCGCGGAGGCGGGCGTCGAGACGGTCGCGCTGAGCTTCATCCCGGAGGAGGGCCGGGCCCTTCCGGAGACCGACGAGGACGCCGACCCGCTGGCGCGCAACTACCTCGGCTACCTCGCCGACCGGCCCGCCAACGTCGTCGAAGCGGTGCGCAGGCTCGCCGCCCCGCAGGCCGGGCCCGCACTCGTGCACTGCGCGGCCGGCAAGGACCGCACCGGCGTCCTCGTCGCGCTGGTGCTCGACACGGTCGGCGTGGAGCGCGACGCGGTCGTCGACGACTACGCGTTGTCGGCGACGAAGGTCGAGGACATGTTCCGGCGCTGGACCGCGGCGGAGGGCAGCGAGATGCCCGCCGACCTGACCCCGCACCTGCCCCGCGCCGAGGCCATGGCCCAGGTGCTCGCCACCCTCGACCGCGACCACTCCGGCGCCGCGGGCTGGTTGCGCGCCAACGGCCTCGGTGACGACGAGATCGCCCGCCTCCAGGAGAGGCTCACCGCATGACCCTGTGAGCGGCGATGGTCGCCGGAGCGACTGTCGCCGCTCACGAGGTCGGCCGGCCCCCACGGTGCGGCGTGCTCCTCGATCGCCACGCTCCGGGTCCATCGTGCGCAGCGCCCGCGGCGCAAGTTACCGGCGGGTATGGAAGGCTGGCGACCGACCGGACCGGCGCGCGAGGAGGCCGCATGGACCTGACGTACACCGCAGCGGAGGAGGACTTCCGCCGCGAGCTGAAGTCCTGGCTCGCCGCGAACATCCCCGACGAGTGGACCCGTCCCGGCTTCTGGGAGGCCCTCGGCGACGACGAGAGCTTCCGGCTGCGCCGCGACTGGGAGCGCGACAAGGCCCTCGCCGGGTTCGCGGGCATCGAGTGGTCCACCGAGTACGGCGGCCGCGGCGGCACGCCCGGGATGAAGGCGATCTACGACGTCGAGACCGTCGCGGCCCACGCGCCGCGCACCGTCAACCCGCTGGGCCTGGCGTTCCTCGCGCCCACGGTGATGGCCATCGGCACCGACGCGCAGAAGAAGGACATCATCGGTCCGATGCTGCGCAACGAGGTCATCTGGTGCCAGGGCTTCTCCGAGCCCGGTGCCGGATCCGACCTCGCGGCCCTGGCCACCAAGGGCGTCCGCGACGGCGACGACTTCGTCGTCAACGGCCAGAAGGTGTGGACCACCAACGCCGTGCACGGCGACAAGGTCTTCACGATGGTCCGCACCGAGGCCGGGTCGCAGCGCCACCGCGGCATCTCGATGCTGCTCATCGACATGCACCAGGACGGCGTCGACGCCCGCCCGCTCAAGCAGATGAGCGGTGCCAGCGAGTTCGGCGAGGTGTTCTTCGACGACGCCCGCGTCCCTGCCACCGAGGTCCTCGGCGAGATCGGCGACGGCTGGCGCACCGCGATGCTGCTGCTCTCGTTCGAGCGCGGCGCGTCGGGCATCGGGCAGTACACCGAGTTCCGACGCCAGTACGACGAGATCGTCGAGGTCGCCAGGAAGCTGGGCCGCGACACCGACCCGGTGGTCCGCGGCCGGCTCGCGCGCGTGCTCACCGAGCTGGAGTGCCTGCGGCTGCACGCGATGCACGTCCTCACCCAGGTCGAGCAGGGTCGTGACCTCGGGTTCGAGGCATCGATGACCAAGCTTCAGTGGTCGGAGACGTTCCAGGACCTCTGGGAGGTCTACGACGACATCCTGGGCGAGGACGCCACGCTGGACTCGCTGGGCGATCTCGATCTCCGTCCGCTGCACGCCCAGGCGATGTGGTCCCGGTCGGTCACGATCTGGGGCGGGTCCTCACAGGTCCAGCGCACGATCACCGCCGAGCGCGTGCTCGGCCTGCCGAGATAGGGGCGCGCCGTGTTCTTCGCACTCACCGACGACCAGCGCGAGTTCGGCACCGCGGTCACGACCTACCTCGCCGAGCGCTTCGACCTCGACGCCGTGCGCGGCGTCGTCGAGGACACGGCGGGCGACGGCCATCCGGTGGCCTTGTGGAAGGCGGCGGGGGAGCAGGGCTGGCTCGCCGTCACCGTCCCCGAGGAGCACGACGGTCTCGGCCTGGGGCTCGTCGAGGCGCAGGTCATCGCTCGTGCGCTCGGCGCGGGCGTCGCACCCGGGCCGTGGCGCGGCACCGTGCTCGCCGCCGAGGCGATCCGCCTCGCGGGCTCCGCGGAGCAGCAGGCGGCGTGGCTGCCACGGCTCGCGGCCGGCGAGGCCGTGGGGGCCCTCTCCCTGCGGGCGCCGGGGGCGGCCGTCGAGTACGCCGGGATCGCCGACGTCGTCGTGGTCCGCTCCGGTGACGGCCTGGCCCTCGTCGAGCGGGGCGGGTTCACCGCGCAGGCCGCCGGCTCCTACGACGGGACGACGCGGCTCGCGACCGTCACCGTCGACGGTGCGGGGGAGCCCCTCCCCGGTGCCGACGCCGCGGCGATCGCCGATCTCACCGCCCGCGCGACCGTCCTCGTCGCGTCCGATCTGGCCGGTGTGGCCCGCGAGGCGATCACCCGGACCGTCGCCTACGACCGCGAGCGCGAGCAGTTCGGCGTGCCCGTCGGGTCGTTCCAGGCGATCAAGCACGCCCTGGCCGATCTGCACGTCGGCGTCACGATGGCCGAGCACGCGGTCCTGTACGCCGCGCACGCGGCCGGCACCGGGGCCGAGGACGCAGACCTCGCCGTGGCCGTCGCGAAGGCCAAGGCATCCGACGCCGCAGCGGCCGCGACCGCGGCGATGATCCAGTACCACGGCGGTATCGGGTACACCTGGGAGCACGAGGCGCACCTGTTCTACAAGCGGGCCAAGCGGCTCGCCGGGCAGTACGGAGACGCGGACGCACAGCGTGAGCGGATCGCCACGCTGACGATCGGCTGACGGCCGCTGTCCCGGGTCGACCGGGCGGTGTCCGTCCGCTGTGGATGCGGACCCCGCCCGGTCGTGGCACCGTAAGGGCCATGCCCGGGTCCCCTGCCGTGAACGCGACCGCCGCCGCGCTGCTCGGACTGCTCCACAGCGGCCCGATGACCGGCGGTCAGCTCGTCGCCGCGGCGGCCGACCGCTTCGGCGCCTTCTTCTCCGTGACGCGCAGCCAGGTCTACCGCGAGCTGCCCGCCCTCACCGACGCCGGGCTGCTCAAGCTCGGCAAGCAGGGACCCCGTGCCTCGCAGCAGTACGTGATCACGCAGCCCGGCCGCCGCGCCTTCAAGACGTGGCTCATGGCGGGCGGCGGCGCGGACTCGCTGCGCAGCCCGCTGGTGCTGCGGCTGCTGCACTCGCGTTCGCTCACCGTCCGGCAGCGCGCCGACCTGGTGCGCACCGCCCGGGTCGCCTACGCGGTGCGCCTCGACGGTGCCCGCTCGGCCGCACGTTCGGAGACGGACCCGTACGACAAGGCCGTCGCCGACTTCGCCGTCGCCCACACCCGCGCCATGGTGAAGCTCCTGGACGCCATCCCGGTCGAGTAGCGGCGTTGCGTAGGCTGGTCGGTTGTGAACCCCGACGTCGCAGCCGACCTCAAGGACCTGTCCGGCATCCTCGACAACATCGAGGCGGTCGTCGACCTGCCCGCGCTGCGCGTCGAGATCGCCGACCTCGAGGAGCAGGCGGGCCAGCCCGACCTGTGGAACGACACCGAGGCCGCGCAGAAGGTCACCAGCCGCCTCGCCCACGCGGGCGGCGACCTGCGCCGCGTCGAGGACCTGCGCCGGCGCCTCGAGGACCTCCCGGTGCTCTACGAGCTCGCCGAGGACGAGAGCGACGAGTCGGCCATCGCCGACGCCGACAGCGAGCGTGCGTCGCTGCGCGGCGACATCGAGTCCCTCGAGGTCCGGACCCTGCTCGCGGGCGAGTACGACGAGCGCGAGGCACTCGTGACGATCCGCTCCGAGGCGGGCGGGGTAGACGCGGCCGACTTCGCCGAGATGCTCATGCGCATGTACCTGCGCTGGGCCGAGCGCCACGGCTACGGCGTCGACGTCTACGACACCTCCTACGCGGAGGAGGCGGGCATCAAGTCCGCGACCTTCCAGGTCCACGCCCCCTACGCGTACGGGACGCTGTCGGTGGAGCAGGGCACGCACCGGCTGGTACGCATCTCGCCGTTCGACAACCAGGGCCGCCGCCAGACGTCGTTCGCGGGCGTCGAGGTCACCCCGGTCGTCGAGTCCACCGACCACATCGACATCGACGAGAAGGAACTGCGCGTCGACGTCTACCGCTCGTCCGGGCCGGGTGGCCAGGGCGTCAACACGACCGACTCCGCGGTCCGGCTGACCCACATCCCCACCGGGATCGTCGTGTCGTGCCAGAACGAGCGCAGCCAGATCCAGAACAAGGCCACCGCGATGGTCGTCCTGCAGGCCAAGCTGCTGGAGCGCAAGCGCCAGGAGGAGCGGGCCCTCATGGACTCGCTGAAGGACACCGGCTCGTCGTGGGGCAACCAGATGCGCTCCTACGTCCTGCACCCGTACCAGATGGTCAAGGACCTGCGGACCGACTACGAGGTCGGCACCCCGGGTGCGGTGCTCGACGGCGACCTCGACGGCTTCATCGAGGCCGGCATCCGCTGGCGCCGCCAGCAGCAGACCGACGAGAACTGACACCGGCCGATCGCCGGCACCGGTCCTCACCGTCCGTGACGGCCCGGGAGCGATCCGCGAGCGGTCGGCACGCCGCGCCGAGGGGGCGGGTCGAACACCGGTTGCGGGCGTCGCGACCGGTACCGTCCCAGCCGTGATCCGCCTGGAACGCGTCACCAAGATGTACAAGACGTCGACGCGACCCGCGCTCGACCGGGTCTCGGTGTCGGTCGAGAAGGGCGAGTTCGTCTTCCTCATCGGGCCCTCGGGCTCCGGGAAGTCGACGTTCCTGAGGCTGCTGCTGCGCGAGGACGTGCCCACCCGCGGCACCATCACCGTCGCCGACCTCGACGTCGCGAAGCTCCCGCGCAGGCGGGTGCCGCGGCTGCGGCAGCGGATCGGGGTCGTCTTCCAGGACTTCCGGCTGCTGCCCAACAAGACCGTCGGCGGCAACGTCGCGTTCGCCCTCGAGGTGATCGGCAAGCCGCAGGCCACGATCGCGCGGGTCGTCCCCGAGGTGCTCGAGCTCGTCGGGCTGGAGGGCAAGGCCGACCGCATGCCGCACGAGCTCTCCGGCGGCGAGCAGCAGCGCGTCGCGATCGCCAGGGCCTTCGTGAACCGCCCGCTCGTGCTGCTGGCCGACGAGCCCACCGGCAACCTCGACCCCGACACCAGCCAGGACATCATGCTGCTGCTGGAGCGGATCAACCGCACGGGGACGACGGTCGTCATGGCCACCCACGACCACTCGATCGTCGACTCGATGCGCCGCCGCGTCGTCGAGCTCGACCTCGGGCAGGTCGTGCGGGACGAGTCGCACGGCGTGTACGGGGTGGGTCGCTCACAGTGAGGACTGTCGACGTACTCCTTCCCGCGGAGGCGGCATGAGGTCAGACTTCGTCCGCCGGGAGGTCACCACCGGCCTGCGCCGCAACGTCACGATGACCATCGCCATGGTCCTGACGACGGCGATCTCGCTCGCCCTCGTCGGCACCGGGTTGCTGGCGGTGCGCACGATCGACTCGACGGAGGCGATCTACGCCGACCGGCTCGAGGTGCAGGTCGCGCTCACACAGGACGTGTCGTCGGCCGACACCGACTGCAGCCGGCCCATCTGCTCGGGGATCCGCGAGACGCTGCAGAACTCGCCGCTCGTCGAGTCGGTCACCTACGAGAGTCAGCAGGAGGCCTACCAGCGCTTCCAGGAGCTGTTCGCGGGCCAGTCGATCGCCGACGTCGCCCGCCCGCAGTCGCTGCCCGCCACCCTTCGGGTCAAGCTCGCCGACCAGGACAACGGCGCCGAGGCCGTCCGGCAGGCCATGGTCGGCCAGGTCGGCGTGCGGACGGTGATCGACCAGCGCGACGTCGTCGGCAAGCTGTTCGACTTCCTCGGCGGTGTACGGAACGTGACGTTCGCGCTGGCGCTGGTGCAGGCGATCGCGGCGCTGCTGCTGATCTCCAACACCGTGCAGGTGTCGGCGTACACGCGCCGCGTCGAGGTCGGCGTCATGCGCCTGGTCGGGGCGACGCGGTGGTACACGCAGCTGCCGTTCCTCATCGAGGCCGTTATCACCGGTGTCGCCGGCGCGGTGCTCGCGGGGGTGGGTCTCGTCGTCGCCAAGTTCGCGTTCATCGACGACCTGCTGGCCGGGATCGCGCAGAACGGTGTCATCCCGCCGGTCACGATCTACGACGTGCTGGAGACGTCGATCTGGCTGGTGCCGATCGGCGCGGCGATCGCGGGCGTCACGGGCTACGTGACGCTCCGGCTGTACGTGAAGGTCTGATGCGCGGTCTGAAATCACTTCCCCGTCCGCGTACTCTGGACAGGTGAAGGAGAAAGGCCGCAAGGTGATCGCGCAGAACCGCAAGGCGCGACACGACTACGCCATCCTCGACACCTACGAGGCGGGTGTCGCGCTGATGGGCACCGAGGTGAAGAGCCTGCGGCTGGGTCGTGCCTCGCTGTCCGACGCCTTCGCCACGATCGACGACGGCGAGGTGTGGCTGCGAGGCCTGCACATCCCCGAGTACACGCACGGCAGCTGGACGAATCACGAGCCGCGCCGCACCCGCAAGCTGCTGCTGCACCGTCGCGAGATCGAGGGGCTCATCGGCAAGACGCGCGAGGGCGGTCTGACGCTCGTGCCCCTGGCCCTGTACTTCAGCGAGGGCAAGGTCAAGTGCGAGGTCGCGCTGGCCAAGGGCAAGAAGTCCTACGACAAGCGGCAGGACCTGGCCAAGCGTGACGCCGACCGCGAGGTGCAGCGGGCGTTCGGCCGCGCGGCGAAGGGGCGCGCCCGGGAGCTGCGGTGACCGTGCCACAGCCCCCTGCCGACGACGAGGGCGTCGCCCGGTTCGTGGCCGATCTCGGCCTGCCCGGGCTCGTCGACACGCACACGCACTTCATGCCCGACCGGGTCATGGCCAAGGTGTGGGCGCATTTCGCCAAGGGCGAGGAGTACTACGGGCGGCCGTGGCCGATCCACTACCAGGTGCCCGAGGACGAGCGGCTCGCGATCCTGCGCGGCATCGGTGTGCTGCGGTTCGCGCCGCTGGTGTACCCGCACAAGCCGGACATGGCCGCCTGGCTGACCGACTGGGTGCTCGACTTCGCCGCCCGCACGCCCGGCGCCGTCCCGACGGCGACGATGTACCCCGAACCCGACGTCGCCGAGTACCTCGGCAAGGCCGTCGACGCGGGTGCGCGGCTGGTGAAGGCGCACGTGCAGGTCGGCGCGTACGACCCGCGCGACCCGCTGCTCGCGCCCGCATGGGGGCTGCTCGCGGAGGCCGGGATTCCGGCGATGGTGCACTGCGGGCACGGTCCGGTCCCCGGCGCGCACACGGGTCTCGACGTGTTCGGCGAGGTCCTCGCCGCACATCCGCGGCTGCGGGTCGTGCTCGCCCACGCGGGGATGCCGGACTTCGCCGATGCGCTCGCGCTCGTCGACCGCCACCCGGGCGTCATGATCGACACGACGGTCGTCGGTACCGGGTTCGCCGAGGCCATCGCGCCGCTGCCCGCCGACTGGGCCGCGCGGCTGGCCGGGGTGGCCGACCGGGTGGTGCTGGGCACGGACTTCCCGAACATCCCGTACGCCTACCACGAGCAGATCGCCGCGATCGCCGGCTGGGCGGCCGCGGACGACCGGCTCGGTGCGGGCTTCCTGCGGTCGGTGCTGCACGACGCGCCGGCCCGGCTGCTCGGCGTCCGATAGGTCCGTCTTCCGGAAACCGGAGCCCGTCTGATGAGATGTACAGATGTCCGGGCAACCGTGGCGCCCGGTCGTCGTGTGCGCCTTCCTGCTGGTGCTCCTCGCCGTGGCGCTCCCCGTCGCGATGGCCTTCGGCGCCGAGGCCCTCCCCGTCGGTCGCGTCGTCGACGCGCTCCGCGGCGGCGGTGACCTCGCCACCCGCACCATCGTGCTCGACCTGCGGCTGCCGCGGTCGCTGCTCGCGATCGTCGTCGGCGCCGGTCTCGCGATCGCGGGCGTCGCGGTGCAGACGCTGGTCCGCAACCCGCTCGCCGACCCCTACCTGCTCGGGGTCACCTCGGGTGCGAGCGTGGGTGCGACCGCGGTCATCACCACCGGTGCGCTGGCCGCGTTCGGAGTGTGGTCGCTGTCGGTCGGGGCGTTCATCGGGGCGCTGGCCGCCGGGGTGCTCGTCGCCGTCGTGACCCTGTCCCAGGGCGGGCTGACGCCACTGCGGCTGATCCTCAGCGGGACCGTCCTCGGGTCGGCGCTCTCGGCGATCGCGAGCTACCTCGTCTTCCGCAGCGGCGACCCCGCCGCCGCCCAGTCGGTGCTGTTCTGGCTGCTGGGGAGCCTCGCGGGCGGGGAGTGGGACCGGCTGTGGCTGCCGGCGGCCGTCGTCGCCGCGTCGTTCGTGCTGCTCTGGGCGGCGAGCGGATGGCTCGACGCCATGGCGGTCGGGCCGGACACGGCGGCCGCACTGGGGGTGTCGGTCCCCGCCGTCCGGGCCGGTCTGTTCACCCTGCTCGCCCTGCTGGTCGGGGTCCTCGTCGCGGTCGCCGGGGCGGTCGCGTTCGTGGGGCTGGTGCTGCCGCACGTCGCACGCCTGCTCGTCGGCGCCCGGCACCGGCTCGTGCTGCCCGCAGCGGCCCTGTCCGGGGGACTGTTCCTGCTCGCGGTCGACGTCGTCGCCCGGATCGCCGTGCGACCGACCGAGGTGCCTCTGTCGGTCGTCACCGGGATCGTCGGGGCGCCCGTGTTCCTCGTGCTGATGGGCAGGCGCCGTTACAGCTTCGGCGCGGCGTCGTGACGGACGCGCCCCTGTTGCGGGTCACCGGCGTGACCTGCGCGATCGGGCAGCACACCGTGCTGCGCGACGTCGACATCCACGTCGCCGAGGGCGAGACCGTCGGCGTCGTGGGCCCCAACGGCTCCGGGAAGTCGACGTTGCTGCGGGTCCTCGCCGGCATCCGGCCCGCCGCGGCCGGGGTGGTCGAGCTCGACGGCGTCCCGCTCGGCTCGCTGTCGCGCCGCGCGCGGGCCCGGCGCATCGCCCTCGTCGCCCAGGAGGAGGACCTGCCCGCCGAACTGCGGGTCGGCGAGCTGGTGGCACTGGGCCTGCTGCCGCGGCGTCCGCCCTGGGCGGGCGGGGGCAGGACCGGGCACCGCGCCGTCGCGGCCGCGCTCGCCGCCGTCGACATGGCCGGCGCGGCCGACCGCCCGCTCGACCAGCTCTCCGGCGGCGAACGTCGCCGCGCCCTGCTCGCGCGCGGGCTCGTCCAGGACACCGAACTGCTGATCCTCGACGAACCCACCAACCACCTCGACGTCCGGCACCGGCTCGACCTCCTCGAACTGGTGCGCGGGCTGGGCCGCACCGTCGTGATGGCCCTGCACGACCTCGATCTGGCCGTCCGCTTCTGCGACCGGCTCGTCCTCGTCCACGACGGAAGCGCGCGCAGTGCCGCACCCGACCCCGACGTGCTGGGTGCCGTGTTCGGCGTGGCCGCCACCCCTGTGCGCCACCCCGTGACGGGCGAGACCCACCTGCTGTTCGACCGACACCCGGAGGTTCCGTGATCCGCCCCCGCCCCCGCCCCCGCCACCTGCTTCCGGCCGCGCTCGCCGCGGCTGCGCTCCTCGCAGGATGTTCGACGCCGGCACCCGCCGCGCCGTCGTCGACGACCGTCACCGTCACCAACTGCGGCACCCCGGCGCAGTTCCCAGTACCCGCGAACAAGGTGTTCGTCAACGACGGCAACCTGATCTCGATGATGCTGGCCCTGGGCGCCCAGGGCAGCGTCACCGCGGTGTCGAGCATGCAGCGCGACGCCGACACCCTGCGCCGCCACTACGGCACCGGTCCCGTCGACGGGCTCAAGCAGGTCGCGCCGGAGTACCCGTCGCTGGAGACCGTGCTCGCCCAGAGCCCCGACGTCATGGTCGCCGGCTGGAACTACGGCTACAGCGAGGCGAAGAACGTCACCCCCGCCGGGCTGCGCGAGAAGGGGATCGCGCCCTACGTGCTCACCGAGAGCTGCCGGCAGGAGCAGGGACAGAAGGCGCGCGGCATCGTCGACCCGTGGACGGCGCTGCGCGACGACCTCGCCAACCTCGGCGCCATCACCGGCCGGACCGAGCAGGCCGCCACCGTGAACGCCGACATCGGGGCCCGGCTCGCCGCCCTGCGCTCCGCGCCGCAGGCCGCCACCCCGCCGACGGTCTTCCTCTTCGACAGCGGTACCGACGCCGTCTTCTCCAGCGGCCGCTTCGGCGCGCCCGAGGGCATCATCACCGCCGCCGGCGCCCGCAACGCGCTCACCGACGTCGAGGACACCTGGACCGAGGTCTCCTGGGAGCGGGTCGCGGCGAGCAACCCCGCGGCGTTCGTGTTCGTCGACTACCCGCCGGAGACGATCCAGCAGAAGATCGCGACCCTGCGCAACCGCGACGGCGTCCGTGACCTGCCCGCCGTCCAGCAGGGCCGGTTCCTGAACCTGCCCTACGCGCTGTGGACGTCGGGCCCGCTCAACATCGACGCGGCCGAGCAGATCCGCAAGGCACTGGAGGGCTGGCAGCTCGTCCCTGCCTCGACCATCACCCCGGAGTTCGACGACGTGCTGCGCTGACGCGACGCGCCGTCGGGCCGTCCGGCGAAACCGGGATGATCCGACGGCGCCGGCGCGTTAGGATGTTGTGTCCGCCCGGAACGGGGCGGGCAGCCAGGGGGTGAACGGTTTCGACTTCGGCTGTAGATCGAGGTGAAGCGTGCCGAGGAAGGCGACGATGATCTCGCAAACCACCCGTCGCAAAAAATCAAGCGCCGACAAGAGTCAGCGCGCGTACGCCCTCGCCGCCTGAGCGAGGAGCGTCGCTGTCGGACCGGGGGCTCCCTCGCCCCGGATCCCGGCATCATTCAGAGGGATCACCGTGCGAGCCGGTCGCGGGCTCGCACGGGACACCAAACAGCGACTGGGATCGTCACTCCGGCTTGTTCGCGTGACCGGAGGGTCCGAGTAGAGGCATAGCGGACTGCGCACGGAGAAGCCCTCGAGAAGCAACGGAGGACCCGGGTTCGATTCCCGGCACCTCCACACCCCTGAACACCGGGGCCGCACCGCTCACCGAGCGGGGCGGCCCCGGTGTCGTTTCCGGACACACCTCGGTGTCACGCGGGTCGGGCGTCGATTAGCCTTGCTCACGAAGTGGACGAGAGGGATCAGGTGCGCATGCGGGGCAGGTCCGGCAACAAGGGCTCGGCGGCGGTGGCGCTGCCCCGGGAGATCTGGGTCCTGGTGGGCGCCGCCTTCGTGATCGCGGTCGGGTTCGGGGTGGTCGCGCCCGCGCTGCCGACGTTCGCGCGGAGCTTCGACGTCGGCGTCACCGCGGCGTCGCTGGTCATCAGCCTGTTCGCCGTGTTCCGGCTCGGGTTCGCGCCCGTCAGCGGACGGCTCGTCAGCCGGTTCGGCGAGCTGCGCGTCTACGTCGTGGGCCTCGGGATCTCGGCCACGTCGAGCGCCCTGTGCGCCTTCGCGACCACCTACTGGCAGCTGCTGTTCTTCCGCGCGTTCGGCGGCATCGGCTCGACGATGTTCACCGTCTCGGCGGTCTCGCTGCTCGTGCGGCTCGCCCCGCCCGAGGCGCGCGGCCGGGCCTCGGGGAGCTGGGCCACCGGCTTCCTGCTCGGCAACGTCGCCGGTCCGCTGCTCGGCGGGCTGCTCATCGGGTTCGGTCTCCGGGTGCCGTTCCTCGCCTACGCGGGTGCGGTCGTCGTCGCGCTCGTGCTCACCGGCGTCATGCTGCGCGGGCGCACCGGCCTTCCCGTGTCGGCGGACCCCACCGCCGCGTCCCCCGCGACGTTCCGCACCGCGTTCGAGCACCCCACCTACCGTGCCGCGCTGGCGGCGAGCTTCGCCAACGGCTGGGTCGTCTTCGGCGTCCGCGTCGCGATGGTGCCGCTGTTCGTCGTCATGGTGCTGCGCGAGGCCGACGCCTGGTCCGGCTACGCGCTGGGGGTGTTCGCCGTCGGCAACGCCGCCACGCTGATGATCTCGGGCCGCTGGTCGGACCGCTCGGGCCGCAAGCCGCCGGTGATCGCCGGGCTCGCCGTCGCGGCCGTTGCGACGGGGGTGCTGGGCCTCGTCGAGTCGCTGCCGGTGTTCCTGGCGCTGTCGCTGATCTGCGGCGTCGGCAGCGGGCTGGTCAACCCGGCGATGACCGCCGCGGTCGCCGACGTCATCGGCGCGAAGGCGCGTGGCGGCACCGTTCTGGCCGGGTTCCAGATGGCGGGCGACCTCGGCGCCATCGCCGGCCCGCTGGTCGCAGGCTTCGTGGCCGAGCACGCTGGCTTCGGCTGGGCCTTCGGCGTCACCGGGGTGATCTCGGCGCTCGCGCTGCTGTTCTGGGTGCGGGCACCCGAGACCCTCCCGGCGGGAGGCGGGGTCGCCGCCGACGACTCGATCCCGGACTGCGTGGCCGCCGAGGCCGGCCCGACGTCGCTGGCGACGTCGCCCGAGCTCGCCCCGGTCGTCGTGCCCGCCGCCCCGTCCACACCCCGGAAGAACAGGTAGCTCGACCCGCCCGGCGCAACCTCACGGTCGTCGGCGGTCCGGATCGCGACCGTGAGGGGTGCGCGCGGCCCCGGGCCGGCGGCCGGAGGGTGGCTCAGCTCGTCGCGACACCGATCAGGGAGCCGACGAGGTAGGTCGCGCCCGCCGCGATCGCCCCGAACATGAGCTGCCGCAGCCCGGCGCCCCACCAGGAGCGGGCGGTGAACCGCGAGGTCAGCGCGCCCGCCACGAACAGTCCCACCGCGCCGACCGCCAGTCCCAGCCTCAGCGACGACGACCCGAACAGGAACGACAGCAGCGGGATCACCCCGCCGACGGCGAAGCACAGGAACGACGACCCGGCCGCCACCCACGGCGACGGCGACTCGTCGGGGTCGATTCCGACCTCCTGGGTGACGTGCAGCTTCAGCTCGAGCTCGGGGTCGGCGTGCAGCTCCGTCGCGACGGCCTCGGCGGTCGCCTCCGACAGGCCCATCTCGCGGTAGCGGGTGACGAGCTCCGCGCGCTCGGCGTTCGGATGGCGCTGCAGCTCCTCGCGTTCGATGGCGACCTCGGCCTGCACCGCGTCGTTCTGCGCGCTGACCGACGCGAACTCACCGAGCGCCATCGAGAACGCGCCCGCGACGAGCCCGGCCATGCCGGTGAGGATGATGCCCTCGCGGTCGACCCCGCCGCCGCCGACGCCCGCGACCAGCGCGATGTTGGTGACGAGCCCGTCCATCGCGCCGAACACCGCGGCGCGCAGCCAGCCCCCGGACACGTCGGCGTGGTGGTGGTCGCGGTCGTGTGCGGCGGCCTCGTCGGCAGGCACGGACATGGCCGTACGGTACCCCGGATCGTCCGTCCATGTTGGACCCGAGTGAGCCTGTCCTCAGGTCGTGCGAGGCACACCTTCGTCGCCGACCAGCTCGGCCGGCACGTGCACCCGACGGCCGAGCACCGCGACCGCGAGGTGGTCCTCGTCGAGTCGTCGCGCGCTGGGCCGGCACCGCTACCGCCGGCAGAAGCTGCACCTGCCTCGTCGCCGACATCCTCCCGGCGTCCGTCTTCGCCCTGTCCCGCACGGACTTCGCCGACTGGGCGGGTGACCGCGAGACGTTCCGGCTGGGAGGACTTCCACCGGTCGCGACGCACGCGCTCCGACGTCCTCATGGACGGCGACCAGGCTGTGGGCGGGCGCTGGAACCACGACCACGACAACCGCGAGCCGCCACCGAATGGTCACCGAATGGCGCCCGCACGCTCGACGTCCGGGGTCGTGGACGCCCACCGGGGACGACATCGACGAGCAAGGTCCGTGCCGACCTCGACACCGCCGGGTGTCCTACGGTCGGCAACGACGGCCCACGGCTGTTCGCCGTCACCACGCCGGGGCCCGGAAGGCACTCACCGCGTTCGGCCCCTACGAGGACGCCATGCTCGGCGACGACTGGGCGATGGCGCACTCGCCGACCTCGATGCCGGCTCCGTCACCGCACCGCCCGCGCCGTCGCCTCCATGCGCCGACGACGTCGACGCCGTGCTCGAACAGGAAGGCGCGCGCGAGACGTTCCGACCCGATCGGGACCCGGTCCCCTGAACGGTCTCTCAGGAACCGCCGATACTCTGATCGGGTGGAGCGAGGGCGCATTCTCGACGTCATCGGGACCCTCGCGCGGCTGGGCCTCGCCGCGGTGTGGCTCGTGTCCGGCACCATCAAGGCCGTCGACCCCGACCAGACCTACATCGCCGTCCGCGCCTACGACGTGCTGCCCACCGGCGTCGTCTCGGTCGTCGCCACCGTGCTGCCCTTCCTGGAGCTGGCCCTCGGGGTCCTGCTGCTGATCGGGCTCGGCACGCGCGCGGCCGCGGCGCTCGCGGCGGTCGTGCTCGTCGTCTTCATCGCGGGCGTCGTGCAGGCCTGGGCACGCGGACTGTCGATCGACTGCGGCTGCTTCGGCGGCGGCGGGCAGGTCGCGCCCGACGCGACGGCCTACGGTACGGAGGTCCTGCGCGACGTCGGGTTCCTGCTGCTCGCCGGATGGCTGATCGTCCGCCCACACACCCTGTTCGCGCTCGACGGGCGCCTGGAGAGCCGGCCGGTTCGGTCGGGGGAGAGGAACTGACGTGGGCGGAGCCTCGCGCAGCGAGAAGAACCGGAAGCAGGCGGCCAACCACCGGCTCGCCGCGGCCGGGATCACCCCGAAGCAGAGCGGACCGTCCGGCGGCACCCGGATCGCGCTGATCGTCGTCGCCGCGGTGGTCGTCGTCGCCGGCGTCATCGGCTACTTCGTGATCCACAACCGGCAGTCGACGACGCCGAACTACGCAGTGGCCGCCAGCGGCACCGTCGTCACCGCGGGCAAGGCCGACGCCCCCGTGACCGTCGACGTGTACGAGGACTACCTCTGTCCCGTCTGCGAGCGGTTCGAGTCCCGCTACAGCGACGACGTCACCACCGCCCTCAACGACGGCAAGATCAAGGTCAACTACCACTCGACCGCGATCCTCGACCCCCTCACCACCCCGGCCGGCTACTCGACGCTCGCCGCCAACGCCGCCCTCTGCGCGGTGCCCGCCGGCATCTGGCCCGCGTACCACAAGGCGCTCTACGCCGACCAGCCCGCGGAGAAGAGTGCCGGGCTCACTGCGGCGCAGCTCGTCCAGAAGGGTGTCGACCTCGGGGCCAAGAACGCCGACTGGTCGACGTGCGTCACCGGAAACAGCAACGCCGCCGCCATCACCGAGGCCACCAAGGCCGCCATCGGCAACACCGCGCTTCAGACCAACGGCCGGTTCGGCACCCCGACGATCCTCGTCAACGACGCCAAGATCGACCTCAACGACAGCAAGTGGCTCGAGAACGCCATCGCCGGCAAGTAGCCCTGTGAGCGGCGACTCGCTCAGGTGAGGGGATCCGGAGCGCGACCGCCCAGGTGCCGGGCGAACCAGTCGAGGATGATCTCCGCGCGCTGGACCCGGTGCCGCGGCGAGCCGGTGCGGCTCAGCCCGTGGCTCTCCTTCTCGAAGCGGTGGTACTCCACCGGCCGGCCCAGCATCCGCAGCGCCACGAACAGCTGGTCGGCCTGGTCGATCGGGCATCGCAGGTCGTCCTCGGAGTGCAGGATCAGCACCGGCGTCCGCATGTCCTGCACATAGGTGATCGGCGACATCCGGCGGTAGACGTCGGGGCGCCGCACGTGGTCCACGCCGATCTCGAAGCGGAAGAACCCCGCCACATCCGACGCCCACTCCAGCGACTCCAGGTTGTTCACCGCGCGCTCGCTGCAGGCCGCGACGAACCTGTCGGTGTGCCCGATCAGCCAGCTCGTCAGGTAGCCGCCGTACGAGCCGCCCAGCACCCCCACCCGGTCCGGGTCGAGGTCCGGGTTCGCGGCCAGCGCTGCGTCCAGCACCGCGAGGACGTCGTCGGCATCGATCCCGCCCCAGCCCGTGCCCGGGTCGATCTCCGCCTCCGGAGCTCGGATCGCGCGCGCCCACGCCTGCGTGCCCCCGGTCGACCCGTGCGGGTTGCAGTACACGACCGCGTACCCCGCGCCCGTCCACATCTGGAACTCGTCGAACCACGTCTCCCCGTACTGCGTCATCGGGCCGCCGTGGATCGACAGCAGCACCGGCGCCCGCTCGCCCGCCGGCTCCGCGGGCCGCAGGAGCCACGCGTCGACCTCGCCGTCGCCCGCCGGCGAGGCCACCGTGAACCGTTGCGGCGCCCGCGGCGGCACCGCGGCGTGGAAGGTGTCCCCGGCCGCCGTCAGGCGCCGCTGCGTGCCGTCGGGGTCGAGCACGAACAGATCGGGCAACGACGTCGCCGTCGTCGCCGTGAACGCCAGCGTGCCGCCCGCCGCGTCGTAGCCCGTGACCCAGCGCGGCCCGTCGACGACCGGCGCGCTCGGCCCACCCGCCACCGGCACCCGGCGCACGTGCACGCTGCCGTGGTCCTCGCACGAGAACAACAGCCCGTCCTCGTCCCAGAGCGGCGCCCGCGCCCCGGGCATCGGCACGCACTGGCGGTCCAGCCCCGCGGTCAGGACCGTCTCCTCGCCCGTTGCCACGTCGATCACCACGACCTGGCTGTGCGAGTGCACCACCCGGCTGTCGTCGGCCAGCGCCGCGATCCGCGTCCCGTCCGGAGACCACGACGGAAGCTGGTGCGCGAACGTCCGCCGGGTCAACGCGCGCGGCTCCTCGACACCGTCCGGGTCGACGAGGACGACGTCGGTCAGGATCGGGGAGAGGTCCCAGTCGTCGTACCGGGCAGTGGTCACCGCGATCGTCGCGCCGTCGGGCGACCACGCGGGCCCGCCGTGCTCGAACGGCCCGCCCGCCACCAGCCGTGGCGGCCCGGACCCGTCCACCGCGACGACGAACACGCTGCGCGGCCGGTCCACCGTCCAGCCCTCGCCGTCGAGCCGGGTGAACAGCCGCTCGATCCGCCGCGGCGGGCGCGCCCGCTCGTCCGGCTCGTCGTGGCGCGACGTCGGCTCCCGCGACGCGAACGCGATGCGTGACCCGTCCGGCGACCACGCCGGCTCCTCGACCGCCTCGGACCGGGTGCACAACGTCCGCACCTCACCGCCGCTGTGCACCGGGGCCACGTGCAGGGTCGAGCGTTTGTCGTCGCCACGCCTGCTCGTGAACGCCAGCCACCGCCCGTCCGGCGACCACGCCGGCTGCCCGTCACCGTGCTCACCCGACGAGAACGGCCGCGGCGGGGAGGACCCGTCGGACGCCGCGACCCACACCGCGCTGCGGTAGACGTTGGCGTCGAGATCGACGTGCGTGACGACGAAGGCGACGAGCCTGCCGTCGGGCGACACCCGGGGGTCGGTGACGTGCGCGATCCTGGTGATGTCGGCGGGCTGCACCTGGGGAACGGTAGGCGAGGGGTGACCCGGTTGCAGAGGCGTATTCGAGGCCATGTACGGTTTCCACATCGCAAGGGGCTGTGGCGCAGCTGGTAGCGCACTTGACTGGCAGTCAAGGGGTCAGGGGTTCGAATCCCCTCAGCTCCACCCACGATGAGGGTGGAAACCCCAAGGTCAGGGCCTTGATTCAGTTGTCTGAGTCGGGGCCCTGTTTCATGTTCGGGGCGGACCGCCTCACATTCTCCACACGCCGTTCAGCTGTCGTGGCCGGCAGCGGCGGCGGTGGATCAGCTCACGTGGTCACTCCGCTCGGCTTGCTCATCCCGGGAGCTCCGCGAGGCGTCGCGAGCTGCATCGCGGTCGCCGGCGGAGGGATGGGCGTGGGTCCGCTTCGTGAAGCACGGATCAGCGCAGCCGGCCCACGCGCACACAATGACGTCGGGCACGCGGTGGTCGACAGGAACGTCAGGCAGCTGTGCCGTGAGCCTGACCCGGCGCACGCCAGCGAGGTCCATCAGCTCGTAGGCGCGTCGGCGAGCAGTTTCCCCGGATACAGTGCGGGGCCCAGCCACTCGGGCTGGGCCCCGCTCCTTCAGAGTCTGACGTTAGCGATTCAGATGATTGGAGGCTTCTCTGACGGTCACCCTCCCAACTGTCCCGATCTGCCGCCGTCCCTGTGGCGTTCGCGTAGCCGCTGTTCGAGGCGGAGATAGTCCCTCTCCGCGCCTGATGAGTCAAGTCTTGCCGGCGACGGCGGACCTGCCGTCGAACGGTCGCTGGTGGGCAGAGGCCGATCAGCCGGCGGCAGACGGAGTTCCGTTTCCGGTGCCCGGTTGCTCCTTGCCTTGTCGAGCGCGTAACGCGAGCGGTACCCCGGCGAGATCCTCGTCGTTGCACAGCAGTTTCACTTCGTAGTAGATGCCGTCGGGGCTGTCGTCGTAGTCGAGGTGGACTCCGATGACATCCACCGGTTCGCCGAGCCAGTTCTGCACGTCGCGAAGCCAACGGGCGGAACGTTCCAACGCCGAGGGCAGCTCGTCGTCGCGGAAACCGACCGGTCGATACGGCACATCCTGGATCGCGTCGTAGCCATGAGGTGGCCGCGGCAGGGCATGGGCCAGTCCGGAGTCGTCGAGGTCCAGGGAGAAAGGCTTCTCGCTCACTCGCTCAGGATGGGGCCCTCGCTGCGACGGGGGCAAGTCCCGCGCAGTGTCCCGATATGGGGGTCGCCACCGTTCTCGGTCGGAACTCGCTCGTCCAGGCCGCCGGCACCGCCACCATCACAGCCTCCTCGTGGAGGCCCTGCCTGTTCGGCCGTGCAGCCGCGTCGTGCGTGGTCGGGTCCGTCCCGTACCTCTGTCCATCTCGGACACGACGTAGGTTGCGCGGGCCGGTGGCCGAAAAGGTGCGAACCTTGTCATTGGGGGTCAGAGGCGCGGAATGCCAGCCTGGTGGAGCTCGGACCCATCGCCTCGAGGGAGCCACCCTGTGCAGATCGCCATCGTTCTCTACCCCGACTTCACCGCGCTGGACGTCATCGGACCGTACGAGGTCCTGGGTCGCCTGCCCGGTGCCGAGGTCGTGTTCGTGGCGGAGAACCCCGGCCTCGTGCGCAACGACCAGCACAGCCTCTCGGTCAGCCCCGGAGCCACGTTGGACGAGGTGACGAACCCGGACATCGTCCTGATCGGCGGTGGTCCGGGGTTCGCCGGCCAGCTGGGTGACGGGAAGCTGCACGAGTGGCTGCGGGCCGTCGACCGCACCAGTACCTGGACCACGTCCGTGTGCACGGGCGCGCCCATCCTGGCGGCGGCCGGACTGCTCGAGGGCCGGAGGGCGACGACCCACTGGTCGGCGATGGACGAGCTGGAGCGGTTCGGCGCGATCCCTGCGCACGAACGCGTCGTGTTCGACGGCCACTACGTCAGCGGCGCCGGGGTCTCGGCAGGAATCGACATGTCCCTCACCCTTGCGGGCAGGATCGCCGGCGACGAGACCGCGCAGATGGTCCAGCTCATCATCGAGTACGCCCCCGAGCCGCCGTACCAGGCCGGTTCGATCGAGGTGGCCCCTGCGTCGGTGGTCGAGAGCGCCCGCGCGGCACTGACGTAGTACCTCGTCGTCAGGCCGGGGACCTGAGCGAGGGCTGCGTCGAAGCGGCGTGCCGGGCGCGGTAGCTGCCCGGCGACTCGTCCAGGACGCGGAGGAACGCCCGGCGCATCGCCTCGGAGGTGCCCCAGCCGCAGAGGCGGGCGATCCGGTCGACGTTGTCGACGGTGTCGGTCAGCATCCGCTGGGCGGTCTCCACCCTGGCCTGCTCCACGTACTTGCCCGGTGAGGTGCCGGTCTCGGTGTGGAACTGCCGGGCGAAATGCCGCGGGGACATCTTGGCCCGCTCGGCGAGCGCGGGGACGGACAGGTCCTCGTCGAGGTGGTCGGCGATCCACGCCCGGATGTCGCCCAGCCGGGTCTGGCGGGTCGACTGGACCGCCAGCTGGGTGCTGACCTGTGCCTGGTGGCCCGGGCGGCGGACGAAGACCACGAGGAGCCGGGCGACGCGCAGCGCCAGCTCACGGCCGTAGTCCCGCTCGATCAGCGCGAGCGCCAGGTCGATCCCCGCGGTAACCCCGGCGGAGGTGAAGATCCCGTCGTCCTCGACGAAGATCGGATAACGCTGCACCTGGACCTTGGGGTAGTCCCGCGCGAACCGGCCACAGAACGACCAGTGGGTGGTGGCCCGTCGACCGTCCAGCAGGCCGGCCTCGGCGAGGAGGAGCGAGCCGGTGCAGACCGACGCCAGACACTCCGCGTCCGGGCCCAGTGTGCGCAGCCGCGAGGCGACCGCGGGGTTCGGGACCTCGGCGCCCGGTCCGCCGGGGACGAGGAGGATGTCCGGCCGGCTGACGTCGTCGATGTCCAGATCAGGGGTGACCGTGAGCCCGCCCGCGAGCCGGACCGGGTGCCCGCCGACCGACGCGGTGTGCACGAGGTAGGGCGGTCCCTCCGTGGACGGGTGGTAGCGGGCGACGCCGGTGAACGCGTCGTACGGGCCGACGAAGTCGAGTGGCTGCGCCCCGTCGAACAGGAAGATCACCACTGTCCGCGAGCGCATGGCAGCAGTCTCCGCTCAGTGGGCGGTGTGGGCAACGACGGGCCGTCGGTCGGTGTCCCGCGACCTCCCCGGGCCCTCCCGGAGGCCGGGGGACGCCGTCGGCCGTCTCAGGCTCGGTCGTGCCACATGTCGACGCTGCACCACCATGTTCCGTCCGCCTGGAGCGTCCAGGCCTCGTGGGTGACACCCTCCGCACGCGTCCCGTCCCCCGCCGTCGCGACGTACGTGCCGATGAGGTGGGCGCTGTCCGTACCCGCGACGGTCTCGATCAGGCCCAGCTCGAAGCGCAGGCCGTGCTCCTCGCGCAGCGCCGACAGGAACCCGCAGATGGCCTCCCGTCCCTCGATGGGGTCCCGGTTGGCCGGCATCGCGACCGGGGTCCATACCGTGGTCGGTGTTTCCGGCGTTGTTGATCAGTAGGTCTCGGCTCCCGGTACAGACACTTGAGCGCGGCCCAGTCGGTCATCTCGCGCACCACCTGGTCGGTGATCCGCGAGATCGTCTCCTTCGACACCGACGCCCCGCAAATGTCGGCGAAATGCGCCTAGATCTCCCCGGCGGTCATCCCCTTCGCATACAACGACAGCACGATCTCGTCCACGCCCGACAGGCGCCGCTGCCGCTGGCGCACGATCTGCGGTTCGAACGTGCTCTCCCGGTCCCGCGGCACCTCGACCGAGACCTCACCGACGGCGTCCGGGATCACCGTCTCCGCCCGGGTGCCGTTCCGCACATTCGACGATTCCCGGCCCGGATCGGCCTGGTTCTTGACGCGCCCGAGGTGCTCGGTCATCTCCTCGTGCAGCGCGGTTTCCAACACGTTCTTAGTGAACAGTTACAACAGCCTGTCCGGGCCGGTCAGCGCCAGCCCCGGGCCTTGGCCTCGGCCACCATCGCCGCCGCGGCGGCGATGGTGCGGCGACCGCTGCGCCGGCTCCTGGTCACGCTTGCGTGGACTCACCAGCTCCGATGTCATCACTCACAGTGCCCATCCTGCCGGACCTCCTCGACGCCCGCAGCACGGCGGCCGGCTGGGCATCAGCAGCAACCTGGCCCGTCCGGGTGTGTCCCCGACGAACCTGCTGGCGGCGCAGCCGGGGATGGGCCGGCAGGGCGACACGACGTCGGCCGGCTCGGCGATGTCGCGCGGGCGGCGGCCTGCGCGGCGCGTTCGGTGAAGGGGTACTGCGCCGCGGTGCTCGCCGCGCCGACCGCGGTGTGCGGGCTCAGACGCGCTGCAGGACCTGCTCCACGACCAGCACCACGCCGAGCCCGGCCATCACCACGCCCGAGACCCGGGTGACGATCCGCGCTGCGGCGGGGCGGGCGCGCAGGACGGCCCGCGCCCCGGTCCCGACGCCCGTGTAGACCAGCGCGCAGTTGGCGACGTGGACGACGCCGAGGAACAGGATCTGCGCGCCGACGGGCCAGGACCCGGCCGGGTCGGTGAACTGGGGGAGCAGGGCGAGGACGAGCAGCAGGACCTTCGGGTTCAGGCCACTGACACTCAGACCCGTTCCCGCCTGGCGCAGCCACGACCCCGGCACCGGCTCACCCTCGGGGGTCGCGAGCTGCGCGGCCGATGAGTGCACGAGCGTGACCGCGCCCAGCCAGACGAGGTAGACCGCACCCGCGACGGTCATGGCAGCCATGACGGCCGGGGTCCGGGAGAGCAGCGCGGCGACGCCCGCGGCGACCGCGCAGGTGGCCAGCACGTGCCCGGCCAGCAGGCCGCCGATCGCCGGGAAGACGCTGCGGTGCCGCAGGCCCGCGGCGATCACGTATGCCCAGTCCGCCCCGGGGACCAGCACGAACAGCAACGAGACCGCCCAGAACGCGACGACGGTGCCGACGGCCATCTCTCCTCCTCGCCAGGTCGTGATGCTCGCGAGGAACGTTAGGGCGGAAGCCACGGAAGGTGTTCCCGAATCCTGCCCGGTGCAGCCCTGTTCTGGGGAAGAATCTGTCGCGTGGACGCCGTGGACCGAAAGATTCTTGCCGAGCTGCAGAACGACGGACGGCTGACGGTCACCGAGCTGGCCGAGCGGGTCCGGCTCAGCGTCTCGCCCTGCCATCGCCGGCTGCGCGCCCTGGAGGCGTCCGGGGCGATCAGTGGGTACCGGGCCCAGCTCGACGCGCCGTCGCTGGGGCTGGGCTTCGACGCCGTCGTCTTCGTGACCCTGCGTGGCTCCGACCGGGACACGGTCCGGGGGTTCGAGGACGCCGTCGTGGAGGTCCCCAACGTCATCCAGGCGCAGCGGCTCTTCGGTGACCCCGACTACGTGATGCGCGTGGTGGCGCGCGACCTCCCCGCATTTCAGGAGCTCTACGACGAGCAGCTCTCGGCCCTGCCCGGAGTGCTGCGTCTCGCCTCCACCCTCGTCATGAAGAGTGTCGTGGAGAACCGGCCGTTGCCCCTGTGAGGGCCTACCGCCACCACACGCACGCGAGGACGTCGCGGTCGATGCTCGCCCGCGCCGCTGACCGTCGTCCGGGAGCAGGCGGTACGCCGGCCGGGCCTCCGGGTGCGGCGGATCAGTCCTCGGTGCGGGTGCGCAGGTGGGCGGCGACGGTGCGGGCCCTCGTCGCCGACTGCTCGTGGTCGGCCCGGTCGGCCGCGTCCGTCACGGTCGAGAGATGCTCCTCGAGCAGCGCCTCGCGTTCGACGAGGCGAAGGAGCTGCGCGGGCGGGGACGACCCGTCGTGCAGGGCGGCGAGCCGTCGGCGGACCGCCGCGAGGTGCAGGAGCTCGTGGTGCGGGTCCATCCGTCCGAGGGCGTCGGAGACCGGGTGGTCGCCGGACCCGGGGTCGTCGTCCTCCCGGTGGCGGACGACCCAGCCGTCGAGCTCGGCGACCGCCGCCTCGACGGGTGCGGGTGGGTCGTCGGGGTCGTCCGGGGCGTGGGGGACGGCGGCCTGCTCCATCGCGGCGTCCCACCGCACCACGAGGGGCTCCCAGTGGGCCCGGACCCCGTCGGGGTCCTCGCCGGTCGCCTCGGCGACGTCCGGCCAAGGGGTCCCGTCGGCACGTTCGACGACGACCGCCGCGGCGAGCGCGCGGCCGGCGAGCGCGTGGAGCCGACGGGCGTCGGCCACGAGCGTGCCGGCGTAGGAGGTGCGGACGGACCCGGTCGGGAGCAGCGAGCGGGCGACGTCGGAGACCTCACGCGCCGCGGCCGCGAACGCGAGCTCGGCGGCGGCACGTGCGGTGAGCGGCGCGCCGTCGACGGGTTCGGGCCAGACATCGCTCGCCTCGGTCATGTGTCGACGCTAGTCGCCCGGGGCGTCGGCCCGGCGCGGAGCGTGGCCGGTCACTCCGCCGCCGGCACGACGACGCGGTCGGCTGCGGAGGTGCGGGTGGGGGCGTCGGCGGGGTCGCCGGTGCCCTCGACGGCGGCGCGGGCACGCTCGGTGAGCTCGACCTTCGCGATCTTGTTCGTCGCGGTGCGGGGCAGGTCGGGGACCAGCGCCAGGTACGACGGGACCATGTAGCGGGGGAGGACGGCGTGGGCGTGGGCCTCGACGTCGGCGGTCGTCAGCGCGGCACCGGCTCCGGGCACCACGAAGGCGAAGATCTCCTCCTCGGAGATGTGCGCCGGGACCGACACGGCGGCGACCTCGGCGATGTCGGGGTGACCGGCCAGCAGGTCCTCGACGACCGTCGCAGGGATGTTCTCGCCGCGGCGGCGGATGACGTCCTTGCGCCGGCCCCGGTAGTGGAGCCAGCCGTCGGGGCCGATGTCACCGAGGTCGCCGGTGTGGAACCACAGGTTGCGCCAGGCGTCGACGGTCTCCTGCGGCTTGCCGAGGTAGCCCTGGAACGTGGTGTAGGGGTCGCGGGGACGCAGGATGATCTCGCCGGTCTGCCCGGCGGGCAGGGGCCGGTCGTCGTCGCCGACGATCCGCACCTCCGTCCAGGGGAGGACGGGGCCGGTGGCGCCGGGGCGGCCGTAGCCCTCGCCGGGCCGGGTCATCGACGACGGGAGCCACTCGGTCTGGGCGTAGCAGGTGGCGAAGTCGAGGCCGAACCGCTCGGAGAGCTCGACGGCGTCGGGCGGCAGCGGCGCGACGAACATGGTGCGCACGCGGTGCGCGCGCTCGGCGGGCCGCGGCGGCCGGGACTGCAGGATGCGGACCATGCTGCCCATCGCGTTGACCTCGGTGGCGCCGAGGTCGGCGACGTCGTCCCAGAACGTCGTCGCGGAGAAGTGCGGGCCGAGGGCGAGCGACGCCCCGCTGACCAGCGCCCCGGACAGCGAGTAGGCCGTCGCGTTGATGTGGAAGAGCGGCAGGCACGTGTAGAGACGGTCGGCGGGGCCGAGGCCGAGGCGGTCGGTGAAGACGGCGCCGCAGGTGATCACCTGGGCGTGCGTCACGGCGGTGGCCTTGGGCATCCCGGTGCTGCCGGAGGTGTAGAGCACGACGAACGTGTCGGAGAACGACGCCGCGCCGGGGTCGAGCGGCCCGGGTCCGGCGGAGCCGAGTTCGCCGAGGTCGTCGGCGCCCGGGGGCAGCACGATCGCGGGTGGGCCGTCGGGCCCCGCGGCGGTGGCGAAGGCGGCCGCGCGCTCCTGGTCGACCACGCCGAGGACGCACTCGGAGTCGGCGACGAAGTAGCGCAGCACCTCGCCCGAGGCGTCGGGGTTCAGCGCGACCGGCACGGCCCGGAGATGGGCGAGGGCCAGCAGGAGCCAGACGTGCCGCGGCGACGTCGGCATCATGACGGCGACGCGCGAGCCCTGCCCGATGCCGCGGTCGGTGAACGCGGCGGCGAGGGTGGCGACGATCCGGTGCGCGTCGGTGTGGGACCAGGTCCGTTCCCGGGTGACGACGAACGGTCGGTCCGGGTCGAGCGCCGCGGACCGCGCGAGCATCCGCGGCACGGTGCGTTCGACGAGCGGGACACCGGCCGGGTCGGGGGCCTGCGCGGCGGTCACGGGCTGGCTCCTGTCGCCGTTGCCGTCGGAAGTCGGTTCACGCTAGCGTACTTCCGACCGACTGGTCGGTCGGGCTCGCGCGACGGTGCGAGGACCGCCGTCCACGACCCCGGTCCGCAGCCCTTGTCCGCCCACCGAGGACCGCAGCGAGAGAGCGACGATGCCCGACGACGACCGGACCCCACCGCCCGCGGACCTCTACCGGCAGCTCCTGCTGTGCCGGCGCTTCGAGGAGGTCGTGGCCGAGCAGTACCGGGAGGGGCGCGTCCCCGGCCCGCTGCACCTCGCGCTCGGCCAGGAGGCCACCGCCGTCGGGGTCTGCGCCGCGCTGCGCCGCACCGACGTCATCACCTCGACCCACCGCGGGCACCACCACTGCCTCGCCAAGGGTGCCGACGTCGACCGCATGATGGCCGAGCTGCTGGGCCGGCGGACCGGTTACTCGGGCGGTCGCAACGGGTCGATGCACATCGCCGATCCGGACGTCGGTCTGCTGGGCACCAACGGCATCGTCGGGGGCGGGCTGCCGATCGCCACGGGCGCCGCGTTCGGGCTGCAGGTGCAGGGCCGCGACGACGTCGCCGTCTGCTTCTTCGGCGAGGGCGCCACCGCCACCGGCAATTTCGGCGAGGCCCTCAACATCGCGGCGCTGTGGGCGCTGCCCATCGTGTTCGTGTGCGAGAACAACCGGTTCGCCGAGCTCACCCCCTCGTCCACGCACGTCGCTGGGGAGGTGTGGCAGCGCGCCGAGGCCTACGGCTTCCCCGGGGTGCGGGTCGACGGGAGCGACGTGCACGCCGTCGCCGACGCGACCCACGACGCGGTGGCGCGGGCCCGGGCGGGCGACGGGCCGACGCTCGTCGAGGTCATGACCTACCGGTTGTCCGGCCACTACGTCGGCGACCCCGCGACGTACCGCGACGAGGCCGAGGCGCAGGCCTGGCGTGACCGCGACGCCGTCGCCCGTGCTCGCGCCGCCCTCACCGGGACCGAGGCCGCCGCGGTCGACGACGAGATCGAGGAGCTGCTCGCCACCGCCGTCGACCGCGCCCTCGCCGCCCCGACCGCAGACCCCGAGGAGCTCGGATGACGACCACGGTGGACGGTGTCCGCTCCCTGAAGTACTGGCAGGGCGTCAACCAGGCGCTGCACCAGGAGATGGATCGGGACGAGCGGGTCGTGCTCGTCGGCGAGGACGTGGGCGGACCGGGCGGGCCCTACGGCGTGACCCGCAACCTGCGTGCGACGTTCGGGCCGAACAGGGTGCGCGACACCCCGATCAGCGAGTCCACCATCGCCGGGCTCGGGATCGGCGCGGCCGCGGTCGGGCTGCGGCCGGTCGTCGAGCTGATGTTCTTCGACTTCTGCATGCTGGCGATGGACCAGATCGTCAACCAGGCTGCGAAGTACCGGTACTTCACCGGCCGTTCGCTGCCGCTGACGATCCGCACGATGAGCGGCTCCGGCGGCTCCTACGGGGCGCAGCACTGCCAGAGCTTCGAGGCCTGGTTCGCCGCGGTCCCCGGGCTGACCGTCGTGATGCCGTCGAACGCGCGCGACGCCAAGGGGCTGCTCAAGAGCGCGATCCGCAGCGACGACCCCACGCTCGTGATCGAGACGTTCGGCCTGCTCACCGCGCGCCGCGACACCCCCGTCGACGAGGACTTCCTCGTCCCGCTCGGCGTCGCCGAGACGCGCCGCAGCGGTGACGACGTCACGGTCGTCGCCACCGGCCGGATGGTCGACCGATCGCTCGAGGCCGCCGAGCGGGCCGCTGCCGGCGGCGTCTCCGTCGAGGTGATCGACCCGCGGACGATCGCGCCGCTCGACCGGACCGCGATCGTGGAGTCGGTGTCGCGTACCGGCAGGCTCGTCGTCGTCCAGGAGGCGTCGGCGCCGTTCAGCCTCGCCGCCGAGGTGTGCGCGCTGGCTGCCGAGGAGTGCTTCGACCGGCTCCGCGCCGCTCCGGTCCGGCTGTGCGCCGACTTCGTCAACGTCCCGACGCCGCAGGACCTGATCGAGGCCCGGGTGCCCGGGGTGGACGACATCCTCGCGGCCGTCACGCGGGTGACGGGCCGGTGACCGACCGGGAGCTGACCGGGCGGACCGCGGTCGTCGACACCGTCCATCCGTGGGACGTCACCGACGGCAGCCGGACCCGCCCGATGGCCGTCAACGCCGACGACGCCACTCACGGGCGGTCGAGGAGCTGGGCCAGGTGCAGCGACGAGCGGCCGCGGAGGTCGTCGAGCTGGGTGCGGCAGGAGAAGCCGTCGGCCAGGACGACCGCGCCGGGGTGCTCGTCGACGGCGGGCAGGAGGTTCTGCTCCGCGACGGCGACGGAGACGTCGTAGTGCCCGGGCGTCATCCCGAAGTCCCCGGCCAGCCCGCAGCACCCGGCGACGGTGTGCACGGTCGCGCCGGCCCGTTCCAGCAGCGCCTGGTCGGCCGACCAGCCCATGATCGCCCGGTGGTGGCAGTGGGGCTGCGCGACGATCTCGGTGCCGCTCAGGTCGGGTGGGGCCCAGTCCGGACGGCCGGCGAGGAACTCGGCGAGGGTGACGGTGTGCGCGGCGACGGTGTGGGCGTCGTCGGTGTCGAGGAGGTCGACGGCGTCGCGGCGCAGGACGGCGGTACAGGACGGTTCGAGGCCGATGATCGGGAGGCCGTCGTCGACGGCGCGGCGCAGCGTGGTGACGGTGCGGCCGAGGATGCGGCGGGCGGCGTCGAGCTGGCCCGTGGTGATCCAGGTGAGGCCGCAGCAGACGCCGGCGCCGGTGGGCCGGGCCTCGACCCCGGCGCGGGCGAGCACCGCGACGGCGGACTCGGCGACTGCGGGGGCGAAGGCGTCGGTGAAGCTGTCGACGAAGAGCACTGCAGGTGCGCCACCGGTCGGGGCGGGCCGTGACCTGCGGCGGAACGGTGTCGACGCGAACGGGGGCACCGACCGGCGCGGGTCCACGCCGGCGAGGCGCGCGGCGAGTCCGGTGCCCGCGAGCCGGTTGGCCGGCCCCGCGACCCGGCCCGCGAGCCGGGCCCAGCGGGGCAGCCGGCCGAGCGTGTAGTGCGTGAGCGGGCGCAGCCGCCGGCGGTAGGCGTGGTGGAGGACCTCGGCCTTGTAGGTCGGCATGTCGATGCCGGTCGGGCACTCGGACGTGCAGCCCTTGCAGGACAGGCACAGGTCGAGCGCGTCGTGCACCTCCGGCGCGCGCCAGTCGGTCCGCTCGCCCCGGACGAGTTCCTGCAGGACCCGGGCGCGGCCGCGGGTGGAGTCGCGCTCGTCGCGGGTGGCCAGGTAGGACGGGCACATGACGCCGCCGGTCGGGGCGTTGTCGGCGCGGCACTTCCCGACGCCCGTGCAGCGGTGCACGGCGGAGGCGAGGTCGCCGTTGTCGTGCGGCAGGGCGAAGCCGCCGGGCCGGGCGACGGGGAAGGTCCCGGCGACGCGGACGGCGGCGTCGACGGGGTCGGGGTCGACGAGGACGCCGGGGTTGAGCAGCCCTTCGGGGTCGAACGCCGCCTTGACCTGCGCAAACAGCGTCAGCGCCGAGGCCGTGTACATCGCGGGCAGCAGCGCGCTGCGGGCGCGACCGTCGCCGTGCTCGCCCGACAGGGTCCCGCCGTGGGCGGCGACGAGCTCAGCGGCGTCGGAGAGGAACGCCCGGAACCGGTCGGTCCCGCCGGGACGGTCGAACGGGAAGTCGAGCCGTACGTGCACGCAACCCTCGCCGAAGTGGCCGTACGGAGCGCAGGTCAGACCATGCGACGCGACCAGCTCGTCGAACCTGCCCAGATAGGCGCCGAGCGACGCGGGCGGGACGGCGGCGTCCTCCCACCCGGCCCAGCCGGGCCGACCCGACGGCGCGACGCCGGCCAGGCCCGCGCCGTCCTCGCGGATGCGCCACAGCCGGGCGGCGACGGTCGTGTCCTCGACGACCCGCGCGTCGAGGCCGAGGCCGGCGGCGCCGAGCGCGGCGGCCCGGTCGAGGACCTCGGCGCGGTCGTCGCCCGCGAACTCGACGAACAGCCACGCCCCGCCCCGCGGTAGGTCGGGAACCCGTTGTGGGCCTTGATGTTCGCGGACGACGGCGACGATCCGCGAGTCCAGGCCCTCGCACGAGCTCGGCCCGTGGGCGACGACGGCCGGCCCGGCGGTGCCGGCGGCGACGATGTCGTCGAACCCGAGGACGACGAGTACCCGGTGCGCCCGGTCGGCGACGAGCCGCACCGTCGCCCCGGTGACGACGGCGAGTGTGCCCTCGGAGCCGACGAGGGCCTGGGTGAGGTCGAACCGCTCCGGGAGGAGGTGCTGGACGGCGTAACCCGAGACCTGGCGTCCGAACCGGCCGAACTCGGTGCGCGCCACTGCGAGATGGTCGGCCATGACGGCGTGCAGGCGGGCAGTGAGCGCGTCGGTGCCCGAGGCGCCGGGCCCGGTGCGGAACCGGGTGCCGTCGGCGGTGAGCGCGTCGAGACCGACGACGTTGTCCGAGGTGCGGCCGTAGGCGAGGCTGCGCGCGCCGCAGGCGTTGTTGCCGATCATCCCGCCGATCGTGCAGCGGGTGTGCGTCGACGGATCGGGCCCGAACCGCAGCCCGGCGGCGGTCGCGGCCCGTTGCAGGGTGGCGTGCACGGTGCCGGGCTGGACGGTCGCGGTGCGGGCGTCGGCGTCGAGGGCCAGGACGCGGTTCATGTGCCGGGAGAAGTCGACGACGACGCCGGGCCCTATCGCGTTGCCCGCCACGGACGTCCCCGCGCCGCGCGCGGTCAGCGGGGTGGCGGAGGCGCGACATACGGCGAGGACGGCCTCGACGTCGGCGTCGTCGCGTGGGTGGACGGCCGCGAGCGGCGGGATCCGGTAGAGCGAGGCGTCGGAGGAGTACCAGGCGCGGGTGCCGGCGTCGGCGGCGGTGGGGACGCCGGTGCGGCGCAGGGCCTCGACCACGTCGTCGGAGGTCGTCGACATCTGATGACCTCCGGTGGCGGGACGGCGGCGGGGACGGGTGGTGCGCGCCGGTCACAACCCTAGGCGCGCACCGCCCGGCGCGCTCACGTGGCGCGAACCGGCCGCCACAGCAGCACCACGACGGCGATGCCGTCGACGGGCCGCTCGCGCAGGCCACCGCGGGGTGAGCCCTACCCCGACCGGTCGGGTTGACCCCGCCGGTCCGGGTGCGTCCTCCCTCGTGCGGGGCCGACGTCCTGCCCATCCTCGGTACGGTGCGCCGCTCGCCGGCCCGCCCACCGGCGGGAGCCGTCGCCGAAGCGGCCGACGGGGGAGGAATGACCAGCATGAAGGTGTCACCACGCCGGACGGCTCTGGCCGTACTGGCAGCTGCGGCGAGTGTCGTGCTCGCGTCGTGCACGGTCCCGGTGGCCGGGGTCGCCATGGCCGCGACGTCCGGCACCGGCCCGACGGGCCTCGACCGCTACTACACCCAGCAGTTCGACTGGGGGCCGTGCACGCCGTTCGCCGGTGACGACGCCCAGCGCACCGCGTTCGCGGCGCCCGGCCTCGACTGCGCGACCATGACCGTTCCGCTCGACTACTCGGCGCCCGACGGTCGCGTCGCGGAGATCGCGGTACTGCGTCACCGCACCACCGCCGCCGAGAAGGTCGGCTCACTCGTCGTGAACCCGGGCGGGCCCGGCGGGTCGGGGATCTCGCTGGCCGCCCAGTTCGGTGCCGCGCAGGCCGACGGACCGTTCGACGTCGTCGGGTTCGACCCGCGCGGCGTCGGCGCGAGCACGCCGGCGATCGACTGCGTCAGCGACCGCGAGATCGACGAGCAGCGCGCCGACTCCGACATCGACACCTCACCGGCAGGCGTGGCCCACATCGAGGAGGAGAACCGGCGCGTCGCCGCGCAGTGCGTCGAACGTTCCGGCGGTGCCGACGTCATCGCCCACTCCGGCACCCGCGACGTCGCCCGCGACATGGACGTGCTGCGCGCCGCCCTCGGCGAGCAGAAGCTGACCTTCCTCGGCTACTCCTACGGCACCCGGATCGGCTCGACCTACGCGGAACTGTTCCCGCGCAACGTCCGCGCGATGGTCCTCGACGGCGCGATCGACCCGACCCAGTCGTCGGCGGACAGTGCCGTGGCCCAGATGGAGGGCTTCCAGAAGGCGTTCGAGGCCTACGCCGCGGACTGCGCGACCAAGGCCGGCTGCCCGCTCGGCAACGACCCGGCCGCCGCGACGGCCGCGTTCCAGGCGCTGGCCCGGCCGCTGATGGAACACCCGGCGCCGGTGCGTGACAGCAGCCGGACCCTGTCCTTCAGCGACGCCGTCACCGCGGTCATCGCCGCGCTCTACAACCCGGCGTCGTGGCCGGTGCTCTCGACCGGGCTCACCGAGCTGAAGGCCGGCGACGGAACGACCCTGATGGGACTGGCCGACGCCTACTTCGCGCGCACCACGGCCGGCGCCTACGGCAACTCCCAGGAGGCGCTCATGGTGGTCAACTGCGCCGACGGGGGCAGCACCGACGACCCGCAGGCCAACGCCGAGACCGCGCGCCGGGCCAACGAGGTGGCGCCGTTCCAGGACTCCGGCATCGAGGTGACCGCCGTCCACAGCACGTGCTCCTACCTGCCGGTGGCGCCGACGACCCCGCACCTGCCGGAGGTCGACGGCTTGCCGCGGACGCTCGTCGTCTCCACCACCGGTGACCCGTCCACGCCCTACCAGGCGGGCGTCACCCTGGCGAAGGCGCTGGACGCCCGGCTGCTGACGTTCGAGGGCACCCAGCACACCGTCGCGCTGCAGGGCAACGCGTGCGTCGACGGGATCGTGGGCCTCTACCTGGTGAACCTGACGCTGCCGGCGGCCGACGTCCGCTGCACGGCTGCCACCAGCTGAGTCCCGCCGTCGTCTCCGGCCCGGGGCAGTACCGTCCGGGCCGGGGACGACGCGCGTCGTCCTCCCCGGCGTTGCGGCTCGGTGTGTCGCTCGTCGGGATGGCATGGTTCGGGTCGGTCGCGCCCAGCCGGTCCCGGATCGTCCGGTCCGCGCCGATCCGATCTCGGGCTCAACCGGTGGTCCGGACGTGAGATGCGTCGGGTGGGCGGATGCGGCGGGTCGTGGTGTGATCTGCTGTGCGACACGGAGGGGTGGTCGCCAGGACCATTCCCGGCACACACATCGGAGGAGGACACCAGTGGCCGACGACGCGACCGGATCGTCCACCGCCCTGTCGATCCAGGGTGAGGCACAGCAGGAAACCGGACGGGTCCGCGCGTCCGACGAGG
This sequence comes from Pseudonocardia sp. N23, assembly GCF_002583555.1. Taxonomy (GTDB): domain Bacteria; phylum Actinomycetota; class Actinomycetes; order Mycobacteriales; family Pseudonocardiaceae; genus Pseudonocardia. The sequence continues at coordinate 94,190 of NZ_BEGX01000001.1, forward strand.
ACGTCGACCTCTACGTCGACGGGGTCTCGGACGAGGTGCTGGCGTGCCGCGAGCGCGGGCGCCACCTGTTCCCGACGATCAGGCAGGCGGGGATCCACTTCCACGGTGTGGACCGCGAGGGAATGCTCCTGCGCCGGCTGGTCTGCACCTGCTGCCTCCTGGCGGTCAAGGTCGAGAAGTGGGAAGGCGTCCGCGCGGGCAGCCGCACCCGGTTCCGCCGGGTTGCATCGAACCTCGAGTACCGCACCGGCAACGACGGCGAGGTGTACCTCGCGCCGAGCGGCCGTGGGCACATGACGCCGCGCCAGATCGGCGACTCGGTGGCCTCGAAGGCGCTGGCCGGACAGTCGGTCACCGCGCTGCGCAAGGCGGCCACCAAGGCGGCGGCCGAGGCCGCGGCCGAGAAGGCGGCGGCCGACAAGGCGGCGGCGGAGAAGGCCGCGGCGAAGCCCGTTGCCGAGCCCGCCACCGCGAAGCCCGCCACCGCGAAGCCCGCTGCTGCGAAGCCCGCTGCTGCGAAGACCGCTGCCAAGCCCGCTGCGAAGGCGGCCGCCAAGCCGAGGTCGACCCGCGTCCGCAGCGCGAAGGGAACCGGCTGATCCATGGGCATCCGGGAGATCCGATACTGCGACATCAGCGGTACCGAGGACGAAGTGGAGACCCACGAGCTCAACATCGACCAGATGCACGTCCGCATCGATCTCGCGGGACCCGAGTACCGCAAGCTGCTCGACCTGCTCGGTCCCTACCTCGAGGCGGGGACCATCGAGGCGTCGGTCCCGGGCTACGGCGGCCGCCGCGCCGTCCACACGAGCACGGGGCTGACCGTCGAGGAGCGCGCCCGGCTGCGCGACTGGGCGGAGGCGAACGGTATCGAGGTCCCGGCGAACAACCGTTTCAAGCGAACCCTCGTCGACCAGTGGCGCGAGGACAGCGGGGCGTCCACCCCGGAGGAGTGACCCGCGCGGTCATCCACCGGGCCCGACCACCGGCTCCCGCGTCCACAGCGGCGGGAGCCGGAGGTCGACGCCGCACTCGTCGGCCGCGGGCCGAGCGCGGCCGCCGGTCCGGTGAGCCCGCCCGGCACGGGTCCGCCGAGGTGTGCACGAACACCGAACGCGGTCACGGGCTGCTCATGGTCGGGGTCGGGCTCTGACGATCATGCCTCGAGCAGTGCCGCCGCGAGCCCGGCCGGCTCGGTGAAGCACGCCTCGTGGCTGCCCGGCGCCTCGATCGGGGTGACGCCGAGGCGCTCGGCGAACCGGTCCCAGCCGTACTCGCCCGGCGGCAGTGCGATGTCGCCGACGCTGAGCACATAGGACACCGGCACCCCCAGCGCGGCGGCGTCGAGGGGTTCGACGGTCGTCGTGAAGTACTGCATCGGGTGCGGGACCATCAGTGCGTGGACGGTGCGCTGCACGTCCTCCGATGCGTCGTTCATGAAGGCGGACTGCCACACCTCCAGCGGCATCGCGACGGAGTTGTTCCCCGACGCGCCGGACAGGCCGTCGAACAGCTCCTGGTAGGCGGGCGGCACCTCGTCGTAGAGGGTGCGGCCGGCGGCCGGGACGAACGCGCTCCAGTACACGACCTTGCGCAGCCGCCCAGCCAGCCGCGGCGCCGCAGCCGTCATCGGGTAGCCACCCCAGCTGTGCGCGACGAGCGTGACGTCGTTCAGGTCCTGCTCCTCGACCAGTGCGACGATCGCGTCCGCGACGTCGGAGAGCTGGTACGCGGTCGGGTCGTCGCCGTCGTGGAGGCCCGGCAGGGTCGGGGTGAACACGCGGTGGCCGGCGGAGCGCAGGTGCTCGGCCACCGGTCGCCAGGCCCAGCCACCGTGCCAGGCCCCGGTGATCAGCACGAACGTCTCCGACATCGTTGCCTCCGTGGGCGTCGAACGATCCGACCGCCGGCGTGGCGGCCGCGTCATCGTGCTGGCTCTGCGTGGCGGCCGTCAACGATGTGGCACGGATCGGGGCGGCGCGCCCACGACGACGATGACCGTTGACGGGATCCGTGATGCGATGGGCGGGCAACGTGCGCCGAACGACTGGGAGCCCCGCATGACCGACCGCCACGACGTCGCCGCCACGCTGAGGTGGATGCGCGACGGAGAGGCCCGCTTCGGTGCCCTCCTCGCCGCCGTCCCCGATGCCGCCCTGGCCGAGCCGTGCGCGCTCCCGGGCTGGACCCGTGCCCACCTCGTCGGGCACATGGCGCGCAACGCCGAGGCCCTCACCCGGCTCGCGACGTGGGCGCGGACGGGCGTCGAGACCCCGATGTACTCCGGTCCCGACCAGCGCAACGACGACATCGAGGCCTCCGCCGGCCACCCGCCCGCGCGACTGCGCGCCGACGTGACGGCGACGGCCACGGCGCTCGACGTGGCACTCGGCGCGGTCGGTGCCGCCGGGGCGTGGACGGCGCAGGTCCGCAGCGCGCAGGGGCGCGACATCCCGGCCGCCGAGGTTCCCTGGATGCGCAACCGGGAGGTCTGGCTGCACGCGGTCGACCTCGACGCGGGCGCGTCCGTCGACGACATCCCCGCCGGCGTCGTCGACCTGCTGATCGCCGACGTCGCCGGGGTCCTCTCGGGCAAGGACGGCTGCCCGTCAGCGGTGCTCGCACCCACGGACCGCTCCGGCACCTGGACGCTGGGCCCCGCGGCCGGCGCCGCCCCGACGATCGACGCCCCCGCCGCGGCGATCGCGGGGTGGCTCACCGGGCGGTCCGCACTCGACGGGACACCCGCGCTGCCGCGCTGGCTCTGACCGGCCCCGCCCGCAGCTCCGGTGAACCGGACGGGCCCGCGGCGCGTCGGGGAGAGGTGGGTTTCGACCGGTTCCTGTGCTCTCCTGAGCCGATGACGGGACGTCCGCACGTGCTGCTGTCGGTGGCGGTGTCCCTCGACGGCTGCATCGACGACGTCGGCCGCGAGCGGCTGATCCTGTCCAACGAGGCCGACCTCGACCGGGTCGACGAGGTCCGCGCCTCGGTCGACGCGATCCTTGTGGGCGCCAACACGATCCGGTGCGACGACCCGCGGCTGCTCGTCCGTTCCGGCGCCCGCCGCGCCGCGCGGGTCGCGCTCGGCAGGCCGCCGTCGCCGGTGAAGGTGACGTTGACCGGCACCGGCAAGATCGCCCCCGAGTCGAGGTTCCTCACCGCCGGGGAGGGGGAGCGGATCGTCTACGCGCCGACGTCCGCGGCCGCGGAGGTGCGCGACCGGCTCCGGGCGGGCGCGACCGTCGTCGGCGCGGGGGACCCGCTCGACGTCGCGACCCTGCTCGCCGACCTGCGCCGCCGCGGCGTCCGCCGGCTGATGGTCGAGGGCGGGTCCCAGGTGCACACCCTGTTCCTGGCGTCGGGCCTGGTCGACGAGCTGCACGTCGTGTTCGCGCCCTTCCTCGTCGGGCAGCCGGGCGCGCCGCGGTTCGTCAACGCCGCCGCGTTCCCCCAGGGCCCGGGGAACCGGATGCGGCTGGTGGAGACCCGCCCCATCGGCGATGTGGTGCTGCTGCGGTACGTGCCCTGTCCAGGTGCCTGACGTCGCGCCCGAACGACCATGCCAGGGCCGCGAGCGCGGCGGCGACGAGTCCGGTCGCGACCGCGCCGGGGAGCAGCGTCGACGACGCGACGACGAGCACGACCCCCTGGGCCGCGGCGACGACCTTGGCGCCCACCGTGGGCGGGACGGTGCCACGCATCCACGGGACCAGGGCGGTGACCCCGACGAACGCGTAGCGCATCGCGCCGATCGCGAGCACCCACGCCCCGGACAGGGTCGCGACGTGCACCGACAGCACGGCGATCAGCCACGCGTCGGTCTCCATGTCGAACCGGGCCCCGAACACCGACGCCGTCCCGGTCCGCCGGGCGACCCGCCCGTCGACGGCGTCGAGGGCCAGGGCCACCGACGCCGGCGCCACCAGCAGGGCGACGGGCGCCAGGTTCCCGGCGACGCCGTCGGCGACCAGTGCCGTCACCCCACCGCCCAGCACCGCACGGATCGCCGTGACCCGGTCGGCAGGCCGGGGCCCGACCTCGACGGTGCGGCGCGCGAGCAGCACCGTGAGCACGACGGCATGCGCCACGCCGACCGCCCACCCAGCGGGGCCGAGGCCTGTCGTCGCGGCGAGCACACCGAGCAGCGCGAGCTCCCCGCCGAGCACCGTCGTCGCGATCATGGCTCCCTGTCCGTTGCGGTCATGTTCCCCGACGGACGAACCCGCCCGCCGGTTCAGCCCCGCCGTGAGGTTGCGGGGAGTTCGTGACCGGCCTGCTGCGCGGCGTTCACCCGCTCCTGGTGGACTGGGGCCATGCCCGACCACGCGCCCGCCGCACGAGCGCTCTGGCTGCGCGCCCCGGGGGAGCCGGAGATCCGGGACGTCCCGCCGGCGGCACCGGGGCCGGGCGAGGTGCTGGTCCGCACCTCGTACTCCGGTGTCAGCCGCGGGACCGAGGCACTGGTGTTCCGCGGCGGGGTGCCGCCGGGCCAGCGGGAGACGATGCGGGCGCCGTTCCAGGAGGGCGACTTCCCCGGGCCGGTCAAGTACGGCTACCTCAACGTCGGCGTGGTCGAGGACGGACCTGCGGACCTCCTGGGGCGCACCGTCTTCTGCCTCTACCCGCACCAGACGCGCTACGTCGTCCCCGCGTCGGCGGTGACGGTCGTCCCGCCGGACGTGCCGCCGGAACGGGCGGTGCTGGCCGGGACGGTCGAGACCGCGGTCAACGCGCTCTGGGATGCCGCGCCGCTGGTGGGGGACCGGATCGCGGTCGTCGGCGGTGGGATGGTCGGGTGCGTGGTCGCGGCGGTGCTGGCGGGCCTGCCCGGTGCGCGGGTGCAGCTGGTCGACCCGCTGCGGTCCCGGTCGGCCGTCGCCGACGCGCTGGGTGTCGGCTTCGCCACCCCCGATGACGCCGACGGCGACTGCGACCTCGTCCTGCACACCAGCGCGACGAGCGAGGGGCTGTCGCGGTCGCTGGAGCTGCTCGCCGACGAGGGCGAGGTCGTCGACCTCAGCTGGTACGGCGACCGGCCCGTCACCCTGCCGCTGGGCGAGGGCTTCCATCCGCGGCGGCTGACGATCCGCAGCAGCCAGGTCGGCACCGTGTCGCCGCGCCGGGCCCGGAAGGGGTTCGCGGGGCGGCTGGCCGTCGCGTTCCGGCTGCTCGCCGACGACCGGTTCGACGCCCTCGTGACCAGTACGGGAACGTTCGACGAGCTTCCCGTCACACTCCCGCGGGTCCTCACCGGTGAACCACCCGGGCTCCTGCACCGTGTCGGGTACGGGGGAAGGAGCTGACGTTGTTCACCATCACCGTCCGCGACCACTTCATGGTCGCCCACAGCTTCCGCGGCGAGGTGTTCGGCCCGGCGCAGGCCCTGCACGGGGCGACCTACGTCGTCGACGCCGCGTTCCGCCGCCCCGACCTCGACGCCGACGGCATCGTCGTCGACATCGGGCTCGCCACCGCCCAGCTGCACGAGGTGCTCGGCGAGCTCAACTACCGCAACCTCGACGACGAGCCCGCGTTCGCGGGTGTGAACACGTCGACGGAGTTCCTGGCCAGGGTGGTCGCCGACCGGCTGGCCGACCGCGTGCACGCCGGCGCTCTCGGGGAGGGCGCGCGCGGCCTGACGGGGATCGCGGTGACGCTCAACGAGTCGCACGTGGCGTCGGCGTCCTACGAGCGGGCGCTGTGAAGAGCGTGACCGTCGTCGTCATGCCCGCCGGCATCGACGACCCTGCCCGGCCATCCGGCGGCAACGTCTACGACCGGCGGCTCTGCACGACGCTGGCGGCGAACCGGCCGGTGTGCGAGATCGAGGTCGGCGGCACCTGGCCGCGCCCGGAGCCCGCGGCCCGGACGGCTCTCGCACAAGCGCTCGCCGCGATCCCGGCCGGCACTGTCGTGCTGCTCGACGGGCTGGTGGCCTGCGGGGTGCCGGAGGTCGTGGTGCCGCACGCGGCGCGGCTGCGGCTGGTCGTGCTCGTCCACCTCCCGCTCGGTGACGAAGCGGGCGCCGCGCCGGGCCTCGCCGCCGCCGAACGCCGGGTGCTGCACGCCGCGGCCGCCGTCGTCACGACGAGCCTGTGGACCGCCCGCCGCGTCGTCGAGGAGCACGGCGTCCCGGCCGCGCGGGTGCACGTCGCCGAGCCAGGTGCCGACCCGGCGCCGCTCGCCGCGGGGTCCGGCGACGGCCACAGCCTGCTCTGCCTGGGCGCGGTCACCCCGACGAAGGGGCAGGACGTGCTGGTCGAGGCGTTGGCGGCGGTGGCCGACCGGGAATGGACGTGCCGCGTCGGCGGCCCGCTCGACCGCGCTCCCGCATTCGCCCACCGGGTCCGGGACCGCGCCCGCGTGCACGGGCTCGCCGGCCGGGTCAGCTTCGACGGCCCGCTCGCAGGTCGCGCGCTGCACACCGCGTTCGACCGCGCCGACCTGCTCGTGCTGCCGTCGCGGACCGAGGCGTTCGGGATGGTCGTGCGGGAGGCCGCGGCCCGCGCGATCCCGGTCCTCGCCACCGACGCCGGTGGTGTCGGCGAAGCTCTCGGCGAGGGCGGCCTGCTCGTCGAGCCGGGGAGCGCCGGGGCGCTGGCCCGCGGACTGCGCCGCTGGCTCGACGACCCCGGGCTGCGGCAGGCGTTGCGCCGCAACGCGATGGCCGGGCGTTTCCTCGTCCCGGGCTGGGACGTCACCGCCGCCCGGGTCGCCGCGGTCCTCGATGCGCTCACCCCCGCGCCGGCGCTGGTCCGATGACCGACACCCTCGTCGCGCCCGCCCACGAGCATCCCCGCACGCTCGTGCTGCTGCGTCGTCACGGCAGTGCGGTCGGCGGGGTCGTGGTGCTGGCGGTCGTGGCATGGCAGCTCGGTGGGGGCCCGCTCCTCGACGGCCTGCGGGGGATCGACCCGCCCGTCGTGCTCGTCGCGCTCGCCGTCGGACTGCTCACGACGGCCTGCAACGCCGCGCGCTGGCGGCTCGTCGCGGGCGGGCTCGGGCTGCCGCTGCGGTTCCGGCCCGCGCTCGCCGACTCCTACCAGTCGACGTTCCTCAACACCGTGCTGCCCACCGGTGTGCTCGGCGACGTCGGGCGGGCCGTCGGGCACGGTCGTGCGGTCGGCGCGCTCGCCCGGTCGGCACGGGCCGTCGTCCTCGAACGGTTCGCGGGCCAGGTGGTGCTCGTCGCCGTCGGTCTGACGGTGCTGCTGAGCAGGCCCGATGCCTTCTCGGTGCTGCTGCCGGGTCCGGTGGCGCTCGCCGCAGCCGCGATGGTCGTGGCCGCCGGGGTCGTCGTGGCGGTGTGCGTGCCGCGGCTGCGCGCGGCCGTCGCGACGCTGCTCGTCGACGCCCGCACCGGCCTGCTCGCCGCCCGCGTCTGGCCGGGGGTGTTCGGGCTGTCGGCCGTCGCGCTCGCCGGGAACGCGACCCTGTTCGTCGTCGCCGCCCGCGCCATCGGGTCGGACGCGCCCGTCGTGCAGCTGCTGCCCGTGATCCTCGCGGCCCTGTTCGCGACGGGCCTGCCCATCGGCATCGGTGGCTTCGGCCCGCGCGAGGCCGCCGCGGCACTGGGCTTCTGCGCCGCGGGCCTCCCGGCTGCCGACGGCGCGTCCGCGTCGATCGTCTACGGCCTGCTGACGTTCGCGTCCACGGTCCCCGGTGCCGTGGTCCTGCTGTCCCGTCGGGGCCGCGCGGTCCGATGAGGACGGTCGGGAGCGTCGTCGCGGTCGTGCTCGTGGTCGCGGCGCTCGTCGCGCCCGCCGCGTTCACCGACCTCACCCCGGCGGCGTTCGCCCGCATCCCGCTGGAGGGGCTCGTCGCGGTCGCGGTGCTGCTCGTCCTGCGCGGCGGGGCGCGGCGGATCGCCGCCGTCGCGTTCGGCGTGCTGCTCGGCCTGCTCACCGTGCTCCGGTTGTTCGACCTCGGCTTCTCCGCCGTCCTCGACCGGCCCTTCGACCCGCTCACCGACGCGGGCCTGGTGAAGGGCGGCGTCGACTTCGTGCGCTCGTCGTCGGGCGGCGCCGCGGCTGTCGGGGCGGTCGTCGGCGCGGTCGTGCTGGGGCTGCTCGTCGTCGCGGGCGTGACGGCGGCGGTGCTGCGCACGGCGCACCTCGTCACGAGCCGTCCGGCGCCGTCCAGGCGGGTCGTCGCCGTGCTCACCGTGGCGTGGACCGTCCTCGCCGGGCTGGGCGCCCAGACGGCCGGGCTGCCCGTCGCGTCCCGGGACGCGGCGACCCTCGCGGCCGCCCACGTCGGCCAGATCGGGGCCGCCGTCGCCGACCGCCGCGAGTTCGAGGCGGCCGCCGCGCGCGACGAGTTCCGCACCACGCCGCCCGCCGACCTGCTGACCGCGTTGCGTGGCAAGGACGTCGTGCTGACCTACGTCGAGAGCTACGGGCGGTCCGCCCTCACCGACCCCTCCGTGGCTGCCCGGCTCGACGGTGCGGGTCTCCCCGCCCGCAGCGCCTGGCTGACCTCACCGACGTTCGGTGGCGGCAGCTGGCTCGCCCACTCGACGCTCGAGAGCGGGGTCCGGATCGACGACCAGACCCGCTTCGACGACCTCGACGCCACCGGCCGGCTCACCCTCGCCGCCGCCTTCCGCCGCGCCGGCTGGGACACCGCCGCGGTGCAGCCCGGCACCACGTCCGGCTTCCCCGACGCCGACTTCTACGGCTACGACCAGGTCCTCGACGCCCAGCTCCTCGGCTACGAGGGCCCCGCCTTCAGCTTCGCGACGATGCCCGACCAGTACACGCTCGCGACCTTCCAGCAGCGCCTGCGCGCACCGGGCCACGCGCCGCTGATGGCCGGGATCACGCTGGTCTCCAGCCACGCGCCGTGGACGCCGCTGCCCACCCTCCTGCCGTGGGACCGGGTCGGCGACGGCTCCGTCTACGCCACGATGTCCGGGCCGAGCCTGCCGCCGCAGGCCATCCTCACCACCGACCCCGCCGTCGTGCGCGCCGACTACCTCGCGTCGATCCGCTACTCGCTCGCCACGCTGATCTCCTACCTGCAGAACTACGGCGACGACGACCTCGTCATGGTGTTCCTCGGCGACCACCAGCCCGCACCCGTCGCCACCGGCAACGACCCGAACCGCGACGTGCCGGTCACGGTCGTCGCGAAGGACCCGGCCGTCCTCGACCGTATCGCGGGCTGGGGCTGGGACCCCGGGTTGCGGCCGGGGGCGCAGGCGCCGGTGTGGGGGATGGACGCCTTCCGCGACCGCTTCCTGACCGCGTTCGGCCCGGCCGGGAGTCAGCCGCCGTCGCGGTAGGCCGGCGCCCGTCGCGGGGTGTCGCGGGGCCGGCTGCGCAGCAAGGGCAACGTCCGCGGCGCCACCACCTCCGAGAGCACGACGACACTCGTCGACCGCGCCACCACCCCGGACCGGTTGAGCTCCAGCAGGGTGCGCTGCAGGTCCTCGTGCGACGACGCCGCCAGCCGGCACAGCACGTCCGACGAACCCGTCGTCGCGTAGGCCTCCAGCACCGCCGGGTGCGCGGTGAGCTCGGCGGCGACGTCGTCGAGGGCGCCCTGGGTGATCTCCAGCGTCACGAACGCGTGCACACCGAAGCCGGCCGCGACGAGGTCGACGTCCGGGCCGTACCCGGTGATCACGCCCTCGCGCTCGAGCCGGTCGATCCGCGCCTGCACCGTTCCCCGTGCGACCTGCAGCAACCGCGACAGCTCCAGCGCCCCCGCCCGCGGGTGCTCGCGCAGCGCGGCGAGCAGGTCGACGTCGAGTGCGTCGAGGTCGGTCATGTAGGCGGACTGTACAGCTGCCCGGCGTCCCGACTCCCCGATCTGTACAGCAGAGTCAGCCAGGCCGGCCTCGCTTGCGTAGAGGACGCAGCCGCGCTGTCCTCTCCGTACACAGCGGACAGGGGAGACGCCATGAGCATCGACCACGACCTCGATCCCGGACAGCTGCACCGCCTGCTGGGGCTCGTCGACCACGACACCGGCTCCGACCCGTTCCCCGTCACCGGATGGGACGCGGTCGTCTGGGTCGTCGGCAACGCCGCGCAGACCGCGCTGCTGTACCGCCTCGTACTGGGCATGGAGCTCGTCGCCTACTCCGGGCCCGAGACCGGCAACCCCGACCATCACGCCTACGTGCTGCAGGCCGGGGAGGTGCGGTTCGTCGTCACCGGCGGCGTCGACCCGGGCAGCCCCCTGCACGACCGGCACCGCCGCCACGGCGACGGCGTCTCCGACGTCGCCCTCGAGGTCCCCAACGTCGACCGCGCCGTCGCCCACGCCCGGTCCGCCGGCGCGACGGTCCTCGACGAGCCGCGCGACGTCACCGACGAGCACGGCACCGTCCGCACCGCCGCGATCGCGACCTACGGCGACACCCGCCACACCCTCGTCGACCGGTCCCGCTACACCGGCGCCTACCTGCCCGGATACGTCGCACAGCACGCCCCGGCGCTCGGCTCGCCCGCGTTCCGGGCGCTCGACCACGTCGTCGGCAACGTCGAGCTCGGGCGGATGGACGAGTGGGTCGCGTTCTACACCCGGGTCATGGGGTTCACGAACATGGCCGAGTTCGTCGGTGCCGACATCGCCACGGACTACTCGGCGCTGATGAGCAAGGTCGTCGCCAGCGGGAACCGGCGGGTGAAGTTCCCGCTCAACGAGCCCGCGCAGGGGCGCAAGCGCTCGCAGATCGACGAGTACCTCGACTTCCACGCAGGCCCCGGTGTCCAGCACCTCGCCCTGGCCACCGACGACATCCTCGCAACGGTCGACGCCCTGCGCGCCCGGGGCATCGAGTTCCTGCCGACCCCGCCGTCCTACTACTCCGATCCGGCGCTGCGGGCCCGGATCGGCGACGTCCGCGTCGAGATCGACGAGCTCGCCGCCCGCGGCATCCTGGTGGACCGCGACGAGGACGGCTACCTGTTGCAGATCTTCACCGCCCCCATCGGCGACCGCCCGACGGTGTTCTTCGAGTTCATCGAGCGACACGGCTCGCTGGGCTTCGGGAAGGGTAACTTCAAGGCGCTGTTCGAGGCCATCGAGCGCGAACAGGCCCGCCGCGGCAACTTCTGACGATTGCCACTCACGACCTGTCGGTGAGCGCCCGGGCAGCCGTGAGGCCGCGCCCCGCCCGGTGCCGGGTCTTCTCAGTGGGTCAGCGGTCGAGCCAGGTCGTCCCGTAGAACATGTCCCTGGACAGGTAGCGGTCGATGCCCTTGACGTCCTTCTTCGTGATCGTGGCCAGGTAGGCCCGGCTGATCCAGACGACGGCCAGGTCCTTGTTCACCTGGTCCTCGACCTGCTGGTAGTCCTTCGTGCGCTGGGCGTCGTCGCTGGTGACCGCCGCGTCGGCCAGCCACTTGTCGACGTCGGGGTTCGAGTACTTCCCGAAGTTCCCGCTGCCGCCGGTGCCGACGAGCCGCTGCGCCCCCGGGAACGGGTTGTCCAGCGGCGCGACGGTCGTGCTCAGCTGGAAGTCCCCGCTCTGCACGACGGCCGACGAGTACTGCGCGAGGTCGTAGGTCTTGACGTCGACCTTGATCCCGATGGCCGCCATCTGCGCCTGCACGAACTCGGCGAACGGCTGGCGGCTCGTCGTGGTCTTGAACGTGAAGTCGGGGTTCCCGCCCTTGGCCCGGTAGGCGGCGACGAGCTCCTTGGCCTTGGCCTGGTCGAACGTCGGCCACAGGTCGGAGGCAGCCTGGTCGTGGTACGGGCTGGACCGGTCGAAGAGGCTGGTGGCCGTCGTCAGCCGGTTGTTGTACTGGCTGGCCGACAGGGCGTTCATGTCCAGTGCGCGGATGATCGCCTCGCGCATGGAGCGGTCGTCGAACGGCGCCTTGGTGAAGTTGAAGAACAGGTACTCACCGGAGTTGCCGGGGCCGTAGTAGACCTGCAGGTTCGAGTTGTTCAGGCCGCGGACGAGCTCCTGGTTGTAGGCGGCGAAGGCCAGGTCGATGTCGCCGTTCTGCGTCGACGACGTGCGGGTCTCGGTGTCGGGCAGCGGGCGGAACTCCAGCCCGTCGAGGTAGGGCATGCCCTGCTGCCAGTAGTCCGGGTTGCGCGCCAACGTCATCTTCGAGTCGCGGACCCAGCTGGTGAGGGTGAACGGGCCGGCGCCGACGGGGTGGGTGCCGATGTCCTTGCCCCACTGCTGCAGCGCCGCCGGCGAGATGATCATGCCGAGGGTGCCGTTGAAGCCGCTCTGGGCGAACACGATCGGGAACGACGCGAGCGGCGACTTCAGCGTGAACCTCACGGTCAGCGGGTCCACGGCCTGCATCGAGGCGATCATCGCAGCGTAGGTGTGGGCGGGCGAGGTCGCCTTGTCGATGTGGCGCTGGGTGTTGACGATGACGGCGTTCGCGTCGTAGGCCGTGCCGTCGGAGAACCTCACGTTCGGGGTGAGGGTCATCGTCCACGTCGTGCCGTTGTCCGACGTCGCCATGCCCGTCGCGATGAACGGCTCCACCTTGCCGTCGGCGGAGAGCTTGAGCAGCGAGTCGAAGACGGCGTTCTGCGCCATGTTGGTGTTCTGCACCGTCGGGTCGAAGGTGACGGACTCGCGGTCGGCGCCGAGGATCAACGTGCCGCCCTTCTTGGGCGTGCCCTCCTTGGCGAGGTCACCGCCGTAGGGGTCGACCGCCGTGATCGGCCCGGTCTGCGCGCCCGAGGACCCTCCCGCCGACCCGCAGCCCGTCACGACCAGCAGCATCGTGACGGCCGCGGCCACCACCCCGGCCCAGCGTGCCTGTCGCCACCGTCCGCCTGCACGCACCTGCATTCGCCCACCCACTCCTCGTCGAGTCCGGCAGTGATCACCCGGAGTTCCGCGTGCGGGGCCGCGGGGGCGGCCCCGCACGTCAGGCCTGCGTCGTCCCCGCCGGCGCCGGTGCCGACACACCGACACCGCCGCGCGTGTCCGCGCCGTAGCGCGCGATCTCCGCCGGCAGGTCCAGCGGCACCCCACGACGCGTGCGCGCCTCGTAGGTGGCGTCGTCGAGCCGGTCGGCGGGGACGAGCCAGGCCACCTCGAACTCGATGCCGTCAGGGTCGCGCGCGTAGATGCTCTTCGTGGTGCCGTGGTCGGTGGCGCCGACGAGCGCGCCCGCACCTCCGAGCACCTCCGCGAGCTCCCCGAGCTCGCGCAGTGTCCGCAGCTCCCAGCCCAGGTGGTACAGCCCCACCGTGGTGGTGCCCGCCGACGAGTCGTGCGCGCCGTCGCCGATCGCGAACAGGCCGACGTCGTGGTCGTTCGTCGAGTCCGGGGCCTGCATGAACGCCGCCCGGCCGGGCCGGTCCATCACGACCCGGAAACCGAGCAGGTCCCGGTAGAACGCCACGCTGCGGTCGACGTCACGGACATAGAGGACGGCGTGGTTGAGCCGGCTGATCCCCACGACGGCGTCAGTCGCCGGCGATCGGGAGATGGCGCCCGACCGAGTCGAGGGCCTCGCGCACGGCAGGGTCGTCGTCGGTGCCCAGGTAGCGCCAGTCCTCGCCCTCCTCGAGCACCTTGTCGGCGGCTCGGATCGCGGTGAAGTCGCGGCCGTCGCCGGCCAGCGCGGGCGGTGCGGTGCCGTCGGTCTGCAACGCCTTCGCCGCGCCGAGCAGGATGCGTCGCATCCGGATGACGGCCTTGTCGAGCTGGCCGAGCTGCTCGGTGCTGCGGTCGTAGATCGGGCCCATCGACTCGGTGACCATCAGGTCCTGGCTGACGAAGTCGGCGACGCCGCTGAAGGTCTCGGTGCGCTGGACGTCGCGGTCGAGCTTGTAGCCGTTGTCGGCGGTGTACTCGCGCGGGGTGATGCCACCGACCCTGCGGGTGAACGGCGTCTCGAACGGGCTGACGCTGTGCAGCGGGGCACCGCCGTGGCCCTGCGGGTTGGCGTCGACCTGGGCGTCGAAGTTGTAGCGCCAGCAGCTGTGGTCGTCGATGGGGACGACCATGAGGTGGCGGGTGTTGTAGGGGATCGCGGCGATGATCGTCGAGTACGGGGCGATGTACTCGGTGATGCGGACGTTCGTGTGCCCGTTGGGAGTGGTCCGCAGGCCGGCGTAGCGGTAGCCGTACCAGGTGTTCTCCACCTCGATGCGCGGCGCCTGGTCGTGGGTCCAGAACCGCCACGTCGCCTTGTTCGACGGGTAGCCGGGCTTGTCGGTGCCGTCGTCCTCGAACTCGCCCGCGGCGAAGAAGCCGTGCAGCCAGGAGATGTGGGCGGTGTCGAGGTTGCCCTCCATCGTCTGGATCCAGTTGCAGTCGGCGTAGAGCTTGGAGGCCAGCGTCTTCTCGGCCGGCAGCGTCTCGGTGCCGAAGTCGCGGAAGGGCGTCATCGTGTCGGCGGGACCCATGTAGGTCCAGGCGATCCCGCCCGACTCGTGCACCGGGTACGACTTGGCCTTGACCCGGTCCTTGAACGAGCTCTCCGCCGGCTCGCTCGGCATGTCGACGCAGTTGCCCTCGGTGTCGAACTTCCAGCCGTGGTACGGGCAGCGCAGCCCGCACTCCTCGTTGCGCCCGAAGAACAGGGAGGCGCCGCGGTGCGGGCAGTTCTCCTGGATCAGGCCGACCTTGCCGGTGGTGTCGCGGAACGCGACGAGCTTCTCGCCGAGCAGCGTCACCCGCAGCGGGGTGCCGTCGGGCTCGGGCAGTTCCTCGCTGAGCAGGGCGGGGGTCCAGTAGCGGCGCAGCACGTCGCCCATCGGAGTCCCCGGCCCGACCCGGCACAGGGTCTCGTTGTCCGTGTGCGACAGCATCGTCGGCCCTCCTCGTGGCGTGCGTCCGGGCACGCCTGTCATTCCGGCACGGCTGTGTCCCGGGCGCGGTCGTGCCGTTCCCGGGGCGAATTCGTGATGTCGGCGGGATTCCGCCGGATCGCGTCCTCGACGTTAACGCAGGCATTTCACACGGCGGAAACAACGAATTCGTCTATCGCGCCATCAGCGTGGTGAATACCATCACAGCGAATTAAGGTAGGCTGTCCTGTCTTTCCGGCCGTGATGAGATGGGGACGTGACGTCCTCGTCGACGAGGCTCGCCCGTCTCGATCTCAACCTGCTCGTGGTGCTGCGCGAGCTGCTGCGCGAACGCAACGTCACCCGCGCGGCCGCCCGCGTCGGCGTCTCCCAGCCCGCCGCCAGTGCCGCGCTCGCCCGCCTGCGCCGCCACTTCGACGACGAGCTGCTCGTCCGCAAGGGCGCGGGCTACGAGCTGTCGGCGCTCGCCCACCAGCTCGTCGACCAGGTCGAGACGGTCTGCGAGGGCATCGACCGGCTGCTGTCCACCGGCGCCGACTTCGACCCCGCCACCTCGCACCACGAGTTCACGGTCGTCATGTCCGACTACGCCATCGCCGTCATGGGGGAGCGGCTCGCCGCCGAGACCCGCGCGCACGCACCCCATGTCCGGCTCAACATCGTCCTGGTCCGCGAGGCCCTCGCAGCCGGAATCGACCGCACCATCCGGGCCGTCGACGCCGTCGTCTCCTCCGCGACGGCCCGGTTCCGGCTGCCCGAGATCCGGTCGGCGCTGCTGTTCCGCGACCGCTGGGTGTGCGTCGTGGGCGGCGACGCCCCCTTCGGCGACACGCTGACCGTCGACGAGCTGCGCGACGCCGACTGGGTCGTGCCCTACCACCGCGACACCGAGTTCCCGTCGGTCGTGCCCGTCAGCGGGCAGCTCGCCGCCCTGGGCATCCGGCCTTCGGTCGCGGTGCGCGTCGACAGCTACACCGCCGTCCCGTTCCTCGTCGCCTCCTCCGGGCACGTCGCGCTCATGCAGGAGACGCTGGCCCGGACGCTGCAGGACCGGCTCGGCCTGCGGGTGCTCGATCCGCCCGCGCCACTGGAACCCTTCGTCGAGCGGCTGTGGTGGCACGAGCGGCTCACCTCGGACCCGGCCCACCGCTGGTTCCGCCGGATCGTCGAACGCGCGGCCCGCCCGCTCTGAGGGCGGTCCCCGGGAACCTGCCCCGGGGATGCAGGAACGGCACTTTCCCGCAGCCCAGTTGCGGGAAAGTGCCGTTCCTGCAGAACGGAGCGCCCGGACGTGCAGGGCCCCTGCTCGGCCGGGACGCGGCCGCGCCGCTCACAGGGGCAGGGGGTCAGGACTTCCAGGTGCCGGCGAAGAACAGCTCGCTGGACAGGTACCGCGAGACGCCCTTGACGTTCGGGCGCGCGATCGCGGCCTTGGCGGCCCGCGACAGCCAGATCACCGGCAGGTCGGCGGCGACCAGCTCCTGCGCCTTCTTGTACGCGGCGATCTGCGCGGCGGGGTCGGTCGTCGCGGCGGCCTGGTCGAGCGCGGCATCGACCTCCGGGTTCGAGTACTTCCCGTAGTTGTTGATGCCGCCCGTGTGGAACTGGTTGGTCATGAACGGGAACGGGTTCTCGTACGGCCCGCTGATCCAGGTCGCCGTGCCGAACTGGGTGCCCTGGATGATCGGGCCGATGAACGTGGAGATGTCGTCGAACTGCAGTTCGACGTTCACGCCGATGGCCGCCCACTGGGCCTGCAGGAACTGGCCCATCTGGTGGTCGTCGGGGGAGTTGCCGGTGTTGTAGGTGAAGTCCGGGTTCCCGCCGCCCGCCTTGTAGGCGTCGATCAGCTTCTTGGCGCCGGCCTGGTCGAACTTCGGATAGGCGTCGGCGGCGGCCTGGCTGAAGTACTGGTCGCCCTCGGCGAACGGTGTCGTCGCCAGCTGCCCGACGTTGTTGTACTGCGTCGCGTTCAATGCCTTCGGGTCGATGGCCATGATCAGGGCCCGGCGCACGGACTTGTCGTCGAACGGCTTCTTGGTGAGGTTGTAGTAGAGGTACTGGCCGTCGCCGCCGGGGCCGTAGTACGTGTTCAGGTTCTTGTCCAGCGACGCCCGGCGCAGCTCGGAGAAGAAACCGCCGATGTCGAGGTCGATGTCACCGTTCGCGACGGAGGCGTAGCGTGCGTCGGTGTCGGAGATCGGCCGGAACTCGATGCCGTCGAGATAGGGCTTTCCCTTGTCCCAGTAGTTGTCGAACTTCTTGACGACGATCTTGTTGTTCGGAATCCACTGGACGAAGGAGAAGGGCCCTGCACCGACGGGGTTGCGGCCGTAGTCCGCGCCTTCCTTCTGCACGGCGGTCGGCGAGGCGATGGTGCCGAGGTTGCCGGAGGAGAAGGGCAGGGCGAACGACGTCGGGAACGTCGCGGTCGGGCGCTTCAGCGCGAAGGTGATCGTGAGGTCGTCGGTCGCGGTCATCGAGGCGATCGGCTCGGTGTAGAGCTTGCCGAGCGCGGTCGGGGTGTCCATCTGCCGCTTGACGTTGAAGAGCACGGCGTCGGCGTTGAACGGGGTGCCGTCCTGGAACGTGACGCCGGGCCGCAGCTTCATGACCCAGGTGGTGCCGCCGTCGGGGGTGTCCATCGACTGCGCGAGGTAGGGCTTTGCGACGCCCTTGTCGTCCATCTTGAGAAGCGAGTCGTACACCGCCGAGGCCATCAGGTTGGACCCGACGACCGGGTCGAACGAGCGGGCCTCGGTGTACATGCCGACGATCAGCGTGCCGCCGGACTTCGGAGTGCCCTCGTCGGCGGGGTTGCCGCCGAACGGCTTGGACGAGTCCAGCTTGTCGGGGTTGGTCGCGGCGGACGTGGCGCCGCCGTTCGACCCGCACCCCGTCGCGACGAGCACGACAGCCGCGAGCGCGGCGACCGCGGCGGCCATCCGTGATCGCCGGCGGTGTCCTGGAACGTGGCGTCCTCGAACAGAGCGCATGACGGACACACCTCTCTCGAACTGCCCATACGGCGGTGTACTGGCACGACCTGAGGCGGCGAGGCCGCTTGGGCGGCACGCGTCGCAGGAGGTCACCGACAGAGGCAGCACGGCGTGCGGAGGCGCGCGACGTGCCCATGCCGAGAGGAACTGCGTGGTGCCGGCGCGCTGCCGAGGGGGTGCGGCGCGTCGTCCCGGAACCGGCGGTGAGCATATCCGCGCACGGAGATGGTCAACAATGACGAGGGCGCAGCAGATCCGGACGACGCGTGCGACCGACGGCCGTCGGCAGCGACGTCGCGCGCAACCCCGACGGTCGGGTTCGGGCGCGCGGACGACGGTGAGGCTGCGCCCGGAGATCCCCGGACGCAGGACGGCCCCGCCCGGGAGTGCCGGGCGGGGCCGTCCGCGGAACGGAGAGGCGGTCAGGCGTTGGCGCCCTGTCGGCGACGTTCCATGAGGCGCCAGATCATCGGCGTGAAGATCAGCTGCATCGCGAGGTCGAACTTGCCGCCGGGGCAGACGATCGTGTTGGCCCGGGACATGAACGAGTCGTGCAGCATCGACAGCAGGTAGGAGAAGTCGATGCCCTTCGGGTCCGCGAAGCGGATGATCAGCATCGACTCGTCGGCCGTCGGGATCGCGCGCGCGATGAACGGGTTGGACGTGTCGACCATCGGGACCCGCTGGAAGTTCACGTGCGTGCGCGAGAACTGCGGGCAGATGTGGTTCACGTAGTCCGGCATGCGGCGCAGGATCGTGTCGGTGACGGCCTCGGTGGAGTAGCCCCGCTGCGTCTTGTCGCGCTGCAGCTTCTGGATCCACTCGAGGTTGATCACCGGGACGACACCGATGAGCAGGTCGGGGTGCTGCGCGACGTCGACCTTCTCGGTGACGACCGCGCCGTGCAGGCCCTCGTAGAACAGCAGGTCGGAGTCGGCGGGCAGGTCGGCCCACGGCGTGAAGGTGCCGGGCGACTGGTTGTAGGGCGCGGCCTCCTCGTCGTCGTGGAGGTAACGGCGGACCTTGCCGCTGCCTGTCTCGGCGTAGGTGCGGAACAGCTCCTCGAGCTCCTCGAAGAGGTTCGACTCGGGGCCGAAGTGGCTGAAGCTGTGGTCGCCGCGGGCGTGCGCCTCGGTCATCGCGACCTTCATCTCGGCGCGGTCGAAGCGGTGGAAGCTGTCGCCCTCGACCGCGGCCGCGTTGATGTGCTCCCGGCGGAAGATCTGCTGGAAGGCGCGCATGACCGAGGTCGTCCCGGCGCCCGACGCACCGGTGACCGCGATGATGGGGTGCTTGCTCGACATCGTGTCTCCGTTCGCTGACGCGGTCAGGTCGTGGTGCGGAACAGGCCGCGGGTGCCGTAGAAGGGCGTGTCCACCCCGGTGTCGACGTTCTCGACGTGGTACTTCGAGATCCTCTCGACCTCCTCGACCGCACCGAAGATCAGCGCGATGCGCTGGTGCAGCTCGGTGGGCTGGACGTCGAGGATGCGCTCGTGGCCCGTGTTCGCGGCGCCACCGGCCTGCTCGATGATGAACGCGACGGGGTTGGCCTCGTAGAGCAGGCGCAGCCGGCCCGGCTTGGCCGGGTCCTTGGTGTCGCGCGGATAGAGGAACACGCCGCCGCGGCTGAGGATGCGGTGGGTCTCGGCGACCAGCGACGCCACCCAGCGCATGTTGAAGTCCTTGCCGCGGGGGCCCGACTTGCCGGCGAGGCACTCGTCGACGTAGCGGCGCACCGCGGGCTCCCAGAAGCGGCGGTTGGACGCGTTGATCGCGAACTCCGACGCCGTGTCCGGGATGCGGATGTTCTCACGGGTGAGGATGAACTCGCCCAGGCGCGGGTCGAGGGTGAAGGCGTGCGTGCCACGGCCGACCGTGAGGACCAGGATCGTCGACGGCCCGTAGATGGCGTAGCCGGCGGCGACCTGGGTGGTGCCGGGCTGCAGGAAGTCGTCGGCGGTGGGGTTGCCGCCCGCGCTGTCCGGCGAGCGCAGCACCGAGAAGATGCTGCCGACGGACACGTTCACGTCGATGTTCGACGAACCGTCCAGCGGGTCGAAGACCAGCAGGTACTTGCCCCGCGGGAACTCGGCGGGGATCTCGTAGGGGTCGTCGAGCTCCTCCGACGCCATGCCCGCGACCTGTCCGCCCCACTCGGTGGCGCGGATGAAGATGTCGTTGGACATGACGTCGAGCTTCTGCTGGGTCTCACCCTGCACGTTGACGGTGCCCTGGGCACCGAGCACGCCCTCGAGCGCGCCGTAGGCGACGCGGCCCGCGATGGCCTTGCAGGCGATCGCGACGTCGAGGATCAGCGAGTTGAGGTCGCCCACCGCGTCGGGGTGGCGGCGACGCTCGTCGTTGAGGAACCGGGCGAGCGTCGTACGGTCGGCGAGCATGTGTGCGTTTCTCCCCGCAGCCGAGTCGAACAGAGACTGAGACGAACAAGAACAGGTGATGCCGGACCCGGACCGGGGCCCGACGGGCGACCGGTGGCCGCTGGCGGGCGTTGTGCACCCACGGCGCGGCCGGTCCGTGTCGTCGAGATTGCCGTCCCGGGCCGCCGCGCCCATCCCCTACCGGGGTGGCGGGCCGGGGGTGATGCGGAGGGGCGGTTCCGGTGGCCGCGGTCACTACAGTGACGCCGTGGACGCGACCGGGACGACGCGCGTCGCGGGCGACGAAGCCCCCGACGAGGCGGATCCCGACATGCCCGCGGCGCGGCGACGCCGCTGGTGGCGGCGGTCGCGCCGGCTCCCGTCGTCGGATGCGACGGCGGTGCTCGCGGTAGGCGCCGCGATCGCCGAGGACCTCCGGGGCGGGCTCGTCCACGACCGGGCCGGAAGGGCGGCGCGGCGACTGCGGTCGCTGCTCGACGCCGAGGCCGTCGGTCTCGCCGGGATGTCCGGTCCGCTGGCGTGGGCGGGGCGGCCCGACGAGGCGGCGACCGGCCTCGTCGACCAGGTGCGTCGTGACGGGCACCGGGCGGGCCGTGCCGGGCGCACCCTCGCGCTGCCGCTGCCCGTGCGCGGCGAACCGGGTGGGGTGCTGGTCGTCGTGGGTGCGGTGCCCGCGGCGGCGGCGCGGCAGGCGGCCGCGTGGACGGGGGAGGCGCTGGCCCGCAGCAGGCTGGAGTCGTCGGCGGAGGCCGCGGAGCGGGCCGAGCTGCGGGCGCTGCGCGCGGAGATCTCGCCGCACTTCGTCTACAACGCGTTGACGACGATCGCGGCGTTCGTGCGCTCGGACCCCGACCGGGCCCGCGAGCTGATCCGCGACTTCGCCGAGTACATCCGGCACAACCTGGCCCGCCGCGGCGAGTACACGACGCTGGCCGGGGAGTTCCGCGCGATCGAGGCCTACCTGGAGCTCGCGCGGGCGGTGCTCGGGGAGCGGCTGCGGGTGCAGGTGCGCATCGCGCCGGAGGTGCTTCCCGTCGCACTACCGTTCCTCACACTGCAGCCGCTCGTGGAGAACGCCGTGCAGCACGGTGTCGAGCGGATCGAGGGTGGCGGGTCGGTGCAGGTCAGCGGGGAGGCGCAGGGGACGGACTGCGTCATCGCGGTGGAGGACGACGGCCCCGGCATGGACCCGGAGCACGCCCGCGCGGCGCTCGCGGGGGAGGGGCAGGGCTCGGGGCTGGCGCTCGCGAACGTCGACCGCAGGCTGCGTGCGGTCTACGGGCCGCAGTACGGCCTGGTGATCGAGACGGCGGAGGGTGCGGGCACCCGGATCGTGGTGCGGGTGCCGCGGTTCGCGCCCGGAGTGGTGGCCCTCTGATGGCCGACCGGTTGCGGGTCCTCGTCGTCGACGACGTCGCGCCCGCCCTCGACGAGCTCTGCGGGATGCTGCGCGACTCGCCGTGCGTGGGGGAGGTCGTCCCGGCCGCCGACGCGGTGACGGCGCTGCGCCTGATCCAGGCCGCCGACCGGGACGGGCCGTTCGACGCCGCGTTCCTCGACATCTCGATGCCGGGCATGGACGGGCTGGAGCTGGGGTCGCTGCTGTCGCGGCTGGCCGACCCACCGGAGATCGTGTTCGTCACCGCCTTCGAGGAGCACGCCGTGTCGGCCTACGGCGTCGGTGCCCTGGACTACCTGCTCAAACCGGTGTCGACGGAACGTCTCGACGGTGCGCTCGCCCGGATCCGCCGCGTCGTGGGGGCGTCGCGGGAGGAGGTGCCGACCGGCGTCCGCGCGGCCGAGCCGGTCGACCAGCTGGCCGCGGTGCCCGTGGAGCTGGGCGGGCGGACCCGCTGGGTGCGCCGCGACGACGTGCGTTTCGTCGAGGCCCAGGGCGACTACGTGCGGCTGCACACCCGCGGTGGGTCGCACCTGCTGCGGATGCCGATCTCGCGGCTCGAGGAGCACTGGGCCGACCACGGCTACACCCGCGTGCACCGCAGCTTCCTGCTCGACGTCTGCTCGGTGCTGGAGCTGCGCAGCGACAGCGGCGGCGGGCTGCTCGCCCACACCGACGCGGGCGACGTCCCGGTGAGCCGCCGGCACGCCCGCGCGCTGCGCGACCTGCTCCTCGACGCCGCGACGCGCGGCGACTTGCGCGGGGCCAGGTGAGCTCGGCGTGGTGAGCCGCCCCCGCAGGATCACCGTGACGAGCCCGCAGACCGCCGTCGTGCTGACCGCGCGGCGCGGCGCGGTGTCGTCGCCACCACCGCGGCTCTCGGCGGTCGAGCGTGACCGCGCCGAACGCCTCCGCCGAGCCCAGCTGCGGCTCGCGCTCGTCGGGCTGGCGGGCCTCGCGCTGTTGCTCGTCGGGCTGCCGATCCTGCTCGACGCCGTGCCGGAGCTGATCCGGCCGCGGCTGTTCGGGCTGCCGGTGAGCTGGGTGGCCGTCGCGGTGCTGCCCTACCCGGCGCTCGCCCTGCTCGCGTGGCGGCAGCTGCGCCGGGCCGAACGCCTCGAACGAGCAGACGAGAACACCGGGGACGACGACACGTGATCGCCCTCGCCGCGCTGCCGGTGGTGCTGGCGACGCTGCTCGTCGGGGCTCGCGGGGTCGCGGCGCTGCGGTCGACGTCGGACTTCCTCGTCGCGTCCCGGCGCATCTCACCGACACTGAACGCGGCCGCGGTGTCGGGGGAGTACCTGTCGGC
Source organism: Pseudonocardia sp. N23 (assembly GCF_002583555.1). Taxonomy (GTDB): domain Bacteria; phylum Actinomycetota; class Actinomycetes; order Mycobacteriales; family Pseudonocardiaceae; genus Pseudonocardia. The sequence continues at coordinate 117,061 of NZ_BEGX01000001.1, forward strand.
GGCGTCGTTCCTGGGGGTGGCGGGGCTCGTCGTCAAGAACGGGGTGGGGGCGCTCTGGTACCCGGTCGGGTTCACGGCGGGCTACCTGGCGATGCTGCTGTTCGTCGCGGCCCCGATGCGGCGCACCGGCGCGCTGACGGTGCCCGACTTCGCGGAGGCGCGGCTGGGCTCACCCGCCCTGCGCCGGTTCTGCGCGGTCGTCGTACTCGTGATCGCGGGGCTCTACCTGGTGCCGCAGTTCACCGCCGCCGGGCAGGTGTTGATGGCGGTCAGCGGCCTGCCGTACTGGGTCGGTGTCGTCGTCTCCGGGGTGGCGGTGAGCGTCACCCTCGCCCTCGGCGGCATGCGGGCGGCGACGTACGTGCAGGCGTTCCAGTTCGTCCTCAAGCTGCTGCTGTTCATCGTCCCGGCGGTGTGGCTGATGACCGCGGTCGGGCCCGAGACCCGCCACGACGCGCTGCACCCGGCGGAGTTCAGCCGGTTCACCGCGGACACGCCCGTCGAGTTCCGGCTGCCCACGCGCATCGAGGTCCCCGCACCCATGACGGTCCTCGCCGACACCGACGCCGGTCCGGTCCCGGTGCACCTGGAGCCGGGCCCGTACGTCGTGCCCGGCCAGGCCCGCTGGGTGTTCCCCGCGGGTGCCGACGTGCCGCGCATCCGCGGCACCGCCCTGCCCGGCAGCGACGACTGGCAGCGCCCGCTGCTCGACTCCGACCGCTCCGGGCACTCGCTGCTCGCGACGTGGTCGGTGCTCGTGGCCACCGCCCTCGGGACGATGGGGCTGCCCCACGTCATCGTCCGCTTCCACACCAGCCCCGACGGCCGCGCCGCCCGCCGGACCGCGGCGATCACCGTCGGCCTGCTGGGCACGTTCTACCTGTTCACGTGGGTGTACGGGCTGCTCGGCGGGGTGCTCATGCCGGAGCTGTACCTGTCGGGGGCCACCGACACCGCGGTCGTCGAGCTGCCCGGCCGGGTCGACGACGGCACCGCCGGGCAGGTGTTCACCGGGCTGCTGACGGCGGGGGCGTTCGCGGCGTTCCTCGCGACGTCGCTGGGGCTGCTGCTCGCGCTCGCCGGCGCCGTCTCCCACGACCTGCTGCCCGGCTCGCTGCGCCGGCTGCGGCTGACGGCGCTGGTCGCGGCGGCCGTCGTCGTCCCGATCGCGTTGCTGGCATCGCGCGTCGACGTCGGGGCCGTCGTGACCTCGGCGTTCGCGGTCGCGGCGTCGACGTTCTGCCCGCTGCTGGTGCTCGGGATCTGGTGGCGACGGTTGACGGTGCGCGGCGCGTTCGTCGGCATGGGCATCGGCCTGGCCGCGTCGGCGGGGGTGATGGCCGCGAGCCTGCTGATCCAGCCCGCGCCCGGCGTCACGGCGCTGCTGCTGGGCCAGCCCGCGCTCTGGTCGGTGCCGCTGGCCTTCCTGACGATGGTGCTCGTCTCGCTGCGCGACCGGCCCCCACCCGGTGCCGAGTCGGCCATGTTGCGCCTCCACCTGGACGAGACACGGGCGTGACCAGCGCCACCGTTCGACGTGGAACGCGACCGTTGGTCGACCGTTCGTCGTCGCGGTGAGGTGTGTGTCGCGCGTTACTTCCGGCTGCTCACCGGTGCCGCTTTCCTCGTGCCGGAGTCGACCGGCAGGCCTGCGAGGAGGCAACGTGAGCACCACCGAGTCACCACCCCCTGCGGACGGGGTGAGGGACGCCGACTGGGAAACGGTCCAGGCGAGCCCGGAGTTCCAGTCGCTGCGACGCCGGCTGCGGCGCTTCGTCTTCCCGCTGACCGCGGCCTTCCTCGTCTGGTACCTGCTCTACGTGCTGCTGGCCAGCTACGCACCGGCGTTCATGGCGACGAAGGTCGCCGGCAACATCAACATCGGGCTGATCTTCGGGCTCCTGCAGTTCGTGACCACCTTCGCGATCACCACCTGGTACGTGAAGTGGGCCGACAAGAACTTCGACCCACCCGCCGCCGCCATCCGTGAGGAGATCGAGGGGAGCGGGCGATGAACCTGGCTCAGGCCGCCGGCGGCGTCGCGGGCAGCAACCCGTGGCTCAACATCGGCATCTTCGCCGTCTTCGTCATCGTGACGCTGACGATCGTCGTGCGGGTGTCCAAGCGTGCGACCAGCGGCGCGAAGGACTTCTACACCGCGGGCGGCGGGTTCTCCGGTCCCCAGAACGGCATCGCGATCTCCGGTGACTACCTGTCGGCGGCGTCGTTCCTCGGCATCGCCGGTGCCATCGCGCTCTACGGCTACGACGGCTTCCTCTACTCGATCGGCTTCCTCGTCGCGTGGCTCGTCGCGTTGCTGCTCGTCGCGGAGCTGCTGCGCAACACCGGCCGCTTCACGATGGGCGACGTCCTGGCGTTCCGGATGCGGCAGCGGCCCGTCCGGGCGGCCGCGGCCACGTCGACGCTCGTGGTGTCGTTCTTCTACCTTCTCGCCCAGATGGCCGGTGCCGGCGGGCTCGTCGCCCTGTTGCTCGACGTCAAGTCCAAGACCGGGCAGTCCATCGTCATCGCGATCGTCGGCGTGCTGATGATCGCCTACGTGCTCATCGGTGGCATGCGCGGCACGACGTGGGTCCAGATCATCAAGGCCGTCCTGCTCATCGTCGGCGCAGGTGTCATGACGTTCTGGGTCCTCGGCAAGTTCGGCGTCAACCTCTCACAGCTGATGGGTGGCGCCGTGGACCGCGCCGGCCAGGGCGGGGAGAAGCTGCTCAACCCGGGCGCGCAGTACGGCAAGACCGGGCTGACCAAGCTCGACTTCGTGTCGCTGGGCCTCGCGCTCGTGCTCGGGACCGCCGGCCTGCCGCACATCCTGATGCGCTTCTACACCGTGCCGACGGCCAAGGAGGCCCGCCGCTCGGTGGTCTGGGCGATCTGGCTGATCGGCCTGTTCTACCTGTTCACGCTGGTCCTGGGCTACGGCGCCGGTGCGCTCGTCGGCCCGGACGCGATCAAGAAGGCCCCCGGTGCGGCCAACTCGGCGGCGCCGCTGCTGGCCTACGAGCTGGGCGGGACGGTCCTGCTGGGCCTGATCGCGGCGGTCGCGTTCGCGACGATCCTCGCCGTCGTCGCCGGGCTCACGATCACTGCGTCGGCGTCGTTCGCCCATGACATCTACGTCAACGTGATCAAGCGTGGCAAGGTCGACGACACCCAGCACACCGAGGTGAAGATCGCGCGGCGCACGGCCGTCGTGATCGGCATCGTGGCGATCGCCGGCGGCATCCTGGCCAACGGCCAGAACATCGCGTTCCTCGTGGCGCTGGCCTTCGCGGTGGCGGCCTCGGCGAACCTGCCGACGATCCTGTACTCGCTGTTCTGGAAGCGGTTCAACACCGCAGGCGCGCTGTGGAGCATCTACGGCGGTCTCACGATCACCCTGGTGCTGATCGTCTTCTCACCGGCGGTGTCGGGCAAGCCGGTCGACCCGGTGACGGGCCGGAGCCCGTCGATGCTGCAGGGCGTGGACTTCCACTGGTTCCCGCTCGACAACCCGGGCCTGGTCTCGATCCCGGTGTCGTTCCTGCTCGGCTTCCTCGGCACGATGCTGTCGAAGGAGAAGGTCGACAAGGCCCGCTTCGCCGAGATGGAGGTCCGGTCGCTCACCGGTGCCGGCGCCGAGAAGCCGGTCGCGCACTAGGACAGCGGTACAGCACGACCGACCGGTGCGGGTCCGCGGGATCGCGGGCCCGCACCGTCGTGCGGGCGTAGGGTCGGCTGCCGTGACCGCGTCGCTGACCGCGACCGCCCGCGATGTCGCGAGCGGCGCCACCACCGCAAGCCGGCTGGTCGAGGAGGCGCTCGAGCGCCTCGCCGCGACCGAACCCGACATCCACGCCTGGGTGACCGTCGCCGCCGACGCCGCCCGTGACGAGGCCCGCCGCCTCGACGCGGGCCCGCACCGGGGCCTGCTGCACGGCGTCCCCGTCGGGATCAAGGACATCGTCGATGTGGCCGGGCTCCCGACCGAGTGCGGATCGCCGCTGTGCGCCGGCGCCGTCGCGACCGCGGACGCCTGGGTCGTCGCCCGGTTGCGGGAGGCGGGCGCGATCGTCCTCGGCAAGACCGTGACCACGGAGTTCGCCTACTTCGAGCCCGGTCCGACCCGCAACCCGCGCGACCTGTCCCGCACCCCGGGCGGCTCGTCCAGCGGATCGGCCGCCGCGGTCGCGGCCGGGGTCGTGCCGGTGGCCGTCGGCACGCAGACCGCCGCGTCGGTGATCCGGCCCGCCGCGTTCTGCGGTGTCGCCTCCTACGTGCCGCCGGTCGGCGCGCTGTCCTACGAGGGGGTGCACCCGATGTGCCCGTCGCTGGACACGGTCGGCTTCTTCGCGAGGACCGTCGAGGACCTGGCGCTGGTCCGTGCGGCCGTCGGTGCCTGGAACGACGTGCCCGCCGCACGCACTGACGCGCCCACGCTGCTGCTGATGCGCGGCGACGAGCTCGGCCCGGTCGAGCCGGCGATGGCGGGCGGGCTGGAGCGGGCCGTCGCGGCACTGCGCGGCGCCGGGGCGCGGATCACCGAGGCGGCGCTGCGCCTGGGACCGCTGGAGGACGACCACCTCACGGTCATGGAGTACGAGGCGGCGATCTCGATGCGCACCGAGCTCACGACGGTGCCCGACCGGCTCAGCGACATCCTGCGCGAGATGCTGGAGAAGGGGACGACCGTCAGCGAGGCAGCGTGGTCGGCCGCGCGGGCCCGGGCCACGGCCCAGCGCGACCTGGTCACCGGGATGCTCGGCGAGGCGGACGCGATCCTGCTGCCCGCCGCCCCCGGCCCGGCACCGGAGGGCTTGGGCGCCACCGGGAAGCCGACGATGTCGCGGCCGTTCCAGGTGATGAACCTGCCCGCCGTCGCGGTGCCCGGGATGCGGACTCCCGAGGGTCTGCCGCTGGGGATGCAGCTCGTCGGCCACCCCGGACGGGAGGCGCAGCTGCTCGCGACGGCGGCGTGGGTGCAGCGGAGGCTCGACGTCTGACGAGGAAGAAGCGCCGGCGGGGGTGAGCCGCCGGCGCGGGTTGGTGCCGGGTGCGGGCCCCGGATCGCGGGACCCGCACCCGGAGTCCTACTTGACGACCGGCGCGCCCATCGGCAGCGCCCGTCCTCCCAGCTCCTGGTTCATGGCGTCGTAGAACAGGTAGATGCCGATCAGGCAGAACACGAACACGGCGATGCCGCCGCCCGTGAGCATTCCGGTCGACCCACCGAGGACACCGGCGAGGACCAGCGCGACCGCGATGTCGACGACGACGAACAGCAGGGTGAAGGCCAGCGGCAGCCGCATCGTCGCGAGGGTGACGACGACCAGCACCACCAGCCACGAGATCAGGAACGTGGCCTGCAGGGACTGGATCTGGGATGCGGCGGCGGTGGCGTCCGTGGCGGACACCCCGAACCACCCGTTGACCAGGCCCATGACCATGAACCCGAAGCTCATCCAGAACACACCGAACATCCCGAAGATGCCGGCGATGGCGCTCTGGCCTGCCCGGGCGGCCCACAGGCCCGAGGCCAGCACGCCGATTCCGGCGGCGAAGAAGACGGCCGGGACCAGACCGCCGGGAAGAGCGGCCGGTAGGTAGCCGACCAGCCACAGGCCGAGCGTGATACTCCCGACCAGGAAGCACGGTAGCGCGAACAGCGACGGGTTGGCGGCCGGGGCGGCAGCAGCTGCCGGCGCCTCGGCGACGGGGGCCTGCGCCTCGTTCTCGACTGTCATGACCGGATCTCCTCGTTGAGTTCGGTACTGCAGCGGTGAGTACTTCGTGAGTACGGCGAGGGACGTGCGTGCCATGGCGTGCGCGGGCACCGTGGCCGCGGGGACCTCCTGGACCGACGATGTGGACGGGGCCACGCACACCGGCTCGCGTGGTGGCCCGGACGCATCGTGACCCTGTGGCGAGGCGCTGGATGTCTCGAAAAGAGACGGTGACCGATTCGTGATGTCGCTGGTCACAGGGCCGTGACCCGACCGACGGTCGGGTCACGGCGTTCAGGGAATGTCCTGGCGCCTGCTCAGGCCTGCTGCGCGTCGAACATCCACCGCTGCTTCTCCAGCCCGGCGACGATGCCGATCAGCAGGTCCTGGGTCACCGGGTCGAGCTCGCCGAGGCGGTCGATCCGGGTGCGCGTCCGTGCGATCACGGTGTCGAGGATGCGCACGGCATGCGCGACGGCGCCGCTGTCGGGGATGCGGCCCTCGGGGGCCTCGGCGAGCGGGGTCTCCTTGGCGACGATGGCGACGCGACCGTCGGCGGGAAGGCCCAGTGCGACGGCGCGCTCGGCGACGGCGTCGCCCGCGGCGCGCGCCTCGTCGGTCAGCCCGTCGAGCTGCTCGTGGACCGGGAGGAAGGAGCGGCCGGTGACGTTCCAGTGCAGCTGCTTGGCCTGCAGTGCGAGGTCGGTCAGCTCGACGAGCGTGTCCTGCAGGTCGGTACCGATGCGGTCGAGATCCATGGTGGGTGGGCCTCCTCGGGGTGAGTCGCTTCTTTCTGGACTGAATCCAGATTACGCCTTTTCTGGATCAAGTCCAGAAAAGGGCGCTGTGCGCTCGCTCTCGGAAGGTCAGGCTGAGCTGGGTCGCGTGGCCACGGCGGTCGTGGCGCAGTGGTCGACGAGGGAGTCCGCCAGGTCGTGGGCCCAGTCGGCGTCGCCGGGCTGATCGGTGAACAGCGCGCGGAAGTACAAGGGGGCCATCAGGACGTCGGCGGCCCGGTCGACGGTCGGCACCACGCCGCCCCGGTCCCGCTCCCGGTCGAGCATCGCCCCGAGCTGGGTGCGGCGCTCGACGATGCACGCGCACCCGCCTCCGGTGCTGCTGCCCAGTGCCGCGCGGATGATCGCGAGCGTCTCGGGGTCGGTGAGGTCGGTGGCGACGTCGGTGACCCAACGTCGCAGGTCACCGCGTAGCGAGCCGGTGTCGGGGACGACGAGGTCGTCGGTGAACCGGCTCTCCGCGACGGCGGCGAGCAGGTCACCGAGGGAGGCCCAGCGCCGGTAGACCGTCGTCGGGTGCACGCCTGCCCGCGCGGCGATCGCGGGCATCGTGAGCTGCTCGGCGGGGGCGTCGGCCAGTAGTTCGATGACCGCGCGGTGCACCGCGGTCCGGACGCGCGCCGAGCGGCCGCCGGGGCGCGCCCGCGGTCCGGCGTGGGCGGTTCGGAGAGTGGTGTCCGTTTCCGGACGCGGATCGGCGTCCGAACGGGTGGTGTCTGCCGCGCGCGTGGCCATGACGGCATTATTGCAGCGATCGTTGCGTTGACGCCGTCGTCTCTAACGCAACGATCACTGCAGTCTGGAGCGCGATGTCCGCCACCGCACCCTCCGCCGCCCCGCCGGCGACGAACCCGTCACGACGGCTGTCCCGTGACCGCACCTTCGCCGCCGTCGCCGCCGTCGTCGTGCTGTTCATGGCCGCCGCGGGGGCCCCGACCCCGCTCTACGTCGTCTACCAGCAGGCCTGGGGATTCTCCAAGACGACGCTCACCGTGGTCTTCGCCGTCTACGTCCTCGGCCTGCTCACCTCGCTCCTCGTCGCGGGCGCCCTGTCCGACCACATCGGCCGCCGCCCCGTCCTCGTGGCCGCGATCGGCCTCGAGGCCGTCGCCTTCGTGCTCTTCCTCGTCGCCGGGGGCGTCCCGGTGCTTCTCGTCGCCCGCGCCCTGCAGGGACTCGCCACCGGTGCCGCCATCACGGCGCTGTCCGCCGCACTCGTCGACAACGCCCCCACCCACGAACCCGGTCGGGCCGGCGTGGTCAGCAGTGTCGCCCCGGTCGCCGGGCTCGGGCTCGGTGCCCTCGGCGCCGGCGCCCTCGTCCAGTACGCGCCGGCCCCGACCCACCTCGTGTTCGTCGTCTTCCTGGTGCTGCTCGTCGTCGCCGTCGTCGCCGTCGCGTTCATGCCCGAGACGTCCGCCCGGGTGCCCGGCGCGCTCGGGTCGCTGCGGCCCGTCGTCGGTGTCCCGCGCAGGCTGCGTGCCGAGGTCATCGCCCTGGTGCCGATCCTGCTGGCCTCGTGGTCGCTGGGCGGGTTGTTCTTCTCGCTCGGGCCGTCGGTGGCCGCCGAGGTCCTCGGCCTGCACAACCACCTGGTCGGCGGGCTCGTCGTCGTCCTGCTGTGCGCGCCCGGCGCGCTGACGTCGTTGCTGTTGCGATCGTGGCCGCTGGAGCGGCTGCTCACCCTCGCGGGCGTGTTCGTCACCGTCGGGACCGCGGTCGCGCTCGTCGGCGTCGACAACCGGCTCGGGATCGTCGGGACGCTGGGCACCGTCGTCGCCGGGGTCGGGTTCGGTGCCGCGGCGCTGGGGACCTTCGGGACCTACGCGCGCATCGCCGCACCCCACGAGCGCGGTGCCCTGTTTGCGGTCGCGTACACGATCTCCTACCTGGCCTTCAGCATCCCGGCCGTCGCCGCGGGCTTCGCCGCGACGTCGCTCGGCCTGCAGGTCGCGACTGCCGGATACGGGGTCATGGTCGTCACACTCGGCGTGCTGGCCCTCGTCGCGCAACGTCTCGCCGGCCGTCGCCGCGCCGCCGCTGTCGCCTGACGGCGGACCGTCACCGGCTCGGGGTGCGGCCGGGGATCAGGAGAACGCTGCAGCGGCGCCCGTGCGCCCGGTCGCGGCCCGGGCGAAGAACGACGTCTCGCCCGCCAGCAGAGCCGTCCCGGCGTCGACCAGCGCGCCCGCCGCGGCGTAGAAGAACGTGCCGCCGACGGAGATGCGCGCGACCCCGGCCCCGGCCAGCTCGGCGGGGGCCGGGCCGCCGTCGAGCAACAGCACGTTCACCGGCCGGTCGACGTTGCGCACCACCGTCTCGACATCAGCGATCCGGACCAGCCCCGGCGCGTAGAGGACGTCGGCGCCGGCCTCCTGGTAGGCCTGCAGCCGGCCGATGGTGTCGGCGAGGTCGTCGACGCCGTGCAGGAGGTTCTCGCAGCGGGCCGTGAGCACGAGATCGCCGCTCGCCTCGACCGCGGCGACGATCCGCTCGACCGCGGCGTCGCGGGAGTAGACCGGGTCGGCCGCGTCGCCGGTGAAGTCCTCGACCGACGCCCCGGCCAGGCCGGCGCCGCGGGCCGCGGTGATGGTGGCGGCGACGTCGTCGGGCGAGTGGCCGAACCCGTTCTCCAGGTCGGCCGAGACCGGCAGGTCGGTGGCCGCGACGATCGACGCGGCGTGGGCGAGTGCCTCGTCGCGGGTCACGCCGCCGTCGCGGCGCCCGAGGGTCCCCGCGAACCCGCTGCTCGTCGTGGCCAGGGCCTGGAAGCCGAGCGAGGCGAGCAGCCGGGCGGACCCGGCGTCCCACGGGTTGGGGATCAGCAGCGGGGTGTCGGCGTGGTGGAGGTCGAGGAACGACGGCATGCAGCGACGCTATCCGTCGGCCCCGACACAATGCGGCACACGGATTCCGGGCATCGGGGACGCCTCGGGCGCAACCGCGCCCCCGGGTCGGCGGACGTGGCTAGGGTCGGTCGTGTGGCCGAGTGGGACGGGCAGGGGCTGCCGCCGGTCGCCGCGGAACGCATACGTCGCGCCGCAGCGGGCGGGGCGTGGACGTCGCTGCTGAGCGCCCCCGCCGCCGCAGGACTCGAGGTCGCCGGGTTCGACCCCGTCGGCGAGGTGATGGGCAGCATCGTGCAGCGCATGGGCTGGGCCGGCTACCGCGGCTGCGGCGGGTACGGCTGGGGCGGGCGGCCCACGACGATCACGTCGTCGGACGGCGACCGCTTCTCCGGCTTCGCCCCCTACGTCCGGGCCCTCCACACCGGCTACGACACCGCCATCGGCCGGCTCGTCGCCGAGGCCACCGCCATCGGCGCCGACGGTGTCGTCGGCATCCGGCTCGGGCAGTCCACCGAGTTCGGCGGCGCCCGCGAGTTCACCGCGCTCGGCACCGCGGTGCGCGCCCGGTCCACGACCAGGCCAGGACGGGTCTTCACGACGGTGCTGGCCGCCCAGGACGTCGCCAAGCTGCTGCGGGCCGGCTGGATGCCTGCGCAGATCGTCTACGGCATCTCCGTCGCCATCCGTCACGACGACTGGGCCACCCGCGCGCAGGCGTCGTGGAACGCGGGCAACGTCGAGGTCGAGGGCTACACCGACCTGGTCGGCACCACCCGCGCCGACGCCCGCCGGCTGCTGCACGACGCCGTGCGCCGCAGCGGGGCCGACGGCGCCGTCGTGGACGACATGACGCTCTCGGTGTGGTCGGTCGAGCCGGGGGAGAACCACCGCGACCACGTCGCCGAGGCGACCCTCTTCGGCACGGCGCTGGCCCGCTTCCACACGGGCACGGCCGCCCCGACCCGTTCGTTGACGTACCTGCCGCTGCGCTGAGCGCTACCGACCTGGAGGACCGCGTGACCGCCGACCCGACCGAGCTGGGCATCCCCGAGGACGCGATGCGCCGGTTGGCGGAGATGCGGCCCGGGCAGGCGACCAGCCTGTTCACCTCCGACCTGTCGGTCAACGAGTTCCTGCTGGTCCGCGAGGCGGGGTTCCGCCCGCTCGGGCTGGTGCTCGGGTCGAGCATCTACCACGTCGGGTTCCAGGTGGGCCGGTGGAACAGGAACCAGGAGCTGACGATGCTCTCCCAGGCGATGTACCACGCCAGGGAGCTCGCCATGACCCGCATGGAGGCCGAGGCCGACCAGCTCGGCGCCGACGGCATCGTCGGCGTCCGCCTCGACATCGAGTTCAAGGAGTTCGGCTCCGACCTCGCCGAGTTCATCGCCGTCGGTACCGCGGTGAAGGCCGACGAGCCGCAGACCCCCGACGGGTTCGGCTGGCGCAACAACAAGAACCAGCCCTTCACCTCCGACCTGTCCGGCCAGGACTTCTGGACGCTCGTCCAGGCCGGCTACGCCCCGCTGGGCATGGTCATGGGCTCGTGCGTCTACCACGTCGCCCACCAGCGGTTCTGGCAGGCGATGGGCAACATCGGGCAGAACGTCGAGCTGCCGCAGTTCACCGAGGCGCTCTACGACGCCCGCGAGCTCGCGATGAGCCGGATGCAGGCCGAGGCCGAGGAGCTGCACGCCGAGGGCATCGTCGGGGTGCAGCTGCGGTCGCACGGGCACCGCTGGGGCGGGCACACGACGGAGTTCTTCGCGATCGGCACCGCCGTGCGGCCGTTGCGCGCCGACCACACGATCCCCACCCCGCAGCTCGTGCTCCCGCTCACCGACCGGTAGAACTCGTGTCCGTGACGGAACCGAGCGGGCTCGGCCCGATGGGCGACGTTCAGCTGCTCGCGGCGATGCTGCGCAGCGACCGCACCGACGTGGCCTCCTACGCCCGCCTGCTCGCCGGGGCGCTCGCGGGGGCGCTGCCCGCCGGGATGGTCGAGGTGGAGCACAAGCGGGGGCTGGCCGACCGGATGGCCGGGCGCGAGGGGCGGCCCGTCGTGGTGCTGGTGCACGGCCAGGACCGTGACCTGGAGCTGCGCGAGGGCGCCCGCGGCGTGGTCGAGGCCGAGATCCGGCAGGTCGTGCGGGGTGTGGTGATCAGCCGCCGTCCGGTCGCGGTGGACCAGTGGCTGGAGGCGCTGGCCGTCGACCTGAGCCGGATCGCCGCCCGCGACGCCGCCGCCCGCGACGCCCTGGAACGCCTCCTCCGCCCCTGACCGGCTGGTGATCACCGTTCCAGGCGCCTGAGCGACGGATCCGTCGCTCACGCCGTGGTCCGCGTCGCGCCGGCCCGGTGTCGACGCCGTGCACGTCCGGGGTGGTCATCGGCAGGTCCCCCTCACGAGCTGATCGACGTTACGACACGTAACGTCACGAGGGTGGACCGGTCGTGTCGACGGTCCGCCCCCTTCCCGCGATCCGCGGAGCTCGACGTCGGACCCGGCGGGGCGGTCAGGTCGAGCTGGGGGTGCGGTCGTCGGCCGGCTCGTCGACGAACTCCAGCAGGTCGCCGGGCTGGCACTCCAGGACCCGGCACATGGCCTCGAGCGTCGAGAACCGCACGGCCTTGGCGCGGCCGTTCTTGAGGACGGCCACGTTGGCCGGGGTGAGCCCGACCCGTTCGGCGAACTCGCCGACACTCATCTTGCGCCGGGCCAGCTCCACGTCGATACGCACGACGATCGCCATTCAGATCACCGCGTCCAGGTCGGTGCGCAACGTCGTGGCCTGGCGCAGCAGCGCCCGCAGCACGAGCACGAGCAGTCCGAAGACGGTGACGCCCGTGGTGAGCAGCAGCAGGAGCATCGGCATGCCGGGGTCGTCGGCCTGGGTCAGGACGAAGACGTCGACGGCCACGAGCACGAGCCAGCCCGCGCCGATCGCCCCGACGATCACGTCGACCCAGCGCAGGGAGCTCTCGCTGAAGATGCGGTCCTGCGCGACGCGGGTGAGCAGCTGCCACGTCGCGACGATCACGACCTGCACGCACAGCACCCAGAAGACGGCGATGATCGTCGCCGGCCAGCGCAGGGGCGCGTCGTTGGGGTTCTGCTCGGCCATGTAGCGGAAGGTGCCGGGTATCGACAGCGTCTGGAACACGAGCAGGACGAAGAACAGCACCACGAGGAACACCCGGAGCACAGGTATCGCTCGACGCTCGATCATCATGGATCGAGTTTCGACGATGATCTATCGAATGTCAATCGACACGCTGGGAGCCGCGCTCAGTGCCGGAAGAGCCGCGGTACGTCCGGGACCCGGGTGATGCGATGCTCCCGGCACGCCGCGGCGACGTCCGAGGACCGCGTCGACCCGCCCGGCTCCGCGAGATGCCGCACCCCGTGCCGCGCCGCCTGGTCGACGTTGTCCCGGAACGGGATCGCCCCGTCGGAGACGAACGCGACCTCGTCGAGACGCCCGACCCACGACGCCCGCTCCCGCGCCGTGAACAACGTGAACCCGCGCGTCGCCGCCGACAGCATCGCCGTCTCCCGGTGGTCGAGATCGCCCTCGACGACGCGCAGCCGCCAGTTCGTCCGCTCCGTCCGCGAGACGCCCTCGACGAACGTCATCGACCGCACCGCGGGATGGCGGCGCAGCCACCAGTTGTCGGCCTTCGACCCGGCCAGCCGGGTGCAGTCGATCCGCGACTGCTGGCCGGCGCCGATCCCCAGCGCCATGCCGTCGCGCAGGTAGGCGACGGCGTTGGACTCGGTGTGGCGCATCGCGACCAGGCCCAGCAGCAGGTCCGTCACGGCGCGCGGCGCGAGTGCGGGCGCGGACCGCGTGAGGAGGTGGGCGGTGAGCGGCGCGGCGTCGCGTGGCTGCTCCAGCCGGACCCCGCCGATCTCGCGGGCCTCCCGCACCGGCGGGGGTACCGACGGGTCGGCCTCCAGCACCAGGAACCGGCCGTCCTTCTTGGCCGCCAACGTCTCCACCGTGCCCGGGGCGTATCCCGGCGCGATGATCCCGTCGCTGGTCAGCCGGCGCACCAGGTCGGCGAGCTCGGCGTCGACCGGCTCGGACACGGCGATCATGTCACCGAACGACGCCCGCGGGTCGGCGTCGCGGGCCCGGACGTAGGCGCTCGTCAACGGCCCGACCGACGCGGCGTCGAGGCCGAACGTCTCCGCGGCGACCTCGTCGACCCGGCCCTCGAGCGCCACCCCCGCGGGCGACACGTGCTTCATCGACGCCGCGACCGGTGCGCCGCACGCCGCGGCCGCCTCCCGGACCAGCGCCCAGCCGGTCAACGCGTCCAACATGTTCACGTACGACGGCCGCCCCGACAGCACCCGCAGCGGCGGACGCGCAGGGTCGACGAACTCGGCACGAGCCGGCTGTTGGTGCGGGTTGGTGCCGTAGCGCAGGAGCATGCGGATCCTCACGGTCGCGGCCGCCGCCCAGCCTACGGGGCGATCACCGGCTCCCGGAGCGACCCCGCCCGCACGCCGGCCCGGCGTGGTGGCGGCTCGCGCCGGGCGCGGGAGCCGGAGGGCGGGGTTCGGGGTCCGGACCTGCGGACTGGCATCCTCGCGGGCATGGACACCGACGTGATCGTCGTCGGCGGGGGTCTGGCCGGGCTGGCCGCCACCGCGGAGCTCGCGGACGCGGGACGCCGGGTGATACTGCTCGACCAGGAACCGGACGCGTCACTCGGCGGGCAGGCGCACTGGTCGTTCGGTGGGCTGTTCCTCGTCGACTCCCCGGAACAGCGCCGCCTCGGCGTCCGCGACTCCGCGGACCTCGCCTGGCAGGACTGGCTCGGCTCCGCAGGCTTCGACCGCGACCCCGACGACCTCGCAGGCCCCGACCACTGGGCCCTGCGCTGGGCCCGCGCCTACGTCGACTTCGCCGCCGGGGAGAAGCGTTCCTGGTTGCACGCCATGGGGGTGCGCTGGTTCCCCGTCGTCGGCTGGGCCGAGCGTGGCGGGGGGCTCGCCGACGGCCACGGCAACTCCGTGCCCCGCTTCCACGTCACGTGGGGCACCGGGCCCGGGCTGGTCGAGCCGTTCGAGCGCCGGGTCCGCGAGCACGCCGCCGCCGGCCGCGTCGACCTGCGGTTCCGCCACCGCGTCGACGCCCTCACCCGCACCGGCGGCACCGTCGACGGGGTGCGCGGCGCGGTCCTCGAACCGTCGACGGCCGCGCGCGGCACCGCGAGCTCCCGCGTCGTCACCGGTGAGTTCGAGCTGAGCGCGCAGGCGGTCGTCGTCACCTCCGGCGGGATCGGCGGCAACGTCGACCTGGTGCGGGAGAACTGGCCCGAACGCCTCGGCCGGCCGCCGCGCGAGCTCGTCGTCGGGGTGCCCGCACACGTCGACGGCCGGATGCTGGGCATCACCGAGGGCGCGGGCGGGCGCGTCGTCAACCGGGACCGCATGTGGCACTACACCGAGGGCCTGCGCAACTGGGACCCGATCTGGGACCGGCACGGCATCCGCATCCTGCCCGGGCCGTCGTCGATGTGGTTCGACGCGCGCGGCCGCCGCTTCCCCGCGCCCGCGTTCCCGGGATTCGACACCCTCTCGACGCTGAAGGCCATCACCGACACCGGCTACGACCACTCCTGGTACGTGCTGACGCAGACGATCATCGAGAAGGAGTTCGCGCTGTCGGGGTCGGAGCAGAACCCCGACCTCACGGCGAAGGACGTCCGCGCGACGCTGGGCCGGGTCCGCTCCGGTGCGCCGGCGCCGGTGGCGGCGTTCATGGAGCACGGCGAGGACTTCGTCGTCGCCGACACGCTGCCCCGCCTCGTCGCCGGGATGAACGAGCTCACCGGCGAGAAGCTGGTGTCCCTCGCGGAGCTGGAGCGCCAGATCGTCGCCCGTGACCGCGAGATCGACAACCCGTTCGCCAAGGACCTGCAGGTCATCGCGCTGCGGGGCGCGAGGCGCTACCGCGGCGACAGGCTGGTGCGGGTCGCGTCGCCGCACCGGATCCTCGACCCGAAGCACGGTCCGTTGATCGCGGTGCGGCTCAACATCCTCACCCGCAAGACGCTCGGCGGCCTGCAGACCGACCTGTCCGGACGTGTCCTCGACGCGGGCGGGGAGCCGGTTCCCGGGCTGTACGCAGCGGGGGAGGTCGCCGGGTTCGGTGGCGGCGGGATGCACGGCTACCGGTCGCTGGAGGGCACCTTCCTCGGCGGCTGCCTGTTCGGCGGCCGCCAGACCGGCCGCGCCGCCGCCGTCGCGACCGGCTGAGCGACCGGCGGGCGATCGGTTGACCGATCGGCTGACCGATCGGCCCGCCCGCCCGCTCACATCCCGCGAGGGTGTGGGGTGTTCACGGGGTCGCGGGAGGGTCGTCGGCGCCGACGAAAGGGATGAACCGGCGACCGACGGGCTCGGCAGTGCGCCGCGACACTCGTAGGCTGGGCAACGGGTACCCGCGGGCGAGGGGAGCACACTGTGCACGGAGGCGATCAGGTCGCCGAGGTCCTCAGCGCGCAGGGCGTGCACGCCCTGTTCACCCTGTGCGGTGGGCACATCTCACCGATCCTGGTGGGCGCCAAGGCCCGGGGCATCCGGATCGTCGACACCCGGCACGAGGCGACGGCGGTCTTCGCGGCCGACGCCGTCGCGCGACTGACCGGCCGTCCGGGCGTCGCGGCGGTCACGGCCGGTCCGGGGCTGACCAACACGGTGACGGCGGTGAAGAACGCGCAGCTGGCACAGTCGCCGGTCGTGCTGCTCGGGGGCGCGGCGCCGACCGTGCTGCAGGGCCGGGGCGCGTTGCAGGACATCGACCAGATGGCGCTGCTGCGGCCGCACGTGAAGTGGGCGTACGCGGTGCGCCGGGTCCGCGAGATCGGCCCGGCCGTCGAGGAGGCGTTCCGGATCGCGCGGTCCGGGGTGCCGGGACCGGTGTTCGTGGAGCTGCCGATCGACCTGCTCTACGACGAGGTCGTGGTGCGGCAGTGGTACGGCGCGGCCCGCAGCGGCCGGTCGCTGGGGGAGCGGGCCGTCCAGACCTACCTGAAGGCGCGGGTGGCGCGGATGTTCCGCGGCGCCGGGCGCAACACCCCCGGCCCCCTGGTCGACGTACCGGCCCCCATCCCGGCACCCGACCGCGTGGGCGCCGCGGCCACCGCGCTGGCGAAGGCGAAGCGGCCGGTGATCCTCGTCGGCAGCCAGGCGATGGTGTCACCGGGCGCGGCGGAGCGGCTCGTCCCTGCGCTGGAGCGGATCGGTGCGCCGGTCTACCTGTCGGGCACCGCGCGCGGGCTGCTGGGGGCGGACCATCCGTTGCAGGCCAGGCACAAACGCCGCGACAGCCTCAAGGCCGCCGACCTCGTCGTCCTCGCCGGGGTGCCCGCCGACTTCCGGCTCGACTACGGCAACCACGTCCGCCGCGGCGCGACGCTGCTGTCGGCCAACCGAAGCAGCGCCGACCTGCGCCGCAACCGCCGCCCCGACGTCGCGATCCTGGGCGACGCGGCGCTGGCGCTCGCCGGTGTCGCGGCGGCCCTGCCCGCGCTCGACGCCGGAAGGTCGGGCCGCTGGCCGGAGTGGCTCGACGTTGTGCGGGAGCGCGACGCCGCCCGCGAGGCCGACATCGCCGAGCAGGGCGAGGCCCCGGCCGACGACGGGGTGAACCCGGTCCGGATGTGCCAGGAGATCGCGTCCGCGATGCCGCCCGGGACGATCGTCGTCGGCGACGGCGGTGACATCGTCGCGACGGCGTCGTACGTGCTGCGTCCCGACGGTCCGCTGCGCTGGCTCGACCCGGGTGTGTTCGGGACGCTGGGCGTCGGCGCGGGGTTCGCGCTGGGCGCGGCGACGGTGTACCCGGATGCGCCGCTGTGGATCGTGTTCGGCGACGGCTCGGTCGGCTACTCGCTCTCGGAGTTCGACACCTTCGTCCGGCACGGGATCGGCGTGGTCGCGGTCGTGGGCAACGACGCGGCGTGGTCGCAGATCGCCCGTGAGCAGGTGGAGCTGCTGCGCGACGACGTCGGTACGACGCTGGCCCACACCCGCTACGACCTGGTCGCCGCCGGGTTCGGCGCGACAGGCCTGCACGTCGACGACGTGGCCGAGCTGCCCGCGGCGCTCGCGAAGGCCAAAGCCGCGGACGGCCCCGTGCTCGTCGACGTGCGCCTGGGCCGCAGCGACTTCCGGAAGGGCTCGATCTCGATGTGAGCCCACGGGCGGGTCCCTCAGCAGGGCGGGTGCGGTCGTCGAGCACGGCGTCGGCCTGCCGGCCGGCACCGTGTCCAGCGGAGGACCCTCCGGCCGAGCGGGTCTCGTCCCAGGGGTTGCGGTCAGCCGCGGCGGGCAGCCTCGCGGCCCAGATGGCAGATCGCGAGGAGCCGCAGGGTCAGCCAGTCGGCGCGGTCCCACTCGCCGGGACGCGGAGTGGGCACGGCACCACCGCCGCGGCGCTGCTCCTCGAGCAGGCTCCGCGCGTAGGCGGCCAGCCGCGGGGCCAGCTCGCGCGCGGGCATGCGGGTGAGGACCGAGGACCGGTGGGAGAAAGGCCTGTCGTCGAGCAGGTCGCGGACCGCGGCGACGTGCTGGTCGAGCGCCGCGCCGAGGCCGGGGGACCGGCCGGCAGCGGCGAGACCGGGACGACCGAACTCGTCGATCATGCGGCGCAGTGTCCGGCGTGCGGACCACTCCGACAGGATCACACCGACCTCGCGCATCACGGGCACGTTGCAGATCGTAGCCCGGTGGTCACACAGCAGAGTGATACCTGTCGAGTGAAGAGATCGAAGGTCGTCACTCTGCGGCGAACTCTGAGCTGCTGTGATGCCCGGACTGCTGTCGCCGACGAGCGGTCGGAACCGATCGACGGCCGTGGTCTCCGTCACGACGACCTCGCGGCCCGGGAGCGCGCAGCGCGGTGTACGGCTCGGACCCGCCGGTGAGCGGATCGGCCGCCCGCGGGAACCGGTCGACGACGGCACGCTCGTCCGTCGGTGATCGTCAAACGCCGCCGAGCCCGCGCAGGACGCGATGGAGGATGTCGGGATCGGGTTCGGTGAACCGGCACCCGAGCAGGTCGTCGGCCGGTGGTGCCGGTGCCGGGACGTCGAGCCCGGGGACCCCGTCCCGGCCGTCGGTCCGGACCGATGCGCCGCCGTGTCCGGCACGGCTCGATGACGGCGTCAGGGCCGAGCGCGACCCTCAGCCGTCGTTCGGTCTCGTCGCGGCTGCTCCGCCGCGACGGCAGCTCGTGGGCCACGGCGACGAGATCGAGCCGCAGAAGCGACCGGAGCCGGTCGGCGTCGTCGAGAGCCCGCCGCCGGATGTCCCCGGGGTCGGTGAGGAGGTCGAGTGCGTCGAGGGTCGCCGACTCGACGACCGTGGTGAGGAACGTCCTTTGCGGCGACGGATCCGGTGCCGGTGTCGCCGACCGCGCGGACGACGAGGCGCAGGAGGCCCACCCCGCCCGGGCGGGCGCCGGCGGCGCGAAGGTCAGTACTGCACCAGCCAGAACGCCGCGCCCTGGTCGTCGGTGCAGCGCGCCGAGGTGCCGTAGCCGGCGTCGGCGGGGTCGTCGGCGGTCCCGCCCGCGGAACGGACCGTGCCGACGGCGGCGGCGATGTCGGTGACGACGAACATCGGGACGACCCGGCCGGTGTCGGCGCCACCGTGCAGGCCCGTCGTCGGTGAGGTCGCACCGCCGGAGCCGGCGTGCACGGCCCAGCCCTCGGCCACCCGGCCCGGGCTGAACCGCCAGCCGAGAACGGTGCCGTAGAAGGCCCGGGCGCGGCCGGCGTCGGGGATCTCGATCGTCAGGTAGGTCAATGCGCCGGGCTCGGTGTCGCCGGGGCGCGTCGCGTCCGGCCCCGGGGTGAACACGGCGAACGGGACGCCCTGGTCGTCGGTGCAGTCGGCGAGGCGACCGTAGGGCTCCTCCGTCGGCTCCCCGGCGGTGCCGCCCGCGGCGCGGACCAGCGCGACGGTCTCGTCGACGTCGTCGACGGCGTAGCAGCACAGCGTCGTCGCGAGGTCCTGCCCGCCGAACAACCCGAGGGACCGGCCGCGGCCGGTGACCTGACGGCGCCGGCCGGTGTGGTCGCCCTCGGTGGTCCAGCCCAGGACGGCGCCGTAGAACCGCTCGGCGGCGCCCACGTCGCGCCGCCACAGCGAGGCATAGCCGACGTCGCCGACCTGCAGCGGGCGCCCTGCCGCAGCCTCGCGGGAGACCATCCACCGGTGCCCGGCCGGGTCGACGACGACGCCGCCACGGCCGTACGGCGAGTCGCCGACGGGCCGCTCCAGCCGGGCTCCCAGCTCGACCGCACGCTCGACGACGGCGTCCGGATCCGCCACCTCCAGCCGCATCGACATCGGCGACTCGCCCTCGCGGGGCGCGACGATGCCCATCTCGGGGAACTGCTCCGCGAGCATCAGCACGCTGTCGCCGATGGCGATCTCGGCGTGCCCGACGCGGCCGTCGGGCATGACGATCGGCGCGCCGCGCCGCGTCGCGCCGAAGGCGCCGACGTAGAAGTCCAGTGCCGCTGCGGCGTCGGGCACCGCGATGTAGGGGGTGATCGAGTGCAGGGCGAGTGCGGTTCCATGAGAGATCGTGCTGGTCATGGCGTCTCCCCTTTCACGGGGACGGGGCGCGGCGAGCACCTCACGCTCGAGGCGGGCGCGCAGCCGCGCGGCGAAGGCCGGGTCGGGATCGACCGGGCGGACGGGCTCGTGAAGGGCGTCCAGCGGGTCGCTCATGCCGAATCCCCTCCCGTGCGTCGCAGGTACGTGTGCCGGAACGCGGTGCGCGCCCGGGTCAGGACGGACTCGGCGGCCCCCTCGGTGCGTCCGAGCAGGCGGGCGACCTCGCCGACAGACAGGCCGTCGAGATAGCGCAGCGTCAACGCCGCGCGGTGCAGCGGGCTCTGCTCGCCCAGCACCTCGCGCGCCAGCAACGCGTCGATCTCGTCGTCCCACGGGTTGTCCTGGTCGACCGCGGTGTCGGCGACGGCACGCAGGCCCCGCTCCTCGCGGGCCAGCGCCCGCCAGTGGTCGGCGAGCTTGTGCCGGGCGATGCCGACCAGCCACGCGATCGTCGGATCGGTGGCCGTGCGCCGGCACTCCTGCACCGCGGCCAGGAACGTGTCCGCGGTGAGGTCCTCGGCCAGTGCCTTCCGCCCGCAGCGGGCGAGGAGGTAGCCGTAGACCTCCGGCAGTGCGGTGTCGTACAGCGCGAGCAGCGCGAGACCCGGGTCAGGTCGTACCTGCTCGTCGCTGTTCACGACCCTTCCTCGTCCGGGATGGCGGGTTTCCGTCGGTGTGTCACCCGATCGGAGGAGCGTCAGCGTTCCGCGGCGCCGACGAAGTCCCAGAACAGCGATGCCCACAGGTCCGGCGACTCGATGTGCGGGCTGTGCCCGGCGCCCGGGATGATCTCGGTGCGCACGGTCCCGCCCGCCGCGGCGTAGCGGCCGAGCACCTCACGGATCTGCGACACCATCGGCTGCGCAGGGAAGACGTCCGCACCCGGCCAGCCGGGCACGTGGCCCAGTCCACCCAGGACGCCGAGGTCCTGCATCGACTGGTCGGACACGACCGTGTCCTCGGCGCCGTGCGTCCACAGCACCGGCGGTTTCGGGTCGAGGTCGACGACGCGGGTCCAGTTGCAGTACTTGGGGGACAGGGCGTTGATGATCCCGGTCGTGCCCGGGGCGCTGCCGGGCCAGTTCGGCGACGGCGTCGAGTCGCCGGGGTAGTTGTCGTCGCCGGTGACGGTCTTGAGCACCTCGGCGACGAACAGGTCCTCGCGCGGCTCGGTGTGTGCGGCCATCCAGTAGGCGCCGCGCATGACCGACCGGATCGAGAACGGGCTGTCGGTGGTGTCGTCGCCCTCGGCGATCCGGCGGACCACCTCGGCGTTGACGATGCCGCCGCCCGATCCCGCGAAGTCGGGGAAGCAGGGCGTGCCGTCGGCGTGGACGCCGCCGAACCCGAAGGGCGACACCGGGTCCAGGAACGTCAGCGACGCGACGGGGTGCGTGCTCGCGAAGTCGACGATCGCCGCGCCCGCCGTCGACCAGCCGAGCAGGTGGACCGGCCGCGTGATGCCGAGGGCCCGCAGGAGGGCGGCGGTGTCGTCGGCCCAGTCGGCGAGGCCGCGGGTCGCGTCGAGCGGGAGGTGCTCGGTGTCACCGAAGCCGCGCATGTCCGGGGCGATGATCCGGTAGCCCTCGGGCGCGGTGGGGAACAGATGCTCGAAGAAGCGGCCGGTCGAGAGGTTGCCGTGCAGCATGACGACGGGCACGCCGTCCTCGGGCCCGTACTCGACGAGATGGACCTCCAGCCGGTCGGTGGGAACGACGACGGACCGCACCCCGGGGAGCAACTGCATGTGCCGCATCCTTTTGCCCCCCGCGACGCGGGTCAAGCCCCCACCCGGCCCACTCTGCGGGTGGGTCGGCGGCAGGCTCAGCAGGCGCTCCAGGCGCCGTCGACGGGCAGGAGCACGCCGTTGACGTAGCGGGCGGCGTCGGAGATCAGGTAGGCGGCGGCGCCCGCGATGTCGGAGACCTCGCCGTGCTCGCCCGCGGGGACGCGGTTCTCCAGCCACCCGCGCTGCGACGGGTCGCCCAGGCGGTCGGCCGTCATGGGCGTCGAGATGATGCCGGGAGCGATGGCGTTGACCCGGATCCGCGACGGTGCCAGCTCCACCGCGGCCGCCCGGACCAGCCCGGCGATGCCCGCCTTGGCCGCGACGTAGTGCGGCTGCCCACCGACGGCGTGCGTCGCCGTCACCGAGGCGATGGCCACGACCGCGCCCGGCGATCCCGCGGCGAGCCAGCGTCGCGCGCAGCCGCGGATGCCCAGGAACGTGCCGCGGACGTGCACGTTCATCATCCGGTCCCACTCGTCGACCTCGAGGTCGACGAGCGGCGCCCGACTGCGGAACCCCGCGCAGTTGACCAGCGCGTCGACGGGGCCGGCCTCGTCGAGGACGCGGTCCCAGGCGTGCTCGTCGGCGGCGTCGAGCTGAAGGATGCCGTCGGCCGGCTTGAGGTCGGCGCCGACGACGTCCCAGCCCTGCCCGGCCAGCAGCTCGGCGGTGCCGGCGCCGATGCCCGACCCGGCTCCGGTGATCAGTACGCGGCTCACTTGGCTCCCTGTCCGGCGTCGACCCGGAGGACGGTGCCGGTGATCTGATCGGCGTTGTCGGAGGCGAGGAACAGCACGGCGTCGGTGATGTGCTGGGCCTCGGTCCGCCACTTGTCGCCCGGCATGTTGCCCGCGGCGGAGAACATCTCGTAGGCGGCGTCGGGGGTCATGTCGACCTCGCCCGCGAGCCCGGACACCATCCCGGACCCGCGGCCCTCACCGGGCTTGATCGTCGCCGGGGCGATGCAGTTGACGTTGACCCCGAACTCGGCCAGCTCGAACGCCCACGCGGTGGTGAGGCCCTCCATGGCGTGCTTGGCCGCGACGTAGTGCGACAGCATGGCGTGCCCGGACCCGGTCACGCCGGAGGAGATGTTGACGATCTTCCCGGCCCGGCGGCCGATCATGTTGGGCACCACGAACTTCGCGACGTGCATGTGGCCCTTGACGATCGTGTCGATCACCGCGTCCATGACGTGCGGGCGCATGTCCTGGATGGAGTCCAGTGCGGCGACGCCGGCGTTGCAGACCAGTACGTCGATGCGGTTGTCGAAGAACCCCAGTGCCTTGGAGACGGCGGCTTCGACCTGGTCGACGTCGCGGATGTCGCAGGGCAGCGCGATCGCCCGGCCCCCGCGCGACTCGACCTCGTCGACGGTCTCGAGGAGCATCGCCTCGGTCGCGAGCGGGTAGATGTCGGGGATCGGGTCGGTGATGTCGAGCGCGGCGACGTTGGCCCCCGCGTCGGCGAACGCCCTGGCGTGGTTCGCGCCCTGGCCCTTGCCCGCGCCCGTGATCAGCACGTTCTTGCCTTCGAGGCCGCGCAGCACTGCGGGCATCGTCACCTCCGGAGTAGTTCTGTGCAGGTTCAGTGGGCGGTGTGACGGGCCGCGACGTCGCCCGCGCCGCCGTGCTCGGCGGCCCAGCGCACCGAGTCGACGATCATCGAGTAGCCGGTGCAGCGGCAGAGGTTGCCCTCGATGCCTTCGCGCACCTCGTCCTCGTCGGGGTCGGGGTTCTCCAGCAGCAGGCCGGTGGCGGCCATGACCATGCCGGGTGTGCAGTAGCCGCACTGCAGGCCGTGGCACTGCTGGAAGCCCTGCTGGACCGGCGACATCTCGCCGTCGGCGGCGAGGCCCTCGATGGTCAGGACGTCGGCGCCGTCGGCCGCCACGGCCAGCACCGAGCACGACTTCACGGTCCGCCCGTCGAGCATCACGGTGCAGGCGCCGCAGTTGGAGGTGTCGCAGCCGACGTGGGTGCCGGTCAGCCCGCGGACCTCGCGCAGGTAGTGCACCAGCAGCAGCCGGGACTCGACCTCGTCGTCGCTCGTCGAGCCGTTGACGGTGACGCTGATCTTGTGGTGGGACATGTCAGCTCGCCTTCTGCGCCAGGATGCGCCAGACCTTCTGCGGGGTGCACGGCATCTCGACGTCGCGCACGCCCAGGTGCGAGAGCGCGTCGACGACCGCGTTGACGACGGCCTGCGGCGCCGCGGTGGCGCCGGACTCGCCGAGGCCCTTGGCGCCCAGGGGGTTGAAGCTCGTCTTCGTGACGATGTGGTCGGTCTCGTAGCGGGGCAGGTCCATCGCCGACGGCAGCGTGTAGTCGACGAGGGTGCCCGACGCGGGCTGGCCGTCGTCGCCGTAGCGGACCTCCTCGATCAGCGCCTGCGCGATGCCCTGCGCGACACCGCCGTGGATCTGGCCCGTCGCCATCAGGGGGTTGATGACGGTGCCGCAGTCGTCGACGGCGATGTAGCGGGCGACCTTCACGAAGCCGGTGTCGCGGTCGATCTCGACGACGCAGCAGTGCGCCCCCGACGGGTACGACAGGTTCGACGGTTCGAAGTAGGCCGTCTCGTTGAGGCCGAGGTCGAAGCCGTCGGGCAGCAGGTGCGGCTTGAACGAGCGGACGGCGACCTCGGCCATCGAGACGCCCTGGTCGGGGGCGCCCTTGACGCTGAACCGGCCGTCGACGAGCTCGAGGTCGGACTCGTCGGCCTCCAGCATGTGCGCGGCGATCTTCATCGCCTTGTCCCGCACCTTGCCCGCGGCCTTGAACACCGCGGAGCCGCCGACGGGCGCGCCGCGGCTGCCCATCGTCCCGATGCCCTCCTGCACCATCGCGGTGTCGCCGTGCACGAGGCTGATCCGCTCGAACGGGATCGACAGCTCGTCGGCGACGATCTGGGCGAACGCGGTCTGGTGGCCCTGCCCGTGTGGGCTGGTGCCGACCTTGACCACCGCGGACCCGTCGGTGTTGAGCCGGATGTTGGCCGACTCCCAGCCGCCGACGTAGCCGAACTGCTCGAACAGCGGCGTCGGCCCGAAGCCACCCATCTCGACGAACGTGGAGAAGCCGATGCCCAGCAACGGTTTCGCCGGGTCGTCGCGGCGGGCGTCGCGGTCGGCGCGCAGCGCGTCGTAGTCGATGCTCTCCAGGAGCTTCGCCAGCGCGCCGGGGAAGTCGCCCTCGTCGTAGACGATGCCCTCGAACTGGGTCGCGAACGGCATCTCGCCGGGCTGGACGAAGTTGCGCCGCCGCACGTCGAGGGGGTCGAGGCCCAGCTCGGCGGCGACGTGGTCGACGACCCGCTCGATCATGAACGACGCCTCGGGCCGGCCCGCGCCGCGGTACGCGCCGACGGGCGTGGTGTTGGTGACGACCGACCGGAAGCTCGGCGCGATGACCGGGATCTTGTAGCAGCCGCCCGCCATGAACGAGGTCAGCGTCGGCAGGCCGATGCCGGTGGCGTCGGGCCAGCCGCCGCAGTCCTGGGTGATCTTCACGCGCAGCGCGAGGAGCGCGCCGTCGTCGTCGAAACCGACCTCGACCTCGTGGTCCTGGGCCCGGCCGTGGACCATCGAGGTCATGTTCTCGCTGCGGGTCTCGACGTACTTGACCGGGCGCCGCAGCCGCCGCGACAGCTCCGAGGTGAGGATGAACTCGGGGTAGCAGGACGCCTTGGCGCCGAACCCACCGCCGACGTCCGGGGCGACGACGCGCACCTCCTGCTGGGAGAGCCCGAACATCGCGGCCAGCTCGTTGCGGGAGTGGTGCGGGGTCTGGGTGGTCGCCCAGAGCGTGAGGCCGGACGCCTGCCAGTCGGCGAGGCACACGGTCGGCTCCATCGGGACCGCGGCGCAGCGCTGGTTCTTCAGGTGGATGGCGAGCCGGTGCGGGGCCGCGGCGAGCTCGGCCTCGGCGTCGGTGGCCGAGAGGACGTGCTCCAGGACGATGTTGGACTCCAGCCCGTCGAGGATCGGGACGGCGCCCTCGGCGGTCGCGGCCTCGACGCTCGCCATGACCGGGAGCTCCTCGTACTCGACGAGGACGGCCTCGGCGGCGTCGGCGGCGGCGTAGCGGTCGGCCGCCACGACGACGGCCACGGGCTCGCCGACGAACCGCACCTTGTCCCTGGCCAGACACGGGCGCTCCATGCCGGGGACCGAACGGTTCGGCGGCAGGCCCTCCAGGTCGGCGTTCGTCCAGACGCCGAGGACGCCGGGTTTCGCGGCGGCCTCGGAGACGTCGATCGAGACGATCCTCGCGTGCGCGAGGTAGCTGCGGACGTAGACCATGTGGACGGTGCCGGGGAGCCGGATGTCGTCGACGAAGGTCCCACGGCCGGTGAGCAGGGCCGGGTCCTCCTTGCGGATGACCGCCGCGCCGACCATCGATCCCATGTGGACCTCCCCGTCCTCACAGCCGCGGCGCCGGTGCCGCGGCGTGTCGCCGATCACGACGTTAGGAACCTAACGCCGCCGCGTGACGGGTCGCAAGGGCGGCGCTCTGTCGATCAGCGGTTGCGGGTCGGTGCCCAGTGGCCGGCCCGTACGAGCGGAAGGGTCCGGTGCGGGATGCGCTGCGTCAGGGCCATCTGCGACCGGGTCCGCATCACGCCGGGGACCGCGATCAGCCGCTGGATGACGTGTTCCAGCTCGGTGGTGTCGCGGGCGACGACCTGGCACAGCAGGTCCCCGTCGCCGGTGACGGTGTGCGCCTCGACGACCTCCGGGATCGCCGTCAGGTCCTCGACGACCGAGTCGAGATAACCCTGGGTCAGGTCGAGGTGCACGAAGGCGAGCATCTGGTAGCCGAACGCCCGCGGCTCGACCTGCGGTGCCAGGCCCGAGATCACCCCCGACTCCTGCAGTCGCAGGAACCGCGCGGCGACCGTGCCACGGGCGACGCCGAGGGTGCGCGCGTGCTCGCGCAGGCCGGCCCGCGGGTGCTCCAGCAGCAGCTGCAGCAACGACCGGTCGAGCTCGTCGAGGGTCATGGTCCGTTGGCCTCCCTTGGTCGGGCGTCGCGGACCCGCACTGTACCGATGGCCCGATGGATCGGTATTGATCCTGGACGGATGCTCGATCGGTTCCTAGCGTCGCGTCATCCGGGTCAGTACGACGGGTCGATACGAGGAGGCAGCCGTGACGATCGTGGAACCGGGCCCGGTGGAGACTCTCGCGCCCGCGCGGCCGTACTCCCTCGACGACCGCTACGTCGCCGACGACGGCGTCGTCCACATGAACGGGGTGCAGGCGCTGGTCCGGCTGCTGTTCCAGCAGAGCCGCCACGACCGCGCCGCCGGCCTCGACACGCGCATGTTCGTCTCCGGCTACGAGGGCTCCCCGCTCGGCGGCTTCGACCTCGAGCTCGGTCGCCGCCGCGCCCTGCTCGACGAGCACGGCGTCGTCTTCACCCCTGGGCTCAACGAGGAGTCCGCCGCAACCGCCGTGCAGGGCACCCAGCTCGCCGCGATCGCCGGCGGCCTGCGCCACGACGGCGTCACCGGGTTCTGGTACGGCAAGGCGCCCGGCCTCGACCGGGCCAGCGACGCCATCCGGCACGCCAACCTCATGGGCACCCACCGCACCGGTGGCGTCCTCGCCGTCGTCGGCGACGATCCGGCCGCGAAGTCGTCGAGCGTGCCCTGCACGTCGGAGATGACGTTCGCCGACCTCGCCGTTCCGACGCTCTACCCGGCCGAACCCTCCGAGGTCGTCACGCTGGGGCTGCACGGTGTCGCGTTGTCACGGGCCAGCGGCCTGTGGGCCGGTATGAAGATCACGACGGCCGTCGCCGACGGGTCCACGACCGTCCACGCGTCGGACTTCGCGCTCCGGCCGGTGGTGCCGGCGCTGCTGGTCGACGGCCGTCCCTTCCAGCACACGGTGACCGGGCGGCTGCTCCAGCCGACCCTCGGCCCGTTGGAGCGCGACCTGCACGGCGCCCGCACCCAGCTCGCCCTGCGCTACGCCGCCGCCAACGGTCTCAACACGATCCCCGTCCGCACCGGCGACGACCGGATCGGCATCGTCGCCGCCGGCAAGACCTGGCTCGACCTGCGGCACGCCCTCGACGTCCTCGGCCTCGACGACGACGAGCTGCGCCGCCGCGGCGTCCGGCTGCTCAAGCTCGGCATGATCCACCCCGTCGAACCGGGCATCGTCCGCGAGTTCGCCTCGGGCCTGCGCGAGATCGTCGTCGTCGAGGAGAAGCGAGCGTTCCTCGAGACCGCGGTCAAGGAGATCCTCTACGGCGGCTCCGGCGCCCCCGCCGTGCGCGGCAAGGACCTGTTCGCGCCGCACGGCGAGCTCGGGTCCGACGACGTCGCCGCCGGACTCGCGACGGTCCTTCACGACCTGCCGTCGGTCGTCGCCTGGCGCGAGGCCCGCCGCCCCGCCCGCCGCGGACCGGTCATGCTGCCGCTCGCCGCGAGCCGCACCCCGTACTTCTGCTCCGGCTGCCCGCACAACACCTCGACCGCGCCGCCCCAGGACTCGCTGGTCGCCGCAGGCATCGGCTGCCACACGATGGTGCTGCTGATGGACCCGGAGCAGGTCGGCGAGGTCATCGGGCTGACACAGATGGGCGGCGAGGGCACCCAGTGGATCGGGATGTCGCCGTTCGTCGAGGCCGGGCACCTCGTCCAGAACCTCGGTGACGGCACCTTCCACCACTCCGGTTCGCTGGCGATCCGTGCGGCCGTCGCGTCCGGCGTCAACATCACCTACAGGCTGCTGCACAACGGGACCGTCGCCATGACCGGCGGGCAGGACGCCATCGGCGCGCTCGGCGTCCCGGCCATCACCGGGCTGCTCGCCGTCGAAGGGGTGGCGCGCACGATCGTCACCACCGACGAGCCCGCGCGGTACCGCGGCGTCCGCCTGGCCCAGGGCGTGGAGGTCTGGCACCGCGACCGCGTGGAGGAGGCCCAGCGGCTGCTCGCGACGGTCCCCGGCGTCACCGTCCTGATCCACGACCAGGAGTGCGCCGCGGAGAAGCGCCGCAAGCGCAAGCGCGGCAAGGCCGCCACCCCGACGACGCGCGTCATGATCAACGAACGCGTCTGCGAGGGCTGCGGCGACTGCGGGCAGAAGTCCAACTGCCTGTCGGTGCAGCCCGTCGAGACCGAGTTCGGGCGCAAGACGCAGATCCATCAGTCGTCCTGCAACCTCGACTTCTCCTGCCTCGACGGGGACTGCCCGTCGTTCCTGTCGGTCGTTCCCGGGACCCTCCCGACGACGACGGCGCCGTACCTGGCAGCGTTGCCCGAGCCGCTCTTCGACGGCCGCACCGACGTCACCGTCCGGCTCGCGGGCGTCGGCGGTACGGGCGTCGTCACCGTCTCCGCGATCCTCGCGACGGCCGCCGTCATCGCCGGGCGCGAGGTCCGCGGGCTCGACCAGACCGGGCTCGCGCAGAAGGGCGGCGCGGTCGTCTCGGACCTGCGGATCTCTCTCGGGGGAACCGATGCCCCGGGCAAGCTCGGCGAGCGGGAGTGCGACCTCTACCTCGGCGCCGACCTCCTCGTCGCTGCCGACAAGGCCCAGCTCGCGGTCACCGACCCCGCGCGCACGGTCGCCGTGGTGTCGACGACCCAGGTCCCCACCGGTGCCATGGTCACCGATCCGTCGGTCTCGTTCCCGCAGGTCGACGGGGTCGTCCGGCGCATCGCCGACAACGTCCGCGCCGGCACCTACCTCGACGCGCGGGGACTGTCCGAGCAGCTGTTCGGCGACGACCAGTACGCCAACATGATCCTTGTCGGCGCCGGCTACCAGATGGGCGCGCTGCCCGTCCCCGCCGCTGCGATCGAGCGGGCCATCGAGCTCAACGGCGCGGCCGTCGCGTCGAACGTCCAGGCCTTCCGGCGGGGCCGGCAGGCCGTCGCGGACCCGGCGGGGCTGGACCGGGTCCTGTCTCCCGCTGCTGTCGCGGCGCCGACCGACCTCGCGGGGATCGTCGGCACGCGGGTCGAGGAGCTCACCGCGTACCAGTCCGCGGCCTACGCCGCGTCGTACGCCGCGGACGTGGAGCGCGTCCGCGTCGCCGAGGACGCCGCGGTCCCCGGCTCGACCGCGCTCGCCGAGGCCGTCGCGGTGAACCTGCACAAGCTGATGGCCTACAAGGACGAGTACGAGGTCGCCCGGCTGAGCCTCGACCCCGCGGTCGCGGCGTCGGTGGAGGAGCAGTTCGGCGCCGGCGCCCGCGTCGCCTACAAGCTGCACCCGCCGGTGCTGCGCGCGCTGGGGATGAACCGCAAGATCGCCCTGCGACGGACCGCGGGACCGGCGTTCCGCACCCTGCGCGCCATGCGCCGCCTGCGCGGCACCAGGTTCGACCCGTTCGGTCTCGCGCACGTGCGCCGGGTCGAGCGGGAGCTGATCGAGGAGTACCGCACGGTCGTCGACGGCCTGCTGGCGGACCTGTCCGCCCGCTCCCTGCCCCGTGCGGTGGAGATCGCGGAGCTGCCCGACATGATCCGCGGCTACGAGGACATCAAGCTCGCCTCCGTGGCCCGGTACCGGGAAGCCCTGCAGTCCCTGTGAGTGGCGATGGTCGCCATGGCGACCATCGCCACTCACGACGGTCCTTCCGTCACGATGGTCTTTTCCTCACGACGGTTCTTCTCCCACGACGGTGTGGGCTCAGCGGAGGTACGGGTGGACGAGGTCGATCTGGTCGTCGTCGGGTTCGGCGGTGCGGGTGCCGCCGCGGCGATCACCGCGCACGACGCCGGTGCGACCGTCGTCGTGTGCGAGAAGCAGGCCGCGGACGCCCACACGCCCAGCACCCGGATGTCGGGCGGGCTCGTCATGGCCGTGGACTCCGCGCCCGACGGCGCCGCCTACCTCGACGCCTGCGCGGGCGGCATGGTGCCTGCCGACGTCACCGCCGCCTGGGCCGAGTCGGCCACCGACGTCCTCGACTGGCTGCGCAAGACCGCGGGGCTCACGTTCTCGTGCATCAACACCGCCGAGCATCCCGAGCTCCCCGGCGCGTCCGGGGTCGGGGTCCACCAGCCGGGCGATGCCGCGTTCCGGCTCGACCCGTCCGCAGGCGCGGGCGACGCGCTCTTCGCCGCTGTCGCCGCGGCCGTCCGTTCGCGAGAGATCGAGGTCCGCTGGTCGACGCCCGCGCAGCGGCTGATCGTCGAGGACGGGCGGGTCGTCGGGGTGCAGACCGCCGGCGGGCCGATCAGGGCGAGGCGCGGGGTCGTGCTCACCTGCGGCGGCTACGAGTTCGACGAGAACCTCAAGCGCGACAACCTCCGCGCCTACCCGGTGCACTTCTACGGCAACCCCGGCAACACCGGCGACGGCGTCCGCATGGCGCAGGCCGCAGGGGCCGGGCTGTGGCACATGAACTCGATGGTCGGCCGGGCGATCGGGCACTTCCCGCTGGAGTCGGCCGAGGGGGGATGGCTCAACTTCATCATCTCGATCGACCCGCCGGGACACGTGATCGCCGATCGTCACGGTGAGCGGTACGCCGACGAGACGATGCAGGCCCAGCTCCTGCACGGCTTCTACTACGAGATGCTGCGCTACGACTACGAGCGCGCCGAGTACAGCCGCATCCCCAGCTGGTGGGTCTTCGACGAACGCCGCCGCGCCGCGGGCCCGCTGACGTTGGCGCACATCGGCGCGGTGAAGGTCGGTCTCTACGACTGGAGCGCCGACAACTCCGCCGAGATCGAACGCGGCTGGATCGCCCGCGGGGACACCCCGTTCGAGGCCGCTGTGGCCGCGGGGATGGAGGACCCGGAGGCATTGGCGCGCAGCGTCGCCGAGTACAACGCCGCCTGCGCGGCCGGCGTCGACCCACTGGGGCGGGCCGCCGAGACCCTCGTCCCGCTCGACTCGCCGCCCTACTACTGCGTGCCGGTCTACCCGGGCGGGTCCAACACGTGCGGCGGCCCGGTCCGCGATGCCGGCAGCCGGGTCCTCGACCCCTACGACGTGCCGATCCCCGGGCTCTACGCCGCGGGGGAGCTGGGGCAGCCCGTCGGCATGCTCTACCCGGCCGACGGGGCCAACCTCTCCGAGGCCTTCTGCTTCGGCCGCATCGCCGCGACGACGGCGCTGTCGGACTGAGGCGGCGCACCGGCCCACCCCCGATTCCACGATCAAGGTGTTGCGACGATCCCAGGACCACACCTCAGTTGCGCGACTGTGCCGTTCGTTCGGGGAGGGGTCGGAACACGCGGGCCGCCAGCTCGCGGCGGCCGCGCACCCGGCCCTGTCGACGATCGACCCCTGGCGGTGCGGACGTCCCCTGCCTGCGTGACCTGTGAGCGGAGGGCTCAGCGCTCCAGGGACCGCCAGTCACCGCGTGGCGGGGTGTCGGAGGCCGGGTCGTTCACGTCGAACGGGCCCAGGCTCACGATGTAGAACTCGCAGCCCTCCGGACCGGCCGACTCCGACCCGTACGCGGTGCCGCCCTGCACCCAGCGCACGTCGCCGGGGCGGTAGGTGCCTTCGCCCTCCACGGAGAACTCGCCCTGGGTGATGACGTAGATCGTGTCCGAGGGGTGCCAGTGCGAGGGCGCTTTGTAGTCGGGGGCGAAGCGCGTGAGCATGAAGGTGTGCCCGGTCTCCGGATCGATGAGGGGCTTGACCGCCGCGCCCGGCGGGATGAAGCCCGTCTCGTCCTCGTACTCGACCCACGGCTGGTCGTCCACGTGGATGACCTGCATCTGGCCCAGCGGGTTGGTGGTCACGGACTGCCTCCTGGTGACGTCGTCGTCCCCGGACCGAGAACCGTCTGTGATGCGGATCACTCGGCTTGATGAGCCATATTGTTATCAGAGATTGGTGGTTGCGGCAACGCAGACGGGTCCGAACGAACAGGGGGGCGGCGGTCAGGCGTGGGCGCCCGGCTCCTGGCGGGGGACCCACTCCCAGGTGATCTCGGGGCGGTTCTCGATGACGGCGGCGTGGACGCGGCGCTCGGCGAACTGCCAGCCGTCACGGGTGTGGGCGAGGACGTCGATGTAGCGCAGGTGCGCCCGCCACTGGCGCCCCTCCCATTCCTCGTGGGAGGCGGTCACGTAGGTGACGGCACTGGCGCGGTCGGGGTCGGCGGGGTCGAAGACGACCCGGCTCTGCCCGAGCTGGTGGTGCGTTCGCCGGAACTGGGCCTGACCCCCGGCGATCCGCTCGCGCACCGCGTCGCGGCCGGTGACGAGCCCGCCGCGGCCGGGGCCGTAGTCGGTCACGCAGTCGGGGGTGAAGAGGGCGGCGACGGCGTCGATGTCGTACTCGTCGACGCGTTCGCAGTAGAGCGCCATCAGGTCGCCGATCGCCACGCGGTCCTCGATGCGCATCGTCAGGCCTCCTTGACTCGGGGCAGCACCTGTTCGCCGAAGGTGGCGAGCCGGGTCAGCTGGACGTCCGGATCGGGTTCGGGGAACAGCACCCGCAGGACGAGGTGCACGTTCGCCCAGTCACGCAGGCCGTGGAGCACCGCGCGCAGCCCGGCGACGACCGCGTCGACGTCGCCCGCGACCTGGACGTAGGAGTCGATGTCGCCGAGTGCCAGGCCCGCCGAGCCGGACGGGTCGCCGACCAGCCCCGCGTACACCGGCCGCCCCGCCTGGATCGACTCGTAGACCAGCTGTTGCGCGGTGAACCCCGCGCGGGCCGACGCGGCGCCGCCGCCGGGGGCGTCGAGCACGCAGGTGACGTTGACGGCCCGGGTGAACGACGGATCCGCCGGGTCGCGGACGGCGGCGAGCTGCGCGGACGCGGCATCGACGATGTGCGGTGCCCCGCGTCCGACGAGGTGCCCGTCAGCGATCCGTCCGGCGCGCGTGACCGCCGTGGCCGCGTACCCGCCGAGCCAGATCGGGACGGGCCGGGTGGGGGTCGGGGTGACGCGGACGTCGCGCAGCTCGAGCGCCGGAGACGAGAACGGGAGTCCGGTCCAGGCATCCCGCAGGGCGTCGACCAGCGCGGTCAGCCGGGTTCCTCTCGACGAGGGATCGACCCCGAACGCCCGGTACTCGTGCTCGGCGTAGCCCAGCCCGAGCCCGAGGACCAGCCGTCCGCCGGACAGCCGGTCGACGACGACCGCGTCCTCGGCGAGGCGCAACGGATGCTGCAGGGGCGCGAGGACGAGGCCGGTGCCGAGCTCGATGCGCGACGTCGCCGGCGCGAGCGCGGCCAGCAGTGTCAACGGGGAGGGGAGGTAGCCGTCGGGGAGCCCGTGGTGCTCGGTGACCCAGAACGAGTCGAAGCCCGCGTCCTCGGCGGCGACGGCGAGGGGGACGGCGTCGCGGTAGTCGCTGCCCTGACCGGTGTAGAGCCCGATCCCGACGCTGAGTCTCATCCCCGCCCGCCCGTCACCCCAGCACGTCCCCGAGCCGGGCCCGCCACACGCCGAGGTCCACGTAGTCGCGGAACGCCGTGATCAGCCCGGACGCGGGGTCGACCTCGACGACGCCGTTGCACTCGATGGCGTACTCGCGGCCGTCGATGCGGAAGCGGTCGACGCGCTCGAGCCAGGCACGGGTCTCGCCGTAGCTCGCGGTGACGATCTCCCACTCGACGTACTCGGCCCGGTCCAGAATGGGCGCGAGCAGGGCTTTCACCCCCGCCGGTCCGGTGACCGGCGGGTGCGGCATGTTCGCGTACGTCGCGTCGGGGGAGAAGCAGGCGGCGGCCGCGTCGGCGTCACCGGCGCCCACGGCGGCGAGGAAGCGTGCCACGACCTCTCGGGTGCTCACCCTTCGAAGACCACCGGGTAGGACGAGAAGTGGTCACGCGCGGAATGCGGGTCGCGCTGCGGTGCGCGCTCCGGGTCGGGACGCCCACCGGCGCCGAGCAGCGCGTCGAGCATCAGCGTGACGGTGCCGAGGACCTGGTCGTGGGCCTCGTCCGGGGACGGCGCCTTCTCCGAGGACGGGACCCCGCCCGCCAGCTCCGTCCCGATGCACGCGTGCATCCCGCCGCCGAAGGCGTGCCCCCAGCGCGGCACCTCGGCGGGGACCTCGCGCAGCGGGTCGAAGACGTCGGGGCGGTCGAAGACGGCGGGGTCGCGGTTGGCGGCGGCGAGGTCGAGGACGACCGACGAGCCCTCCGGGATCTCGGTGCCGCCCTTCAGCGTGATCGGCGCGAGCGCGCGGCGCTGGGCGACGGGGCTCGCGGGGTGGAGCCGCAGGGTCTCGTAGACGCAGCGTTGCAGGACGGCCGGATCCTTCCGGGCCTGGGCCGCGGCAGCGGGGTCGCGCTGCGCCCACGCGAAGTAGTCGTCGGCGGCATGGGTGAACGCGTCGGCGGTGGAGTGCGAACCGGCCTGCAGGTAGAAGGCGCACTCGCGGCGCAGGATGTCGTCGTCGATGTCGAGCTCGTCCCAGTTGCGCAGCAGCGCGGTGAGTACGTCGCGCGGCAGGTCGTCCTCGGTGATCTCGCCTGCCTCCAGCTGCGCGAGCAGGGCGCGGCGGCGGGTGATCGAGGGCTGCAGGAACACGGCGTCGAAGTCGTCGAGGGCCTGCTGCACCTCGGCGCGCACGACCTCGGGGTCGCGGGTGGTGTGCACGAGGGTGGCGCCCTCGGAGAACTTCTTCGCGAACCGGTACAGCGCGTCGGTCTCCTCGACCGAGCCCGTGGGCTGGTCGAGTCCGGCGACCATCGCGGTGAGGTTCATGATCGTGCGGTAGCCGAGCTCCTGCAGGTCGGCCCGCCCCGCCGCGGCGAACGGTGCCAGGGTGTCGCGCACGACGTCGCGCAGGAACGCCTTCTCCCAGTAGCGGAACGTCCCGCGGCGGAACAGCCGGTTCTCGACGCGGCGCCGCTTGCGGTGGTCGGATCCGTGCAGCACGAGCAGGCAGTCGGCCATGACGACGCCACCGGCGTCGTAGAGGGCCTGCTCGAGGTCGTGCTGCCGGAACGCCTCGCGGACGTCGGCGAAGCCGTCGAGGGTGATCGTCTGCATCGGCGTGTCCCTGTCCGGAGGTTCGGCGTGATACTTCTAACGACGCTATCAACTGGCAGTGGGGCCGTCCAGGCTCCTCCGAGGTCGTTGAACGGAGTGGGCCATGGAATTCGGCGTCCTGATGATGGAGGCCGTGACGTCGGCGGGCCAGTGGCGTGACCGGGCGCGACGGATGGAGGACGACGGCCTGTCGACGCTGCACGCCACCGACCACTTCGACCGCGCCCCGGTCAGCCCGCTCGTGGCGCTCGCCGCGGCGGCCCAGGTCACGAGCCGGATCCGGCTGGGAACCCTGGTGCTCAACAACGACTTCCGCACGCCGGCCGTGCTGGCCAAGGAGATCGCGTCGCTGTCGGTGCTGTGCGACGGCAGGCTCGAGATCGGCGTCGGCGCCGGCTGGATGGACGACGACTACGAGGTCTCCGGCATCGTCCGCGAACCCGCGGGCCGGCGGATCGACCGGCTCGGCGGCACCCTCGAGCTGCTCCGGGCCCTCTTCCCGCGCGACGGCGTCGCGACCGCGGCAGTGGACCTCGACGCGCCGGGTGTCGCCGTCCGGGACCTGCGCAACATCCCGGCGCCGACGTCGTCGCCGCGGCTGTTCGTCGGTGGTGGCGGGCGGCGGGTGCTGGGCCTGGCCGGGCGGACGGCCGACGTTGTCGGGATCAACTTCGACGTCCGCGAGGGCAGGCTCGGGGCACACGCCACGGCGTCGGCCACCGCGGCCGCGACCGACGAGAAGGTCGCCTGGGTGCGGGCCGCGGCCGGCGATCGCGATCCGCTGCTGCACCTGGTCGCGTACTGGTCGGAGGTCACCGAGGACCCGGAAGCCGCGGCGGCCCGGCGGATCGCCGCGCTCGGCCTGGACCTCACCCCCGACGAGCTGCTGGCCTCGCCGCACGCGCTGATCGGGCCGGCAGGTGCGGTGGCCGAACGGCTCGCCGAGCTGCGGGAACGCTGGGGTTTCGGGTACGTGTCGTTCTACGAGCAGGACCTGCCGTCGATGCTGCCGGCGCTGCACCGCTTCTCGTGAGCCGGACCCCGACCCGCCCAGGACTCCGACGAGAGCCGGACCCGACGTGAGCCGGACCCGACGTGAGTCGGACCCCGACGTGAGCCGGAGCCCGGTGGACCTGAGTCCGACCCCCGGCAGGCC
This sequence comes from Pseudonocardia sp. N23, assembly GCF_002583555.1. Lineage (GTDB taxonomy): Bacteria > Actinomycetota > Actinomycetes > Mycobacteriales > Pseudonocardiaceae > Pseudonocardia. Next base: position 153,969 of record NZ_BEGX01000001.1, read on the forward strand.
GGGGCGGAGCGGTGGGGCTCGGACGGCCGATCCAGGGGCCCGCGAAGACGTCGTTAGGGGGTTGACGCCGCTGCCTCGGCAGGAGAGGGTCTGGTGACCCCGCTCACCTCGTCGAAAGGCGGTCGCCGTGCCCGAGACCCACGACGCCGACGTCGTCGTCCTCGGTACCGGTCCCGCGGGCATGGCCGCCGTGTCGGCCGCCGCGGCCGACGGTGCGCAGGTCCTGGCGGTCGAGGCGATGGACCACATCGGCGGCAACGCGGTCTGGTCCACCGGTTACCTGGCCTTCGTGAACTCCGGGATGCAGGCCGAGCAGGGGATCGTCGACAGCGAGGAGGCCTTCGTCGCCGACGCGCGGCACATGGTCGACCTCGCACGCGACCAGTTCGGCGTCGAGTGGGACGAGGCGCTGGTGCGGCTCTACGCCCGCGAGTCGGCCGAGACCTACCGCATCCTGACCGACCGGGGAGTCCGGTTCAGCCGGTTCATCCCGCGGCCCAAGCAGCACACCGTCGACCGGATGGCCGCCGTCGAGGACACCTGGATGATCGGCCGCGCGTTCCGCGAGGACTTCGAGCGCGACAACGTCACGACGCTCTACCGGACCCTCGCCGACCGGCTCGTCGTCACCGACGGCCGGGTGACCGGGGTCCTGGCGCACCGGGCTGACGCCCCCGGCGAGACGATCGAGATCACCGCGCGGCGCGGCGTGGTGCTCGCCACCGGCGGCTACCAGTCCAACCCGGAGCTGCGGCGGCGCTACCAGCCCGAGTTCGTCGCCCGCGCCCCTTACCTGGGGGTCGACTCCTGCCGCGGGGCGGGCCATCTCATGGGCCAGGCCGTCGGCGGGGACCTGATCAACATGACGTTCGTGCCGCCGCTGGTGATCGTGTCGTCGTCGGTCGTCGAGGACGCGATCGCGGTCAACGAGTCCGGCGAGCGGTTCCACGACGAGGCCGGCCCCTACGAGGAGCGTGTCGAGAAGCTGCACGCCCAGCCGGGGCGGCGGGCCTGGTACGTCGTCGACGACGTCGTCGCCCGTGAGAAGGCGGGCCTGATCGGGCAGATGCCCGAACCGGCCGTGCAGGCCGACACCCTCGACGCCCTGGCCGTGACGATCGGCGTCCCCGCCGCTGCGCTGGCCGCCACCGTCGACCGCTGGAACGCCTTCCTCGACACCGACGCCGACGTCGATCCCGACCACGGCCGCGTCGTGCTGCCGCCCGGGCGCCGCCGGTGCACGACCGGGCCGTTCACCGCCGTCCCGATGATCGAGGGCGTCAACTTCTGCTGCGGTGGCTTCCGGACCACGACCGACATGCAGGTCGTCGACGTCTTCGGCGCCCCCATCCCGGGCCTGTTCGCCGGCGGCGACTGCGTCGGCGGGCTCAACCCGGTCTCCGACCTCGGCGGCATCCACATCTGCGGCGGCCTGACCCTGGGCCGGATCGCGGGGCGGGCCGTCGCCCGTGGTGTCGAGGACCGCACCGACCACGGCAGCGTGATGCACGCCGGGATGCCGAGCATGCTCGACACGCGGATCGCGCTCGTGCATCTCGACCCGCAGCACGAAGGACAGCCCACCCCCTGAGCCGGGCGGGTCCCAGAGTCGTGGCCCGCCCACCCCCCACCACGAGGAGCAACACATGTCCGTCGGAGTCCTGTTCACCCAGGGGCTGGTCACCGGCGACCCCCACACAGTGCTCGGGGAGATCCTGGAGCAGGCGGAGGCCGCCGACCGGCTCGGCTTCTCGCACGCCCTGACCACCGAGCACAAGTACTCCGACGAGTACTTCGGCTCGCCGCTGCACCTGTCGTTCGCCATCGCCGCGCGGACACGGAACGTCAAGGTCGGTACGGCCATCGCGATCGCGCCGCTCTACAACCCGATCGAGCTCGCCCAGGACTCCGCGATGCTCGACCAGCTCTCGGGCGGGCGCGCCTGGCTGGGCCTCGGCGTCGGCTACATGCCTGTCGACTACTCGACCGTCGGCGTGTCCTGGGACGACCGCGCGCAGCGGTTCGACGAGACCGTCCGCATCCTGCGCGAGGCCCACACGAAGGACCGCTTCTCCTTCGCCGACGAGGTCTACTCGTTCGACGACGTCTCCGTCATCCCCCGCCCTGCCCGTGCCGAGGGTGTCCCGCTGCACCTCGCCGCCTGGACGCCCGGTGGGCTGCGCCGCGCAGGGCGCCTCGCCGACGGCTGGATCACCAACGCGCTCATGTCGCTGGACACCATGACCGCGATGGCCGACCAGTACCGGGCCGCCGCCGCCGCGGCGGGCGGGCGCGACCCGCACGTCACGTCGATCCGGTTCTGCTGGCCCTACCGCGACCGCGAGGCGGCACTGGCGAAGTTCGGCGACACCGCGCTCGCCATGGCGCGCACCCTGTTCGACTACGGCGCCATCACCGACCTGCCCGGTGTCACCTCGTCGGACCAGATCACCCTCGACGAGTTCGTCCGTGACCGCTTCGTGTTCGGCACCCCCGACGAGTGCGTCGACACCATCGGCCGGTTCCGCGACCAGGCCGGGGTCGACGACTTCCTGATGATCTTCCGGTACCCGACCGGGCCTGACAACGGCGCCGTCCTGGAGGCCATGGAGCTGTTCGGGACCGAGGTGCTGCCGCAGCTGGACACCGCGACGGTCCAGGCATGACCGCACAGCGCCCGCTGCGGGTCGGGGTCGTCGGTGCGAGCTACGCCTCCGGCACCCACCTGCCCGTCTACGCCGAGCTCGCCGCCGCGGGCATCGTCGAGCTCGTCGCCGTCGCGACCGCCCACCGCGAGACGGCCGACGCCGTCGCCGCGAAGTTCGACGTCCGCCGCGCCCACGTCGGCTTCGAGGCGCTGTGCGAGGACCCCGACGTCGACCTCGTCGACGTCGCGACCCGGCCCAGCCGGCACAAGGACATGACGCTCGCCGCCATCGCCGCCGGCAAGCACGTGCTGTGCGAGGCCCCGCTCGCGCCCACCGTCGACGACGGGCTGGCCATGGCCCGCGCCGCCGCCGCCGCCGGGGTCTGCGGCGTCGTCGACATGCAGTCGCGGTTCCGGCCCGGGATCGCCGAGCTGCGCCGGCTCGTACTCGACGGCTACGTCGGACGCGTCGACAACGTTGCGGCACAGGCGTTCTATCCGACGTTCACGGTGCCGGCGGCGGTCGCGTCGTCCAGGTGGTGCGCCGACGCCACCGATGGCGCCAGCTCGCTGCGCGTCCACGGCCTGCACACCGCCGACGTCCTGCGCTGGACGTTCGGCGAGCTCACCGACGTCACGGGCACCGCCGCCACCCGCCGGTCCGACTGGTCCGGCCCCGACGGCCCGATCCCCGCCACCAGCGCCGACAGCGCCGCCTGGACCGCACGGACCGCCGACGGCGCCGTCGTCTCCGTCCACAGCTCGTGGGTCGCGCCGTTCGGCGCCGGCTGGCGGCTGGTCGTGCACGGCTCCGAGGGCGTGCTCGTCGCCGAGGCCGCGGGCCACACCGGGCACTTCCCCGTCGGGCTGCGCGGGGCGCGGCTCGGCGACGACGGACTGCGCCCGCTCGTCGCCGCGGACGGCGGACCGACCGAACCGTTCGCCCTGCTCGTCCGCAGCCTCGCCGCGGGCGACACCGACGACATCCCGACCTTCGACGACGGGGTGGCCGCGCTGCGCGTCGCCGCTGCCGTCGACTCGGAGGCCTTCGCAGCAGGGGAACCCGGAGCACAGGATTTCGCAGCCGTGCCCACCACCACGGAGGAACCATGACCGCAGTCGCCGAGGACGCCGCGGCCTCGACGATCGTGCTGAGCACCTTCGCCGACGCCAAGGACGCCTACCGCAGCAAGGACCTGCGCCAGTCGCTCTACGACGAGGGCGAGGTCGTCATGTCCGACGTGCTCGTCAACCTGCACGGGCGCGAGCACCGCGACCGCCGCCGCGTCGAGAACCGGATGTTCCGCCGCGACGTCTTCGAGCGCTACGAGCGCGAGCTGTTCCCCGAGGTCACGGTGCAGACGCTGGCGCCCTACCTCGACGCCGGCCGGGTCGACCTCGTCCACCTCGGCCACGAGCTCATGCTCAACCTGTCGGCGCTGACCGCGGGCATCGACCGCCCGCTCGGCACGGCCGAGGAGACGAAGCGGCTCTTCGACTACAACGCCAAGTTCATCGAGGGCGCGACGTTGGCGCACTCCACCGGCGACAAGGCGGCGCTGTCACGCGAGATCGCGCAGGCGTTGGAGGAGTGGGACGAGGAGTTCCTCGCGCCCTCGATCGCGCGGCGGCTCGACCTGCTCGCGCGCGAGGCCGCGGGGGAGGACGTCGACGTCCCGCGCGACGTGCTCGCCACCCTGCTGCGCCACCGCGACGAGCTGGAGCTGCCGCAGCACGTCATCCGCCGGGAGGTGGCGTTCTTCCTGCTCGCGGGCGCGCACACGTCCGCGACCGCGTTCGTCCGCGCGATCGACCACATCCTCGGCTGGCTCGATGAGCACCCGGCCGACGAGGCGAAGGTCCGCGACGACGCCCTGTTCGTCCAGCGCTGCATCCACGAGACCGTGCGGCTCAACCCCTCGAGCCCGACGGGCCGGCGCATCGCCCTCGCGCCGGTCACGCTGAAGTCGGGGCAGCACATCCCCGAGGGCGCGACGGTCGTCATCGACCTGCAGGCCATCAACCGCGACACCAGCTTCTTCGGTGCCGACGCCGCCGACTTCGACCCGACCCGCACCATGCCGCCGGGCGTCGCGCCGTTCGGGCTGAGCTTCGGCGGCGGCATGCACGTCTGCATCGGGCAGGACCTGGCCGCGGGTGTCGTCGCCGGACCGGGCACGGATCCCGACGACCACCTGCACGGCCTGGTCACCGGGGCCGTGCGGCACATGTTCGGGGTCGGGGTCCGTCGCGACCCCGACAACGCGCCCCAGCGCGACGCCGCCACCGCCCGCCCCTACTGGGGCACCTACCCCGTCCTGCTCGGGGGTGGATCGTGACCTACCGGATCGGTGTCGACGCCGAGGTCTGCATGAGCTCGGGCAAGTGCGTCGCCGACGCCCCCGGCCTCTTCCGTTTCGACGACGACGAGATCGCCGAGATGATCCCCGGGGCCGAGCAGCCGCACGACGAACGCATCCTCGACCTCGCCCGCGCCTGCCCCTCGGGCGCGCTGGTCGTGACGGACGCGGACTCGGGCGAGGAGATCGACGTCAACTGAGCCGTTCCGGGGTCGGACGTGGCACGACCGGCGCCCGCCAGGAATTGCACGATCGGCACAGTGGCGCACCTGAACGGCGTGACTGTGCCGTTCGTGCAACCGGGAGATGTTCGGCGGGTGCGCGCGCGGGAAGGAAGGATGCAGCGCATGGACTTCGGGATCGCGGGGAAACGGGCGGCGGTGGCCGCGGCGAGTGCGGGGCTGGGGTATGCCGGCGCGGCGGCGCTCGTCGCCGAGGGCGCGCGGGTGACCATCTGCAGCTCCGATGCCGACCGGGCCCGTGCCGCCGCGGAGAAGCTGGGCGGCGGCACGGAGTGGCTGGTCGCCGACCTGCGCGGCCCAGAGGGGGCGACGGCGTTCGTCGAGGGCGCGGCCGAGCGGATGGGCGGGGTCGACATCCTCGTCGTCAACGGGCCGGGCCCGGCGCCGGGTGCCGTCACCGAGGTCCCGCTCGACGCCTACCAGGCGGCGCTGGACCGCAGCCTGCTCGCCGTCGTCGCGATGTGTCTCGCCGCGACGCCCGGGATGCGCGAGCGCGGGTGGGGGCGGGTCGTCGCGATCACGTCGCTGGGGGTGCGCCAGCCGTACATGAACCTGGCGCTGTCCAACACCGCACGCTCCGGCGCGACGGGCTTCCTGCGCACGCTGGCCCGGGAGATCGCGGGCGACGGCGTCACCGTCAACTCGGTCCAGCCGGGCCTGCACGAGACCGACCGGATCACCGGCGTCTACGGCACGGAGGGCCCGGCGCTCGACGGCGCGCTCGCCGACGTCCCCGCGGGCCGCCTCGGCAGCCCGGCCGACTTCGGCGCGGTCGTCGCCTTCCTGTGCTCGCAGCAGGCGGGCTTCCTCACCGGCGCCGCTGTGCCCGTCGACGGCGGGGCCTACCAGGCGCTGCTCTGACCCGCATCCGGCGACGAGCGCGGCGGGGGGTCGGCGAGCAGGGCGGCGCAGAGCATCTCGCCGGCCCACGCCTGCACCCGCCGAGGGGGCCAGCCGCGGCTCGTGAGCAGGTGGTAGGTGTCGAGGCCGTGGAGAGCTTCGATCATGTCGACGGCGTCGTCGAGGTCCAGGCCCGGGCGTAGCGCGCCGAGCTCGGCGAGCCGGCCCGCGCACACGCGGAACGCCGTCTTGCGCTGCTCCTCGTTGACACGCCACTGCTCGGCCATGTCCGGGTCGACGGCCGCGGTGTCGCGCACGACCCGCATGATCGGCGCGACCCGCTCGTAGATGGTGCGGCCGACCTCGCACCAGGCCGCGATCACCGCGGCAGGGGTGGCCTCGTCGGCGGCCGCGCGGACCTGCGGGCGGTCCAGCACGGCGACGGGCTCGTCGTCACCGACGGCCGCGACGTCGACGACCTCCTTGAGCACGGTGCGCTTGTTCCCGAAGTGGAAGTAGATGGTCTGCACCGCGACGCCGGCGCGCTGGGCGACCTCCTCGAGCGTTGTCGGCACGTAGCCCTGTGCGACGAACAGCTCCCCGGCCGCCGTGACGATCCGTCGCCGCGTCTCCCGCGCCCGCGCGCTGCGTCCGGTGCCGCGGCGCCCGGTGCCCTTGACAGGTCTCCCCACAAGGCTGGACTCTAACGCTAGAGTCCAACTACAAGGTTCGGGAGGTCGGCCATGGAGGCACGGCTGAACGGGTTCCACCACGTCAAACTGCCGGTGAGCGACGTCGCACGCAGCCGGGACTGGTACTGCCGGGTGCTCGGCTACACGGTCGACATCGAGTTCGTCGAGGACGGCGTTCTCGCCGGCGTCGGCCTCGCCGACCCCGGGCGCACCGCGGGCATCGCCCTGCGCGGGGATCCGGACCGGGCCGTGGCGATGAAGGGCTTCGACGCCTTCGCGCTGGGCCTGCCGTCCGTGGCGGAGGTGGCGCGCTGGCGGGAGCGGCTCGACGCACTCGGCGAACCCCACGGCGGAGTGGTCACCGGAGCGCGTGGCGGCTCGGTGCTGGTCGGGCTGCACGACCCGGACGGCATCGAGATCCGCCTCTACGCCGATCCCGACGACGCGCCGACCTCCGGCGGGCCCGGTCCTGCCGGTGCTGATGGCGGCGGTGCGTGAAGGACACGCTCGAGGCGATCGCCACGGCGGTCGGCGCCCACGCCGCGGGCGACGACGTGCTCGCCCGTATCGAGGTCCCCGTGCTGCTGGTAGCCGGCGCCGGCCTCGCCCCCCGTCGCGTGCGCCGACGGAGTGCTCCGATCACTCGGGCCACGCGCTGTTCCGGATGATCTCGACGAAGTCCGTCCGGCGGAAGGACGGGTCGAAGTGCGCGAGCACGTCGTCGTTCATGGTCCCGAAGGTGGTGTCCGGCCGGTCGACCATGCCGTCGTTGAAGGCCCGCAGGATCCGGTTCTTGAAGTCCGGACGCGGGTGGGCGGCGACGACCTGGGCGCGCTGCTCGTCGGTGATCTCGTGCAGGTCCAGCCCCAGGACGTCGGTCTCCACGCCCAGGGTCACGACGGTGACCTCGGGGGTGAGGTACTGCGGAACCTCGGGGGTGGTGTGCAGTGCGATGCCCAGCCACACGGCGCGGGCCTCGGCCGGGGATGCGCCGTGCGCGAGCAGGAAGTCCTGGGCGACCTCCGCGCCGTCGATCTCGAACCGGCGGTCCCGGGTGCGGTAGGTGTCGGTGAGCCCGAGATCGTGGAAGAGCGCGCCGACGTAGGCGAGCTGAGGGTCGACCTCGAGCCCCCGCGCCGCGGCCTTGAGCGAGCCCCAGAGGAACACACGGCGGGAGTGGTGGAACAGGGTGTCGTCGGCGGCGGCGCGGACGAGGTCGGTGGCCTGGCGGACGAGGTCGGTGTCCGGGATGCCGATCCCGGCGATCGTCTCCGGCATTGGGTGCCTCCTGGAGCTGCTCGTGTGTACTGGACTGGTTCCAGTCTTGCGAGCGGTATGCGGTGTGCCCACCGCGAGGCCTGCCGGGCGCCCCACAGATCCGGACATGGCACGCCCGCCGGTGTCAGGGCGTGCGGCGGGGCTCCGCGGCGCGCCGCGTCGTGCCGAACCGTGCCCGGTACTGGCTCGGCGACAGGCCGAGCCGGCTGACGAAGGTGCGCCGCATCGTCTCCGCGCTGCCGAACCCCGACCGCCGGGCGACCTGCGCGACACCGTGCCCGTCCGCGAGCAGGGCCTGGGCGTGCTCGAGCCGGACCTGCTCGACGAACCTGGCCGGGGTGGACTGCAGCTCCGTGGCGAACATCCGGGCCAGCTGGCGCGGACTGACCCCGACCCGGGCGGCGAGGGCGTGTGCGCTGTGGTCGAGGTCGGGCCGGGCGGCGACCAGGTCGACCACCGTGCGCAGGCCGGCGGTGCGGGGAGGGCGCCGCTGCAGGGGCGCCGAGAACTGGGACTGCCCGCCCGGGCGCTGCATGAACATCACCAGGTCGCGGGCCACCGTGCGGGCCAGCTCGGGCCCGTGGTCCTGCTCGACGAGCGCGAGCGCGAGGTCGATCCCGGCGGACACCCCGGCCGAGGTGAAGACCCCGTCGTCCTCGACGAACAGCGCGTCCGGCTCCATCCGGACCAGCGGGTGGGTCCGGGCCAGCAGCGCGGCGTGCTGCCAGTGGGTGGTGGCCCGCCGACCGTCGAGCAGACCGGCCGCTGCGAGGGCGAACGAGCCGGTGCAGATCGACACGACGCGGCGGCTGCGGGGCGCCAGCTCCCGGACCGCACCGACCAGCTCCGGCGCGACGGGCTCCTCGGCGAGCACGTCACCACCGGCGACGATCACGGTGTCGGGATCGGGGGCGGAGCCGGGGCAGCCGTCCACGGGCAGCTCGAGCCCGATCGAGGTCCGCACCGGCCTGCCCGAGGGCGAGACGTAGCGGAGCCGGTAGCGGGCACCGAACCGGTGGGCGTCGGCGAAGACCTCGGCGGGGCCGGTGACGTCGAGCATCTTCACGCCGTCGAACACGACGAAGACGACGTCGCGGGCATCAGGCCCGCCGGGGTCGCCGTGTCCGCCTGACATGGCGTCGCCGCCCCCTCGCCCGGACGCCGGTCGTCCGGGCACCAGTGTCGCAGCCGGTCCCCGGGCGCGCCGCCTCGTAGGCGACGCCCCGGGGGCCGCTCACGGGTCAGAGGCGCAGCAGGCGGGCGGCGTTGGCGGAGAGGGTGGGGCCGAGGTCGCCCGCGGGGTGTTCGCCCGCGCCGGAGTCCCAGCCCGCGAAGTTGGTCCCGAACACCAGGCGCTCGGTTCCCGCGTGGCTGACGAGTAGGTCCAGCGACTCCCCGTCGTGCACGTGGGTGTCGAACCAGATGCGCTTGTAGTAGTGGTCGAACCCGTTGTCGCGCAGGGCCTTGCTGGCCCACGGGCGCTTCTCGACGGCGCGCGCGAACCGGCCCGACACGAAGGCCGCGGCTCCACCGCCGTGGGAGATGCAGACGTCGAGACCCGGGTGGCGCTCCAGCACCCCGCCGAAGACGATCGCCGCGACGGCGAGGGTCTCCTCGTAGGCGAAGCCGAACGTCAGGTCGAGGTCGAAGCGGCGCAGCCGCACGTCGTCGGCCGGGCCGTTCTTCCCCAGGGGGGACGGGTGCGCGAACAGCGGGGCGTTCAGGTCGACCAGTGCCTCGTAGAGCGGGTCGAGCTCGGGGTCGTCGAGGGTGCGCCCGGCGGGGTCGGTGTCGATGTAGACGCCGGGCATGCCGAGGTCGCGGACGGCGCGGCGGGCCTCGGCCACGGATGCGGTGATGTCCTGCACCGGCAGCTGCGCCGTCGCGAGCAGCCGCCCCTTGTGCTTGCCGACCAGCTCCGCCAGCCCGTCGTTGTGCTTGCGCGCGAACTCGGTCGCGGCGTCGGCGGGGAGGTCGTTGAAGTAGGTGATCGGGTTGGGGGACAGCACCTGCAGGTCGATCCCGGCGGCGTCCATCGCGGCGAGCCGGACGTCGACGTCCATGAACGGGCTGCCCGCGTACTTGACGCCCATGAGCCGGTACTCGCCGACGCGGTAGAACGGGACGCCGTCGTCGGTGGCGCCGAGCTCGGGGCCGGCGGCGCCCGCCGCTCCCTCGGTGAGCTCCAGGACGGCGTGCGCGTGCACGTCGATGATGCGGGCCTCAGACATGCGACATCCGCTCCAGCTGCTCCTCGGTGAACGCCAGGGACCGGGTCAGCGGGCAGGCCGCCAGGAAGCGCACCTGGTCCGACGTCCGCTGCTTGTGCTCGGGGATCGGGGTGACGAGGTCGATCCGCTTGCCCGCCTTGATGACCTCGACGATCTTGTCCTTCTGCTGCAGGACGCGGACGTCGGCCAGCGGGTCGCCGTCGACGATCAGGACGTCGGCGATGCGGCCGTGCTCGAGCGTGCCGAGGTCGTCCTCCATGCGCATCGCGAACGCGCCGTTCTTCGTCGCCGCGACGATGGCCTCCATGGGCGTCATCCCCATGTACTCGACGAACATCTCCAGCTCGCGGGCGTGCCACTCGCCGACGGGCGTGACGGCGAACCCGGTCTCGGAGCCGGTCAGGAACGTCACCCCGGCGGCGTGGGCCTTGGTGAGCTGCTTGGCCGTCACCTCGATCTCGGCGCGGAACACGTCGAGCAGCTCCGGCGCGGTGCCGACCTTCGCGCCGTAGTCGGCCAGGTTGCCCAGCAGCGTGAACGTCGGGCACATCGCCGAGCCGGCCTCGATGACCGCCTCGATGGCCTCGTCGTCGAGGTAGGAGGCGTGGTAGATCAGGTCGACGCCCGCGCGCGCGGCGTCGCGGGTGGAGTCGGAGTTGCGGCAGTGCGCGACGACCTTGGTGTTGAGCTCGTGCGCGGTGTCGCAGACCGTCCGCAGCTCGTCGATGTTCCAGACCTTGACCTCGGGGCCCTTCATCGACGGGATCAGCCCCGTCACCATGATCTTGATCCAGTCGACGCCGTACTTGATCTGGCGGCGGATCTCGTTGACCATCACGTCCCGGCCGGAGACGACCGTCGCGTAGCCGGTGGTGCCCTCGTCCTTGATCATCCGCCCGGCGGTGCCGCCGAGCATCGTCATCAGGGCCTGGCCGCCGGCGCGCATCCGCGGGCCCTCGACGATGCCGGCCTCGATCGCGTCGCGCAGCTCCACACCGATGTTCCACAGGCAGTCCGCGTCGAGCACGCTCGTCACGCCCGCCCGCAGCACCTTGCGTGCGTTGTAGGCCGAGAGCATCGAGCTGTAGGCCTCGGTGCGGTGGTTGAACAGCTCGTCGTTGCCCGTGGGCTCGCCGAACGTGAGATGGGTGTGCGCGTCGATCAGTCCGGGCATGACGGTGCGCCCGGTCGCGTCGATCCGCTCGTCGACACCGTTGGTCTCGGCATCGTCGACGGCCTGCTGCCCGAGTGCGGTGACCCGGCCGTCGCGGAGCAGGACGGCCTCGCCGCGGCGGGCCGGCGAGCCGGTCCCGTCGATGAGCGTGCCGCCACTGATGAGGATGCTGCCACTCACGGCGCCTCCCGGAACGTCGTCGTAACTGGGGTTCGATCCGTGTCGCGAGAACCGCCGTAAGAAGACTGACGACTAGTCCCGCCCTGTGGTCAGTGTCGCACACTGGACGGGGACGCGGGGAGCCCCTGTCGGACGGTCGAAGTGGGTGGATCGTACCGATTCGTGCAGGCCTGTGACGTCGGCACAGCATCGGGTGTGTAGACGGCGGCTCGGTGCGCCACTAGCGTCGTCAGAAAGCCAACGCCGCCCACCGGGCCGGGTCGATCCGGGCGGGCGCGAGCGACGACGGAGGTCGGCCGTGAGGAACGAGTGGGCCGTGGTCACCGGCGCGGGCAACGGCATCGGTGCCGTCATCGCCCGCAACGCCGTCAAGGAGGGATACCGGGTCGCCGCGTGGGACGTCGACGGTGATGCTGCCGCCGCCGTCGCCGCCGACCTGGGGGGCGCGTGCGTCGCGGCGACCGTCGACGTCACCGACGAGGACTCGATCGCCGCCGCCGTCGCGGACCTGCCCGCGGCGCCCACGCTGCTGGTCAACAACGCCGGGATCGCGCGCTTCGGTCCGCTGCTGACGCTGGCCGCCGCCGAGTGGCGCGCCGCCGTCGAGGTCAACCTGACGGGCACGTTCCTCGTCGGAAGGGCGGTCGCCGCCCGGATGATCGAGGCCGGCGGTGGCGCGATCGTCAACATGGCGTCGATCAACGGTCTGGCCGCGGCTCCCAACGCGGGCGCCTACACCGCCTCCAAGGCCGGCATCGTCATGCTCACCGAGCACATGGCCATCGAGTGGTCGCCCCTGGGCGTGCGGGTCAACGCCGTCGCCCCGGGCCTGATCAACGCCGGGATGTCCGACGCCGTCAACGCCGACCCCGAGGTGCGCAAGCTGCGCGAGGGCCGGGTCCCGCAGGGCCGCCTCGGCACCGCCGACGACATCGCCGACGCCGTGCTGTTCCTGGCCTCGGCCAAGGCGTCCTACATCTCCGGGCAGACGATCGCCGTGGACGGCGGCATCATCAAGGGAGCGCTGGCGTCGCTGCCGCGGCCGAAGGCGGTCGACTCGGTGGGCGTCAGGTAGCCCGCGCGACCAGCGACGACCCGGCGGGGGAGTGCCGCGTCGCGACGTGCGGATGCGACGATGGGCCCATGTCGCAGCAGAGCGTGATCGAGGAGCTGCAACGCCTCGGGATGTCGGGCTACGAGGCCAAGGCGTACGTCGCCCTGGTCGGTGCCGGCACACCGCTCAACGGCTACGAGGTCGCCAAGCGTTCCGGGGTGCCGCGCAGCACCGTCTACGAGACGCTCGCGAAGCTCGTCGTGCGCGGCGCCGCCTACGAGGTCCGGGCCGGTGAGGCCAGCGTCGGCTACATCTCGCTGCCGCCGTCGGCGCTGCTCGACCGGATGCGGCGCGACTTCGACAGCTCCATCGACGCGCTGCGCGAGGCGCTGCCCCAGGTGGCCTCGCCGCCGCAGGTCCGCCTGGTGCACAACCTGTCCGACCGCGAGTCGCTGCTCGCCCGCGCCGAGGACGTCGTCGCCGCGGCCCGCAACGACCTGTTCCTCTCCGGTTGGCCGGCCGAGATCGAGCCGCTCAAGCCCGTCGTGCGCCGCGCCGACGCCGAGGGTGTCGACGTCTCGGTCGTCATGTTCGGCGACGACCCGGACCCGGTCGGCACCACGATCCCGCACCGCTTCTCGACGCCCGAGGTGGCGCTGGAGAACCTGGGCTGCCGGCTGCTCGTCGTGGCCGCGGACCGGGAGCAGGCCGTCATCGGCGGCGTCGTCAACGGCGACGCGTGGGGCGTCTACACCGACGACCCGGCCGTCGTCCTCGTCGCGGTGGAGTACGTGCGCCACGACATCGCGATGCACCTGATCGCCGAGAAGTTCTCCCCGGAGGACTTCGAGTCGTTCTGGACCTCCGACCCCGCGCTGCGCCGGCTGCGCGCCGACCACGGCATCCCGGCGGCGCTGCTGGCCCGCGGGCCCGTCGGCACGTCGGCGACGACGCCGCCGCGACGCGGACGGCGCGGCAACAACTAGCACGGCTCAGCCGGTCTGCATGGCGGCGCGCGCGTCCGCGGTCACCTTGCGGCAGCGCGCGAAGCACAGCACGCTCGCGGCGACGAGCACGAGGCTCACGCCCCAGCCCAGCCCGTAGCCACCCGTCGCCTTGACCGACAGGCCGAACAGCGGGGCGCTGAGCAGTGCGCCCAGGTAGTAGCCGGCCATCGTCGCGCCCGAGGCCCGCCCGACCAGGTGCGGTGCGGTGGCCACGACCGCGGCGTGCATCAGCCCGATCGCCGTGAGCTGCGCGAGGCTGCCGACGACGAGCCCGGCCGTCATCGCGACCGGCCCGGCGACGATCCCCAGCCACAGCAGCCCGACGCCGACCGTGGCCGCGCCCGTCAGCAGCACGACGGGACGGACCCGGTCGCCGCCGATGCGGTCGGCCCTTCCGGCCAGCACGATCATGGCGACGACGGCGAACGCCGACCCGATCGAGGCCAGCGCGCCCGCCGTCGCGACCGACATCCCGCCCACCTCGTCGAGGTAGGAGACGGTCCAGGAGTAGATCGGCTGGGTGCCGGCGATCAGCAGGAACGCGGCCACCGGGTACCAGCCGAAACCGACGGGCAGCCGGACCCGCCGCGTCGTGCCCGGTCCGTCGCCGACGAGGTCGTGGGCCTCGACGACGGCCGCCGCCGGGTCACCCGCGCTGCGCGCCGCGGGGAGCAGCCGGAAGCAGAGCACCCCGACCACGAGGACGACGGGCACCACGACGGCGAGCACCGGCCGCCAGCCGAACGCCGCGGCGGCGCCGACCCCGACGAGCGACTGGACCGCCCCGACGGCCGGGACTCCCGCGGTGCGGACCGCCATCGCGATGCCGTGCCGGGCCGGCGCGATGCTCGCGGCGACGGCCATGTTGGTGCCCGCGTTGGCCAGCGCGTACCCGGCTCCGGTGAACACGGCCATGACCAGCAGCGACGCGTAGGTCGGGACCAGCACCGCGAGCGCCAGCCCGGCCGCGACCATCAGCAGGTCGATCCCGACGGCCTTGTGCGCACCGATCCGCTCGGCCCACGCACCACCGACCGTCGACGCGAGGCCCGTCGCGCCGAAGAACACCCCGATCAGCACGCCGAGGGCGGGTTTGGAGATGCCGAGGTCGGCCTCGAACAGCGGGCCGAGGTAGCCGAACAGGAAGCCGGGGATGCTGCCGAGCCCGATCGCGATCGTCGCGACGGTGAGCACCACCCCGCCGCGGTGCGTCCGCGGCCCGTCGTTCACGCGTCAGCCACGGGTCGTCCAGGCGATCGCCCGGCGCACCATCTCGCGGTGCTCGGGGACCTCGTAGGACGGGACGTGATGGCCCAGCGCGTCGTAGACGACCCGGCCGCCGCCGTGCTCGCGCGCCCACAGCAACGGCTGCGCGGGACCGGCGTCGTCGCCGGGGCGACGTGCGGCCAGCAACGGCTCGATCCCGGGCCGCATCTGCAGGTCGCTGTAGACCTCGTCGAGGATCCGGAAGTCGTCGAGACCGTCGACGAGCGGGTGCGACGCCGTGACCGCGACCTCGACGTCCGGGCCCAGCGGCGGGTGCGACGACGACCCCCACACCCACGCCCCGCCCAGCGTGTCGCCCCAGTCGGTCCAGTCGTCGAAACAGATGCTCGCGGTGTGCATGCCGAGCACGCCCCCACCGGCGGCGAGGTGCGCGGCGAGTGCCTCACGCGCAGCCGGCGACGGGCTGACACCCTCTTCGGCGGCGGCTGCTCCGCGGTAGCGCTCGGGCGTCTGCGGCCCCGTCATCGACCACCGCAGCGCGTTGACGACGAACAGCCCCGCGCCGGGCAGCGCCGACAGCGCGGAGTCGACGCCCGCGGTCCCGGTGTGCACCTCGACCTCGGCGCCCTCGCCCTCGAGCAGCGCGGCCAGACACGCTGTCGTCGCGGGGAAGTCGTGGGTGAGGCCTCCGGACAGTACGACGGCGCGCACGGTCACCTCCGACGGCGTGAGGGTTCTGACGACTACTTCTCAGGGACCCTAGCCGTCGGACATCTCGTCCGGCAGTCCCGGCTCGTCGTGTCGGCGAGGGTGTGGAGGCTGACGATCCATTTCGAGAGCAATGCTCTTGACGGGGGTCGTTGCGCTATGTGGGCCGGCGGCCGCGCACGACGACGCCCGCCGACCCTCACAGCAAGGTCGGCGGGCGTCGGGGTGGGGCTGAGGTCAGACGGCGGCCTTCGTGGTGCCGTTGCCGTTGTGCTCGACGACGGGCGCGCT
>NZ_BEGX01000002.1 GCF_002583555.1 Pseudonocardia sp. N23
GGCCCGCGGGTCGGGCGATCGGCGCTCGTGCCATGGTGGTGCCTCCGGTGCGGGTCCGGAGGCGCTCGCGGCGTTCCGGCGGCCGGCTCGCGGCCTCGCGACAGCCTAGCGGTTGCCGGGTCGGGGTCGGACCCGATCCGGCAACCGTCGGCCATCGATGAGCCATCCATGCGTTGGCCCACATCTGGGGACCCGTCGGGACGACGAGCAGACCCCCTTGACGTTCTTGCGGGTGAGCATCCCGGTGTAGGCCCGGCTGTACCAGCCGATCGCCAGGTCCTTGCCGGCGATGGCCTCGGGCTGCTTGTAGTTCGCCGCCTGCTCGGCCTTGTCGGTGGTCGCCACGGCGTTGTCGAGCAGGGCATCGACCTGCGGGTCGGAGTAGCGGCCATGGGTTGCCGCTGCCGCCGGTGTGCAGCGGCTCACGAGCGACGGGAACGGCGTGGCCACCCCGACACCCACGTCGACAGCTGGAAGTTCCGGCCCTGAACGACCTTCGAGCTGAACGTCCCGAGGTCGTGCAGGTCCAGCGTCACCTCGACAACCTCCCCGCCCGGATGGCCGTCAGCGCGGAGCCGCCGGTCCGCCCTCGACGACGCCCACACGAAAGACCGGCCAGCCGATCTCGGTGCGCCACGCAGCGGGATCGTTCGTGTCACGAGGGCCGACGACGTAGACCTCCCGCACCGGCCCGGCCACCGACATCGCGTTCTCCACCACCCAGGTCCCGAGTTCGCCGTACGTGACCTCGATGTCGTCGTGCTCGCCGACGTGGGTGGTGACGGCCAGTTCCGCGGCCGGCAGAGTCGCGGGATGCACGCGTCCGGTGCGAGGTGGCGCGGCAGTCGGCAGGTAGACGACCGCGAGACCGCGCTCCTGCTCGAAAAGGGCGTTGTCGTAGCTGCCGCCCGGCGGTCCGGTCACGGCGGCGCCGACGGCCGCCTCCAGTTCGGCCATCGCGCCTGCGTACCAGGTCGTCACGTCGCGATGCGCGACCACGGCCTCCACCGCCGCGACCGTCCGGGCGGGCTCCGCACGCAGCTCGACGTCGATCGGTGCGGGGTCGGGCCGGAGCAGGCGGCGCAGCGACACGACCGCGGTCCGGGTGCGGTCGAGCACGTCCTCGAGGCGTTGCAGGTGGTCCGCGACCAGGGAGGCACGAACACCGGGGTCGGGGGTCCGCAGGATTCGCTGCACATCGCTCAGGGGGACGTCGAGCTCGCGGAGCCGGTGGATGACCTGCGCGGCCGGGATCTGGTCGACGCCGTAGTAGCGGTAGCCCGTGGTCTCGTCCACCACGGCGGGTTCCAGCAGGGCCGCCTCGTGATACCGGCGCAGGGTCCGCACGCTCAGGTGGGTCAGCCGCGAGAACTCCCCGATGGTCAACACCCCCTCATTCTGAACGCTCCCCCTGGGGGAGAGTCCACGGCTTGACCCTCCCGCCCCGTCAGGTCACATGGTGTGCTCATGACACAGCACACCGAACTCCCGTCCGATCTGCTCCCGACCGCCGTGCGCGACTTCCTCGCCGCCCACATCGCCGGCGACGCCGACACCGCCTCGGCGTTCCTCGTCGAGGACGTGGTGCTCGTCGACCAGGGCGAGACCGTCCGCGGCCGCGAGAAGGCCCATGCGTTCCTGCGGGACGCCGGGTCCGAGTTCGAGTACACGACCGAGCAGACCGGCGCTCGCCGCGTCGACGACGCCCACTGGGTGGTGACCGTACGGCTCGAGGGAACCTTCCCTGGTGGCGTCGCCGAGCTCGACTACCGGTTCGCACTGCGGGACGACCTCGTCGCCGAACTCGTCATCGCCAACCACACAGCCTGACCGAACCGCACCACCTCGGTCGTCGGTGGAGAGAGAATGTCTGGTTCGGATCGCGATCGTCTCGACGGTCGCCGGAGGGGCGTCCACGCCGGTCCCGCATACCGTGACGTCACAGGACGCGATCGCCGCCCGGCTGCCGTGGCTGCGTCGTCAGCTCGTCTCGAGCCATCGGCGCGCACATCCGGCAGGACGACCTGCGCAAGCAAGTCGAATCGGCTGGTCGGGGTGTCGACTGCAGCAATGTGGGTCAGCATTGTCACGCCGGCCGGTCCTAGCCTCGACGAATGAGATCTCGTTTCGCGGCGGACGGCTTCCACCTCGCCTACGACCGCGCCGGCACGGGCCCCGCCGTCGTCCTGCTCCACGGCTGGCCCGGCGACCGGTCGGACTACACCGCCGTCGCCGGCCTTCTCGACGCCGACGTCATCGCACCGGATCTGCGCGGGTTCGGAGGGTCGGACAAGCACCGCGACGGCGACTACTCCGCGCCGGGGCACGCCGCGAGCGTCGTCGCTCTCATGGACGAGCTCGGCATCGCCCGGGCTGTGCTGGGCGGCTACGACATCGGCTCGCGGATCGCGCAGGTCATCGCCCAGCAGCACCCCGAGCGCGTGGAGGAGCTGGTCGTCGCACCGCCGCTTCCCGGGATCGGCCGACGGGTGCTCGACCCGGACGCGCAGCAGGAGTTCTGGTACCAGTCGTTCCACCGGCTGCCGCTGGCCGACGACCTCCTCGACGGCCGGCCCGACGCGGTCCGCGCCCATCTGTGTCACTTCTGGACCCATTGGTCGGGGCCGTCGTTCACCCCCGACGACGCGCGCCTCGACCACCTGGCCGCGAGCTACGGTGCGCCGGGCGCGTTCTCCGCGTCCGTCGGCTGGTACCGGGCCGGTGCCGCGACTGTCGTCCGTTCGCTCGCGGAGACTGCCCCGGCGACGCGGACGGACACCCCGATCACGGTCCTGTGGCCGGAGTTCGACCCACTGTTCCCCCGGGCCTGGTCCGATCGCATCGGCGAGTGGTTCAGCTCCGTGACACTGCAGCACGTCGACGGGGTCGGCCACTTCGTGCCGGTCGAGGCGCCCGGGGTGTTCGCCGGTGCAGTCATGCGAGCGGTCCGGCGGATCCGGCGCTGACGGAGTCAGAACCCGACCGAGGCCGCGCCCTTGAGCTGCAGGAGGGCGCGCGCCTCGCCGGGGGTGGCGACGTCGAGACTCAGGGCCTCCAGGGCCACGCGGACCTGGCGCACCTGCTCGGCGTTGCTCGTCGCCCGGCGCCCCGGCCCGATCCACAACGAGTCCTCCAGACCCACCCGCACGTGCGACCCCATCGTCGCGCCCATCGTGACCAGCGGCATCTGCGCCTTGCCTGCGCCGAGGATCGACCACTCGTAGTCGTCGCCGAGGAGGCGGTCCGCGGTGCGCCGCATGTGCATCACGTCCTCGGGGTGTGCCCCGATGCCACCCAGCAGCCCGAAGACCGACTGCACGAACATCGGTCCCGGGACGAGGCCGCGGTCGCGGAAGTGGGCGAGGTTGTAGAGGTGCGACGTGTCGTAGCACTCGAACTCGAACCGGGTGCCGTTCGCCCTGCCGATGGCAAGGATGCGTTCGATGTCGGCGAACGTGTTCTTGAAGACGACGTCGCGCGAGGC
Source organism: Pseudonocardia sp. N23 (assembly GCF_002583555.1). Classification (GTDB taxonomy): domain Bacteria; phylum Actinomycetota; class Actinomycetes; order Mycobacteriales; family Pseudonocardiaceae; genus Pseudonocardia. The sequence goes on from NZ_BEGX01000002.1 coordinate 3,485, forward strand.
CTCCAGGGCCGGCGCCTCCCACGCGTGCCGGAACGTCGTCGTCCGCTCCAGCATCGGGTAGAGGCCGAAGTTCATCGAGCCCATGTTCAGCGAGGCGAGCTCCGGGGCGAACTCCGCGGCCGGGCGCAGCCGTTCGTCGACGGTCATCGCCGGGTTGCCGCCCGTCGTCAGGTTGACGACCGCGTCGGTGTGACCGGCGAGCCGGCGCAGGATCGGCACGAAGTGCTCGGGGTCCTGCGACGGCCGGCCGTCGGCGGGGTCGCGGGCGTGCAGGTGGAGGATCGCCGCGCCGGCCTCCGCGGCCTCCAGCGCCGCCTCCGCGATCTCCGACGCCGACACCGGCAGGTGCGGCGACATCGACGGCGTGTGGATCGCGCCCGTCACCGCACAGGTGATGACGACCTTCCGCCTGCTCGCCACGGCGACCCTCCTCCCCCGCGGTTCCCGCTCAGCCGCCGCTGAGGACGGCCTTGAGCCGGTCGACGGGCAGGCTCGACGAGAGATCCGCGTCCGGGGAGATCGACGGGTCGCAGGCGGGGACCTTCCCGGCGGCGGTGTCGGCGTAGACGGGGAGCACGTACGGCACCGGCTCCGCGCTCTGCCTGCCCGCCAGCGCCGCGAGCCCGATCCGCAGCGACGCCGCGGACATCTGCGTGGTCCCGTCCTGGCCGAGCCAGGCGATCTTGTGCTGCGCCACGGCGCACACGAAACCCTGCGACGAGCCGATGTTGAGGAACGCGGGCATCCTCGCCCCGGCGTCGACGATCGCCTGCACCGCACCGATGTCGGAGGCGCCGTAGTCGCTGACGAACGCCGCGTACTCACCGTTCTGCGCGATCAGGCCGGCCACGCTGCGCCGCTTCTGGGCGGCGTCCCAGTTCGTCGGCACCCAGGTGTCGGGAACGAGCTGCATCTGGGGCGCGTACTGCCTCAACGCGGCCGCGAAGGCGGTGAAGGTCTTCTCCGTCGACGGCGCCCCCGGCTGCCCGCCGAGGAACGCCACCTTGCCGGTGCCCACGTTCTTCGCGAGCCACTCCGCCTGGTTGCGGGCGATCGCGTCGGTGTCCCACACCAGCGACTCGACGTAGTCGGCGCCCTTCTGGCCCGCGACGTCGTTGACGGTGCTCACGACCTTGACCCCGGCGTCCATGGCCTTGCGCATCGACGGGAGCTGGGAGGGTCCGAAGTCGGGGCTGATCACCATGACCCTGGCGCCCTGCGCGACGGCGGCGTTCGTGGCCGCGATGGCGCCCTGCTGGCCGGTCGTGCCGTTGTACCAGCTGGTCTCCAGCGTCGGGCACTTCGCGGCCTCCGCCTGGAACTCGGCGTTCGAGATCGCCGACCAGACCTGGCCTCCCGCCGACTTGACGTAGACGACCTTGGTCGGCTCCGCGGGACACAGCGCCGTGATGTCGCCGGGCGCACCGGCAGCCGCAGCCGCCGTGGCGCCACCGGCGGCCGAGGCACCGCCGGTGGGGGCGGGTGAACAGGCCGCCAGGGCGACCGCCGAGGCGATCGCCGTGGCAGCGACGAGAACGTGCGAGCGCGAGACCCGAGGGGGATGCATGTCGATCTTCCTTGGTGCGAGTGACAGTGATCCGTCCGTCGGATCCCGGCAGACGCTAGGGATCGATGCGGGAGGCGAGTTGTCCCGAGTTGGGACGACCCGCGTCGGTGTCCTCGTGGATTCGCGCGCCGGTGACGGCGCGGAGCTCGGCCACGGTGGCGCCGGGGGCGAGGTCGACGACCAGCAGCCCGTCGTCGGTGACGTCGAGGACCGCGCGGTCGGTGATGATCCGGTTCACGACGCCCGCGCCGGTGAGGGGCAGCGTGCAGTACGGGACGACCTTGGGCGTGCCGTCCTTGGCGACGAGGTCGGTGAGGACGACGACGCGGCGGGTGCCCGCGACGAGGTCCATGGCCCCGCCCATGCCCTTGACGAGGGCGCCTGGAACGGCCCAGTTGGCCAGGTCGCCGGTGTCCGAGACCTGCATCGCGCCGAGGACGGCGACGTCGATGTGGCCACCCCGGATCATCGCGAAGGACGCGGCCGAGTCGAAGAAGCTCGCGCCCGGCAGCGCGGTGACCGTCTGTTTCCCGGCGTTGATGAGGTCGGCGTCCTCGTCTCCCGAGTACGGGAACGGCCCGATCCCGAGCAGCCCGTTCTCGGACTGGAGCGTGACGCGCACACCCCGCGGGATGTGGTTGGCGACCTTGGTCGGGATGCCGATGCCGAGGTTGGCGTGGTCGCCGTCGCGCAGTTCCCGCGCCGCGATCGCCGCCATCTCGTCCCTGGTCCAGCTCATGCCTGCACCCCCGCCACGGCCGGCCGCTCCCGGACGGTGCGCTGCTCGATGACCTTCACCCGAGCCCTGGCCGCGACGAACCGGTCGACGTAGACACCCGGCGTCACGACGTGGTCCGGGTCGATCGGCGTCTCGGAGAGGTGTTCGGCCTCCGCGACCGTTACCCGGCCGGCGGTCGCGACGACCGGGTTGAAGTTGCGGGCGGTGCAGCGGTAGGTCAGGTTGCCGTAGGGATCGCAGGTGTGCGCGCGCACCAGGGCCAGGTCCGCGACGATGCCCCGTTCCAGCAAATAGGTGACTCCGTCGAAGTCGGCGGTCGGCTTGCCCTCGGCGACCTGCGTCCCGACCCCGGTCCGCGTGTAGAACGCGGGGATGCCGGCACCGCCCGCCCGCAGGCGCTCCGCAAGGCTGCCCTGGGGCGTGAACTCGACCTCGAGCTCTCCGTCGAGGTACTGCCGTGCGAACAGCTGGTTCTCGCCCACGTAGGACGCGACGACCTTCCGCACCTGCCGATTCTCCAGCAACAGCCCGAGGCCCTTGCCGTCGATGCCCATGTTGTTGGAGACGACGACGAGATCGCGCACCCCCGATTCACGGACCGCGTCGATCAGGTCCACCGGCACACCGCTGAGGCCGAATCCCCCGACCGCGATCGTCATCCCGTCGTGCAGCAGGCCGGCCAGTGCGGCACCCGCGTCGTCGGCCGGCCGGACCCCGGTCGTGCCCTCCGAGGGTCGTGCCCCCGGTGTCGTCTTCTCCATGGACGCAGTGCACACGGAAGGTCCTGCGACCTCCATGGGCCGGTCATGTCACAGACAATCGGACTGTGATCTGTCCGTGTGGCGGACATATCATCGCTCCTGTGAACACGTTCGACGCCGCCGATCCCGACCACACTCCGACCGGTCCCGATCGCGGTCCGACGGTGGTCGGGAAGATCGGGCTCGTGCTCCGGGCGCTGGGCGCCGCCGCCGACCCCGCCGGCTCCACCACATCGGACATCGCGCGGCGGACCGGCCTCACCCGGCCCACTGCGCACCGGCTGCTCACCGAGCTGGCGGAGCAGGGCTTCACCGACCGCGACACCGGGACGGGTCGATGGCAGCTCGGACCGGAGCTGTACCTGCTCGGGGCGGTGGCGGCCACTCGCTACGACGTCACCGACCACGCCCGCGACATCCTCGCCGACCTCGCCGAGCAGACGGGCGAGAGCGCCTTCCTGTCCGCACTGCGCGGGCGGGAGACGGTCTGCCTCGCCGAGATCGAGGGCAGCTTCCCCCTCCGGTCCCATGTTCTCCACCTGGGGATCCGGTTCCCGCTCGGGGTCGCCTCCGCCGGGCTCGCGATCCTGTCCCACCTGCCCACCGACGAGGCCGACGACTACGTCGCCACCACCGACCTCACGACCCGGTGGGGCCGCAGCCACTCGCGGCGGGCGGTACGCGCCCGGGTCGCCGCGACCCGCGAGCACGGTTACGCGGTCAACCCGGGCCTGATCATCGAGGACAGCTGGGGCATGGCGGCCGCGGTCTTCGACGAGAGTGGCCGACCACGTGCGGCACTGAGCCTGACCGGGGTCCGGTCCCGGTTCACCGACGCGCGGATTCCCACACTGGGAAGGCTGCTCCTCGACCGGGCACACGCCCTCGGCCGGCGCGTCCGCTGACGACACTCCCCCGCCGACGCGACGACGCCGGGTGGCGACACGTCGTGCGACGCGCCGCCACCCGGCGAAGGGCCGGCAGGGAGGTGACGGGTCAGGCGGGAGCCGTCGCGGCAGGCTTGATGTTCTGGTTGTGGTGGAAGACGTTCTCCGGGTCGTACACGGCCTTGATCCGCGACAGCCGCTCGTACTTCTCGGCGCCGTACGCCGCCCGGACCCGGTTCTCGTCGTACTCGTTCATGTTGTTGATGTAGCTGCCCGAGCCCATGCCGTGCGGCTGCATGTCCGACCAGAACTCCTTGACCCACTGCCGGTCGTGGACGAGCTCCTCGGCCGTCTCGCAGGTCCCGGTCATGATGAAGTGATAGCCCGCGTCACGCGGGCCGGCCCAGGCGGCGTCCTCGTCGGCGACCCGGGCGTACTGGCCGCCCAGCGTCATCGCGCCGAAGTAGGAGAACGCGCCACGGGTTCCCGTGAGGTACTTCTGCATGACGTCGATGGCATCGTCGGAGATGGCGGGCAGATAGACGGCCTTCTCGTAGCCGTGCACGCCCCAGGGGTTGAACGCGTCGTTCATCGACTGCAGCTCGACGTAGCGCATGGGCGTCACCAGTTCGAACGCCGGGGACGCCTCGCGGACGATCGCGGCGGCCGCGGCGAGCTCGGCGGCCGGCCCGACCGTCGCGAGCTGGATGAAGTAGCCGTGGGTGTGTCTGAACTCGTCGGGCACGAACGGCGCGTCGGGCGCCCGCATGCCGAACGCGATGATCGCCATGTCGTCGGGCAGCCTGTCCCGCAGCTCGCGGAACAGCTGCATGGCCTCGACACCGCGTTCGGGCGGGAAGAAGAACATGCCGACGTTGGCGGTGTCGCCGATCTCGTGCAGCTGGAAGACGAACTCGGTGACGATGCCGAAGTTGCCGCCGCCGCCGCGCAGCGCCCAGAACAGGTCGGCGTGGTTCTCACGGTTCGCCCGGACCACGGACCCGTCGGCGAGCACCACCTCGGCCTCGAGCAGGTTGTCGCATGCGAGCCCGAAGCGGCGCAGCAGGAAGCCGACGCCGCCACCGAGGGTCAGCCCCCCGACGCCGGTGTGGGTGACGATGCCGGCCGTGACGGCGAGACCGTGCTCGGAGCACGCCGCGTCGAGGTCGCCGAGCGCCGCGCCGCCGCCGATCCAGGCGCGCTTGGACGCGGGGTCGACCCGGACGCTGTTGATCTTCTCGAGGTGGATCATCAGGCCGCCCTCGGCGACCGCCAGACCGGCGAAGTTGTGCCCGCCGCCCCGGACGGAGATCTCCAGGCCCTGCCGGCGACCGAACGCGATCGCCGCGGCCACCTCGTCGGTCGAACCGCACGACGCAACCACGGCGGGGTACCGGTTGATGTCGGCGTTCCAGACGTTCCGGGAGTTCTCGTAACCCGCGTCGCCGGAGAGGTACACCGACCCGGTGAACGTCTCACGGAATGCTGCGATGGCGCTCTTGTCCACCATTGTTCCTCGCAATTCAGTGTGCCGTGCCGAGCCGGCCGGCGGCCGCTCGGACATGGGAGGTTGTGTCAGCTGGTCCGGGGCTCGAGCGCCCGGGCACCGGATACGAACGCCGTGGCGGTCTCGGCCACCGGCCGCGCCTGCCACTGCTCGGAGAGGATCTCGATCGACACGGGCGCGGTGGCGCCGGACGCCCGCAGCGTCCCGAGGAACCCGGCGACGTCCCACTCGCCGTCGCCGAAGAGCCTGCGGTGCTTGAGGGTCTCCTCGAAGTAGTCGTCGGTGAGCGGGGCGGCTGGCCCGTCGGAGAGCTGGACGACGACCACCCGCTCCCCCGGCAGCGACCGCAGCGCGCGCTCGTCGGGGTTGCCGCGCATGAAGTGCCAGTTGTCGACACACAGCCCGCCGTTGTCGCGGTCCGCGGCCTGGACCACCGCGAGCGAGGTGGCGATGTCGGGCATGTCGGTGCCGGGGAGGAACTCGATCGCCACCTTCGTCCCGACCTCGGCCGCCCGGTCGCACAACCGCGCGAACCGCGAGGCGGACCCGGCTCCAGCACCGCCCGACGATGCGGCGACGACGATGTGGTGAGCACCGAACGCATCAGCCAGCTCGATGAAGTCCTGCTCGACGCCCGCGTCCATGTACGGCAGGTCCCACGGGAACCACGACGGTCCCCACCGCCGACCGTCGGCCGGGCCGTCGAAGCCCAGCCCCACCTCCAGCTCGGCGACCCGCATGCCGGACCGCTCGGCGATCGCGGCGAGGTCCTTCGCGCCGATGCCGTCGCGCTTCGCGTCCTGGAACTCGAACAGGGAGTAACCGATCGCGTCGGCACCTGCCGCGACGGCCGCGGCGACCCGCTCCTCGAACGAGACACCGGTGAGGTTCCCGTAGCCGAGGATCAGCCCGGGTCCCGTGTCTGCCTTGTTTCCGCTCATCACTACGCCTCCTGCGACAACTGCTCGGCGCCTTCCGTCGAACAACACCCGACGTTAGGGACGAGTCCGCCGGCCGAGTTGTCCCGCCTTGGGACGGCCGCCGTGCGGCGACGGTCAGGGGACGACGGCGGCCCGCAGGACGCCGCCGGTCTCGGTGCGGGCCACCGCGGCGCCGATCTCGTCGAGGGAGTACACGCGATCGGACATCGCTCCGTAGGGATGGAGGTCGCGGGTGTCGACGAGGAAGTCCAGGGCGCGGCGGAGGTACCACGGGTCGTAGCGCAGGAACCCCCGTACCGTGAGGTTCTTGCGCGTGAACAGCGCCGGCGCGATCGACAGCGCCGAGCCGGGCCCGACGTTCAGGTTGCCGACAGAGGCGATCGCGCCGCCCGTCCGCACGAAGGCAACAGCCTCGGCGAACGCGTCCGGACGACCGGTGACCTCGACGACGAGATCGGCCCCGTCGCCGTCGGTGAGCCGGCCGATCCGGTCCTGACGGCCGGCGGGCGTCGGGTCGGTCGCCATGTCGACCACCTCGGTCGCACCGAAGCGCAGCGCGGCGGCGATCCGGGCCGGGTCGCGTTCGACCGCGATCACCCGCGCCCCCGACCGCGCCGCCACGGCACAGGCGTAGAGCCCGAGGCCGCCGCATCCCTGGACGACGACGGTCTGCCCGCGGCGCACGCCGATCCGTTCCACGGTGAACAGCATCTGCGCGAGCCCGCAGTTCGCACCGGCGACCTCGGCGTCGTCCAGGACGTCCGGCACCACGTAGAAGTGCCGACCGGCCGCGAGGTGGTAGTGGCTGGCGAACCCGCCGTGGAAGTGCGGCGCCCGGGTCGGCGGCGCCGCCATCGTGTCCGCCCAGTTCACGCACATGTTGAACTCGCCGCGCCCGCAGGGCCTGCAGTGCCCGCACACCCGGAAGTACACGACGACGACGCGGTCGCCGACCGATACCGGCGTCCCCGCGGAGTCGTGGGTGAGTCCCGCTCCCAGCACCCCGACCCGGGCGACGAACTCGTGCCCGAGGACCACGTCGCGCAGGACCGGGTTCCGATGGTGGTAGATGCCGACGTCGGAGCCACACACGTTGGCCTGCAACACCTCCAGCAGGGCTTCACCGGGCCCCGGTTCCGGCAGCGGGTAGCGCTGCACCTCGACCGTCCCCGGTCCGACCAGTGCGGCCACCGAGCCTGCGGCCGCGACGTCGTCCCCAGCCATCACGATCCTCCCGTCGTCGGACTGTGCGAGAAGAGGATCAGCCGCCGCGTCGCGGCCCGGCTGTCCCATGTTCGTACGGGTCGCCGTGGTCCGGAACGTCGGCCAGCACCCACTCGTCGGGCTCCGGGCCGGCGCGAAGGACGCTCACGACGCCGTTGCGCTCCAGGACGACGCAGCCGACGTCGGCCAGCCGGGCCACGCCCGCGACCCGCAGCCGTTGCCGGAGGTCGTCCTCGCTCATCCGGGCCAGTCGCAGTCCCTCGGTCCGCACCCGGCCGGCGCGCACGAGGAGCACGGGCTCCCGGGTGAGGATGCGGCTCAGGACGCGGCTGCGGCGCAGCAGTGTGAGCGAGCGCTGCACGGCGAACAGCATCACGAGCGCGATCACGCCCGTCGCGAGCGTGGGCGTCGCGAGCAATGTGGTCCGCCCGACGACCGCACCGAGCGCGATCACGCAGGCGACGTCGGTCGCGGACATCGCCGACAGGCTCCGCTGGCCGCTCACCCGCACGCACACCAGCAGCGTCAGGTAGATCCCGAGGGTCGCGACCACGACGAGGCCGGCGGTGGGCAGGTCGACGCCGAGCTCGGACGTGACGGGCGGGCTCACGGCAGCGGTGCCGACCGGTCAGACGCCGTCGAGCTGCGCACGCGCGTCCGCGGCCGCGCGCCGGGCGGCGGTCAGCAGCAGCGTCGAGTCGGACTCGACCGCCAGCATCGTGAATCCGGCGCCGTGCCAGCGGGCCACGTTGCCGGTGCCGCAGAACACACCCGCCCCGATGCCGTTGGCGGCGCACGCCGCGACGACCGGCGCCAGTGCCTCGACGGTTCGCGGGTCCGACGCGAGGTACGGGTCACCCCACAGGTCGAGCGCGAGGTCGGCCGGTCCGGCGATGATGCCCGTCAGCCCCGGCACGGCCGCGATCGCCGCGACGTTCTCGACGCCGGTGCGGTCCTCGATCATGACGTAGCAGGCGGCGGCCGCCAGCACGGCTGGGTCCGGTCGGGCTACCGAGAGCTTGGGGCGCAACGGTCCCCAGCTGCGTGACCCCTCCGGTGAGTACCGGCACGCGGCGACCGCCGCGCGCGCCTGCCCGGGCGTCGACACCTGGGGCACGATCACCCCGTCGGCCCCGGCGTCGAGGACGGTGCCGATGAGCGGGGTGTCGGCGCCGGGGACCCGGACGTACGCCGTTCCCCCGGCGGCCCGCACCGCCTGCAGCAGGCCGACGACGTCGACGTTGCGGATGATGCCGTGCTGCATGTCGAGGCAGCACCAGTCGAACCCGACCGACGCCATGAGCTCGACGGCGAAGGGCGACTCGAGGTGGCACCAGCCGCCGAACGACACCTGGTCAGTACGCACGTCCACGTTTCCTCTCCACAAGCATCTCCTGGACGGCGTCGACGAACGCCGAAGGTGCTTCGACCGGTACGAAGTGCCCGACACCCGGGAGACCGCGGACCGTCACCCGACGGAAGCGGGTGCCGAGGCCGTCGAACCAGGATTCCGGGACCAGTGGGTCGAGCTCGGGCCACAGCACGGTGGTCGGGACGGTCACGACGTCCGCCCCGCCCGGGCACATGGTGTCGTCCGGCATCTCGAGGAGGCGCCGGTCGTAGTGCCGGACAAGGTGTTCGAGCCGTGCCGGTGACGGTACGAAACCCGGCGCGGACCAGCTCGTCCAGCCCCGGTCCAGGACGTCGCGGGCCGTACCCGCGAGCGACCACACCGGCACGACGGGCGGCGGCGTCATGACCAGGCCCGCGACGCGCCGGGGATGGCGTACCGCGACCAGCCGGGCCACAGCGGCCCCGATCCCGTACCCGGCCAGCACGACCGGACCGAGCCGCAGCTCCTCGATCAGCCCGGACACGCCGGCGGCCTGAGCCGCTACGGAGACGTCCCCGCCCGGCCACCGGTCGGACTCGCCGACTCCGCGCAGGTCGGGCGCGACGACGGTGTGGTCGAGGCGGACGGCCACGTCCGTCCAGTCGGTCCGGTCACCGTGGCCGCCGTGCAGGAGCACTGTCGCGGGCCCGTCGCCCGATCGGTCGTAGGCGATCCGGAACCCGTCGACGGGGCGGCTCATCGCGGGGTGACCGGCGTCGAGCGGTGGTAGCCCTGCCGCCAGGTGGGATCCCACCGTGGTCATGTCGCTCGCGCCCGCCGCCGGTTGAGCATGGCCGCACCCGCCAGTGCCAGTGCCATGGCGATGGCCTGGACGAGCAGCTGGACCGCGGCGTTGGCGCCGAGGGTGAGCACGACCTGGCCGAGCTGGGTGAGGAACAGGGCCGCGACCGCCGTGGCGACGACGCTGCCACGGCCACCGGCGAGGCTCGTGCCGCCGATCACGACGGCCATCACCGTCTGGAACAGGTACGGGTTGCCCATGGTCGGGGCCGGGTTCTGGGCGTAGCCGGCGAGGAGTACGGCGGCGAGCGCGAACAGCAGTGCCGCGGCGACGTACGCCCCGACGATGTAGGTGTCGACCCGGATGCCGATGGCCCGTGCCGCGTCGGGGTTCGACCCGACCGCCACGAACCGTCGTCCCACCGCCGTCCGGCGCAGCAGGAAGCCGACGACCAGCACCGTCGCGACCGCGAGCCACACCAGCGTCGACACACCGAGCACGCTCGACGCGGCGAAGGCCTGCAGGCTCGGCGGGGCCGCCGACCCGACGCCCTTGGTGTAGCTGAACATCGCCCCGACCAGCAGCGCGTTGAGGGCGAGCGTCGTGATCAACGGGGTCACGTTGATCTTGGTGATGATCAGGCCGTTGACCAGCCCGATGACCACGGCGACCACGATCACCGCGATGAGCCCCACGAACACCGACGTGTCGTTGCGGTCGACGAACACGACGAAGCCCATCGCGGTCAGGCTGACCACTCCGGGGATCGACAGGTCGATACCGCGTTGCTGGATCACCAGCGTCTGACCGACGGACATGATCGCCAGGATCGCCCAGAAGGGCAGCATCGCTCCCAGCGACTGCGCCGACAGCGACTTCGGCACGAGGATCGCGCTCAGGACGAACAGCGCGCAGGTCGCCAGCACGATGCCGGCGTAGGGCCCGGCGGCCCGGGGCCGCCGCCGCGGCGGACTCACGTCCAGGTCGACGGTGGCGACCTGCTCCGGGTCGCTCAACGAGTTGCTCATCGACGTCTCCGACTCAGTGTGTGCGTGCGAGGTGCCGGGTGCGGGAGTAGACGGCCACCGCGATCAGCGTCATCGCACCGGGCAGGTACGACGACCACGCGGCGTCGAGACCGAGGAAGGTCACCGCCCCGATCGCCTGGGTGACCAGGAAGGCGGCCGCGACGGTGCCGATGAACGACCCGCGACCACCGAAGATGCTGGCCCCGCCGATGACCGCTGCCGAGATGCTGGTCAGCGTGTAGTCGATACCCGACGTCGGGTCCCCCGAGCCGACCTGCGCCAACAGGAACAGCGCGGCGAGCCCCGCCATCAGGCTGCACAGCAGGAACCCGACGAGCCGGACGCGCGGTGCGCTGAGACCGTTGAGCCGCGCCGCCTCCGGCTGCGAGCCGACCGATCGCAGCGCGATGCCGGTCCGGCTGCGGCGTAGCCACAGCTGCATGCCGGCGGCCACGACGACCAGCACGACGAAGGCGATCGGGATCGGCCCCAGCGTGTAGGTCAGGGCATCGGTGATGCGGCTGTCGAACAGGCCGCCCGGCTGGGGCCGCAGCACGAGCGAGAGCGCCTGGAGCGCGATGTAGGTGATCAGCGTCGCGACGATCGCATTCATCTTGACGACGTCGACGAGCGCCCAGTTCACCAGGCCCACCGCGAGCGGCACTCCGAACAGCAGGACCCAGCCCAGCACCCGGTCCAGCGGTATCGACTCGGCTGTCAGGAAGAACGACTCGACGACGACCACGAAGCCCATCAGCGGACCGACGGAGAGGTCGACAGCGCCGATCGTGAGCGCGACGGTCTGGCCGAGTGCCACGAAGCCGAGAACCGCGACGAGCGCGAGGAGCCCGGAGATGCTCGGCGTCGTGAGGTAGAAGGCGCTCGACAAGGAGGTCCACAGCCCGAGGGCCAGTACCGCGAGCGCCACCATCGCGATCGGCGCCGTGTCCCCGGCGAACCACCGGACGGCCGGCCCGGCACGCCGGGAGGTCTTGTCCCGGTGCGTCGTCGCCGTGAGCGCGGCACCGGTGATCCGGGCCTCGGTCACGCCGTCGCCCGCCAGCTCCTCGACGACGTGGCCGCGCGAGAAGATGAGGATGCGGTCGCACAGCCCGGCCAGCTCGATGCCGTCCGACGACACCACGACGACGCCCATACCCCGCTCACGGGCGTTGTCGCGCAACAGGTCGTAGATCTCGGACTTCGCTCCGACATCGACGCCCTGGGTGGGTTCGTCGATGAGCAGCACCCGGGGGTCGCGGCGCAGGACGCCCGCGAGGAGGGCCTTCTGCTGGTTGCCGCCCGAGAGCGACTCGATCGGCGTCTCGATGGTCGGGGTCTTCACCGCCAGCTCGGCGACGGCGGTCCGGGCGAACTCCCGCTCCCGGCGCGGCTCGACCACACCCATGGTGCTGAACCTGTCGAGGTTGCGCAGACCGATCGTCTCCCGCACGGTCAGCCCGGGGAACACCCCTTCGCGGTGCCGGTCACCGGTCAGGTACGCGACCGTCGACGACCTCCGCCGGACCGGCGCACCATCGACCTCGACCGACCCGTTGCGGTGGCCGAGCCCGGCCAGCGCGCGCAGTGCGTCGCGCTGGCCGTTGCCCTCGATGCCCGCGAACCCGATGATCTCGCCGGGCCGCACCGTGAAGGTCAGGTCCTCGAACCCGCGCCCACTCACCGATGTGACGTCCAGGACGGGTGCACCGCCGTCGGGCGGGGTGGGCTTGTCCGGGAAGACCGCGTCGAGGCGCCGCCCGACGATGAGGTCGACGATGTCGCGTTCCGACAGGGTCGCGGCGTCGAAGGTGCCGCGGTGGCACCCGTCACGGAGCACGCTGATCCGGTCGGCGATCTGCTTGACCTCCCGGATCCGGTGCGAGATGTAGACGACCGCGCTGCCTTCGCGCACCCGCTCCCGCACCGCCGCGAACAGCCTCTCGACGTCCTCGCCCGCGAGGTGCTCGGTCGGCTCGTCGAGCACGAGCACCGCCGGCCTGCGGGCCAGCGCCCGCACGATGTCGACGATGAACCGGTGTTCGGGCTCGAGCTCCTCGATCCGGGCATCGGGGTCGATGCCGACATCGCCGCTCCACTCGCGCAACCGGTCCCGGCTCCACGACCGCAGCTGCCCGATCGGGGGCCGCGCGGTCGGCGGCTGCCCGAGGTACATGTTCTCGGCGACGGTGAGGTCGGGCAGCAGCGCCGGCTCCTGCAGCACGATCGCCACACCGAGCTCCTGCGCGTCGTGCGTCGACCCGGCGCGCAGCAGCCGGCCACCGACCGAGACCGTGCCCGCCTCCGGTACCAGCGCTCCGGACGCCACTGCCATCAGCGTCGACTTGCCCGCACCGTTCTCGCCGACGATCCCGTGCACCTCACCGGCCCGGACCGTCAGGTCCACGTCGTCGAGGGCGACGACACCCGGGAACGTCTTCGTGACGTGGTCGATGCGCAGCGCCGGCACCGGATCCACCGTGATGTCGTCAGCCACCGAGGACCTTCTTCAGATCGGCCACCGACAGACTGGACGACAGGTCGGCGTCGGGTGAGACCGACGGGTCGCAGTCGGGCATCTTCCCGGCCGCGGTGTCGGCGTAGGTGTAGAGGACGTACGGGTTCGGCTCGGCGCTGGGCTTGTCCTGCATGTCCGCCAACGCGATCCGCAGCGCGGACGCGGTCATGCGGGTCGAGCCGTCCTGGCCCAGCCACTGGATGTTGTTCTGCTTGACGGTGCAGACGAAGCCCTGTGAGGAGCCGATGTTGAGGAACGCGGGCATCTTTGCCTTCGCATCGAGGATCGCCTGTGCCGCACCGATGTCCGAGGCGCCGTAGTCACTGACGAAGGCCGCGTACTCGCCGTTCTGCGCGAGCAGGCCCGCCACGGCACGCCGCTTCTGGGCGGAGTCCCAGTTGGTCGGGACCCAGGTGTCGGGGACGAGCTGGATGCCGGGGGCGTACTTGGTCAGCGCCGTCTTGAACGCGGTGAAGGTCGTCTCGGTCGAGGGCGCACCCGGCTGGCCTCCGAGGAAGGCGACCTTGCCGGTCTTGACGTGCTCGTTCAGCCACTTGGCCTGGTTCTCACCGATCGCGTTGACGTCCCACAGGAGCGAGTCGCTGACGTCGGTGCCCTTCTGCGCGCCACCGTCGCTGACAGTCGTCACGACCGTCACGCCGGACTGGACCGCCTTGCGCAGGGACGGGAGCTGGGCGGCGCCGAAGTCGGCGATGACGACCAGCGCCTTGGCGCCCTGCGCAACGGCGGAGTTCGTGGCGGCGATCGCGCCCTGGACGCCGGACGTGCCGTTGTACCAGCTGGCCTGGATGTTGGGACACTTCGCGGCTTCGGCCTGGAACTCCGCGTTGGCGATGGCCGCCCACACCTGGCCGCCGGCCGACTTGACGAACACGACCTTCGTCGGTTCCGACGGGCAGTAGGGCGTGATGTCGCCGGGCGCGGAGTCCGCGACGGCATTGGTACCCGAGGCACCACCCGCGGCGGCTCCGGAACCGGGACCCGGCGCCGGCGAACAGGCGGCGAGCACCACGGCCGCTGCCGCCACCAACGACGCGGTGACGATCCGCGCGCGCGACGACGAGGCGAGAATTCGCATTACCGACCTCCTTCTCGAGAATTGCGATCTCAGGTTGCCGGGAGCCGGCGAGAACGGTCTGCCGAGCCAGGAGAACTGCCAGGCAGAAACACGATGCTCGTTGAGAGCTGTGCCACAAAGGTGTCCCGTCGTGGGACACGGATCACTATTTGATCAATGCGCCGGCGTCGACGGACATCCGCAGTCCGGTGACGTATCGCGACTCGTCCGACGCCAGGAACAGCACGGCATTGCTCACGTCCCGCGCCTCGATCCACGGAATGGGCAGCAGGTTCATCGGCGCGCAGGCCTCGGCGAACTCCTCGCGCGTCGGGACCCGTCCACCGAGGTCGGCCCGGAACAGCTTCTGCATCGGTTCGTTGCGCTGGAGGATGTCGGTGTCGACGGCCGTCGGGTGCACGGTGTTGACCCGGATCCCGTACGGGGCCACCTCGGCGGCCAGCGACTGGGCCAGGCCGACGTCACCGGCCTTCGCCGCTGAGTACGCACCCGTGTGCGGTGTCCCCTTCAGCCCCACCAGGGAGCTGGTGATGATGATCGAACCTCCGCGACCAGCGGCGATCATCGCGGGCACCGCGGCGCGCACGGTGTTCCACACGCCCTTGAGCATCGTGTCGATCTGGACGTCCCACATCTCCTCGGTGATCTCCCACACCTTGGGGACGGAGTCGATGAGCCCGGCGTTCGCGCACACGATGTCGATGCCACCGAACTCCGCGACCGCCTCGTCCACGACCGCCTGCAGCGCCGCGCCGTCCCGGACGTCGGCACGGCGGGCGATGATCCGACGGTCCTCGTTCTCGACGAGCCGGACGGTCTCTGCGAGTTCCTCGGAGCTGCCGAGGGGATATCCGAGATTTTCGATGTCCGCGCAGATGTCGACGGCGACGATATCGGCGCCCTCTTCCGCGAGCCGTTTCGCGTGTGCCCGCCCCTGCCCGCGTGCGGCGCCGGTGATGAGTGCGACCTTACCCTTTACCCGGTCCACGATTCCCCGCTTCCTGTCCTGATGGCGAATGAGCGGTGACACCACGACATTGCGATCCACCGACCATCGCCGACGGTATGCGGCGGCGTGTCACCCGAGTTGTCCCGGAATGTGACACGAATCAATCGGCGAGAAGCCTGTTGAGCGCGGGCGCCACATCGCGGTGGGTCGCGATGTGGGCCAGCCGTCCGCGGCCCTTCCTCGCGAGCTCGGCCGCGAGCGGCGCGTCGTGCTCGCCGTCGGTCTCGAGCATGACGTGCAGCTCGCCACACCGGGCCGCAACGATCCGGGGGTCGGGGCCGGCGTTGTGCACGACGTCGGAGAGCAGCACGATCGACCGTCTCCGCAGCGGTGAGCGTGCGAGCTCGGCCCGCGCCACCTCCAGCCCGAACGAGACGTTGGTCAGTCCTCGCGCCGGGATCCTGAGCAGCCGGTCGACGATGTGCCCGACCGGGAGGCGCGCGTCGAAGGACTTCAGGAGTGCGGCGTCGGACCAGAAGGCGACGAGGGCGATCTGGTCGTCGACCCCGGCCCCGCTCAGGTCGGCCGAGAGGGCGGCGATCGTCGCGGCGGCGATCCGCGCCTTCTCACCCCGCATCGAGCCGGACACGTCCGCCACGAGCACCACCGCCCGGCGGGCCCGGACCCGTTCGCGCACGATGATCTCGGTGTCGTCGGGACGTGGTCGCTCCGCGAGGACCTCGACGGTCCGGTCGATGTCGATGTCGTCGGACCGGTAGCGGTACGCCATCGGCATCATCCGGCCGGACCCGCGGTCACCGCGGCGCACCCGTGGCCGCCGCCGCACCGTGAGGCTGCGCGCGATACGGCGCGCCATCGCGGCGACCTCGTCGTCGGCGGGCGCCTCCTCCAGGAGGTCGTCGAGGGCGCGACGACGTGCCTGCTGCCCCGTGACGAGCACTCCCTGGCCGCCGGTCGCGGCGTCGCCGTCCCCGTCGCCCCGACCGTCGCCGAGGTCGACGACGAGCGGGGTGCCGCCGCTGTCCTGGAACAGCGCGGGCGCGTCGGTCAGCCGCTTCGCGGAGCGGCGGCGGGCCGGCCGGTCACCGTCCGGCGCGGCCGGCAGCTGGACGGGGTTGTCGAGGTCTAGGCGGTGCGGTCCCGGCGCCGCACGCCGGGGTGCGAGAAAAAATGGTTCTCCCAGATCTCGGTGATCACCTGCTCCGCGGTCGCCTCGGACGTCTCGTCGACCGCGATCCGGGCCGACAGGGCGAGCATCGAGGCGTCGAGCACCAGCTGCGTCCGCTCGGACCGGACGTCCATCGCCTCCAGTTCGACCGCGATCGCGACCAGGTCGATCGCGCCACGCACGCTCGATCCGCGCCGCAGCTCGGGGTGCACGCGCGTCGCCCGGGTGATCGCCACCGCGTCGGCGACGAGCAGGTCGTCGGAGCAGCCGGTGCGGGCCGCGACGATCGCGCGTTCCTCGCGGTCGTCCTGGTAGTCGACCACCAGGCGGCACCAGCGGTCGTAGACGCTGTCGGAGATGCGCGAGGTCCCGATGTTGTCGAAGGGGTTCATCGAGGCGAGCAGCCGGAAGGTGGGCAGCGCCCGGACCGTGCCGGCCCGCGGCACGACGACCTCGCGCTCGGCCATCGCCGCCAGCAGGACGTTGAGCGTGTCCTCGGGTGCGCGGTTGAGCTCCTCGATGTAGAGGAAGCCGCCCGACTGCATCGCCTGCACCAGCGGGCCGGGCACGAAGTTGTCGTCGGAGTAGTCCTCCTGCAGCACGCGCGCCGGGTTGTGGTGCCCGACCAGCCGCGCCGGGGTCAGCTCGCCGTTGCCCTCCACCAGGTGGAACGGGACGCCCCAGTTCGTGCTGATCGCACGGAGCATCGTCGACTTCGACGTTCCCGGCGGGCCCTCCAGCAGGACGTCGCGCCCCGCCGCGACGGCCGCGAGCACGAGGTCGAGCTCGCGTTCGCGGCCGACGACGCGGCCGGCGATGGCATCGCGGCGCGATCGCGCGGCACCGCGCACCGTGGCGTCCACGGCGCTCACCGGCCCGGCCGCAGCGGGCGGAAGAGCTCCCGCACGTCCTCGACGATCGCGGCGGGTTCCTCCGCGGGGCCGAAGTGGCCACCGGACTTCATGTAGGTCAGCTGCCGCAGGTCGTAGTAGCGCTCCATCCACGCCTTCGGCATGACGACGAGCTCCTGCGGGAACACCGCGATCCCGGTCGGGGCCTTGACGACGGGCGTCTCCGCCGTCGCGGCACGCCACAGGTCGTTGCGCGCCTCCCAGTAGAAGCGGGCGCTGGTCACGAAGCTCTCCCCGACCCAGTACAGCATCGCGAGGGTGATCAGGTCGTCCTTGGAGAACCGCGACTCGACGTCGCCACCGCAGTCGCTCCACCAGCGTCGTCGGTCGACGAGCCAGGCCAGGAGGCCCGCTGGCGAGTCGTGCATGGCGTAGGCGAGGTTCTGCGGGTCGGTGCTCTGCACCGCGATGTGGCTGGTCGCGTGTGCCATCCGCGCCTGCGTGTGGTGGTACCAGTGCCGCTCGTCGGGCGCGTAGTCGTCCTCGGCGGGCAGCGCCGCCTCGAAGAAGTCCAGCGGGAGCGACAGGTTGAGGTGGATGCCGATGAGGTGCTCGGACCAGCGGTGACCCATCTCCGAGGTCACCAGCTGACCCCAGTCGCCGCCCTGTGCGGCGAACTTGTCGTAGCCGAGCCGGTCACGCATCAGCTCGACCCACAGCGCAGCGGTGCGGTGGAAGTTGATCCCGGTGCGCCGCAGCGGCACCGAGAACCCGAAGCCGGGCAGCGACGGGATGACCACGTCGAAGGCGTCGGCCGGGTCGCCGCCGAACGAGGCGGGGTCGGTCAGCGGCCTGATCACGTGCTCGAAGTCCCAGAAGGACCAGGGCCAGCCGTGGGTGAGGACCAACGGGATCGGATCGGGCCCGACCCCGCGCTCGTGGACGAAGTGGATCGGGACGTCGTCGATCGTGGTCCGGAAGTGCGCGTACTCGTTCATCCGGCGTTCCTGCGCCCGCCAGTCGTACTCGTCGAGCCAGTAGGCGACGAGCTCCTCGAGGTACTCACGGTTGGCCCCGTACCGCCAGTCCTCGTTGCCGACGTCGGCGGGCCAGCGGGTGCGGACGAGACGTTCCCGCAGGTCCGTGAGGACCTCGTCCGGAACCGCGACGGCGAACGGCTCGACGGCCGCGCTCATCGGGACACCAGCTCGGCACCGACGGGAACGGTGAGCCCCGAGAGCATGCGGGCGTCGTCGGAGGCGAGATAGAGAACCGTCTCGGACACGTCGCGCGCCGCGGCGAACGGCACCGGTACGTCGGCCTCGGGATCGAAGACGAGACGTCCGGACGGCTCGGGCAACGATGCGCGCCCGTCGTCGGTCGGGTGCACGCTGTTGACCCGGATCGACCGCGGGGCCAGCTCGTGGGCGAGCGAACGCACCAACCCGACGACACCGTGCTCGGCAGCCGCGTGAGGTGCCAGATGGGCGAAGCCTCGCAGCCCGGCGGCACTTGCGACGACGGTGATCGAACCGCCGTCGACGAGGTGCGCGAGCGCCACCCGGCACGTGGTCCATGCGGTGGTGAGGACACGGTCGAGGGTGTCGTGCCACGCGTCGTCGGGCGTTCCGGTGATCGACCCCGGTGCCGTGACCACCGGTCCGACGACGACCGCGTCCAACCTGCCGAAGCGGCGGGTGCCGGCGGCGACGGCGGCGGCGAGCGCCTTCGGATCGCGGGCGTCGGCGCTGCTGGCGCAGATCCGTCCGCCCGCGGTCTCGACGGCGGCGACAGTGGCGGCCAGGTCGGCCGGACCGGACGGCTCGGGCGCGTCGTGGTCCACGGCGATCACCGCGGCACCGTCGCGGGTGAACCGCGTGGCGAACCCGCGGCCGGGCGGCCGACCTGCGCCGGTCACCAGAACAACCTTCCCCTGCAGCCGCCCCATCGTCAGGCCTCCCACTCGTCGGTCCGGCCGACGACGCCCACCGGGGCGGACCATCGCGGCGTCTCGGCCAGAACGCTCGCAGTCGACATCTCGGCCGGGTTGTCCCAACTTGACACGTGCCGGCCACGCCGATTGACAGCCCGAACAGGGCGCTCCTACGGTCCGGTCGACAGCCGACCGTCGCCCGCTCGATGGTCCTCTCCGACAGGACGGACGTACACGTGACCACGACGATGAAGGCGATCAGCCAGGACCGGCCCGGGGGGCCGGAGGTCCTCAGGGTGATCGAGAAGGAGCGTCCGACCGCGGGCCCGGCCGAGATCCTGGTGCGGGTCCAGGCCGCCGGCGTCAACCCGACGGACTGGAAGACACGGACCCGCGGCTTCTTCTACCACGACGAGACACCCCCGTTCACCGTCGGTTTCGACGTCGCCGGGGTCGTCGAGGAGGTCGGTCCGGGCGTGACGGTCCTCGCGCCCGGCGACGAGGTCTTCGGCATGCCGAGGTTCCCCCGCCCCGCCGGCGCCTACGCCGAGTACGTGACCGGTCCGGCCCGCCACTTCGCCCGCCGTCCCGGGGGTCTGGACGCGGTGCACGCCGCAGCGCTGCCGCTCGCCGGGCTCACCGCGTGGCAGGCGCTCGTCGACACCGCCGGGGTCGGTCCCGGACAGCGCGTCCTCGTCCACGCCGCGGCCGGCGGGGTCGGTCACCTCGCGGTGCAGATCGCGAAGGCCCGGGGCGCCCACGTGATCGGGACGGCGAGCGCGGCCAAGCACGAGTTCCTGCGCGGCCTGGGAGCGGACGAGCTCGTCGACTACCGGACCCAGGACTTCGCCGAGGTCGTCGGCGACGTCGACGTCGTCCTCGACACCCTCGGGGGCGAGGTGACCGAGCGGTCCCTGCGCACGCTCCGTGCGGGCGGGACCCTCGTCAGCATCATCCCGCCGGCCGGTTTCGACTCGTCACTGATGCCGCGCCGCGACGGGGTGCGCGTCACGTGGATGCTCGTGGAACCCGACCGGGCCGGACTGACGGAGCTCGCCGCCCTCGTCGACGACAAGCAGCTGGAGGTCGTCGTCGACTCCACGTTCGCCCTCGCCGCCGCCGCGGACGCACATCGTCTCGGGGAGGCCGGCCGCACCACCGGGAAGATCGTCCTCGAGGTGTCCGGCTGATCCTGTCCCAGCCCGGGACAACAGTCCCGAGACCATCCTTCCTACCGTCGTCGTGATGCCGGAACCGACCGGCGGAACGTCGGACCTGCGATGTCACGAGAGGACACGATCATGGCGATCGACCCGGAACAGGACGCGATCGACGCGCTGCTCGAACTGCCCGAGGACCAGCCGATCATCCTCATGAACCTCCTGCGGTTCAACGAGGGCGGCGAGAAGACCTACGAGGAGTACGTCCGGCACTGCAAGGTGCACGGGCCGCGCTTCGGTGTCGAGTTCGTCTACCTCGGCAAGGGCGGGCACGTCATGGTCGCCGAGGACGGGCAGTCGTGGGACGCGGTGTGGATCGTCCGGTACCCGAACTCGAAGCAGTTCTTCGCGCTGCTCCACGACGCGGACTTCAAGTCCGGCTTCCATCTGCGCGGGGACTCACTGCAGGAGGCCGTCCTGCAGGTCACCACCCCGTGGGACATCTGACGTGGGCAGGCTGGACGGCAAGGTCGCACTGATCACGGGCGCGGCCCGGGGGCAGGGACGTTCGCACGCGCGGATGCTCGCCCGCGAGGGCGCCGACATCGTCGCCGTCGACCTCTGCGACGACATCGACGGCCTCGGCTACCCGCTGGGTACGGCGACCGAGCTCGAGGAGACGGTCGCACTGGTCGAGGACCAGGACCGACGGATCCTCGCGCGCACCGCGGACGTGAGCGACGTCGCCGCGATGCAGCGGGTCGCCGACGAGGCCTACGAGGAGTTCGGCCGGATCGACATCGTCTGCGCGAACGCCGGCATCTGCCAGGTCGGACCGCGGACCTGGGAGATCACCGAGGAGATGTGGGACGCCCACGTCGACGTGATGACCAAGGGGGTCTGGGCCACCGTCCGCCCGGTCGTCCCGCGGATGATCGAGGCCGGCAACGGCGGCTCGATCATCATCACGAGCTCACTGCTGGGTCTGAAGGGGATGCCGAACCTGGCGGCGTACTGCGCCGCGAAGTTCGCCGTGGTCGGGTTGTCGCAGTCGCTGGCGGCGGAGGTCGCGGAGCACGGGATCCGGGTCAACACGATCCACCCGACGACCGTCGACACGGACATCAACTTCAAGAACGAACCGCTCAAGCGCATGTTCCGGCCCGACCTCGACCACTCCCCCAGCCGCGAGGAGTTCGGGGAGGCGTCGTCGACCATGAACCTGCTGTGGGACCCCTCGCAGCCGTGGAAGCACGCGGTGCCGTGGCTCGACGTCACCGACATCAGCAATGCGGTGCTGTTCCTGGCGTCCGACGAGTCCCGGTACATCACCGGGCTGCGGATGTCGGTCGACCTCGGCGCACTGATCAAGTAACGGCGGACGCGAGAGCCCCGGGACGGCGTCGCCGTCCCGGGGCTCCTGCGTGTCGCGCCCGGGGACCGGGCCTCAGCCCACCTTCGCCTCGAAGGTGGCCACCAGCCGCTCGGTCACACCCCGGATGTGGACATCGACGGTGTGCCTGAGCTCGGCGGTGCTGCCGGACTCCATCGCGGCCATGATCGCCAGGTGTTCCTCGCACGAGGCCATCGTGTGCTCGGTGAACCGGCCCGCGTAGTTGATGATGCGACGCAGGCTTCCGCGCAGCCGGTCCAGATGGGTGATCAGCAGACGGTTGCCGCAGTGGGCGACGAAGAGGTCGTGGAAGGCGAAGTCGTTCTCGTTGAACGGTGCCAGGTCGCCCTTGCGGGCCTGGACGACCTGGTCGTCGAGGCGCTCGCGCATGTCCGCGATGGCGTCGCGCGGGATCGCCACGGCCGTCTCGGCCGCGGCCGTCTCCAACGCTCTCCGCACGCCGTAGACGTCGCGCACCAGTTCGACGCTCAGGGGCGGGACGCTGAACCCCCGGGGACCCGACGGCTCCAGCAGACCCTCGTCCTGCAACCGGCGGACCGCCTCACGCAGCGGGGAGCGGCTGATGGAGAACCGCCGCGCGAGGTCGTTCTCGCTCAGCGCCACGCCCGCGGCGAGATCGCCCCCGACGATCCACTGCTTGAGGGTCGCGTACGCCTGGTCGGCCAACGAAGGAGCCTTCTTGGGTGCCCTCCCCCCGAGGTCGAGCGACTCCCAGGGCGGGACGGACACGGACATCCTGCTGCCTCCTACGGGCGTGACGGTCGGTACCGAACCTAACAGCCCCGGTCGACAGGCGACCGGGCGACGTCAGCTCCGGAGACGCATCTCGACCTGGCCCGCGTCCGCGAGTCCGTAGCGGTCGATCTTGCGATAGAGGCTCGAGCGCGAGATCCCGAGCTCCTCGGCGGCGATGACCTTGTTGCCGCGCGAGTTCTCCAGCGCGGTCATGATCGCATCCCGCTCGGCCCGCTCCATCTTGGTGAAGCTCCGGCGGCCGGCCTCCTGCCGCACGTCGAGGGGCAGGTCGGCCACGCGGATCAGGCCGCCACTGTTGCTCAGTGTGCGTTGGACGACGTTCTCCAGCTCCCGGACGTTCCCGGGCCAACCGCGCCTGCCCAGGACCTCGAGCGCCTCGGCGCTCCACCGGGCGCGCCGGTCCAGCCCGGACGTCAGCGCGGACACCAGGGCAGGCAGGTCGGCAGCACGGTCCCGCAGCGGTGGCACCTCGACCGTGACGATCGCGAACCGGTCGAACACGACGTCGAGGACGTCCTGCCGGTGAGCGCGCTCGGTCACCGTCGCGATCACGCGTGGCGGTGACGGCCGGCCCGCGAGCCCCTCCAGGACCTGCGCGAGAAGCCGCCCGGTCCGGACGTCGATCCGGTCCAGGTGACGCAGGACGAACACACGGGCGGCCTCGCCGATCGTGCGAACGTGGTCGGCCCACCGTTCGGAGGGCTCCGTGACCGTCTTGCAGTCGACGACCACGATGGGGTCGAGGTCCGGGTCCCCGCTGGTGAGCTTTCGCGCCAGCGTCAGCTTGCCGCTCCCCGGCTCACCGACGATCAGCAGCGGCAGCCCGCCCGCGATCGCGTCGGCACCCGCCTCCTCGGCGGCCGCGTACGCCGCGGTGGGGCTGGGACGCACGGCCGACCGCCGTCGCGGGGGCCGGCCCTGCCGCCGGACCTCGATGAGCAGTCCCTCGTCGACCTGAGTGACGTTGACGGGAACGACGACGCCGTCGGCGAGCTCCAGCTCGGTCGCACCGCCGGGCTGCCTCGACCGGTTCACCCGGTCCCACAGCTCGGCCGCGTCGAGATCGGGCAGCAGGGCCGCGGCGGCCGGATCGGCGATGCACAGCCGAGGGCTGAGCAGCAACGACGGCCGGTCGCTGCGCCGGCGTGCCATGAACTGCTCGAACAGGAGCCGCTCGGCCCGACCGGTCTGCTCCAGGAGCCCCTGCCGGATCTCCTCGACACCCCAGCGCACGAGCGCGGTCAGGGCAGGATGGATGCGCTGGTCCATCAGCGTCACGTTCAGCACACCCGCGGGGCGCCGGGTCACCGGGTGCAGGATGGGCGCCGCCACGCAGGTCATGTCCTGGTGCAGCTCACCCCAGTGCTCGGGACCACCGATGATCTTCGTCTGGCCGTCGGCGAGCGCGGTGCCGATGCCGTTGGTCCCGACGTGGGCCTCGTTGCAGCTCGCACCGGGTTCGGCGAGGATGCGCCGCAGCGACGTCCGGACCATCTCGTCGGGGATCCAGCTGCGCACCAGCTGAGCCTGGGCGTTGGCGAGGAACACCGCTCCACCGAGATCGTCGATCTCGGCAGCCAGCCGGTCCAGGACCCGGCCTGCGACGACGGCGAGCTCGCTCTGCTGGTCGATCTCCGGCAACGCCGGGAGGTGCACCTCCTCCGGCGATGCGCCACTGCTGCGCGAACGCGCCCACGATGCAGCGATCTCGGGGCGCACTGCGGCCCGGTACCGCTCCGGAACCTGCCCGGTGACGACGAACTCGTCACGAGCGGACCGGAGCTGGCGGGCGTAGGTCGTGGACATCGTCGGCCTCCCGTCGGTGGAGCTGCGCACCGGCGACCGAGAGCGGCGCACAGTGCGGACTGGCTACGTCCTGTACTTCGGATTTCCGATGCACGTCACCCGAGCCGGGCGACGGCGCGACCCTGTCGCACCACACGTCGTGACGTCGTCTCCGCAATGAGACCGTCGGACGTGGCCGAGCACAAGGTGCTCGAGCCGATCAGCCGCCCGCGACGGTCCATCCGCGGGCGCCGTCCCCGAACGCCCGGTACCCGTCGGCGGACACGACGACGGTGTCCTCGAGCTTGATGAACCCTCGAGTGGGGTGCAGCAGCGTCGTCTCCACAGACAGCACCATGCCCTCCTCGAGGGGCAGGCCGCCGTGGTCGTTGGGATACGGGACCGGACCGGTCGCGGTCAGCCGGGGCGCCTCGTGGCTGATCAGGCCCATCCCGTGCGCGACGAAGTGGGTCGTGTCGACGAACGCGCCGCGGCGGATCACCTCGTGTGCGGCGGCGAAGATCTCCTCGCCGCGCGCGCCCGGCCGGATCGGTGTCCGAGCGGCCTGCTGCGCCTGCTCGATGTACCCGAGCAGCTCCTGCAGCTCACCGTCGGGCGGGCCGAGGACGGCCATCCTGGCCAGGTCGCCGATGTAGCCGCCGAGGTTGCCGCCCGAGTCGAGGCAGAGGACGTCGCCGGGGCGCCACGCCTGCTCGGACGTGCCGCGGTTGTGGCTCGGGCCCATGCTGGCGAGGCAGTACTCGAAGGTCAGGCCGCGCGCCGTCTGTTCCCGGCGGAGGGCCTCGACGAGCTCGTGCTTCGTCGCGCCCTCCCCGTGGCCGGCGAACACGGCGGTCATCGACTCGACGATCGCGTCGGACGCCTGCTCGACGAGCGCCAGCTCGGCCGGGGTCTTGCAGGCGCGGAGCCGCTCGAGGGTGAGGTGGGCCTCGCCGATCGTCACCCCCGGCTCGGCCGCCAGCCGCAGGTAGGCGTCGGCCGGCAGGAACGACGACTCGACGCCGACGGTCAGCGCGCCCGGCCTGACCCTGCGCAGGCGTGCGAGTGCCCGATCGACCGCGTCGACCGCGCCCCAGCTCGACAGCTCGACCTCGGACACCCAGAGCGGCCGGTTCTCCAGCTGCCAGTCCTCGGTGGCGTTGCCGATGTAGGTGGTGGCCTCGGGGACACCGCGCACGTAGACCACGACCGGCAGGTAGCGACTGACGCCGATCGCGTCCATGTAGTCGAAGAAGAAGTAGCGGTGGCCACCCAGCAGGTACTGGACGTTGTGCTTCGAGGTCGCCAGCAGCGCGTCGAGGCCTGCCCGCTCCATGAGCTCGTCGAGCTGCGCGTGGTCGAACGCGGGCGCAACCGCCGGCACGGGCGGCGCGGGTGCTGCGGACATTCTGGCTCCTCCGAAAACGTCGGGCGACTGTCGCCTGTCGACCGACACCGTATGAGCGGCGCCACAGCGCTGTCAACGTGCCCGTCACACGGAGTTCACGGGTGTCCCAACCTGGGACAACTCCGGACGCAGGGCCGCCCGCGACCATCCGCGACATCGCGGCGTCGCCGCGCATCTCCCACCGCCGACACTCTCGTGTCCTCGGCGCATCCGGCACCCGCGCTCGCCGACGGACCCGGTAGAGGAGACCCATGACCACCACCCCACCGAAGCTCGTCGCGACCTCGTGGACGGTTCTCGGCGACGTCACGCCCCGGGACCCGCGCTGGGTCAGCCCGATCCCCCTCACCGAGCGGCTCGACATCCTCGCTGCACAGGGCTGGTACGGCGTCGGGTTCACCCAGGACGAGCTGGAGACGGTCCGCGGGAACGGCAGGCTCACCGAGATGCGGCGTCACCTCGACGCCGCCGGGATCGAGCACGTCGAGGTCGAGTTCCTCAGCGACTGGTGGTGCGACGGGGACGAGGGTGCCGCGTCACGCCGCACCGAGGAGATCCTGCTCGACGCCGCCGCCGAGCTGGGAGCCGCCTTCGTGAAGGTCGGCACGGCGTTCCGGGAGCCGATCGATGACCTCGCACCCCTCGTCGAACCGCTGGCCCGCCTCGGTGACCGCGCCGCCGCCCGCGGCCAGCGCATCGTGCTGGAACCGGCCGCCGTCGCCATGGTCGAGTCGGTCCCGCGCGGGTCCGAGCTCGTCAGCCTCGCCGGTCGCGCGAACATCGGCCTGCTGGTCGACCTCTGGCACGTCCTGCGGGCCGGGACGACACCCGACGAGCTGGTCGCCAGGATCCCGCACGGTCAGGTGTGGGCGGTCGAGCTCACCGACGCCGACGCCGAGCCGGCAGGCGACCTGTTCACCGACACCGTGGACAACCGCCGCTACTGCGGCGAGGGCGACATCGACATCCCGGCCGTCGTCGATGCGTTGCGCACCGTGGGTTTCGACGGCCCGTGGGGCGTCGAGATCCTCTCGACCGAGCACCGGGCACTGCCACTGGCCGAGGGCCTGCGCCGCGCCCGCGACACCGCGACCCGGTTCGTGTCGTGACCGGGTCACGGGTCGATGACCTCGGCCTCACCGTGCCCGACATCGAGGTCGCCGCATCGCGGGTGACCGCGGCCGGTGCCACCCTGCTCACCACTCCCGCGCCGATGCCCGGCCCGGGCCGGATGTGGATGTACTGCCGACTCCCGTGGGACGGGCTGCCGGAGCTCGGGTCGCGGCCGTGAGGGGATGCCCGAAGTTGGGACACCTACGACTGCCCCGCCCGGTTCGACGATGGGGGCATCGGTCCGGAGCACCG
The DNA here is from genome assembly GCF_002583555.1 of Pseudonocardia sp. N23. Classification (GTDB taxonomy): domain Bacteria; phylum Actinomycetota; class Actinomycetes; order Mycobacteriales; family Pseudonocardiaceae; genus Pseudonocardia. The sequence goes on from NZ_BEGX01000002.1 coordinate 30,701, forward strand.
ATCCGGACGACGAGGTCCACGAGGAGACAAGATGGCTCGGATCGCGCCTGCACCGCCGGAGGTCTACGCCCCACTCATCGGTGAGGACGTGCCGCTCGTGATGAAGATCCACGCCCGGGCCACCCGCCCGGAACGGGTCCAGACACTGGTGCAGTTCTTCGGTGCCTGGATGACCAACACGTCGCTGACGCCGCGGCTGGTCGAGCTGGTCCGGTTGCGGATCGCCTTCCACAACCAGTGCCGCAGCTGCATGGCGATGCGGTACGGACACGCGACCCTCGACGGGGTCGACGAGAACCTGGTGTGCTCACTGGAGAAGCCGGAGGAGGCACCGGACCTGTCCGACGCGGACCGCTCCGCCCTGCACTACGCCGACAAGCTCGCGACCGATCATCTCTCGATCGACGATGCCGTCTACGACGACCTCCGCATGCACTACAGCGAGGGGGAGATCGTCGAGCTCGGTCAGATCGCGGCGATCTGCGTGGGTCTCGGTCGGCTCGACGCCACCTGGGACCTGCGCGACGACCTGCCCGAGTTCTTCAAGAACCAGGGCCCGGCCAGCAGCGGCACGATCGTCACCCCCTGGGGCGGCGACTCGTGGGTGGAGGTCGCGATGGGCTGAGTGCCCGTCGTCACCGGACGGCCGCTCCGTACGTCGGGGGGCGGCCGTCCGTGCGCTCGTCCGCGCACGATCCCCGCCACGGCGCGAGCGATGACCGCCGCGTACGAACCGGACCGCCCCGCACGCCGAGTTCGACCACAGACTGCTTCGATCACGAGAATGTGCAGTCTCACGTCGAACTCGGCGTTCGGTTGCCCTCAGCCGTGAGGGGCCGGGAGGCTCACTCGTAGCAGTGGGGGGCGTGGCCGAGAGCGGCCCAGTCGTCGGGGTCGTGGGTGATCCACACCGTGGCGTCGGCGGCGTCGCGCAACAGTTTGAGCCGGCGCAGGCTGCGGACCGCCTGCTCGGTGTTCGAGTCGATCGGGAAATGGACCTCCTGCTCGAACGCCGCCCTCAGATGGGCCGTGTCCCCGGTCAGGATGAACGTGCGCGACGGCAGCCGGACCAGCAGGCTCAGCTCGCCGGGGGTGTGACCCGGCGTGAACAGCACCGTCAGGCTGCCGTCGCCGAACAGGTCGACATCGACACCCGGGATGTAGTTCCAGTCGAAGTGGCGGGTCGCCTCGATGTCGGCGGTCCGGAAGAAGCCGGCGCCGACGCTGGTGGGCCAGAACGAGAACGGCAGCTCACCCTCTCCGGCATAGAACTTGGCCTGCGGGAACAGCGACAGGCCGCCGGTGTGGTCGAGATGGCTGTGCGAGGCGATGACGTGGGTGACGTCGGAGGTCTTGTACCCGAGTGCCGCGAGCTGGCGGTCGAGCCGCTGCTCCGGCTTCACGGCGAGCCTGGTCAGCGTCGCGAGCTCACCGTAGACCGCTTCGGGGTCGTCGTGGGCCTCCGGCACGAGCCCTGTGTCGAACAGGACGAGCCCACGCGGGTGCTCGATCAGGTACGCGGGCAGCGGGACGGTCAGCTCCCCGCTGAGTCCGTACATCAGAGTCGACGCGTCGAGGGTGAAGCTGGGCGAGTCGAGTGCCCACAACCGCGTGCACGTGGCGAAGGACGGCATTGGCTCTTCCTCTCGTTGACGGGTTTTCGGTGTCGTCACGAACGCCCGGATCCGGAAATCGGTCTCGAGAGCAGGACCGTAGGGCGCGCCTTCCCGAGAATGGTGTGCGATTTCAGGACACCGCGTGCCGGATGTGCCGGATCGACACATCATCGCCGCGCTCGACCCTGATTTCCTGCAGGGATGGCAATTCTTGTCGACTACGTGTGTCCCACGTGCACGGGCCGCTTCGAGGCCTGGGCCGCCACTCCCCCGCCGACGACCCACCGGTGCCCCGCGTGCGGCGGCCCGGCCCGGCGCGCATGGTCGCCGATCGGGCTGGGCCGCGGCCCCGCGGCCGGGTCCGAGCGGCACCCCTTGCCTGCCGCGGAACCGTCGCTCTGCACCCGGAACCCCGACGTCCTGGGCCTGTGCCACATGACCCCGGAGGCGGGCCGCGCATGGGTCGCGCGGGTCCGCGGCGACAACCGGACGCTCGACCGCGAGCTCGCGAAGCAGGAGGCCGCCGCGGCCGTGCGGACTCCGAGGCTCGAGGACGTCCTGAGCCACAGCCACTCCCGCCCCGCACCCGCGGGATGACGGCCGGACTTGTCCCAAGGTGGAACAACACGCCCCGGATCAGCACTCCTAACGTCGTTCGTCGGACAGCCGACGACGGCCGGACATCGTGACGAACGAAAGGTGGGCATCTCGTGAGTGACGCCGACAAGCAGGTCGTGAAGGAATTCGTCGACGCCTTCATCCGTGGCGATCTCGACGACGCGCTGAGCCGGCTCGCCGACGACGCGATCGTCGACGAGGCCGACGGCATGGACTTCTCGGGCAGGTTCACCGGCCCGGCCGGGTTCGCGAAGCTGATCGAGAAGATGTCCGCCGGCGTCGAGGCGCGCATCGACAGCAACGAGCTGATCGACGGCGGCCACGTGATCGTCTCGCGGCTGGAGATGACCTTCACCTCCACGGGTAGCGGCCGCTCGCTGCCGACCCGGGTCACCGAGATCTACACCGTCCGCGACGGCCGGATCGTCGGCCTGGACTCGTTCTACAAGGACCCGTTGGCCGTCAACGCCCTCTACAACGAGAAGTGAGTCCAGCCATGGCAGGCAAGCTCGAGGGCAAGGTCGCCTTCGTCACCGGTGCCGCGCGCAGCCAGGGCCGCTCGCACGCGATCCGGCTCGCCCAGGAGGGCGCCGACATCATCGCCGTCGACCTCTGCGGCCAGGTCGACACCGTCGAGTACCCGATGTCCACCCCGGAGGACCTGAAGGAGACGGTGCGCCTGATCGAGGACCTCGACCGCCGCATCGTCGCCACCGAGGCCGACGTGCGCGACTACGCCGCGCTGTCCACGGCCGTCGACGCGGGCGTGTCCGCGCTGGGGCGCCTGGACATCGTGTGCGGCAACGCGGGCATCGTCAACCTCGGCATGGTGCACGAGCTCTCGCTCGAGCAGTGGAACACCATGATCGACGTCAACCTCACCGGTGTCTTCCACACCTGCAAGGCCGCGGTCCCGCACATCATCGCGGGTGGTCGCGGCGGCTCGATCACGCTGACCAGCACCGCGGTGGCGCTGCGCCCGGTCCAGGGCGCTGGGCACTACATCGCCGCCAAGCACGGCGTCGTCGGGCTCATGCAGACCCTGGCGCTCGAGCTCGCGCCGCACTTCATCCGGGTCAACACGATCCACCCGACCAACTGCGACACCGACATGATCCAGAACCCTGCGATGCGCAAGGCGTTCGTCCCGGACTCGGAGCACCCGACCCGCGAGGAGAGCGAGCCCGCGTACACGGCGCTCAACGCACTGCCGATCCCATGGATCGAGCCGCGCGACATCTCCAACGCCATCGCCTTCCTCGCCTCCGACGAAGGCCGGTACATCACGGGCATCTCGCTGCCGGTCGACGCCGGGTTCCAGCGCATCTGACCGGCCGACAGCGCCGGGCCTCCGCGAACGGCAGAACCAAGGAGACGACATGAAGATCGGCATCGGGGCGTTCGTCGCCGACGGGACGATCCGTCCCGACGTCCTCGGGCGGGCGGTCGAGGATCGGGGGTTCGAGTCCCTGTTCGTCACCGAGCACTCCCACATCCCGGTGAGCAGGGAGTCGCCGTTCCCCCTCGGCGGACCCATGCCGGACTACTACGCCCGGCTGCTCAACCCGTTCGTCGCGCTGACCGCGGCGGCCGTCGCGACGTCACGGATCACCCTCGGCACCGGCATCGCGCTGATGACCCAGCGCGACGTCATCTACACCGCCAAGGAGGTCGCCAGCCTCGACGTCGTCTCGGACGGCCGTGTGCTGTTCGGGGTGGCGCCCGGCTGGAACAAGGAACAGATGCGCAACCACGGGACCGACCCGCGCACCCGTGGCGCGCTGCTCGACGAGCAGCTCCAGGCGCTGCGCGCGATCTGGACCCAGGACGAGGCCGAGTTCCACGGCCGGTTCGTGGACTTCGACCCGATCTGGTCGTGGCCCAAACCGGTGCAGCCGCGCCTCCCGCTCTACGTGGGCGGGTGGGGTCCGGCCGCGGCCAGGCGCGTCACGGCCCACGGCGACGGCTGGCTGCACGGCGGCGCCCCCGACCCCGACGCGGTCAAGGCGCAGTTCGAGATGCGCGCGGAGTACGCACCCGATGCTCCGATGAGCGTCTTCGGCGCCGACGGCGACGATCTCGCCGTCCTGGACGCCTACCGTGACGGCGGCGCCGAACGTGTCGCCGTCGTCCTGGAGCCGGCCTCGCAGAGCGACACCCTCGCCCGGCTCGACGTGCTGGCCGCGCTGGTCGAGCGATACCGCTGAGCCACGGTTTCCCCACACGACGGCCGTCGTCCCCGACCGGGACGGCGGCCGTCGTGCGTTCCGCCGTCCGCCCGTCCCGCTCAGCGGATCGCCACCGCGTTGCTCGGGGAGCCGACGCCGCCGGTGAGGTTCAGCGGCGTCGACACCACCATGGCGTCCCACCGGCCGTCGGCGGCACACGCGGCCGCCAGCTCGTCGAGCGCCCACAGCTCCCCGAGGACGAATCCCAGCAGCGGGATCAGCTCCCGGTGCATGAGCCCGCTGTGCGGAATCCGGTCGGCCCCGGCGCGCTCGGCCGCGGTGAGGAACGGCGAGTCCCGCGGTGCGGGCCAGGCCTCCACGGCGAAGGTGTCGCTCGCAACTACCGCGAACCGGCTGTCCCACAACCATTCGAGAGTCTCACGCGACGCCAGCAGGCCGGAGGCCCGCAGCGGGGTGAGCGCGCGGCGTTCCTGCGGCCCGAGCTCGTGCAGGTAATGGTGTCCCCAGCCGGTACGCACCATCAGGATGTCGCCGGGCGCCAGCGCCACACCCTGCGCGGCGGCGGCCTCGACCACCGTCGAGACCTCGATCGGCTCGCCGGCGTCGTGGTCGATGACGTGCCCGCGGGTGCGCAGGTGGGCGTCGACGTCGACCAGTACCCCGCGCCCGACGATCCCGTGCTCGGCGAAGCGGTTCACACCGAGCGTCGGCGCTCCCGGCCGGAGCAGCCCGGGGTCGGTGCCGTTGTAGAACCCGTGCTCAGGATGGGCGAAATGCCGCAGCCCGTCGAGCTGGCTGCTGCCCTGGGTGTGGAAGCTGTCCAGGTATTCGTCGCGGTGGTGCTCGTTGGCACCGAACATCATGTGCTGCAACGGCTTGCGCGTCGGCGCGGGCGGTGGGTCGAACGCCTCGAGCGGGTGGTCGAGCCGGACCCGCTGCCCCGTGCGCACGAGTGCGGCGGCAGCCCGGACCCGGTCCGGGGTGAGGTGGTTGAGCGTCCCGATCTCGTCGTCGGCACCCCACACCCCCCACGAGGAGCCGGGCGGGCCGTCGGTCCGCGCGAGGAGCTGGGCGTAGGTCGGGACGCTCGGTTCGGTCACGAGCCGATCCTCGCCCGGATCACACCCCGCCGCCGTCGTCGACGAGGACGACCGCGTCGACCGCCACCGCACCCCCGCCTGCTCCGCGCCGCAGCAGCACCGGGTTGACGTCGACGCCCGCGATCCGTGACCCCGGCCGGACCATCTCGTCGCCCAGCCGGACGGCGATGTCGACCCAGGCGTCGACGTCGGCGGCCTCGTCGCCGCGCACGGCGCCCAGCAGCGGCGCCATCCGCAGCGAGTCGACCGCCGCCCGAGCCTCCGCCCGGGTGAACGGCGGGAGCAGGACCCGGACGTCGGGTGAGACCTCGACGAGCGTGCCGCCGGCGCCGAGCACCACGACGGGCCCGAACACCGGGTCGAGGTGCGCGCCGACCATGACCTCGACGGGCGCGGTGACCATGGGGGCGACGATCACGTCGCTGTCCACGATGCCGTTGCGCGCCAGGATGTCCAGGATGTCCTCGGTGGCGGCGGCGACCTGTTCGGCGTCACCGAGGCCGAGCCGGACCAGCCCCAGGTCGGACTTGTGGGTGACGGCCGCCGTGCAGCCCTTCACGACGACCGGCACCCCGCCCAGCGCGTCGAAGGCCGCCACCGCGGCGCCGACGTCCGGGCACCGCGTCACGGCGACGGTCGGGATGCCCAGCCCGGCCAGTGTCGCGAGGCTGTCGGCCTCGTCGGCGGTGCGCAGCGGGCCCGCGGGCCGGCGTGGGGAGAGCCGGGCCCGTCCGGCGGCAGCCGCCGCGATCGCGCCGTGCCGCGTCACCTGGGCGAGTGCCGCGACGGCCGCGGCCTCGTCGTCGAACACCGCGAGGTCCTCGCCGCGGAAGACCTCGCCCACGTCGGGCTGGGCGATCGCGACGGCAACGGGCACACCGCTGTCCCGGGCGAACGCGCCGACGTCGGCGGCGATGGCCGCGACGTCGTACCCACGCCCGGCCACCGGGATCCCGATGACGCACGCGTCGACCCCGGGGTCCGAGCCGATGACGGGCAGCACCTTCCCGAACAGGCTGCTGTCGGTCATCAGGGCGGCGGTCACGTCGACGGGGTTCGCGGTCGCGGCGAACGCCGGCAACGCCGCGACCAGGCGCTCGTGGGTGGCTCCGGTGAACGTCGCGAGGTCCAGGCCGTGGTCGGCGGCGGCGTCGGCGGCCAGCACGCAGATCGCCCCGGAGTTGCTGACGATCGCCAGGCCTCCCGCTCGCGGACGGTCCACCGGCGGGGACGCGGCTCCGCGAAGGTAGAGGTCCACCGCGGCGGTGAGCTCGGAGGAGCTGCCGGCGCGCCAGATCCCGAGCCGTTCGAAGAACGCGTCGACGACGCGGGTCTCGTTCGCCAGCGCCCCCGTGTGCGACGCGGCGGCCCGTTGCCCACCGGCACTGCGCCCACCCGAGAGCGCGACGACGGGCACACCCCGTCGCCGCGCGACCTCGGCCAGCTCCTCCACCGATGCGGGGTCGCGGATGTCCTCCAGGTAGAGCAGCAGCAGCCGGATGCCGGGGTCAGCGACCACGGTCGCGGCCAGTTCAGCGGCAGTGACGTCGGCGTCGTTGCCGGTGGCGTGGGCGTAGCGCACCCCGACCCCGCGGCGGCGCAGCATCCCGTAGGGCACCGAGCACAGCGCGCCGCTCTGGCTGACGACGGCGACGGGGCCGTCGGCGGGCGGGGCCTCGGTGAACATCGTCGAGAACCCGAGGACCGCACCCGAGCCGAAGCTCGCGAGCCCTTGGGTGTTGGGGCCGACGATGCGCATCCCCGTCTCCCGCGCCGCCCGCAGCATCTCCCCCTGCCTGCGCCGCCCGTCCGTGTCGGGCGTCTCGCCGAAACCGGACGACATCACGACGCAACCGCGCACCCCCAGCCGCGCGCACATCGCGACCGCGTCGACGGCCGCCTGCCCCGGCACACCGATGACGGCGACGTCCGGCACCTCCGGCAGCGCCTCGACCGACGCGAACGCCGGCAGCCCCTGGATCGTCGGTCGCGCCGGGTTCACCGGGTAGAGCGCGCCGGCGTACCCGAGCGTCGTCATGTACCTGATCGGCCGGCCACCGATCTTGTCCGGGTTGTCGGAGGCCCCGATCACGGTCACCGACCGTGGCGTGTGGAAGAACGACAGGTCGCTCACGAGTGCTCCGCCTCGAAGTAGGGGACCGCGACGGGGTCGTCCGTCCCGGCCCGGAACGTCAGCACAGCCGGGACGCCGGGCCTCAGTGCCGGGTCGCACCGCCCGAGCACCCGCACGCCCTCGGCGAGGTCGACGAGCGCGATCGCCCCCTGTGCCCCCGCGGTCGTGGCGACGACCGCGCCGCGGCCTGCGCTGATCGTCGTCGTCACCGCACCGGCGCACCGCGGGCACCGGTCGCGCCGCAGGTACCAGCGATGGCCGCAGTCCACGCAGGCACTGACGACGATCCGCGGCTCGCCATCGGTCCAGTCGGTGGTCATCGAGTTCCTCCCCGGCCGCGCAGCACGGCGGTCACGTGCGCCGACATCACGCCGCCGTCGGCGTGCACGAGTCCCTGCCGGGCGCCGGTGACCTGACGCCCACCTGCCTCACCACGCAGCTGGGACACCACCTCGGCCAGATGCGCCATCCCGCCGCCGACACCGCAGTGCCCGTAGGACAGCAGCCCGCCGTGCGGGTTGACCGGTGTCGGGCCGTCGAGGTCGAAACGGCCGTCGGCCGCGGCCGCGCCCGCCCGCCCCGGCTCGGCCAGACCGAGCTCCTCCAGCAGCAGCGCGAGGGTGATCGTGAAGCTGTCGTAGATGCCGAAGACGTCGACCTCCGCGATCTCCGAGCCCGCCTCCGCCAGCGCCCGTCCGGCCGACACCCGCGCCCCGAACCCGTGCAGGTCGGCCTCGCTGATGTGCTGGTGCAGGTGCGCCTGCCCGGTGCCGGCGATCTCCACGTCCCGCGGGTCGCCACCGGCGCCGACGACGAACGCCGCCCCGCCGTCGGAGATCGGGCAGCAGTCCAGCAGGTGCAGCGGTTCGGCGACCGGGCGCGAGGACAACACCTCGCCGACGGTCACCGGGGTGCGGAACTGGGCGCCGTCGTGGCGGGCGGCATGGGCGCGCATCGCGACCGCCAGCGGCGCCAGCCCTGCGCGCGGGTCGAGCCCGTGCTCGTGCAGGTATGCCGACGCGAGCAGCGCGTAGTACTGCGGCACCGTGGCTCCGACCGGCACCTCGTAGCGGTGGTGCCCGACCTGGGCCAGCGTGTTCGTCGAGGTCTGTGTGCTCTGACCGCTGGCCCGGTCCTCCCCCGCGACGACGAGCACCGTCGACGCCGCGCCCGCGTCCACGAGCGCCGCGGCCTGCGCGACCATCGCCAGGCCGGTCGCCCCGCCGACCGCCGCACCCAGCGCCACCTGCGGGGTGATGCCCAGGTACTCCCCGAGGAGGTTCGCCGGCATCAGGTGGTTCAGCGTCGTCGCGTACCCGACGACCAGGCCGTCGACGTCCCGTGGCGTCACCCCGGCGTCGGCCATCGCGAGGGTCGCCGCGCTCGCCTGCCAGCCCAGCGCGTCCCTGCCGGGAAGCCGGCCGAACGCGGTCAGCCCGGCACCGCGGATCCACGCCATGCGATCTCCCTCCGTCGGGTCGACCGTAGGCCGCGCCCGCGGCCGGCACCTGTCCGAATCTGGAACAGGCGCCGCGTACCGAAATGGGACAGCACCGCGGCCCGGCCGACCCCGACCATCGGGGACATGAGCGGACCGATCGACACCACGAACGGCGTCGAACCGGTCGAGCTGGATGCCGTCGTCATCGGCACCGGGTTCGCCGGTCTCTGCGCCCTCCACGTCCTGCGCAACGACCTCGGACTCGAGGTCCGGGCGTTCGACGACGCCCCCGGCGTCGGCGGGACCTGGTACTGGAACTGCTATCCCGGCGCACGCGCGGACACCGAGGTGACCGCGTACTGCTACTCGTTCGACCGGGACCTCTTCGACACGTGGCGCTGGAGCGAGCGCTACCCACGCCAACCCGAGATCCTCGCCTACCTCAACCACGTCGCCGACCGCTTCGACCTCCGGCGCAGCATCACCCTCGAGACCCGGGTCCTCAGCGCGACGTTCGACGAGCACGTGAACCGCTGGATCGTCGTCACCGACGGGGGCGAGCGGCTGGCCGCGCGCTTCCTGATCGAGGGCGTCGGCCTGCTCTCGTCGACGAACACGCCGGCCTTCCCCGGTCAGGAGACCTTCACCGGCGAGATCTTCCACACCGCGCGCTGGCCGCAGTCCGGAACGGGTTTCGCGGGCAAACGTGTCGGCGTCATCGGTACCGGGTCCAGCGGCGTCCAGGTGATCACCGAGATCGCGCCGGAGGCCGACCACCTCACGGTGTTCCAGCGCTCCGCGCAGTACAGCGTCCCCGCGCGGCACGGGCAGATCGACCCGGCTTTCCTGGCCGACATCGACGCCGACTACGAGGGCTACTGGCAACGCGTACGCGGTTCCATCACCGGGTTCGGCTTCGAGGAGAGCACGACGCCGGCGAGCGCGGTGAGCGACGAGGAGCGCGAGGCGGTGTTCGAGCGCTGGTGGCGGCACGGCGGCGGCTTCCAGTTCATGTTCGCCACCTTCAGCGACATCGGCGTCGACCTGTTCGCCAACAACGCGGCGACCGACTTCATCAAGCGCAAGATCGCCGCGACCGTCACGGATCCGGTGACCGCACGCATGCTCACCCCGACCGATCTCTACGCCAAACGGCCGCTGTGCTGCGACGGCTACTTCGAGACCTACAACCGCGACAACGTCACCCTCGTCGACGTCAAGGCCGACCCGATCCTCGAGGTCACCCCTCGGGGCATCCGGACCGCGGGCGGCGAGATCGAGCTCGATGTGATCGTCTTCGCCACCGGCTTCGACGCCGTCACCGGCAACACTCTCAAGATCGCGCACACCGGCCGCGACGGTGTCGATCTCGCCGACCACTGGGCGCACCGGCCGAGGACGCACCTGGGCCTGATGACCAGCGGCTTCCCGAACATGTTCACGATGTTCGGGCCGATGGGGCCCTTCACCAACCAGCCGCCGGCCGACGAGGTCCAGATCGAGTGGATCGCCGACGCCATCCGCCATCTGCAGCGGACCGGGCAGGAGACCATCGAGCCGACTGCCGAGACCGAGGCGCAGTGGGTCGCCACGTGCGACGAGATCGGCAACTCGACCCTGTTCCCGAAGGTCGACTCCTGGATCAACGGTGCGAACGTGCCGGGCAAGCCCGTCACGATCATGTTCTACATGGCCGGCCTCGGCGCCTACGCCGAGCAGCTGCGCGAGGCCCAGGAGAAGGAGTACCCGGGCTTCCGGTTCACCACCACCGACCGCACCCCCGCCTGACCCATCCGAACATCCCCAACGAAGAGGACCGTCACATGGGAAAGCTCGACGGCAAGGTCGCACTGATCACCGGCGCCGGTCGGGGGCAGGGCCGCTCACACGCCCTCACCCTGGCGCGCGAAGGCGCCGACATCATCGCGGTCGACGTGCCGGGCGACGTCGACAGCATCGAGTACGCGCTCTCGAGCAGCGACGACCTGGCCGAGACCGTCAAGGGCGTCGAGGAGCTCGACCGCCGCATCGTCGCGATCGAGGGCGACGCACGCTCGCAGGAGGCCCTGGACGGAGCTGTGGCCGCCGGCCTCTCCGAGTTCGGCCAGATCGACATCCTGGTCGCCAACCACGGCGTGCTCAGCATCGAACCCTTCTGGGAGATGAGCGAGGAACGCTGGAACCAGATGCTCGACATCAACCTGTCGGGCATGTGGCGCGCCGCAAAGGCCGTCACCCCCCACATGATCGAACGTGGCCGGGGCGCCATCTGCATGACGGCCTCCATCAACGCGATCGAGACCGGCCCCGGCTACACCCACTACAACGTGTCCAAGGCCGGCGTCGTCATGCTGATGAAGAACATCGCACTGGAGCTGGGTGGCTACGGCATCCGCTGCAACGCGATCTGCCCGGGCGCGGCGAACACCAAGATCGTGGACTGGCAGGGGCTCTACGACAACCTGATCTTCCCGGGCGCCGGGCACTCGGACCTCTGGGATGCCACGAAGAACTGGACGGCGCTCAAGGGCCGGCGGCTGCTCGACCCGCAGACACTGTCGAACGGCGTCCTGTTCCTCGTGTCCGACGACGCCGCCGACATCACCGGCGTCGCGATGCCGATCGACGCGGGGCACCTCATCCTGCCCGGCTTCAACCACACCCCCGGCTGACCCGGGGCCGGGCCACCCGGCTCCCGGGTGGCCCGGCGATCCCCGGCGTGCCCGATCCCAGCGGACCCGGCGGCGGGCCGCCGAGATCGCGGCAGCTACGTCGGAACCCCGAGCTGGAGCGTGCGTCGCACGTCGGCGGGCCACGGTGTCGCCGCGGGCGAGTCGGGCGTCGCGTGGACGACCGTCGTCGAACCGGTCGCGGCGACCACCGCGGCGGACCGGACCTCGAAGTCGTAGCGCAGCGACGTCCTGCCGAGATGCCCGACCGCCAGTTCGATCTGCACCTGCTGGCCGAACCAGAGCCGGTCGCGGAAGTCGACCTCGTAACGCACCCGCGGAATCCGGCCGAAGAGTCCGGCGAGCCCGAGGCCGCCCAGCAGCTCGGCCTCGGCCGCCTCGACCCACCTCAGCACGACGCCGTTGTGGTAGTGCCCGGACGCGTCGGTGTCGGCCCACTCGACGGCCCGGACGATGGTGGCCGACGGCCGGGTGGCGGCCGCGGTCACGGCGCCACCACCGCGGGTGGGTCCGCGAGCGCGTGGTCGCCACCGAGCAGCGCGCCACCCAGCGGCGCGAACGCAGGCAGGTCCAGCGCGCGCAGCATCCGGTGCGTCGTGGCGGCGGCGGCCGACAGGACGGGCTTGCCGAGCAGCTCCTGGACCTCGTCGAGGACGGCGAGCGAGGGCATCTGCACACACGCCGACAGCACGACCGCGTCGGCGTCGGACCGGTCGAGCTCCCTCGCGTGCGCAATGAGGCCGCGCGGGTCGAGTGCCGCGACGTCGAGGTTGTCGGGAACGCCGAGCGCGAGGTGGTCGAGGACGGTGACTCCCTCGGCCTCGATGTAGTCGACGACGGTGCGCGTCAGCGCAGGCAGGTACGGCGCGATCAGCACGATGCGCCGCGCGTCGAGCACCCGCAGGCCGTCGACCAGCGCACCGGCACTGGTCACCACGGGTGCGGGGCCGCCGTTGTCGACGGTGCGCTGATGCAGCCGTCGCTGCGACTCGCGGTGGTAGCCGGGCCCCATGCTCATGATCGCGACGAGGCAGGCGTAGCCGAGGACGTCGACGCGGGCGTCGGAGAGCTCGACGGCGCACCGGTCGGACTGGGCGTCCATCGCGGCGAGCTCGTCCGCGGTCACCTGCGTCATGCGCATCCGGCTGGAGTGGAAGGTGAACCGCTCCGGCGCCACGGTCTCCCGCGCCCGCAACAGTGCCGGGATCTCCGTCTCCATCGTGACGTTGGAGCTGGGGACGATCTGGCCGATCCGGTAGGGGCGGGTCGTCGCGCTCCAGCTCATCGGGCGTCGACCACCGGGTTGCGCAACGTCCCGATTCCCTCGACGGTGGCCTCGACGACGTCGCCGGGCCGGAGGAACTGCGGCGGGTTCTGCGCGGCGCCCACCCCCTGCGGGGAGCCGGTCGCGATGACGTCGCCGGGTTCGAGCGTCATTCCCGAGGAGATGTCGGCGATCAGCTCGGCGACCGTGAAGAGCATGTGGGCCGTGTTGCCCTTCTGCTTCACCTCGTCGTTGACCTTCAGGCCCAGCGCGAGTGTCTGCGGGTCGGGCACCTCGTCGGCGGTGCGTACCGCCGGGCCGAACGGCGCGTAGGAGTCCTGGCCCTTGGAGAAGAACCACTGCCCGGAGCGGCGCTGGTCACGCGCGGAGATGTCGTTGACGATCGAGTAGCCGAACACGTGGACGAGCGCGTCCTCGCGGGAGACCTTGCGCGCGGTCCGCCCGATGACGACGGCGAGCTCGCACTCCCAGTCGAGCTGCTCGGTGAGGTCGCCGTCGTGCAGGATCGGCTCCCCCGGCCCGACGACCGCGGTACCGGGCTTGGAGAACAGCACCGGCCGGGTCGGCAGCTCCTTCGCCGTGTCGAGGGTGCGTGCGGACTCGTCGACGTGCTCGACGTAGTTCAGGCCGACCCCGACGATCTTGCCGGGCCGGAACGGGGCGTGCAGCCGCACGTCCTCACGCGGGAGGCGCGGGCCGTCGAGCGCGGGCAGGGCGGCCGCGCCGAAGAGGGCGGACATGTCGTCGACGTGCGCGGACAGGTCGACGACCTCGTCGCCGTCCAGGGCGCCGGGCCGGAACGGGCCGGCGGCGACGGAGAAGGTGACCAGGAGCATCGGGATCCCTTTCAGACGGCCTGGTGGCCGTTGTTGTCGGCGTATGCCTCTTCGCGGTAGAAGCCGAGCGAGCGCATCACCGGGAAGTCGGTGAACGAGAACAGGCACGCGTCGTCGGACGCGCTGGCGTTGGCGTGCTCGTGCCAGGCCCACGACGGGATGACGAAGATGTCGCCCTCGGTCCAGTCGAAACGGACCCCGTTGATCACGGTGTGACCGGAGCCCTTGGCCGCGGTGTAGACCTGCGACCCGACCTGGCGGTGCGCCAGCGTGTGCTCGCCCGGGCGCAGCATCTGCATGTGCGCGCTCATCGTGGGCATGACGGAACCGCCGGTCAGCGGGTTGGAGTACTCCATGATGATGCCGTCGTACGGCGAGCCGTCCGAGGCGGTCGCCGCGTTCTGCAGCGCCTCGTAGGTGGGTTCCCACGGGTAGGCGGTGAGTGGTGAGTACCGCTTGTCCCAGGGGTCGCCGACGGGCCGCAGCTGCCCCGCGCCGTAGGTGAGCACGGACGAGTTCGTGACCCCGTCCTGCTTCTGGTGGAGGTCGGGGTGCACCTCGTAGAACGGCGCGTCGAGGGCGTTGACGAGCGGGATGTCGAGCCCGTCCTGCCAGATCACGGCACCGTCGGACTCCACGCCCTCGTTGCCGTGCTCGTGCCAGGTCCCGCCCGGCGTGATCGCGAAGTCGCGCGGGCCGACCGCGAGCTTCTGCCCGTCGACGATCGTCCAGGCGCCCTCGCCCTCCAGTACGAACCGCAGCGCGGACGCCTGGTGGCGGTGGGCGGTCATCGACTCGCCGGGCGCCATCACCTGCAGTCCGGTGTAGAGCAGCCCGCAGGTGGCGGCGATGTCGCGCAGGTCGGGGTTGTAGAGCGCGACGACCCGGCGGCCGGCGTCGTCGCCGCTGACGAGGCCCAACGCCTCCAGCACGAGCGGGCGCAGGTCGGCGTAGCGCCACAGCATCGGGCGCGAGCGGGGCTGCGGGTACCAGGGCTCGATCTTGTTGGCGATCGTCCACAGTGCGCCCGCGTCGAGCTCTTCGAGCCGCCGGTAGTAGGCCGCCAGCTCCGCGGTGTCACGCACCCGGGCGCGGCCGAGGACGTCGTCACTCAGGTCGGTCATCACGCCTCCTCATCTGTCGTCGCCAATCCAACATAGCGTCTTTTCAACGACAGCAACAGAAGCTAATGTTCTGTTCAGTCGACCAGCGTCAGGAGTGAGGAATATGAGGATCGCCGTCGTGGGTGGAGGTCCGGGCGGCCTCTATCTCGCCGCGCTGGCGAAGCAGCTGGACCCGGCCTCTCAGGTGGTGGTGTTCGAGCGCAACGCCTTCGACGACACCTTCGGCTTCGGGGTCGTCTTCTCCGACGAGACGCTGGAGGGGTTCGAGCAGGCCGACCCGGTGCTGTTCGCCGCCGTCTCCGCGCAGTTCGCGCGCTGGTCGGACATCGACGTCGTCCATCGCGGCGAGACGGTCACCTCGGGTGGGCACGGCTTCTCGGCGATCAACCGCCGGGTACTGCTCGAGCTGCTCGCCCGGCGGTGCACCGACGTCGGCGTCGACGTCCGGTTCCGCACCGTCGCTCCCCCCGTCGAGACGCTCCGCGCCGAGTACGACCTCGTCGTCGCCGCCGACGGCGCACGCTCGTCCATCCGCACGTCGCACGCCTCGGTGTTCGGCCCGGACCTCGACGTCCGTGGTGCCCGATACATGTGGCTCGGCCTGGACCGGGCGCTCGACGCGTTCACCTTCGTCGCGAGGCAGACCGCCCAAGGCGCGCTGATGGTGCACGCCTACCCGTTCTCCGAGACCCGGTCGACGTTCATCGTCGAGGCCGGCGAGAGCACCTGGCGCGCACTGGGTTTCGACGCGGTCGACGCCGAGTCGCTGCCTCCCGGGGTCAGCGACGAGGCGAGCATCGCCGCGCTCGCGGACCTCTTCCGCGACGAGCTGGGCGGCGCCGAGCTCGTCGCGAACAACTCGAAGTGGCTGCGCTTCACCACGGTCCGCAACCGCCGCTGGCACGACGGCAACCTCGTCCTGCTCGGCGACGCCGCCCACACCGCGCACTTCTCCATCGGTTCGGGAACCAAGCTCGCGATGGAGGACGCGCTCGCGCTGGCCGCGTCCCTGCGCCGGCACACCGAGGTACCGACGGCACTGGCGGCGTACGAGTCCGAACGCCGGCCGGTCGTCGAGTCGACCCAGCGCGCCGCGCAGGCGAGCCTGGAGTGGTTCTCCGACGTCGACCACGTGACCGGTCTCGACCCGCAGCAGTTCGCGTTCAACCTGCTCACCCGCAGCCGCCGCGTCACCTTCGACAACCTCGCGGTCCGCGACCCCGGTTACGCCGCGGAGGTCCGGACACACTTCGCTCCCGGCGCGCCGCCGCTGTTCCAGCCCTTCACGCTGGGAAACCTGTTGTTGCACAACAGGATCATCGCCGCTCCGGTGACCGTTGACGCCGCATGCGACGGCGTCCCGGGCGACGCGGAGATGCTCATGTTGTCCGCGGCAGCCGTCGGCGGGGCGGCGCTCGTGCTCACGGGCGGTACCGCGGTCTCGCCCGACGCGAGGGCGTGCGAGTCCTCGAGCGGGCTCTGGGACGACGCCCACGTCGCGGCCTGGCGGGTGATCACCGACCGCATCCACGCCACGTCCGGCGCCCGGGTCGGCGTCCAGCTCACCCACGCCGGCCGCCGCGGGGTCGCCCCCGTCGCACCGACGCCGGTCCCCTACCGCGAGGGCGACCCCGCACCGGGACCGGTCGACGAGGACGCCGTCGTGGCCGCGTTCGCCGACGCCGCCCGCCGGGCCGCCGACGCGGGGTTCGACGCGCTCGAGCTGCACGCCGGTCACGGGCACCTGCTCTCGACGTACCTGTCGCCGCTGACCCACCCGGGCGACCTCGCCGATCGGCTGCGGTTCCCCCTGCGCGTCCTCGACGCCGTCAGGGCCGTCTGGTCCGGGCCGCTGCTCGTCCGCATCTCCGCCGTCGACCACGCACCCGGCGGCCAGACGATCGAGGACGCCGTCGAGGTCGCCAGGGCACTGGCCGCGCACGGCGCCGGCGCCGTCGACGTCTCCTCGGGCGAGGTCGTCGCGCACCAGCGGCCGAACTACGGCCGCAGCTACCAGACGCCGCTCGCCGAGCGGATCCGCCACGACGCCGGTGTGCCGGTCGTCGCCGTCGGCGGCATCTCCACCGCCGACGACGCCAACTCGATCGTCCTCGCCGGGCGGGCCGACCTCGTCGCGGTGGGCCGGGCGGTCCTGCACGACCCGGCCTGGGCGCTGCACGCGGCCGTCGCGCTGGGCTGGGACGACGTCGAGTGGCCCGTCCACCTGCGTGCCGGGGCCGCACCGCCGCCGACCGCCCGGCGCGTCCCCCCGCGTCTGACCCTCACCGATCCCGAGCCGCTGCCGGTCCACCGCCGCTGGCGCCCACTGCTGACCTCCGCGAAGGGTTGATCGCCATGCTGGAGCTGCCCCGCTTCACCGCCGCGGCTGTGCAGGCCGCGCCCGTCTACCTCGACGCCGAGGCCACCGTCGCCAAGGCCGCGGACCTCGTCGCCGAGGCGGCCGGCAACGGCGCCACCCTGGTGGCGTTCCCGGAGGCGTTCGTGCCGGGCTACCCGTACTGGAACTGGACGATGAACCCGGTGCAGGGCTCGCCATGGTTCGAACGGCTGTACCGCAACGCCGTCGACGTCCCGGGGCCCGAGGTCGACACGCTGCGGGCGGCCGCCCGGCGCCACGGCGTCACCGTCGTCATCGGGGTGAACGAACGCGGCGCGCACAGCATGGGCGTCATCCACAACACGCTGCTCACCATCTCCCACACCGGTGAGCTGATCGGCGTGCACCGCAAGCTCGTCCCGACGTGGGCGGAGAAGCTGACCTGGACCGGGGGCGACGGCAGCTCGCTGCTCGTGCACGACACCCCGGTCGGCCGGCTCGGCGTGCTGGCCTGCGGGGAGAACACCAACACCCTCGCCCGGTTCGCACTGCTGGCCCAGGGCGAGCAGGTGCACGTCGCGTCCTACATCGCGCTCCCGGTCGCGCCCGAGGACTACGACATGGCCGACGCCATCGCGATCCGCACCGCCGCACACGCCTTCGAGGGCAAGGTCTTCTCGGTCGTGTCGACATCGGTCGTCTCACCGGAGATCATCGACATGGTCGCGGGCGACGACGAGACCGTCCGCAAACTGCTGTCGCGGCCGCGCAACGCCCTGTCGGGAGTCTTCGGGCCCGACGGCCGGCCGGTCGTCGAACCGCTCGTGGACGACGAGGGCATCGTCTACGCCGAGATCGACCTGGCGCGCTGCATCCAGCCCAAGCAGATGCACGACATCGTCGGTCACTACAACCGCTTCGACGTGTTCTCCCTGCACCTCGACGCGACGCCGCGCGTCCCGCTGGTCGTGACCGGCCGCGAGGCACCGGGCCCTGCCACGCCCCCCGCGGCGGGCGCACCGCAGCCCCCGGACGGCGACTCCGGGAGCCGATGATGGACCTCTCACCGAGCGCACACGTCGACACCTTCTGCCGGGACCGGCTCCCCCCGCCCGACCAGTGGCCCGAGCTGGTGTTCGACCTGCCCGAGCTGCGGTACCCACAGCGGCTCAACGCCGCGGCCGTCCTGCTCGACGGTGCCGTCGACCGGTTGGGTCCGGACCGCCCGTGCCTGCTCTCGCCGGACGAGACGTGGTCCTACGGCGAGGTGCTGGCGCGCGCCAACCGCATCGCACACGTCCTCACGGCCGACCTCGGCGTCGTCCCCGGCAACCGCGTCCTGCTCCGCGGCCCGAACACACCGTGGCTCGCGGCGTGCTGGCTGGCCGTCCTCAAGGCGGGCGCCGTCGCCGTCGCCACGATGCCGCTGCTGCGCCGCCGTGAGCTCGACAAGATCGTCGCGACGGCGCGGCCCAGCGTCGCGCTGTGCGACGAGCGGTACCTCGACGAGCTCCCTCCGGACGTCCCGGCGGTGTCGTTCGGACGGGATCTGCAGGTCCGCTGCGCCGCACACGCCGCCACCTTCCCCGACGTCGCCACCGCCGCCGACGACGTCGCCCTGCTCGCGTTCACCTCGGGTACGACCGGCCGGCCCAAGGCGACGATGCACTTCCACCGCGACGTCCTCGCGATCGCGGACACGTTCTCCGCGCACGTACTGCGGCCCCGGGCCGACGACCTGTTCACCGGCACCCCGCCGCTCGCGTTCACCTTCGGGCTCGGCGGGCTGCTCGTCTTCCCCCTGCACGTGGGCGCGTCCGTGCTGCTCGCCGAGCGCGCGACGCCCGCGGAACTGGCACGGGTCGTCGCCGACCGCGGGGTGAGCGTCCTGTTCACCGCGCCCACCGCGTACCGCGCGATCCTCGACGCGGGCGACGGGCACCTGCTCACCGGCGTCCGGAGGGCCGTGTCGGCCGGCGAGACGCTGCCCGCCGACGTCGCCGTCCGCTACCGCGAGGTCGTCGGGCAGTCGCTGATCGACGGCATCGGCGGCACCGAGATGCTGCACGTCTTCATCTCCGCGGCCGACGACGACGCGCGCCCCGGCGCGACCGGCCGTGTCGTCCCCGGCTTCCGCGCGACGGTGGTGGACGACGACGGCCGGCCGGTCCCCGACGGGACACCCGGCCTGCTCGCGGTGCGCGGCCCCACCGGATGCCGCTACCTCGACGACCCGCGCCAGACCGACTACGTCCGCGACGGCTGGAACCGCACCGGCGACGTCTACCTGCGCGACGAGGACGGGTACTTCCACTACGTCGCCCGGTCCGACGACATGATCGTCTCCTCGGGCTACAACATCGCCGGGCCCGAGGTGGAGGAGCTGCTGCTCACCCATCCCGACGTCGTCGAGTCGGGGGTGGTCGGCGCCCCCGACCCGGCACGCGGCGCCGTGGTCACCGCGTTCGTCGTGCTCCGCGACGGGGTGGCGCCCACCGCGGCGACCGCCCGGGCGCTGCAGGACCACGTCAAGGCCGTCGGCGCGCCCTACAAGTACCCGCGCCGGGTCGAGTTCGTCGACGCCCTGCCGCGCAACGCGTCGGGGAAGCTGCTGCGCATCGCGCTGCGGGAACGCGCGGCGGCCGGGCCGGCTGCCACCAGCGTGCGGAGCACGCCGTGCACGCAGCAGGCGACCGCGATCCTCCGGGCCCCCGCCGGGGCGGGGCGTGCCGCCGACGAGCCGACGGCCTCGACCATCGCCCCGGTCGCGGAGGTCGACGCATGACAGGATCAGGGCCACGTGCCTCACGGGCACGGACCGGCATCCGGTAGGCCGCCGAACGGCCGTCCGCGTCGCGGTCCGGGCGCCGGCGGCCCGGCGTCGGAGGAGGTCTCGTGAAGGGGTGGGAGACCCGGCTCGACACCCGCGACGTCGACCTCGCACGCGCCCAGGTCGCCCGGTCCTACTGCCCGCACAGCCTGTCCCCGACGGGCGGGGCGTTCCGCGCCAGGCACGCCGAGGCCGGGGTGGGCGACCTCGGCGTCTTCTCACTGTCCTACGGCGAGGCGCAGGTCCGGGTGCACCCGGACCCGTTCGGCGACTTCGTCCTGTTCTCGCGACCGCTGGCCGGTGGGCTCACGGTCCGGGGCACGGCCGGGGAGACCTACGTCGAACCGGGCCGGACGGTCGCGCTCGACTCCCGGACCGCCCACGACCTCGCCTTCGGCGCGGGGTGCAGGCTGCTGACGATCAAGCTGCCCACGACGCTCGTCGGCCGGGCCGGTGCGGCCGGTGGCCGGGCCGGTGACATCCGCAGCGGCCTGGCGCTCGACCCGCGGCCGTGGGACGCCGTGATGCGGCTCCTGCTCGCCGACGTCGTCCCCAACGGCCTGCTCGGCACCCCGTTCGGGGCATCCGTGACGCAGCTGGCGGCCGCCGCGGCGCTCGACTCCTTCGGGGTCGAGCCCGAGCCGGCCCGCCGCAGCTCCCCCGCCGCGGCCGACGTGGTCCGCCGGGCGTGCGAGTTCGTCGACGGCAACGCCGACGGCGCCATCGGCCTGCTCGACATCGCGGCGGCCGCGGGGGTCGCACCACGGACGGTGCAGGACCACTTCCGCGAACGGCTGGGCACCCGGCAACAGCCTGCTCGACGAGGTGCCGCCGCACTACCGCGACCTGTTCGAGCAGCTGGCCGCGGCCAGCGACGACGACACCGTCGCGATGCCGTTCCCGA
Organism: Pseudonocardia sp. N23; assembly: GCF_002583555.1. Taxonomy (GTDB): domain Bacteria; phylum Actinomycetota; class Actinomycetes; order Mycobacteriales; family Pseudonocardiaceae; genus Pseudonocardia. The sequence continues at coordinate 51,806 of NZ_BEGX01000002.1, forward strand.
TCTGGCGTGAGGCGTTCATCCAGGACGCCGACGCCGAGCTCGCCGCCTCGACCCACGCCCAGCTCTCGACCGAACCGCTCCAGCCGTTCCGCGACAAGCTCGACCTGACCCGCTTCTACGCTCTCGACCTGCCCAAGAGCTACATCAACGCCACCGAGGACACCGCGCCGGAGCGACTTGCCGACGCCATCGACGCCGCCGGCCGGGACTGACCCCGGCACGGAACGAGGCGCAGACGGGCCGTCAGCCCGCGCGTGAGGCGGGTGACGGCTCGTCCGCCTGCTGGGCGGGCCCGAGGAGTGCCTCGACGTGGCTCGCGGCGGGCTCACGCAGTCGCGCCGACAACGCGCTGAACAGCTCCTGGGCGCGCTGCCCGTTCCAGCCGGGCGGCAGCAGGTCGAGCGGCAGCCCCGGGTCGGCGTAGGGCAGCCGCCGCCACGTCGTGAGCATGTCGACGAGGTCGACGAACGCCCGCGCGTCGTCGCCGGTCCCGCCGAGCCAGCGTGTGCCGGCCGGCTCGAACCGGTCGAGGAAGTCGGCGTAGAGCTCCTGCAGCCCGTCCAGGTCCCACCAGGCCGACACGAGGTCCGCCATGTCCCCGCCCGCGACGTGGGGGCCGGCGAACACCTGCGTGAAGCCGGTCAGCCCCGCTCGTTCGAGCGCCTCGATCGTCGCGTCCTGGAGGTGCCGCGGCGCGATCCAGGTGCCGGGCGAGACCGTGCCGAAGCCGAGCCGGGTCAGCGTCGACCGCAGCTGATGGCGCTTCGCCCGCTCGGTGTCGGGCACCGAGAACACGACCAGCACCCAGCCGTCGTCGAGGGCGCCACGGGCGTGGCCGAAGATCCGGACGTCGCCCTCGGCGAGCAGGCCGTACGCGCCCGGGGTCAGTGCGTACCCGGCCGTGCCGGCGCGGCGCTGCGCGTCGACGAGCCCCCGTCGCTTCAGGCGGTGGATCGCCGACCGGACGGCCTGCACGTTGACGCCGCACTCCGCCAGGAGCCGGACCAGGCCGGCGATGGGCAACCAGCCGCCGCGCTCTCGCGCGTAGAGGCCGTAGACGGTCAGGATCAGCCGACCTGGCTGACCCGCGCCGCCGCCGCCGCCGTCCTCGTCGTCGATCGCCACGTCGCAGACCCTACTGGCCGGGATCGCGGGGCTCGACGAACGGTGACAGCCGGGCCGTGCGTGTGCCGCCGGGTCCGCGGCGCACCGTCAGGGACGGTGCTCGAGCGCGTCCGGGGCCAGGCGGAACGTGAAGCCGAGCCGGCGCCACTCCCCCTCGATCACGCGGCCGTCGGGCGTCGGCCCCGTCCGGGTCTCGAAGTCGACGACAAGGTCGTCCTTGACGCCGAAGACGGCGTCGGAGTCGAGATAGAGCCCGCCGCGTACGAACAGCTGGGTGATCAGCCGGCGCCGCCCCGGAGCGGCGATCATGAAGTGCAGGTGCGGGGCCCGGTAGGGGTGCCGCCCGACCGCCCCGAGCATGGCGCCGACCGGTCCGTCGGTGGGGATGGGGTACTCCGACGGCAGGATCGACCAGAACCGCAGACGTCCCTCGCCGTCCGTTCGCAACCGCCCCCGCAGGACCGGTCCGTCCAGGTCGGGGAGCTGCACGTCGTAGAAGCCGTCCTCGTTCGACTGCCAGACGTCGACGATCGCGTCGGCAACCGGCACGTCGGCGGTGTCGGTCACCAGGACGTCGACGTGGAGCGGGGTGCCCGCGAGCCCGCGGGCCATGTCGCTGCCCTGTTCCAGTTCCGGCGGTCCCTCCACGTAGAAGGGACCGAGCACCGCCGACGGTGTGCTGTCGGGGGTCCGGGAGTTGGTCAGCACGTCGACCACACTGGACAGACCCAGGGTGTCCGAGAGCAGCACGAACTCCTGCCGGGTGTCGCTGCAGGTCTGCCCGGTGCGGGTCAGGAAGTCGATGCCCTGCTGCCACTCGTCCTGGGTGAGGTCGTTGTCGACGGCGAAGGCGTGCAGCCGCACCACCAGGTCGCTGATCAGCCGGCGCAGTCGCGGATCGGCGGCACCGGCGAAGGTCTTCACGACCTGCTCGGTGATCCGTGCCGGGCGTACTGTGCCGGTGCCACCGGGTCGCTCACCCGCCCACGCCGCGCGCAGCAGGGCGGCGATGCCGTCGCGGGTGACCGGTGCCGGGTTCGGGTAGGGGGCCTGCGTCGCGAGCTCGGCGGCCCGGTCGACGGCCGCCTCCGGGAAACCGAGCTCCCCCAGGGAGACCGGGCCGCCCGCCGCACGGACGAGGTCCTGCAGCGCGCCCGCGACGTCGTCGGCATCCCCGACTCCGAGCGCCTCCGCGATCCGCCGCATCGCCTCGGGAGCCGCCGCTCCGTTGTAGGCCATCGCGTACGGCAGCACGACGGTGTGGGTCTGGGCGTGCGGGAGGTCGAAGCCACCGCCCAGGGTGTGGCACAGCTTGTGGTGCAGACCCATGCCCACCGCGCCGAGACAGGTCCCCGCGAGCCAGGCGCCACGCAGCAGGTCCGCGCGGACCTCCGGGTCGTGCGGATCGGCGGGCAGCCGGCGCAACCCGGCCGCGAGGCGGGTGATCGCGTCGAGCGCCATGCCGTCGACGACCGGGTTCGCGTCCGGCGAGTACAGGGCCTCGACGGCGTGGGCCAGCGCGTTGACCGCGCTCGTGACCGCGAGCGCCACCGGCAGCCCCGCAGACAGCTCGACGTCGTAGATGACGGTCTCGGGGAGGATGTCCGGCGACGAACGCGTGGTCTTCGTCCCGTTCTCGGTCTCCCCGAGCACGGGAGTGACCTCCGAGCCCGCGTACGTGGAGGGGAGGACGACCTGGTCCACCCCGGTGCGCACGGCGAGCGCCTTCGCCAGCCCGGTCGTCGACCCGCCGCCGATCGCCACCACGCAGTCCGCCTCGTGCTCGCGCAGCACCCCCAGCGCGACCTCGGTGACCTCGACGGGCGTGTGCATGGCGGCCCCGTCGAACCGGGCCACCGCCAGCGGTCCGAGCACCTTCTCCACGCGGTCCCCCGCCGCCGCCAGGCCCGGCGAGGCGAGGACGAGGACGCGGGTGCGGCCCAGCCGTTGCACCTCGTCCCGGACGTTCTCGAGGGTGCCGGTCCCGAACACGATCCGGGCCGGGTGGACGGTGTAGGCGAAGCTCGTCACCGTGGTTCTTCCTTCTTCTCGGGTCAGGCTCGGGAGAGCAGCCGGGTCAGGGCCTCGGTGAGCTCCTTCTCCGGGTCCGCCGGCAGCTCCGCGGCCCGCCAACCGACGTGGGCGTCGGGACGGACGAGGACGCAGCCGGACTCGCCCACCTCGCGCAGCCGGGCCCAGTCGTCGTAGACGTCGGTGTACTCGCGGCCCGGGCCGATCACATGGGCGTCGACCTCGACCCCGAGGGCGGCCGAGGCGCCCGCTGCCGCCTCCGCCCAGTCCTGCCCGGAGATTCCCGTCAGCAGGACGAAACGGCCCTTGCCGGTGACGTCGTGGGTGCTCACCCGGCGACCGCCGTGCCCGAGCCAGCAGTGCGGCAGCCGCGCCCCCGGCCACGTCGTCGGGTGGTAGAACAGCTCGGGGTCGCGATCGTACCCGGGCTCCGGGGAGCCGTCCCCGACCACCGCGCCGGAGCGGTAGCGCTGGCCGAGCTCGACGCCGTGCGCGTTGAACTCGTAGTCCTTCAGCTCGAGCGCCTCGCGCAGCGCGATCCGCTGCGCCGCAGCCGTGGGTGTGTCATCGGCCCGCGCTGCCATCGACGCGATCTGCTCGGCCGGGTCGTCGGACTTCGAGAAGCCGAGCGCGTCGAAGATCGGCCCGAACTCTTCGATGGACTTGTTGGCGCGCAACACGATCTGCTTGCCGACCGGTGCCCGTTCGGCGTCGTAGCTGTCCAGCAGCCCGGACCCGGCCCGGCCGGCGAGGACCGCGGCGAGCTTCCACGCCAGGTTGTACGAGTCCTGGATCGAGGTGTTGGAGCCAAGTCCGTTGGACGGCGGGTGCCGGTGGACGGCGTCGCCCGCACAGAACACCCGCTTCGAGCGGTACCGCGTCGCGTACATCTTGTTGTTGCCCCACAGCGACGTCGACCGGATGGTGACCGGGATCGTGTCGTCCCCGACCAGGTCGTGGACGATCTTCGTGGCGGCATCGTCGTCGATCTCCGGCGGCGCCTGGTCGATGTCGTAGCCCCACACCACCAGCCACTCGTCCCACGGCCTGACCATGCGGACCAGGCCCATGCCGATCCCGCCGATGTTCGAGCCCGGCTGGAGCACCCAGTACAGGACGCTCGGCCGGTGCTCGACGAAGGCCGACAGGTCGGCGTGGAAGACGATGTTCATGCTGCCCGCGATGTCCATCCGCCCCTCGAAGGGCAGTCCGACGTCGCGGGCGACCTGGCTGCGCCCGCCGTCCGCCCCGATCACGTACTTCGCACGGATCGGGTACGTGTGCCCGGACAACCGGTCCCGCACCGTCACGGTGACCCCGTCGTCGTCCTGCTCGAGGCCGATGTACTCGGTGTCGAACCGGATCCTGCTGCCCCGCTCGGCGGCGTGTCCGATGAGGATCGGCTCGAGGAGCGTCTGCGGGAGATCGCAGTTGTCCGACGGGCTGGCGAGTGTGTAGTCGGCCCGCCGGGCCGGGTGCGTGCCCCACGTCCGGACGCGGCCGACCTCGTCGCCCGCGAGGCTGGTGCAGAAGACCGTGTCGCCCATCATTGACGAGGGTGTCCCCTGCGCGGTGACGTCGTCCTCGATCCCCATGTCGCGGAGGATCTCGACCGTCCGCTGGTTGGTGATGTGGGCCCGCGGGGTGTTCGCGGTCCAGCGGTACTTCGTGATGACGATGTGGTCCACGCCGTAGGTCGCCAGGAACAGCGCCGCGGAGGCGCCCGCGGGACCACTCCCGATGACCAGGACATCGGTGTTCAGTGTGCCGGGGTTGTCGCTCACGCCGCCTCGTCTCTGGGGTGCGGACATCACGGGAAGTATGCGGAAGCGGCCAGGTATCCGTCCAATACCGAAATTGGAAGCGTGTTATAGCCTGGTCATATGGATCTGCGCGCGCTCGAGTGCTTCCTCGCCGTCGCGGACGAGGGATCGATCAGCCGCGCCGCGACGTCCCTGCACATGACACAGCCTCCGCTGACCGTGCGGCTCCAGAACCTCGAACGCGAGCTCGGCGTCGCCCTGCTGGTGCGCCACGGCCGCGGGGTCGACCTCACCGCCGCGGGCCGCCTGCTGGCCGAGCGCACCCGCCGGCTGCTCGGTGAGCTGGCCCTCACGACGGACATGGTCCGTGCCGTCGGCTCCGGAACGCACGGCTCGCTCGGGGTCGCGGCCGGCCGGACGGTCTCACCGCAGCTGCTGCCCCGGCTGGTCGACGGCGCGACCCTCGGGCCGGATGTCGACCTGGTCATGGACGAGGTCGCCGACAGCGAGGTCGTCGAGCGGGTCCACCGTCGCGACGCGCACGTCGGCCTGCTCCACCTGCCGCCGGTCGAGCCCGGGCGGCCACGCCACGTCCACGGGCGCGCGCGCGGTCTCGAGGTCGCCGTCGTCGCCCGGGAGCCGCTCGTCGCCGTGCTGCCGGAGGGCCACCCCGCCGCCGGTTCCGAGCGGGTGGACCTGGCCGACCTGCAGGGCCCCCGGATCATGATCTCCGACCGGGCCGGCGAGGGTTTCGCCGCACACGCGAGAGCGGCGTGGGCGGACGCCACCCGGGGTGACGACGCACGCCGCGAGGTCAGCTCCGTCATGCACGCACTGGCCCTGGTCGAGGCGGGCGCCGGCATCACCCTGCTTCCCGCGCAGTACCTGGCGTCGTCGTGGCCGGGCGTCCGCACCCGCCCACTGCGCCGCTACACGGCAGTCGTCGAGACCGCTGCGCTCTGGCGCGCGGACGAGGACACCCCGGTCCTGAAACGCTTCCTCCGGGCCGCACTCTCCACGCCCGAGCCGGATGTACTCGGCCCCCCGTACTGGCGCGACCGACGGGCGACCGAGGCAGGTTCCGCCGCGCCGGCGTGACCACAGGTGCCGCCGTGACCACAGGGATCAGAGCCGCGGTCGGAACCCTGACGACGTCGTCCCCGCCACGGGCATCTCAGCGCTCGCCCAGGAGTCGGGAGTCCGCGCCGCATCGATCCACCACGCGTTCGACAGCAATGAGGGCTTGCTCGCCGCGGTCGTCGAGCAGACGGCCGACGCGTTCTTCTCGACGTTGCCCACCGCCTGCGGAGATCTTTCCCGGGCTGCTGGCCGCAGCCCCGGAGCTCGCTCCGTGGCCCGCGGAGCGTTCGGCCGACATCGAGGCGGCCAGGCGGCTGCATCGTCCACGAGAACGGCACCTCCCGTCGTCGTCGGTGCCGGGCAGGCCGGGATCCAGGCCGCCGACTCGCTGGGTGCTGCCGGGCACACGGGACCGGTCGTCGTCCTGGGCGACGAAGCCGGCCTCCCCCACCAACGGCCGCCGTTGTCCAAGGACGTCGTGACCGACGAGGGCGATCCCGCGCCGCTCCCCCTTGTTGGCGAGAGGTTCTTCACCGAGAAGCGGATCGGCTTCCGCCCGGGCACCACCGTTCGGCGCATCGATCGTGCGCGCCACTCGGTGGTGCTCGCGGACGGGGAGGAGCTCCGCTACTCGGCACTGGTCCTGGCCACGGGTGCGGCCCCGCGGCCGCTGACGGTTCCGGGCGCGGGCTCGGCCGACGTCCTGGAGCTGCGGACGCTTGCCGACGCGCGAGCGTTGCGGGCGTCGCTCCTGCGCGCCCGCTCGGCCGTCGTCGTCGGCGCCGGGTTCACCGGACTGGAGCTCGCGGCCGCCGCCCGCAGGCCCGGCGTCGAGGTGACCGTGCCCGAGTTCGCCGACCGGGTGCTCGGCCGGGCCGTGTCCCCCGAGACCGGCCCGAGCAGGATGCCGAAGACCACCAGCGTCGTCGCGACGATCCACAGGTTGCGCGCGACCGTCTCGACGGAGTCCTTGAACAGGAAGCCCAGGACACTGATCGGGATCGTGCCGATGATCACGAGCCAGGCCAGCCGGTAGTCGTTGGTGGCGCGCACCTCGGCGTCGGTGAAGCCGCGGAACCACGTCTTCACGAGTGACCGCCGGACCCGGCGGGTCCGGCGGTCAGCGCGGGGAGGTCAGGCCTGTTCGTCGGCGACGCGCACGGTGAGGCCGTCGAGCGCGTCGGTGACCGGGATCTGGCACGACAGGCGGCTGTTCTGCTCCCGTGGGGCCGCGGTGCAGTCGAGCATCTCGTCCTCCGCGAAGCCGACCTCCGGGAGTGAGTCCACCGGACCGTCCTCGACATAGACGTGGCAGGTGGCGCACATCGCGTTGCCGCCGCACTCGGCGATGATGCCGCCGATGTCGTTGCGCACCGCATCGTGCATCATGCTGCTGCCCACTGTCGCATCGACGGTGGTCGTCTCGTCCCCGACCCGATAGGTGATCTTCGGCATCGTCGTCTCCTCGCGGGCCGTGGTCAGACGTGGACGGTGACGTCGAGGCGGGCGAACCCGCGCAGGATGTTGTGCAGAGCGCGCTGCTCGGACCGGATCTCGAACCGGGTCACCCGCTCGACCAGCACCTCGAACAGAGCCCGCATCTCCAGGCGTGCGAGATTCATCCCGACGCACGTGTGCGGGCCCGCGCCGAAGGCGAGGTGGTCGGTCGGGTTGCGACGCACGTCGAAGCGGTCCGGGTCCGGGTAGCGCCGCTCGTCGCGGTTCGCTGCCCCGTAGAACGCGATCACCCGCGAGCCGGCGGGCAGGACGACGCCGTCGATCTCGTGGTCGACGGCGACGCTGCGGGAGAAGTCCTGGATCGGCGCTTCCATCCGCAGCACCTCGTTGATCGCCGAGGGGATCAACGAAGGGTCCTCCCGAACCAGGTCCCACTGGTCGGGGTGACGGGCGAACAGCCACACCGCGCTGCTGATCGCGAAGATCGTGGTGTCGAGACTGGGGCCCATGTAGTCGATCATCATGACCGGGCACTTGTCCGCGGGGACCTCGCCGCGCGCCGCCGCGCCGTGGATCGCCTCGGCCCAGCTCCCGGGCCTGAGCTTGCCCGGAACCGCCTGGGTCGTGGCGTACTCCATCATCTCGCCGAGCACGACGAACGAGTCCCGGGTGCGGTCGTTCGGGGGACCGAAGCAGTTGAACATCTCCGAGGCCCACACGAGCATCCGCTCGCGTCCCTCCTCCGGCAGCCCGACCAGGTTCGACACGATCGTCACCGGCAGGTACTGGGCGAGGTCGGTGACCGCGTCGAACTCCCGGCGCCCGGTCAGCTCCTCGACCAGCTTGCGGGCCTGGGCTCTGATGTCGTCCTGCAGGAGACGTACGGCCTTGGGCGTCAGCGGCCTGACGATGACCCGCCGCGAGGCGCTGTGCGCCTCGCCGTCGCTGCACAACGTGTTGCCGCGCAGCACCTGGTTCATCTCGTCGTTCATCATGACGCCCTCGCTCGAGGGGAAGACCTCCGGCGAGCGCAGGACGTGGGAGACGGCGTCGTAACGGGTGGCGGCATACATGCCGTAGCGCTCGAGGAACACGACCGGTCCGGCGTCGCGGAGTTCGCGGTACCCGGGCCACGGATTCAGCAACGCCTCGTCGGAGTACACGTCGAGGTCGGACGTGGGGCGGCGGACGGTCGACTGCGGGGTGGGAGTCATGGGGCCTTCCTGGAAGGAACGATCGTGGTGACGATGAGGGCGGCAGTGGCCGTGGCCACGGGACGGGTGCGCCGCACCGTCCCGCGGCCACGTGATCGGAGCGGCCTCAGTCGTTGACGAGGACCTGTGCGTCCGGCTGCGCGACACGCCGGCGCAGGTACCCGACGATCGCGTCGGTGATCTCGTGGGTGCGCCCGATGAGCCCTGACATGTTGAGCGAGCCGTGGATCAGCCGGTCGATCCGGGCGGTCTCGACCGGCACCCCTGCGGCCGCCAGCCTGTCCGCGAACTCCTCGCCCTCGTCACGCAGCGGGTCGAGCTCGACAGTGACCAGCATCGTCGGCGGCAGTCCCACCACCGACTCGATGGCCCCCGGCACCGACGACGCGGGGCGGTCCGCCGCCGCCTCGGCGAGATACGCCTGCCACATCGCATCCATGGCCGCCACGGTGATCGGCGGACCGGCGGCGTACAGGCGCCGCGACGGGGTGTCGGCGGCCGGATCGATCGCCGGGTACACGAGGACCTGCGCGGAGATCTCGGGACCGCCCTCGTCACGGACCCTGGCCCCCAGGCACGCCGCAAGGGTGCCGCCGGCGCTCTCGCCGACGACGAACAGCTGTGCGGGGTCCCCGCCGTACTCGGGGGCGACCTCGACCGCCCAGCGCAGTGCCGCATACACGTCGTCACCCGCGGCGGGAGCCGGGTGCTCCGGGGCGAGCCGGTAGCTCGGGGTGACGACGACCGCGCCCAGCTCCTCCGCGATCACCGAGCACGGTTCAGCCGACACCCCGACGCTTCCGCCGACCCAGCCGCCCGGGTGGTAGAAGACCACGACCGGCAGCGGGCCCGCCTTGGCCGGGACGTGGACCAGCGCCTTCATCGGGCCACCGGCACCGGGATAGGTGGTCTCGACGGTCCGCACGCTCTCGCGCGGCGGCCGCTGGAGGTGGACGAAGCTCTCGAACGCCGCACGTTGCTCGTCGAGGCCGAGGTCCTCGAACGGCCGCTGCTCCTGACCGATCATGATGCCGGTGACCATCGCCGCGGCGGGGTCGAGCAGCACCATCGGTGGGATCGGGGCGGGCTCGTCGTCGATCGCGAAGCCACCGTAGCCGGTCGCTTCGACCTGGTCGCACATGGCGCGGTACAGCGGCGCACCACCGGCGAAGAACAGCATCCCTCGCGGCTTGCCCGGCACGTTCGACCCTGTGTAGAAGGAGCTCGGGGCGAGCGGGAGCAGCGTGAGGTCTCCGACTCCGACGACCATCCGCCCCCACTCCTCGGCCGCGTCGGCCGTCGCCTCGAACGTGGTGGCGTGCCGCGCGCGGGTGGCCTCGATCGCCCGCGCCGCGAACTCGACGTGGTCCTCGATGGCCAGCGGGTTGTTGTACAGCGCGACCGGGCTCTGCGGACCGGTGATGGTGAACAGGTTCGGGAAGCCGGGTGCAGCGATGCCCAGATAGGTCTTCGGGCCGTGTTTCCACGCGTCGCCGAGGGTCTGACCGTGGCGGCCGACGTAGCCCAGCTTGAGCAGCGCGCCGGTGAAGGCGTCGAAGCCGGTCGCCAGGATGATGACGTCGAGGTCGTACTCGGCGGCCGCGGTCCTCACCCCCTGCGGGGTGATCGCCTCGATCGGCGCGGACCGGACGTCGACCAACCGCACGTTGTCCCGGTTGAACGACTCGTAGTACCCGGTCTCGAACGGCGCCCGCTTGGTGCCGTACGGATGGTCGGTCGGGCACAGCAGCTCGGCGGTCCGCGGGTCGGTCACCCGCGCACGGATCCGCTCCCGGATGTAGTCCGACGCCGTGTCGTTGGCGCGCTTGTCCAGGATGACGTCGGCGAAGACCGACAACAGCATCCGGAAGCCACCGCCGTCGTAGTACTTCGCGTAGGCCGCGTTGCGCTCGTCCTCGCTCACCGCGAGTGCCGACGGCAGCGGGTCCGGGTAGGGCGCCCCTCCGTAGTTGGCCCGCGACGCCCTCCGCAGCTCCGGGTAGTTGGACGTGATCTCCTCGAACTCCGCGTCCTCGACGGGACGGTTCCCGAGCGGGCAGGCGAAGTTGGGTGTGCGCTGGAAGACGGTCACGTGGTCCGCGATCTCCGCGACCCGTGGGATCAGCTGAATGCCGGTCGCGCCCGTGCCGATGACCCCGACCCGCTTCCCTCTCAGATCCACGCCCTCGTGCGGCCAGGCGCTCGTGCGGTACACCTCGCCACGGAACGTCTCCTGGCCCGGGAACTCGTTCTCCTTGGCCACGTTCAGGTTGCCTGCGCCGGAGACGATGAACCGAGCGGTGGTCGTCGCGCCGTCGTCGGTGCCGACGGTCCAGTGGTGGAGGTCGTCGTCCCAGACAGCGGAGGTGACGCGCGTGTCGAAGCGGTAGCTGCGGCGCAGGTCGAAGCGGTCGGCGACGTGCTCGAGGTAGCGGAGGATCTCGGCCTGTCCGGCGAACCGCTCGCTCCAGCGCCACTCCCGCTGCAGGTCTTCGTCGAACGAGTAGGAGTACCAGGCGCTCTCGATGTCGCAGCGCGCGCCGGGGTAGCGGTTCCAGTACCAGGTCCCGCCCGGCCCCGAGCCGGCGTCGAAGGCCTGGACCGTGAGGCCGAGAATGTTGCGGAGGCGGTGCGTGGAGTAGAGACCGGCGAAGCCTGCACCGACGACCACGACGTCCACATCGGGTGTGTGAGCCATGCCTCGGATGCTGTGTCCTGAACCACTCCGCGGGCACGGGGTGTTCTACCCCATCCGTGTACCTGTTCGGGATACCTGCTCCCGAGCGCGGGGGGGGGCGCCGGGACCGTCCGGCACGAACCGGCGCCGGGCCATACCGGTGCCGTATGGGCCGCGTTCCGGACGATATTGGACCTGCCGGACGCCGTCGGCGAGAATGACGGGGTTCGGGTGCATGCCGGACGGCGGCGGCGGTCGGGAGGCCGGACGGCCGCCCCGGGCGGACCGCCACGACGAGGAGACGGTCGCGTGCCCAGGACCCCGAAACCGGTCGACGCCTGTATCGGGCGCATCGGGGAGATCACGGCGGCGAAGGACGCCTTGGCGGGGTCCCGGCTCGTCACGCTGACCGGGCCGGGGGGCGTCGGCAAGACGCGGATCGCCGTCGAGGTCGCCTGGTCGCTCGTGGAGCGCTACCGGGACGGCGTCTGGTTCGTACCGCTCGGTGACCTCGACCTGAGTGCGGACCGAGCGACCGTGGCCGCGGCGATCCTGGCCGGTCTCGGCGTCGCGGACCAGTCCGCCCGGCCTCCCGAGGACAAGCTCGCGGAGCATCTCGCCGACCGCGCGGTCCTGCTGGTCCTCGACAACTGCGAGCACGTCCTGCACCTCGTCGTCCCCGTCGTACGAAACCTGCTGGCGGGTTCCGCCGCGCTGCACCTGCTCACCACGAGCAGGGAGTCGCTGGGCCTCGTCGGGGAGCAGTCCCTCTCGGTCCCGCCGTTGTCGACCCCGGCGCCCGGGGCCCGTGCGGGCCTCGCCGAGCTGAGGGAGTTCGACGCCGTTCGCCTGCTGGAGGCACGCGCACGGGCCGTCGATCCCGGTTTCGCCATCCGCGAGGACGACGTTCGCGCCGTGGCGGAGCTGACCGGGCAGCTGGACGGTCTGCCACTGGCCATCGAGCTCTGCGCGACACGGTTGCGCAGCCTGTCCGTGGGTCAGCTCCTCGAGCGGCTGACCAGCCGGCTGGACATGGACTCGCGGGGCCACGACGGGCACAGCGAACGGCACCGGTCGCTGCGCACCGTGATCGACTGGAGCTACGACCTCTGCGCGCCGTCGCACCAGGACCTGTGGACGCGCCTCGCGATCTTCCCCGCCTCGTTCGACATCGCCGCCGCGGAGGCGGTGTGCGGGTTCGACGAGCTCGACCGCGAGCAGGTCATGGACGGCATCGACCGGCTCGTCGCCCGTTCGGTCCTCCTCACGGAGCGACCGCAGAGCAGCATGCGGTACCGCATGCTGTCGACCATCCGCGAGTACGCGATGGAGCGCCTCATCGGTTCGGGTGAGGTGTCGCTGCTGCGTCGCCGGCACCGGGACCACTACCTCGGCCAGATCTCGTCCGTGGTGGCGGGATGGGCGCGCCCCACCCGGTCCGACGCCCTGCAGGACATGGACGCCGAACGCCCCAACTACGCGGCCGCGCTGAGCTGGTCGGCCGTGGTCGAGGAGGAACAGGACGCCGGACTCGAGTTCGCTGCGACACTGCGCTACCACTGGCTCAGCGGTGGCCACCTCGCGGAGGGCCGACGGTGGCTCGAGCTGTTCCTGGACAAGGCCGTCGGCACCGCGGCTCGCGGTCACGGACTCTGGGTCGCTGCGTGGGTCGCGATGCTCCAGGGCGACCTCGCCGGTGCCGGGCGCCACATCGGCTCGCTTGCGGCGTTGACGGGACAACTCGACGTCGAGGCGCACGTGGACCACTGGACCGGGCTGCTGGAGGTCTTCTCCGGACGGGCCGACGAGGCGATCGTCCATCTGGACAGAGCCGCGGCCGGACATGCGCGTCGCGGGGCGGACGCGCTGGAGATGAGCGCCCGCTTCATGCAGTCGTACGCCCTGGCCTCCGCCGGACGGGCGATCGAGGCCGAGGTCGTGAGCTCCGACGTCGTCGAGCGGGCCGCCGGGACGGGCGATCACCTGAACACGGGGTGGGCCTGGTGGATGAACGCGTACGCCCACTGGAAGCTCGGCGGCCTCGACGCCGCGGAGGCGGCACTGCGCGAGGTTCTCCTGGTCCAGCAAGGTTTCCGGGACCGCGTCTGCATCGCCGGAACCGTCGCCCTCGCCGCGATCGTGGCGGTCTCGCGTGGCGACTCCCCCCGCGCTCACGACCTCGCGAGGACGGCCGTGGGCCTGTTCTCCGCCCTGGGGACCACACCGGAGGCCCTGGGGTGGGACTTCGGCCGGTCCTGGAGGGCCGCGGAGGACACCATCGCATCGCGCGCAGGCGTGTCCGACTTCACCACCGTCGCCCGGACGACCGGCACGGAGCCGGACGACGAGCAGGTCGTCTCCCGCCTGCTCGATCTCCTCTCCCGGCCCGGGATCGCGGACCCCGTCGCCGGATCGGTCTCTGCCGTGCTGACGGTGCTGACGAAGCGCGAGCGAGAGGTGGCGCTGCTGGTGGCGGACGGTCTCACGAACCGGGAGATCGCCGAGCGGCTCTTCATCGCGCCCCGCACGGCCGACGGCCACGTCGAACGCATTCTCGCGAAACTGGGCGTCCATCGGCGTTCCCTGGTCGCGGCCCTTCTCGCGGCCGAGATGTGACGAGGCCCGGGCAGTTGTGGGCCGCTACAGGAGCCCGTGCGCCCTGGCGTTGGTGATCACCTGCGCCCGGTTGCGTGCATCGAGCTTGCGCATGACGTTGTGCAGGTAGGCCTTCACGGTGTTGAGGGACAGGCCGAGCTGCTCGCCGATCTCGGCGTTCGTGCCGCCCGCGGCGACCAGCCGCAAGACGTCGTACTCGCGCGGGGTGACCGGGCTCGGATCGGAGCCGTGGCGCTCGCCGCGGTAGCTGCCCTGCCGGACGACCTCGACAAGAGCTCGCCGCAGCGCCGACGCGGACGCGTCCTTCACGACGAGACCGCATGCGCCCGCGGCCAGCGCCGGCGCGACGCCGGCGTGCTCGGGAAAGGCGGTGAACAGCAGGATCCTGCTCGACGCGGACACCGCGAGCAGCCGGGGGACGACGTCGGCGGCGAGGGCGTCGGACAGGCGCAGGTCCAGCAGCACGACGTCGGGCCGCTCACGGGCGCACTCGACGACTGCCTGCTCGGCGTCGGCGGCCCGGCCCACGACCTCGATGTCACGGTGGCTGCCCAGCTGGGCGGCGACCCCGTCCCGGACGACGGGATGGTCGTCGACGACCAGCACCCGGATCGTCGCGGTCACGGGCTCAGCACGGCAGCTCCACCCGCCACATCGTGCCGCCGTAAGCATCGGTCTCGACCTGCATGGCCCCGCCGAGCCGCGCGACGGACTCGGCGGTGCCCGAGAGGCCCAAACCCGGCATGTGCCTCTCGCCGAGCCCGACGCCGTCGTCGGTGACCGCGACGACGAGCGAGACCCGGCCGTCACGGACCCGGCGGCTCACCGAGACGACCACCGCGCTCGCCCGTGCGTGCTTCTCCACGTTCAGCAGCGCCTCCCGGACCGCTGTGACCAGCGCCTGCGCCCGGGAGGGCGCGAGCGCGGGCGGGTCCTCGTCGAGGATGACGAGCTCGGCGGGGAGCCCGGTCCGGTCGCTGAAGGCGACGCAGTCCTCCCGCAGGATCACCGACAACGCGAGCGCGGACGGCGACGCGCGCAGCGCCCGCAACGACTCCCGCAATGCGGTCGACGCGTCGGCGGCGTGGCGCTGCAGTTGCCCGACCCGGGCTGCGAGCTCCGGATCCTCGCCGGCTGCCTCGGCCAGGCCTGCGGCACCCGAACCGATCGCGAACAGCAACGCGCCGACACTGTCGTGCAGCTCGGTGGCCAGTCGGCGACGCTCCTCGTGCACGGCCACCTCGCGCGCGAGCCGCGCGCGCTCGGCCACCGCGGCGGCCAGCGCGACCCGGTCTGCGACCTCGTTCGCGTGCTCGACCGCCCGATCGCCCCACGTGCCCGGATCACGCGCCCCGACGGCGAGCACCCCGAGCACCCGGCCCTCGCGCACGACCGGAACGGCGAGCAGCCGCTCGATGCCCTCCGCCCGGATGTGCCGGTCGAAGGTGTGCGTGATGTCGGCCGAGGCGAAGTAGTCGTCGACCCGGGCCGGTCTGCCCGCAGTGCTGACCATCCCGGTCAGCCCGAGACCTGCGGGCACGTGCAGGCCGTGCAGCATCGCGGTGCGATCACCCAGCACCCGGCGCAACACGAGGTCGCCGCCCGTGTCGGGTTCGGCGACCCACGCCACGTCACGGTCGTCGGCGAGCAGCGTCAGCGCCGCGCGCCACGCCTCCCCACGGTCGAGGATCTGGAGGAGCTCGGCGCGCTCGCGTGCGGCTCCCCCGTCGTCCATGGGCCGATTCAACTCCCGCCGCGCAGGAGTGTCACGAGTCGAACTGCTTGATGAGCTCGCGGCGCATGATCTTCCCCGTCGACGTCGCCGGCAGCGACTCCACGAACCGGACGAGCCGTGGCCGCTTGTAGGCGGCCAGGTGCGTGCCGGCGAAGGAGATCAGCTCGGCCTCCGTCGCTGTCGTGCCCGCGGCGAGCACGACGTACGCGCACGCCAGCTCGCCCCGGACCGGGTCCGGCACCGGCCCGGCCGCGACCATCGCGACGGCAGGATGCCCCGCGAGCACCCGCTCGATCTCCGCCGGGTACACGTTGTAACCACCGGTGATGATCATGTCCTTGCGGCGGTCGACGACGAAGACGTGGCCCGTGGCGTCCATCGTCGCGATGTCGCCGGTGTGCAGCCAGCCGTCGGGCTCCATCACCTCGGCCGTCGCCGTCGGGTTGTTGTGGTAGCCGAGCATCACGATCGGTCCGCGCACCATCAGCTCGCCGGGAACCCCCTGTGCCGCATCGCGAACCGGGTCCTCCAGGTCCGCGATGCGGACGTCGATTCCCGGCAGCGAGACCCCGATCGACCCCGGGACCCGCGGGGCGTG
The DNA here is from genome assembly GCF_002583555.1 of Pseudonocardia sp. N23. Taxonomy (GTDB): domain Bacteria; phylum Actinomycetota; class Actinomycetes; order Mycobacteriales; family Pseudonocardiaceae; genus Pseudonocardia. The sequence goes on from NZ_BEGX01000002.1 coordinate 68,103, forward strand.
CAGCGCGTGGGTCGTGCCCAGCCCGGCGACCTCGGTCATCCCCCACAGCTCGATCAACGGTGCCCCGGAGCGCTGCTCCCACCGCTCGATCGTCGAGACCGGGATGGTCTGGCCCCCCACGGTGCAGCGCGTGAGCGTCGACAGGTCCGCATCCGCCAGTGCAGGGTCCGCGAGCATCACCGCATACATGGCGGGCACGCCCTCGAACATCGTCGCGGCGTGCTCGCCGATCAGCCGCAGCGCCTCGTCGGGCTCGAACCGCTCCATCAGCACGACGGTCCCGCCGACCAGGAACGTCCCGTTGACCACGACGTTGCCGTACACGTGCGGGACCGGCAGCGCGGTGACGACGACGTCGCGTTCGGTGCGGCCATGCATCGTCGCCGTCAGCGCGCAGTTGAGCAGCACCGCCTGGTGGCTCTGCACGGCGCCCTTGGGATGCCCCGTCGTGCCCGACGTGTAGCCGATCGTGCTGGGCTCGCCCGGGTCCGTCGTCACCCCCGGCACAGCACCCTCGGAGGCGAGCAGCTCGTCGAACGCGACCACGTCCGCCGACGACGACGCCCCGAACGCGATCACGCTCCGCAGCTCGGGAAGGTCCCTCGTGAGCTCGGCGACCCCGGCTGCCTGCTCCGCGCTGGTGAACACCGCCGCCGCCCCGCAGTCGCGCAGGACGAAGGCGAGCTCCTCCGGGGTCAGCATGACGTTCACCGGGTTGACGACGGCCCCGGCCTTGAGCACGCCGTGGTAGGCGACGACCCATTCCCACCGGTTCTGGGCGTACAACGACACCGCCCGTCCGGGCCGGACGCCACGCTCGGCCAGGCCGGCCGCGACCCGGTCGCTCAGCGCGTCCAGCTCGTCGAACCCGAGGGTGCGGGTCGCGGTCACCAGTGCGGGCTTGCCACCGAACCGCGCCGCCGCGGATCGCAGGATGTCTCCAGGACCTCTCACCGAACCTCCTCGTCCCCACGCCGACGGTGATCCCATCGCACGTCCGCCGGCTTCGGCACACCCGAACGGGTGGGGCGACCGGACGTCGTCCGAGGTGGAACGGGCCGGCGGACAGAGCCCCGCGCAGATGTGGCAGGACCCGGCCACCGCCCGGGCGATGCTGTGACGGTCCGCACGGGGAACGTTGCGGATGGCCTGTGCGACCGCCCTGCCCCTCGGCACCACGACGGACTCGCTCGTGGGGTACGCACTCGCCTACCGGCTCGTCGAGTCAGCACCGCCGGCATCCCGCTGAGCCACCGGCACCGACCTGGCCGAGCAGGAGTGCCGTGATGTCCTCCGCGGCCTCGACGTTGATCAGGTGGGCGCCCGGCAGCACCCGCAGCTCGGCACCGGCCACGCCGGCTGCGATGTCGGCGACGAGATCGCGCGGCGTCGCCGGATCATCGGCCCCGGCCACCACCCACGTCGGGACGTCGATCCTGCCGAGCAGGTCGCGGACGTCGAACTCCGAGACTGCCTCGCAACAGGCGGCGTAGGCCTGGTCGGACACGGCCCGGAGCATGGCGAGCAGCGCTGCCACCCGGTCCGGGTTCCGCGTCGCGAAACGCTCGGTGTACCAGACCCCCGCCCGGGAACCGACCATCGTCTCCGTGCCCCCCGCCCGGACCGCGGCGGCGCGGTTGCGCCACGACGGGGGATCCGGGAACCGGCTCGCCGTGGCCATCAGCGTCAGCGACTCGAGTCGATCGCCGTGCACGGCGAGGTGCTGCCCGATCGCGCCGCCGAGGGAGACCCCTGCATAGTGGAAGCGGTCGACCCCCAGCCCGTCGAGCGCCGCGAGAACTCCGCCCGCCAGGGCGGCGACGGTGACCGGTGACGCCGGATCGGGCGAGGCACCGTGGCCCGGCAGGTCGAACCGCACGGTCCGGACCACCGCGGCGAGAGCGGGGACCTGCTCGTCGAACAGGCCGGTGTCGGTGCCCAGCGACGGACCGAGCACCAGCGTCGGGCCGTGCGGCGGGCCGTCGACGACGGTGTGCAACGACAGGGTCATGACGTCGCCTCCGTGGGGCGCGGGACTCGCGTGGGCGGGGCTGCCCGGTCGAGGAACGTCACCTCGATCTCGGCTGCCGGGAGCGGGGCGTGCAGGAACGCCGTCCCGTCCGGCCGAACCTCGCCCACCGTCTCGCGCCCCCGCACGAGCACCCGGTAGCGGCCGGGGCCGGGCAGCATCGTGTCGGTCCGGAACAGCCCGCCGACCGAGCGGCCCACGACCCGGTGGGGACGTCCCAGCACCTCGGCTGCCGCAGCAGGGTCCCCGGCCCGGAGCAGTTCCCGGACCCGCGTGGAGGAACAGCCCGGTAGGAGGTCGATCCCGTGGACCGCGAAGTCGTGGCGCGGTCCGAGGCGCCTCAGCAGCCGCACGTCCCCCGCGCCGCGGTGGCCGAACCGGAAGTTCGCACCGACGACGACGTCCGTCGCGCGCAGCGCCCGCACCAGCACCTCGCGCACGAAGTCCACACCCGGAGTGCGGGCCATCGTGTCGCAGAACGGCAGCACGAGCACGGCATCCACGCCGTGGTCGTGCGCGAGGGCGACGCGCCGGGCGAGCCCCGTCAGCGGAGTGGTGTCGCGACGCGGACCGGCCACCGTCGCCGGATGGGGGTCGAAGGTCGCGAGGACGACCGGTCGCCGCCTGCGACGGCCCGTCTCGACGGTGTGCGCGAGGAGCCTCGCGTGGCCGCGGTGGACCCCGTCGAACACACCGAGGGCGACCACCGAACGGCCCCACTGCCAGGGGATCTGCCCGGTCCCCCGCCAGCACGTGACAGTGCCCGTGTCGTCGCGGAGCGTCGAGGCCGTCATGGTCGTCTCCCAGCGTCGGATCGTCGTGGCAGGTGTTCCCGGTGGCGTCCTCAGATCGCGGAGGGGTGCCGGCACAGTGGGGTGACCTGCACCGTCATGAACGGGAACAGCGGAAGGGCCCAGAGGATCTCGTGCATCTCGTCGGCCGACTCCACGTCGAAGATGCTGACGTTGGAGTACTGCCCGACCACCCGCCAGATGTGGGGCCACTTGCCCTGTCGCTGGAGGTCCTGGGAGTAGGCCTTCTCCCTGGCCACCGTGTCGGCGCGCTCGGCCGGATCGAGGTCGCGCGGGATGTCGACGTCCATCGTCACGTGGAACAGCACGTTCAGTCCCTTCGGAAGGCCCGGATCTTGTCGGGATCGAGGTCGATGCCGAGGCCGGGGCCCTCGGGCAGGTGCAGGTGCCCGTCCGCGTAGCGCAGCGGTTCGACTGCCATCTCCTCGGCCATCAGCAGCGGGCCGAACAGCTCGCTCCCCCATGTCACGCCGGGCGCGGCGCACGCGAAATGGAGTGAGGCCGCGGTGCCCAGTGGCGACTCGATCGACGTCGCGCCGTGAGACGGGATCCCTGCCGCGGCCCCGACGGCGGCGATCTCCATGCTGGCCCGGAGTCCGCCGCACTTGGTGGTCTTGACCGCGAAGATGTCCGCGGCCCCCAGCCGGGCGAGCCGCAGCGCGTCGGAGGGCGTCCGCAGCGACTCGTCGGCCATCACCGGGATGGGCAGCAGCGCGCTGATCTCGGCGAGGGTCTCGATCTCCGAACCCGGCACCGGCTGCTCGACCATCTCGACCCCCGCGTCGGCCAGCCGGGGCAGGTGAGCGAGTGAGGTGAGCCGGTCCCAGCGTGCGTTGAGGTCGACCCGCACACCCGCGACCCCGGCGAGTTTCTCCGCGACCGCCTCGACCCGCGAGACGTCGACAGCCGGTTCGTCGGCCCCCATCTTGAGCTTGAACGAGTGGTGCAGGCCGGCGTCGAGCTTGCCCAGTGCCTCCTCGACGACGACCGGTGCCGGCTCTGTCCCGAGCGCCCAGGTCACCGGGACCGAGCTCCGCACCGCGCCGCCCAGCAGGGCGTGGACGCCGATGCCGAGGCTGCGGGCCCAGGCGTCGTGGAGTGCGACCTCGACCGCCGCCTTGGCGAACAGGTTGGCAGCGACGACGTCGGTGATGTCGCGCTGCAGCGTCCCGATCTCGTCGACCCGGCGCCCCGTCAGGATCGGGGCGATGTAGCGCTCGATGATCACCTGCATCGTCTCGACGGACTCACCACCCCACCAGGGACCGGCCGGGACGACGCCCTCACCGGTCCCGGTGATCCCGCCTGCGGTGCGGACGAACACGTAGAGCACCGGTTGGGCGTTCATGCTCGCCCGGGCGAACCGGTGGGGCCTGCGCAGCGGGATGTCCACCAGGACGGTCTCGACGCGGTCGATCCGCAGGTCGTCGCTCACGTTCTCGAATGCCTCTCGGGAGAGAGCCGGCCCCGGGCGGAAGCGGGGCCGGCCCTGGGTGAACAGGATCAGACCGGCTCGAGGACGAAGTCGTACTCGGAGCGGAAGCTGCCGTCGGCCAGCTGCTGCGGGTCCAGGATCAGCTCGGGCTTGGTGGCTCGGGCGACGTCGTCGTCGATGTACTGCGCGCCCGTGAAGTAGAGCTGCGTCGTGATGGTGCGGTGCCCGTCGGCGCGCACGAGCAGGTGCAGGTGGGCCGGCCGCCACGGGTGCCAGCCGGCCGCCTCGATGAGCTCACCGGTCGGTCCGTCGGTCGGGACCTGGTAGGGCGCCGGCAGGATCGTCGAGATCGCGAAGCGGCCCTGCTCGTCGGTGACGACGACGCCGCGCAGGTTTCCCTCGGGCAGGTGCGGGGCGAACCCGGAGTAGAAGCCGTCGGCGCTGTTCTGCCATACGTCGAGCTCGGCCCCGGCCAGCGGGTTCCCGTCGAGGTCGCGGACCTGTCCCTGGAACAGCCACGACGACCCGGGCTCGTCCGGTCGGGCGGGCAGCGCCGCGACGGCGGGCAGCCGGACCTGGTCCGGGAGGTAGTACGGGCCGAGGATGGTCCCGGTCGTACCGGCCTGGGTCTCTGCGGCAACCTCTTCGACGGCGTGCTCGACGAACACGTCGAGGAACAACGGCCACTCGCCGCCGTCCCCGAGGTCCATCAGCCACTTCTTGGCGGCCTGGAACTCGGGGTAGGTCACCTTGTGCTCACGGATCACGCCGTGCACTGCGGCGAGCACCGCGCGAGCGAGCGTGTCGACCCGCGCGGTCGAGCTGCCGGCCGACCCGAAGCCGGAGGCGCTGCCCGCGCGGAACGATGCCGACGCCGACGCGCCGGAGTCCACGGCGGACGGGGACGGGGTGGTGTGTTCTGTGGTGGTCATCGGCTCGTCTCCTCGTTCGGTCGTCAGCGGTTGCGGTTGCGCAGGAAGGACACGTCGTCGTTGCCGATCAGGTCGGGCACGGTCCAGCCGTCGAGGTCGTACTCGGACAGGCACTGCTCGGCCAGGCCCTTCATGGCCGCCGTGGTGCCCTGTGCCTCGGCCGCGAACAGCAGCTCGGCCTTCACGTTCTCGTGGTTGCCGGAGTAGTTGCGCTCGTAGAGCTCGTGGCGGCCGCCGAACTCCGTGCCGACCGCGTCCCAGAGCGCCTTCATCACCTTGACCCGGTCCACGGCCTCGTAGCCGTTGGAGCCGCGGATGTACTTGTCGAGGTAGGGGCGCACCTCGGGGGTCTTGAAGTCGACAGAGTGGGAGTTGAGGTAGATCAGCCCGGACGCGACGTCGGACTCGATGATCTCCTTGATCCGCGGGTAGGCCTGGATCATCAGCATCCGGTAGGTCAGGCCGTAGTCGAGCTTGGGCAGCAACGCCCCGTTGGTCCATTCGTCGGGGTTGCGGGCCATCGCGTCGGCGAGCGCGTAGAAGGTGTTGCGCCAGCCGACGACCTCACCGACGCGGGTCTGCACACCGCGGAAGTCCTTGCTGCCCGTGATCTCGAGGGCCTTGAGCAGCAGCCCGGCGATGAAGTCGATCTTGGTGGCGAGCCGGATGCAGCCGTGGAAGGTGAAGCGGGGGATGAACCCCGACACGGGGAAGAATCCGTTGATCTTCTCGATGTCGCCGTAGAGGAAGACGTTCTCCCACGGCACGAGCACCTTGTCGAAGATGAAGACCGTGTCGTTCTCGTCGAACCGCGACGACAGCGGGTAGTCGAACGGGCTGCCCATGACGGCGGCCTGCTGGGAGTAGGAGGTCCGGCAGATCAGCTTGATGCCCGGCGCGTCCATCGGCACCGTGCAGATGAGCGCGAACTCCTTCTTCTTGATCGGCAGCCCGTAGTGGGCGATGAAGTTGTAGTTCGTGATCGCCGAGCCGGTGGCGACGACCTTGGCCCCGGAGACGATCAGGCCCGCGTCGGTCTCGCGCTCCACCTTCATGAACACGTCGCCGACCTCGTCCGGCGGCAGGTTGCGGTCCACCGGCGGGTTGATGATCGCGTGGTTCCAGTAGAGGACCTTCTCCTGCGACTCCTTGTACCAGCGCTTCGCGTTGTCCTCGAACGGCGCGTAGAACTCGGAGTTGGCCCCGAGCGTGCCCAGGAAGCTGGCCTTGTAGTCGGGACTGCGACCCATCCAGCCGTACGACATCCGGGCCCAACCCTCGATGGCACGACGGTCGGCGAGCAGGTCCTCGACCGAGTGCGGACTGCGGAAGAACGGGTGCGTGACGCCACCGTTGCCGGTGTCGGTGGGCACGGTCAGCCGGTCGCGCGTGGCCGGGTCGTGCAGGGCGTCGTAGAGCCGAGCCGTCATCCGGACCGGGTTGCGGAACGCCGGGTGCGTGGTCACGTCCTTCACCCGCTCGCCGTACACCCAGACCTCACGACCGTCCTGGATCGAGGCGATGTACTCGTCGCCGGTCATCGGTGCGGTGGTCGCGACAGGAGTGACCTGCTCGGAGCGGTCCTCTTGAATCGTCATCTCTCAACCTTCTCTGCGAGGGTGGAAGTGGGGACGGACGGTCAGCACGCGTGTGGACCCAGCGGGGTGAAGGCGCTCCGGGCGTCGAACCAGCCGGCGTCGGGGTTGTCCAGCGAGCCGCCCCAGTGCACGCCGGTCTCGATCGCGCCGATCTCGCGGAATGCGCCCCGGTAGAACAGCAGCGGTTCGTCGTCGGCGACATCGAGGTGCTCGACCTCGCCCACCACGATCAAGTGGTCCCCGCCGTCGTAGGTCCTCCACGGACGGCAGAAGTAGACGGCGGACGATCCCACCAGGTAGGGCGTCGCCTCGCGCTCCAGCCACTCGGGCTCGGGCTCGGCCGGGCGGCCGGCGAAGTGCCACGCCGTGTCGACCTGGCCCTGACCCAGCACGTTCACCGCGAAAGGAGCCCCCTCCAGATACGAGCAGGCCTTCGACTTCCGGGTCAACGTCACCTGGCACAACGCCGGGTCGAGCGAGACGGCCGTGAAGGCGTTGACGGTGGCGCCGTGCGGCAGCCCGTCGTGGTTCCTGCAGGTCACCACGGTGACGCCGGTGGCAAAGCGACCGAAGGCGACCCGCAGCTGCTGTGACTGAGGAGCCATTCCCGCACCTCCTGTGCAACGATGCACGCTATGCGTACTTTTCGAACGCATTGCGTTCACTTGGCGGAGAGTGCCGCACGCCACGTGGCGAGTCAAGTCCGGACTCCGGATCCGACTAGGAGAAGATGGGCGGGATGAGCGCCAGCGGAAGTGAGCGGGACTTCGTGCAGAGTCTCGAGCGGGGCTTCGCGGTCCTCCTCGCCTTCGACGCCGACATGGTGGAGCCCACGCTGGCCGAGCTGGCGACGAAGACCGGGCTCTCCCGCCCCGCCGTGCGCCGGCTCCTCCTGACCCTGCAGCGCATGGGCTACGTCGCCAACCACGGGCCACGGTGGTCGCTGACCCCCCGCGTCCTGAGCATCGGCCAGCACTACACGGCGACCAAGGCGATGCTCGAGCTCTCCCAGCCCTACCTGCTCGCGCTGGCCGAGGAGACCGGCGAGTCGGCCTCGCTCGCCGAGCTCGACGGCTCCGAAGTCGTCTACGTGGCCCGCGTCCCGGTGCGCCGGATCATGAGCATCAACGTCGCCGTCGGCACCCGGGTACCCGCGTACGCGACGTCGATGGGACGGGTACTGCTCGCCTGGGCGGGGCCCGAACGCATCACTCGCTACCTCGAGGAGACCGTGCTGCGCCCGCTGACGCCGCTGACCGTCACCTCGCCGGAGGAACTGCGGCTGCGCCTCGCCACGGTCCGGGAGCAGGGATGGGCCCTGGTCGACGGCGAGCTGGAAGGCGGACTGATCTCGGTCGCGGTCCCGGTACGGGACCAGTCCGGTGCCGTCGTGGCCGCACTCGCGTCGTCGACCTCCGCGGGGCGGCTGCCCTCGCAGGAGCTGGAGACCTCGACGGTGCAGCTGCTGCTCCGCACCGCGGCGGGCATCTCCGCCGAGCTCGGCCACGGCCCTCGCTCGGAGGTCGCACGGGACGGATTCTTCTGAGCCGGCCCGACCCCCCGGACGCGCGCATCCCCTCGGAACGCGCCGTGGCCGAGATTCTTGACATGTCATGTCCAGGTTGTACCGTGACCACGTGCGGATGAGCCAGGGCGTGGAGTGGGCGCTCCACGTACTGCTCACCTTGTCCTGGCTCGAGGACGACGAGCCGGTGACCGTCGGCAGGCTCGCGAAGGCGCACGATCTGCCTGCCCCGTATCTCAACAAGCAGCTGCAGGCCTTGGTCAGAGCCGGGATCGTCGAGTCGCTTCCGGGCGCTCGTGGCGGGTTCCGCCTGGCCCGGCCGGAGTCGGCGATCACGATGATGGACGTCGTCGCGGCCATCGAGGGTACGGAGCAGGCGTTCCGCTGCACGGAGATCCGCAGGGAGGGGGCAGGAGCGGACCTGGACAGGTCCTACTTCGAGGCCCCCTGCGTCATCAGCACGGCGATGCGTCGTGCCGAGCTCGCGTGGAGACGCGAGCTCGCCGGCCGCACCATCGCCGACCTCCGGGCCGAGGTCGACGACCACGGCCCCGATGCTCGACGGGTGACCCGGAAAGCCTTCGGGCGCCTCCCTGCCAACTGACCGTCGCTCGTCGACGTTCGAACGTGGCGTCAGCAATCGCTGCGCCGTCGAGGATGGAGAAAACCGGATGTCTGATGTCTTGATCATCGGTGGCGGCTTCGCCGGGGTGTGGGCCGCGGCTGCCGCGGTCCGCGCACGCCACGAGGCCGGCGCGGACGAGCAGGCACTCCGGGTGACCATGGTCGCCCCGGGCGACGACCTGGTCATCCGCCCACGCCTCTACGAGGACGACCCCCAGTCCAAGCGGGTATCGCTCGACCGGGTCCTCGGCCCGATCGGCGTCCGCCGCGTCACCGCGACGGTCACCGGGGTCGACACCGGCACCCGCACCGTCACTGCGCTCGGCCGGGACGGCTCGGCGCTGGAGCTCTCCTACGACCGGCTCGTCCTCGCGGCCGGTTCCCGGGTGGTGACCCCGCCGGTCGAGGGATCCCAGCACCTGTTCGACGTCGACACGATGCCTGCCGCCGCCCGCCTCGATTCGCACATCGGTCGACTGCCGGTCCAGCCCGGCGGTGCGGAGCGGTTCACCGCGGTCGTGATCGGTGGCGGCTTCACCGGCATCGAGATCGCCACCGAGCTGCCGGCCCGACTGCGCAAGGTCGCCGGCGGCGACCTCGTCCGCGTCGTGCTCGTCGAGCGCGAGGGCGCTGTCGGACCCGAGCTCGGCCCGGGTCCACGTCCCGAGATCGTCGCAGCACTCGAGCACGCGGGCGTCGAGGTCCTGCTCGGCGTCTCACTGACGTCGCTCGACGACACCCGGGTGACCCTGTCCGACGGCACCGTGATCCCGACCCGCACCGCCGTGTGGACGGCCGGCATGCGGGCCAGCCGCCTCACCGAGCAGATCGACGGCTCGCGCGACGGGATCGGCCGCCTCGAGGTCGACGAGTACTTCCGGGTGGTCGGCGTGGACGGCGTGTACGCCGCCGGGGACACGGCTGCCGCAACCGTCGAGGACGGCCATGTGGTGATGCAGAGCTGCCAGCACGCCGTCCCGCAGGGCAAGTTCGCCGGCGCGAACGTGGCAGCCGACCTGCTGGGCCTGCCCCAGGTGGCGTTCGCCCCGAACCCGTACGTGACCTGTCTGGACCTGGGTCCGTACGGTGCCGTGCTCACCCTGGGCTGGGACCGCCGGGTCGCCCAGAAGGGGCCCGAGGCGAAGCAGCTCAAGCACTCGATCAACTCCGAGTGGATCTATCCCCCTGTCGACGACGCCCAGGCGATCCTCAAGCTGGCCGACTTCCGCACCACCTGGCCGACCGAGGCCGTCGACGCCGTCTCCTGACGCCGCGCCGCTCCCGGCGCTGCGATCCCGCAGCACCGAACCCGAGAGAGTGCAGGTGACCCGCATCATGATCGACATCAACGGCACCACGGTCGAGGTCCTGGACGAGCACCCGATGTCAGAGCTGCCCGCCGAGGGGCACCTGATGACGGTGACCGTCACGATCCCGCCGAGGAACCCCGGCACCCCGGCCCACCGCCACTCGGGCCCGGTCTACGGCTACATGCTCGAAGGCGAGATGATCTTCGAGCTCGAGGGGGACCCCCCGGTCGTCATGCGGCCGGGCGACACGATCTGGGAGCCCGGTGGCGACCGGATCCACTACCAGGCCGCGAACCCGGGTGACACAGTGGCGAAGTTCGTGGTCGTGATGGCCTGCAAGGCCGGCGAGGAGATGCTCACCTTCGTCGAGCCGGCGGAGCTGGAGGCGCGCAAGCACCTCCGGCACTCCGGCCCGGTGGTCGACCCTCGCGCGGTCGAGGCGTAGGAGACCTCGCGGGCCCACCCCTGTGGGCCCGGGGCCGCAACCTCGGCCTCCGGCCCAGCGGCCCACCGGCCCGCGCACGATCATGTCCCGCCCGGACCGGGCACCTCACGGGCGTACGCCTCCGCAGCCGCCGCGAGCAGCGAGGCGGCCCGCAAGCACTCCATCGTCGCCTCGCTCGGTGTCGTGGAGCGCTCCGGTGGCAGCGTCTACATCGGCAACCGGATCATCGGTGCCGACGGTAGAACGCCGGTGGGCCGTCGCAAGCTCGAGCCGACGCACATGGAGCGCACCGTGCTCGGCGAGGGCGACGGCTCCGACCTGGTCGTGACGGACTCACCCCTGGGCCGCCTCGGGGTGCCCGCCTGCCGGGAGCATCCGCAGCCGCTGAGCACGTACGCGATGAACAGCCAGAACGAGCAGGTCCACATCGCGGCGTGGCCGGGCTTCTCCCTGTACCAGGGAAAGGCGTACTCGCCGGGGTACGCGCCGTCGTGGAGCACGACGGCCCGGCCGCGTCGGGGCCCGCGTGGCCGGGCCGGCTGCCGACGAGTTCGCCGAGAACACGGCGGACGAGCACGGTATCCGCGATCACCACGGCCGTGCCTGAACCGCGATCACCCCGATCCAGCACCGGCCGCCGGGTGCAGCGTGTTGCGCGACAGGTGCAGCGCCGCCGCGACGTGCCGAACCGGGCGCACCTCCCCCCTGGGTCCTTTCGCCGCAGGTCGGCACGGCTGCCGCATCAGGACCGAGCGGAGTACCTGTGCGCGACGTGGTCCGGGACCAGGATGTCGTCGGGCAGCCGGGGGCAGCGCTGCGGCGCCCCCCAGTTCGTCACGATCGGGACGACTCCGGCCCAGCAGCGCGCCGAGGCGATGTCCTCCTCGTCGTCCCCGGGGGGTCCGGTCCGCACCTTCACGCTGGCCTCCACCATGTCGAGGGACAACAGCACGGTCGCCGCCAGCTCCTTGGTGGTGGGTCCTCGCGCGTGCTCCCACGAGCCGGGGGCCATGTGGTCGGCCAGCGCCCGGAGACCGGCGAGCTTCTGTCCCTCGTCCTCGACGCGGAGTGCGACCCCGTGGATCACAGCGCAGCGGTAGTTGACGGAGTGACTGAAGACGGAGCGGGCGTACACGATCCCGTCGACGTGGGTCACCGTCACACACACCGGGGCCCCCTCGGCGGCCGCCCGAAGGCTCGTGGCGCCGGACGAGCCGTGCAGGTAGAGGGTGTCGCCGATCCTGCCGAAGCTCGTGGGCAGCACGAGAGGTGCGCCGTCGACGACGGTGCCCAGGTGACACACGACGCCGGCATCCAGCACCGCGTGGAGGTCCCGCCGATCGGTTCTGGCCCGGTCCGGGTAGCGCCCGAGCGTCGTCCTCGTCGTCGACGACAGCGGCGTCGAATCGATTCCCGTCACTGTTCCAGCCTCTCAAAGCCGTCAAGAGTGGAGACGGTCATTGCGGGAGCGGCGACGACACGGCGGCTGCCGACGCCCTTGACCCTCTGTCCGCATCGCAAGTACTCTGGACAAGAATCGTTTATATTCTTGGCCGTCGGCACGGACCCCGGCGCCGTTGCGCGCCTCCGCAGCCCGCCCCCACACCCGCTTCTGCGACCCGGGGTGCCGTCCGCCCGTCGACGCGTAGCGAAGGAGAGAACATGCCGAACGCCGACCGGTTCTACATCGGGGGCAAGTGGGTCGCCCCGACGACCCCCGCGACCGCGGATCTGATCGATCCGTCCACCGAGCAGGAGATCGGCCGGGTCGCCCTCGGCGGCAGCGAGGACATCGACCGCGCGGTCGCGGCGGCGCGAGGCGCGTTCGACGCGTTCTCCGAGACGTCCGTGGCCGAGCGTGCCGCGCTCCTCGAGCGCGTGATCGACGTCTACCGGGCTCGCTCCGCCGACATCGCCGATGCACTGATGGCAGAGATGGGCGCCCCCGCAGGGCTCGCCCACACCGCGCAGGTGGGCGCGGGCCTGGGCCAGTTCGCGTCCGCACTGGACACGCTGAAGAACTTCGCGTTCGAGGAGACCCGGGGAACGACCCGCATCCGGCACGAACCGATCGGGGTGTGCGGTCTGATCACGCCGTGGAACTGGCCGCCGCTGCTCATCGCCGCGAAGGTCGGCCCGGCGCTCGCCGCCGGCTGCACGATGGTGCTCAAGCCGTCGGAGCTCGCACCGCTCAACGCAGTGATCATCGCGGAGGTGCTGCACGAGGCCGGGGTTCCCGCCGGGGTGTTCAACCTCGTGCACGGCGACGGTCCGACGGCAGGGGCCGCGCTGAGTGCGCATCCGGGCGTCGACATGGTCTCGTTCACCGGGTCGACCCGGGCGGGGATCGAGGTCGCCCGCAGCGCGGCCCCGACCGTGAAGCGCGTCGCACAGGAGCTCGGCGGGAAGTCGGCGAACATCATGCTCGACGACGCCGACTTCGCCACGGTGATCCCGCGCGACCTGGGCGACGTCGTCGCCAACTCCGGGCAGTCCTGCAACGCCGGGGCCCGGTGGCTGGTACCGCGGTCACGGCTGGACGACGTCGTCGCCCACGCGAAGGCCGCCGCCGAGGCGATCGTCGTGGGTCCGCCGGACCAGGACGGCGTCACGATCGGCCCGCTGGTCTCACAGGCCGCATACGACAAGGTGCAGCTGCTGCTCGAGGGCGCGGTCGCGAACGGTGCGACGATCGTCGCCGGCGGACCGGGACGCCCGGACGGCCTGGACACCGGCTTCTTCGTCCGCCCGACGGTCCTCGCCGACGTCACGAACGACATGGCGATCGCGCGCGAGGAGATCTTCGGACCGGTCATCACCATCACGACCTATGACGACGAGGACGAGGCCGTCCGGTTGGCCAACGACACCGACTACGGCCTCGCCGGTTTCGTGTCCTCCGCCGATCCGGAGCGGGCACGTGCGATCGCCCGGCGGATGCGCACCGGGATGGTGCACGTCAACGGCGCCGGACTCGACTTCGCGGGGGCCTTCGGCGGGTACAAGCAGTCGGGCAACGGACGGGAGTACGCCGACTTCGGACTGCGCGAGTTCCTGGAGGTCAAGTCGGTGTTCGGCTACTCCGCCTGACGCGGTCGGGCGGTGGTCGGGCACCCGCAGGTGCCCGACCACCGGCGGTGGCTCAGGACCGTGCCGGCGGCAGCGTGGGCGGCGCCGTCGAGTAGCGGACCGGGGTCGCGGACAGCCGGATCGGGTTGCGGGTCAGCCCGACGGTCGAGCCGTCGTCGCGCGGGAGATCGACGACCGGGTCCAGCCCGAGCGCCTCCGCGAGCCGGAACGCCCCGGCGACGTCGTTGACGACCCCGGCCGGCACACCGGCGGCGGTGAGCCGGTCGGCCCATTCGGCGGCGGGCAGCCCACGCAGCGGCGCGCGCAGCGCCGTCGCGAGCAGGTCGCGGTGGGCGACGCGGGCAGGGTTGGTCGCGAAGCGGGGATCGTCGGCGAGGTCGTCGAGGCCGGTCACCCCGCACAAGGCCCGGAACTGACGATCGTTGCCGACCGCGAGCGCGAGGTCCCGGTCGGCGCACGCAATCAGCTCGTACGGCGCGATGCTGGGGTGACGATTGCCCAACCGTTGCGGGACCACGCCGCCGACGGTGTAGGCCGCTCCCTGGTTGACCAGTGCGGCGAGCAGGCTCGACAGCAGGTCGACCTCGACACGCTGACCCTGTCCCGTCGCGTCGCGGTGTCGCAGGGCGGCGAGTACACCGACGGAGGCGAACAGCCCGGCGAGGACGTCCACGAGGGCGACGCCGACCTTCTGGGGCTCACCGTCGGGTTCACCGGTGATGCTCATGAGCCCTCCGACGGCCTGCACCAGCAGGTCGTAACCCGGCAGCGCCGCGCCGGGCCCCGCGCCGAACCCGGTGATCGAGCAGTACACCAAGCGTGGGCTCTCGGCACACAGCTCGTCAGGTCCGAGTCCGAGCCGCTCCATCACTCCCGGCCGGAAGTTCTCGACGACGACATCGGCCCCGAGTGCGGCGCGACGTGCCGCGGCCCGGTCGCGCGGGTCGGCGAGGTCCCAGGTGACGGAGGTCTTGTTCCGGTTGACCGACTGGAAGTAGGTGGCCGCGCCACGGTCGTCGTGGGGCGGACCCCACGCGCGGGTGTCGTCACCGAGCGGCGGGCGCTCGACCTTCGTCACCGTGGCCCCGAGGTCCGCGAGGACCATCGTCGCGAACGGTCCGGCGAGAACTCGCGAGAAGTCCAGGACGTTCAGGGAACCGAGCGCGGTGTGCGGCGACGTCATCTGACCCCTTCGGTGGAATGGTTTCCAGACCGTAAGGGCGATGTGTCGACCACGTCAACGACGTGGGCCGCCGACTCGGTCGCCCTCGGCCGACGCCACTTCAGGGGCAGGTGAATGGGCATGCACTGGCCACTACCGCCGCGGGCTCGCGAGGTGACCCAGTTGGTCGACGGCCGGATCAGGGGTTGACCACAGTGAGGACCTTGGGCAGACTAGAAACGACTCCACCGCCTGCCCCTCCTCGCTGGGACAACCGCGGCAATGGCAGAGCATAAACCTTTCTCGCACGCTGCGACGAGCTCGAACCTCAGAGAGGAGACGTGCCGTGACGGACCACGACCCCGCCGCCCGCAACGCACGCCGGTTCCCGCGGGTGATCGTGCCCGACGAGATCGACAAGATGCCCGTGCTCACGTTCAACACCGGCATCACGACGAACATCTTCCTGTCCCGGGAGCGCGACGACGCGCGCTACTTCCGGCACGGCTACTGCTACGGCGAGCCCGACCACCTGCCGTACCAGTGGGAGCAGCGCGACTTCGACGAGACGCACTACGTCCTCGACGGCCGGATCCACGTCGTGGTCGAGGACGCGGCCGGCCGCACGATCGTCCTCGAGGCGACGGTGGGCGAGCACATCTACCTGCCTGCGGGCTACACCTACCGGCTGGAGGCGACCGGGGTCGCCTACAAGTTCTTCTGGACCTCCGGGCCGTCCCCGAAGGTCGGCGTCGCCGACGCGCCCGAGTACAGCCGTGAGCTGTCCGCGCTGCGCACCTCCGAGGGGAGCTGATCATGGCCGTGACCGCCAGCACCTGGCAGCCCCTGCGCGGCGACAAGCGCTGGGCCTACCTCTCGCGCGCCAGGACCATCAGGCTCGCGACCACGAACGACGACGGGAGCATCTACCTGTCGCCGCTGTGGCTCGTCGTCCACGACCGCACGATCTACATCCCGATCGACGCAGCCTCACGCCACGGCGCCAACGTGGCGGCCGGGCGGCCGATGTCGGCACTGGTGGACCAGGGTGAGGAGTACGCGACGGTCAGCGGGGTCCGGATCACCGGGACGATGCGACCGATCGACGACGAGGCGCTCGCCACGACGCTCGCCCAGCTCGTCCACGACAAGTACTTCCACGTCGGCCACCCGTACGTCGAGCAGTACCTGGAGTTCGGCGAGGTCGCCGGCCGCACCTACTACGAGCTGGTGCCCGACAGGATGATCGGCTGGGACATGCGTGAGATCAACGTGATCGCCATGCCCGAGGCCCGGGTACTCCCGGACCACGTCGGGGATCGGCTCCTGTGAGCGCGTCCGGCGGGAGCGGACCGCTGCGGGTGTTGTTCGCCGGTGAGTCGTGGATCAAGCACACGATCCACATGAAGGGCTTCGACCAGTTCCACAGCACCGAGTACGAGGAGGGCGCAGGCGACTTCCTGGCGGCGCTCGACCGTGAGGGCTTCGACGTCACCTACGTCCGCGGGCACGAGATCTCCTCGCGGTTCCCGCGCTCGGCCCGCCAGCTCGACGACTTCGACGTCGTCGTGCTGTCCGACATCGGCTCCAACTCGTTCCTGCTGCCCGACGAGACCTTCCTGCGCTCCGAACGCAGCACGAACCGGCTGGCCCTGCTGCGGGACTGGACACGCGCGGGTGGCGGGCTGGTCATGATCGGCGGATACATGTCGTTCACCGGCTTCGAGGGCAAGGCGCGCTTCGGCATGACACCGCTGGCCGACGTCCTACCGGTGCGGATGCTCGACCACGACGACCGCATCGAGGACCCCGAGGGCGTCAAGGCGGACTTCGACGAACCCGCTCACGCCGTGCTCGGTGGTACCCCCGCCGAGTGGCCGCCGCTGTTGGGGTACAACCGTGTGATCGCCAAGCCCGACGCGACGACCGTGGCCCGTGCAGGGGACGACCCCCTGCTGGTGGTCGGGTCGGCAGGCGAGGGCCGCTCCGTCGCGTTCACGTCGGACCTGGCACCCCACTGGGCGCCGCCGGAGTTCGTCGGGTGGCAGCACTACCAGAGACTGTGGGCGTCCATCCTCGGCTGGGCGGCCGGCTCGCGCCCCTAGGAGGTCCACCCGTGGTATCACGCCGTCGGCCCACGATGAAGGACGTCGCGGAGCACGCGAACGTCTCGATCAGCACGGTCAGCTACGTGCTGAACGACAGCGGGCCGGTCGCGCCCGAGCGTCGCAACCGTGTGCTCGACGCGATCCGCCTGCTCGACTACTCCCCCAACGAGTCGGCGCGCAGCCTCAAGCGGCGCTCGGCGTCGACGATCGCAATGGTCGTGCCCGACCTGACCAACCAGTTCTTCGCGATGGTCGCGGAGGGTGTGTACCGGGCCGCGTCGGCAGTCGACGTCCTCGTCGTGCTCGTGCTGCCCGACGCAACCGAGCTCCCCGAGGAGAGCCAGGCGAAGCTGCTGCGCAGCCAACGGGTCGACGGCGTGATCTACCTGTCCGGGACGGGCTCGATGCCGGCGGCGATCTACGACCTCGCCCGGTCGGGGCCCGTCGTACTGGTCGACGAGCAGATCCCGGGCCGTGACCTGCCGGCGGTCGTGTGCGACTCCCGGCGCGGTGCCCGCGAGGTTGCCGCCCATGTGCTGGCTCAGCAGCACCGCAGGCTGGCCGTGATCGGTGGGCCCCCTGCACTGTGGACGGCGCAGCAACGCCTCGCCGGCTACCGCGAGGCGTTCGCCGGGGCCGGCATCGACCCCGACTCGGTCCCGGTCCACATCGGGGACTACCGCCAGGAGTCGGGTTACGCCGCTGCGGCGACGATCCTGTGCCGTCCCGAGTCGGAGCGGCCCACCGCCCTGCTCTGCGCGAACGACCTGATGGCGATCGGCGCCATCGAGTGCCTGAAGGCCAACGGGCTGCGGATCCCCGAGGACGTCAGCGTCGTGGGCTTCGACGACCTTCCCATCTCCAGCATGCTGACCCCGGCTCTGACCAGCGTGCGTCAGCCCGCCTACGACATGGGCCACGAAGCCGCCCGGGTGCTGTTCGACCTGCTCGAGGGCAAGGAGCACGACACCCGTGACCCGCTCCCGGCCGATGTGCGGATCCGTGACAGCGTCAGCGTGCCGAAGGAGCACAGATGACGGCGCGTGATGTCGTGGTGGTCGGTGCGGTCAACGTCGACATGGTCGTGACGGCGCCTCGTCTGCCCGGGCCCGGCGAGACGGTCGTGGGACCCGGTGTGCGCCGCCACGGCGGCGGGAAGGGCGCCAATGCCGCGGTCGCCGCGGCCCGCGTCGGCGCGCTCGTGCACCACGTCGGCGCGGTCGGCGACGACGACCTCGGCGCGACGGCCCTGCGCGAGCTGCGAGCCGAGGGTGTCGGCACCGACGACGTCGCCGTCGTCGCAGCGGCGACCGGGGTCGCGCTCATCGTGGTCGACGACGCGGGCGAGAACCAGATCGCCGTCGGCGCCGGGGCCAACGACCTGCTCGCCGACGCCGTGGTCACCTCCGCGCTGGAACGCCTGTCGTCCGCTGCGGCCTGCGTCCTGGTCAGCACCGAGGTGCCGGCAGCAGCGGTCGAGGCCGCGGTCCGCGCGGCGTCGGCCGCCGGGGTGCGCTGTGTCCTGAACCCGGCACCCGTCATCCCGGCCGTCGTGGAGCTGCTCGACCTCGGACCGGTACTCACCCCCAACACCGGGGAACTCTTCGCGCTCGCGGCCGCAGCCGGCCTCGACAGCGGCTGGGGCTCGGCACCGCCACGCGCGTCACCGGCGTGCAAGGAGATCCTGACCTGCGCGCAGGCCCTCGTGGGTCGGACGCGCGCGGCGGTCCTGGTCACGCTCGGTGGCGACGGCGTCCTGGTCGTCGATCCGGACGGCTCCGCCCGCCATCTCGAGCCACTCCAGGTCGAGGTGCGGGACACGACCGGCGCGGGAGACACGTTCAACGGGGTGCTCGCCGCGGGGCTCGCGGCGGGCCGCGACATCCACGATGCGGCGCGGGTGGCCACGGTGGCCGCCGGGCTCTCGGTGACCGCGGACGGTGCGCGGGGCGGTATGCCGTCCGCCGACGTCCTGGCCGCGGCCCTCGCCGCCTCGTAGCGCTCCCGCCCGACCCCGCTCTTCCGCCCCTGCGCCCGAGGAAGCCGCTGCCATGGTCGAAACGATTATATTTCGGCGGATCGAGCCGTCAGCATTCCATCGTCGCGCGCGGTCCACCCACGGCCGACTGGACCGGCCCATTTCATCGGACCCCGTCATGATCTGGGGCAATCAATGGATCAGTGACGTACTCGGCCGAGGGTCGCACCGCGCGACAGCCACGGCCCTGCCCGGATTCGGAGAAGAGATGAGTTGACGGTCACACTAGAAACGTTAACATCGTGTTGCTGCACGTCTCGACGCCTAGTGGTCAGTCAGGCGGATACGCAAGGCTGCTTGTCCGCGTAGAACCCCGGTTCCACGCATCCAGGTCCATGTCTGCCGTGTCATTCGAAGGCGACACGGCCAGTCGGTAGAAACGACTCTCGTGGAAGGTGAACGAGCCGATGGGCTACCTCGACAACCTGATCATCAACACCGACAACTACAAGCACTGCCACTACCCCCTCTACCCCCCGGGCACCGAGTACGTCTCCAGCTACGTCGAGTCCCGCGGTGGCGAGTGGCCGGTGACCCAGTTCGTCGGGCTCCAGGCGTTCCTGCGCGAGTACCTCATGCGGCCCATCACCCTCGAGGACATCGACGAGGCCGAGTTCGTCGTCCGTGAACAAGGCATGCACTTCAACCGCGACAACTGGCTCGGCATCCTCAACGACCACGGCGGCTTCCTCCCCGTCGAGATCGAGGCCGTGCCCGAAGGCCTCGTACTCCCGTCCCGAAACGTCCTGGTCCAGGTCATCAACACCGACCCGAAGTACTTCTGGGCCACCAGCTTCTTCGAGACCGCACTGCTGCGTGCCGTGTGGTACCCGACGACGATCGGCACCGTCAGCTGGCTGTCGAAGATGGTCATCAAGGAGGCACTGGCCAGGACGTCGGACAACCCACACCTGATCCGCAACACCCTGCACGACTACGGTGCCCGCGGCGTCAGCTCGCAGCAGTCGGCCGCGCTGGGCGGCCTCGCCCACCTGGTCAACTTCGACCAGTCCGACACCGTGCCCGGCATCCTCGCCGCGAAACACTTCTACAACGCCGGCAAGGTCTCCAACTCCGGGCCCAACTCCGAGCACGCCGGGTTCTGCGCCTGGGGCCAGGAGAACGAGGCCGACGCGCTGCGCAACATGCTCGACGTCTACGCGCCCGAGGGTTGCGCCCTGCTCCTGTCGGACACCTACGACCACGAGAACTGCGTCAAGAAGATCATCGGCGGCGAGCTCAAGGAACAGATCCGCAACTTCCCCGGCCTCGTCGGCGTGCGACCCGACTCGGGCGACATCGTCCAGGTCACCGCGGACACCACCGAGTGGCTGATGGACGCCTTCGGCTACGAGGTCAACTCGAAGGGCTTCAAGATCCTGCCGCCGTTCATCCGCGTCGTGCAGGGCGACGGCGTGAACTTCTACAGCCTCCCGCAGGTCTACATGGAGCTCGAGCGGCGCGGTCTCGCCGCCGACAACGCCGTGTTCGGCATGGGTGGCGGCCTGCTGCAGCACTGGAACCGCGACACGATGAACTTCGGCCAGAAGGCGTCCGCGGTCTGCGTCAACGGTGAGTGGCGTGACATCTCCAAGCAGCCCACCGGCGCCTCGTTCAAGACCTCGAAGAAGGGCCGGCTCGCGCTGAAGTACGAGAACGGCACCTACGTGACCGTCCCCAAGGGGTCGATCCCGGAGTCGGAGAACGTGCTCCGGCCCGTATTCCGCAACGGGAAGCTGCTCAAGAAGTGGGACTTCACGGAGCTCGTCGCGAACGCGGAGCGGGAGGTTCCCGAGTCGTACTACATCGACCACATCGGCCAGATGCGGACCGTCGTGAACGAGACGGCCGTCACCGCACCGGCCTAGGTCGGGCGCCGACCGAGGACAGTCCGGACCTGACCCGGACGCCGCCGCGGTACACCCCCTTCGTGCCGCGGCGGCGTCTCCTCCCCCACCAGGAGAGACACCTGCCGATGACCCACCTGCACGTCTTCGACATGGACGGGACCCTCCTGCGCGGCGCCGGATCCGTGGAGCTCGCGCGGCACCTGGGTACGTTCGAGGCCGCCGACGGGATCGAACGCGCGTGGGGCCGCGGCGAGATCACCGACGTCCAGTTCTGGGAGCGGATGCTCCCGCTCTGGGCCGACGTCACCGAGGCGGAGATCGACGCGGCGTTCGCGGCGTCGGCGTGGATCGACGGTGTCCGGGAGGTGTTCGCCGACATCACCGCCCGGGGCGAGCACGTCGCGGTGATCTCCCAGTCACCCCACTTCTTCGTCCGCCGGCTCGAGGCGTGGGGCGCCCACCGCACGTTCGGCTCCGACGTCGTGCCGCACCGGCAGGCCCGCAAGGAACATCTGCTCACCCTGCAGCACAAGGTCGACATCACCGTTCGCCTGCTCGACGAGCTCGGCCTCGACGAGACCGACGCCGTCGCCTACGGCGACTCCACCTCCGACACCCTGCTGTTCGCGCACCTGACCCACACCGTCGGCGTGAACTGCTCGGCGGTGCTGCGCCGTCACGCCGCGGTCTGCTTCGAGGGCGACGACATCCGCGGCGCCTACGCGCTCGGCCGGCGGCTCCTCGAGCAGCACCGGACGTCCCGGGAGTACACGTCATGAGCACCGTCGTCCAGGCCCCGGAGGCCACGTGCATGCACCTCGGCTACCGCAAGCGGCTCATGCTGTTCTCCGGCCGCGCCAACCCCGCACTGGCCGACGCCATCGGCCGTGAGCTCGGCGTCGGCCTGGGTTCGGTCACGCTCAAGACCTTCTCCAACGACGAGGTGTACTGCCGGTTCACCGAGTCCATCCGCGGGGCCGACGTCTTCATCGTGCAACCCATGTGCGGCAACCCCGCCACGGGTGTCAACACCAACGACGCCCTGCTCGAGCTGCTCGTGATGATCGACGCGGCCGTCGGCGCCAGCGCGCACCGGGTCATCGCCGTCACGCCCTGGTACGGCTACTCGCGCCAGGACAAGAAGTCCGAGGCGCGCGAGCCGATCTCGGCGCGGCTCGTGGCCCGGATGCTGGAGTCGGCGGGGGTCGACCGGGTCCTCGCGATGGACCTGCACGCCGGCCAGCTGCAGGGGTTCTTCTCGCGACCGCTCGACCACATGACCGCGCTGATGATGCTCGCCGACCACTTCACCGGGCTCGACGACGACCTCGTCGTCGTCGCCCCCGACGCCGGGCGGGTCAAGCTCAACAAGCAGTTCGCGACGCGGATGGGTGCGGGCCTCGCGATCCTCGACAAGGAGCGTCCGCGTCAGCAGGTCGCCGAGATCGGGCACGTCATCGGTGACGTCCGTGGCAGGACGGCCATCATCGTCGACGACATCATCGACACGGCCGGGACACTGCGGGCCGCGGGCGAGGCCGTCGTGCGCGCGGGTGCGCGGCGGGTGTTCGCCGCCGCCACCCATGCGGTCCTGTCCGGTCCCGCACACGAGAACCTGGCGGCTGCGCCCTTCGAGCGGATCGTCGTCACCGACACGATCCCGCTGCGCCCCGGCGCGCCCGACAACGTCCATGTCGTGTCATGCGCACCGCTGCTGGCCGCGACGATCGGCCGCATCTTCACCGACGAGTCGGTGAGCGAGGTCTTCGGCGGCAAGAACCACCTGTTCTGAGCTCGACCGCCGTCCCCGCCCCCAGAGAGGACCGCACCATGTCCCCATCCGATCCGGTCGCCACCGGCGACGTCCGAATCGGCTACGAGGCGTCGGCGGAGCAGTTCGGACCACGTGAGCTCATCGAGTTCACCGTCGAGGCGGAGGACCGCGGGCTCGACATGGTCGCGGTGTCCGGCCACTTCCAACCGTGGCGCCACCGCGGCGGGCATGCACCCAACGCCCTGACGTGGCTCGGAGCAGCCGGCGCGTCGACGTCGCGGGTGGTGCTCGCCACGAGCGTCCTCACCCCGACTCTGCGCTACCACCCGTCGATCATCGCCCAGGCCTCCCACCCGTACCTCCGAGGAGACGATCCATGCCCGTCATGACCGACCCGCTCGACCTGCTCGCCGTTCCGTCCCTGCTCTCCGACGAGGAACGCGACATCCAACGCACGGTCGGTGCCTTCCTCGACGAGCACGCCCGTCCGCACATCGCCGGGTGGTTCGACTCCGCGACCTTCCCCCGTGAGCTGGTGCCCGAGCTCGGCAAACTGGGCCTCCTCGGCATGCACCTCGACGGCTACGGCTGTGCGGGCACCAACGCCGTCTCCTACGGGCTGGCGTGTCTCGAGCTGGAGGCGGTCGACTCGGGCCTGCGCAGCTTCGTCTCCGTCCAGGGCTCGCTGTCGATGTACTCCATCCACCGCTGGGGCTCCGAGGAGCAGAAACAGGAGTGGCTCCCCCGGCTCGCCGCCGGCGACGCCATCGGCTGCTTCGGCCTGACCGAGCCCGACGCCGGGTCCGACCCGGGCGCCATGCGCACCACGGCCGTCCGCGACGGGTCCGACTGGGTGCTCAACGGCTCCAAGATGTGGATCACCAACGGCGGGCTCGCCGACGTCGCGACCGTCTGGGCGCGGACCGACGACGGCGTCCGTGGCTTCCTCGTCCCCCGCGGCTCGCCCGGGTTCACCACCACCGACGTCGGCCGCAAACTGTCGCTGCGCGCCTCCGTCACGTCCGCACTCAGTCTCGAGGACGTCCGGCTGCCGGCGTCGGCGATGCTGCCCGAGGCCCGCGGCCTGGGAGGCCCGCTGTCGTGTCTCAACGAGGCCCGCTTCGGCATCCTCTTCGGCGCGGTCGGCGCCGCCCGTGACTGCCTCACGACCGCGCTCGGCTACGCCGACACCCGGGTCCAGTTCGGCAAGCCGATCAGTGCTTTCCAGCTGACGCAGAAGAAGCTCGCCGACATGGCCGTCGCGCTGAACTCGGCCATGCTGCTGGCGCTGCACATCGGACGGCTCAAGGATCGCGGCGAGCTGCGCCCCGAACAGGTCAGCGTCGGCAAGCTCAGCAACGTGCGAGAGGCGATCGCGATCGCCCGCGAGTGCCGCACCATCCTGGGTGGCAACGGAATCTCGGGCGAGTACGCGCCGCTGCGGCACGCCGCGAACCTCGAGTCCGTCCGCACGTACGAAGGCACCGACGAGGTGCACACGCTCGTCGTCGGCGAGGCCTTGACCGGCCGCGCCGCCTACCGGTGAACGGAGCGGCGACGTGACCGACATCGCCTGCGTCTGTGTGTTCTGCGGTTCGAACACCGGCCGCGATCCCGCCTACCTCGCCGGAGCCCAGCAGCTCGGGTCGCTGCTGGGGCACTCCGGCATCACCCTCGTGTACGGAGGCGCGAGCGTCGGGACGATGGGCGCCCTCGCCGACGCCACGCTCGCCGCCGGCGGGCGGGTGCACGGCGTCATCCCCCGGCAGCACCTCGGCGACGAGATCGCCCACGGCGGCCTGACCGAGCTGCACGTGGTCGGCTCGATGCACGAGCGCAAGGCGTTGATGGCCGAGCTGGCCGACGGCTTCGTGGCGCTGCCCGGCGGCCTGGGAACGCTGGAGGAGTTCGCCGAGGTGCTGACCTGGTCGCAGCTCGGGTTGCACGCCAAGCCGACGGGCCTGCTCGACACCGTCGGCTACTACGCACACTTCCTGGCGTTCCTCGACCACGCCGTCGACGAGGGTTTCGTGCGCCCCGCCGACCGTTCGCTCGTGCTGTCGGGCACGGAACCGGCGACACTGCTGGAGCGGATGCGGGCCTGGCAGCCGGCGAGCGACCAACGTTGGGAGCCCGTCGACCGCCCCTGATCGCACCCGACACCCCAGGAGGCCGGCGTTGCCCGTCCCGATGATCATCGACACCGACCCCGGGGTCGACGACGCGTTCGCGATCGCTCTCGCGTTGTGCAGCCCTGAAGTCGACGTCCGCGCGGTCGTCGCCACCTACGGCAATGTCGGCCGGGACCGCACGTTCTCGAACCTGAGGCGCATCCTCGCCCTCGCCGGCCGCGGCGACATCCCCGCCGCCGCCGGCGCGCAGCGCCCCCTCGTGCACCCCCAGGGGGAGACGGCGCCCGACTGGCACGGGGCCGACGGGCTCGGCCTGCGCGCGGACGACTTCCCGGCGCCGGGTCCCGCGGACCCGCGCCAGGGCGTCGAGCTGATGGCCGACACCCTGCTCGGCGCGGCGGAACCCGTCACGCTGGTCTGTCTCGGACCGCTGACCGACGCGGCGCTGCTGCTCGCGTCACGTCCCGACCTCGCCCCACGGCTCGGGCGCATCGTCGTGATGGGCGGCTCGATGGGCGCCGGCAACACCAGGGGCGCGGGCGAGTTCAACCTGTACGCCGACCCGGAGGCCGCCCACCGGGTCCTCACCCAGCCCGACGTGCCGGTGACGCTGGTCCCGCTCGACGTCACGATGGCCTGCCGTGTCGACGGTCCGTGGCTCGACGAGCTCGCCGGTGCCGGACCCCGGACCACCGTGCTCGTGAGCAGCGCCGCGCTGTACCGCAGGACCTTCCTCGACCGGCACGGCAGCGATTCCGTCGCCCTGCACGACACGCTCGCCGTCCTGGAGGCGACGGTGCCGGGGACGTTGCGCACCACGCCGTTCCCACTCGCCGTGGCATGCTCCCAGGGACCAGAGCGGGGGGTGATGGTCGTCGACCGCCGGGGCGGCGACGACGCTCCGCGGGTCGACGTCGCCCTGGACGTGGACGTCCCTTCGGCGACCGCGGAGGTCGGCCGCCGGATCCGGGCCCTGGGCTGAGCGCCGCGGTCAGCCGACCGGGGGGTCAGGCGCGGCCGTGTTGGGTCGGGGCGGTCACAGCTGCAGGCCCGAGCGGCATCACGCGCACCCGGCCACGGATGATGTCGTGTCGGCAGACCTCGTCCCCCGGTCGCTCCCACCGGGGACTCGCACGTCAATTTCGTGAGGCCCCGAACAACAACGATCGGTGGGCCGATCCGGTTCTTGACGGCTCCGCCGGTCCGGCGACAGCCCTCCGGCCCAGGCGCACGGGGCGTAGGTCCCTGCCGGGACGGCATCGATGGGTCGAGCCTGGAGCCATGACCACAACCCGACACCCTGTCGTCGTCCAGCTCGGCGACGGCATCGATCCCGCGCTCACCCACTATGCGCAGGTTGCCTTCGCGCGAGTTCCCGAACAGCAGGCGCCGACGCACCTGCGGGTCATCGCCGATCACAACCCGGCCGACCCGCGCCCGATCCGGGCGCGCGTCCTGCTACCACGCAAGCACAGCGCGACCGCCGTCGCGGCGACCCCGCGAGAGGCAGTCGATGAGCTCGTCGAGCGGCTTCTCAGCACGGCCTCCACCGACTGACGACTCCTCCCCGCCGCTGACGGGACCGTGCGGTCGGGTGCCGATCCCGATCAACCATCGCCCCGAACGCGGCGGGGCTACGCCGAAGCCGTGAGTCCACCGGTCACCATGCGGCGACCCCTCGTCGTGCCCGAGGACGCGGCCGAGTGCGCTCCGGCACCGATCCTGCCCAGAACAGACGCGCGCGACTGAGGCGCAGCGGGCCCTACGCACAGGTCGAAAGTCCCGGCGCAGCCGGGACGGACGAAACTGTCGGCGGACGGAACACTGGCCTAACGTCGTCGTGACAGTCCGACACAGGAGGTCCGGTGCCCATCTCGGTGTTCCTTCTCGACGACCACGAGATCGTTCGACGGGGAATCGCGCAGCTGCTCGAGACCGAGGACGACATCGAGGTCGTCGGCGAGGCCGGCACAGCGGCCCAGGCCCTCGCACGCATCCCTGCGGTACGCCCGGACGTGGCGATCCTCGACGTCCGTCTGCCCGACGGCGAAGGCGTGACGGTCTGTCGCGACGTCCGGTCCTCGGTATCCCCGCCCCCGGCCTGCCTGATGCTGACCTCGTTCTCCGACGACGAGGCGCTGTTCGGCGCCATCATGGCCGGAGCGTCCGGTTACCTGCTCAAGCAAGTCGCCGGGACCGACCTGATCGGCGCCGTGCGCACCATCGCCTCGGGCGGCTCGCTCCTCGATCCGAAGGCCACGGCGGTCGTCCTCCAGCGGCTCAGACAGGGTGAGAAGGCCGAGGACCCCCGTTACGCAGGGCTCTCACCGCAGGAGCGGCGCATTCTCGACCTCATCGCTGACGGCCTCACCAACAAGCAGATCGGCGCCGAGATGTACCTGGCGGAGAAGACGGTCAAGAACTACGTGTCGTCCCTCCTGCACAAACTCGGCTTCTCCCGCCGCACCGAGGCCGCTGTCTACGCCGAACGCCGCCGGGCAGCTCAGTAGGACGCTGTCGTCCGTCTTCGACCACTCGACGGCACTGTCGTTCGAGTCCGAGGGACGGCGACATCAACGGGATGCCGCTCGCACGTCCCGTGCGGGGCGGACCCACGTTCTCGTGGCCGGACCGTCGGACGGTGCGGTCCTGCTCCCGGCCACGGCCCGGACCGACATGTCGGCGTCGCGGAGCACTCACGTGACGATGCCTCCTCCGTACCTCCGCGTCGGAGCCGCAGCTCCAGGGACGAGTCCTTCGGCCTTCTGCTGTGTGCCCCTCGGCACGGGCGGAGCGGGGTCCCGGCCGACGACGATCGGGATACCGCTCAACGCCGTTTCCGACGCCGCCTGTGGTCGGCGATGCGCGCGGCCCACCACTGTGGAGGCTCGCCATGAGGATGTCCGAACGCCCCGCCCGTCCCGAGACCGCGGACGACGACCCGGTGGTGGCGTCCGTGATGGCACGGGGCGTCGTGGGCATCGTCCCCGACGCGACGCTGCGGGTCGCGCTGCAGTTGATGATCGCCAGGCACGTGCGGCACCTCCCGGTCATCGACGGGAGTGAGCGCTACCGCGTCGTCACCGAGACGGACCTCCTGCGCGGGACAATCGCCTCCCGCGGTCCGCTCGGCCTCGCGTCGCTGCGGGTGGCCGACGTAGCGCGAGCCGCAGCGGTCGTCCCCTCCGCGACCCGGATGTCGCAGGTGGCGCAGACCATGGAGCGGTCCGGTGGTGACGTGGTACTGGTCGAGGAGAACGGCGACCTCGTCGGCATCGTGACGGCGAGCGACGTGATCACCTGCATGGCCGCCATCTCCGGGACGACGGGGCCGGGGCCCACGGTCCTGTCCGGTCCCGACGAACGCCACCGTTCCGTGCGGCCGTCGCCCCCTCCTCGCCACCCTCCTGCGGCACGACGTTGACCAGACCCGGCAGTGTCCCCGGCATGCTGTCCGGTTGCCTCCATTCCTCCGGAACGAGCCCGGTGCTCCCGTGGCGGCGACTGAGCCGCACGTCGGAGCCCGAGCGGACAGGACCGACGATGCTCGACACAAGCCCGGCCTCCACAGTCGGAGCCGCAATCAGCCTCGCCTGCATGGCTCCCTCGGTGCACAACAGCCAGCCGTGGCGCTGGTTGGTGGGCGACCGGACCGTCCACCTGTACGCCGACCTCGGTCGCTGGCTTCCGGCGGCCGACCCCCAGGGACGCGACATGGTCATCAGCTGCGGTGCAGCCCTGCACCACCTCCGGGTCGCCCTGGGTGCGAGCGGCCACCGGGCACTGGTGCACCGTCTGCCCAACCCCGCCGATGGGGACCACCTCGCCGCCGTCGAGGTTCGAGAGGGCGGCGAACCCGACGCCGACCTCGGTCTCGCCGCCGCGATCCCGGCACGCCGCAGCGACCGCCGCCCATTCGGGTCGTGGCCGGTTCCCGGGGCGTTCGTCGACGAGCTCGCCGGCGCAGGCGCGAGCCACGGGGCCCAGGTGCGGCATGTCGATCCCGGCCTGCGGACCACGGTGCTGCGCGCGATCCGCGAGGCCGACACCATCCAGGCGGACCTGCCCGGCTACGCCACCGAGCTCGCGCTCTGGAGCGGCGCACGAACGGGAGCCGACGGGGTGCCTTCGTCGAACCTCCCGGCGGGCCCGGCTCCGGAGGGTGCCGTGGCGCGACGGTTCTCCCCCGGTGAGCTCCGGGTGCGCCCGGACGACCCGGACGGGGCCGAGCTGCTGATCATCGCGACCTCGTCCGACGACCCGCTGTCCTGGCTGCGCGCCGGTGAGGCGCTCAGTGCAGTCACGTTGCGGGCGGCCGTGCTCGGCCTCGCGTCCTGCCCGTTGAGTGCACCGGTCGAGGTCGCAGCACCGAGGGCGCTGCTGCGCGACGCCGTCCTCGACGGGTCGGCGATGCCACAGATCGTCCTGCGCATCGGCTGGGCACCACCCGGTCAGCTGCCGCGCACACCACGCCGCCGGCTGTCCGAGGTCGTCTCGATGCTCGGCGAGTGACGGATGCCTGCAGTGCTACAGAGGTTCACCCGTGACGCACCGGGTCCGAACGCGGCGTCGGGCCGGGGCCTGCCCCGTGCCGGACTCTCCTCCGATGCCTGCCATCAGACCCGGGTGTGGGCGGGCCAGGCGCCGGTCGGGACGACGGACGCGGCCAGCAGCACGGCCGCGACGATGGTCGTCACGGGCGCAGGGTCCGAGGTCCCTCTGCCGGCGCCCCTCCGACCCTGGTCGCGCCGTCGACAACGGCGGATCGTGAACCGGACGGCACCGGATCCGGCCCGGGAGGACCCCGATGCCCGTCCGTACCCCACCGTCGCGACCGGCGAGGACGGTGTCGACGGCACAGCAGTCCTGAGTGATGGCACGGACGAGATCGGCCCGGGTGCGCGATGTCGCACCACGACACGAGTTCGGCCCGGCCCCGGTGCCGGGACCGCGAGGGAGGTGCCCGCAGTGCGCGTGGTGATCGTGTGTGAGAGCTGCTTCGGCAACACCGGATCGATCGCGAGCGCGGTCGCCGATGGGCTCCGGGACGCCGTTCCCGATGCCGACGTGAGCGTTCTCGACGTGTCGGGTGCCTCACCCGACGCCGCGGCCGCCGCGGACCTGCTCGTGGTCGCTGCGCCGACCCACACCTTCGGACTCAGCCGGCCCGGATCACGCCGAGCGGCACAGCAGATGGGCGCGACGATCACGCCGTCGGTGACCGGGATGCGCGAGTGGTTGGGATCCCTCGCGCGTACGGACGTCGGTGGGCACGTTGCCGCTCTGGACACGCGCCTCTCGAGTGCGCTGCTGTGGGGCTCAGCCGCTCGCGCCATGATGCGTCGACTGCGGTCGTTGGGTGGCACGTCGTTGGCTCCCCCGGAGACCTTCTGGCTGCGCGACATGGCCGGCCCGCCGCTGGACGCCGAGCAGTCCCGCGCACGCCTCTGGGGCGCCATGCTCGGCGAGCGACTCGTCTCCGCGACACCTGTGCGCTGACGGCGGCGTGCCGTCTCGCTCGGTCACCGACCAGGACACGACACTGTCTGAGCGCTCGGCCCGGGGGGCCGGCCCGCGTTCCCACACGAGATCACGAACCTCGATGAACGCAACCTCGGGCCACCGCCGGAGCGGCGACGCATCCTTCGCCGGAGTCGATCCGGCAACCGAGCTCGTCGTCCGGCTCGGTCGGATCCCTGCTCAGCCCGACGGGTTCCGGGCTGAGCAGGAGGCGGGACGCACGCCGTCGACGGGCACCGGCGGCAAGGCGGCCGGTGCCGGGTCGGCGCCGCACGACACGGTCACCGCGAGGACGAGACCGGCGGGACTGCCGGCGCGTGATCGGGGTCGGTGACGACGAACGGATCGGCGAGCAGTGGAACGGCGACGATCGGGCAGGGTGCGAACTCGATGAGCCGGCGCATCGTCGACGGAGCCGACGACGGCTGCGGATGATGGCCGACCACGATCACCCGTGCCGACGTCGCGAGGTCCATCAACCCCTGCCCGGTGCCGGACTCGATCACTTCACCGGCCACCGGCACGTCGGAGTCCTGGTCGGACACCCAGCGCATACCCCAATCGACGAGTCGTCGTGCCGTCGCGGCGGCATCGCCACGCGGAACCGATCCCGCCGGCCCCCCGTCCGCGGCACAGTGAGCGACGAGTACGGACGTCCCCCACGCACGAGCGAGCAGCAGAGCGGTGTCGAGAACGCCCGGCCCGGTCCCGAGATCCTCCACCGCCGCGACGACGGCGCCACGACGCGACGGCGGCACTCCCGGTGTCGCGCCGCGCACGACGGCGACCGGACATCCCACTCGTCCAGCGAGCCCCAACGCGACGTGCCCCACGAGCGTGCCCGACCAGGCGCCGTCTCCGTAGCTGCCCAGAACCAGGAGGCGGGCCTCCCCTGCGCGCATGTGCAACAAGTCCACGGTGTTGCCGTGGACGACCTCCACCGAGGGCCTGTCGACGCCGCAGCGCTCGGCGTCGGCGAGCAGCTCCCGCATGTACGGCCGAAGTGGCGCCGCGGCGAGGTTCGCCGAACCGTGGAGCTGTGCGTGCAGCAGCAGGAGAGGTGCGCCGGTCGCCGCGGCGAGCTCGGCGGCCCAGTGCAGGGCGACCCGGGAGGACGCGGACTCGTCGACGCCGACGACGATGGGTCGGGGACGGTGCTGGCTGGACATCTCGAGGCCTCCATGACGACGGTGATCCGGTCCCCCACAGCCTGATCGGGTCCGGACCGTCCCCACAGGGGTCGACGGCGGTGCCGGCCCGGGACGAAGGTCCCGCGTCGGTGCACGGTGGAAGAGCCGGGCCGGAGCGAGCCGGTGCCCCGGGCACCCCGTCAGAACAGCGGCGTCGCCACGGCGTCACGCCGCGACTCGATCGAACGGTAGGTCAGCCTGTCGACCACCGCGACGACGCCTTCCAGACGTCCGACGAGCGCGACAGCCAGCTCGGCGTCGGACCGCAGCGCCAGCTCGCCGTTGAGGGTCGCGACGCCGTCGCGGACATCGATCTCCATCGTCGCGGGGTCGACGCCGAGGAACGTACCGAACACCCCGTGCAGGATCTCGTGACGCAGGTCCGCGTCGCCGCGGAGGAAGACGGACAGGACGTCGGCTCGCCCGAGCACCCCGACCAGCCGCCCACGCCCACCGCTGTCGTCGACGACCGCCAGCCAACCCACTGAGCGCGTCCGCATCACCCGTGCCGCCTCGGCGACAGACGCCTCGGGCCCCACCTGGACGACCGGGCTGGTCATCACGTCGGCCGCCGTCGTGGGGCGAATGGCCGACATGTCGTGTCGGGACCATCCGGGATCGCGCAGCCGACCGGGATCACCGTGTTCAGCCGTCCGGCTGAGATCAGCCTGGGACACGACCCCGACGACCGTTCCGCCCGGCGCCACGACCGGCACCGCGCGCACTGCCCGCCGGATCAGAGTGCGGACCACCTCGTCGAAGGACGTGTCCGGCGACACCGACACGACGGCGGTGGACATCACGTCGCGGACCAGCGTGCGCCGTAGGGCGCACCGGGGGCGGCCCGTCACGGCTTGACCACCGCAACGGGACACGCGCCGTGGCGCAACAAGGCCTGGCTCACGGAACCCAGCAGCAACCCTCGTACGACGCCGCGTCCGTGACCCCCGACGACGAGCAGCTGCGCCGTCGAGGACAGACCGACGAGTACGGCGGCCGGATTCTCGCGGACGACTCGGCGCGTGACTGTGACGTCCGGGTACTTCTCCGACCACCCCGCCAGCCGCTGGGCGAGCAGCTCGGCCTCCTCCGCCTCCACGGCGTCCCAGTCCACCAAGGGTCCCGCGAACGGATCCAGAACCGCGTCGGTCCAGACATGGACCGCGACCAACGGGACGCGTCGCGCGGATGCCTCGGCGAACGCGAAGGACACGGCCGCCTCGCTCACCGGCGAACCGTCGATCCCGACGACGACGGGCCCGTCCGCCGTCGCGTCCCCGCGGACGACGACCACCGGGCAGTCGGCCGACGCGGCCACGGCCATCGAGACCGAGCCGGCGAGCAGGCCGGCGAACCCCCCGACGCCGCGATTGCCCACGACGAGCAGGCCGGCGGTGGTCGACTCCTCATGGAGGACGGCGACGGCCGGTCCGCCGAGCACCTCGGTGCGTACGTCGATGCCCCCGACCGTGCCGATCGCCGCCGCTTTCGCCACGTCCAGCCGTTCCTGAGCGACCTCGGTCATCGAATCACGTATGTAGGCGGGCTCCAGGGCCGTCGCACCGATGCGCCTCGGAACGATCCACTCGATCGCGGCCACGAGCCGCAGCGGAACGGCGCGTCGATCCGCCTCCCTCGCCGCCCACCGGACGGCGCCCAGCGACTCGGGTGACCCGTCGACCCCTGCAACGACGATGTGGTCCCGGTGTTCGTCCATGTCGCCTCCTGAATCGGTCTCTCCGACGAGCCTGCCTCGTCCGGTGTCCCGTCGACTCCGGCTGCGGGTCACTCGTCCGGCAATCCGAACGCCCTGTCCCGGGGGGCCGGAAGGCCCTCCCGGGGGTGGCCGGGCCTGAACGGGACCATCGGCTCGGAGACCAGGGCAGGAAGTCGCTCGTGCACGTCGACCGGGCCGGTGAGCCTCGTGGCCGTGGACGAGACGAGGTCGACGAGCGGTACCGAGACTCTCGCGGCGATGCACGAGACCCATATCGGTCTCGTCCTGCTCCTCGGCGACCGGGCATACAAGATCAAGAAGCCGGTCCGCATGCCGTTCTGCGACTTCTCGACCTCCGACCTGCGTCGGACGGCGATCCGGCGCGAGCTCCGGCTGAACCGGCGCCTCGCCCCGGACGTCTATCTCGGCACTGCCGAGCTGACGGGCGAGGGCTGCACCGAACCGGTGCTCGTCATGCGCCGGATGCCCGAGCACCGACGTCTCTCGACCCTGCTCACGGGCGGCGTCGACGTCTCCGCGGACCTGCGGCGGCTCGCGCGGTCGTTGGCGGCGTTCCACTCCGGCGCCGCACGGTCGGCGGTGATCACCGCCGACGGTGGGACCGACGCGCTCCGCGAGCGCTGGGCCGCGAACCTGTCCGAGCTGGAGCCGTTCCGCTCCCGCCCACTCGATCCGCACGTCCTCGACCTCGTCGACAGTCTCGCGCCGCGCTTTCTCGCGGGCCGCGCGGCGCTGTTCGCGCGACGCGCGGCCGAGGGGCGGATCGTCGACGGCCACGGTGACCTGCTGGCCGACGACGTCTTCTGCCTCGACGACGGGCCACGGGCACTCGACTGCCTCGACTTCGACGACCGGCTCCGCCACGTGGACGGGCTCGACGACGTCGCATTCCTCGCCATGGACCTCGAACGGCTCGGCGCACCCCTCGCCGCCGAGCGGTTTCTCTCCTCGTACGCGACGTTCGCAGGCGATCCGGCCCCGCCCGCGCTGGTGCACCACTTCATCGCCTACCGGGCGGGCGTCCGGGCGAAGGTTGCCTGCCTGCGACATGCGCAGGACGCCACCTGCGGAGCGGGCTCCGGGGCGATGCGCCTTCTCGACCTCTGCGCTGCCCACCTGCGCAGTGGTGCACCGCGGCTCGCCCTCGTGGGGGGGCTGCCCGGTACCGGCAAGTCGACGCTCGCCGCCGGGCTGGCCGATGCCGTGGGCGCCGTCCTGATCTCCAGTGACCACCTGCGCAAGGAGCTCGCCGGGATGACCCCGCCCGAGTCCGCTGCCGCGGAGTTCGAGACCGGGCTCTACACACGGGCGCGGACCACGGAGGTCTACCGGCAGATGTTGGAGCGGGCCGCCGTGCTCCTCACACTCGGGGAGTCGGTCGTACTCGACGCGTCGTGGACGAACAGCTCGGCACGCGTCGCCGCCCGCCGGACCGCGACGACACAAGTCGCGGAGCTGGTGCAGCTCTGCTGTACCGCGCCCGGTGACGTCGCCGCGGCACGGATCCGAGCGCGACACGGATCAGCATCCGACGCGACGCCGGCGATTGCCGAACGGATGGCGGCCGCGATGGACGACTGGCCCGAAGCTGCCCGTATCGACACTGTGTCGGCCCCGGCCGACTGCCTCCGGACCGCACTGCGACATTGGGAGGTCGCCGTCGAGACACCTCACACGGTGTCGTAGTACTCGCGGCCGCAGCCGATCGACCGCGGATTCAGGAGGCAGGCCCCACGCGGTCGGGCCGGGGCCCCGACCCGTCCACGTCCCTCTACAGGGAGCACGGCTGCCGGCCGGTCCGGTTCGCGGATCCGACCCCGAGATCGTCGAGGGGTCGGAGGTCCGCTCGGAAGACACCCTCCGGCCCTGGCACCCGTGCGGGCACCGGCGGACCGTGGGCGCGTGCCCGGATCACCCGGGCCGGAGCCGAGGAGGCAGCAATGTTCTCGACCCTCTCCCCGACGGCGGCCATCGTCGTCGACGACAGTGGTATCCGCATCGGCACAGTGGACGACGACGGACAGATCCGTGACTTCGCCGGCGTCCACATCGGGGTCGTCCCGCCTGGCCGGGGTGACACCGCGGTGGACTTCGCCGGTATCCGTCTCGGCCACGTCGTCCACGGCCGGGGCTGAGCCGCAGGACCGGCGGGGCCGTGGGGCCCCGCCGGCGCGTCCTGCCGACGCACCCGACCACGATGTGGTCGCCGATCCGGGAACTCATCGGATCCGGAACGCGATGACGGGCAGGTCGGCGGTCCGCAGCACATCGAGCTCCACCAGCACGTCACGGCGTTCGTAGAGGTCCTCCATCGCATCGGGAGTCGGGTCGACGCCCGTGAGAACACCCTGAGTGGCGATTCCCTCGTCGAGCAGGACGTGGCTGAGGACGTAAGGGGCGAGACCGACGAAACGCGGGTGCGACGCCGGTGCCGTGGTGTGCGACGCGAACAGCAGCACGCCCCGGCCGGCGAGACGGACCTCCTCATAGGTGAAGCTGCCGCAGTCGTCGCAGCAGGTCGTCATCGGAAACGTCAGTCCGTAGCAGTCCGTGCAACGATGGGCGTACATGATCCCGCCGGCCAGACCCCGGTAATGGCGTTCGATGATCGATGTCATGTCAGTTCCCTTCGAGAACCAGGACTTGGCTGATCAGCGAGCGGCCATGCGTGGCGACGACTGAGAGCCCTGGCGCGGAGGGCATCTGCGCGGCGCCCGCCCGACCACGGATCTGCATGACCGCCTCGTAGGTGTCGGAGCCCGCACTCGCCGACGAGGCATGCCCGAACGCATGCCGGCCACCGTGGGTGCTCATCGGTTTGTCGCCGTCGAAGCGAAGACGTCCTGCCGACGCTGCCTCGAGCCCCTCGCCGTACGGCAGGTAACCGGTCCTCTCGGCCGCCACGATCCCGAGGATGTGGGAGGAGTCGTCGGTGTGGAGATGGTCGATGTCCGCGCCGGTGATCCCCGCCATCGTGAATGCGGCGTGGATGGCAACGGCGTCGTGTCGCCAGTTGGTCGGGTCGAGGGTGTACCAGGGGACATCGGCCGCGGCGGTGCCGAAGCCCCGCAAGGTGACCGATCGGTGGGGGAGCCCACGGGCGGCCTCCCCCCGGACCAGGACGACGGCCGAGGCACCGTCGGCAGGTGTCGCCAGGCTGCGCCGGCGCGCGGGCCAGCTGGCGAAGGGGTTGAGGGACGACCGCCAGAAGTCGAACGGGTCGGCGAACCCGTGCTCGGCAGCCTCGTCCTCGAGGCGTTGCTGCAGCACGGCTCTGGGGTTCAGCGCGCCGTGGAGGCGTCGTGTGCGGCACACCTCGAACATGGCCCGGTCGTAGTCCTTCGCAGACATGCTGTAGCGGCGCATGTAACCCTGCGCGACGATGCCGTTGCAAGCGGCGATCATGTCGTGCCCCTGTGGGACCGCGTAGGCCTGGTCGCAGCTCTGGTCCGTCCAGACCCGCAGGAGGTCCGGCGGAATCGGTTCCCGCTCGTACGGGCTCAGGCCCTTCGGCCGGCTGCGGTCGGCCTCGACGCCCAGGACCAGCGCGCTGTCGATCGCACCGGACGCGATCGCCTCCGCTGCCATCACGATCGCGACGTTCGTCGTCGAGCCCGCGGCATCGATGCGCACACCCGGCTTGAGGTTCAACCCGACCCATCTGGCCAGCTGGGTGTGAGTCGCCGGCAGCCCTGAGCTCTGCCCCGTCGCATTGCCCGCGTAGAGCGCGCCGACGTCGTGCCCGCGCATCCCCGCGTCCTCGAGCGCCTCGCGTGCCGCCGCCGCCGCCAGCTCCTGGAGGCTCAGCCCGGCGATGCCCGGGGTCGACACGAGGTCGCCGAAGCGGGTGCAGCCGACCCCGGCGATCACTACGTGCCCTGCGAGCCGTGTCGCCATGTCCGTTCTCCGTTCGAATCGTCCGGCCCCGACAGCCCGGCTGGGGCCGGCCGCGCGTGCGTGGAGCTGCGCTCGTCATCGTCACGGCCGCCCACGTCGTCCGGCACGGTCTGGGGGCACAGGACGAGACGTTCGAAGGGACGGACCGGGCCAGGACCTTCGTCCCGTCGACGCCCGGCATCGGTCACCGGCGGCCGCGGCCCTCGACCCTGCCGGTCAGGACCGCACGCTGCGACGCTCGTCCCGACCGGATCGACCGCCGCCGCGGAGGATGGACATGTGTCTCGAACCCGAGGACCGACGAGCGGGGCCCCGGTACGCCCGCCCTGCCGACCGGCACGCGCCACGGGCCGGCCGTTCCGCCGTGCACCGGCGAACCGGCTCGGCCGGGTGGCCCGAGCCCGCAACCGGTGTCGGCGACCCTGCGCTCGCCACGGGGATGCCTGCCGCCTCCGTGAGAGGACGACTCGAACATCCGGTCGTGACCCGCACCCGGGAGCATCGCACGGCCGATCTGCAGCTGCGGGCCGCTGATGCGATCACGCGGTTTGCAGGATCGATGTGGTTCGTCTACCTGCACATCGTCGTGTTCGCGGGCTGGATGATGTTCGCGGAGATCAGCCCGTGGCCGTCGCTGACGCTCGTCGTATCGCTCGAGGCGATCTTCCTCTCGACCTTCGTGATGATCGGCCAGAACCGTGCAGCAGCCTTCCAGCAGGCCAAGGCGGACCACGACTTCGCCGAGCAGGAGATCGAGCTCAAGACCAACACCGAGCTGACCCGCGAGATCCACCGGCTGACGACGGAACTGCACCGCCGTGTCGTCGACGACGCGTGGAACTGACCCGCGGCACGCCGGACCCGTCAGGCAGTGCTACGCCAGGCTGGAGCCGGCCCGGTCGACGTGACGCTCGACGTGTGTGTCCGGCGGCGGGAACATCACGGTCACCGAGTCGTCATCGATCCACTGCACGCGGTAGGGCGGAGTGCCGTCCTGGTGCAACAGCGCCACGACCTGGCCGCGGCGGGCATGGTGCTCGTGGGGGGCCGGCGGAACGATCAGCCAGTCACCGATCTGCGCGTGCACGAGCTCGCCCCGACCGGCGCGGGCCGGCCCGACGATCGCACGTCCTGAAATCGTCCGCCGGGCGTCGTCACCATGGTCGACGCCCTCGTCCTGCTCGACATTCTCGTCCTGCTCGGCCTCGTCATCCTCGTACTCGACCTCCGGGTCGCCGTGAAGCGCCGCGATGACCCGCCTCTGGAAGAGCCGTCGATCTGCGTCACGTCGAATCTCGTCTGGTGTCGGCATCGGTGTCTCCGTTGTCGGTCCTCGGGCTCGGTGCACCCGGCCTGCCTCGTCGCGGGCCTAGGAGCAGCACACACCCGAATGCGCCGAGCCCCCCAGAGTCGCCTGTCCACCGACGAGGAGGCGGAGGTCCCGCAGCTCGCCGGCCGAGGGGCTGCCATGGGTGGACGGGACGATGGTCCTCCGCCGCTCGTGGCGGCCGTCCCTAGCCGGCGCATCGGATGCCCGGCGATGGTTGCCCGGACCGTCGATGACGATGAGCCGGGGAGCAGACATGCGTGTGCGGGTGGGGATCAACGGGATGGGTCGCATCGGTCGGGACTTCTTCAAGGTCGCGACGGAACGGGCCGACAGCCCGTTCGAGGTCGTCGCCATCAACGATGTCGCCCCCGCTGAACAGGTCGCCCACCTGCTCCGGCACGACTCGACCTACGGGGCATGGCCTCACCACGTCGAGCTCGACCGAGACTTCCTCGCAGTGGACGACCGCACGCTGCGCGTCACCAGCGGGACCACTCCCGAGCTGATCGACTGGGCAGAGGACGGCGTGGAGATCGTGGTCGAGGCCACCGGGCATTTCCGAAGCCGCGACGCGGCGGCGGGGCATCTGGGTTCGTCGGTGCGCAAGGTCGTGATCACCTCGCCGGGGACCGACGCCGACGTGACCGTGGTCATGGGCGTCAACGACGACGAGTACGACGCGACCGCCCACGACGTCGTGTCGAACGCGTCGTGCACGACCAACTGTGCCGCGCCCATGGCCCACGTGCTGCACCGGGCGTTCGGCATCGAGAGCGGGCTGCTGACGACCGTGCACAGCTACACGTCGGACCAGAACCTGCTGGACGGCCCGCACCCGGACCTCCGCCGCGCCCGCTCGGCCGCGGTCAACATCATCCCGACGGGCACCGGGGCGGCCAGGGCTGTCGGGCTCGTCCTCCCGGAGCTCGCGGGGAAGCTCGACGGTGTGGCGCTGCGGGTCCCGGTCGTCGACGTCTCGCTCGTGGACCTGACCCTGAGGCTGTCCACACCGGTGACGACGGCGCAGGTCAACCGCGCGTTCATCAACGCCGCCGACGGTGTACTCAAGAATGTCCTGCGGTGCACGACGGAGCCGATCGTCTCGCACGACGTCATCGGGGAGCAAGCATCCTGTCTGGTCGACCTCGGCCTCACCCGAGCGGTGGGCGACCTCGTGAAGGTGTTCGGCTGGTACGACAACGAGTGGGGCTACGCCGAGAGGACCGCCGACCTGGTCGGCCGGATCGCCCGGACGTTGCCCCTCAGGTGATGCGGTGCGACCGCAGCGGCCGAGAATCGTCCCTGATCACGAGGCCGACGGCCCGGGAACCGACGAACACCGGCATCGCTGCGAGACCGCGGGTCACCATCTCGGCGGCCACATCGTCCACGTCGTCGTCCGGCGCCGCGACAGCCGTCGTGTGCGCCATCACCGCCGCGATGACAGCCTCCGGGTCGAGCTCGATCTGCCAGCCATCGGGCAGCTCGCACCAGAGGTCCAGACTGGAACGCGGGACGACGCCGACCGGTGCGCCTGCATCGTCGACGACCGCGGCGGCACCCTGGCCGCGTGAATCGAGAACGGCGGCGGCCACCCGGATCGGGGTGTCCGCGCGCAGCGTCACCACGTTCCTCGTCATCACGTCCCCGACCCTGGTCACGCGCTTCCGCCCACTCCGCCGAGAGCACCTGTCCGTCGTCTCCGCCCCATCGGCGTCCTCTCCGTCATGGCTGTCCTGGTTCCTCACGATGTCTGTGTGAACGGCAGCTCGCCGCGGGAGCGGCGCCGGAAACGGCATCCGGGCTGCACGGCAGGGTCATCGACCACGCGTCAACACCACGATCGGCTCGTGGCGGCGGACGACAACGGCCAGCAGCATGACCGCGAGACCCGCTCCGAGCATCACCGGCTGCAGCACGTTGTACCGCTGCATGACCAGCAGCTGAACGCCGATCCATGCGACCAGCGCACCCCCCGCTGCGATGGAGAAGATCGGCGCCCACGGCGACCGCACCACCTCCAGGCCCGCAGCGACGAGCATCGGCAGCGCCACGACGGACAGCAGCAGGATGCCCGGGACGACCCAGTTCGTGAACGGGGTGCCGGAGAGCCAGCTGTCCGGCATTCCGATCACATCGTCCCAGATCAGACCTGTACCACCGTAGATCGCGGACAGGGCGACCAGCAGCTCCGTCGCCACGAGGACCCAATGCGTCCTCGGCACCGTCGCGGCGGGTGGCTCTCCCGTTCCGACGAGCATGTTCCGCATCGTGTCCTCCACCTTCGACAGTGCGTCAACCTTGCTGTGGTAGCGCGCCGGCGGCGTCTCTGACGTCCGTCGGGCCGCGGCGCGGTGCCGCTGAACCGCTGGCTCGACCGGCGAGCACCTCGACACCGGACGGCACCCACACCACGGTGCAGGGCGCGAACTCGACCAGTGAGCGCATCGTCGAGCCACTCGCCATCCCCGTGGCCCCGTTCCCGTGCCCCACGACCACGATGCTCGCGTCGGACGACCTGTCCAGAAGGGCCTGCAACGCGGTAGCGGACACCACCTCACCCGCCACGGGCAGGCTCGGGCGTCCGGCCGCGATCCGGCGACGTTCATCGTCGAGCCGTGATCGGGCCGCCTGCTGCTGCGTCTCGAAGCCACCGGTGCAGCGGCGTAGACCACGGGGCGTGATCGCGACGTCCGTCCAGGCATGAACGATCAGGAGGTCCGTGCGAACCGCCTCGGCGAGCTCGGCAGCCGTGTCGACGACTCGGCGGTCCGCCGACGATCCGTCGGTCCCCACGACGACTGATCCCGTGCGGGACGGCGCCGGCCCCCGTGCCAGGCCGCGGACGATCGCGATCGGGCAGTCGACACGACCCACCAGTGCGAGCGCGATGCCCCCGACACGCACTCCCGGCGGTGCACCGTCGTCGCAGCTGCCCAGGACCAGCATCCGTGCCGCGTCAGCACGCGATCTCAGCGCGGCAACCGGGGAGCCGGTGACGACCTCCACCGTCGTGCCGATGACGCCCGCAGAGCGGGCGGTCGCGAGGAACTCGTCGACGGATCGGGGCGGCGGTGCACCGGAACCGCCGGACTCGGCATGGACGAGGTGCAGCGGCGAGCCCGTCGCCGCGGCGAGCCCGACCGCCCAGTCCACTGCGCTCGCGGCCTGTGGTGAGGCATCGACACCGACCAGAACCGGTCTCGGCGCCCTCGTCCGGCTGCTCACGTCGCGGCCTCCCTCGCACTCGATCCGATGCATCGATGTGATGCTGGTCGGCGACCTGATCCGCGTTCCAGGGGCGACGGTCGGGCGATGCGGGGTCCAAGGTCCCGGCGCGCGCCGAACCTGCGCAGGGGCGATCAGCGGCGGGTGCGACCGATCAGGGGCGCTCGCACGGGCCCACCGTCCTCAGGGGCGCGCCACGGGATGCAGCCTCGCAGTGACGCACCTCGGGACCTTCGTCCCGACGATCACCGACCTCGGTCACCGCGGATGGCGGCGCTCGACCCTCCTGACCGGCCATCCGTCCCGAGACTCTTGTGCGGGCCGGGACGACCGGCTCGACACGACGGAGGGCGGCATGGCAGTCGATCTCGCGCGGTGGCAGTTCGCGATCACCACGGTGTACCACTTCCTGTTCGTCCCCCTGACGATCGGCATGGCATTCCTCGTCGCCGGGATGCAGACAGCCTGGGTGCGTACATCCGACGACCGCTACCTGCGCATGACGAAGTTCTGGGGCAAGCTCTTCCTGATCAACTTCGCCATCGGCGTCGTGACCGGGATCGTGCAGGAGTTCCAGTTCGGGATGAACTGGAGCGACTACAGCCGCTTCGTCGGCGACATCTTCGGCGCGCCGCTGGCGATCGAGGGGCTGCTCGCGTTCTTCCTGGAATCGACGTTCCTGGGGCTGTGGATCTTCGGTTG
Source organism: Pseudonocardia sp. N23 (assembly GCF_002583555.1). GTDB lineage: Bacteria > Actinomycetota > Actinomycetes > Mycobacteriales > Pseudonocardiaceae > Pseudonocardia. Next base: position 110,572 of record NZ_BEGX01000002.1, read on the forward strand.
GGACCGGCTGCCCAAGAAGGTGCATCTCGCGACGATCTGGCTCGCGGCCGCCGGCACCATGCTGTCGGCGTACTTCATCCTCGCCGCGAACTCGTGGATGCAGCACCCCGTCGGCTCGGTCGTCAACGATGCCGCCGGGCGCGCGGAGCTGAAGGACTTCGGCGCCGTGCTCACCAACTCGACGGCGGTGGGCGCGTTCGCGCACACGATCACCGCCTGCTTCCTCACCGCCGGGCTGTTCGTGCTGGCGATCAGTGCGTGGCACCTGCGGAAGGGGAACCACACCGGGATCTTCCGGCCCTCGATCCGGATCGCCCTGGTCACGACGCTCATCGCCGCGCTGGGTGTGATCGTCAGCGGCGACATGCAGGCCCGGTTGATGACCGAACAGCAACCGATGAAGATGGCCGCGGCCGAGGCGCTGTACGACACCGCGGCGCCGGCGTCGTTCTCGCTGTTCACGATCGGGACCCTCGACGGCCGGCACGAGGTCTGGAGTCTCCGGGTGCCCCGAGTGCTGTCGTTCATGGCCACCGGGTCGCTCGACGGCAAGGTCGACGGCATCAACGAGCTGCAGGCCGCGAGCGAACAGACCTACGGCCCGGGGCTCTACACCCCGAACATCCCCGCGACGTACTGGACGTTCCGGCTCATGATCGGCCTCGGGTTCCTCGCCCTGCTGCTGTCGGTGGTCGGGCTGTGGCTCACTCGCGAGCGCGCCCGGCGGCCGCTGCCGCGGTGGTACCTCACCGCGGGTGTGATCGGGCTGTTCCTGCCGTTCGCGGCCAACAGCGCGGGCTGGATCTTCACCGAGATGGGCCGCCAGCCGTGGCTCGTGTTCGGCGTCCTGCGCACCGCCGACGGGGTCTCCCCCACGGTCGGCAGCGCGTCGGTGTGGACGTCGATGATCGTGTTCACGCTGCTGTACGGCGTCCTGGCGTTCGTCGAGCTCCGGCTCATGGCCCGCTACGTCGTCGCCGGCCCACCACCCCCGTCCACCGTCGGTCCCGTGCGCGCCCCCGAACCGACCCCGTCGGTCACCTACTAGGAGCCCGCCATGGACCTCACCACCGTCTGGTTCCTGCTCATCGCCGTGCTCTGGACCGGATACTTCGTCCTCGAGGGCTTCGACTTCGGCGTCGGCATGCTGCTGCCCGTCGTGTCCCGCGACGAGACCGACCGCCGGGTCGCGCTCGGCACGATCGGCCCGGTCTGGGACGGCAACGAGGTGTGGCTGCTCGTGGCCGGTGGCGCCACGTTCGCGGCGTTCCCCGAGTGGTACGCAAGCATGTTCTCCGGGTTCTACCTCGCCCTGCTGGTGCTGCTCGTCGCGCTGATCCTGCGCGGGATGGCGCTGGAGTACCGCGGCAAGATCGACGATCCGGCGTGGCGGCGGCGCTGGGACGTCGCGATCGTCGGCGGCTCGTTCGCCCCCGCCCTGTTGTGGGGGGTCGCGTTCGGCAACGTCGTGCGCGGGGTCCCGCTCGACGCCCGGCACGAGTACGTCGGGTCGTTCTGGACGCTGCTCAACCCGTTCGCGTTGCTCGGCGGGGTCACGACCGTGCTGCTGTTCGTCCTGCACGGTGCGGTGTTCCTCGCCCTCAAGACCAGTGGTGACATCCGCGTCCGGGCCATCCGGGTCACGAAGGTCGCCGGGCCGCTGCTCGTCGTCACCGGCGGGTCGTTCCTGACCTGGGGCGTCCTCGCATCCGGTCCGCTGTGGACGCTCATCCCGGCGGGCGTGGCCGCGGTCGGGCTCGTCGCCGCCATGGTGCTCGCGCTGCGCGGCCGTGAGGGCTGGGCCTTCCTCGCGACATCGGCCGCGATCGTCGCCGTCGTCATCACCCTGTTCGGGACGCTGTTCCCCGACGTCCTGCCGGCCACCGACCCGGCCAACAGCCTGACCACGACGAACGCCTCGTCGACGCCCTACACGCTGACCATCATGACGTGGGTCGCGGCGGTGGTCACGCCCGTCGTGCTCGCCTACCAGGCGTGGACGTTCTGGGTGTTCCGCGCGCGGCTCACCCGCGACGGCGTCGACGGCGACGCAGGCCTGCCAGCGGCGTCGGAGGCCCGGGCGCCGCGCTCCGGTGCCCGCGTGAAGTGAGGCCGTTCGACCGGCGGCTGCGGTGCGCCGTCCGGGCCCCCGATCCCGCGCGACGCGCGCCCTGGCGGCGCGATGCGGCGGTCGGTGGGGCACGCTGAGGACCGCGGCGGCCCGCGTCGGAGGCCGCCCGGGACCTTCGACCCGTCGCCCGCGCCGGACGTCACGACACCGGCCACCGTTGTGCCCCTGCCCGCCGCGCCGACGTCCGACCAGGCTCGGAAGCGTGACAGGAACAGAGTCGGAGGCCGCACGCACACGCGGCGAGCCGGATCTCCACACCCTCGAGCAGGCCGTGGGACGTGCCGTGCGCGCCCCCTCGATCCACAACACCCAGCCGTGGTCGTGGCGGGTGCAGCCGGGACGGATCATGCTGTTCGCCGACGACGGGCGTCGTCTCGTGGCGACGGACCCGGACGGCCGGGACCTGATGGTGAGCTGCGGCGCGGCGCTGCAGCATCTCAGGGTGGCGCTCGCCGGAGTCGGCGCGGCCACCACGACCCTGCGGCTCCCCGACCCCGAGCGACGCGACCACCTGGCCACGGTGCGCATCTGCGACGGGCTGCCGTCCCACGCCGACTCGAGCCTGTTCGCCCAGCTCGACCGCCGCCGAAGCGACCGGCGGCCCTACGCGTCGGGAGCCCCCGATGCGGTCGTCGACGGGCTGCGGGCACGCGCCGGCGCCTACGGCGCGGGCCTCGTTCGCGTCGAGGGCGCAGCCCGGTCCCGACTGGTGCAGGCGCTCGACGACGCCACAGCCGGACAACCGCACCGGCCGGGATATCTCGCCGAGCTGCTGGCGTGGACACACCGGTACTCGGGAGCCCGCGACGGCATCCCACGTCAGTCGGTCCCCGCTGCCGGGGTGCAGGGCGACGGCGCACATCTGCACCGCTTCCCGGCCGGGACGATGCCCCACCACGCGGCGCTGGGGCCCGACGCCGGCACCCTGCTCGTCGTCACCACCCCGGCGGACACGCCCCAGGACCGGCTCCGGGCGGGTGAGGCGGTCGGGTCGGTGCTGCTCGCCGCAACGGCCGCCGGGTACGCGACATGCCCGCTGAGCCAGGCGCTCGAGCTCTCCGCGACACGCACCCGCGTGCGGAACGAGGCGGGCGGGGTCGAGTACCCGCAGCTCGTGTTACGCATCGGCCGAACGTTCGGCCACTCCGGCCCGGTGCCGGAGACGCCCCGACGGGCCCTCTCCGCCGTACTGCGCTGAGCGGACGACGTTCACCGGCCAGTGGGATCGCAACACTGCTCGCGCCGCTGCTGCGCGACCACGACGACCGGGCAACGGCCGTGGCGCACGACCGCGCGGTGGACCGACCCGCCCGGCGGACGCGCACCCGGCCGGGCCCCCACGACGACCAGCTGCGCGGTCGCCGACAGCCTCGTCAACGCCGCCGCCGGGCTCTCGCGCAGGACACGTGCGACGACCTCGACGGTCGGATGGAGCCGCCTGCACTCCTCCAGCAGCCGGTCCACCGCGGCACGGGTACCGGGATGGACGGCGCGCGTCGCGTGCACGGCGTGCACGGGCGCCCCGCGCCGCTGCGCCTCGTCGAACGCGAACCTCGCCGCTGCCGCGGCGCCCGCACCGACGCCCACCACCACGGGGTCGCCGGGAGCGGCCGGAGCGGTCCACGGGTCGGGCTCGGCGACAACGACCACCGGACACCGCGCACCCGCCATGACCGTCATCCCGACGGACCCGAGCAGCGTCCCGGTGACCGGTCCGCGCCGATGGGACCCGAGGACCAGCATCGACGCCTCCCACCCGGCCTCCCGCAGCACTCCCGCCACCCGGCCGTGCGCGACCGTCCGGGTCACGACGATGCCCGGTGCGACCTCGCCGGCGACGGCGGCGGCCGCCGCCAGGTACACCGGGGCGGAGCCGTCGAGGAGTGTGCCGGGCGCCGGTTCGTGTCGCCGCGCAGGCCATCGGGGCACCGCGACGAGGCTGACGGTCAGGCCCCGGAGCCGGGCCTCGGCGGCGGCCCAGCGGACCGCCTCGGTCGCCGACCGCGAACCGTCGACCCCGACGACGAGCGGGCCGGCGGCCTGTACCTGCGGCACCGTGTCGTACCCGGCCGCGTCCGTCACCTTCCCGTCGGCCCGCTGCCGCGGCACCGTGCGTCGATGACTGCCGCGTGACCCGGTCATGCGAGGTCCCGTTGCCGGAAGGCGGCCGCGCCGACCCCCGCGATCACGATCGCGACGGCGAGCGTCGCCAGGACGGCCGCCACGTCGACCGCGCCACCGGGCAGGTGTGGGACGTGGGTGAACGGGGACAGGTCCAGCACCCAGGAGGGCGCGCCGAGCACCGGGCCGAGCTCGGCGACCGTGACGAGTCCCGCGACGACCAGCCACACCAGTGGCACCGACCGTCGGGCGAGCCCGTACCCCGCGGCGGCCAGGCACGCCACGAACAGCACGGCCGGGGCCTGCGCGAGGGCCGCGGCGGTCAACCGGACCACCTCCGTCCCCGTCGTCGCGGTCCCGTGGGTGACACCCGCTGCGGCGCCGCCGACGGCGAGCATGACCAGCCCGCCCGCCGCGGCAACACCCAGGTGGGCCAGGAACCAGCGCGCGCGCCCGACCGGCGCGGACAGAACGGCGTCGGCGCGGCCGCTGCGTTCCTCGGCCGCCATCCGCAGGACCGCGGCGGCGACGACCAGCGACGCCGCCGATGCGAGCAGGCCGAACTCGGCGACGAGGAACGCATCGGACATCGCGTGGGCGCCGCCGAGAGCCGTCACGACCTGCCGCATCCGAACGCTGTCGAGCATCCCGCCCAGCTGTGACGTGACGCTGCCTGCCACCGCGCCGACGACGGCGAACGCCGCTGTCGCCACCGCGAAGAGCCCACGCTCGCGGTGCACGGCGAGCCCGACGGGCCCTCGTAGCAGGGGCGACGCCTCGGCCCGGCCGGGACGCGCGTGCAGCAGTCCCGTCCCCAGGTCACGACGACCGCGTACCGCGAGCGCGGCGCCGAGGAGGGTGAGCGCGACCGCCGGCGGGATCGCCAGCACCCACCAGTGGCGCGCGCCGAAGGGGTCGACCCGTTCGCCCCAGCCGAGCGGGGACACCCACACCATCCACGTGCTCGTCCCGCCCGTGGCATCGCCGACGGCGCGCACGAGGTAGGCCGCCACGACACCCAGGACCGCCAGCGTGGTCGCGACCCGGGCCGACCCGGCGATCTCGGCCGTGAGCAGCCCCACCCCCGCGAAGACCAGTGCCGCGCCGCCCCAGGTCGCAGCGAACGCCAGGGCTCCACCCCAGCCGAGACCCGCTGCTGCGAGCGCAGTCGCCGTGACCAGCGTGAGGCCGGCGGCGAACGTCGTCGCGGTCAGACCGGCCGCCGCCGTCGGCGCCCACCGGCCGGCGCCGGCCGACGCCACGAGCTCGGTTCGGCCGCCATCCTCCTCGGCCCGGGTGTGCCGCACGACGACGAGTACGGCGACGACGGCCGCCGCCGCCGCACCCAGGACGCCCAACTTCCAGAGCGCGAGCGCCCCGGCGGCGCCGTCGCCGGAGAGGGGACCGTACATCGCCAGGAGTGCGGGCGAGGCCGTGATCGCTCCCACCGCGGCCCCTCGCTCGGCGGGGTCGACGTAGAGGGCGTCCGTCGCGGCCGCCGACAGTGCCGCGGTGCCGGCGAGCGCGGCGACCGTCACCGGCAGCCGGACCCGCTCCCTGTGCAGGGCACGGCGCAGCAGTACGCCGCCCCCGGTCCAGCTCTGCAGGGTCGCTGCTCCGGGCGGGCCCCCCGTCACGCCGACGCCTCTCTCGTGGTCGGCGCGAACTCCGCCAGGAACACCTGTTCCAGCGAGGGTGGGCGCACCTCCAGCCGCACGATGCCGGCGGCGGAGAGCCGTCGCATCAGACCGTCCATCGCGGCGGGGTCGACGTCGCAGACCACGACCCGGCCGCGGACCTCGCCGAGATGCACCCCGGCCAGGTCGTCGGTCCGGGGAACAGGTGCGGCGAGCTCAGCGGTCACCGTGGTCCGGCAGAGGTGGCGCAGCTCCGGCAGCGACCCGGACTCGACCGTCCTGCCACGGCGGATGATCGTCATCCGATCGGCCAGCGCCTCGACCTCCGAGAGGACATGGCTCGACAGCAACACCGTCCGCCCGCGGTCACGCTCCTCGCCGAGCACGCGCCGGAACTCCGCGTCGACGAGCGGGTCCAGCCCCGTCGTCGGCTCGTCGAGCACCAGCAGCTCGACGTCGGACGACAGCGCCGCGACCAGCGCGACCTTCTGCCTGTTGCCGCGGGAGTACGCCCGGGAACGGGTCGTGGGGTCGAGTGCGAAACGCTCGACCAGGGCGTCGCGTCTGGCCACGTCGAGGCCACCTCGCAGAGCCCCCAGGAAGTCGATGACCTCGCCCCCGGTCAGGTCGGGCCACAGCGACACGTCGCCCGGTACGTAGGCCATCCTGCGATGCAGCTCGACGGCATCGCGCCGAGCATCCCCGCCCAGAACACGGACGTGCCCGGCGTCGGGCCTGATCAACCCCAGCAGGACACGCAGGGTGGTGGTCTTCCCCGACCCGTTCGGCCCGATGAACCCATGGATCTCGCCCTGCTCGACACGCAGGTCCAGCCCGTCGAGGGCAGCGGTCCTGCCGAAGCGCTTGACGAGGCCGCGGACGTCGACCGGGACGTCGGCGGGGACGTCGGCGCTCACACCTCGTCCCCGTCGGCCTCACTCGGTGCTCCCGACGGTGGGCGGACCACCGCGACCGGACAGGGAGAATGTTGCAGCACCGCCTGGCTCACCGAGCCCAGGAGCAGTCCCCGGGCCGGGCCGAGACCCCGGGAGCCCACGACGACGAGACCGGCGCCGACGGCTGCGTCGAGCAGCGCGCGGGCGGCGCCGTCACGCACGACGACCTCGCGCACCTCGACCCCCGGGTACTTCGCGGCCCACACCGCGACGGAGTCGGTGAGCACACGCCGCTCCTCCTGCGCGACGGACGCCCAGTCGACGTACGGGACGATGAACGGGTCGATCACCGTCTCGATCCACGAGTGGACGGCGATCAGCGGGACACCCCGTCCGGCGGCCTCCTCGAAGGCGAACGCGATCGCCGGCTCGCCCTGGGCGGACTCCTCGATGCCGACCACGACGGGCGCGTCAGGGCGAATCGGACGGTCGGGCTCGCCGCGGACGACGACGACCGGGCACAGCGCATGCGCCGCGACGCCCACCCCGACGGACCCCAGCAGCAGCCCGGCGAAGCCCCCGTTCCCGCGGTTGCCGACCACGACCAGCGCTGCGCCGGCCGACTCGTCGACGAGCACACGGACGGGGGCACCGCCACGGACGTCGCGGTCGATCCCGACCTCCGGGGCGACCCCGTGGGCCGCCTCGGCCGCGGCGTCCAGTGACCGGTGGGCGACCTCCAGCAGTGCGTTGCGCTCGTACTCCTCGCCCAGTGCTGCGAGACCGATGGGCGCGTAGCTGCTCCACCCGAGGGCCGCGACCAGTCGGAGCCGCAGCCCCCTGCGGTGCGCCTCGACCGCCGCCCACCGTGCCGCGGCACGGGCATGCCCCGACCCGTCGATACCGACGACGACGTTCATGGGAGTGGCGGCGCGCATGGTTCCTCCAGGTCTGGTGTGCTCAGGCGAACGATCGCCGACAGCGGGTGGCACCGGCACCGGCTCTCCGGCCCGCCGACACGGGACGTTCGGCCCGGAAGGGCGCCGGTCCCGTGGCCCGCGCCGCGAGCGGCGTCAACGGACCGGATGAGGGGGCTCGGCCGGGGAGGTGAGCGGCACCGTCCAGACAAGTCGTGTCCCACCGCCCGGGCGGCGCCGGACAGTCATCTCCCCGCCGAGTTCACGAGCCGTGCCTGCGAGACCGAGCAGGCCGTGTCGTACGACGTCGTCGTCGATGCCGGTGCCGTCGTCCACGATCTGCACGGTGAGTTCGCCGCCGACGTCGACGTCGACCTGGATCTCGCGGCCGCCCGAGTACCTGACGGCGTTGGCGACGCCCTCCCGCACGACGGCGAGCACGTGCTGGACCAGCCCGGGTACGACCAGGGTGTCGACCGTGCCACTCGTCCGGGCCGTCGCGTACACCCCGGAGTCCCGGACGACCTCGGCCACCAGGTCCAGGACGCGACGCCGCAGACCCCGGTCGCCGTCGTCCGAGCCCTGCAGGTCGAAGATCGACGCCCGAATCCGCCGAACTGTCGTGTCGAGCTCGTCGCCCGCCTGTCGGAGCCGCTGCTCGACGTCGGCATCGTGGACGCGGCGCAAGGTGCTCTGCAGCAGCAGGCCCGTGGCGAAGAGCCGCTGGATGACGTGGTCGTGCAGGTCGCGGGCGATCCGCTCCCGGTCGGCGAGCACGTCGAGCTGCCGCTGCGCCCTGGTCTTCCCGATGAGGTCGAGTGCGAGGACCGCCTGCTCCGCGAAGGACGTCACGACCGGGACCTCGTCAGGCAGGAACGGCGTCGTGCCGGCCGAACGCAGTGCCAACACCACCCCGATCACGCGTTCGCCCGCCCTCATCGGTACAGCGACCCACGGCCCGAGACCATCGACGGGCCGAGGAAGGAGGTCGGTCGGTTCCTGACCCAGTTGGGCGCTGCGGCTCTCCGTGACCTCGACGAGGCGCGGTCCGCCACGGAACCCTTCCCGGCCCGGACCCGACGCGACGCCTGCCGATCCGGCCGTCCGGTAGAGGTGGTCGTCGTCGGGGCCGAGCACGACCGCCGTGGCGACCGAGCGCGTGAGCTCCAGCGTCCGTGTCGCGACGAGGGTGAGCACCTCCGTGTCGCTCGCCCCTGCCATGACCTCGGCGCGGATGTCGTCGAGAGCCTCCAGCCACCGCTCCCGCTGACGTATGCGGTCGAACTGCTCGGCGTTCGCCACCGCGACTCCTGCTGCCGCGGCCAAGGCCTGCAGCACGACCTCGTCGTCGGCGGTGAACGCCGCGCCGCCACGCTTCTCGGTGAGGTAAAGGTTCCCGAAGACGCTCCTGCCGGCGCGGACCGGGGCACCGAGGAAGGTGCGCATCGGGGGGTGTCCCGGTGGGAGACCCCCCGATGCGGGGTGCCGGCCGAGGTCGGTGAGGCGGAGCGGCCGCGGATCGGTGATCAGCACTCCGAGCAGACCCTTGCCCGTGGGTGGGCGCCCGATCCGCTCCCGCGCACCATCGGGGAGCCCGACGTCGACGAACCGGGCGATCGTCCCGTCGGGGCCTAGCACGCCGAGGGCACCGTAGCGGGCGTCGACGAGAGCGACGGCCGCCTCGACGATCCGGCGCAGGGTCGCATCCAGCTCCAGCCCGGAGCCGATGACCAGCACGGCGTCGAGGAGGTCGCGCAACCGCTCCGCCTCCCCCACCGGTACCGCGACCGGACGCGCGGGCGTCCGCGTCACCCGGCCTCTGCTCGGAACACGCTCGTCCGCGGCTTCGTCCTGCCGGCCCCGCGTCATCGGTCTCCCCCGTCGTCGGTCCGCACCGTCGCAGCCGGGCCCGCCGGCCGACACCTGCGCGTGTCCCGGAGCCGGGTGGCAGAAGGCCTCACCGGCGAGGACCTTCGCCGCTGGTCGATGTGTCCGGACCACCCGCAGGCTGGTGTCGACCCCCGGCCCGCCCCAGGCCGGTCCGCAACGACGACGGGGAGCGGTGATGAGCGAGACGGCCCACGCACTCGGTACGACGAGAACGCAGCTCCTGGACGTGATCCACGTGGCCGGGCTGGCGCCGTCGCTGCACAACACGCAACCCTGGCGGTTCCACGTGACACCCGACCGGCTCGAACTGTGGGCCGACCGCAGTCGCCAGCTGCACGTCGCCGATCCCGACGGACGCGAGCTCCGGATCGCCTGCGGTGCAGCGTTGTTCAACCTCCGGCTCGCTCTCCTCGGCGTCGGTGTCCGGCCGCTCGTCAGCGTCGTGCCCGACCCCGACCGTCCCGACCTCATCGCGGTCGTCCGGCGTGGCGGTACCAGGCCCGCGAGCCCGCAGGTGAAGGAGCTGCTACGAGCGGTTCCCTTGCGGCGCACCAATCGCAGACCGTTCGCCGATGCCGAGGTGGCGACGTCCGCGCGTTACGAGCTCCGTCGCGCCGCGATCGAGGAGGGCGCCTGGCTGGACCTCGTCACCGACCCGGACATCCGGGTGGAGCTCAGTGGTCTCGCTCGCGAGGCGCACGACCTCCAGGTCTCCGATCCGGAGTTCGTCGCCGAGCTGGACGCCTGGACCGGCCACGTCGCCGAACGCCGTGACGGAGTGCCGGCCCGCTCCGGGGGTCCGCTGCCTCCCCCGAACTCGACCTGGGTGTTCCGGGACTTCACCAAGGGCTCGGGGGCGACCGGGCGCATCTACGAGGCCGAGCCGCTCATCGGTGTCCTCAGCGTCCACGGTGACGGCCCGCGTCAGGACGTTCGGGCGGGCGAGGCGCTGGAGCGTGTGCTGCTGACCGCGACCGTGCACGGGCTCGCCGCGTCGTTCCTGTCGCAGCTCGTGGAGGTCCCGGGAGCTCGTGACCGCGTGCGACAGTTGACCAGCGGCACCCGCCCACCGCAGGTCGTGATGCGGATCGGTCACGGATGGCCCGTGGCGGCGACGCCGCGGCGCCCGCTCGACGAGATCCTCGTCGAGGACCGTCCCCAGGACCGCGGCTCGACGGAGCGCCGCTCAGCGGAGCTCGACCCGGACGCCGCTCAGCCGCCGGGGCCTCAGCGAGAGCATCCGCGACGAGGATCCGCCGGCCCACACCCCATGCAGCCGACGCCGTAGACGCACTGCGTCGAGCTCCGACCGGATCTCGGCTGTCCCACCCACCGCCAGCACCGTCCACGCCACAGCGGCGACGTCGTCGACGCCGTCGGTCTCGAACGCGGCGACTCCGTTCGCGACGATCGCGCGCGCGACAGCCGGATCCTCGATCGCGAACACGACACGGCTCCCTTCCCACGTGTAGGCGACCGGCCTGCACTCGGGCAGCGCCCCGCGGGTGTAGACGATCCGTCCGAGCGTGCCCGCACCCAGGAGCGCACGGCAGCGCATCGCGTCCATCACGCCCTCACCGGCCGCTGGGCCGGCGGGGTCGGAGCTGTGCGGCGGCGTGGCGGTCATCGCGGTGACGTCGCGGTCATCGGACAACGATCGCTCGCCGGGCGCCCCAGGGTGGAGGGCCGAAGGTCCCTGATCGGGCATCCCAGAGTCCTTGATCACCGTCAGGGCAATGGCACCGACCAGCACAGCCGGCTCCCACCAGCCGCTGCCACCCCGAGCTCGAACCGACCGCCGCGGCGCTCGGCGCGCCGCCGCAGGTTGGCCAGTCCGCTTCGCCGGCCCCCGCCACCCGGACCCCGGCCGTCGTCGGCCACGACGACCTCGACGAGGCAGGCCGCGGGGTCGACGACGACGTCGACCTCGACGTGGGACGCGTGGGCATGCTTGGCGACGTTGCTCAGCGCCTCGCGCAGCACCGCCGTCATGTCGTCCACCAGGTCATCATCGGAGGCCACCGTGTCGGCGGGACCGGTGAACCGCAGCGCCGGACCGAAACCCAGCGACGCGGCCGCCTCCTGGACCACGTGCAGGATCGAGGCACGGACACCATCGCCGCCGTCGTCGGCATGCTGCAGCGCGAAGATCGTCGTCCGGATCTGCGAGATCGTGTCGTCGAGATCCCCCACGACACCCCGCAGACGCTCGGCCTCGGCGGTGTCCCCCAGGCGCGCCGCGATGCTCTGCAACGACAGACCGGTGCCGAACAGCCGCTGGATCACGTGATCGTGGAGGTCGGCGGCGATGCGCTCGCGCTCGTCGAGCATCCGGAGCCGCTCCCGCTCTGACCGGGCCTCGGTCAGTTCGAGGGCGACGGCGGCCTGGTTCGCGAAGCCGGCGACCAGGCCGAGGTCCGTGTCACTGAACCCGGGCCGTCCGCGGAGCCGGATGACCGTCAGGACCCCGTCGGTCCGCGACGGACCCACCAGTGGGACCACGAGCATCGGGCCGATGTCGAGCAGGTCGCCTCCCGCCGCCGGGGTGAGGTCAGGGCGTTCGTCCGGGCCGGAGAGCCGCATCGCCGTGGCGGACGTGAAGACCTCGCCGCTGACCGACCCCAGCGTCGGGAAGCGCCGGTCGTGCAGGTCGGGCAGGACGGGCTCGAGGCCGCGCCGGACATCCGCGATGTCGACCCGGAGCATCTCGCCCGCCGGGCCCTCCGGGCGGGCGAGGACCGCGAGGTCCGCGCCGGCGAGCTCACGGCTGCGTTCCACGATGAGCCGCAGCGGCGGCTCTCCCGGTGACCCGAGCATCTGCTGGGTGACAGCCGTCGTCGCGGCCATCCATTCCCCGCGCACCGTCGTCGAGTTGAACAGGCGCGCGTTGTCGATGGCGACCGCGGCGGTCGCGGCGAGGGCGCGCGCGAGCTCCTCGTCCTCGTCGCTGAACTCCCCGCGCGCGCTCTCGGTCAGGTACAGGTTGCCGAAGACCTGTCCCCGGATACGGATCGGAACGCCGAGAAAACTCGTCATCGCCGGATGGCCGTCCGGGAAGCCCGAGGAACGGGGGTCCGCCGACAGCTGCCGCAGCCGGATGGGCCGCCCCTCGTCGATCACGGCGCCGAGCAGGCCACGCCCCTCGGGAAGGTCACCGATCCGGTCGACGACCTGTTCGTCCATCCCGATGTGGACGAACTCGGCCAGTCCTCCCCCGACGTCGGCCAGCACGCCGAGAGCGGCGTACCGGGCGTCGAGCAGGTCACGTGCCGCCTCGGCTATCCGCCGCAGGACCGCCGGCAACGCCAGGTCGGCGATGATCGCCTGATTCGCCTTGAGCAAGCCCCGCAACCGGCCCTGGGCGGCCATGACCTCACCTGCGCGGTCGACCAGCTGTCCGAGGAGCTGATCGAGCTCGAGGCGTGGCAGATCGGGGAAGGTCAGCATCGGATCGGCTGCGGGCGGAGGAGAGCCGTCGTCCGCATCCACGGGCTGCTCGGTGGACATGTCGACTCCGATCGTCATGCCTCGACGCTCATGCCCACGTCGGCCGGACAGTTCCGCCGCAGAGCGGGTGGACTCCTTCGAGGTGGCGAACCTACCGAGATAGGTGGGATCGGGGCCAGGCCGGCCACCGGATCCGCGGGGCGTCCACCCGACACGACCGGCGCCGGCACGGCTACCGGCGGGCACTTGGTCCCGACAACGGCGGTGACTTCGACTGTGCCCGAGGGGCCGTTGCACCGCAGTGCGATCACCGCTCCACGGCTGATCCTCGACAGGTCCGACACACAACCGAGGAGGGTCACGATGACCATCACCCAGGGCCACACCAGCCCGGCAGGCGCCCACGGTCAGCAGCCGCCGACTCCGCCCCCGGCTGCCGAGGCACCTCCCCGCGCTGCCGCGATCACGCTGGCGGCGTTGCGGATCGGTGTCGGCTTCGTCTTCCTGTGGGCGTTCCTGGACAAGACGTTCGGGCTCGGCTACGCGACGGGAACCGCGAAGGCGTGGGTCCAGGGTGGCTCACCGACGAAGGGTTTCCTGGGTTCGGTGGACGTCGGCCCGCTGCAGTCGATGTTCCACACCTGGGCCGGCACCTGGTGGGCCGACTGGCTGTTCATGCTCGCCATGCTGGGCATCGGACTCGCGGTCGTCATCGGCATCGCGCTCCGGCCCGCAGCCGTGGCCGGCACGATCGTGCTCGCCCTGATGTGGTTCGCCGAGTTCCCGCTCGCACAGCACGCGGCAGACGGCACGGCGAGCGGTTCGACGAACCCGTTCGTCGACTACCACGTCGTCTACATCCTGGCCCTGATCACGCTGGCAGCGACGCAGGCCGGCCGCTTCTGGGGTCTCGGGGGCTGGTGGTCCGGCCTTCCCTTCGTGCGCGACCACCGCTGGGCGGTGTGACCCGCACGATCCATCATCCGCCGGGTCACCCACCACCCGGCGCCGGCGGAGAGGCAGTACAGCGTGCAGGCACTCGTGGTCCACGAGTCGTACCGACGGAGCGCCGAGCCCGAGATCGTCCTCTGCGTGGACGACTCCGCGACGGCACCGTACGCCGCCGCCTGGGCCGCCGCCGAGGCCGCGGCCCGCGGTGGCCGGCTGACGATCATGCACGCCACCGGGTACGCCGTCGACGCACCGGACACACGTCGGGCCACCGACATCCTGGACACCGCAAGAGAAGTGGCTCGCCGGGAGCACCCGCGGCTCGGCATCGCGACACGCATCGTCGACGGAGACCTCGTCCACGGCCTGCTCGACGCCGCCGAGGATGCGCAGCTCGTCGTCCTCGGTCTCGGTTCGGGGGCGACCGCCGGTGCGGTCCGCGAGCCGCCCGCCGTCGACCTGCTGGGGCGGGCGTCCTGCCCCGTCCTGCTGGTGCGTCGTCTCGACGTGCTCTCCGGCTCGTCGGTCGTAGCGTGTGTCGACGGATCGCCCGTCGACACCGCCGTGCTGTCCTCGGCGTTCGCCGCGGCCGCGGCGCACCGGCTCCCCCTCCGTGTGATCGACGTCGACCCGCCCCGGAGCTATGAGCCGGCCGAGCTCGTGGCGGCCGAGCTGCAGTGCTGGTCCGGCCCGTATCCCGAGGTCCGGGCTACTTTCGAGGCGGTGCAAGGCCGTCCGGCGACCGTCGTCGCCCAGCGATCGGCCGGAGCCCGGCTACTCGTCGTCGGCATTCCTCGACGGCGGAGCCGCGGAGCGGCGGTCGGCTCGACGGACCGATTGCCCGCTCTCGAAAGCCGGTGCCCGGTCCTCGTCGCGATCGGCAGCGATTCCGGGCCGCCGCGTCGGGTGAACGGCTACGACACCCCGTGGGGAGCGGCACCCCGGGGGCGCTGACCTCCGTCCGGGCCCCGGGTCGCGTTCCTCCCACACGCCCTCGTCCGCCGTCGGTCTCAGAGCGCCGTCGGTCTCAGAACATGGGCAGTGGCCGGTCCGAGGCGTCGGTGAATCGTTGGGTCAGCCTGTCCTCGACCGCCACGACGCCCTCCAAGCGGGACACGAGGGCCACGGCGAGCTTCGCGTCCGACTGCTGGGGTACCTCTCCGGCCAGGGACACGACCCCGTCGTGCACATCTATCCTCAGCCCGGACGGGTCGACCAGCAGGATCCGCCGGAACACCTGGTCGGTGACCTCGGTCCGCAGGTCGTCGTCGTCGCGGAAGAAGACCCCGAGCACGTCCGACCTGCCGAGCACGCCGACCAGCCGGGAGACGCCGTCCTCGTCGGGATCGACGACCGCCAGCCATCCGACACCTCGCAGGCGCATGAGCCGGGACGCCTCGGCGACGGACACATCCGGGCGCACGCAGATCGCCGGGCTGCTCATCAGCTCCGCTGCGGTCGTGGGGCGGGCCCCGGCGTGCCGGCGCCAGGAAGGACCGTGCGGCCGCGACCGGATAGAGGGGTCCCCCAGCTCGGCGGTGCGCGCGAGGTCGGCTTCGGACACGACGCCGACCGGGCGTCCGTCGTCGAGCACAGGGACCGCACGTACCCGATGACCGACGAGCAGATGGGCCACCTCGTCGAAGGTCGCGTCCGGGGTGACGGACACGACCGCGGTGGACATCACGTCGCGGACCAGTGTGCGTCGAAGGGTGTGGGCACTCATGACGGCTCTCCTCCGGGGACGGGGACTCGGATCACGGATGCTCGTGCGGCGCCGCTGCCGGCACCACGAGAACCGAGCAGTGTGCGTGGTGGACCAGCGCCCGGCTGACGGAGCCGAGCAGGAAGTCCCGCACGGCACCGCGCCCCCCGTTCCCGACGACGACCGTCCGGGCACTCTCGGAGAGGGTGGTGAGGGCACCGGCCGCTCCGTCACGGACGAACACCCGCCGGAGTGCGACCTCCGGGTACTCCTTCTCCCACGGCGCGGTCCAGCCCGCGACCATGTCGTCGCTCTGCGACTCGATGAGCGACCAGTCGAGCAGGGGCAGTGCGAGCGGATCGAGCTTCGCCGCGCTCCAGGCGTGGACGACGACGAGCTCGCAACCCTGAGCGGCTGCCTCGGTGAAGGCCAGCCGAAGGACCTCCTCGCGGCCCCGGGAGTCGTCGACACCGACGACGACCGGCCCGTCCGCCGACGCCGTGACGTCGCGGACCACCATGACGGGGCAGTAGGAGTGGGCGGCCAGCGCCAGGGCGACCGACCCGAGGAGCATCTCGCCGAAACCACCGGTTCCGCGGCCTCCGACGACCAGGAGCGCGGCACCTGCCGACTCCCGCTCGAGCGCCGCGGCAGCGGCACCGCCGATCACCTCGCAGCTCACCTCCAGCTGTGGCTGCAGGACCGCCACTCGCGCCTGCGCCGCTGACAGATGGCCGCGGGCCTGCTCGAGGAGGACGTCGCGCAGGTGGTCCTCCCCCAGCGCGGGGAGCCCGATCGCGCGGTAGGTGGCCCACTCGACCGCGGCGACCAGCCGCAGGCCCGTCGCGTGTGCCGCGGCTTCCACCGCGGCCCGCTCCACCGCGGCGAGTGCCGCGTACGAGCCGTCCACTCCCGCGACGACGGGACGATGCCATTCGATACTCATGACTCCTCCTCACGGACGACCGCGACAGGACAGGAGGCGTGCCGGAGCAGTGCCTGGCTGACCGAGCCGAGCAGCGCCCCGCGCAGTGCACCGCGTCCACGGCTTCCGACCACGACGAGGTGGGCGCCGATCGACATCTCGACCAGAGTCGCGGCAGCGTTGTCGCGGACCACCCGCCGACCCACTTCGACGTCGGGGTACTTCTCGGCCCAACCCGCCAGCCTTTCGCCGAGCACCTCCTCGGCCTCGGCGGCGAGCGCAGTCCAGTCGATCGCGGGAGCGACCAGCGGGTCGATCATCGCGTCGCTCCAGACGTGGACGGCCACCAGTGGCAGCCGTCGGGCCGACGCCTCAGAGAAAGCGAACGCCAGCGCGGCCTCTCCCTTCTCGCTGCCGTCGACGCCGACGACGACGGGCAGCGGGCCGCTCGACCCGACGATGCCGCGCACGACGACGACCGGGCACCGTGCCGAGGCGGCGACGGAGATCGTCACCGACCCGGCCAGCAGACCCGCGAATCCGCCGAGACCCCGGCACCCCAGGACCACCAGCTCGGCCTGTTCCGACTCCGCCAGCAGCACAGGAGCCGGAGCGCCGGGCCTCACCTCGGTCTGCACGGCGACCCCGGGTGCGGTGCGTCGCACCTCGGCTGCGGCCTCGGCCAGCGTGTCCTCGGCCGCCTCCACGAGCGCGACGCGCAGGGACTGCTGACCGAGCGCGGTGACACCGACCGGAGAGGCGACCGCCCACTGCGTGGCTGCGACCAGACACACCGACGCGCCGCGGCGCGCCGCCTCGGCGCCGGCCCAGCGCGCGGCATCCAGTGCCTCGCTCGATCCGTCGACCCCGACGACGATCACGCGACCCCGTCGAGCACTCATCGGACCTCCTCCGTCCGCCCCACCATCGCCACGGCGTCCGTACCGGGCCGTGGGACCGAGCAGGCCCCACCATCGTCGTCGGAGGTCTCCCGGACCGGCCCCGGTCCGGACCCCGTCGTGACCGTGCACCGCGTCGTCCCGATCACCGATTCCGCAATCCGGATCGCCATGCTCCGGTCCGGCACGTCGGCCGCCCGGTCGGACGCGAGCACGACCTCCCCGTCCTCCACCCGCACCGTCCACCGGTCGCCGAACCGCAGGGCGAGCCGGCGCCGGACGTCGGCGGCGATGTCGGCATCGGGCCGGGCGAGCGTGTGGACCAGGTCGCGCCAGGTCACGACACCGACGACGACGCCGTCCTCGACGACCGGGATCGAGCGCAAGCCTCCCTCGCGCATCACGACGAGCAGGTCGCCCGCGCCGTCGCGCGGCGAGGCCGTCACGACGTCCCGCCGCACGACGTCGCCGACGAGTCGGGGGACCGCGCGGGGGGGACGGTCCGGCACGGGCAGCCGCGGATCGGGCGGCAGCCGGTCGGCGAGGACGTCCGCCTCGCCGACGACACCGACGAGCCTTCCCCCGTCGTCGACGACGGGCAGCGCGGTGAAGCCGCGCTCGTCGAGCAACCGTGCCGCCACCTTCACCGAGGCGTCACACCCGACCACGACAGCCGGTGCCGACATCACCTCACGGACACGCATGGCCACTCCTTCTCCGGACACGGCCCCGGATGTTGCGGGCCCTCGCCACGACGCTAGGTCGGCGGGCCGGTCGAGGATGCCGACGAAGGGCCCGAGAGTGGGGGTCTCCCGTCAGGCTGTTCAGGGGACGGCTCGCCCGATGGGCCCCGGCGGAAGCGCTCGACCCGGTCCGGTCCGTACCGCCGATCGGCTCTCGACGAGGTCCGGGCGGCCCGGGTCATCTGTCGCCGTCCTCCGGCGTGATCACGGCGACCTCGCGGCGCCGCGCGAACCACCGGAACGCCTCGTCGACCCCCCACACGATCACCGGCATCACCAGCAGGAGCGGGTAGACCCAGACCGGCAGCGCCGCCGTCCCGAACACTGCCTGGAGCGGAGGCGCATAGACGAGTGCTGCGGAGAAGGCCAGCTCGAACGCGATGCCTCCCAGCAGCATCCGGTTTCCGAACAGTCCGACACGACGTAGCGACGTCCGGTTGGTGCGGGCGGCGAACGCCGTTCCGACCTGGCAGGCGACGATTGCTGCGAAGGTCGCCGTCGTCGCCTGCCGGTACGCGTGGTGCAGTGGGGCACCGGGACCGGTGTCCGCGCCCGGCGTCCAGCCCGCGCGTACCAACACGAGCAGGAAGAGGCCGACGCCGAGGACTGCCGAGACCGTCCCCATCAGCGCCCAGGCCCGCAACAGCATCCGCCGGTCGATCACGCCGTGGCCGGGTCGGCGGGGCGCCCGCTCCATGAGTCCGGGCTCCGCGCGCTCCCGACCCAGTGCCAGCGCGGGCAGCGTCTCGGTGCCGAGGTCGACGGCGAGGATCTGCAGCACGGTCAGCGGCAGCGGGATCACGCCGGCGGACAGCGCGAACAACAGGAACGGGACGACTTCCGGTACCGCGTGGGCGAAGATGTAGAGCACGAACTTGCGGACGTTGTCGTAGACCCGGCGGCCCTCCTCCACACCGACGACCACGGTGGCGAAGTTGTCGTCGGTGAGGATCATGGTCGCTGCCTCGCGGGCGACGTCCGTACCGCCCCTGCCCATCGCCACACCGATGTCGGCGTGGTGCAGAGCCGGCGCGTCGTTCACCCCGTCACCAGTCATCGCGACGGTCTCACCGTTCGCCCGCAGGGCGTCGGCGATGCGTAGCTTGCTCTCGGGGGCCGTCCTGGCGAAGACGATCTCCCCCGGACCGGCGAGCAGCGTCCTCAGCCGCTCGTCGGAAAGGGTGTCGAGATCGCTCGCGTCGACGACACGGTCGACCCCCAGCCCAACCCGACGGGCGATCTCCGCGGCTGTCCGTCCGTTGTCGCCGGTGACGACGTGAACCCGGATTCCCGCCGAGTGACACGCCGCGACCGCCGCCGGCACCTCGGGCCGCGGTGGGTCGAGCAACCCGATCAGTCCCAGCAGCCGCATCCCCGGCCCCTCCGCCTCGTCGCGACCCGGCATCGACGATCCCGGCCGGTCACGGGCCGCGACCGCGAGCACTCTCAGACCACGGCCGGTCATCTCCTCGATCGCTGCGGCGATCCCGTCGTCCGCGTACGGGTCCGTCTCGCACCGGGGGACGACGAACTCGGGAGCACCCTTCAGATGCACGCGCAGGCGGTCCCCGGAGACGGAGTCAACGGTCGACATGGCGCGCCGGCGGGGATCGAACGCGAACAGGGCCCGCCGCCGCCGGTCACGCGACTCGGCGCGGACGTCGGCTCCGGCGGCGGCGGCCATCTCCAGCAGTGCGAGCTCGGTCGGGTCACCGGTCCGCGCCGCGAGATCGGCGGTCGAGCACGCGACCACGGCCTCGACGAGGTCCGGTCCCGGCCGGTCGAGCACCGTGCCCGCGGGGCCGCGCACCTCCGCGACGGTCATCTCACCGACCGTGAGTGTGCCCGTCTTGTCGGTGCAGATGACGGTCGTGGAGCCCAGCGTCTCGACTGCCGACAACCGCTTGACGAGTGCGCCGCGTCGAGCCAGCGCCCGCACACCACCGGCGAGTGCCAGCGTGATGGTCGGGAGGAGTCCCTCGGGCACGTTCGCGACCAGCAACCCGACGGCGAAGACCCCGGCCTCCGTCCAGGTCAACCCGGCCAGCACGCCGAGCGGCAGGAAGGCGACACCGACCCCGAGTGCGACGGCCGCGATCAGGTACGCGACCCGGCGGACCTGTCGTTCCAGCGGGCTCTGCTCGCCACCGCGCCGCTGGGTCAGCGCCGCGATCCGGCCGATCTCGGTGTCGCGGCCCGTGGCGTGCACGACCGCCTCCGCCGAACCTCCCACACACGCGGTGCCACTCCACACCAGCACCGGCGAGTCGAGCGCCCGGTCGGCGTGATCGACGGCGAGCGCGTCCCGGTCGACCGGGGTCGACTCTCCCGTGAGCGCAGCCGCGTCGATCTCGAGCGCACCGGACAGCAGTCGGCAGTCGGCGGGCACCCGGTCGCCCTCACCGAGCAGGACGACGTCACCAGGCACGATCTCGGCCACCGGAAGCGACGCCACGGTGCCGTCCCGTCTCACCCTCGCATGCGGGGGCAGGTAACGGCCGAGTGCCTCCACCGCACGACCTGCCTGCCGCTCCTGGACGAGCGCGAAGACGGCGTTGAGGACGACGACCGCGAGGATCGCCCACGCGAGCTCGGTCGTGCCCGAGATCCATGCCAGCACTGCGGCGGCCACGAGCAACAGCGCGAGTGGATGGGTGAACTGCCGGACGACCGCCGGCAGCAGGCCCCGGCCGACAGGCTGTGGCAACACGTTGGGGCCGTGCCGTTCGACCCGTCGCGCGGCATCGGCGGCCGACAGCCCGTGCCCGTCGGCCCGTAGGTCGCGCAACAGCCGGGCCGCCGGCTCCCGAGGATCGGGGGCCGCATCGACCGGACCGGTCGCCGGAGTCCGGGTGTGCAGTACCGCCATGACAGCTCCCTCCCGAGGAGTTCCCGGGCAAAAACGACGATCCCCGTCCCGCAGGCGCGGTCAGGGCCGGTCGGCCCACGACGGGCGTGGATCGCACCCCCGATGGGCTCCTCCGTCCCACGAACGGCGCCGGCAGCACGTGGACGGCTCGCTCGGATGAATCCACGACCAGGTCACGCACCTCCGGGACCTCGCCATCTCTCGCCGGCCCCCGGATCGATGCACGGTCGTGGTCGGGCCGGGCCCTTTCGACCCTCGTCGGTCCGGGCCCTTCGACCCTGCCCGCACCGGCCGTGGACCGCGAACCATGAGGGGACACCGCAGCGTGACCACACCGCGCGGTGCCTCCCGTCGCTGGGGAGCGGACGGGAGCAACCGGCCGGGGTGGACGTCATCGGGGTACGTCCACCCCGGCCCGATGCCGTCCCACACCTCTGTCGACCCGGCCGTGTGCTCAGGTGCGCCCGGACCCGCCGCGCAGCGCGGCACGCAGACGCTCGTACTCGTCGAGATCGATCTCCCCCGCCGCGAGGCGCTCGTCGAGAATGCGAAGGGCACGGTCGGTCTCCGGACCGTTCGCCCAGGTACCGGCGCGTCGCGCCACGACCAGCACCGCGGCCGCCGCACCGCCGCCGGCGGCCAGCAGGAGCAGCACCAGCTCCACGATCCAGACCGTCGGTGCGACGTCCCAGCCGCCCCACATCATCGCGCCACCTCCGAGGTCCCAGGGCGCGAACCGCTCGCGGCGCCGACGATGACCGCGACGCCGATCACCAGCATCCCCAACGCCGTCCAGACGGCCGCCGCCGACGCCAGGCCCAGCACCGGGACCCGTGCCGCGAGCTGCACCCCGGCCGAGACGGGCCCGGTGCCGTCGGCGTTCATCACCACGGCCGTCCAGTCACCCGGCACGGGTGTCCACGACGCCGCGGTCGTCCCTGGTCCGGATGCTCGCGCGGCCCAGAACGTCTGCCCGCCCGGCGGCGCGACCGCCGGTCTCCCTGCGATCTCGTCCACCCGCGCGGCGGCCCCGCGTCCGTCGACCGCGCCGGTCCGCCACACGCCCTGCGCCGCCCCGCCGAGGTAGCGGGACACCTCCGCCGTCGGACCGATCCCGACGAACACGGTGCCACCCCGGTTCGACGAGGCTCGCAACGCGATCTCGCCGAACACTCGGGCTGCGGCGTCGGGCTGCGCGGCGTCGATCCGCAACGGGTCGGTCCGCAGCGCCACACCGTTCGTCGTCGCCGAGCCGACGCCTGTGGCGAGGAAGCCGCCGGCGTCCCTCGCGACGCGGTCGGCGACGAGGCCCGCCACGCCGGCCCCGGCCACCAGCACGGCGAGCGCACTGACCACCGAGCCGACGACGAGCAGCAGCGACCGCCCGGTCGACGGCGGGGCCGGCGTGGTGGGGGGCGGGCGGCTCGCGCCGGGCGGTCCGTCGTCGTGGGCCTCGGCGACGTCCACCGGTGGTGCGACGACCATCGTCCGGCCGTCCGGCACCCTCGCGGTCGCCGGTGCGGGTGCCCCTCCGGGCGGTCGGGAGGGCACCGACGCGACTCGGGTCGCCCCGTCGCCGGTGACCGGGACGGGTTCGTCGCCACCCTGGTCGAGCCGGAAGGGTGGGTAACAGTCGGTCATCAACGCCGCATACGCCGCGACCCGCAGCACCCACCGGTTCAGACCCATGACCGCGTCGAAGATGCCGCGGGGATACCGGCCGGTGAACAGCAGCGCCACCAGCGCGATCACCACGAGCACCCCGATCAGCCCGAGGCCGAACACACCGGCACCGGCCCCGTCGGTCCCCGGCACGGCGGTCCGGCCGGCGCCGACCAGGAGTACGACGACCATGTAGTGCGGGATCGCCAGCAGCCACCACTTCACCAGCGCCTTCGGTCTCGAGAGCCGGTCCGGCCACTCGACCTCGAGCCGGGCCGGATAGTCCGGGACATCGGCCAGTGTGAACGGTGGGTACCGATCGGTCCCGCCGACCGCGTACCCGTAGAAACCCACACGCCAGGCCCACCGCAACACTCCGACGTTGAACCCGAAGAGCGCACGTGGGTAGCGACCCGACACGACGATCGCCACCAGCGCGACGACCGAGAGGACCACGAACGCGACCCACAGCACACCCAGCACCACCAGGTGCGGGATCAGCAGGATCCATTTGACGAGCCACGTCCACCGCGAGAGCCCCGGATCGAGGCGACCGCTCACGCGGACCGCTCGGTGAGTGTTCGACATGTTCCCGACGATCCAGCGCAGCACGGGGCTGCGGCAGGGGCTCCCTGCTCCCAGCACCGGGCCGGAAGGCCCGGGAACCCGAGCGGGACCGAGGTCCCCTCCCTCCAGGTCCCTCGACATCTACCCGCCGCCGTCCGCCGACGAGAACGTCGTGCCATGTCAACGACCTATGCCTGGCTGCTCGGCGGGGCCGCCGCCGTCGTCCTCGTGGGAATGCTCAGCCTGCGGCTCGTGCAGCAGTACGAACGTGGCGTCGTCTTCCGCTTCGGCCGGGTGCTGGACAAGGTCCGCGAACCGGGCCTGCGGGTGCTCGTCCCGATCGCGGACCGGATGGCCAAGGTCAGCACCCGGGTCGTCGTGCTCGCAGTGCCCGCTCAGGGTGCGATAACCCGCGACAACGTGACCGTCAAGGTCGATGCCGCGGTCTACTTCAGGGTCGTGGACCCGGCGAAGGCGATCGTGAACGTCGAGGACTACAAGCACGCGGTGTCGCAGGTGGCCCAGACCTCCCTCCGGACCGTGATCGGGCGCGCCGACCTCGACACGCTCCTCTCCGACCGCGAACGGATCAGCACCGAGCTCAAGACCGTCATCGACGCGCCGACCGAGCAGCCGTGGGGAGTGCGCATCGAGCTCGTGGAGCTCAAGGACATCTCGCTGCCCGAGCAGATGACCCGATCGATGTCGCGCCAGGCCGAGGCCGAGCGCGAACGCCGGGCCCGGGTGATCGCCGCCGACGGCGAGCGCCAGGCCTCCGAGCAGCTGGCGGCCGCGGCCGGCCGGATGTCCGCGACCCCCGGCGCGCTGCAGCTGCGGCTGCTGCAGACGGTCGCGGACGTCGCGGCGGAGAAGAACAGCACCCTCGTGATGCCGTTCCCGGTGGAGCTGCTGCGGTTCTTCGAGGACCGCAGCGGCTTCTCGCAGAGGGAGGCACCGCACCCCGCCGATCGGACGGTGCCGCCGATCCCACTTCCGCGCGAGCCCGACCACCTCTGGCTGCGCTCGCCCGGCGCGGCGGATGCTCCCGATCCCCTCGGCCGCGCGGACGATGCGCTGGGTTCGGTGCGAACAGCTGCTCATGACGACGCCGGAACGGACCCGACGGTGTGACCGTGTCCATCACGGCCGGCACGGCCGTTCGACGCGCACGCGTCGGGGTAGCCGGACCCCGGCGAGAAGTACCAGCGCTGGGACTGCGGCGATGCCGTTGATCGACCACCACGGACCGACTCGAGCCGGCACCAGGAGGACGCGACCGTGAGCTGCCGCCCGATCCTTCTCGTCGCCGACGACATGGTCTCGGCCCGGTGGGCCGCGGCCGAGGCGGAGCGGATGCACACACGCGTGCAGGTGGTGGGGACCGGGGACGACGTCGGCCGGGCTCGCACGACGCGACGGCTGCGCGCGTTGTTCCCTGACGCCTCGGTGTCGACCTGCCGTGTGGCAGACCCTCTCGGCGTCGACCTGGAACGGATCAGCACCTCGGCCGAGCTGCTGGTCGTGGCGGCACCGCCGGACCCCGAGGTCCTCCTGGCCGCGGCCTGCCCGGTCGCGGCGGTGCCCCTCACGGTCCCGCCGGCCGGCCGTGTGATCGTCGGCGTCGCGCCCCGGACGGCGACGGCGGTCCTCGACATCGCGGTTCGCGAGGCCGTCTCTCGCGACGCCGAACTGGTGGCGGTGCGGGCGTGGAGCAGTGCCGAGTCCGATCTCGGCCGCATCCTGCCGGACACCCTGGAGAGGTGGGACCGCGACCTCGCACGGGTCCGTCACGATCTGGAGCGGTCCGTGGCGCCGTGGCGTACCGGTGAGCCCGGCCGGCGCATCAGGTTGCTGACCGTGCGCGACGACCCTGCGCCGCTGCTGGTCGCACTCGCGGTCGACGCGGAGCTCCTCGTCCTCGGCCGCTCCTCGAATGGCGCGGCTGCCGGCACCGTCGCAGGCGCCTCCCCCAGCGACCTGGTCGCCGCGGCCCGGTGCCCGGTGCTGGTCGTGCCGGAGCCGGTGCCCGGTGACGGTCCCGGACTTGCGGGCCACCCGGCCGGTGCCGGACGTCGTTCGGCCCGATCGAACCGGACCGGCCCGTCGCCATCATGAACGCGATCGATCGTCGCCGGGCACGGTCGGGTCGTCGGGCGAAGACTGGACCGACCGTTCCGGGAGGGAATTCTCGTGGCAGAGCACAGGGACCGCATCGTGGTGGGCGTCGACGGCTCGGAACCCTCCAAGCACGCACTGCGCTGGGCACTCTTCCTGGCCAGGACGTGCGGCGCCGAGATCGAGGCGGTGACCGCGTGGACCTTTCCGACCCTCGCGGGCGCGACGCCGAACTGGCCTGACGGCTGGGACCCGGCCGCGGACGCGGCGACGGTCCTGCACGACACGGTCGTCGAGACGCTCGGGGAGCGACCGGGCGCCCCGGTCCGGGAGACGGTCGTGGAGGGCGGGGCGGCGCACGCGCTCCTCGACATCGGCGCCGGCTCACGCGTCCTGGTGGTCGGCAGCCGCGGGCACGGCGGGTTCACCGGCCTGCTCCTGGGGTCGGTCAGCGCGGCCTGCACGGAGCACGCCACGGGGGCGGTGCTCGTCGTCCACGGGGACACTCCGCCGCCGCCGTGACGGCCACCCGGCCCGGCCCACCTGGACACCCGGACCTGGCACAGGGGCCGATCGGCCCGGAGCTGCGACGGCCGGAGCGCGGGACGCTGGGACGATGACCGGCACGACGAACGAGGGCCCCGCGCGGGCCCGGCCCGATTCCCGGCCCCCGGCGGCGGGGCTCCTCCAGGAGGCCGTTCGGCAGGCGCTGGCCGCACCGTCGGTGCACAACACCCAGCCGTGGCGATGGCGGATCGGGGACGACCACGTCGACCTGCACGCTGATCGGGACCGATTCCTGCCCGGGACCGATCCCGAGGGCCGTGACCTGCTCATCAGCTGCGGAGCGGCGCTCCACCATCTACGTGTCGCCCTCGCGGGTGCGGGCGTCGCGACCCACGTCGTCCGGCTGCCGGACCCGGAGGACCGCGACCACCTCGCCACCGTGCGTGTCGTGAGCGGCGAGCCGGGCCCGATGGACGTCGCACTCCACAACCAGCTCGTCAGGAGACACAGCGACCGCCGTGCCTACGCCGACGGCCCCGTGGACGCCGGAACGCTCGACGCGCTCGTCGGAGCGGCCGCGGCCGAGGGAGGGGTCCTCTGGCCCGTCCTCGACCCCGGACGTCGCGAGCGCCTGCTCGCCCTGCTCGGGGACGCGGCGACCCGGCAGCAGGACGCGCCCGGCTACCTCGCCGAGCTGATGACCTGGACGCACCGCTACCACAACGCACACGACGGCGTTCCCATCGACGCGGTCCCGAGGGTGTCGGGGACGGCGGTCGCACTCCCCCGTCGCTTCCCGGCCGGCACCCTCGGCCCCGAGGACGGGTGCTCGATCGGTGCGGGCACCCTGCTCGCCCTGTGTACCCGTGACGACGACACGGCTGCGCGGCTGCGGGCGGGTGAGGCGACCAGCGCCGTGCTGCTGACCGCGACCCACGCGGGCCTCGCCTCTGCCCCGCTGAGTCAAGCCGTCGAGGTCGCGACCACGCGCGACCGTCTGCGGTGGGAGGTGCTGGGCGTCCCGGAGCACCCCCAGCTGATCCTCCGAGTCGGCGAGCGGCCACCCGGGTTCCCTCCCCTCCTCCCGACGCCGCGCCGGCCGCTGCGGTTCGTGATGCAGAGCTGAACTCCTGGCCCAGGCCGCCGTCAGGACCGGGCGACGAGCACCGGGCACTCGGCGAGGTGCAGCAGGGCGTGCCCGACCGAGCCGAGCAGCAACCCCGACACACGTCCTCGCCCGCGGGATCCCACCACGACGAGCTGTGCCTTCGCCGACAGGTCGAGCAGGACCTCGGCGGCCTTGTCGCGCCGCACCAGCGTCCGGACCTCGACGTCGGGGTACTCCTCGCGCCGGCCGGCGAGCCGCTGGGACAGCAGTTGACGCTCGTCGGCGTTGATGGCGTCCATGTCCACGATCGGTCCCAGCTCCACCAGCATCCGGTCCGACCAGGCATGAACGGCGAGCAACGGGGCGCCACGCTCCGACGCCTCCGCGAAGGCCAGCTCGATCGCCGAGTCGCTGATCGGCGACCCGTCGACGCCGACGACGACCGGACGATCGTCCCCCGGGCCGACGACGGTTCCGCGCACCACGACGACCGGGCACTCCGCCTTGGCCGCGACGGTCGTCGACACCGATCCGAGCAACAGCCCCGGCACACCACCGAGCCCGCGGTTGCCGATCACCAGAACCGTCGCGTGCCGGGACTCGTCGAGCAGGACCGGGACCGGGAAACCCTCCCTGGCGTCGGAATCGACGTCGAGACAGGGTTGCGCGCGCACGGCCTGATCGGCAGCCATGTCGAGCGCGGCGCGCGCCGAGACGACGAGATGGCGCGCGGACACCTCCTGCAGGTCCCCGTCGTCGGTGCGACGAACCGCCGGTGGGCCCAGCGCGGCGACGAGCCGCAACGGTGCCCCGGTCAGCATCGCCTCCGTCGCACCCCACTCCACCGCCTGCGACGCGGACCTCGATCCGTCGACCCCGACGACGACGGGCCCACTGCGATGTCGGCTCATGGCTGCCTCCTGTTCCTCACGAGGTGGTCCGGTCCGGTCCGCCGCCGCGACCCGGACCGTTGATGCGGATGCGGCGCCGATCAGGGCGGGAGCGCTCCGGGCGCGGGCCCGGACGACGCGTCCGGGCGCCGTGTCCGGTTCCCGGCACCGGCCTGCGCGCGGACTGCTCGCGGCCGGGGCCGGCCGTCGGGGACGAACGTGGTGGCCGCCCGGAACACCGCGGAGTCACCAGGCCCGAGTGAGCGGAGGTCCGACCCGCACCCGACGCGGACCGCGCCGCCGGGCCCCGCGGCTGCGGACACACGCACCTCACGGCCGCTGACCCGCACCTGCAACGGCAGGCCCCGGTACTGCACGGCGAACTCGAGCGCACCGAACCGCTCGGGCCAGTGCGGGTTGAACCAGAGCGTGTCGTGGCGCGTCTCCAGTCCGGCGAAGCACCGCTGGAGCAGGTCGACGGAGCCGGCCATGGCGGCGAGGTGGACGCCCTCCGCGGTCGTCCCACCCTGTATGTCGGCCAGGTCGCTGCGCAGCGCCCGTTCGAAGTGGTCGAGGGCGTCCTCGCGGTTCGCCCGGGCCAGCACCCACCCGTGGACCAGCGCGCTGAGCGTGGACCCGTGCACCGTGCGGGCGAGGTAGTGGTCGATGGTGAGGGGGATGACGGCGGCCGGCAGTGCGTAGCCGAGCCCGCCCAGGAGCTCCCGCAGCTCGTCGGCGGACATCAGGTAGAACAACATCAACACGTCGGCCTGCTTGGAGACCTGGACGTCGTCGACGGACCGACCTTCCGCCTCGAGGATCCGGTCCAGCCGCTGCAGGTCGTCGTAGCGGAGTCGGTACTGCGGCCAGTCCAGCTCCGCGAGACGGTGCTGGTCGTGGAACTGCTCGATGATCCCGGAAGGCAGGAACGGGACGTACATCCGCCTGCTCAGTGTCGACCAGTGCAGGAGCTCCGCCGGGGTGAGCCCCAGCCGTTCGACGAGCTCGACACGTCTGATGCTCGGGAGGGTGTCCAGCACCTCCTGTGCCCGGCGGAAGAGCCACACGGCCATGACGTTGGTGTAGGCGTTGTCGTCTACGCCCGGCTCGTCGGCGCCGGGATATCGCGTCGAGTACTCGTCGGGTCCCACCACGCCGCGGATGCGGAACCGGTCCAGCAGGGGGTCGTAGCTGGTGAGGCTCGCGAAGAACCGGGCGATCTCCAGCATCGTCTCGGCGCCGTGCTCGGCCAGGAACTCCAGGTCCGCGGTCGACTGGTAGTACGTCCAGATGTCGTAGGCCACCGCGAGCCCGACGTGTCGTTGCAGGTGGCTGGGGTCGGGCAGCCACCTGCCCGACAGCGGGTTCAGGTGCACCGTCTGCGCCTCCTCACGACCGTCGCTGCCCGACTGCCACGGGAACATCGCGCCGCGGAGGCCGGCGGCTCGGGCGGATCGCCGCGCGGTCTCGAGCCTGCGGGTGCGGTAGTGCAGGAGCGCCCGGGCCAGTACCGGCATCCGCAGCGTCAGGACCGGGAGCACGAAGAGTTCGTCCCAGAAGACGTGCCCGCGGTAGGCCTCACCGTGCAGACCGCGCGCAGGGATGCCGGCGTCGAGATCGAGGTCGTGCGGCGACACCGTCTGCAGCACGTGGAACAGGCCCAGGCGCAGGGTGCGCAGGGTGTCGTCGATCGTGACGCTGCCGGGCATCGCCGGCTCCACCTCGAAGCGTCGCCACAGCTGGGCCCAGGCCATCTCGTGCGACGCGAGCAGCTCGTCGAAGCCGCCCGCGTCGCCGATGAGGTCCACGGCCGCCGCCGCCGGGTGCGAGATCGCGACGTCGCGCGACGTCACGACCGTGACGATCTTCTCGATCGTCACCGACTCCCCGTCGACGAGGTCGACCCGGACCTCGTGCCCGACCCTCCCGTCCGCCTCGACGAGCACCCGGCCGGCCGGCCGGTCGGCCCGCGTCCGCGCCGCGATGGCGACGAGGATGCCCGACTGTGTCGTGCGGGCGGTGAGCAGCACGGTCTCGCGGTCGACCTCACGACACCCGTCGACCTGCAGATGCCGATCGGCCATCTGCCGGTACCGGGCGACACCGGCGTTCGTCACCGTTCCGTCGATCTCCGAGCGGATCCGCAGGCGTCCGGACCAGTTGTCGGCGGAGACGACGGTCTGCAACCCCGCCACGTGGTGGTGGCCCATGTGGACGAACCGCCGCTGCCGCAGCGTGATCCGTCGGCCGTCGGGATCGACGAAGCGGACCAGCCGGCTCAGCAGCCCCCGGCGCAGGTCGAGGGTGACCCGGTGCTCGGTCGGCCGCACCGAGGAACCGAGCGGGTCGAGCCACTCACCCGACCGGTCGTCGTCGTCGACCGCGATACGTGTGCACAACCAGTTCGGGAGGTTCACCATGCTCTCGGTGGTGACGGCCCGGCCCCCGAGCTCGTCGTCCAGCCGGTTGAAGACTCCGGCCGAGTAGGTGCCGGGATAGTGCACGCCGTCGGCCGAGCACTCGGGAGACGCCCCACGGGTCGCGAGATAGCCGTTGCCCAGGGTGCAGAGCGCCTCGCGCCGGCCCTCGTCACCGGGATCGAACCCCTCGAAGACGACCGTCCAGGCATCGACGGGACGTGGCGGTGGCACGGGCGCGTTCCCGTCGCGTGACGGGGTGGACATCTGGGCGGCCTCCCTGACTACATGCCCGGCTCCGGTGATCGGCCCGGGTCGTTCCCAGCCTCGCCGGGAGATGCCCGGCGGCCCAGGGGCCGTCGGAGGCGCCGAGCCGGGACGAAGGTCCCCACCTCACCGACCCGCGGCCGGACAGACCGCGGGCCGGCGCCACGGCGGCGCCCAGGGTCGGGCCGGACGTCCTCCGCAGCGATGTCGGAAGACCCACGCGATCCGGCGAGCAGGCCGCCACCCTCGGGGGATCGGCACACGACCGAGGAGGAACCGTGCATGCAGACGTGGGAGACCGGATCGTCGTCGAGAACAGCGTCCTCGACGCTGCGCCGCGGCGGGGCACCGTCGTCGCGGTTCTCGGGAAGGACGACGGGCTCGAGCACTACCAGGTGCGTTGGCAGGACGGCCACGAGTCGCTGTTCTTCCCGGGGCCCGACGCCCATCTGGACGACGGCTGAGGAGACGCCATGAACCAGCAGGCCACCGGTGTGGCTCACCCTCGTGCGGCCGTTGCGGTGACCGACGACGAGCCGATCACCGATCCCGCCAAGCTCTTGAGGTTGGGCGGCATGGTCAAGCAGCTGCTCGAAGAGCTCCACGCGCAACCGCTCGACGCGGCGGGGCGTTCCAGGCTGGTCGACGCGCACGCAGCCACGCTCGCCGAGATCGAGGCGACGGTGCCCGCGGCGTTGCGCGCCGAGCTCGACGAGATCGCACCGCACCTGCGCGTCGGCGCGGCCATCTCGGACGCCGAGCTCCGCATCGCCCAGGCCCAGCTCGTCGGCTGGCTCGAAGGCGTGTTCCAGGGTGTCCAGTTCGCGATGGCCGTGGGCGGAGCAGGCGCGCAGCCGGAGTCCGCGGGCGCACCGGACCGCCCGTCGCCGCGGAGTCGCTGACGTCGACCTCGACGACGTCCGGCGCGCCGCCGTCTCCCGTGGCACCGGACCGGACGACCCACCCGGATCGACCTGTCGCCCCCGTGGGGGACCGAGTCCTCCACCGACCTTCGAGGAGCATTCCGATGCCGACCGACACCCACCCGCCTCACGCCGGCGGCATCGACTCGGTCGCGCAGGCCGAGCGGACGGCGTTCAGCTGGATCGACACCGTCGCCGAGTCCGTCGGGACCTCGGACCGGACGTATGCGTTCCGTCTCCTGCGCGGATGGCTCCACACGGTGCGCGACCGGCTCGAGGTCGACGGCGCGGCCCACCTCGGTGCGCAGCTCCCGTTACTGCTGCGCGGCATCTGGTACGACGGCTGGCGACCCGCGGTCGTGCCGGTCAAGTTCGGCCCCGACCAGCTGGTGTCGCTCGTCGCCGACGCCGCCGGCGTCGACCCCGACGAGGCGAGACGGGCCATCCCCCTGATCACCGCGGCCCTGGACAGTCGATGGGCACCCGGCCAGACCGACCACCTCCTCGCGCAGCTACCAGCATCGCTGCGTCACCTGATGGCTCCCGA
Organism: Pseudonocardia sp. N23; assembly: GCF_002583555.1. Taxonomy (GTDB): domain Bacteria; phylum Actinomycetota; class Actinomycetes; order Mycobacteriales; family Pseudonocardiaceae; genus Pseudonocardia. The sequence goes on from NZ_BEGX01000002.1 coordinate 142,706, forward strand.
CGGCACGAGGTCGGACGCACCGGCCCGGGCCCGGTCGACGGCGGACACGCGTGCGATCGATGCGCCGCCGCGCCGCACCACCGCCACCGCCTCGCCGGACCGCGTCGCGGCGCTCGAACACTCCGTCGCGACGGTCGTCGACGCGCTGGCCGCGTTGCTGCACGGGTTGGAGGTCTCCGTCGGCGCCGGAACGTACGTGCCCCGCGCCTACCGCGTGCTGACCGGATCGGCCCCGGACTCGCACCAGGTCCTCCTGCCCTCCGCCGTCGAGGCGGTGCACCACGCCCAGCGGATCCTCGCGGGGCTGCGGTACTGCTCCGCGTCCGCCGTCGCGCCGGCGTCGTCGTCATCGGACGAGCGGGATTCCGGCCCGGCGACGGAGTGACCCCGGAAGCGACGGAGTGACCCCGGAAGCGGCGTGGGCGGGGCGCCGCGCGGGCGCCCCGCCGTGTCCCGTGTTCAGCGCGTCCGCCGCCGGCCCGGTGCCCGTCGGGCGGCGTCGAGGAGCAAGCGCCGTTCCGCGGCGTCGATCGCCGCCCGCGCCGACCCCACGGCATCGGGGTTGACCGACACGGCGGTGATGCCGGCCCGCACGAGGAACTCCACGAACCCCGGGATGCGGCTGGGCGCCTGCCCGCACAGCGAGGTCGGGACCCCGAGGAGGGTGGCGCGCTCGATGATCGTCGAGATCGCGTCCAGCACGGCCGGGTCGGACTCGTCGTACAGCTCCGCGAGCCGTTCTGCGTCCCGGTCGACGCCGAGGACCAGCTGTGTCAGGTCGTTGCTGCCGATCGACACCCCGTCGATGCCGAGCCCCACGTACTCGGGCAGCCAGTGCAGGACGGACGGCACCTCCGCGGTCAGCCACCGCTGCAGACCGCGCCGGCCGCCCAAGGGGCTCGCGTCCACCAGCTCCAGTACGGCCGCCAGCTCCCATCGGGTGCGGACGAAGGGGATCATCAGGTGGACGTTCGGCAGCCGGTCCCGGACCTCTGCCAGCATGCGCAGCTCCATCCCGAACACCTCGGGCTCGTGCAGGTAGCGATAGGCACCGCGATACCCGATCATGGGGTTGCGTTCGACCGGCTCGAACCGGTCGCCACCGGTCAGGCCACGGAACTCGTTGCTGCGCAGGTCGGTGGTCCGGTAGAGGACCGGCCTCGGCGCGAACGCCGCGCCGATCCGGCCGACGGCCGCCGCCATCGCGGTCACGAACCCGTCAGCCTCCCCCGCGGCGAGCACCGCCCGGGGATGGCGCCCACCCAGCGCCGAGGTCAACACCACCTCCGCCCGGAGCAGCCCGACACCGTCGACGTCGAGTGCGGCGACGCGCTCGGCCGAATCGGGGAGGGCGAGGTTGACGTGCAGCTCCGTCCCGGTGCGTGGCGACGGCACGGACGGTGCGGCGTCGTGCCTGTGGGGTGCAGGGGCGTCGGAGACCACGAAGGCGGCTCCCCGGTGCACCTCACCGGTCGTGCCGTCGACCGCGACCAGCTCGCCCTCGGGCAGGTCGGCCGTTGCCGACCGTGTCCCCACCACGCACGGAATCCCCAGCTCCCGGGCGACGATCGCAGCGTGACATGTCACCCCGCCCTGGTCGGTGACGACCGCAGCGGCGCGCCTGAGCGTAGGGAGCCAGTCCGGGTCCGTCCTCGGCGCGACGAGGACGTCCCCGTCCAGCAGCCGGCTGCCGTCGCGCGGCTCACGCAGCAGCCGGACACGGCCGCTCGCCCGCCCCGGAGCGGCGGCAAGTCCCGAGACGAGCAGGACGCCTCGACCGGTGTCCCGTTCACCCGCGGCGTCCGGCGTCGTCGCGGCGCCCCGGTCGGGGAGGGTGGTGATCGGGCGTGTCTGGACGAGCTGGATCCGGTCCTCGACCATCGCCCACTCCACGTCCTGCGGACGGCCGTAGTGCTCCTGCACCCGCAGCGCGAGCCGCGCGACCGCCTCGGCCTCGGCATCGTCGAGCACACGACCCGAGGACCGTTCCCGGTCGAGGACGCGCGTGACGTCGTGGCCGTCGCGACCGCGGACGACCTCGTGGGTCTGGTGCCCGACCCGCAGCGACACCAGGTGCGGGTCGGGCGCGGAGAACACGTAGGTGTCGGGTTCGACGGCGCCGCTCACGACGGTCTCACCCTGCCCCAGGACGGCCTCCACGACCACCCGGTCACGTCTGCCGCTGGTCGGGTCCGCTGTGAAGGCGACCCCCGACCGCTGCGCGCTCACCATGACCTGGACGACGACGGCGACGGCCGGCTCACCGGACAGGCCGCGCTCGGCGCGGTAGGCGACAGCCCGGGGCGCCACCGCGGACTCCCAGCAGCCGATGATCCTCGCCGACAGCTCTGCGTCGCCCCTCACGTTGGTGAACGACTCGTGGACGCCGGCGAACGACGCCCGTTCACCGTCCTCCCCCACCGCGGAGGACCGCACCGCCACCGTCACCGGACCGGGACCGTCGCCGGCCAACGCCGCACGGGCGGTCGCGACCCGGCCCTCCAGGGCGGCGCCGAGACCGCCCGTCCGGATGAGCTCCGCCATCCGGGCGCACAGCGCGTCGACCTCGTCGGGCCGGCCCGCATGACGCAACGCGTCCTCGTACAACGCCGCGATGTCCGTACGGACCCCGGCCTCGTCCATCGCCGCCAGGTAGGCCGCTGCGGGAACCACGAAGCCGTCCGGGACCGCGAACCCGGCGCCGATGAGCTCGCCGAGGTTCGCGGCCTTGCCGCCCACCTGGGCGGCGTCCGCAGCGCGGACGAGGGCGAGCGGTCGCAGGCACGCGTCGTCGACGACCGGACCGGGCGCACACGGTGTCTGTCGGGCAGGTTCTGCAGCCATACCGCCACGGTCGCGGTGCCCGGGCCCGGTCGCTGCGGCTCTCCGGCCCGCGCGGACCGGACCGAACGTCCCGAACCCACCCGGGCAGGTGGCCGCACCGTGTGACGTCGTCTCACCGGCCCGGCGGCCGACCGTCGCCGGGCGGCCGGCGGCGGTCCGCCGAGCCGGGTGCTGGCTCGGCGCCGGACGCCGACCGGGAACTCCTCGTGCTCGGGGCCACCACCGTCGCCGCGGGGCTGCTCGGGGGGCCCGGTCAGCAGCTCCGGGAGCCGCGCGGCGCTCGGGCGGGCGGCGGGCGCGCGCAGCCACCGGCGCTCGGTCGTGGCGCTCGCCGTCGCCGCCGTGCTGGCCCTCGGGGTGCTCTACGGCGTGCTCGCCGCGGTCGCCCTGTCGGTACTCGGCCTCGTCCGGCGGATCGCCCGGTCGCACGCGGCCGTCCTCGGCTTCGCACCCGGCGTGGCGAGCAGCGCACCCGTGCGGGTGGCCGAGGCGGCGACGGCCGTCCAGGCCTGGAGACGGGCGGCCGTCGTGGTCTCCGTGGTCATGGCCAGGCTCCTCCCACGCGGGTGGGACCGACGTCGGCCCCGGCGCCGTGGTCCACCGCGATGTCGTGGTCCAGCTCGAAGTAGTTCTCCTCCTCCTGCACGAAGTGCAGTCCCAGCACCGCGTGCAGGCCGTAGAGGCACGCGAGGAGGTCCTCCACCCGCTCCGGGGGGATCCCGCCTGCGGCGGCGGCGGCGTCCCTGTGGGCGGTGAGCCTGCGCCCGAGACGCTCGATCTCTGCGTGCGTACGGCTCATCGGGGCGGTCGCCTCCGGGCCGAGCGGTGCGGCGAGCGCCGGGTAGAGCTGGTGCTCCTCCGCCCGTTCGTGCGGCAGGATCCGCTCGTCGAGCAGCGCGTCGGCGCGGCGCAGCGCCGCGAGCACCGCCGCGTCGGTGAGAAGCCCGCCCGCCGGCCGGGTGGCCACGACCAGCCTCGCGGTCTCGCGGAACGATCCCAGCGCGTCGCGCAGGTCGTCGTGCTCGGCGGCGAACCGGTGCAGCAGCAGACGGGTCGTGTCCGGGACGACCATCCGTTCGGCACGTCCGGGACGGAGCGCGCGCAGGGCGTTCACGATCACCGTGACGTCGATCGCCTCCTGCAGCAGTGCCCCGGGCGCGGCGGGCAGGAACCCGAGGGCGGCCACAACCATCGCGACCAGCGACAACGCCATTCCGACCGCGGCACTCTGCACCGCGATGCGGCGGGACCGGCGAGCGATGAGGACCGCGTCGGCGAGCCGGTCGAGCCGGTCCGTGGTGAGCACGATCCCGGCCGCCTCCGACGAGGCCGTCGATCCCCGTGCCCCCATCGCCACCCCGACGTCGGCGGCCGCGAGGGCGGGCGCGTCGTTGAGCCCGTCCCCGACCATCATCGTCACCTGGCGGGCACGTTCGTCGCGGACGGCGTCGACCTTGTCCGCGGGCGACAGCTCGGCCCGGACCTCGTCGAGCCCCAGCACGGCCCCGACCTCGCGGGCCGGTTCCCACCGGTCACCGGTGAGCATGACCAGCCGCTGCAGCCCGACCGCGCGCAGCCGGCGCAGGGTCCGGGAGGCGTCGCGGCGCACCGGGTCCCGCAGTACGAGCGCGCCCACGGGAGCGTCGTCGACGCGTACCCAGGCGAGCACGGTCCCGTCGAGCACTGCGCGCTCCGCGACCGCCCGGACCCAGCCCGCTCCGCCGTCGCCCGAGCGTCGCCCCACCTCGACCCGCCTGCCGTCGACCACGCCCGACGCCCCTGTCCCGGGGTCCTCGACGACGTCCGCGGGCATCGCCGGGTCGAGTCCGCGCCGGCGCGCCTCGGCGACGATCGCCCTCGCCAGCACGTGCGGTGACACCTGGTCGACCGACGCGGCCCACTGCAGGACCTCGTCGGGGTCGGCACCGGCCGCGGTCTCGATCCCGACGACGGCGGGCCGCCCGCCGGTCAGCGTCCCGGTCTTGTCGAGCACGACCGTGCGCACCGCGGCCAGTCGTTCCAGCACCGCACCGCCACGGATCACCACGCCGGCCCGCGACGCCCGCGACAACCCGGACACGATCGCCACCGGCGCGGCGAGCAGCAGGGGGCACGGCGTCGCGACGACGAGCACCGCGACCGCACGCACCACGGACCCGCTCAGCAGCCATGCCGTGCCCGCCACCAGCAACGCGACCGGCAGGAACCAGGTCGCGACCCGGTCGGCCATCCGCACCACCGGCGCGTCCTGTGCCCCCGCCTCGCGCGCGAGCCGCACGACCCCGGCGTAGGTGCTGTCCTCCGCGGTCGCCACGGCGCGGATCGTGAACGCCGGTCCCGCCGCGGACGTCCCGCTCCGCACGGGCCCGCCCGCTTCGATCCTGGTCTCGATCGGTTCGCCGGTCAGGGCGGACTCGTCGAGCACCGCGTCGGTTCCGACGACGACCCCGTCGACCGGGACGACCTCCCCCGGTGCGACGACGACCTCGTCCCCGGGCACGACGGCGCCGAGGTCGACCTCCTCCACGCCCGTCCCGGTCCGGCGGCGTGCGGTCCGGGGCGCCCGGTCCAGCAGCGCCCGCAGGTCACGCGACGCGCGGCGTTCCGCGGCGGCGTCGAGCGCACGGCCGGTCGCGAGCATGACCGCGATCAGCGCGCCGGCGAGGTACTCGTGGACGACGAGCGTCCCGACCAGCGCGAGGACGGCGATCGCGTCCACGCCCGTCCGGCCCCGGCGCAGCCCGGCGACCACCCATCCGACGGCCGGGAGCGTCGCCGCCAGCGTCCCGGCCACCCAGCAGGCGGTGGCCGTCCCGCGCGACCCGAGGAACCACGCGGCCACGCCCGCCCCGAGCGCCGCGAGGGTCACGGCGAGCAGGACGACGGCGAGCCGGCCGGACTCCAGCACGGAGCCGGCCCCCGGGTCCGGTGTGGTCCCGGCTCGGTCACGCCGGCTCATCCCGTCGACACCCTGGCCATCGCCCCTCCCCTGCCGCGGTGCGAGCCTCGCCCGGGCAGGGGCGGCCGTGGCAGCGCCGGGCGACCCGTCCCGGTGGGCCGTTGGTCCCGCCGCCGCGCGTCCCGCGCCCAGCCGCTCCCGTCGGCCGCGGGGCCGCTCGCCCTGCGGACGCGGGACGATCTGCCCCTGCCGCGCCGCCGTCCGCGGCCCCACGCTGCACCGGTGTCCGACGACCACCCACGGCTCGCCCACCTCGACGATCTCCGGACCGTGCTGGTCGCCTGGGTCATCGGCGGGCACGCGCTGCTCGGGTACTCCGCGGTCGGCGGCTGGGCATACCACGAAATCCGCGAGGTCTCCTACCCTCCGCTCGTCGAGACGGTGCTCGTGGCGATCCTCGGTCCGTCGGGCCTGTTCGTGATCGGGTTGTTCTTCTTCGTGGCCGGGCTGTTCGTCGCCCCTGCCGTCGCCCGCCGCGGCCGGGTCGGATACCTGGGCGACCGCACCCTGCGCCTCGGCCTGCCGTGGCTCGTCTCGGCGCTGCTCGTGTGGCCCGCGTCGGTGTGGGTGGCCTACCGTGCGGCCGGCCACGACGTGTCGTTCTGGTGGGTGCTGACCCATCGGCAGCCGTTGCTGGACTCCGGGTCGCTGTGGTTCGCGCTGGTCCTGCTGCTCTTCTCCGTACCGGTCGTGGCGTGGCCGCGGGGCGTCGCGCTGCGGGGTCGGCACCTGCCGGTCGTCGTCGTCCTCGTCGCGCTCGCGTCGTTCGTGATGCGGCTGTGGTGGCCCGCCCGCAGCGGCCAGGTCGGCGACCTGCACCTGTGGCAGTGGCCCCAGTGCCTCGGGTTGTTCCTGCTCGGCGTCGCCGCGCGACGGTCGGGCTGGGAGCGGCACGTGCCGGACCCGGTTCGACGGCTGTGCGGCGCCGCCACGATCGTCACCCTGCTGCTCCTGCCGGTGGCCGCGATGGCGAGCGGAGTGCGCGACGTCGCCCGCGACTCGGGCCCCTACCTGGGCGGATGGCACTGGCAGGCGCTCGCCCTCGCGGTCGTCGAAGCGATGCTGGTGGTCCTGGGTTCGGTCTGGCTGGTGGGCATCGCGGAGCGCCGTCTCACCCGGTCCGGCCCCAGGTGGACGCGCTGGTCGCGCAACGCCTTCGCCGCGTTCGTGATCCAGGGCCCGGTGCTCCTGGTCCTGGCGAGCGCACTACGACCGTTCCCGGCACCGGCGTGGGTGAAGGCCCCGCTCGTCGGCGCCGCGGCCATCGCGGTGTGCTGGTGGGTGGGAGGACGGCTCCCGTTCCTCGCCGGGGACCGGCCGCGCGGCCATGTCCAGGCGCACGACGACGGCGGCACCGGGCCCACCGTGGTCCTGATCCACGGGGTCGGCGGCTCGGCACTCGACTGGACGCTCCTGGTCCCGGAGCTGCGCCCCGTCGCCCACGTGTGCAGCGTCGAGCTCTCCGGTGACGTCCACCGGTCCGTCGAGGCACTCTCCCGGTTCCTCCGCGAGCAGACCGGGCCGGTGACGCTGGTCGGCAACTCGATGGGGGCGCTGATCGGCATCGAGGTCGCCGCACGCCACCCCGACCTGGTCCATGGCCTCGTCCTTCTCGGCCCGGCGCTTCCCGACGCCGGGCGGATCCTCTCCTCACCCGGCACCGCGCTCCGCCTCGCTCTGCACGGCGTGCCGGGACTGGGCGAGCGGCTCCGGCGCAGGCGGCGGAACCGGATCGGTGCGTCGGCCACCGCCCGCGAGAGCCTGGAGCTCGGCGGCGTCGACCCGGCCGGCCTGCCCCCCGCGTTGCTCGACCGCTTCGCGCACCGCGTCGCGACCCGGGCGGACACCGTGGGCAGCGACCGTGCGTTCCTCGGCACGTCCCGGTCGCTGGCCCGCAGGCTGGCCCGGCCGCGCCGCTACGAAGCCCTGATGTCCGTGGTGTCCGCCCCGGTCCTGCTCGTGCACGGTGACCGCGACCAGCTGGTCCCGGTCACCGCGGCCCGCCGCACCGCGCGGCGCCATCCCGGGTGGGGCTACGTCGAGCTCCCGGACGCGGGCCACCTCCCCCATCTCCAGGCCCCGGCCGTCGTGGGTCGCGTCATCGTCGAGTGGCTGCGCGGGCCCGGACGCCCCACCGACGGGCCGGACGTCGCCGACGGCGGGCCGAAGGGACCTGACCGCCCGGCCGGGCCCCGCGAGACCGTGCCTCCATGACCCCCCGCGTCGTGCTCCTGCACGCCACCGCCGCCGGTTCGACCACCGGCATCGCCGACCACATCGGTGAGGTGATCGAACGCGCCGGGTGCACCGTGCACGCCGAGCGGCTCGACGGGGGGACGTCCCCGGACCCCGCCGCGCTCTGCGCCGCCGACGCGGTCGTGGCCGGGAGCGCGGTCCACGACATGGCCTGGTTGCCGCCCGCTCTCGGCGTCCTGCGCACCCTTGCGACACTCGCTCCCGCACCACCACTGTGGTGCTTCAGTGTCGGAGGGGTCCAGCCGCACGGGCCGCTGACCCGCGTTCTCGCCGCACAGGAGATCCGACGTGTCGAACGCGGCTTCCCGCCGGGCCTGCGCCCGCGGGACCACCGGCTCTTCGGCGGAATCGTGGAGTTCGACGGGATGCCGCTGTGGGGCAGGTTGTTCTACCGGTTCGTGGCGGGTGGCCGGCCCGGCGACCACCGCGACTGGTCCGCGATCAGGGCATGGGCGGCCACTGTCGCGGCGGAGCTGCGTGCAGGTCCTCCACGGGCGACGTGATGACCTGCATGTCCGACGCCCACGGCACAACGGATCGCGAACGCGACGGTCGTCGGTCACGATGGGGCGACGCACCCCCGGCAGGCAGGAACCCACGTGCAGAAGCGGCGCACGCGCACCGTCTCCGTCGCCGCGCTCGAACCCGGGACCGGAAAGTCGGCCGTGGTGCTCGGGCTGGTCGACGTCCTCGCCCGTCGGGCGGGCCGGACCGCTTTCCTGCGTCCCGTCGTCGCCGCCACGGACCCACCCGACCCGGACATCGAGCTCGTCCGCCACCACTTCAAGCTCCCCCAGGGGCACGCCGCCTCCTTCGCCCTCACCGCGGCCGAGCTGCACTCCCCGCGGGACGCACTGCTCAGCCGTGTCATGGAGGCGTGGGCCGCACTCGCCGCCGAGTCGGACGTCGTGGTGGTCGAGGGCAGTGACATGACCAGCTCCCCCGCGTCCGAGGTCGACCTGGACGCGAGCATCGCCGTCCATCTGGAGTCCCCCGTCCTGCTCGTGGTCGGTGGACGGGACCGGACGGGGCCCGCCGTGCTGGACGCGGTCCGGCGCGACGTCACAGCGCTGGTCGACCGGGGGTGCGAGCTGCTGGGCGTCGTCTGCAACCGGGTCGACCCGGACCAGGTGGACGCCGTGCGCGACGGCCTGCCCACGGCGTCGGGTGGTCTGCCGGGTGGGGTGCTGCCCGAGCTCCCACTGCTCGCCGCCCCCACCGTCGCCGAGATCGCCGAGACCCTGGGCGCAGCCCGCGTCGCCGGTGATCCCGCGACCGCCCGTGAGATCGAGCGGGTGATCGTGGGCGCCATGGGGCTGCCGCACTTCCTCGACCGCATCCGGGAGGCCGACCTGGTGATCACCCCCGGTGACCGTGCGGACCTCGTCGCCGGCACGCTCGCGGCCCACCTGTCCGGCGCCTACCCCGCCGTCGCGGGCCTCGTGCTCACCGGTGGCTCCGTCGATCCCGCCGTGCGCAGGCTCGCGAACGGCCTGGGCGCCGCGGGCGTGCCGGTGCTCTCCGTGGCCGGCGACACCTACGACACCGTCTCCGCCGTCGGCCGGGTGCGCGCCGCACTGCGCCCCGGCGGGGACCGCAAGATCGCCGCCGCGCTCCAGCTCTTCGACACCGCGGTCGACCACGAGGCCCTGGCCCGCAGGCTCGCCGTCGCTCGACCGACCCGGACCACACCTCTGATGTTCGAACAGCGGCTGCTCGACCGCGCCCGCGCCGACCGCCGGCACATCGTGCTCCCGGAGGGTGACGACGACCGCATCCTGGCGGCCGCCGACCAGCTCCTGCACCGCGGCGTCGTCGACCTGACGTTGCTCGGCCCCGAGGCGGACATCAAGGCCCGGGCGAGCGCACTCGGCCTGGCCCTGCCCGGCGCCCACATCCTCGACCCGGCGACCTCACCCTGGCGGGCCGACTTCGCACGGGCCTACGCGGACCTGCGGCGCCACCGCGGGGTGGGACTGCCGATGGCACTGGACCTGATGGCCGACGGCACCTACTTCGGCACGATGATGGTCCGCCAGGGCGCCGCCGACGGGATGGTGTCCGGCGCCACCCACACGACCGCGCACACGATCCGTCCGGCGTTCGAGGTGATCCGGACGGCTCCGGGCGTGTCGCTGGTGTCGAGCGCGTTCCTGATGTGTCTGCCCGACCAGGTGGTCGTCTACGCGGACTGCGCGGTCGTCCCCAACCCGGACGCCGACCAGCTCGCCGAGATCGCCCTGTCCGCCGCGGACACGGCGACGATGTTCGCCATCGAGCCCCGTGTCGCGATGCTCTCCTACTCCACCGGCGAGTCCGGGACCGGTGCGGACGTCGACCTCGTGCGGGACGCGACCGCCCGGGTCCGCGCCCGGCGGCCGGATCTGCCCGTCGCAGGACCCATCCAGTTCGACGCCGCCGTCGACCCGGGGGTGGCGCGGACCAAGCTGCCCGACAGCGACGTGGCGGGCCGGGCGACCGTGTTCGTCTTCCCGGACCTGAACACCGGCAACAACACCTACAAGGCCGTCCAGCGGGCCGGCGGAGCGGTCGCCGTCGGTCCGGTCCTGCAAGGCCTCGCCCAGCCGGTCAACGACCTCTCCCGCGGCGCGAGCGTGCACGACATCGTCACGACGGTCGCGATCACCGCGATCCAGGCGCAGGCCTGACCGGGGCCGTCCGGCCGTGCGCACCGGCACCTGGTCGTTCGTCGTCCCCGCCGTGCTGATCGTGGTCGGTGCGGTGACGGTCGTCGGCGGCCTGGCGGCGGCGCACCGCGCGCGGGACTGGCGTCAGACCGCATGCAGGAACCGGAACTCCCTGCGCCGCAACAGCCGCAGCACGGTGGCACGCGCCCCGCCGAACGCGGCGAGACCGGCCTCGGTCGGACAGGGGTCGATCCGGTCGACGCTGTGTGCGACACCCCGGTGGACCAGGACGCACCCGCCCGCGGCCGTGATGTTGCGGTACCAGTCGACGTCCGGGCCGTAGGTCAGCTCCACCACGAACCCGTCCTGCACGGGCGCGGCCAGCAGCGGGGTCTCGTACGTCCGCCCGGTGCGACGACCCTTGTGGCGCACCAGGGCCCACGGACCGCGGCCCGCGCGGGCGAGCGGGATCGTGACCCGGTTGAGGGTGCGGCCGATCAGCCACAGGAACCGCGCCCGCGCCCGGCCCCTCACGATCGGCCCTGCCCGCGCGACGCGAGAGCTGTCCTCGCCGCAGGCTCCGTGGGATCCATGCCGGCACGGTGGCCCGGGGCCACCCGCGCGGACAGGGCCTACCGGCCCGTCCCGGTGGTCCGACGGTCCACCCGGGGAAGACGTCCCGCCGTCGACCCCGACGCCGGTGACCGCGGTCCGTCCGGGTTGAGGTCGGCGCGCCCGCACGGACGGGTCGCATCGCGCCGACCACCTGCCGCTCCCACCCCGGACACCAGGATCGTCGGAGGGACGTCCGGCGCCGCGGAGGGGGACGGACGGCCCTGCGCGACGGGGCCCGGCAGGCGGAGGGTCGGGAGCGTCCGACACACCCGATACAACCGGAGGACTACCCCATGAGCACCCTCTCCCGCCGTGAGCGTGGTGACGTGGCACCGCTCGGCCGGATGGACAAACTGTTCGACGAGTGGTTCCGCTCGCTGCCCATGCGACGCCCGTTCGGCATGAACTGGGACTGGCCCGGTGAGGACCTGATCCGCGTGGACGAGTTCCGCGACGGCGACACCCAGGTGGTCAAGGCCGAGCTGCCCGGCATCGACCCGGAGAAGGACGTCGAGATCACCGTGGCGGACGGCATGCTGCGGATCAAGGCGGAGCGCCGCATCGAGCAGGACCGCGAGGACAAGGGCTACACCCGCCACGAGATCCGCTACGGCGCGATGACCCGCACCCTGCCGCTGCCGCTGAACGTGGCCGAGGGCGACATCTCGGCCTCGTACCACGACGGCATCCTCGAGATTCGCGTCCCTGTCCCATCGGCCCCGGAAGCCGCCGCGCCGGTCACCATTCCGGTCAGCACGAGCTGACCGGGACCCGCGACGCACCGTGCCCGTGGGCGCGGTGCGTCGCGTCATGTCGTCCGGCCCGGGCCGGACGACCCCCACGGTGCGGGACGCGGGGCCCTGTCCGGCCCGCTGCGGGCCGCGCGAACCTTGTCCCATGGCCTCTGACACCCTCGTCGTCGAGGGCACCGGCTCCGACGTGGACGACGCCTGGACCGCCGCCCGCCGCAGCCTCGCCGGCCTGCCGGGCGGCGGGCTCAACATCGCCCACGAGGCGGTCGACCGGCACGCCGCGGACCCCGGGGTCCGGGGCCGCACGGCGCTGCGGGTCCTGGACCGCGACGGCGACGCCCACGAGCTGACCTACGGTGAGCTGGCCCGGCGCAGCAGCCGTTTCGCCTCGGTGCTCGACCGGCTCGGCGTCTGGCCCGGTGACCGGGTGGCCACCCTGCTCGGCCCCGACGCGGACCTCTACGTCGCGGCGCTGGGCATTCTCAAGGCGGGTGCCGTGCTCGCCCCGCTGTTCAGCGCCTTCGGCCGGGAACCGGTCCGCACCCGACTCGAACTGGGTGGGGTGTCGGTGCTGGTCACCACGCCCGAGCTGTACCGGCGGACCGTCCAGCCGATCCGCGACGACCTCCCGGGGCTGCGCCACGTCCTGCTCACCGGCCCGATGCTCGACGGCCTGCTCGACGCGGCCGACCCGGATCGCCCGATCACCCCCACCGCACCCGGCGACGCGGCCCTGCTGCACTTCACCAGCGGCACCACGGGTGCTCCGAAGGCTGCGCTCCACGTGCACGAGGCAGTCGTCGCGCACCTGGCGACCGCCCGGTCGGTGCTCGGGCTGCGGACCGACGACGTGTACTGGTGCACCGCCGACCCGGGCTGGGTGACCGGGGTGTCGTACGGGATCGTCGCGCCGCTCGTCGTGGGCGCCACGGCGGTCGCCGACACCCGTCCCTTCGACGTCCGACGCTGGTACCGCGTGCTCGCCGAGCAGCGTGTCACCGTCTGGTACACCGCTCCGACCGCGCTGCGGATGTTCATGGCGCGCGGTGGACAGGAGGCCCGCCGGTACGACCTCTCCGCGCTGCGGACGATCGCCAGCGTCGGTGAGCCGCTCAACGGCGCGGTCGTGGAGTGGGCGCTGGAGGTGCTCGGGCTGCAGGTGCACGACACCTGGTGGCAGACCGAGACCGGGGCGATCATGCTCGCGACCCCCGCGGACGAGGAGGTCCGGCCGGGCGCGATCGGCCGTCCGGTCCCGGGCATCGAGGCCGCGGTCCTGGCACAGGGGCCGGACGGGCGCGCCCGGATCGACGACGGGCACGTCACCGTCGTCGGCGGCTCGGCGCAGGGCGAGCTCGCGCTGCGCCCGGGCTGGCCCTCGCTGTTCCGCGGCTACTTCGGCGACCCGGACCGCACGGCCGCCTGCTTCGCCGACGGCTGGTACCTCACCGGTGACGTCGTGCGCCGGGACCGCGACGGCTGGTACCGGTTCGTCGCCCGGGCCGACGACGTGATCAAGACCGCGGGTCACCTCGTCGGTCCGTTCGAGGTCGAGAGCTGTCTGATGCGCCATCCCGCGGTCGCCGAGGCCGGCGTGATCGGGGTGCCGGACCCGGCTGCGGGGGCACTCGTGAAGGCGTTCGTCGTACTCCGCGCAGGGATCGAACCGAGCCGGGAGCTGCGGGCCGACCTGCTCGGCTACGGGCGCCGCGAGCTCGGCGCGGTCGCGCCGCGCTCGATCGCGCTCGTGCCCGATCTCCCACACACCCGCAGTGGGAAGGTCATGCGACGGCTGCTGCGGACGCGCGAGCTCGGTCTGCCCGACGGCGACCTGTCCACCCTGGAGAACCCCTCATGAGCAAGCTCGCGAGCGAACGATCGGTACAGACCGACCCTCAGGCCCTGCTCACGACGATGATCCGCATCCGGCGCCTCGAGGAGCGCTGCGCCGCGCTCTACTCCGCGGGCGCGATCCGCGGGTTCCTGCACCTGTGCGTGGGCGAGGAGGCGGTCGCCGCCGGTGTGCTCGACGCACTGGGTCCCGACGACGCGGTCGTCTCCACCTACCGCGAGCACGGGCACGCTCTGGCCCGCGGCATCCCGATGGCCGCGTTGCTGGCCGAGATGTTCGGCCGCACGACCGGTTGTTCACACGGCCGCGGCGGTTCCATGCACCTGTTCGACGCCGCGCGGCGCTTCTACGGCGGGAACGCCATCGTCGCGGGCGGCATCCCGCTCGCGACGGGCCTCGCCCTCGCCGACCGCTACCGCGACCGCCCGTGGGTGACCGCGTGCCTGTTCGGCGACGGTGCGGTGGCCGAGGGCGAGTTCCACGAGTCGCTCAACCTCGCCGCGCTCTGGCGGCTCCCGGTGGTGTTCTGCTGCGAGAACAACCGCTACGCCATGGGCACCGCGCTGGAGCGCAGCCACGCCGAGACCGATCTCGCGCTGCGCGCGGGCTCCTACGGTCTGCGGGCCTGGGCCGTCGACGGCATGGACGCCGTCGCCGTCCGTGAGGCCACCGCGCTCGCGGTGGACACGGCCCGCACCGGTGCAGGCCCGTGCTTCCTGGAGCTGCGCACCTACCGCTTCCGGGCCCACTCGATGTACGACGCCGACCGCTACCGAGACCGGGCCGAGATCGACGAGTGGAAGGACAGGGACCCGATCGACCGGCTCGCCACCCTCCTCACCGACGAGGGCCTGCTCGGTGCCGGTGGCCGGGCCGCCCTGGAGGCGGCCGCGGACGCCGAGATCGACGAGGCCGTCGCGGTCGCCGAGGCCGGGCCGATCGAACCGGTCGAGGACCTCACCCGCCACGTCACCACGGAGGTGCCGGCGTGACCGTCACCGCGGCCGGATCGGCCACCCGCACGCTCACCTTCCGGGACGCCTTCGGGGAAGGGCTGCGCGAGGCGCTCGCCGCCGACGACCGGGTGTTCCTGATGGGTGAGGACGTCGGTCGCTACGGCGGTTGCTTCGGGGTCAGCCAGGGCCTGCTCGACGAGTTCGGCCCCGAACGCGTCCGGGACACCCCGTTGTCGGAGTCGGCTTTCGTCGGGGCGGGGATCGGCGCCGCGCTCGGGGGCACCCGGCCGATCGTCGAGATCATGACGGTCAACTTCGCCCTGCTCGCGCTGGACCAGATCGTCAACACCGCCGCCACCCTGCGGCACATGTCGGGAGGGCAGCTGAACGTCCCGCTGGTGATCCGGATCCCCACGGGCCCCGGGCGCCAGCTCGCAGCCCAGCACTCGCACACCCTGGAAGGCTGGTTCGCGCACGTCCCCGGCCTGCGGGTCGTCACCCCGGCGACCGTCACCGATGCCCGCGGGATGCTGGCGAGCGCGCTCGCCGATCCGGATCCGGTGCTGGTGTTCGAGCAGATCGCGCTCTACGGCGCGTCCGGGGACCTGCCGGTCACGGCCGGACCGGTCGACCTCGACCGCGCGGCGATCCGGCGGCCGGGCCACGACGTCACGGTCGTCGGCTACGGCGGCTCGCTCGCTCCCGCCCTCGCGGCGGCCGAGCAGCTCGCGGCCGGCGGGGTCTCGGCCGAGGTCGTGGACCTGCGCACGCTGCGCCCACTGGACTCCGCGACGGTGCTCGAGTCCGTCGCCCGGACCCACCGCCTGGTCGTGGTGGACAACGCGTGGCGCTCAGGCGGCCCGACGGCCGAGGTCGTCGCCCGGGTGGCGGAGCAGGCGCTCGACGAGCTCGACGCCGCGATCGAGCGCGTCGCGGCTGCCGAGGTGCCGCTGCCCTACCCGCGGCACCTGGAGGAGGCGGCGCTGCCGTCCGCGGACAGGGTCGTCGCGGCAGCGCGGCGCGCGCTCGCCTGAGGAGGCTGCCATGGTCGCGTTCACCATGCCCTCGCTCGGCGCCGACATGACCGAGGGGACCGTCGTGGCGTGGCTCGTGGCGCCCGGTGACACCGTGGCTCGCGGGCAGGTCGTGGCGGTGGTCGACACCGAGAAGGCCGCCATCGACGCCGAGTGCTGGACACCCGGGGTCGTGGAGCGGTTGCTGGTCGGGGTCGGGGACAAGGTCGCGGTGGGGACGCCGCTGGCCGAGATCCGCACCGCGGACGTGCCGGTGGACCCGCACCCGGTCCCACCCGAGCCCCCGCTGCCGATCCCGCCGCTCCCCGGTCCCCCGATGCCCGCCCCACCACCACTGCCCGAGCCGGTCCCCATCCCCCCGCCGACCGAGCCTGCTCCCCTGCCCGAGCCCTCACCGTTGGCCGAGGGGGCCACCGCCGGCGCACCCGCGCCTCCCGGACCGCTGCCCGAGCCACGGGTGAGCTCACCGCTGGTGCGCCTCGACGCGGCGCGGGCGGGGGTGGACCTGCAGGCCGTGCACGGCAGCGGGCCGACCGGGATGATCATGCGGTCCGACGTGCGGCGGGTGCGCCACCCCCCACGGGTACGCGCCAGCCCCTACGCCCGCAGGATCGCCCGGGAGCGGGGGGTCGACCTCGCCGGCACCCGCGGAACCGGACCGGGCGGGCTGATCCGCGCCCGGGACGTGCCCGTGGCGAGGACCCGGCCACGGCCCGGCCCCGACTCCCGTCGGGCCACGGCGACGCTGATGACCAGGTCGAAGCAGGAGATCCCGCACTTCTACCTGAGCACCCAGGTCGACCTCGCCGAGGCTCTCGCCCGGCTGCGCACGCACAACCGCACGGTCCCGGTCCCCGACCGGGTCCTGCCGGCGGCCCTGCTGCTCGCGGCGGTGGCGCGTGCCCTGCGGGCCGTCCCGGAGCTGAACGGGCACTGGGTCGACGACACGTTCCGTACCGCCGACCACGTCCACCTCGGCGTGGCCGTCGCGGTCCGCGGCGGTGGTCTCACCGTCCCGGTACTCCGCGACGCCGACACCCTCGACCTGCCGGCCCTGATGGCCGCGCTCACCGCAGCGGGCACCCGGGCCCGCGCCGGGCACCTGCGGTCCTCCGACGTCGGTGGGGCCACCGCGACCGTGACGAACCTCGGCGACCAGGGTGTGGACGCCATCATCGGGGTGATCCATCCCCCGCAGGTCGCCCTGGTGGGGATCGGCGCGGTCCGCGACCGCCCCTGGGTCGTGGACGGCGCGGTCGTCGTCCGTCCCGTGGTCGACATGACTCTCGCCGCCGACCACCGTGCCACGGACGGCGCCACCGGTGCCCACCTGCTGCGGGAGGCGAGCCGGCTGCTGCACCGGCCGGACGATCTCCTGCCGGTGGACCCGGCGTAGCCGAGCAGCTCGGCCGGCCGGTTCGGCCGGTTCGGCCGGCCGGTTCGGCCGGTCAGTTCGGTGAGGACCCGACCGGGACCGACCATTCCACCCGGGTGCCGTGCGGCTCGACCGCGGTGAGGGTCATCCGGCCGCCCCGGCGTTCGGCGCGGCGACGGAGGTTGGCCACCCCGCTGCGTCGTCCGCCGGCGGCGAACCCGACCCCGTCGTCGCGGACGACGAGGGTCAGCACGGAGCCGTCGGCGACGAGGTCGACCCGGACCTCCGAGGCGTCCGCGTGCTTGGCCGCGTTGGTCAGGCACTCCCGCGCGACCGCGCACACGTCGTCGACCAGCTGCGCACGCTCTGTGGCACCGAGTCCGGCGACCACCGTGTCGACCGGGCCGGAGAACCGCACCACCGGCGTCAGGCCGAGCGCGACGGTCGCGTCGGTCACCACGTCGAGTACGCGCGAGCGCGGACCGTCGGCGGCACCTCCCGAGAGGCGGTCGATGTCGAAGACGCTCGTGCGGATCCAGGCGATGGTGTCGTCGAGGTCCTCGACGACCCTGCGGACCAGGTGGGCGTCGGACGGGTCGAGCCGGGCCGTCACCGCCTGCAGCGCCAGACCCGTGGCGAAGAGCCGCTGCACGACGCCGTCGTGCAGGTCCGTGGCGATCCGCTCGCGCTCGTCGAGCACGGCCGACCGCTCCGCCTCGGCGCGGGCGTCGGCCAGCTCCAGTGCGAGCGCGGCCTGGTTCGCGAACCCCGCGGCCATCCGCAGGTCGTCCACGTGGAAGGGGACCCGGCCGGAGAGCCGCGCGACGGCGAGCACCCCGGTCGTCCGTTCGGCTCCGGTGAGCGGGACGACCAGCACCGGTCCGATGTCGATGGCGTCGGCCAGCATCGCGGGCGGCAGGCCCGGATGGTCGTGGGCGTCCGCCAGCCGCACCGGTTCGCCGGTGGTCAGGACGTGCGCGCACAAGCTGGTCCCGACCGGGCTGACGGTCCCGACGAGCTCCGCGGCCCGCGCGGCCGGAACACCGGCGGCGGTGGTGACGCGCAGGGCACGCCGGTCCCGGTCGGGCACCATGAGCGCGACCAGATCGGCATCGGCCAGCCGGTGGGCATGCTCGGTGACCTCCTGCAACGGCGCCCCACCGGCCGGGTCGAGCATCCGCCGGGTGACGTCGGTGGTCGCGCCCAGCCAGTCACCCCGGCGGCGGGCGGTCTCGAACCGGCGGGCGTTGTCGATCATGATCGCGGCGGTGGCGGCGAAGTAGCGGGCAAGCTCCTCGTCCTCGGCGGTGAACCTGCCGCGGACGCTCTCGGTGAGGTAGAGGTTGCCGAACACCTCGTCGCGGGTGCGGACGGGGACACCGAGGAAGGTCGTCATCGGCGGGTGGCCCGCCGGGAAGCCGGAACCACGGGGGTCCGCGGCGAGGTCGTCGATCCGGATGGGCCGCGGGTCCTCGATCACCGCGCCGAGCAGGCCCTTGCCCTCGGGCAGGTGCCCGATCGCCGCCACGTCCTCGGACGGCATTCCGACGTGCACGAACTCGGCGAGCCCGCCGCGCCCGTCGAGCACCCCCAGGGCCGCGTACCGGGCCCCGACGACGTCGCGTGCAGCGTCCGCGATCCGGTGCAGCACCTCGGCCGGGCCGAGCTCCGCGATGATCGTCCGGTGCGCCCGCATCAGGCCCCGCAGCCGCCCCTGGACGCCCATCAACTCCTGGGCGCGGTCGACGAGCTGCGCCAGGAGGTGGTCGAGCTCCATCCGCGGCGCGTCCGGGAACGTCAGCTCGGGCGGCTCCGTCCCGGGCCGCCCGGTCGTGTCGTCGATCCGGCCGTTCTGGTCGTCCACGGGTCGGTCCTCGCTGCTCGCGACACTCGGACCCGACCAACGTGTAGTCCGCTCGGCAGGGCCGGGCAAGACACCGACGACGGGTTCAGTCGCACGGACCACGGCGGTGCGCGCATTCGGTCCAAGGCCGTTCTCGCAGGACGCCTCCACCCGCCCGGTGCCGCTCGACCACGGGTCCGAGGCCTCCCCCGAGCACCCCTGCCGCCCGGGTCGGAAGGGTCCGTTCGCCCCTGCCGCGGGCCGCGGCGCCGGTGGACGCTCGCCGTCATGACCGACCACCTGGCCCTCGCCGCCGACGACGCCCGCACGCTGGTCGTCGACGTGCTGCGCACCATCGCCCCCGGCCCGGCGCTGGACACCCTGCGGCCCGACGACGACCTCCGGGACGTCCTCGGACTCGACTCGCTCGACTTCCAGGCACTGGTGGCCCGGGTGTCGGAGCGAACGGGCCGGCGGATCGAGGAGGACGACTACGCGTCCCTCGCCGATCTCGCCGGCTGGGTCCGCCATCTCACGAACTGACCGGCCCCATTGCGATCGCGACGCCTCGGCCACGCGCCGCGGACAGGCCCGGGCGGCTCCCGTCAGGGTCCGGAGGACCCGTGCGAGGGACCCGGCTCGGTCTACCGCCGCGTCCGCGATCGGTCCGGTCGTGATCGTCCACCGGGTGGTGCCGTCCGCCACCCGCCCTGCCGAGAGGACATCCTGGTGAACCACAGGCTTCTGCTGCTCGCGCCCGTCGTCCTCGTTCTGGCGGCCGGGTGCGCCGCCGTCGCGAACCCCGCGGTGCCGGCGGCCGTGGGAGCGCCGGGCTTCTGGTCGGGGCTCTGGCACGGGATCATCCTGCCGATCACCTTCGTGGTCTCCCTGTTCGTCGACCAGGTCGCGGTGTACGCGGTGCCGAACTCCGGGCACCTCTACGACCTCGGCTTCGTGCTCGGGGCGTGCTTCCTCTCCCTTCCCGGCCTGCTCTTCCGCCGCGGCGACCGGCACACGCGGGCATCGCGATGACCACCGTCGAGTTCGACGAGCCCGTGGGTCACGACGTCGTCCTGGCCGCCCTGGACCTCGCCCGGCTGGCACCGTCGGTGCACAACGCGCAGCCGTGGTGGTGGCGGACAGGTGACGGCGTCGTCCACCTGTACGCCGACCTGGCCCGCTGGCTGCCCGCGACCGACCCGGACGGCCGCGACGTGCTGCTCGGCTGCGGTGCCGCCCTGCATCACCTCCGGATCGCGCTGGCCGACCTCGGCCACGGTGCCGTGGTGCACCGGCTGCCCGCACCCGACGAGCCGGACCTGCTGGCCGTCGTCGGGGTCCGGCCCGGCCCGCGCGTCGAGCCGGCCGTCGACCCCACTCTCGCCGGGGCCGCCCGGCAGCGGCACACCGACCGCCGGCCCTTCCTCGAGGCGTCGCTCGCGCGTCGGACCGTGGACCGGCTCGTCCGGGCCGCCGGGGCCCAGGGTGCCCACCTGCGGGTCGTCGACGACCCGGACACCCGCGACCTGGTCGTCACCGCACTGCACTCGGCCGCGATCGAGCACGCGACCTCGGAGGGCTACCGCGCCGAGCTGGCGGACTGGACCGGGCGACCGAGCCGCCTCGACGGCGTGCCCGGGCACCGCCTCACCGGCGTCGGCGAGGGCCCCGACGGCGCGACCCTGTTCCTGCTCGCCACCTCGTCGGACGACCGGCTCTCCCGGCTCCGCGCGGGTGAGGCGATGAGCGCGGTGCTGCTGGAGGCGACCCGTTCGGGTCTCGCCACCTGTCCGCTGAGCGAGCCCACCGAGGTTGCGGGCGCCCGCGGACTGCTGGAGGACGAGGTGCTGCGCGGCTCGGCCTGCCCTCAGCTGCTCCTGCGGGTGGGCGACGCGCCGTCGGCCGGTCCCGAGCCCGTCCCCACCCCCCGTCGACCACTGTCGTTGCAGGTGGAGCACCTCGGCCGGTGACCGTGCGGCGGCCGACCGGACCGCCGCACGGGATCAGATCACCCTCCGGTGCTGCAGGTAGCGGAACGCGGCGATCCCGGGCAGCACGGGCAGCCAGTAGGTCAACAGGCGGCACACCAGCACAGCACTGACCGCCACCGCCGACGCGGTCCCGAGTGCGACGAGGCCGCCGATCATCATCGCCTCCACCGGTCCGACGCCACCGGGGACCGGGAGCAGGTGCCCCAGGGTCTGGGCGACCATGAACACGGCCAGCACTCCCACGACCGGGACGGGTCCCCCGAACGCTGCGAGGCTGGCGGCGAGACCGGCCGCGGAGACGACCATGTGCCCGAGGGCACCGCCGAACAGCTGGGTCGCCCGGACCGGGCGGCGCAGGGTGGCGGCCAGCTCACGGGCGATCCGGAGGCCCGGCCGCAGGACCCTGCGCCTGCCGAACGGCGATGCGAGCACCGCGACGGCAGCCGCCGCCACCCCCGCGGCGGCGACCGCGACCGGCCACCCCATCGGGATCCGCAGGTCCCGGCCGACGGTCGACGCGCCGAGGACGAACAGCCCCGCCAGACAGCAGACCGCCCCGCCGAGGCCCCCGGCGGCGACGTTGAGCACGGTCGCCCCGACCGCCGACGACCGACGGACCCCGAGCCGTTCCAGGAACGCCACGTTGATCGCGACGAACCCGATCCCGCCGGGCGTCGTGCGCCCGGTGAACGCGGCGGCGAGCTGCACGGCCGTCGTGCGCCAGAAGGGCAGCGCGACAGGGCTCGAGCCGAGGAACGACACCGACGACGCCACGATCGCGGCCAGCCCGGTCACGGTGGCCACCGCCAGCCACACCCGGTCCGCGTCCCGCAGGGCGCCGATGACCTGGTCCGCGCTCGCGAGCAGCGGGAGCAGGGCGTAGACGGCGGCACCGAACAGCAGGAGCCCGATCACGGTCGCCGGCCGCACCGGGGAACGCAGCACCGGGATCGGACGGTCGATCTCCTGGGCGAGCCGGCCCCGCAGCTCGGTGACCTCCAGACGCCGACCGGCGAGCTGGCCTCGGATCCGGCGGGGCAGGGCGAGCAGCTGCAGGTGCGGCAGCGCCGCCTCGAGCCGGTCCGGGTCGAAGGCCCGGCATGCGCTGACGACCGCCCGTTCCACACCGACGACCGACGCGACCGACACCAGCGCCTCCGCCAGGTCCTGGGCGCAGCGCACCGGAGACGCCCCGATCTTGCCGAACGTCAGGCCGAGGACCCACGGGCGGCCGTCGGCGTCGACGAGCACGTTGCGGGCCCGCAGGTCGTGGTGGGCGATCCGGGCCTGCGCCAGGACGGCGACCTGCGCCCACAGCCCGTCGAGGAGGGCGTCGTCGACCTGCTCGCGCGGCAGGTCGGGCAGGCGTCGCCCGGTGATCTCCCCGCGCACCAGGAGTGGGGCCCCACGTCCGGCCTCGCAGATCGTCACCAGCGGCGGGGTGCGCAGGCCTGCCCGCTCCGCCACGACGGTGACCAGCGCCTCGTGCTCGGTCTCGTGACGGATACTGGCCAGCGGCGGCTCGTCCTCCACCTCCACCGAGGCCAGCAGCCTGCGCAGCCGGTACCAAGCGCTCGCCCGACGGTGCAGCCGCTGCACCACCTCCACCCGCAAGCGCTGTCCGGCCGCGGTGGACACGGCGAACTCAAGCGGCCCCCACATCCGGGTCCGCAGCGCGACGATCTCGTCGACGTCGATCCCGGCCCGCTCCAGCGCGCCCCGCACAGCCGGCCCGCTCGTCCGTCGTCCCGGCGCACCCCACACCAGGTGCGAGGCCGACGCGACACCCCAGCCGAGTAGCCCGCCGCCGAGCGCACCGAGCAGCCATGCGTTCCCGAGGTGGATCTCCGCGACCGCGACCAGCACCGGCACCACCCACAGGACGCCGCGCCATCTCGTGGCGAGGTACGGCGTCAGCACCGCGACCAGCACCGCGGTGACGGTGACGGTGACCGTGGGGAAGGCCGGTCCGCCGCCGTCCGGTGGCCGTGGCCCGGCCAGTCCGCCGATCCCGAGGGCGAGCAGCCGGCTCGCCGCCACCGCGGCCGCAAGCTCGACCGCGAGCCTGAACCGCTTGAGGTAGAGGGCGGCAGCGACGACGGCCGCGACGCCGACCCAGCCGCCGACCAGCACGAGGCCCCGCCAGACCAGGTCGAGACCGCCGACGAGCTGCCGGATCTGCTCGACGAGCCCCAGCTCCACCGGCCCCGGGGCGACGAGGCGCCACACGAAGGCGGCCGCCACGAGCAGGCCGGAGGCGAGCCCTGCCGCCACGAGGTCGCGGGGATCCCTGCCGATCGCGGTCACGGACCGCAGCAGCCGGTCGTCGCGACGACCGGCTTTCGCAGTGACCGCCTCGTCCGGCGCGGGATCGCGGCGCCGCCGCCCGAGAATTCTCATGTGATGTGCGACCCGGCCCGATCGGTCAGCGCTGCCGGTTCCGGGAGCCTTCGGCCCACCCGGCCGGCATGTTGCCGTCAGGGTCGGCGAACATCGCCGTCTCACCGACGTCGCCCACCGGCATCGGGCCCGTCAGCCGGTGCGCGCCGAGCTTGTCGGCCCGGCCCAGGACCACCTCCAGGTCGTCGACGCGCACGTAGAAGGTCACCCACGGGGGCACCCCCTCGGGGGTCTGCACCATCCCGCCCTGGATCCCGGCGTTCCCGCCGGTGTCGACGACGCCGTAGCCGGTCCGATCGAGGTTCACGCTCCACCCGGACAACGCCGAGTAGAAGCACCCAGCGGCATCGGCATCGGTGGCTCCGACCTCGGAACGGACGACGGGGGCACCCATGGCGAACCTCCTGTTCGGGGACGCGGGAGTGCCGCGTCGGAGTCGGTGAGCCGCTGACGGGCCAGCCGCTCCAACAGCTCGGGCAGGGCCCCGGCGGGGACCCCGGACAGATCGGCCCAGCTGCCCCGGACCACTCGGCAGACTGTGCGGCGAGGCAGTGCAGGGAACTCCGCGGCGAGGCGCTCGACGGCACCGATGGTTGTGTCGTCGACGCGGGCGGGAGTGGACGGAGCCTGGATCATCGTGTTCCTTGTCGCCGGTGCAGGGCGGGCGGACGCGATGGTCGTGTCCCCCCCTCCCGCCCGACCAGGGACGAAGGTCCCTCGCACACGGCACACGTCGTGGCAGCCGGGGTCCGGGTCCGAGGTCAACGCCGTCCCGATCCCTCTCGGCCGCTCCATCCCGGCTCGACCTGCCGCCATTCCGCGGCCCACTCGCTCGACCGCAACCGACCCAGCATCCGCCTCTCGACCATCGTGCCCGACCCGACCAGCGCACCGCCGACCGCGAGCGCGACGATCACGCTCAGTGCCGTCATGACCAGCGGGAACTCCGGGCCCAGTGGTGGATCGACGAGCTCACCCCCACGGTCGGTCCAGACCGTGACCTCACCTCCCGCCTGGGTCAGTGGCGGCACCTGGGTGGTACCGGTCCGGGTCGATCCGTCGGCGGCGGTCCACCGGACGCTGCCGTACGCCGTCGCGGCACCGCCGTCCCTCGGAATGACCGGCACATCCGACAACGCCACCGCCCGGATCGGGAGGCGGTCGCCGTGTTCGCGGCGCACCTCGTCGCCGGCCGCCGCATGCACCCAGACGCCCACGACGGCCACTGCGACGAGGACGGCTGCGGTCAGCCCGCACAGCAGCCACGTCGTCGCCGCCTCGACACGGTCGCTACGGCGGCGTGGCAGGCGGCGCCGCCCACGGCGGTCGGGGTGCTCCTCCGTGCGCATCGCTTCCTCCAGAGAACTCTCGACGGTCGGGGCGGGCCCGACACACCGGTGGCCGTCCGGCCTCTCGCCGAGCACACCGCACCCGCCCCGAGGGCCCCAGGGCCGAGAGGTCCGTCGAGACCTCCGGAGGTCCCGGTTCCGCCGTGCCGAGGGTCCCGGGACCGACGCCACGGACGACCTCACCGCGTCCGGCAGCACCCGACCATCGACCTCGAGGACAGCGGACCGGCACCCGCCTCCCAGCGGTTCGTCGTGACCGGACCCGGACCTGCTGGTCGGTGGACCGACGCAGGCGTTCGGCCCGCTGCACACCGTGCCGCGGAGCGGCTGCGGCACCTGGGGTTCGTGATCCTCGGTGCTCCGACGACGTTCTGAGCCGCGACCACGGGTGTGGATCACGACCGGTCCGGTCCCGGTCCACCGGTCCCTCACCCGGGGACCTTCGCCTCCGGTGCGACGACGCGCGGGCGGCGCACCGTCGGGGCACACCTACGTGGAGCGTGGCCGAGCATCACAGGCCGACGAGGCCCGGGCAACGAGGGAGCAGGCATGAACGACCAACACACATCCGGACACGAGTACGCGGTGGTCGTCGGCGTCGACGGCACGGCGACGGCGCTGCACGCCGTCGCCTGGGCGGCCGACGAGGCCGTCGCCCACGGAGGATCGCTGCGGATCGTGCACGCCGCCCCGTACGCGGTCGATGCACCGGGGACGCGCCGGGCGACCGGGATCCTCGCGCGTGCGAAGGCCGTCGCACGCCACGAGCGACCGAGGCTCGCGGTGCACACCAGGTGCGTCGGCAAGCAGGTCCTCGACGGTCTGCTCGGTGAGGCCGAGGGGGCGCAGCTCCTCGTGACCGGCCTGATCTCCGAGACCATCGCCGACACCGTTCTCGGCTCGGTGACCCTCGACGTGCTCGGACGTTCCTCGTGCTCGGTCGCGGTGGTACGCCGCAGTGACGCGATCAGGGGCAGGGGAATCCTCGTCGGCGTCGCCGATCCCCGTGCCGACACCAGTGCCCTCCTCCTCGCGTTCACCGAAGCCGCCGCGCACGACGACGGGGTGACGGTGATCCACGTCGACGGTCGCCGGCCCGGCTTCCCCACGACCGACCTCGTCGACGCGGTCGGCCGGCTCTCGGCGCGCTTCCCGCATGTGCGGGCCCACGTCGACAGCGTGCACGGCGACGCCGCGGACGTGCTGGCGCGCCGGTCGGCCGCGGCGCGGATGGTGATCGTCGGTGGCGGGGGGCCGCACGATGCACGCCGTGTGCTGCTGGGGTCGACGAGCCGCGCGCTCGTCTGGAACAGCGCGTGCCCGGTCCTCGTCGCTCCTCGTGATGCCCAGCGGCACGCGACGGTCGGGGCGGCCGGACCGGAGCACGACGCCGGGTGACCCGCGGTCAGCCGATGACGAAAGCGAGCGCGGGACTCACCTGCAGCAGCGCCAGCGTGGTCCCGCGGTGCGCTGTGCCGAGCACTGCGCCGGCAGATCCTCCCAGCGCGTCGTGGAGACAGCTCCTGTCCACGGGCGCGGCGGCGATCCGCGTCCACCAGCCGAGCGCCGCGGCGGTGAGCCGGACCGCTTCGATCGCGCGCCCGAGGCGGACGTCGGCGTACGGGGGTGGGCCGTCGGCCCCCATCGCCAAGGTCGAGGGGTGCTCCGGAACGGCCCGCCCGTCGGACCACGCCGGGCCCAGTCCCGTGGCGTCGATGCGCCCCGCGTTGCGCGCCCAGACACCCTCACGTTCTGCCGCACGGCGGAGCCAGGGCAGGAGGCCCGCCTCGCGTACCGCCGGGTCGAGCCGACGTGGCACCCCGAACCGTTGCAGCCCGTCCAGCATGGCTACCTCCTCGCGGCAGGGCTCGCGGTACTCACCGGCCCGCAACACCGCGAGCACACCGGGTTCGGACGACACGGTGGTCACCGGGCGACGACCAAGTCCCACAACGGCAAGGCTCGCTGCCCGCAGCGCCGTACCGCACCCGACCCTCGCGAGGACCGCCTCGGCCGAGGGAGCCTCGGTCCACCGCCGGACCGTCATGCGGATCGCGACACCGTCGGACACCGGGTCGACATACCACGGTGTCGGGCCTGCTGGCCGGGCCGCGATACGGGCGGCCGACGTGACCGCCTCCATCAGCCTGTCGACGGTCTGCGGCTCCATCACCAGCCCGTCGGTGACCGTCGTCCGCTGTCGGTACATGCGTTCCAGTCTCCGGTGGGAGCGCCTGCCGGCACGAGGGCGGAAGGTCGGTCGCCTACGGTGCGACTGTCCGGATCCCGCCGGGACGATCGGCAGGGACGACCGGTGACGTTCGGCCCGACCCGGCCCGGCGTCGCCTGCCGGCCGGCCAGGGGGTGGGCCCGGGGTCATTCCGTCACGAGCACCGCCGCACCGATGATGCGATCGGCGGCGAGGTCCTCCAAGGCCTGGTCCGCGGCGGCCAACGGCCGTGGGTCGGTCCGCGGGCGCACCCCCAGCGTGCTCGCGAGGTGCAGGAACTCGTCCCCGTCGGCCCGCGTGTTGGCGGTGACACTGCGGAGCTGCCGCTCACGGAACAGCTCGCTGTCGTAGTCGAGCGCCGGAACGTCGGACAGATGGATGCCGGCGACCGCGAGCGTCCCGCCGGCGTCCAGGGCGCGCATGGCGACGGGGACGAGCTCCCCGGCGGGCGCGAACAGGACGGCCGAGTCGAGCGCTTCGGGCGGGACGTCGTCGGCCGGGCCGGCGGACGCCGCACCGAGCGAGAGCGCCAGTTCACGCGCGGCGGCCGACCTGGTGAGGACGTGGACGGTCGCACCCTGTGCGATCGCGACCTGGGCGACGACGTGTGCGGACGCACCGAATCCGTAGATCCCGAGACGTCCACCCGGTGGTAGTTCGGCACGTCGCAGGGCGCGGTACCCCACAATCCCGGCGCACAGCAACGGTGCGGCCGTCACGTCGTCGAGGGAGCCGGGCAGCCGGTAGGCGTAGGCCTCGGGGACGAGGCACAGCTCGGCGTAGCCGCCGTCGGCGTCCCAGCCGGTGAATCGCGCGTCGGGGCACAGGTTCTCCCGGCCCGACCGGCAGAACCGGCACCGTCCGCACGTCCGGCGCAGCCATGCCGCCCCGATCCGGTCGCCGACGGTGAAGCGACCCGTACCCGTCCCCAGCGCATCGACGACGCCGACCACCTCGTGTCCCGGAACGGTCCTGTCCCGCCGGGGCGCGAGGTCGCCCTCCGCGAGATGCAGGTCGGTGCGGCACACCCCGCATGCCGTGACGCGGATGCGCACCTCCCCGGGACCCGGCTCGGGCTCGGGCAGCTGGACGCGCCGCAGCGGTGACGACGTCGCGACGGGGCCCGGGTGGTCGACGACCCACGCCTGCATCGCCGCCGCCTCAGTCCGCCGGTCCGGCGAACACGTCGAGGATCTCGCGCACCGACACCATGCCGCCGACCGTGCCGGATGTTCCACGTACGGGCACGTGCCTGACGCCTGCATCGTGCATCCGCCGCGCGACGTCGCCGATCGCGTCCTGCGGGTCCGCCCAGACGAGTTCGGTGCTCATCAGGTCCGCCGCCTGGAGCCGGTCCAGGTCGCCACCGGTCGCGAGGGCGGTGATGACGTCGCGTTCGGACACGATGCCGACCGGCCCGTGGGTCCCGTCCACCAGCACGGCCCCGATCTCGTCCGCGAGCAGCTCCTCTGCGAGCTCGCGGGCGCTCCGGTCAGCGGTCACCGACGCCACCGGCGCGCGCATGACGCGTCGCACCGGGTCGTCCGTACGGACTCGTTCGGTCTCTGCGGGCATCGGGGTCCTCCCGGGTCGTGGTCGAACGAGAACGATCGTCGACCTCCCCCGGCGGCTCGGGCAGAGCCCATCGGCCCGGCCGAGCGGGCCGACGGTCCACCGTCGCGGTGGTCCCCGGTCACCGCGGGACCCGGTCCGGGTCGGGCACGTCGCCGCGCTCCACGAGCGACGTGAGCGAGGGCCGTCAGCTCCGCACGCCTCGCCGGCGACGCACCTGGGCCGAGGTCTCCTCGTGCCGGGCGACCGCCCTGAGCAGATCCCGCCGGGTGACGACCCCGACGAGCTCACCCTCGTCGACGACGGGCAACGAGCGGACGCAGGACCTCAGCATCAGGGCGGCGACCTGCGCGACAGGGTCGTCGCGACGGACCGTCTCGACCGGTGTCGTCATGACCTCCTCGACCAGCGCCGGTGTGTCCGCCCCCGATCGGGCCGGCGGCGCGACGCGACCGCGGATCAGGTCCGACTCGGTCACGATGCCGATCAGGGTGCCGCGGCGGCCGAGCACCGGCGCCGCGGTGAACCCGTGGGCGGCCAGGAGCGCCGCTGCGGGTACGAGCGGGGTGTCAGCACGGACCGTCACCACCGGCGAGCTCATCACGTCCTCGGCGGTGATGGCCCCCGGCTGTCAGGTACTCCCCCGTGATGACATCCCGCGGAGCGACATCGCCCGGGACGTCGTCGGCCGGACCGAGTTCGGCCATCTCGTCGTCGGCTTCCATGTCGGCTCCCTCCGCCCGGTTCAGGGAAGGCCGGGCTGCGTCCTGACCAGCCTTGCGTGCGAGGACCGTGCCCGGCCAGGGCCGTTCGGTACTGCAGGTCCGGCCGCTCGACGCAGAGGTGGCGGCCACAGGTCACACCGGCGTCGGCGCACCGCCCGCGGGGCCCGGGCACGCGAAGGGCCCCGGGGTACGCGACAGGGCCCGTCCCCGGTCACCGGGGACGGGCCCTGTCGAGCCGGGATCAGATGACGCGGACGCCCTGAGCCTGCGGGCCCTTCTGGCCCTGCCCGACCTCGAACTCCACGCGCTGCCCCTCGTCGAGGCTGCGGAAACCGCCGGCGTCGATCTCGGAGTAGTGCACGAAGACGTCGGCTCCACCGTCGTCCTGTGCGATGAAGCCGAAACCCTTCTCGCCGTTGAACCACTTCACGGTGCCCTGTGCCATGTCTGTCTCCTTCTGAGGTGGGAGAACCCGCACACCGTGCGCGGGTTCGGCCGGCCTTGAAGGCAAAACGTGCGCATCGTGACGATCTGCACGGCCTACCACCAACTTGGTCCCGAGGCGTGCATGCACGAACACCGAAACTGAACGACCTGTGTACAACAGCGTAAACGGTCGCCCGGACATTCCCTCACGCCGGTCGCTGCCGACGCCGGGCCCGGAGGAGGGCGTCCTCCCCACGCAGGGAGGCACCGATCTCGTCCAGGTATCTCAGGATGTGGCCGTAGGACGGCAACAGCCCACCGTGGCTGTAGCTGATCCCCCGCTCGGCGCAGAAGGCCTGCACCAACGGCTGCGCCCGGCGCAGGGTGGGGCGCGGCATGCTGGGGAACAGGTGGTGCTCGATCTGGAAGTTCAGCCCGCCGAGGGCGAAGTCGACCCCCCGTCCACCGAGCACGTCGTGCGACGTCAGGACCTGCCTGCGCAGGAAGTCCAGCTCCTCCGCCGCCGACAGGATCAGCATCCCCTTGTGGTTGGGGGCGAACGAGCAGCCCATGTAGAAACCCCACAGGCCCTGGTGGACGACGATGAACACCACCGCCTTCCCCGGCGACAGGACCAGGAAGACCGCCGCCAGGTAGACGACGATGTGTGCCGTCAGCAACGTCGCCTCGACCCAGCGGGCGCGCAGCCCACCCCGCCGCACGGCCTTGATCCCCGACCAGTGCAGGTCGAAACCCTCCAGGAACAGCAACGGGAAGAACAGGCTCGCCTGGTGTTTCGCCATCCACCGCAGGAAGCCTTGCGTGGCACGCCCCTGCGCGGGCGTGAACGCGAGCGGTGCGATGTCGATGTCGGGATCGGCGCCCTCGACGTTCGGGTTCGCGTGGTGGCGGTTGTGCTTCCCGACCCACCACCCGAAGCTCATCCCGACCAGCCCGCCGAGCCCGATCCCCACCGCGTCGTTGGCACGCCGGGTCCGGAGGATCTGTCGATGTCCGGCGTCATGACCGAGGAACGCGACCTGCGTGTAGACGACGGCCAGCGCCGCGGCCACGAACAGCTGCCACCACGTGTCGCCCAGCCACGCGAACACGACCCACACTCCGGCGAAGGCCAGCAGCGTCATGGAACCCTTCACCGCGTAGTGCGTCGGCCGACGCGCCAGCAGCCCGGCCTGTCTGACGATCCTGAGCAGATCGGCGTAGTCGCTCCCACGCCCCGGTCCGGGCATGTGCGGGACCGGTGCCGCAGCCGTGGTCATCGGGTCACCTCGTCCTCCAGCAGCGAATCCACCGGGGTGCACCGGTCGATGCCGTTCCCGACGACCGTCGCCGGCGAGACGACAGCCGATCCGGTAGGACCCGAGGTCCTGGTGCGGTCGGCGCGTCGGATGTGCGGCCGTGGAACAGGGTCGGACCACGAGGACCGGGATCGTTCGGGACGTGCACCGTCCATGGTCGTCCGATGTCGACGAGCGCGGCGGAGCGGGAGGTCCCCGCACCTGCAGCCGAACGACCCATCCGCATCCGGAGCGGACGGCGCGTCACCGCACGTGCTCGGGTACGTGGTCGATCGCGCGCAGGACGAGACGGGCCAGGGTGTCGGCAGCGGTTCGATCGAGCGCCGAGTTCTCCGCGATCACCGACGCGACGAGCGCGACGCGCTGCTCGTAAGGGGTCACGAAAGGCGGGCGGATGTCAGTGGTCATGGCGACGACGCTAGAAGCGGTGACCGGGTGGGAGGGAGGGGCGGAGGACCCGCCTGCGGTGGCCTCATGGCCCCGGCCCGGCGATGTCCGCCGACGCGGACGCCGTGGAGCCGGACTGCCGTGTGGCGGCCGCAGCAGGGACCTCCGTCCCTACTCGTGGGCCGGGGGGCGAGGGATGCTCCGGGCCCGGTCGACGCAGGCGGCGCCCGACCCCGGCGCCCGTGCGCACCCCGACCACCCGAACCCGTCGTGAGGACTGATCCGATGGCCACACCCCGCAACGACGTCGTCGTCCAGCTGGTCGGTGACCACCCTCCCGGCATCCACGAGAAGGCCACGGAGACGGTGCGGGCGGCACTGCGGCACGCCCGCGGGCCGGTCCTGCGCGTCACCGTCCGCATCGGACGCCACCCCGATCCCGCCGCACAGCCACCTGTCCTCGCAGAGGCCACGATCGACGTCGACGGCCACCCCGTCCGCGCCCGCGCCCACGCCGCGACCGACACCGAGGCCCTCGACCTCCTGCAGTACCGGCTGCGTACCCGGCTCGCACGCGACCGGCACCACCATGCCGCCCACTGGGAGGACCGCCGGGGCGAGCAACCGAAGTCGGAGCCGCACGAGTGGCGCCACGGCCAGCTCTCCCGGGCCAGGCCGACCTTCTTCCCCCGCCCGACCGAGGAACGGGCCGTCGTCCGCCACAAGACCTTCTCGGTCGGCACCGTGGACCTCGACGAGGCAGCCTTCGACCTGGAGGTGCTCGACCACGACTTCCATCTGTTCACCGAGGCGGGTACCGGCCAGGAGGGCGTGCTCTACCCGACTTCGGACGGTCTGCGCCTCGCTCTGGTCGATCCCCTGCGCGAGGAGCTCGCCCCGCACACCGTCGCGGTGACGGTCAGCCCGCAGCCCGCCCCCACGCTGAGCACCGAGGAGGCCTGCGAACGTCTCGGTGTTCTCGCCCTGCCGTTCCTGTTCCACCTCGACGCCGAACGCGGACGCGGCGCGGTGCTCTACCGCCGCTACGACGGCCACTACGGGTTGATCACCCCCACGGAATGAGACCGGACGAGGTCGGAACAGGCGTGTACGGACCGGGGCCGGCTGCGAGGACGAAGGTCCTCCCCATCCGATCTGCCCGACCCTCGAACCCGCGGGTGCCGGCATCGACGATGTGGGTGCGGAACGACCGACGACACGGGAGTGGAACCATGGAACGACCTCTCTCACCGGCGGACCGACGCACGACCGCGCGACGATCACTGGCGACGCCGGCCGGGCGCCGGGCCGACAGCCGCCGGTTGGACGTCCAGTGCTCCCACGGTCACCACGTCGCCCAGGTGTACGACGCGGACAGCGGGCTGGTCTACGTGTCCGACACCGGCGCACGCAGCCACGGCCGGGGTGACCGCGTGGACACCGGCCACATCGCCGGCAGGCGTCGCGGCGCCTACGTCGACCTGCTCGATCCGGGCGAGGGCGCGATCGACGACGACGACCTTCCGGCGAGCTGCGAGTGCGGCCCCCGGACGCTGTCCCGGTCGGGTCTGCTTGCCGCGGTCGCCCGCGGCCAACGGCACATGCGACTGCGCTGACCCTCCTGCCGACCTGCGTCCGGATCGGCCAGTGCCACGCACGCCCGGTCGAGGGACGGCACCCGACGCGTCCCGCCCGACCGGCTGGACGAGCCATCGCCTGAGGAAGCGTCCGGGCGCGTCACGAGGTGGGATCGGACTCGATCGCCCGGGCGCCGCCACGATTGTCGATCGGGATCCGGCGCGGCTTCGCCCGCTCACTGACCGGGATGCGCAGGGTCAACACGCCCGCGTCGTAGGCAGCCTCGATCTTCTCGGTGTCGAGGGTGTCCCCGAGGAACAGCTCACGGACCGCCGGGCCCTTGGCCCGCTCGGCGATCTGGTAGCTCACGCCCTCGGGGTGGGCGGAGCCACGCTCGGCCCGCACCGTCAGGAAGTTGTGTTGGACGTTCACCTCGATCGCGGACGGCTCCACGCCGGGCAGGTCGAGCTGTACGACGAACTGGTCGCCGTCGCGGTAGGCGTCCATCGGAACGACCATCGGTCGCACCTCGGACGTTTCCTGGTCGAAATGCCTCTGGCCGAGGCGGTCGAGGTCACGGAACGGGTCCGTCCGCATCAACACGGTGACTCGTCTCCTCTCCTGGGTCGTGGGTCAGTCGTCCGCCTCGACCCTCTCGCAAAGGGTGTCGTCCATGCGGACATGAGGGCGGGCGATGACCCAGGATGCCTCGTGCCGAGGGGCCCTCCTACGGGTGGAAGGCCCCCGTCACCGGGCCGTTGGGCCCCGTTCGGTGCACCGGTCACGGCCCACGGACGCCTGTCGTGGCAGAGCTCAGTCGGCCACCCGTACGTCACTCGGAGCCCACTCCGACGACCGCGCCCGCATCCCCGGCCCGACGACCATCACCGGGCATCGAGCCGTCGTCACGAGCAGCCGGCCCACCTGACCCAGCTCGAGTCCACCCGACCGGCCGCGTGCACCGATCACGACGAGCTGGGCCTCCGCCGAGAGCTCACGCAGCGCCCGCTCGGGGTGGTCACGAGTGGTGCCGTACCTCACCTCGACGTCGGGATGGCGTCTCGTGTGCTGCGCGACCCGGTCGTGCAGCGACTCCCGGACGCCCGCGGCGAACCGGCCGAACTCCACCGTGGTCCCGTGTTCGGTGTCCAGCGGGACGTCGCTCCAGGCGTGCAGGACCCTCAGGTACACGTCACGCGCGTGCGCTTCGCGGAGGGCGATCTCGAGCGCGGCGTCCGAGTCCGGCGAGCCGTCCACCCCGACGACGACGGGGTCGTCGGGTCCGGTGTCGGGCACCTGGTTGACGAACACGAGCGGGCATGCCGCCCTGCCGGCCAACGCGACGCCCAGGAGAGTGCCTGCCCACCCCCCGACCGGACGCCCGATCACCAGCAGCTCGGCCGCATCCGACATGTCGCCGAGAACCTCGACGGGGACGCCGTCGCACACCTCCGCGGACACCGCTGCGGCCGCGAGGCGCCCGAACACCTGCGCCGCCGCACGGTCGACGTCGCACCGGGCGGTCGACCGCAGCTCCGAACGCACCTGGGCCGCTGCCCGCACCGCCTCCGGGTGACCGGCCACCCCGTCCTGCCACTCCACGACCTCGATGAGACGCAGTCTCAGGCCGCGCCGATCGGCCTCACGCGCGGCCCACACGGCCGCGTCGACGCAGTGACGGGAGCCGTCGATGCCCACGACGACCGCCCGGTCGGCGGGGCGCGACGCTCCGGAACCGGCCATCGCTTCCTCCTCGGGTCTCGGTGTCCGAGCCTGGCAGCGCGACTGCCCGGGGAGCTGCGGCGGATCGGCCCACCGGACGGGGACTTTCGTCCCGGACACCCGACGGCGGTGAACCCGTGGGCCGCCAGGAGCGCCGCTGCGGCTGCGAGCGGTGTGTCACCACCGACCGTCACCACCGGCGAGCTCATCACGTCCTCGGCGGTGATGTCCCCGGCTGCCGGATGGCGGCGGGACGGAATGCGGCCGGCGCGTCACGGGTTCTTGCTCCTGGGCGCAGTGACTTCTGAGCACAGTGACATCGCGGGAGGCGACCGGTGACCGAGCTCGTGCCGTTCGTCGTCGCCCTCGTCGTCCCGCTGACGGGGCCGGCATCGATCTACGCTCCCTCGTGTGTGCTGTGCGCGCAGCTCGCGACGGAGGAGATCAACGTGGCGGGCGGGCTGCTCGGGCGGCCCGTCCGGCTCCGGATCGTCGACGGCTCCGGCGACCCGGAGCTGGTCGCAGCCGAGGTGGACCGGCTCGTCTCGCGCAACCACGTCGCCGCGATCGTCGGGTGGCACATCTCCGCCGTCCGCCGGCGCGTCGCCCCGACGGTCCGCCGACGGGTTCCCTACATCTACACCGCCCTGCACGAGGGCGACGAGACGACGCCGGGTGTCCTCGCCACCGGTGAAACGCCCGACATACAGCTGCGGCCGGCCCTGGGCTGGCTCTCCGACGAGATCGGTGTCCGGAAGTGGTTCGTGGTCGGCAACGACTACGTCTGGCCACGGCAGTCCGCCGTCGCGGCCGCCGAGTTCCTCCACGGGCGCGGCACCGGCGTCGTCGACATGCGGTTCGCCCCGCTGGGAACCGCCGACTTCCGGACCGCACTGGACCGCATCGGCCGCAGCCGCGCCACCGGGGTGCTGATGTTGCTCGTCGGCCGCGACGCGGTGGCCTTCCACCGCCAGTTCGCCGAGCTCGGGCTGGAGGACCAGTGCGCCCGGTTCTCGCCGCTGATGGACGAGACCATGCTCGCCGAGATCGGCCCCGAGGCCTCCCGGGACGTCTTCTCGGCCTCGGGGTACTTCGAGGCCCTCCCGACCTCCGAGAGCCTCGCGTTCGGGAGCCGGTACTCGCGACGGTTCGGCCCTGGGGCGCCACCTCTCGGCGGCCCGGGCGAGTCCTGCTACACGGGCCTGCTGACCCTGGTCGAGCTGGTCCGCCGGACCGGCCGCACCGACGGCGAACACCTCGCCCGGGTCGACCGGGTCCACGTCGCGAGCCCGCGCGGACCGGTGCACGTCGACGCGTCGAGGGCGAGCGCGCCCGCCCGGCAACGCGTGTACATGGCGACCGCCGACCGGCTGGGGTTCGACGTCCTCGACTCACTGTGACCGGCGGCAGGACGCTCACTGCGGCCACCTGACGGAAGGCGACGGTTCCCCATGATCGACAACCCTTTCGACAGCCGCGTTACGGCGCGGACCCTGGTCATGCCGATCGCGAGGACATGTTCTTCCCGCCCCGGGACATGAAGGCCGAGCAGGAGCTCGTCGCCGGCAGCGAGCTGAGGGTCATCGACGACGTTGCGGGGCACATGGGCGTCCCCGGCATCACCCGGGCTCCATCGACCAGGTCGACGAGCACGTCGCCGAGCTGCTCGCGGACGGCCGTCCCCGCCGGCCGGTGACCGACGCCGTGTTCACCTCCGAGCCTGAGGACCTCACTGTGCGCCACCCGAGGACCGCCGCCCGGTCGTCGACCAGCCGGCACCGGTGTCGCTCGGCGTCGCTGCAGGTCCGAGTGGCAGCGGGAACCGCCCCGAACGAGCGGACGCGACCGATCGGAACCGCCCACCGGTCCGGCTGTGCCGGTGCGCGGCGGTGCGTCCGGTACGGCGACCCCGGCCCGTGTGGGCTGCTGCTCCAGGTTGCGTCCAGGTCGGCACTGTCCGGAGTGGTCCGCGGGGTGGGGCTCCTGTGAGCACGGGCCGCGGCCGCGACGTCGCCGGTTCCGGAACTGCACCGGTCCCCTTCCCGTTCCGCCCCCCGAGCAGCGGGACGGACGTCTAGCGTCGGACGATCACGGTGGCGCAGGCGCCACCCGGAGGGAGGACGTCGATGTCCGGTGAGGTGCTGACCGCTGAGCAGCTCGGCCACCTGCGGCACTGGGACAACCTGTCCCGGCGTCTGCCCAACGACTGGTCGCAGATGCAGGGCAAGGGCGTGAGCCAGGACGACTTCGGCGGCTACCGTTTCCAGCTCGCCTACATGGTCTACGGGCTCGCGATCACCCACCGGCACCGCCTGCCCGCCGCCCCCGGCATGTTCGCACCGACGATCCGGCGGTTGATCGACAAGCTGCTCATGCCGGAGGTCTGGCTCTACTGGCGGGACGTCTCCCGCGGCGGGTCCGTGTTCAACGCCCATCTCTCCGGCCGTCTCGGCGAGGAATGGGATCCGGTCGTCCGCGACAACATCATGTACTCCGCGTACGTGCAGTCGTGCGCGGCGATGCACGACGCGATGTTCGACTCCGACCACTACGCCGAACCGGGATCGCTCACGTTCCGCCACTGGTCGTTCTTCTGGGGTGGTGAGGAGAAGCGGTTCGCCTACGACCGGGAGTCGCTGACCGAGCACCTGTACTGGCTCATGGTCGAGACCGGTTATCTCGGAGTTGCCTGCGAGCCGAACTGCGTGTTCCAGATCTGCAACCAGCCCGCGATCATCGGGTTCCGGCTGCACGACCGGATCACCGGTGGCAGCCGCGCCGACGAGGTCGTCGCAGGCTACGAGCGTGCGTGGGCCGACTTCGGGAGGCTCGACGCGTCGGGCCACTACAACATGATGGTGACCGAGGACAGCCGTGTGGTGCGCCCCAACGAACGGCCCTCGCCGTGGGTGGACGCGTGGTGTGGCGCGCTGATGAACACCTGGAACCGCGACTTCGTCCGCCGGCACTACCACCGCCAGGTGGCCGACTTCCTCGAGACCGGCCCCGGCGGCACCCTGTCGGTGCCGTCGGCGCCTGCCCGCCACGTCATGGGCCAGGAGGTCGTGTCCGACACGTGCGACCTCGGCTGGGTTGCCGCGTGGGCATCGGAGATGGGCGACGAGCAGACCCTCGCGGGCCTGCTGGCGCACGCCGACACCTGGATGTCCCCGACGTGGTTCGACGGCGGCCTCTACTACCCGCGCAACGACACCCACACCGACGCCGACGGCAGGCGCACCGAGATCGAGCCGATGTCGGGAAACGTCCTGCTCGGCTACGCCCGCCTCAACGTCGCCGACGGGCTCCGCGGGGTGTACCAGGACCAGTGGCCCGAGGGGCACTTCGAGGCGCCCCGCCTGGAGGTCGTCGACCGTGACATCGAGGTCAGCCGCGCCGAGGTCGTCGACGGCGTGCTGCACGCGAGGCTGCGCCGCGACCGCACTGTTCCCGGCGACGGGACCGTCACGCTGGCCGGGTTGCCGACCTCAGCCCGCCTGCGGCTCGGCGGCACCGAGCTGACCGTCCGCGACGGGCTCGTCGTCGACGTGCCGGAAGGGCACGCGGTCGACCTGGTGGCCGCGCCGTGACCGCCCCGCCCATCCGGGCGCGCTACTGCCTCGTCGACCACCACGGGACCCCGGTCACCGAGGCTTCCTACGCGAGCCGCTGGCAGCTGGTGCAGTTCGGGTTCACCTCGTGCAAGGTCGTGTGCCCCCGCGCCCTGGCCAAGCTCGACGACGCGCTCGACCGCCTCGGTACCGACGCCGCCGCGGTGGTGCCGCTCTACGTCACCGTCGACCCCGAGCGGGACACCCCGCAACGGCTGAAGGCTCATCTGGACGCGACGCATCCCCGCTTCACCGGTCTGACCGGCACGGCCGCACAGACCGAGGCGGCCGCGGACGCCTTCCGGGTCTTCACCCGCCGCCGTGACACTCCCGACGGCTACGACGTGCAGCACACCGCGATCACGTACCTGCTGGACCCTTCCGGCTCACCCGCGCGGCACTGGCCCGACACCCACGACGCGGAACGGATCGCCGCCGACCTGACCGCGCTGCTGCGCTGACCGGCCGCACCGGGCGTTCGCCAATCGTCAACGGCCGGTTCCCGGATCGCCGCGACCTCGGCTCGCCACCCTCATAACGTCTGTCACCCGGCTGGTGCCGCCGGCACCGGCGGAAGGAGAGGAACTCATCGTGACCACCGCCGTCGCCACGTCTCCCGAAGACCTGGCTGCTCTGTTCGTCCGTCATTTCACCGAGGGCGACCTCGACGCCCTCGCCGCCCTCTACACCGACGACGCGATCTTCGTCGTGGCCCCGGGGACCCCTGTCCAGGGCCGTGCCGCCATCAGCGCGGCCCTCGGTCAGATGCGTGCGGCCGGTGCGTCGATCGCGCTCGAGCTGCGCCGCGTGCACGTCGCGGGCGACACCGCCGTGCTGTCCAACACCGCGACCGTCAGCGGCATCACCCCCGACGGAAGCGACGTCGTGGCGCCCACCACCGAGGTCATGCGCCGTGAGGGCGACGGCTCGTGGCGCTATGTCCTCGACGACCCGTTCTTCTCCGCGTGACCTCCGCGGCCGCGGCCCGCACGCCGCACCCCGACACCTGCTCCTGCCACGCGGACCCCGAGCGGTTCGTCGCGATGGTGGCCGAGTTCGACCGCGCGCGCCGCGCCGCAGCGGGTCTGCACTGGACCGAGCCCGCACCGATCACCCACCCCCTCCAGTGGAGCTGCTCGGCGCAACTCTCCCACCCCGTCGTGCTGCAGGTGTTCGACGAGGCAGCCGCCGGGAGCGCGGTGGACACCCCAGCCGACGCCGTGACCGCCGCTGTCGCGGGCGCCGTGTCCGCCGACCTCGGCCGTTCCCCGGCAACGGCCGGACGGCCCCGTCCCGAGCGATTCGACGGGACGACCGTCATCAGCGGGGGCCGGGTGTTCACCGGCGACGGTGATGCACCGTGGGCCGAGGCGGTGGCCTTCGAGGGTGGACGGATCGTCGCTGTCGGAACCACGTCCGCCATGCACGCGCAGTTCCCCGGAGCGCGCGTCGTCGACGTCGGGGGCAGGCTCGTCGTGCCCGGCCTCAACGACGCCCACATGCACCACACCCCCGATCCCGCCGGGGTGCGGCTCCCCACCGATGCCGAGGTCGACCCGACCCGCGAGGCGCTGCTCGCCGCGATCGGCCAAGCGGTCGCCGCGACCCCGCCCGGCACGTGGCTGTTCGGCACGATGGGCATGTCGCTGATCACGGACGAGAGCCTCGACCGCACGGTGCTCGACCGGACGGCACCCGACCATCCGGTCATCCTGCTCGGGATGACCAACCACACCAACGTCCTCAACTCGGCGGCGCTGACGCGGCTCGGGATCGACGCCACCGAACCGGTCGAGCTGGGCGGTTCGCTGGAGCGGGACGCCGGCGGACGACCCAACGGCCGGATCCACGAGTACGCCCAGTGGCGCCCCCAGAGGACCTTCGCGGCGATGGCCACGACGGAGGAGGGGGCCGCGTCGGTCCGTGCGCTGTCGGACGAGTGCCTGCGCTACGGCGTCACGACGATCCAGAACATGTCGTGGACCCCGCCGCTGCGCTATCTCGAGATGGCAGCCGCGGCCGACGTGCCGCTCCGGATCCGCGTGATCGACTTTCCCGCGACCGGGGCCGGCGGTCGCTTCCCGACCCCACCGCTGTCCGACCGTGCCGCCGCGGCGGCACCTGGCGCGGGCCGTCTGGAATGGTCGGGCCGCAAGTGGATCCTCGACGGCACACCTGTCGAGGCGGCGGCATGGATGGACTACCCGGGCCGCGAGGGGCGGGGCGTCCAGAACTTCCCGGCCACCGAGGTCGACGGGATGCTGGCCGACTCGGTCTCGGACACCGACCAGCTGCTGCTGCACGCGATCGGGACCGACGCGGTCGAGATCGTCGTCGACGCGCTCGACCGCAGCCCCGACGCCGGCTGGGGTGATCGGCACCTGCGCATCGAGCACGCCGACGGCGCCACTCCCGAACAGATCGCACGCCTGCGCGGGCACGGCGCGATGATCGTCCAGAACCCGTGTCACTTCCTGCTCACCGACATGTACACGCTGCGCTTCGGCGCGGAGCACGGGTACTCGTCGTTCCGGTCCCTGTTCGACGCGGGGATCGGGGTCGGGATCGGATCGGACGGACCGCTCAACCCGTACCTCGGAATGCTGGCGGCCGTGCTGCACCCGACGCGGCCTGCTGAGTCGGTCGACGTCGCGACGGTGCTGGCCGCGTACACGGCCGGTTCGGCGACGGCGGAGGGCGCCGAGAATGAGAAGGGCCGACTCTCGCCCGGCTACGTCGCCGACCTCGCCGTGCTGTCCCAGGACCTCTTCGCCATCGCCCCGGAGCTGTTGCCGGCCACGCGGAGCGTGCTCACGGTGATCGAGGGGCAGATCGAGTGGGACGCGCTCGGCGACGAGGCGCTCCGTTCCCCGGCCGCCGGGGGTCAGGCGGGCACGGCCGGTACGTGACCGGGTCGCGCCCACGTCCCGGGCGCGACCCCGTACCTGCGGCGGAACGCCCTCGCGAACGTGGTGGCGTCGGCGAAACCGCATCGCGCAGCGACAGCGGCCACCGTCGGGCGGGGCCCACGTTCGAGCAGACGTACCGCCCGGCGGAGCCGCTCGTCGCGCACGAACGTGGCAGGCGGCGGCTGTCCGGCCTCGGCGAACACCCGCGTGACGTAGCGGCCCGACACCCCGAACCGCCGGGCGATGGTGTCCACCGACATCCCGGGGTCGGCGAGGTTGTCGAGGACGAAGCGCTGCATCGTCATCGCGAACGCGACCGCGCCCGCCGGGGCGACCTCCGGCCCGGTGAGGGAACCGAGCAGTGCGTCGAGCATCTCCAGGACGGCCGAGGACATCCTGCCCGCGGTCAGCGGGTCGAGATCCTCGACGGTGTCGTCGAGCGTGCCGGCGGTCGCGGCGAGCACTCTCAGCGCCGGGGTGGACGATGGGATGGTCCGCGCGAGCAGCGCGGACACGACCGGCATACCGACCCCGACGCAGGCGCTGGGGACCTGGATGGTCAGGCAGGACGTCGCCGCTTCGCACTCGAGCAGCAGCCTGCCCGTGCTGCGGTAGAGCACCGCCTCGCCGGGCAGCGCGCGCGCCGCCCGGCCCTCCTGGGCGACCCTGAACGATCCGGTGCGCTGGATCGAGAGGAACAACGTGTCCGGCGTGTCCTCCGTGACCCTGCCTGATCGGGTCATCCGGCAGGGTCGCGCGGCGATCCGGGCCAGGCCGACGCGCTGGTCGAGACCGTGGCCGACGATCTCGCCATGGAACCCCTCGTGCGCGGTGGGCGACCGCTGGACCCGGAGCGGGACGAAGCTGCTCTCCGCGATCGAGCTCCACTCGTCGAGGGAGGAGGCGGCCGCGGAGAACATGCTGCGATGCTATTCCGGACTCAGTCGTCCCAGCGGGACGCACCGAGGATTTCGGTGAGCCCGGGGACGGGGGCGCCGGGCGCCAGGTACTCCACGGAGGAGTGGGTGAAGGTGAACGGCACGAACTTCGCCGGGTTCGCCGTCACCTGCTGCAGCGCAGCGGTCATGAGCTCCCGGGCGCAGCCGAGGCGCGGGAGGAACTTGTGCGTCGTCTCGACGATCTCGTCGTCGAGCTGCTCGGCGCCGAGGCCGAAGATGTCGGCGGCGATGCCCATCTGGGTCAGGCCGACGACGGTGCCCTTGCGGGCGGCGAGCTGGCCCGAGGTGTGCAGGGCGACGGCGTCCCACACGGTCTCGACGTCGCGGTCGGAGAAGCCGTGCTCACGCATGAACGTCGCGGCCCGGTCGGCTCCGTCGAGCTCGAAGCGCTGCGACCCGTTGGCCTCGTCGGTCAGCCCGATGTCGTGCAGCACCGTCGCGAGGAAATGGATCTCGGGGTCGTAGTCGCGCCCCGGCTGCAGGCCGTTGCGCTCGCCGAGTAGCCGACCGTAGAGGTAGCTGCGCACGCTGTGGTTGACGAGGTAGTCGCGCTCGTGGGCGCAGATGAACTCGACGGCGGCGTGGGCGGCCGCGGTGTCGGGGAGCGCGTCGAAGTGTCCGAGCGCCGAGTGGACGTCCTGGGCAGTCATGGGAGTTTCCCTTCTCGGGTACCACCGGGGAGGAACGGGCCTCCCCGTACGCGGGCGACGCTAGGAGCGCGCCGCGGCCGCGACGCGACGATTCGGGACGCGACGGGCGACGATTCGCGCGCCGGCGCGGGCCGGCGACGGACGGGCCCGTCACCGGAGCACCGACGGAGGGGTCCGTCACCGGAGCACCGACGGAGGGGTCCGTCACCGAAGCACCGACGGAGGGGTCCGTCACCGGGCCGCCCGGACGGTGCCGACGACCTCGCCGAACCCGATGCGGGTGCCGTCCGGGCCCGGTGCCGACGCCGTGAGGGCGACCTCGTCACCGTCGAGCAGGAACGTACGCTCGACACCCTTCACCGTGAGTGGCTCGCGCCCGCCCCACGTCAGCTCGATGAACGCCCCCCGCTGCGCACGCTCCGGGCCGGAGACGGTCCCCGAGGCGAAGAGGTCCCCGGTCCGGGCCGTCGCCCCGTTGACGGTCATGTGCGCCAGCATCTGCCCCGGTGACCAGTACATCTCCCGGTACGGCGGGCGGGACACCTCCTCGCCGTTCCACTCGACGAGGATGTCCACGTCGAGGCCGTGGTCGTCGCGGCCTCGCAGGTACTCCAACGGCTCCGGTGACTGTCCGGGCAGGGGCACCCGCGCGCTCTCCAGCGCCGCGAGCGGCACCACCCACGCCGAGATCGACGTCGCGAAGCTCTTGCCCAGGTGCGGGCCCAGCGGGACGTACTCCCAGGCCTGGATGTCGCGGGCCGACCAGTCGTTGACCAGCACCGCCCCGAACACGTGCGCGGCGACGTCGTCGACGGCGATCCGTGAGCCGGGCTCCGAACCGATGCCGACGACGAACCCCAGCTCGGCCTCGATGTCCAGTCGCCTGCTCGGCCCGAAGGTGGGCGCGTCCTCGTCGGGGGCCTTGCGCTGACCGCACGGCCGCACGATGTCGGTGCCGGAGACCACGACCGTGCCGGCGCGGCCGTGGTAGCCGACGGGCAGATGACGCCAGTTCGGCAGCAGCGGCTCGGCGTCGGGCCGGAAGAGCCGCCCGAGGTTCGACGCGTGGTGCTCGGAGGCGTAGAAGTCCACGTAGTCGGCGACCTCGATCGGCAGGTGCAGGCGGACCGCCG
Organism: Pseudonocardia sp. N23; assembly: GCF_002583555.1. Classification (GTDB taxonomy): domain Bacteria; phylum Actinomycetota; class Actinomycetes; order Mycobacteriales; family Pseudonocardiaceae; genus Pseudonocardia. Next base: position 186,801 of record NZ_BEGX01000002.1, read on the forward strand.
AGACCGGGTGCACCGCCTCGTGGGGGACGTCGGCGGTCAGGGCGTCGTGGACCCGCTGCCGGACCGCGGCCCACCGGTCCGGCCCCTGGGCCATGAACGCGTTGAGCGAGGACGCGGCGAACGCCTCGTCGCCGTCGGAGCCGGTGAGCACCACGGAGAGGTCGACGACGGTGTCACCGGCCCGGACACCGACCCGCGGCGCACCGCCGCCGACGGAGAACACCCCGTAGGGCAGGTTGTGGAGACCGAACGGGGAGCGGTCGGGAATCTCGACGCGGGTCACGACGGGTCTCCTCCGGCGGTGTCGGTGACGACCACGCCCAGCTCGATCAGCTCGGTCAGCGGCTCGACCATGCTGCACGTCCCGAACGACGTGAACGTCGCTCGGACCGCCCGCACGCGGTCGTCGTCGAGCGCGGCAACCCTGGCTGCGACGTCGGCCGGGTCACGTTCGGCGAGCAGGACCCGTGCGTCCTGCTCGGTCCCGCCCGCGACCAGTGCCTCGGTGGCGAGCAGCAGGTTGAGGAAGCCGTGTTGCTCGAACCCGGTGTGCGGGTCGGTGTTGCGCACGGCGTGGTGCAGGCCGGCGGTTGCCTTGAACGCGACGCCGGCGCCCACCGCGTCGGCGATGGCCGCGGCGAGCTCGGCGTCGTCGGGGTACAGGTCGGCGCGGACGCCGCCGGTGCGGAACTTCGCCCGGTACCGGCCGGTGAGTCCGTCGAGGAGGGCGTCGCGGCGGGAGTCGCGCGGTACCTCGACGTAGATCTCCGGGACATGCGGAGGACCGAGGCCTGCGAGGGCGGCGGCGAGGGCGTCCAGGAACTGCGCGGCACCGGTTCCGGCGGGGACGGCGACCTCGACCGCGGTCGGCCGTACCGGCAGTCGTGCGCACGCCGAGAGGACGTCCGGGATGCCCGCCGGGCCGCGGGGCACGGTCACCGCCAGCCGCAACGGCACCCCGCCGGGCGCCGGTAGCGAAGCGAGGTCCGGCAGTGCGGCGTCGGCGAGGACCAGCGGGCCTGCGAGGTCCGCCCACCAGTGTTCGTGCCGTTCCCGATGTGCGCGAACGGCATCAGGCAACGGGGCGAGCCCGGGAGGGAAGACCGCGGCGTCGTCGCACAGCTGCGCGACGACGGGTGGGACGACGCCCGTCCCCGGAATGCCCGCCACTGCCGCGGTCACGAGTCCGGTCCCCGTCCCGCCCACGTCCAGGCGTACTGCGGGTCCTCCACCGACAGGGCGCCCTCCCCCAGCTCGAGGGGCCGGAAGGTGTCGACCATGACGGCGAGCTCGTCGAACGACTCTGCCCCGAGCGAGCTCTCGATCGCATCGGGTTGCGGGCCGTGGGAGTGCCCGCCGGGGTGCAGGCTGACCGAGCCGAGGGCGATGCCCGAACCCTTGCGGGCCTCGTAGTCGCCGCCGCAGTAGAACATCACCTCGTCGGAGTCCACATTGGAGTGGTAGTACGGCACGGGGATCGACAGCGGGTGGTAGTCGACCTTGCGCGGCACGAAGTTGCAGATCACGAAGCCCCATCCCTCGAAGACCTGATGCACCGGCGGCGGCTGGTGCACCCGTCCGGTGATGGGCTCGAAGTCGTTCACACTGAACGTGTACGGGTACAGGCAGCCGTCCCAGCCGACGACGTCGAACGGATGCGTGGCGTACACGTAGCGGGTCCCGGTGACTCCGCGCGCGCCCCGGTGCCTGACGAGAACCTCGACGTCGGCACCGTCGACGGTGAACTGCCCGTCCGGACCGTGCAGGTCGCGCTCGCAGTACGGCGCGTGCTCCAGCAGCTGCCCGAACCGCGACAGGTAGCGCTTGGGCGGGGCGATGTGGGAGTTGGCCTCGACGACGTACAGCCTCACCGGATCCGATCCGGTCGGGACCCAGCGGTGCGTCGTGCCGCGCGGCAGCAGCACGTAGTCGCCCTGCGTCGCGTGCAGGACCCCGAACACCGTCTCGACGGTCGCGGTGCCGGTCTCCACGTACACGCACTCGTCACCGACCGCGTTGCGGTAGAGGGGCGAGGCCTCCCCCGCGGCCACGTAGGAGATCCGGATGTCGGCGTTGCCGAGGACCAGCCTGCGACCGGTGACGGCGTCGACGGCCTTCCAGTCGGCGGACGTCAGGTCGTGCAGTCTCAGGTGCCGCGGCAGCAGTGGCCGGTTCTCGGTGAGCGTCTGGTCCGGCAGGTCCCAGGGGGTCGCGTCCACGATCGCCGACGGCACCCCGGAGTGGTAGAGCAGCGAGGAGTCCGACGAGAACCCCTCCTCCCCCATGAGCTCCTCGCGGTAGAGGGCACCCGAAGGCGCACGATGCTGGGTGTGCCGTTTCGGCGGGACCTCACCGACCCGTCTGTAGAACGCCATCGCGCTGCTCCTCCCGGGTTCGTGGGCTCGTGTCGTGGACGGCGCGGGCGAGGGTCGCCGCGAGCTCGTCGTGGGTGGGGGCGGCCAGTACGGCAGCGATGTGGGCGTCCGGGCGGACGACCCACACCTCGTCGGCCCGGGCGTCGAGGACCGCGCCGAACGCACCGTCGGGGTCCATTCCGTCGAGCATCAGCACCCGTACCGGGCCGGGGGCGGCCGCGGCGGCCCGCTCGACCGCCGCGACATCGACGTCGGCGCCGAGCACCAGCAGGAACCCGTCCCGGGCGAGCTCGCGCACCCGGGTCGGGCCGGCTCCGCCGAGGGTCACCGGGGCGTCTGGCACCAGCACGCCGGGTCCCGGGAGCGGGACCTCTCCGCGTCGCGGGCGGCCGCCGAAGGGACGCCGGGGGTCGGCTACGGTCAGTGGCGACTCGACGTACCAGAACGGCTCGGCCAACCGCCCTGAGTCGACGGCCGCGCGGGAACACGGGTCGGTCGCCGCGCGGGTCAGGACGTCGGCGCGCCGGTCGGCACGCACCTCGTCCGGCGGGACGAGGAACTCCATCGTCGCCGTCGTGACCGCGAGGTTCTCCAGCGCCGCGGCGTGGCGCTCGAGGTGATAGGTCTCCAGCAGGTCGTCGGGCGCCCAACCGTGACCGGCGTATGCGATCTTCCACGCGGCGTTCTCAGCGTCGCCGACCCCCGAGTTGAGGCCTCTGGCCCCGAACGGGGACACCAGGTGGGCGGCGTCACCGGCGATGAGGACCCGCCCACTGCGCATCCGGTCGACGACACGGGAGTGGAACCGGTACACCGACTTCCAGACGATCTCGTAGTCCCGGTCGCCGACGATCGCGCGAATCCTCGAGTCGAGCGCGCCGGAGGCGGTCTCGGCGTCGAGGTCGTGGTCGGCGGGAACCTGCCAGTCGATGCGGAACGTCGAGTCCGGGCAGGGATGGATGAGGACCTGGCGGCCGGGGTTCCAGTGCGGGTCGAAGTAGAACCGTCGCTCGTCCGCCCAGCCGGGCAGGTCCGCTCGGATGTCGCAGATCAGGAACCGGTCGTCGAAGGAGTGTCCGTCGAAGGTGACTCCCAGCAGGGTCCGCAGGTCGTCGCTGCGGGCTCCTGCGCAGACGACCAGGTACGACCCGCCGAGCCGGGTGCCGTCGGCCAGCCGCACCGTGACACCCCAGGCGTCCTGGTCGACCTCGACGACCTGCCGTCCCCATTGCAGGTCGACCAGTGGTTCGGCCGCGATGTGCTCGTCGAGGATCTGTTCGGTCCGGGTCTGGGAGATGTTGACGAACGGAGGGAACGCCGGCCGGCCCGGTTCGGCGAAGGTCACCGCGAACAGCTCGCTGTCGCGGTGGAACGTCCGCGCGGTGGTCCAGGTGACCCCCTCGGCCGCGATGCGGCGGCCGGCTCCGACGGCCTCCCAGACGTCGAGGACGTCGCGTTGCTGGCAGATGGCCTTGGAACCGACCGCGTCGCGCTCGGCGCGCTTGTCCAGCACGATCGTCGGAACACCCCATCGTGCGAGCAGCAACGCGGCGGTCTGCCCGACGGGACCCGCGCCGAGCACGAGGACCGGCTCGTGTGGCCACGTGCCGGACGGCGGTGCGCCGCCTGCTCGGTGGGTCGTCATCTCCACGTTCTTCCTGTCGCTGTCAGGGTCGTCGCTGTCAGGGTCGGGGCTGTCAGGGTCGGGGCCGTCAGGGTCGGGGCCGTCAGCCCTGCAGCTGGGCCCAGACCTCCTGGTCCCGCTCGGCGGTCCAGATGGCAGGCCTCTCGACGCCGGACAGCTCGTCCCACACGCGGGAGACGTCGAAGGGCAGACAGTGCTCGAAGATCGGCCAGTGTCCGAAGTCGTCGACCAGTGCGGCGTGGGTGGCCTCGAACGCCTCCTTGAGCGTTCCGGCACGTTCCAGGACCGAGCCGACCTCGTCGAGCATGACCTGGATGAACCGGCGGGTCTGCTCGATCGCCGCGTCGACCTCGGTCCGGCCACGGCTGACCGCACCCCGACCACCGACGAGCTGCTCGGCCCCGAGGGCCTTGAGCCGGTCGAGTGTCGTCGTCGCCCATTCGCGGTGGAAGGCGTCACCGGTGTACAGGGCGGCCTGCGCCTCGACGAGGTCGCCCGCGAAGAGGATCCGCTGCCGCGGGAGCCAGGCGGTGATGTCGCCCTCGGTGTGACCCCGCCCGTGGTGCTGCAGGACGAGGTCGCCGCGGTCGCCGCCGAGGTCGATCGTGAGCCGGTCGGCGAACGTCAGGGTCGGCCACGTGAGGCCGGGCACCGACTCGGCGCCGTCGGCCAGTCGCGGCATGCGGGCGAACTCCGACTCCCAGTCCTGCTTGCCGCGCTCGGCGATGAGATCGCGGGTGATCTCGTGGGACACGACGGTCTCCGCGTCGAACGCGCTCGCGCCGAGGACGCGGACGGCGTGGTAGTGCGAGAGCACCAGGTAACGCACGGGCTTGTCGGTGTGCTCCCGCAGCCTCGCGAGCCACTTGCGGGCGGCCACGGGCGTGGCGAGGGCCTCGAAGCAGACGACGAAGGCCTCGCCCTCGATCGCCCCGATGTTCGGGTCACCGTCGGCGGTGAGCGCGTAGACACCGTCGGCCAGCACCTCGAGGGTCTGCTCCTTCGCTGCGGTGTCGGTCGATGACGCGAACGGCTTGGCCATGTCAGAGTCCTCCCCCGGGTCGGCGCACGGGGCCCACACGTCACCGGCCGTGTACGTCGACAGCTGATCAAAGCTTTTACCTTCGCGACGACGGTAGCGAATCCGGGGCGCTCCCACCAGGGGAATGATAAAAGGTTTTACTTCTTGACGGGTGACGGGACCCACAGCCGGTCAGTGGCGGCGGCTCACCCAACCCGCGTCCTGGGCGGCGCCGGCCAGCTTGGACAACAGCCGGTTGAGCGTCGCCAGCTCGTCGGCGTCCAGGAGGTTCGCCCACTCCACCTCCCGCCGGTTGTGCACCGCGAACGCCGCCTCGACCCGGGCCCGCCCCGCCTGTGACACCGCGAGCCGGACCGAGCGGCGGTCCACCGGGTCCGGCGTGCGGTCGAGCAGGCCCGCCGCCCCCAGGGTCTTGGCCAGGCTCGACACCGCGGCCCTGCTCATCCCGGCCAGGTCCGCGGCGCGGCTCGGGTCCTGCGGGCCCGCGACCCACAGTGTGAACAGGAGCCGGAAGGCCGACCAGCTCCATCCCGCCGGACGATGGACGCTCGACTCCAGGTCGTAGACGACCGCGCTCGTCACCCGGTGCAGCAGCAGCACCATCGCCATCGCATCCCGGTCCGTGTCGGCGAGCCGTTCCTGCGTCCGGTCGAGCGCGACCTCCGCGAAGGCCAGGAACCCCGTGGGTCCCGCGGACACCGCATCACCGCCGAGCGGGTCGACGGGGTCGAGGGGGTCCAGAGAGTGGTCACGAGGCCGCGGCACGGCCTCGATCGTAGGCGGGACCCCTCGCCGTCCTCGCGGCCAGTGACAGCCCGGCCGGACGCGGCGCCCGCGCCCGACGGGCTGCTACGGCGCGGGGTCGGTCACAGGGCGGGCGCCTGGCGACCGCCTGCGTCGGCGACCGCGCCGATCGGGTCGGCCGGGCCCCGGCGCACCGCTGCCGTGCTGGCGGCCATCGCTTGGAGACCGAGGTCGAGCCCGTTGCGCTGCACCGTCATCGGCGGCAGCACACTGCGCGCGGAGACCACCTGCTGCTCGAGCCGGTCATCGCTTCACCAGCCCGGTGGCGACGTCCCACAGGTGGGCGGCGTTGTCGGCGTCCACAGCCCAGGCGGCGACTCCCTTGCCGAACATCTCCGGCGGCTCGGTGAGGACGGGCGACTCGTTGCAGTCCTCGAAGTAGCGGCCGCCGACGCCGTCGAGCAGCGGGGAGGCGGCCAGCAGGACCGAGGTGGCCGCACCCTGCGGCGGGGTCTTGCGCAGGTGTTCCGGCGTGCGCAGGCCGCCGGTGTGCTTCTGGAGCCCGGTGGCGATCGCGCCCGGGTTCAGCGAGTTGGCGACGATGCCCCCGTCGTTCCACCGGCGCGTGGCCTCGACGGCGAGGAGCACGTCGCCGGTCTTCGACTGGCCGTACGCGGTCCAGGGGTCGTAGTCGCGGCGGGTGTAGTCGACGTCGTCGTAGACGACATCGGACATGAAATGGGCATTGGACGAGACCGACACGATCCGCGCGCCGCCGGCCTCGGCCAAGGCGTCGTGCAGGCCCAGAACCAGCGCGAAGTGCCCGAGGTAGTTGGTCCCGAACTGGAGTTCGTGGCCCTGGGCGGTCGTCTGCCGGTCCGGCACGGCCATGATTCCGGCGTTGTTCACCAGGATGTGCAGCGGGCCCGACCAGGCCCGGACGAACGTGTCGACCGAATCGAGGTCGGCCAGGTCGAGCGTGGCGACCTGGATGTTTCCGGCCGGCTCGGCGGCCAGCCGGCGGCCCGCGGCCACATTCCGGGTAGCGACGGTCACCTCGGCGCCGGCCGCGGCCAGCGCGCGGGTCGTCTCCCGTCCGATACCGGTGGCACCGCCGGTCACCACGGCGCGTTGGCCCGTGAGATCCACACCGGCCAGAACCTCGTCGGCGGTGCTGCTGGAACCGAAGGGCGTAGTGATCAGATCGGGCATGCAGACGACGGTACGGCGGCCCTGAACGACGTGCCTGGGGTTGTCACTCATAGGCACGCGAGCCCTTCGGGCAGTGTGACGGCGGTCCCGGACGCGCCGGAGGACTCCGGAGAGGGCTGAGCGACGGGATGTCGGGAGTCGCACCGTGATGCCGCGGACTCGAGCAGACCGACTCGCGCAACGTGGCCAGCTTCGCCTCCGATTCGCTGCCGGGCACGGCGTGATGGACGACGAGGAACTGGGCGTCGGTCCCGGAGAGGTACAGCTTCTCGTACATCAGCTCGAGGTCACCGAGGGTCGGATGATGCAGCCTCCGGGCGCCGCCGGTGGTCTCCTTGACGTCCTGACGGTCCCAGATCGCACGGAAGTCCTCATCGGCGGCGCGGAGCTCACCGACCAGCGCCCGCAGGCATCCGGATCCGCCGTCGGCGCCCACGACCAGCCGGGCGTTGGCGACGACCTCGGCGACCACGATGTCCCATTCGGGATACATCGCACGGACCGCCGGGTCGGTGAACGCGGCCCGCAGCAGGTTCACCCCGATGCGCTGGCTGGGGAACAGGGCCTCGGCGAGCGGGTTGGCCGCCAGTACGTCCAGGTACTTGCCGTGCACGAAGGCGGGCACCTCGCGGAGCCCCTGCACCAGCAGACCGACGCCGGGGGGCACCTGCTGCGGGTCGGTGTCGGCGACGGCGGTTCGCCCATGGCCGGCGAGCTCGCGGAGGTAGCGGGCACCGTCCTCGTCCAGCTGAAGGGCCCGGGCCAGTGCGTCCACCACCTGCGTCGACGGACTGTCGTTGCGGCCCTGCTCGAGGCGTACGTAGTAGTCGAGACTGATCGCCGCCCGCTCGGCCACCTCTTCGCGGCGCAGCCCGTGGACCCGCCGCATCGTGCCGTCACCCTCGACCGGGCGCACGACGGCACGTCGTGCGCGAAGGAACTCACCCAGGGGCGTCGGCTGCGGCACGGGGTCGAAACTACCGAGATCGACAGCTGCGGCGCCCGACCGTCGACCGCGTCGCCACCGGAGATCACGCAGCGATCGGCACCATCTCAGCTGCGCAGCCGCGGCGGGCTCGTACAACCGCCCATCCCCCACACAGGCCCACAGGACGTCGACACGTCGACACGAGCACCGCCGCGTCGTGCCGTTTCCCTCGTTGACGTGCCCCCGTCAGCCGGACACCTCGATCTGTGTCGTGAGCTGTTGTCCGCAGGCGGCGGGGCTGGGGTTGTCCAGTCGGGAGTGCCGGCGCAAGGGTTGCAGAAGCCCTCGATGAAGGAGCACACCCCCATCTCGAGTTCGCGCCGGCTCGGCCAGGTCGGCACAGGGGTCGGCGTGCAGGTCGCAGACCGTGCAGCCGGGGCGGCGGCGCCGGTGGAGGCCATGGATCCCCGCCTCATGCATCAGCCGGGCGACCCGCTTGTGGTTGGCCGCAATGCCCGGCCCGATGGCCGGCTCGGCGTGTGGCCGCCGCCAGCCGCAGGTGCCACGCGAGTCGGTGTGGATCCTCTCGATGTGTGTGACCAAGAGCTCGCTCTCCCGAACACGGGGTGACGGGAACGGTCCGTCGCGACGCCACCTGCGCGGGGCGGATGACGCATCAGCGGCGCCCACCGCGCTTGACGAGTTGGGCTGCGATGACGTTGCGTTGGATCTCGTTGGTGCCCTCCCCGACGATCATCAGCGGCGCGTCGCGGAAGTAGCGCTCGACGTCGTACTCGGTGGAGTATCCGTACCCGCCGTGGATCCGAACAGCGTTCAGCGCGACCTCCATCGCAGTCTCCGAGGCGAACAGCTTCGCCATTCCCGCCTCCATGTCGCACCGTTCGCCGGCGTCGTACTTCTCGGCGGCGAACAGGATCAACTGGCGGGCGGCGGCGAGCTTGGTTCCCATTTCGGCTAGGTAGTTGCCGATGGACTGGTGCTGTCAGATCGGCTTGCCGAAGCTCTCCCGTTCCTGGCTGTAGCGAAGCGCGTCGTCGAACGCGGCCTGCCCGACCCCTAGCGCGCGGGAGGCGACCTGGATGCGGCCTGTCTCCAGCCCCTTCATCATCTGCCCGAAACCCTTGCCCGGCACACCGCCGAGTACCACGTCAGCGGGCACGTGCATGTTCTCGAAGATCAGCTCGCAGGGCGAGGTACTCTGCAGTTCCTTCGAGCCCGGTGAGGCTGCACTGTTTGCAGGCGCGATCGACCTCGAGGGTCCGCGCGGCGCGGCCACCCCCGATCCGAGATGAGCTTGGCCCCCTTCGCCCGGGGCCTCGGCAAAGTCGCGGTGGGTGGTGACTGAGCTGCGGTCATTCGCGATCCGGGAGGCGAGTGCGAGCAGAACCCCGCCGTGATCATCCACGTGTCGAAGCCTGATCACTGTCGGGAAACCGCTCTGATCACACCGGACACCGGTCTCGATGAGGAGATCACCGAGATCGGCGGGAGCAGACCGCGTTGTCGCTGCTCGACGTCCTGGCCGCGATCTCCGACCCACGAGGTGCACCTGGGGTGCTCCGCAGAATGCCGGCGGTGCTGCTGGTCAGCGCATGCGCAGTGCCGGCCGGCGCCCGGTCGTTCATCGCGGTCACCGAGTACGCCCACGACGCTGGGGCAGGTCGCGCTCGACCGGACATCGTCCACCGTATGACCAGGAACTCGGCCACGTCGTGCCCTGCTCGGCAACCGGACCTGCGCGACGGCAAACCCGAGAGCCCACCCACAACAGCATGCCAAGCGACTCGTCCGAGCCTGTTGACCTACCAAGATCTCGCCTTGACCGGACGGCGAGCTCTTCAGGTGCGGCTGTCATCCACGTAGCGCAGATTCCTATCCACCTGGCGCGAGCCGCGGGAGAGTTCTTTTGCAGCGTTTGACACCCAGCCGAGAGCGTCACAACAATTGCTCGATCGGGATGTCCGCCGCCGGGTTCGCGTGCGTCTCCCGGTCGGCGAAGAGCGCAAGGAGGCGCGGTGACCGACCCAGCGGCGGCCCGACTCGCCCATCCTGACGGTTCGAGCAGCGATGACACGACCCGTTCACGGACGGCCCACCACCTTGTCGATATCGACGAGGCACGCCTGGTCGGTAGCCGGCTCTACTATCCGCAGAAACTGACCGTCCTGGATCACGCTCCGGCATTCACGATGTCCGTGCAGGCCGCGCGTATCGGCTCGGTGCTGCTCGGCGAGCTCAGATACGACGCCGACGTGCGGATCGACTGCGGTGAGCTGGGCGACAGCTACCACGTCAACGTGCCCTTGCACGGGCGGCTCGCGTCGCGACACGACGGCCAGGAGTCGGTCGCGTCGCCCGGGCATGCCGCGCTCTACGGACCGCTTGGAGAAACGGTCCTGACCAGGTGGGAAGCAGGCAGCCGACAGCTCTGCGTGAAGATCGACCGCGCCGCGTTCGAGACCACCCTCAGCCGGCATGTGGGGCGGGACATAGTCGGTCCGATCTCCGTCGAGCCGGTACTCGATGTCGGCGGCGGAGCTGGCCGCAGCTGGGTGGAGTTGGCCCTCATGCTCAACGAGCAGCTACACCGACCTGACAGCATCGTCCACCAACCTCTCGTCGCTGGGTCACTCGCCAACGGCCTGCTGAGCGGTCTGATCACTGCGGCCGGCCTGGAGCACCGTGTGCAGGACGCCGTCCGGTCATCACCGACAGTGCGGCCGCGGACGATCGAACTCGCGCTGGCCTATCTGAACGAACACGCTGGGGATCCGATCGGCATCGCGGACGTCGCGGGACACAGCTGCGTGAGTGTTCGAACGTTGCAGGAGGGGTTTGCGCGGTATGTCGGTCAGTCCCCGATGCAGTACCTACGATCCGTCCGGCTCCACCTCGCCCACGAGGCACTGCTCGCCGCCAATCCGTACGACACCACTGTCGCCTCGATCGCGCACAGCTGGGGCTTCAACCACCTCGGCCGGTTCGCCGCGATTCATGAGGCCGAGTTCGGTGAGCCGCCTTCACAGACTCTGCATCGCGGCTGAACGGGCGTCTGACCATCTCCGGCGTGGCATGGGCGGCGGGCCCAGCGTCGGTGGAGTGACCCGGGAACAGCTCCACCTCAGGATCGAGGAAGACGGCGGCGTTGTTGACCGCCGTCGCGGCCTCCCCGAATCCCACAGCGATCAGCCGGACCTTTCCGGGATACTCAGTGATGTCGCCGGCGGCGAAGATGCCCGGGACCGAGGTCTGCATTGCCGAGTCCACCACGACGTGACGCTGGTGGGCGATTTCCAGACTCCAGGAACGTAGTGGTCCTAGATCGGCCACGAACCCGAGCGCGGCTACCAGACGCTGGCAGGGCAGCTCTCTGCCGCCCTCGACCCCCGGGCCCGTCAGCGCTACGCGCTCGACGCCGGACCCGCCGAGCACACCGGTGACCTGAGCGTCCGTAATGATCTCCACCGACGTCGCGCGCAGATCAGCCAAACTCGCCTCGTGCGCCCGGAAGGTCCGGCGACGGTGCACGAGAGTGACGGATCGCGCGATCGGGTGCAGGGTCAGCGCCCAGTCCACGGCGCTGTCACCCCCACCGACCACTACCACGTCCTGGTCCACGTACTCGGAAGGATCCGGCACGAAGTACGCCAGACCACGCCCCTCGAACTCATCGCCCGCACCGAGCTTGCGTGGAGCAAACGCCCCGATCCCGGCCGTCACCACGACCGCCCCACACCGTAGGAGTACGCCGTCGGCCGTGACGACCTCGAAGCCCGAGCGACCGTCCGGAAGAGCGACAGGGCGGAGCAGTTGAGCCCGATCACCGAGCACGAAACGAGGATCGAAGCGTTTTCCCTGCTCGAGCAGGTTGTCGACGAGGTCGCGACCCTTCACTGCCGGGAAGCCGGCAATGTCGAAGATGAGCTTCTCCGGGTACATCGCACTGATCTGACCGCCGGGTTCCTCAAGGGCGTCGACGACTGCGACCTTCAGCCCACGGAAGCCTGCGTAATACGCGGCGAACAGGCCGACCGGACCCGCTCCGACGATCAACAGATCGCAGTCGACGAGGGCGCTGTACACATCAGCGCCGTTGAATCTCCTATGTTTGTCAAGCGCCAGCGAGTTCGTTCTGAGCGGCGGC
>NZ_BEGX01000003.1 GCF_002583555.1 Pseudonocardia sp. N23
CACCGGCCGCGCACCGCCGGCCCGTGGGAGTGGCGGCACCGGCCGCGCACCACCCGCCCGTGGGAGCGGCCGCACCGGTCGCGACACCCGTGCCGGCACCGGCCGGACCCCACCGCCGCACCGGCTCCGCCCGCGGCCGCGCACAGGCCCTCGCGGCGGCCGCCGTCGCCGGCAGCACGCTGGCCGTCACCGTCCCCCTCGTCGCGCTCATCGAGAACGGCACCACCGACGTCGCCGCCTCGACCACGGCCCTGCAGCTCACCGCGGGCGACGCGGCGCAGCCCGTCGTCTCCCCCACGACGAGCCGGATCCAGTCGTTCAGCCCGGTCGCGGCGATGTCGGCCACCGGCGCCGAGCCCGTGGCCGCCGACGCCGAGTCCCTGCTCAAGGCCGTCGGGATGGCGGAGATCGCGCAGAAGGCAGCCGCCGCGCAGACCCGCGCCGAGTGCGCGGCCGACGTGTCGGGGCTTGGCCGGGTGAAGCCGTGGGTGTCGTCGGCGGCGAAGTTCCTGTCCTGCCTCTACGACGAGCCCGACCTGATCGGCGTCGCCGGCCGCGGCCGGGTGTCCGACCATCCGATGGGACTCGCGCTCGACCTCATGACCCGCGGCTCCGAGGGCGACCGGATCGCCGAGTGCGCGCTGCGCAACCGTGAGGCACTCGGGATCAGCTACGTGATCTGGAAGCAGCGCATCAACTACGGCTCGGGCTGGCAGCGCATGGAGAACCGCGGCAGCGAGACCGAGAACCACTTCGACCACGTACACATCTCGTTCGAGCGGTCCGCCGGTTCGGGGACTCCCGACGCGACCACCTGCAGCTGACCGGCCTCAGGGAACGGGGTCCTGGCCGGGCCCACCGGGTGTGATGCGGCGACGTTTCATCTCCGCCTCGTGGACGTGGCGGCGCCCGGCCGTCGTCGCCTCCCGGACCCCGCGTTCGAGGTCCTTCCAGGCGCGGTAGTAGCCGTCGTCGAACTCCTCGACGACCTGGAAGGTCCACCGGCCGGGCAGTACGTTGCGACCGACGAGCTCGGTCGCGATGCGGTCGGACCAGTCGGGATGGCCGGCGGCCCGCAGGCCGTCGACGACGTCGTCGAGCATTGCGTCGGCGCCGCCGATGAGCTGGTGGGCCTCGTAGAGCGCGCCGCGGGCCCGTTCGATCGTCTCCAGGGCCTCGGACAGCTTCCCGACGGCGGCGACGAGCTCGTCGGAGGCACCGGCGGGGCGAGCGTGGGTGGTGTCGAGCGGTTCGGTCACGGGGCGCTCTACCCACGGGGACGGGGCAGGGAAACCCGTCCGCTCCCCGCGAACACCCTCAGCCCCCGGCGAACAGGCCCCCGCCCGGCCCGGTGAGTGGCGATAGTCGCCGGAGCGACCATCGCCACTCACGACCGGGGGAACTCCTGTGCGACGTACCGACGACCCGACCGACACCCGACCTCCCGCCGTCCGCGCGCTGCCGCGGGTCGGCGACGGCACCCTCGGCGTCGACCACCGCGGCAGCGGCCGCGGCCCGCTCCGGTCGCAGCAGGAGCGGTTCGAGCGGCCGGGACCCGTGCCCCTGCCGGTCCCGCCGCAGCCGCTGCCCCCGGTGCGCCCACCGCAGCCGCTCGCCCCGGGCACCGCGGGCCCCGTGCTGCGCTATGCGGGTGCGGCGTCGGGCGACGGCCTCTACGACCGGCTGCTGGAGGAGCGGATCGTGTTCCTCGGCAAGGAGGTCGACGACGCCATCGCCAACCGCATCACCGCCCAGCTGCTGCTGCTCGCCGCCGACGACCCGCACGCCGACATCACGTTCTACGTCAACTCGCCCGGCGGCTCGGTGACCGCGGGGATGGCGATCTACGACACGATGCAGGTCATCATCCCCGACGTCGCGACGTACGCACTGGGGTTCGCGGCGTCGATGGGCCAGTTCCTGGTCACCGCCGGCGCTCCGGGGAAGCGGTACGCGCTGGCGCACACCCGGATGCTGATGCACCAGCCGTCGGCGGGGATCGGTGGCACGCACTCCGACATCGCGATCCGGGCGGGCGCCTACGCCGACATGAAGCGTGAGGTGGCCAGGCTGACCGCCCGGCACAGCGGCCGCGACGTCGAGACGATCGTCGCCGACGCCGACCGCGACCGCTGGTTCACCGCCGAGCAGGCCCGCGAGTACGGGCTGGTCGACGAGGTCATCGGCGAGGTCTGACCGCTCGGGGCACGGCTGTGACGGTGGCGGTCCGGGCGCGGTCGGGGTACGCCCCGACGTGCCGCTGCACGCGTCGCGGCGGCACCCGCTAGCGTCCTCTCCGCGAAGCTTCTGCATCGATGGAGAGGAACCACCGGAATGCGCGTGGGCGTCCTGACCGGCGGCGGCGACTGCCCCGGTCTCAACGCGGTCATCCGTGCGATCGTGCGCCGCGGGGTGCCCGAGTACGGGTACAGCTTCCTCGGGTTCCGCGACGGCTGGCGCGGACCGCTCGAGGCCCTGACCAAGCCGCTCGACATCCCGGCCGTGCGGGGGCTCCTCCCCCGCGGCGGCACGATCCTCGGCTCGTCGCGGACGAACCCGTTCGCGATCGAGGACGGCGTCGAACGGATCAAGCAGAACCTGCAGAACCTCGGCGTCGACGCGCTGATCGCGATCGGCGGCGAGGACACCCTCGGGGTCGCGACGAAGCTGCACGAGATGGGCGTCAACGTCGTCGGCGTACCGAAGACGATCGACAACGACCTGTCCGGCACCGACTACACGTTCGGCTTCGACACCGCGGTCACGATCGCGACGGAGGCGATCGACCGGCTGCACACCACGGCCGAGTCGCACCACCGGACGCTCATCGTCGAGGTCATGGGCCGCCACGCCGGCTGGATCGCGCTGCACTCCGGGATGGCTGGCGGCGCCAACGCGATCCTCATCCCCGAGATCCGCTTCGACATCGACCAGGTGTGCCAGTGGGTCGAGAGCCGCTTCCGGCTGGAGTACGCCCCGATCATCGTGGTGTCGGAGGGCGCGATGCCCAAGGACGGCGAGGAGACGCTGCTCACCGGGGAGAAGGACGCGTTCGGGCACGTCCGCCTCGGCGGCATCGGCGACTGGCTCGGCCGTGAGATCGAGGCGCGCACCGGCAAGGAGGCCCGCACCACGGTGCTCGGGCACGTGCAGCGCGGTGGTACCCCGACCGCCCGGGACCGCTGGCTCGCCACCCGTTTCGGCCTGCACGCGATCGATGCCGTCGCCGCGGGCAAATGGGGTCAGATGACGGCGCTGCGCGGCACCGACATCGTCACGGTGCCGCTGCAGGAGGCGACGAAGCAGCTCAAGGTCGTCGATCCCGCCCTCTATGCCGAGGCCTCGGTGTTCTTCGGCTGATCCGGTGGCGGGCGTGGCTCGATGCCGGCGACGCCGTCGAGCCCGCACGCGACCAGCAGGTCGGTGAGCCGCTGCGGCGCCCCGACGAACCGCAGCCGCGCCCCGCACCGGCGGGCGTGCAGGACCAGCCGCAGCAGTGTGTCGACCGCGCGCGCGTCGGGCGCGACGACGGAGCCGACGTCGCACTCGACGTCGGCGCCCGCACCGAGCAGCGCGCGCACCGCGGCCGCGGCCCGCTCGGGCCCACCCGCGCCGAACACGACGGTCTTCACGTCCATGTGACGCTGGGGACGCCCGGGACTCATCGGTCGGCCCCCGCACGTGCGCCCCGTCGGGTGACGGCCCGCACATGCACGCGGGGGCCGCCGCGCGACGTGCGCGACGACCCCCGCCCCCTGCGACGGGTCCGGGATCAGCCGAGCCCGCCGACGAGGTCGAACACCGGCGGGAGCACGGTGCCCAGGCCGAGGGTGGGGTCCGGCACGGGGACGGCCGGCGCGAAGTGCAGCACCTGCACCGGCACGGCACCCGCGACCGGTGCAGCGGGGACGGTCTCGTCGGCGTGGGCGAGACCAGTGCTTGACAGCGCCAGCGCACCGGCCCCGACGGTGACCGCCGCGATCCTGCGAACGAACATGTGAGTTCCTTTCCTGTGCGTACGGACGGGGTGTCCGTCAGCAGATCGAGTCGCTCGGCTTCGGGTTGGTGAGGCCGAACAGTGGCCGCAGCCGCAGGCCGACGAACGTCCCGCCGAGGGCGACGACGCCCCAGATCCAGCCGTGCAGGCTCATCGAGGCGATGCCGGAGAAGTAGGCGCCGATGTTGCAGCCACCGGCGAGGCGGGCGCCGTAGCCCATCGCGATGCCGCCGAGGACGGAGCCGAGCGCGAGCTTCCACGGCACCCGCTTGTGCAGCACGAACGCGCCGCCGAGCGCGGACGCGACCAGCGCGCCGACGATGACGCCGAAGTCGAGGACGGAGATGCGGTCGGCGAACACAGAGCCCTGCAGGGCCTTGGCGTTGGCGGGCACCTGGAAGTACGCCCAGCCGGCGACGTCCACGCCCAGTGCGGACAGGACCTTGCCGCCCCACAGCCCGAACGCCGAGGTCACACCCCACGCACCGC
The DNA here is from genome assembly GCF_002583555.1 of Pseudonocardia sp. N23. Lineage (GTDB taxonomy): Bacteria > Actinomycetota > Actinomycetes > Mycobacteriales > Pseudonocardiaceae > Pseudonocardia. The sequence goes on from NZ_BEGX01000003.1 coordinate 4,487, forward strand.
CCGAGACGAACAGGACGCCGGCGTTGAGCACCGCGAGCACGAGCGCTCCCACCCACATGGGCCACGACCCGCGCAGCACCCGCGCGATGCCGCGGGCCGACGGCGGCCGCTCGACGGGCGGAGGGGTGCGCCTGCGGGCGACGACATAGGTGATCGCCGTGATCACGGCCATGACGGCGAGCGACAGCGCGAGCGCACCCGGGAAGCCGAAGGTCTGGGCCAACGAGATCGGCGTCCCCGCCGGGATCGTCACCGTCCAGAACGTGAACGTCAGCGCGGCCAGGACCGAGCCGACGATGAAGCCGAACAGCGTCAGCACCACCGCGGTCTGTCCGCTGCCGACGGCGAACAGCGTCCCCGAGGCGCAGGAGCCGCCGACCTGCATGCCGATCCCGAACAGGAACGCGCCCACCAGCAGCGGGATGCCGACGGCCGCCACCGACGGCTTCGGTGTCCCCACCAGCGAGAACCCGCCCGCGAGCAGCACCGAGAACAGGATCGTCGCCGCCGCCAGCATCAGCATGTGCGCGCGGACGGCTGCGCCCTGGCCGACCGCCGCGAGCTGGCGCCAGCCCGAGGTGAACCCGAAGCGGGAGTGGAACAGCGTGAAGCCCAGCGCGAGGCCGAGCACCGCGGTCCCGGCCATGATCGGCCCGGCCACCCGGTCGACGACCCAGGTCAGCGCGACGGCGAGCACGAGCCCGACCGCGACGACGATCCTGTTGGCGGGCGGGGCCTGCGGCGCGCTCGGGGTGAAGGCGACGCGTTCGGCCTCGGGGACGAACCGCAGCGCGCGGACGACGGTGCCGCCCTGCGGTGGCGCGGTGTCACTGACTGTCATGGGGAGCTCCTGATCTCGGGTCTCACGTTCCGGCCAGCGGGCCGGTGACGGGCACGACGGTTCCGCCGGGGAACCAGGCCGCGGGGTTGACCGCGCCGTGGCCCATGTCGGCCATGTCGCCGGGGCCGGACATCATCGGGACGTCGACGGGTGCGGCACCGTAGAGCCGGGGCCGGTCGTCGGTGGCCGAGCGCGTCGCGACGACCCAGGCCAGGTAGCCCGACGCCGACGGCGCCGCGCCGGGGAACGTCGCCGCCAGCGCGGCCGCGTACTGCTGCGGTCCGGTGTCCTGCGGGCTGAACTCCAGCGGGAGCACCGACGACTGCGCCTGCGTCACCACCGACGGGGTGAGCAGCCACGGCGCGAGGAAGGTCCCGCCCAGATAGGTGGGTCTCTCCCCGGCCAGCAGCGTCGCGGTGCGCAGCGTGTCCGCTGCCTGCGCCCAGCCGCCGACGACGACCAGCGCCACGTCACTGCCCGGCGCGTCGACGAGCGGCACGTCGTGGCGGGCCGCCTCGTCGCGGACGACCGCTGCCGCCGCGACGGAGCGCGGGGAGTCGTCGGACATCAGCCGGATCGCGGCGACGCCGTGCTCGCCGACGAAGTTCGTCATGGCCCGCAGCGACACCGCGTCGCCGTCGGCGAGGACGTCCGACGGGCAGGACGGCATCGGAGACTCCGCGCCCGCCGCGGTCCGGGCGACGAACGTCCCCAGCAGGGCGCTCGCGCACTCCGGGCCGTCCGCGCCGCCGAGCGCCGTGGGGGCGCCCACTCCGGTCCCGACGTCGACGGGGACCGCCGCGTCGACCGGTCCGGAACGCAGTGTGAGCCGTTCGGTCCCGGCAGGGATGTCGACGACGGCCCAGCCGCCGGTCGCCCCGTCCCGGGTGGTCACGGTGACCGGCCCGGTGCCGGCGTCGACGGTGAGGCCGGCCGGTCCGGCCGGCGCGCCACCGTGATGCCCGGCGGGCGCCGCGGGCGTCGCGACCGTCGAACCGGGAGCCGGGTAGCCGGACCCGCTGACCTGCACCAGGTTCGGTCCCGGTCGCATCGGCGCGACGAGCACCGCGAGCTGGGTGCCGCCGAGGTCGACGGCACGCAGCAGCGGCTCGCCGGGGGCCGCCCCGGGTGCGGGGACGGGCAGCGCGGCCAGTGTCGCGACGGCGGCGAGACCCGCCCCCACCGCGACGGCCGCGAACCGCTTCAGCTCGACGATCCGCGCCCGGCCGGCCCGGGAGCCGGTGAGCGCCCACAGGACGGTCGCGACCGCGGGCAGCAGGACCCCGGCCGACGCGACGAGCCCGTACGGCGTCGCGAGGAGGTCGTCGAGGGTCGCGGGACCGGACACGAACAGCTGCAGGAGGCCGGCCGCGGTGGTGACGGACCCTGCCGCGATCGCGATGCGGCGCACGGGCAGGCGGACCTGAGGTGCACGGTCGGCACGCCGGGTCCCCGTGGCGTCGGGTCCCCCGGCGGCGGTGCCGCGGCCCGCTCGTGAGCCGGTCGCGCGGCGTCGGCTCGCGGCGTCGAGATCGGCGCGTGCGGTGGCCCGGTCGGCGGCACGGGCAGGTGCCCGGTCGGCCGCGGCCGACCCAGGACGCGCCACGCTCCGGGTCGCTTCCCGGCTCCCCGTTCGCGCCGTCCCCGGGGTGGCGGCGCGAGCCGCCGGCCCGGTTCCGGTCCGCGCCGACTCCCGGGTCCCCACCCGGTTCGTCACCGTCGAACGGTGACGATCTGCTCCGTTGCGGTGCAACGGCTTCTCCTCAGGGCGGGCGCCGGTCGCGTTCGTCGCGACCCGGCCGCGCGAGGCAGCTCCGGCGGGCCCGTCCACGCGGGCGTCGGCACGGGCGCCGGGGCGGCGCAGCGCAGCGTCCCTGCTCCGGTCCCGCGCTGCCCGGGCGGAGCCGGTCGCCGTGGTTCCCCCGTCGGTCGCGGGGACCGCACTCCCGCGACGGACGCCCACGGCGACCGGTCGTTCTGTGGCGCGCATCCCGGCCCGGCGGGCCGGCGCACGTCGGGACACGGGTTCGGAGGCGCGGTCGCGCGGCACCCCGTCGTCGTTGTCGTCGTCCTGGTCGTCGTTCTCGTCGGCGGTGTCGTCGTGGTCGTCGTCCCCGTCCACGCGAGGCGGGCGCACGGAGATCGCCGGGCGCGTCGACGGACCGGTCAGCACACCGAGGATCGACAGGCCGACGAGGGCCGCGGCGCCGACGGCGTAGATCACGTCGAGCACGAACGCGCCGCCCGTGTGGACGGAGCCGAGGCCGACGGCGAGCAGCAGGGTCGTCGCCACCGTGGGCGCCCCGACCCAGCGGGAGGTCAGCAGTACCGGGACCGCCAGCGCGCACATCGCGGCCACGATCGTCCCGGTCATCGTGCTCGCCCCGGTCAGATGGGTGACCTCGGCGCCGACGACCACGACGGCCGCCGCGGCCCAGGCGAGCACGGAGAGGCGGCGCGGCGGGGCGCCGCGCGAGACCGCGGCGGCGACACCGGCGCCCGCGGTGAGAGTCAGCGCGACGAGCAGCACGAGCCGCAGCAGCACCGCCGCGGGCCCGTGGCCCGGGCCAAGCTGGGCGGCGACGCGCAGCGCGTCGGATGTGTCGGCGTGCGCCGGTCCCGCCGTCACGACGAGCAGGGCCGGCACCGGGAGAAGGGGGGCCGCCGTCCGGCGGCGCCACCCCGAGGGGTGACGCCGCCGGACGGACCGGTCGGTCGAGCTACTTGACGTCGTCATCGGCGGCGACGAAGAGCATCGAGTGCGGCTTGGCGTTCCCGAAGGCGCCGTGCGGCCAGCTCTTGCGGTTGAAGTTGATGCAGGGCTGACCCGAGTTCTCGTCGCGGAACCCCTCGTCGAGACTCAGCGCGCCGTCCTCGGCCTGGTCCACGATGCAGACGCGGTGGTCACCGTCGAGACCGGTGCGGGCCACGAAGTAGTTCGCGGTTGCGATCCGGGTCGGCTGGTCGGTCTCGTGGTAGAAGCCGTCCTCGCCGATCTCGAGGTTGTCCAGCGCGCCCCAGTGCGGGCCGCTGGCCTTGGCACCCGGGTTGATCGCGACGTGCCCCAGCACCGACGGGCAGTCCGCGCCCGCGCCGCCGTTCTCGATCTCGTCCTTGGTCTCGATCGAGCAGTCGAAGTCGTCGCCGGCGTCGACGAGCTGGGAGATGTCGAGGGTGAAGACGCCACCCGCGGTTCCCGGGTCGTCCTTGCCGAGCGCGCCCGGCTTGCGGCCGATGACCGCGTGGTAGAGCTTCGTGTCGTCCGGGCTGGTCTGCAGCCAGCCGCCGTTGTCGCTGGGTCCGCCGTTGGTCACGGCCGGGTCGATCAGCTTCATCGCGGCGGTGTTGTCGAAGACCTCCTTCCACACGGGCTCGTTCGAGGTGATGTCGGGCGTGTAGAAGATCGCGCCACCCTGCATCGTCATCGCGAACGCGCCCTTGTGCCCGGGCAGGTTGGTCACGGTGGTCTCCATGACCGCACGGTTCTCGTTGTGCAGCGGGTCGGTCGCCGACGAGCGCGGGCCCTCCGGCAGGTACGACACCGCCTTGACCTTCGGATGGTTCAGGTCGCTGATGTCCCAGGTGCGGACCGTCGGGCGACGCAGGTAGGGCGACGGTGCCTTGACCGGGTCGAGGATGATCGTCCGCGGTTCGGCGTAGTCACTGGTGACCATCGCGTTCAGGTCCTCGCGGACCTGGATGCCGTGGGGGTTCGCGCAGCTCGGCTTGCCCAGCGACGGCATGTCGAGGCACTGCTTCGGGTCCTCGGCGGTGGTCGTCGCAGCCGGGGCCTCGACGAGGTTCTTGCCGTCCTCACCGATGCGCACGACCTCGCCGGGAGTACCCGCGAACCCGTTGCCGGTGCGGACCTCACCGTTGGTGTACGTGCAGGGACCCGGGACGACGGGGCCGCCCATGTAGGTGCCGTACGCGGTGCCGTCGTCGAGCACCCAGTAGGCGTCGGGCACCGAGCCGCACAGGGTCTGCGACGGCAGGCTGATGCCCGACAGGCTCAGCGCCGGCAGCTTTGCCACGTCGAAGACGTACGTCGCGGCGCTGTAGAGGCCACCGGCGTAGATCTTGTCGCCCTTGCGCCACGAGTACTGCATGTGGTGCGGCTCGTTCTCGACCAGCGGTCCGACCGTCGCGGTGTTGACGACCTTGCCGTAGGTCGGCGACCCCTGTGTGGCGTCGACGACCGCCATGAAGTCCGGGCCCGGCAGCGCGTTGCGCACCTTCTCCGTGGTGTTCGCGAGCGAGCCGGGGAGGTTCTTCACGTCGGGCACGACGGTGTCGGCGACGTTCTCGTCACCGGCCCAGACCACCAGGTACTCGGGTCGCTTGCCCTCGTCGGCGAGCGCCTCGCGGGTGGAGTCGACCGCATCGGTGTCGACGTGGTTCTCGACCCAGTAGTCCTTGCCGTCGGCACCGGTGAGCGACGACCGCACGGCCTGGATGTCGGCATAGGCGGTGTCGGACGTGGCCGGGACCGCGACGACCCCGCCGACGACCGCGACCGCGAGACCGCCGAGGAGCAGCTTGCGCCGCAACGACATGTTCCGCATCGTCAACGTCCCGGAATGATCTTCGTGGCGCCGGCGACGGACTGCCCCAGCCCGGTGACGGGCAGCCCGGCTGGCGCGACGTCGCTGAACCGGTTGAGCAGGTCGCCGTCGCGGAACGCCTCCGCCGAAGGGGTGATCGGCGGGGCGGTCGGGGCAGGCACGGGCTGGTCGGGGTCGAGGTCGGAGCTCTGGCCGGTCCCGACGGGGAGTCCGCCGGGCAAGCCGCCCGGCAGCGGCAGCGCGGGCGCCGCGAGGGCGGGCACCGCGGTCCCGATCGTGGCCGCGGCGGCGAGCAGGAGCCCGCCGATCGCGACGCGTGTCGTCCTGTGGAGTGGCACGACTGTGCACCCTTTCGATGGTTTGAGCGGGGAGCGGACCGCCGGCGTACGACGACCCGGCGTGCGCTGGGGCACGTCGGAGGGATGCGTCGTCGGTCGCCTGGCGGCGGGGATTCCGGCACGTGCGCGTCCCGTCGTCGGGGCGCGCCAGGGGGATGGCCGGAGGGTCGGCGGCGGGGCCGTCATGGGTCCGGGCGAGCCGGGCCGTGGGGCTCGCCGACGTGCGGGCGCTCCCTCGGTCAGACGGGAGGGGTCCGCAGGATCGGCGACGGCAGGACGGCCGGGTCGGGCGGGTTCAGACGGACGCCGGACACAGCGCGCTGGCCTGTCGACGGAGGTCGACATGCCGCCGGTAGGCGGCGAAACGGGCCGGAACGTGCATGTCGGAAGGATTGCCGCTGCTCCGATCGGGCGTCAAACCAGCCCCCTGGCCGATCATGCGGTGAGACGTGCATCGGTGCTGGTCCCAGACATGCCGAAATGCCCGTACATTACTGTGACCTGCAAGAACGAAGATCACTGCACGGCGACTGCACAGCGAACCCGGACCGCTGAGTGACCACCCGATCGTGTGACGCAGGCACGGGAACCCCTCCACCTGCTCGGCGCCCACCAGGGCCGCCGTGAGCCACACCGCACTCCCCCGGGCCCGACCCGACGCGCCGGCCTCCCCGGACGATCACTCCGAGTAGCACGACCGACCGCCCGCGGGTCTCCGCCCGCGACCGGACATTTGGCTGCCACCGCACCGGCCCCCGCGTCACCCGGCGCGCGACGCTGTGGGAACGCACCGACGCCGGTCCGGGCCGGCGCGCGCTCCACCACAGGGCACGGTCGTGACCGACTGACAACCCGGTCGCCGGGTTCGACGGGCGACCCGGCACCGTCCGGGTCGCGCTCGGCGGATGTCGGCAGAACCGCCGCGAGCACGACCGGGAACCGTTCGGCGGCCCGGCGTTCGCCGGGGGCCTCATCCGTGCAGGTACCACCAGGCGACGTTCGCGGCGCGGCGACCCGTGTTGCGCCAGCTGTGGGGGCGGTCGGCGGGGAACTGCAGCGAGTCGCCCTGTTCGAGCCGGTACACCTCGCCGGCGATGTCGACGGTCAGGCTGCCGTCGACGACGAGGACGAGCTCCTCACCGGACCGGACGGAGCGGGCCTCACCGCTGTTGCCGCCGGGCTCGATGCGGGCCCAGACAGCGCCGGCATGGAGCCGTTCGCCGGGCACGGCGATGGCCCCCGCCTCGACGCCCTGCGCCGAGGGCGCCCAGTCGGCGGGCGCGACGGGCCGCTCCGCGGCGCGCACGTGGACGCCGACTGGCCCGGCCCACTCGGCGTCGTCGACGAAGAAGCCGATGGGCCGGCCGAGGGCGGCCGACAGCTTGAGCAGCGTCGTGATGGTAGGGACCATGTCGCCGCGCTCGACCTTGTGGATGGCGGCGGCGGACACCTCGGAACGGGCGGCGAGCTGCTGCAGCGAGAGGCCGTGCAGCCGGCGGACCTCACGGACCTTGGGCCCGATGGCGCCGACGATGGTCTCCCACGCAGCAGGACGAGCCTGCTCGGCCTCGGCACCGTCCGGCACGGCCACGTCGGGAGCGGGGCCCTCGGGTGCGGGGCCGGCGGCGGAGGGAGCGGCGCCGTTCGACGTCGCCTTCGAGGCCGCACGTCGTCGCGGTGTGGTGGCCATGGCGTCGTCGCCTGCTTCCTCGCGTCCCCCGGACCGGCGCGGGCCGGTCCCATGAGTTCACCCGATCGTGTGGCCACGGTGGCACACCGGTCAGGACGCGTCCACCGGGCCGGCCGGGCGCCGGATCGGGACCGAGCCTCTCACCTGGAGGTCAGGTGTGGGGCAGGGCCTTGGTCACACCATTCCCTGTCTGGTCGCGGTGTACACGATCTCCGTCCGGCGGCGGACGTCGAGCTTCTCGCGCAGGTTGCGGACGTGGAACTTCACGGTGGCCTCGGAGATGAGCAGCCGGACGGCGATCTCGCGGTTGCTCATGCCGACGGCGAGCAGCTTGAGGACCTGGTTCTCGCGCTCGGTGAGCATCTGCCCGCGGGGCTTGGCCCCGCCGTCCTCGTCGCGCAGCACGTCGACGACGACGGAGGTGGTGCGTGAGTCGAAGACGCTCTCGCCGCGCAGCAGCGACCGGACGGCACGCACGATCTCGCCGGTCTCGACGCCCTTGCGCAGGTAGCCGTGCACGCCGCTGCGGACGGTGCGGAGCATGACGTCACGATCACGGCAGTTGGTGAGCACGAGCACCCGGACACCGCGACGGCGCTGCAGCAGGGTCCGCGCGACCTCGACGCCGACGCGCTCGGCGCCGCCCGCACCGGACCCGCCGCCGAGCTCGATGTCGATGATGACGAGGTCGGGGCGGCACCGGTCGGCGATCAGGAGCGCGTCGCGGGCGGTGCCGGCCTCGCCGACGACCGCGAGATCGGGTTCGGCGGCGAAGAGCTGCCGGAGGCCGAAGCGGACGATCCCCTCGCCGTCGACCACGAGGATGCGCCCAGTGCGTTGTCCGATTGCGTGGTCCCGGTCCGCGTCACGCGCGTTCCCGGGCCTCGCGAGTACGGCGTCGACGGTCATCGGCGGTGCCTCCTCGTACTTCTGGTCCGGGCGCCGTCACGTGCTCGGCGCCCCACTGTCGGCAACGTAGCGAGCGCCACGTTGCGCGTTCGTTGCACTGACCACTAGGTGAGGTCGCCCCTCGCTTGCCTGCGTCGACGCGGGTGGGCGATGATGCACAGGGGTCCGGAGCACCGCGTACCACCCGTCGACGATGCGGGAAGGGGGCACGTGTCGAGTCCGCGATCCGAGCGCCGGGGTGTCGAGGACCCGGTGGCGCGTGCCCGCACGCTGTCCGAGGTCTTCGACGACGTGATGTCCGCGGGCGGCCCGTCGACCCGGCTCGCGGGCGAGGGCCAGGCCCCCCGGCCGATCATCTCGGCGTCGTGGCAGCGCAGCCTGGCGGCGCACGTCGATCCCGAGAAGCCCACCCCGCCCGTGGTGTTCTCCTCCGACGACCTGCCGACGTTGCGCGCCGACCACCCGCTGAACTCGGTGATGCCACTGCTGCGCAGCACGCTCGTCAGCATCGCCGACGAGGCGATGCACGTCATGCTGGTGACCGACGCCGAGGGCCACATCCTGTGGCGTGACGGCGCGTCGCGGCTGCTGACCGACGCCGACCGGGTGGGGCTGTTCCCCGGGACGCAGGTCAGCGAGGAGAAGATCGGCACCAACGCGATGGGCACGACGCTGGCCCTCGACGCGCCCGTCCAGATCCACTCGGCCGAGCACCTGGTCCGCGCCTTCCACGCGTGGACGTGCGTCGCGGCCCCGGTGCACGACCCCGACACGGGCGCGATCGTCGGCGCCATCGACATCAGCGGTCCGCTGCACACGGCGCACCCGGCGCTGGTGCAGCTGGTGTCGACGACGGCGACGCTCGCGGAGAACCAGCTGCGGGTGCGGGTCGCGATCGCCGACGAGCGGCTGCGCATGCGCAACATGCCCCACCTGGCGAGCCTGCGCGGCGCGCCGGGGGCGCTGGTCACACCGACCGGCCGGATCATCGCGGGCGAGCCGTACGGGCGCTGGCCCGAGCGCGTCGCGATCACCGAGGGCTCGGACCGGGTGATGCTGGCCGACGGCCAGGAGATGCTGGTCGAGCAACTCGCGGAGGGGTTCCTGCTGCGGGCGGCGACGGCGGCGTCGCGGCCGTCCCCGCGGTCGGCGCTCTCGATGCGGTTCATGGGCGACGGGTCGCCGCGGCTGACCCACGACGGTCGGCCGGTGCCGCTGACGCTGCGTCCCGCGGAGGTGCTGACGATGCTCGCGCTGCACCCGGACGGGGTGTCCGGCGAGCGGCTGGCGCAGATGCTCTACGGCGACGACGGCAACCCGACGACGGTGCGCGGCGAGATCCACCGGTTGCGGGCGTCGATCGGGTCCGGCGTGCTGCGCACCAGGCCGTACCGGCTGGACGCCACCGTCGACAGCGACTTCGGCGCGGTGCGCGCGGCCCTGCAGGCGGGGCGCGTGGAGGCGGCGCTCGCGGCGTGCGGAGGACCGTTGCTGCCGAGGTCGGACGCGCCGGAGATCCGGGAGCTGCGCGACGAGCTGGAGGCGGGCCTGCGCCGGGCCGTCCTCGACACCGACGACGCCGACCTGCTGCACACCTTCGCGGGGCATCCCCTGGGTCGCGGCGACCTCGAGGTGCACGACCGGCTGGTCGCGATCCTGCCGCCGGGTGACACGCGGCTGGCCGCTGTCGCGATGCGCCGCGCGCGCCTGCTGCGCGACTGACCTCCGCGGAACCTCGGGCGACGGGGCCTCAGCCGGGCGGCAGCTCGGTGCGCCAGCGCTCGTTATAGCGCTCCTTCTCGGCGGCGATCTCGTCGGCCCTGTCCTCGTTGCGGACGCCCGCGGCCGTCCCCAGGGGCCAGCCTGCCTTGACCGCGCGGTGCTCGGCGGTCTCGTACATGTAGGCGAGCGAGTAGAAGTAGCCGAGGATCAGCCCGGAGAGGACTGCCAGGGCACGCACCCACGCCTGGCCGGGGATGAAGACGTAGAGCAGGATCGCGATGGGCGCGAGCTGGATGGTCGTGCGCGCGAGGTGACGCAGCTGCCAGGTGCGGGTGCTGACGTCGTGGAGCACCCAGTCCTTGTACGCGGCGGGCAGGCCGGCACCGAAGGCGTAGAGGAGCCAGCGCAGGGGGCCCGGGCGACGCGTCGTGCTCATTTCTCACCCCAATGATTGGTGTACAAAACAAAGGTACGCTGTCGGGGTGACCCACGTGCACCGGAGTGACCGAACCGACGTCGGCGAGCCGGTCGACCTGCTGAAGCTCGACCGACAGGTGTGCTTCGCGCTGGCGGTGGCCGCGCGCAACGTCATCGCGCTCTACCGCCCGGTGCTCGAGCCGATGGGTCTGACGCATCCGCAGTACCTGGTGATGCTCGCACTCTGGGAACGCTCGCCGCTGTCGGTGAAGGACCTCGCCGGGCTGCTCGCGCTCGACCCCGGCACGTTGTCGCCCTTGCTCAAGCGCCTGGAGGCCGCAGGGCTCGTCGTGCGGCGCCGCTCGACCGAGGACGAACGCGTCCTGGCCGTCACGCTGACCGACGAGGGCGCCTCGCTGCGGGCGCAGGCGGAGCAGGTGCCGCCCGCGATCATCGCCCGACTCGGCATGCCGCTGTCGGAGCTGGAGTCCCTGCACGCGTCCCTGACCTCGGTGATCGCCGCCGCCCGCCCCTGACCGACGGCGGCGCGGAGCCGCTGTGCACGCCCACTCGCAGCGGGTACCCCGTGCGGGTGGCCGCCCATAGCCGCGTGCCTTCGTATCCAATAGTGTGCGCAGGTCTACTATGAGACGCGACTGCACCGGCCCGACGAGACGCCACGCGCGGGCCGCAGCCGTGATCGACACCCGGGCGCCGGGCGCCCCGGGCTTGCGTCAGAAAGGTGTGGTGTGCATGGACAGCGTTGCCGATCTCGGTGGTGCCACCGGCTGGGGAAAGGTGTCCCCGCCGCCCCCGCAGGACCAGGACCCCCCGTTCCACGACGCATGGGAGGGCCGGGCGTTCGCGCTCACCCTGTTGGCCATGGGCCGGGTGTCGGGGCAGAACCTCGACGCGTTCCGCTACGCCCTCGGGCGGCTGGACTCCAAGTCCTACTTCGACGACGACTACTACGGCCGCTGGCTGAACGCGTCGGAGCTGATGCTCGTCGAGTCCGGGATCATCGCCCCCGGCGCCGTCGACGCGAGGGCCCGAGCCAACGCGGGCGAGTCCGTCGAGCAGCCGGCCGACCCCGAGCCGAACAAGCCGGACTATGCCCCGACCGCCGCCGGTTCGCTGCGCCAGGTCGAGGAGGCCCCGCGGTTCGCGGTGGGTGACGCCGTCACCGTCGTGACCGACGTCGAGTCGGACGCGAACAAGCTGCCCGCCTACGTCCGCGGCCACCGCGGCGTCGTCGAGGCCATCCAGCCCGCGCACGTGTTCCCCGAGACCCACGCCCGGTTCCTCGGCGAGAACGCCCAGCACGTCTACTCGGTTCGGTTCACCTCCACCGAGCTCTACGGGTCCGACGCCGAGCCGTTCGAGCTGACCATCGAGCTCTTCGACAACTACCTGCAGGACAAGGAGAACGCCGCGTGAGCACCGCCCTGAACCCCGACGAGCACCTCGACGGCTCCGGGAACCGGATCAGCCCCGCGCTGCGCACCGAGGCCCTCGAGCAGCTCCTCACCGAGCGCGGCCTGGTCGACCCGAACGTGATGGACAAGTTCATCGCCACCTACGAGACGGCCGTCGGCCCCCTCAACGGGGCGAAGGTCGTCGCCAAGGCGTGGACCGACCCCGAGTACAAGGCCCGGCTGCTCGCCGAGGGCACCGCCGCCATCAAGGAGCTCGGCTTCGCCGGCCCCCAGGGCGAGCACATCGTGGTCGTCGAGAACAGCGACAGCGTGCACAACGTCGTCGTCTGCACCCTCTGCTCGTGCTACCCGTGGCCGGTCCTCGGGCTGCCCCCGGCCTGGTACAAGGATCCCGCCTACCGCGCGCGGGTCGTCCGCGAGCCCCGCAAGGTGCTCTCGGAGATGGGCTGTGAGGTCGGCGACGACGTCGAGATCATCGTGCGCGACTCGTCCGCCGAGGTCCGCTGGCTGGTACTCCCGCAGCAGCCCGCCGGCACCGAGGGCTTCTCCGAGGAGGAGCTCATCCCGCTGATCACCCGTGACGCCCTCGTCGGCGTGGCGCACATCAGCGCTCCCTGATTCCCGAGGAGGAAGTGGTCCGATGAGTGCGGCCCCGAACCTGATCGACCTGAACGCCGACGAGAACTCGGCGCCCCCGAGGGCGAACGGCGAGCTCGTGTTCGCCGAGCCGTGGGAGTCCCGCGCCTTCGGCATGGCACTGACCCTGCACGACTCGGGGCTGTTCGCCTGGCCGCAGTTCCAGGCCGCCCTCATCGCCCGCATCGCCGGGTGGGAGAACCACCATCCCGAGGGTGAGTGCTTCTCCTACTACACGCAGTGGCTCGGCGCGCTCGAGGACGTTCTCGCTGGTGACGGAACCGTCTTCACCGACGAGATCGCCCAGCGCGTCGAGGAGCTCGCGGCCCGCCCCGCGGGTCACGACCACCGCGACGACGAGCACGGCCACGGCCACGGCCACGGGCACGGCCACGGGCACTGACCTGCCCCGCACGGCGCTGTCCGCGAACGACGGCCGCACCCCATTCGGGTGCGGCCGTCGTTCGTATCCGCACGTGTTCCGGACCACTTTTCGTGAGCCTTCCGGACCGCATTTCCCGTCCCACCCCGCGCCATTCCCCGGCGATTTCCGCCCAGCACGTGATTACGCGGCCCACACCCCGATATCCGCTGTTGAGGCATGGTTACGGACGGATGCCGAGAGCCGATCGGAGTACCGAGTCCGAGTAGAGTCCACGTGGTGACGACGGGCCTGCGCATTCGCTTGCTCGGCCCCTTCACGGTCGAGGGCGCTCTCGCGGGCCCCGTCCCCACCGGGAAGGCGCGGAGGGCACTCGCCGTGCTCGCCGAACGTCGCGGCGAGTTCGTCTCCGTGGGCACGCTGGTCGACGCCCTCTGGGACAACGACGAGGCCCCGGAACGGGCCGACCGCAACATCGCCGCTCTCGTCAGCAGGCTGCGCAAGGCGATCGGCAAGGAACGCATCGACGGGTCCGCCGCCGGCTACCGGCTCGTCGCCGACGACGTCGCGGTCGACCTCCACGAGGCCGTCGACCTCGTCGAGACGGCGGAGTTCGAGCTCTCCCACGGCCGCAGCGCCCTGGCGTCGACGAGCGCCGAGCACGCCGCGAAGCTCCTCGACGCCGACGTCCCCCTCGCGGGCGAACACGACGGCCCCTGGGTCGACACACTGCGCCGGTCGGTGAAACGGCTGCTCCGCCGCGCCCGGATCTGCTGGAGCGCCGCCGCCGTCGAGCTCGGCGCGTTCGACGCGGCCGTCGAGATCGCCTCCACGGCCCTGCGGGACGACCCGTTCGACGAGGAGGCCTGCCGCACCGTCATGCTCGGCCACCAGCGGGCCGGGCGTTCCAGCGCGGCGCTCGTCGCCTACCGCACGCTGCGCGTCGCGATGTCCGAGCAGCTCGGAAGCGACCCCTCCCCCGCCACGCAGGCCCTGTTCCTGTCGGTGCTGCGCTCCGAGAGCCCCAACGCGATCGACCATCCCTCGCGCCAGCCCCACGTCGGCGTCCCCGACCGGGTCGAGCCCGTCGTCGGCCGCGACACCGAGCTGGCCATGCTGCGCGAGCTGTGGGAAGGCGCCGCCGCGGGCCGCCCTGCACTGACCGTCGTCACCGGCGAGGCCGGCATCGGCAAGAGCGCCCTGGTCACCGCCTTCGCCGCCGAGCCGCGTCGCACCGGTGGGCTCGTCCTGCGCGTCGACTGCTTCGAGGCCGAGCGGTCGCTGTACCTGCAGCCGCTCGTGGAGGCGATCCGCACCGTCGTGCACCGGATGGCGCCCGCGGAGGTGCGGGAGGTCGCGGGCAACCGCATCGGCACGCTCGCCGAGCTGGTGCCCGAGCTGGTGGGCGTCGTCGGCGAGACGCCCTACACCCGGGCGGCGCCCGAGCTCGAACACCGCCGCAGCCTCGACGCGCTCGCGGGCTTCATCGTGCGGCTCTCGGCCCGCCAGCCGGTGCTGCTGATCATCGAGGACATGCAGTACGCCGGCACCCCGACGCTCGAGGCCCTGCACCTGCTGGCCGGGCACTGGGAGGGCAGCCGCGCGATGGTCGTCCTCACCGAGCGCACCTCGGAGGACCAGCCGGTCACCGACATCCTGCGCGACGTCGCGCGCCGCATCGACCTGGGTCCGCTCACCCACGCCGACGTCGGCGTCCTCGTCGAGCGGGCCGGCACCGGCCACGACCCCGACCAGCTGCTGTCCTGGACTGGCGGATCGCCGCTGTTCCTCACCGAGCTGCTGCGCCAGCCGCCGCCGTCGTCGTCGCGCGGCGGGGTACCGGTCCCGCCCACGCTGCAGGACTCGGTCGCCGGACGCATCGAGCACGCCGGCGAGCCGGTCGCGTTGCTCCTCGCGCAAGGCGCCGTGCTCGGCATGGCCTTCTCCCTCGACGACGTGGCCGAGCTGAGCGGGCTCGACGTCGAGGACTGCGCGCGGCGCGCGAGCCGGGCGCTGCGGGCGGGCCTGATCATCACCCAGGGCGAGAGCTTCCGGTTCAGCAACGACATCGTCCGCCAGGTCGCCTACGCCTCGATGCCCGAGCCGGTCCGCATCTCCCGGCACCGCCGGGCCGCCCGGATGCTGCGTGGCCGTCCCGAGGCCGCCGCGCGCCACCTCGCCGAGGCCCGCGACTGGTCGGGGGCGGTCACGGCGTGGCTCGCGGCGGCGCACGTCGCGCACCTCGGCTTCGCCCACATCGACGCCGAGCAGCTGATCTCGCAGGCCGTGGAAGCCGCACGGACCGTCGGCGAACCCGACCGGCTGGCCGAGGCCCTGATGCGCCGCGGCCGGGCCCGCGGCGACCTGGGCCGCTACGACGACGCCCGCGCCGACCTCGACGAGGCACTCGCCCTGGCCCGCGACGTCGGCGACTCGGAGCTGGAGGCCCGCGTCCTGGAGCAGCTGGGCTGGACCGCCCTCTACGCCCGCGACGCCATGGCCGCCGTCGACCTCGCCGAACAGGCCACCGAACTCGCCGAGAGCGCCGCCGCCGCACCCGGCGCGCTGCCCAGCGCCACACTGCTGCTCGGACGGGTCCGGCACTGGGACGGCGACTACGACGGCGCGGGCGAGGCCTACGAACGCGTGCTGGGCTCCGACCCGGGCGACCCGACCACCGCCGTCGCCCTGGCCTACCGGGGTGCGCTCCTGCAACACCTCGACCGCTTCGCCGAAGCCAAG
>NZ_BEGX01000004.1 GCF_002583555.1 Pseudonocardia sp. N23
GGCGGCGAGCGCGCCCGCCAGGTCCCGGGCGGCGGCCTCGGCAGCCGTGACGGCGGTCCCGGCCCCGTCGTGGGCGGCGCGCGCGGCCGCCAGGTCGCCCAGCAGCGGCGCGGCCTCGTCGGCGAAGGCGAGGTCGGCGAGGATCTCGGGCCGGGCCGCGAGGCCTTCGCGGACCTTCTCCAGGATCTGCGAGACGGCCGCGGGCACCTCGGGGTCGACGATCAGCTCCAGCAGGTAGCGGACGAACTGGTCGGGCCCGCGGAACTGGAACTGGCCCTCGATGCCGCCCTCGGTGGCGTTCATCTGCAGGATCGCGGTGAAGATCGACGGGTCGAGGCCGTGGTCGTCGAGCAGCTGCGCCCAGCGGTCCTGGGAGTCGGTGACCGCGGCGCCGCAGTCCGGGACCGCGCCCCAGCGCTTCACCGCGGACACGAAGTCGCGCAACGGTGTCGGCGCCGCGTCGCCGCCGAAGGGCAGCGCGTCCAGGGTCGCCTCGGAGCCGCTCGGGGACCGGAACACGTACCAGCGGGCGGCGAGCCGGTCGTGGTCGCGGTTGGGGTCGGCTGGCTGCGTCCGGTCGGCCCACTCGTAGACGGCGCCGGTGACGAGCGTGGCGCCGCCGGGCCCCGACCACTCGACGACGACGTGCGCGGTGTCGGACCCCAGCACGTAGTCCTCGAGGTGCTTGCCCGTCGTGGACGTGGCCAGGAAGTCGCGGCGGTGCGGGCGGACGACCGCGCACATCAGCGACAGGACCGTCGACTTCCCGCCGCCGTTGCGCAGCCACAGGATCGAGTGCAGCGGCTGCCCGTCGGCTCCGGTCAGTTCCAGGGTGACGTCGACGAACCGGGCGGCGGCCGGGCCGATGCGGTGCAGCCGGACGCGCCGCATCGTCCACATCACGGGCGGGGCGCTCACGTACCCACCTCCGCCCGGTTCTCCCGGGCCCGGGCCTCCCGCAGCGCGTCGAGGGCCGCACCACCTGCGCTGTCGGCCACCAGCAGCCGGAACCGGTCGGTGAGATGGAACGTGTCGGCGCCCAGCGTCGTGGCCTCGCGGGCGGCGCCCTGCTCGACGAGCCAGCCGAACACCTCCTCGACCGCCTTGAGCGTGCAGCCGCGGGCCCGCCTGCCGGTCTGGGTGGTGATCAGCTGCGGCAGGTCGGCGTAGACCTGCGCGGCGACGCGGGCGCGTTCCTCGGGGCTGCCCTCGACCCCGCCGAGGCCACCGAGGGCGTCCAGCGACGCCCGGATGAACTCGTCGACCCGCACGATCTCGACGAGCCGCGTCTCGGGGTCGTCGAAGTCGGCGTCGGTCGGGTAGGCGTAGGCGGCGATGCCGACGAGGACCAGCCCGAACACGAGGCGGTCGTCGGCGTCCATGGTGGTGCGCAGATCGGCGAGCCGGGTCGCGAACGCGCCGCCCGGCTCGGGGGCGAGCACCAGTCCCGACCGCGGGACGCCCAGCACCTCCAGGCCGAGGCCTTCGGCCATGGTGTCGACGACGTCCTTGAACGCGAGCTCGCTGCGGTAGCGGTCGAGCAGCGCGCGGTACTCCCCACCCTCGACCGGCCGGGCGCGGCGGGCCAGCGCGAAGCCGAGCAGCTCGGCGGCGGCCCGGACCTGCGTGAGGTCGGCGGCGACGCTGCTCATGCGACCGGCTCCCTCTCGCAGGCGGGCACGGCGTCCTCGCCCACGCGGCCCGAACCACGCAACCGCACCAGCAGGTCCGGACCACCGACGTCGGGCCGGTCCAGCAGCCGTCCGTCGCGGCGCGCCTCGATCCCGCCCGCCAGCACGTCGATCTCCCCAGCGACGTCGCCCTCCGCCTCGGCGGCCACGTCGGGTGCGAACGCCCACAGCGCAGACAGCAGCACCAGCTCGGCGACCTCGGCCTCCTCCGTCGAGGCGTCGGCCGCGGCGATCGGAACGCCGTCGAGCAGCGCCGACAGCCGGACCTCGTCGCCACCGGTGACGGCGGCCAGCACCTGCCGCGCCGCGCCCACGACCGGCTCGGGGTAGCGCTGCACGTCCTGCGTGGCGTCCCCGACGTCGGGGACGACCTCGACGTCGGGCTCCGCGGACTCCCGCGCCCGCGGCGGCGCCCACAGCATGTCCACCATGTCGTCGAAACGGACGAGACGCGGCACGGTGACGCCCAGCGCCCGGTCGGCGAACGCCGTCGCCACGTCCAGCGCCGCCGGGCGGGGCAGCGCGAGCACCGGGAGCAGGACCTCGTCGCGCAGCGCGAGCATCCGCAGCCGGCGCCGGCGCGTGAGCCGCTGGCGGACCTGCGCGGTGAGGAACACCTCCCGCGCCCCGACGAGGCGTCGTTCCAGGTCGAGGTGCACGCGCCGGGCCCGGCCGACGAGGTCGACGATGCGGCCCGACACCGCCCGGACCTCCGGCGAGGTCTCGGCGTCGAGGCCGCCCTGGACGTGTTCGAGCAGCCGGTCGTCCTCCCCGATGCGGGCCTCGACGTGGCGGCGCGCCCGCGCCAGCCGCTGCGGCACCTCCTGCTCCCAGTCGTGCGAGCCGACGTCGCGGCGGGTGGCGTCGAGCAGCTCGGCCAGCGTCGCCGACATGCCGACGCTCGTCCGCTCCGCCTGGGCCGCGGTGCGGGCGGCGGCGTCGAACCGGCGGTCGTCGAGCTGACGCTGCAGGACATGGGCGAGCGCCCGGTCGGCGTCCTCGAGGTCGACGTCGAGCCCGTTCAGGAACAGCGTCACCGCCTGGTCGCTGGCGACGACCACGGGCCCGTACTCGGCCTCGCGCAGCGACAGCAGCCGGAAGCTGTAGGCCTCCCACCGGACGGCGGCGCCGGGGGCACCGAGGTCGGCGAAGCGGTAGCTGAACCGCCGCTGGTCGTGCGCGTCGTTGAGCAGGCCGCGCACGACGGTCTGGGCCGCGTCGCGCGCCTGGTCGGGCCGGCCCGGGCACATCCGCGACGCGAGGCCGGTGAGCTCGTCGACCAGGTCGTCCAGCGTCGCCTCGCGGGCGAACCCCATCGACCCGACGACGACGTCGACCGCGGCGAGGGCGAGCAGCCGCAGGTCGTAGTCGGCGTCGTCGATCCCCGCGTGGGCGGCGTTGCGCACCAGCCGCGACACCGGGTCGGTCAACGCCAGGGCACGCCAGCGGTCGCGCGCGGACGCGTCGGCGGCGGGCGAGATCACGCCCCCGTACGCACCCGTCATGTCCCTCGCCAGCTGATGTCGACGTCCTGCCGTCCCGGGAGGGTAGCCACCGGGTCCGACAGCACCGGGCCGTGGCCCCCGTCCCGACCGAATGACCGGACATTGATGGTCATCTGTCCCGACACCCGGGAGGCCCGGGACGCTAAGGTGTTGTCGGGCAGCGGCGCTCCGCGTCCGCGCCGGGACGCGAACCCACGTCGGCGACGGCGAGGAGAACCATGACCAGCGTCTCCAGCGATGCCTGTCCGCAGGTCCGGCTCGGCGAGGACGTCGACCGTTTCGACCCCGACCATCGTGCCTGGGTCGTGCAGGCGGTCGCCCGCATCCGCGCGGAGACCAACCGGTCGTCGGACACGCACCTGCTCACGGTGCCGCTGCCGACGGGCTGGAACGTCGACCTCTACCTCAAGGACGAGTCGACGCACCCGACCGGCTCGCTCAAGCACCGCCTCGCCCGCTCGCTGTTCCTGCACGCGCTGTGCAACGGCTGGGTCCGCCGCGACCGGCCGGTCATCGAGGCGTCCAGCGGCTCGACCGCGGTGTCGGAGGCCTACTTCGCGCGGCTGATCGGGGTCCCGTTCGTCGCTGTCGTCGCCCGCTCGACGAGCCGGCAGAAGATCGAGCTGATCGAGCTGCACGGCGGGCGCTGTCATCTCGTCGAGCGCGCGTCGGAGGTCTACGAGACCGCGACCCGGCTGGCCCGCGAGACCGGCGGGCACTACATGGACCAGTTCACCTACGCCGAGCGGGCCACCGACTGGCGCGGCAACAACAACATCGCCGAGTCGCTCTTCGACCAGATGGCACAGGAACGCCACCCCGAGCCCGCATGGGTGGTGGCGACGGCCGGAACCGGCGGTACGTCGGCGACGATCGCGCGCTACGTCGTCTACACCGGTCGCAGCACCGGGGTGTGCGTCGCCGACCCGGAGAACTCGGCGTTCATGCCGGGCTGGCGCGAGGGCGACGCGGGCGTGACGACGCCGGTCTCCTCCCGCATCGAGGGCATCGGGCGGCAGCGGGTGGAGCCGAGCTTCGTCGGCACCGCGATCGACCGGATGATCCGGGTGCCCGACGCCGCGGCGATCGCCGCCGTGCGCGACCTCGACGCCCGGGCCGGCTGGAAGGCGGGCGCGTCGACCGGCACCGGGCTGTGGGCGGCCTACCGGATCGTCTCGGAGATGGTGGCCGCGGGCCGCGGTGGCAGCGTCGTCACGCTGCTGTGCGACTCGGGCGAGCGCTACACCGAGACCTACTACTCCGACGCGTGGCTGGAGTCGGCCGGCCTCGACATCGCCCCCTACGCCCGCCGCCTCGACGAGTTCCACCGCACCGGGATGCTCCGGTAGGACTGGTCCCATGACGACGTTCGTTCTGGTGCACGGCGCGTGGGGCGGGTCCTACGGGTTCCGCAGGGTCCGGCCGCTGCTGCGCGCGCAGGGCCACGAGGTGTTCACCCCGAGCCTCACCGGGATCGGCGAGCGCTCCCATCTCACGGGACCGCTCGTGTCGCTGACGACGCACGTGCTCGACGTCGTCAACACGGTCCGCTACGAGGACCTCGACGACATCGTGCTGCTCGGCTTCTCCTACGGCGGCATGGTCGTCACCGGCGCACTCGACGCGATCGGCGACCGGGTCCGTGAGCTCGTCTACCTCGACGCGTTCGTCCCCGCCGACGGGCAGAGCGTCGTCGCGCTGGCCGCGGGACGCGATGTGCCACAAGGGCTCGGCGCGCCCTGGCTGATCCCGCCGAGCGAGCGGGAGTACGAGTCGGCGGAGATCGCGGCGTTCTCCCGTCCCCGGCGCACCCCGCAGCCGGCCCGCACGTTCAGCGAGCCCGTCCGGCTCGGCACGCCGCTGGAGCAGGGCCCGTTCGGGCTCACCTACATCCGTGCGACGGCCGAGCCGAACGCGGCGTTCGAGGCGGCCGCCGCGCGGGCCGGGGCCTCACCCGCGTGGCGCCTCCACGAGATCGACACCGGCCACATGGTGCCGGAGAACCGGCCCGACGAGCTGGCGTCGATCCTCCTGGCCCTGGCCTGAGACGGATCAGAGCTTGTCCGCCTCCGGGATCACCTTCTCGCCCAGGATCTCCAGTGGCGTGATCGCGGCGACGCCCGGCACCCAGCCGTGGACGTGGGTGACGCCGAGCTTCGCGAGCCCGGCCATCTGCTCGAGGATCGTGTCGACGTTCTCGCCGTCGGCACCGGGGTCGAGCGGGAACATGACGGTCTTCTCGATCTCGTCGTAGTCCCGGCCGACGGCCTCGCAGTGCCCGCGCAGGACGTCGAGCTTGTGCGCGACCTCGGGGCCCCCGAACAGGTTGCACGCCTGGGCGTACTGCGCGACGAGGCGCAGCGTCTTCTTCTCCCCACCGCCGCCGATGAGGATCGGCGGGTGCGGGCGGCGCAGCGGGTGCGGCGAGTCCAGGGTGCGGCCCAGTGTGTAGTGGGTGCCCTCGAACGGGCCGTCGTCGTCGCTCCACATCTGCAGGCAGATGCGCAGCGTCTCCTCGAGCCGTTCGAAGCGCTCGGCCGTCGGCGGGAAGTGCAGGCCGAGGCCGCGGGACTCCTCGTCGTTCCAGGCGGCGCCGATGCCCAGCCAGGCCCGGCCGCCCGACAGCACGTCGAGGGTGGAGACGATCTTGGCGAGCATGCCGGGCTCGCGGTAGGTCACGGCGGTGACCCAGGCGAGCAGGTCGACGCGCTTCGTGTGGGCGGCGAGGTAGCCGAGCGTCGTGTACGCCTCGAGCATGTCGTTCTCGGCAGGCCCGACGCCCTGGATCTGCCAGACGTGGTCCATGACGCTGAGCTTGGTGACGCCGACGTCCTCGGCGGTCGTGGCGATGCGGGCGAGGTCGGCGGCCAGGTTCTGCGGTCCGCCCGGCCAGGTGAAGTCAGCGATGTGCAGGCCGATCTTCATGCGGTGGTCTTCTCCCGTCGGAAGGTGTGTCCTTCCGACGCTAGCGCCGCCACGGCGCGGCTGCCTGGCCGCGCCGATCCCAGGCTCCGGCGTGACGGGGGCCGACCAGCCAGGTCTGCCCGGTTGGTCCGGAACGTCCTCGCGGAAGGGCAGCGAGCCGGCCGCACCCGCCCACGGCACCGTGACCGATGCCACCGCGACCGCCAGCTCCCCCGCGTTGGCACGGGGCGGTCGGGCACCGCCGGGGGCAGCGGCTGGTTCGCGCCCTTCCCACCGGGACCGCGCCGCAGCGGCCCCGCGGCGACCGCCGAGCCGGCGACGGGCTGCGCGTCGACGGTCAGACCTCGGCGCCGCGGTGAGCAGTTGTCGTCAGGATTCGATCAGGTCAGCCCGATACGAGGGCGGCGAACCGGTCGAGGTCGACGTTGCCGCCGCTCACGATCACCCCGACCCGCTGCCCCGCCAGCTCCTCGCGCCTGGCCAGCGCCCCGGCCAGCGCCAGGCACCCGGTCGGCTCCACGACGAGCTTGAGCCGGGTCGCGAGCAGCCGCATGCCGTCGACGAGCGCCTCGTCGGGCACGGTGAGGATCTCGTCGACACCCTCGCGGATGATCGCGAACGGGTAGCGGCCCAGGTGCTGGGTCTGGGCGCCGTCGGCGATGGTGCGGGGTACGTCGATGTGCACGATCCGCCCCGCGCGCCACGACTGCAGCCCGTCGTCGCCGGCCTCGGGCTCCACGCCGTGGATGCGAACCCCCGGCGAGAGCGCCCGGGCCGCCAGGATCGCGCCCGACAGCAGCCCGCCGCCGCCCAGGCAGACGAACAGCGCGTCGAACGGACCCGCGTCCTCGATGAGCTCCATCGTCGCGGTGCCCTGGCCCGCGAGGACGTCGGGATGGTCGTAGGGCGGGATCAGCGCCAGGCCGCGCTCGGCCGCGAGGCCGGTGGCCAGCTCCTCGCGGTCGACGGCGTAGCGGTCGTAGGTGACGATCTCCGCCCCGTAGCCGCGGGTCGCCGCCATCTTCGACGCGGGCGCATCGAGGGGCATCACGATCGTCGCGGACGTGCCCAGCTCCCGGGCTGCCAGCGCGACCGCCTGGGCGTGGTTGCCCGACGAGTACGCCAGCACCCCCGCCGCCCGCTGCGCCGCGGACAGCCGTGACAGCGCCGTGTAGGCGCCGCGGAACTTGAACGCGCCGCCCCGCTGCAGGTTCTCGCACTTGAGGAACACCGAGGCGCCGACCATGCCGTCGAGGGTCCGCGAGGTCACGACGGGTGTGCGGTGCGCGACCCCCGCGAGGCCGCGGGCCGCGGCGGCGACGTCGTCGAACGTCGGGACCGGCCGGTCGAGGCCCGTCGCGGCGCTCAGGCCTGGCTCCCGGCGGCCGCGTCGAGATCAGCGGCGTGGGTCTCCTCGATCTCGAACAGCACCTCGACGCCGGTGAGGCGCAGGATGCGGCGCATCGGACCCTGCGGGCTGCGCAGGACCACGGTCCCGCCGCGGCGGCTGGTGCGCCGGTGGGCCGACAGCAGCGCCGCGAGCCCGGAGGAGTCGCAGAACGACACCTCGGCGAGGTCGATCACGACGTCGGCGCCCCCGTGACCGGGGCCGGGGCCGGGCAGTGCTCGCAGCTGCTCGTCGACGGCGGGTGCGGTGATGTAGCTCAACTCGCCGCGCACCGTGACGCGTGGTCGCCCGTCCGCCTCGGTACCGACGTCGAGATGCAGTGGCTCCGGATGGCTGCTCAACGTTCGCCCCCTCCGTTCGTGAAGCCCGGTCGCAGCTGCTCACGTCCCTGCCGCAGGCAGCTGAGCGCGAACGGGAAGTCGTGCAGGCCCGCGGCCAGCTCACCCAGCACGGCGTGCAGGCCGCCGGTGGAGATGTCGCGGGCACCCAGCGCCGACCCCAGCCAGTGCAGGTAGTCGGCGAACAGCCCGTCGTCGGACAGGTAGACCGCGGCGCCGAGGAAGTCGACGACCTGTCCGGCGTCCTGGACCGGGTCGGACCCGAGCGGGTTGCCGGGCGGGCCGGCGAACGGGGAGAACCCCTCCAAGGCGTCGACGGCGGCACCGACGAGTGCGCCGCGCCGTTCGGTCAGGCCTGCGTACTCCGCGCTCGCGGCGGTGATCGTCGCCACGGGCGGGGCGGCGCCGCGCCACGGCTGCTGGTCCAGCACCGCCACGGCCTCGACGGGCCCGGGCGCCCAGGCGTCGACGCCGAGGCGACGGGCCCAGCGACCGTCGGCGCCGAAGCCGGGTCCGCCCGCGAGCACCGGGGTGCCGGTCCGCTGGGCGGCGACGATCGTCCGGTGGGCGGCGGGCAGATGGATGGGCAGTGCGCAGCTGAGCGCGACGACGTCGGGCCCGTACTGGTGCAGGTAGGACGCGAGATGCTCGGCGGGGACGCTCGCCCCGAGGAACGTGACGGCCCACCCGTTGGCGCGCAACACTTCCGAGACGATCCGTGCGGGCAGTGCGTGCCACTCGCCGTCGAGGCAGCCGACAACGACCGAGCCGCGTGCACCGCCGGCCGGGATGCGGGCGCCGACAGCAGCGACGACCCGCTCGTTGACACATGTCGCCGCGTGTTCCTGCGCGACGCTCCATTCGCCGGCCTCCCACAGCGCGCCGATCCGCCGGGCGGCGGCGCCGACGAGGCCGACCAGCACGTCGGCGGGGTGCACGCCGTCGCCGAGGAGACCCACGGCGAGCTCGCAGGCCCGCCACTCGTCGGCCCGGCCGAGCGCGTCGAAGAACTCGGGCGCAACGGATTCGAGCCGGGTGGGGAGCGTCGGCGGTGCGGTCACGCGGTGCCCTCCTCGCCGCCCGCCGGGGACTCCGCGGCACGGACCGAGTGCAGGTGGCGCCGGGACGCCCCCTGCGGCGCGGCGTGCAGCGGGGCCTGCACGACCAGGACGGCGACGTCGTCACGGGCACCGGCGGAGTTCCACCGCGACGCGTGCAGGGTGACCCGTTCCGCGATGGCGGCCGCCGGCATGACGTGGCACCCGACGAGCAGGTCCGTGAGCCGGGTCTCGCCGTACTCCTCCCGGCCGTCGATGCCGCCGCGGGCCTCGGTGACCCCGTCGGTGTAGAGCACACAGGACTCCCCCGGCGCGAGGTCGACCGTGCGCGAGCGGAACCGGGCCGACGGGATCGCGCCCACCAGCGTGCCGCCGATCTCCACGGTCTCGACGCCGTCGGTGCGCACCAGGACGGGCGGGGGGTGCCCGCCGCCGGCGAGCCGCAGCCGCAGACCGCCGGACTCCAGCGGGACCGCCGTGCCGATGACGACCGTCGCGAAGCCCGGATCGTCGTCGGCGGCGGTGGACTCGAGCATCGTGTCGTTGAGCAGGTCGAGCAGCCGGACCGGATCGGTCTCCAGGCGGCGCAGTGCCTGCACCGAGTGCCGCAGCCGCCCGGTGCTGACGGCCGCGCCGACACCCTTGCCGCACACGTCGCCGAGCATGAACGTCGCGCCGCGGCCGGCCGGGTCGGGGTGCACGTCGTAGAAGTCGCCACCGATGAGCATGCCCTGCTCGGCGGGCCGGTAGGCGGCACCCAGGGCGACCCCCTCGACGAGGGGCAGGTCGGGCTGCAGCAGGCTGCGCTTGAGGACGGCGGCCGTCCGCGCCTGACCCGCGTACAGCGACGCGGCGGCCAGCGCGATCCCGGCCCGCTGCGCGAACTCCTCGACGAGCTCGACGTCGGGCCCACCGGACGCTGCGGTGGCGCCGTCCCCGGCGCCGGACCGCAGCAGGACGAGCACTCCCGCAGGCTTCCCATTGCCGGGCAACGCCATCAGCGCCGCGCCGGACACACCGGCTCCGGTGCGCCGCCACGGTTCGGCGTCGAGCTCGTCGGCCAGCAGCAGCTGAGGGCCGGTGTCGAGCCCGGCCAGGGCGCGGGCGACGGGCCCGGGCAGGTCACGGGCGCTGGCCCGGCCCACGCTGGACGGGCCGTCGTGCTCGCAGCGGTACCAGTCCACGGTGCCCCCGTGCACCGGCAGCACCACGACGGCGGCATCGGCCAGCTCGTCGGCGGCGAGCTCGGCGACGGCGCGGGCGGTACGGCCCGGGTGCAGGGAGAGCCCGAGGCGGCTGCTGGCGGCGGCGAGGAACCGCGAGCGGGCGCGCTCGGCGAGCAGGCTGTCGAGGCGGGCCCGCTCCTCGGTGACGTCACGCAGGTGCCATGCGGTCCAGCCGCCCGGCTGTGAACGGCGGCGCACCGCGATGGCGCGGCCGTCGAGGGCCAGCTCGGCATCGGCATCGGCATCGGGGGCGTCGGCGACCGCCGTGCGCAGGACCTGCATCGCCGCGACGGACAGCTCACCGACCCGCAGGTCCGGCAGCATCCGGACGGCGGTCGTGTTGGCCGAGCGGACGATGCCGTGGGCGTCGCACGCGACGACGCCCTCGGCGATCCCGTCGAGCAGCCGCTCGGCGAGGCTCGGTCCGGGCGGGGCGGCGGGCCGGGCCGGAGGCGCCGGCACCACCGCGGACCCCTGCACGGGAAGGGCGCCGTCGACCGCGCCACCACCGAGGCCGGTGGCGGCACGGTCCATGTCGGCGTCCTTGCTGCGGCTGATCACCCGCGGATCACAACACTTCCGTCTCGTCGGCGCGGGACCGGTGCGATCCCGCACACCACCCGGCATCGCGCGACAGGCGTCGCTGCCGGGCCGTGACGGTCGAGAATAGTGCGATCCGGCGGATTCCTCAGCGCCCGTCCGCGCCGTGGGGAGCTCGTGCGACGGGCGGTGCCCGGCGTGGGGCAGGCGTGCCGGCCGGCGCGGTCAGCGCCTGCGGCCCTTCCCGCGGTTCCAGCCGGCGACGACGGACAGTCCTTCGACCAGGCTGCTCACGGTCCGGCCGAGCCTGCGACGCATCTTCTTCATGCCATCCTCCAGAAGTTCGGGGAGCTGTCGGGGGCAGAACCCAAGGTCTCAAACAGGTCACGGCGTCCGACGCGCGGGGTGCACGATCGGGTGAACGCCGCTGGTCGTCGGGCCCGGGAGCGGGCCGGTTAGGCTCGGTGCACGATGAGGCGATCGTTGCGTTCCCCGCTGCCGCAGCGGCACGGCCTCGACGCCGTCCGGCTGCGCACACCCGACGAGGGCCCGTGGACGTCGATGCGTGACCACCTCGTCGAACGTCTCCCCCGCGTCGCTCCGGAACGTATCGACGCGATGCTCGCCGGCGCGGAGATCGTCGGCGTCGACGGGCCGCTGACGCCCGGCTCGCCGTTCGTGCCCGCGACGTTCGTGTGGCTGCACCGCGACCTGCCCGACGAGGTGCCCGTCCCGTTCCCGATCGGCGTCGTGCACCGCGACGAGCACCTGCTCGTCGTCGACAAACCGCACTTCCTGTCGACGATCCCGCGCGGGCGCCACGTCGTGGAGACCGCACTGGTCCGGCTGCGGCGCGACCTCGGCCTCCCCGACCTGTCCCCCGCGCACCGGCTCGACCGGGTCACGGCCGGGCTGCTGATGTTCGTGGTGCACCGCCACGAGCGGGGCGCCTACCAGACGCTGTTCCGGGACCGGCGCGTCGCGAAGTCCTACGAGGCGATCGCCCCGCACGACCCGGCGCTGGTCCTCCCGCGCACCGTGTCCAGCCGGATCGTCAAGGAGCGCGGCGTGATCGTCGCGCAGGAGGTCGACGGTCCGCCGAACGCCGAGACCGTCGTCGAGCTGGTCGAGCACCGCGGCGGGCTGGGCCGCTACCGGCTCACCCCGCGCACCGGCCGGACCCATCAGCTGCGGCTGCACATGGCCGGGCTGGGGGTGCCGATCCTCGGCGACCGCTTCTACCCCGAGCTCCACGACACCGCACTCGACGACTGGACGCGCCCGCTTCAGCTGCTCGCCCACACCCTGGAGTTCACCGACCCCCTCACCGGGCAGGAGCGGCAGTTCACCAGTGCCCTGCCCCTGCAGGCCTGGGACGACCACGCGGGCTGGGTGGCAGGCGCCCCGAGACCGGTCGACGGGCCCGCCACCCGTCGGTGAGAGTGGCCCGGTGACGCCTGCCGGACCCGAGCTGGCCGTCTCCGACGTCGACCGGTTCGTCGCCGACGGGTTCGTGCACCTGCCCGGCGCGTTCCCCGCCGACGTCACTGCCACCTCCCTCGACCTGCTGTGGACCGCCACCGGCTGCGACCGGGACGACCCGGCGACGCGGGCCGGCACGTCGAGGCGAGCTACGGCGGTCCTGGCGACGTCCACCTGGTGCATCTGTTCGTCGTGCACGCCACGCGGGCCACCGCGGCACCAGGCCACGGTTCATGGCCCAGCCACCGCTGGACCCGACGGGCTCAGAGCTTCCCGGTGCGACCGAAGCCGTCGGGGATGATGAGGTCGTCGCGGCTGAGCTCGTGGATCGACGACTTGCCCAGGCCGAGCAGCGCCGAGTCGATCCCCTGCCGCAGCAGCTGCAGCACGTTGGTGACCCCGGCCTCGCCGTTGGCAGCCAGGCCCCACAGGTAGGCGCGCCCGATCAGCACGGCCCGCGCGCCCAGTGCCAGCGCCTTCACGACGTCGCTGCCGCGGCGGACGCCGCCGTCCATCAGTACCTCGACCTGGTCGCCCACCGCGTCGACGACGGCGGGCAGCAGCCGGATCGCGCCCGGCGTCCCGTCGAGGTTGTTGCCGCCGTGGTTCGACACCGAGATCGCGGTGGCGCCCGCGTCGACGGCGCGGCGCGCGTCGTCGGGATGCGTGATGCCCTTGATCGCGAACGGGCCGCCCCACTTCTCGCGCAGCCAGGCGATGTCCTCCCACGTCGGCAGCGGGGTGCCCATCCACTCGCCGTAGGCGCCGAAGAACGTGGGCGCCTCCTCGTCGCCGAGGGCGAGGTTCGGGGTGGTGAGGTCGGGCAGCTTGCCCTGCTTGAGCCAGCCGGCGAGGTACCGCGGCCGGACGACGGCCTCGGGCGCGAAGCGCACCATCGCCTTGAGGTCGAGCTTCTCCGGGATCATGGGGCTGCCCCAGTCGCGGCCGTTGGAGAACGACCAGTCCAGGGTCATGATCAGGCCCTTTGCCCCGGCGGCCCGGGCGCGCTCGGCGCGCGCCAGGATCCGTTCCCGGCTGCCGACCCAGTACATCTGGAAGAACAGCTTGTCGTTGGCCGCGGCGACGTCCTCCACCGCCCGGCTCGCGAACGACGACAGTCCCATCGCCGTGCCCATGCCCGCCGCGGCCCGCGCGACTGCGACCTCACCCTCGGGGTCGACCGCCTGCACACCGGTCGGCGAGATGACGACCGGGAACGCGATGTCCTGGCCCATCACCGACGTCGACTGGTCGCGCTCCTGCGGCAGGTCCGCGATGCGGGGGCGGAAGCCCAGCTCCGCGAAGGCGTCGACGTTGTCCTCGGTGGTGATCCCGCGTTCGCTGCCCGCGACCAGGGCCATGTAGACCGACTTGGGCAGCCGCTTGCGCGCCCGCCGCTGTGCCTCGGCGACCGTCTCGAACCACTCGCTCGTGCTCGCCATCCCCGCTCCCTTGCCAGGCTGTCCGTCCCGGCAGCCTAGCGTTTCGGCACCGGGTGCCGAAAGTCGCGGTCGTGGGGCGACCCGGTCGGACGGGGCGACCCCCTCCGACCGGACGGGCCCACCGGTGCCGCATCCCCGGAGGCAGGAACGGCACTCTCCCGCCACTGGCCTGCGGGAAAGTCACCGGCCTGCGGGAACGTCACCGGGCTGCGGGAAAGTGCCGTTCCTGCACATCGGGGGTACAGCGCGAGCAGCTCGGGCCGATCGGGCCCGGCCCTGCTCAGCCGTCGGTGTCGTCCTCGCCACCCGCGCGGTGCCGCCCCTCCTGCAGGCCCCGCTGGTAGCTGCTCAGCCGGCTGCGGACGCGGTCGGGCACCCGCTCGACGCGGGCACCGACCCCGACACCGCCCTCGGTGGACTCGACCCGCGGCGGCGGCACCATCTGGCGGCCGGGACGGCGCTGCGGCAGGCCGCTCGCCGTCGTCTGCTGGTCCTCCTGCTCGACCGCGAGCTGGGCGGCGGCGTTCCAGCCCCCGTCGTCACCCCAGTCCGCCGCCGACGACGCGCGGTGCGCGCCGGCGTCGTCCTCCGTCCGGAACCAGGCCGACGCCATCTCCGCGTAGATCGGGGACGCGCCGTCGGTGGTGGACAGCGAGCGTGGGTCGAGCGGACCGAACAGCGCGGCGTCTCCCTCGGTCGGGGTCGCGACCGCGGCGCTGGCGGCGGCGAACAACGGGGTCTCCTCGATCCGGATGAGGGGCGCCGCGCCGCCGGGCGCGTCGTCGGACACCGCGCCCGGGCGAGCGCCGAACGGCTCGTAGGCGGCGAGCGCCCGGGTCTCGGACTCGGGGAACCGTTGTCCCACATCGACCGCCGTGGTCGGCGACTCCGGGAACGCACGGCTGCGCGACTCCGCGTACCTCGCCTCGTCGAACCCCGTCCCGCCGAACCCGGCCCCGCCGGACGCGGCCTCGTCGCCCGCCTCGTCGACACCGAACCGCGCCGGGGGCGCGATCGACGCGAACGACCCGGAGACCGGCGCGGGGGCGGCGTAGGCACCACTGCCGAAGGAGTCGACACCGAAGCCACCGGTGGTGGGATCGGGGCGCTCGCCGGGCGTGACGAGCACGTGCGGCGGGCACTGGACGGCGGCGACGAGCGCCAGCCCGGGGGCGGGCGGATGGTCCGGGTCGACCCGGACGCCGACGCGCAGACCGGCCCGGCGCGCCAGCCTCGCGGCGGCGAACAGCCCGACCCGGTCGGCCGCGATCATGCCCTCGGGGGCGGGGTCGTCGAGGCGGTACTGCAGCTCGTCGGCTTCCTCACCGCGCAGCGCGACGCCCGCGACGAGGACCTCGACGGCCAGTCCCCCGTCGTGGGTCCAGTGGCTGGAGAGGTCGATCCGGGCACCGGGCGCGGTGGTGGCGCCGGTGTGCGCGAGCAGCTCGGACAGCACGGCGCCCAGGCCGTCGGCCGGGGCGGGGGCCACGAGCGCCGCGGCGGGCGGGGAGACGACGACGCGAGGCGCGTCCTCGACCCCGGACAGCACCTCGTCGACGAGCTCGGCGAGCGGCACGGGACCGCCTGCGCGGCGGATCGGCTCGGCACCGGCGAGGGTGAGGACGGTGTCGCTGTCGCGGCGGGTGCGCCGGGCGACGGCGGCGAGCTCCGCGAGGTCGGCGAGCGGGCCGGGCCGGTTCTCGTTGGCGCGCAGACGTTCGGCGAGTGCGGCCTGGCGCGCGGCCTGGGCCCGCAACCGGCGGATCACGCCGAGCAGCACCCCGTCGACCGCGGCGCCGGGAGGGATGACGGGCACGGGCGCCGACGCGGGTTCCCCAGCCGCGGCCCAGCCACCCGACGACGACGGCCCCGACGGCGGGTACGGGTACCCGGTCGGCGGCGTCGGACGGTGCGCCGGGCCGGCGTGGGTGTCGGCGAACGAGCCGGCCTCTCCGTACGTCCTGACCTGTGGGAACGGATCCGACCGGGCGCCACCGTCGTGGAGGTCGCCGTCGTGGAGGTCGCCGTCCTGGAAGTCGCCGTTGCGGGAGTCGACCGGGCCGAACGGCGCGTCGAGCGGACCCGACGGCGGGCCGGCCCGGTCGTCGTCACGGTCGGCCTGCCGGTTCGGCCAGGCGGCGGACGCGCGGTCCTGGCCGGACCTGCCGGCCACGCCCCCCCAGAGATCGGTCGAACCGCCGAGCGGCTCACCCTGCCCCGAGTCTCGCACCTCGCGATCCCTCCGAACGGCTTGCGATCGCCGCCCCGCCCCGATACACGTGGGAACCGGGACGGCTGGTGCCGACGGGGGAGCTGCGATCCGGCGTCGTGAAGGGTGAAGGCTACCCCGCCACGCAATCGGTGACGGGGCGGTGACGCCGAATCGGCGATCCGCGCGGCGACACGCCGACAGAGGACTTGCCAACGGCACGCCGGGAAGATCCGCGAACCGCAGGCCCCCGCGGGTACGACCGGTCGGCGACGAGAACGACCTCCTCGACGCCGCCGGCACCCACCGCCACCGGCACCCCCTGGCACCGGCACCCCCTGGCACCGGCGCCCACCGGATCCACCGTCTCACCGATGAGTCGCGGCACCCGCAGGCGTTCCACTGGTGTTCGCCCGCCCCACGAGGAGGAGCCATGACCACCCCGACCACCGGCCTCGCCGCCATGCACTCCCGGATGGCCGCACACGTCGCCGACGGTGTGGCGCCCGGCCTCGTCACCGCGGTCGCCCGCGGCGGGGACGTCGACGTCGACGCCATCGGGCGCAGCGCGTTCGACGGCGAGCCCGACAGCCGCCCGATGGGCCCCGACACGCTGTTCCGGATCACGTCGATGACGAAACCGGTCGTGGCGGTGGCGACGCTGCTGCTCGTCGAGGACGGCACCCTGCGCCTCGACGAGCCCGTCGACGACCTGCTCCCCGAGCTCGCCGACCGCCGCGTCCTCACCGACCCGGCAGGCCCGCTCGACGACACCGTCCCGGCAGGCCGGGCCATCACCGTGGAGGACCTGCTCAGCTACCGGGCCGGGTTCGGCTTCGACCTCGACGTCGGCTTCCCCGCGAGCCCGTACTACGCCGCCGCCGCGGAGCTGGGCCTCGCGATCGGCCCGCCCGTCCCCGGCTCGCCGCACTCCCCCGACGAGTGGCTGCGCGGGCTCGGCACGTTGCCGCTGCTCGCGCAGCCGGGCGCGCGCTGGCTCTACGACACCTGCGCCGACGTCCTCGGCGTGCTCGTCGCCCGGGCCGCCGGCGCCCCGCTCCCCGACGTGCTGGACCACCACGTCCTCCGTCCGCTCGGCATGGTCGACACCGCGTTCCACGTCGCCGGACCCGACGCAGGGCGGCTCGCCGCGTGCTACGCCGACGACGCCTCCGGAGGCGCGGCGCGGTTCGACGACGGCGGGCAGTGGACCCGCCCGCCCGCGTTCCCGGCCGGTAGCTGCGGGCTGCTGTCGACGGCAGGTGACTACGTCCGGTTCGCGACGGCACTCGCCGCGGGCGACCTGCTGTCCCCGACGACCGTCGCCCGGATGACCACCGACCGGCTCACCGGAGCGCAGCACGGGTCGATGCTGCTCGGGGACCGCGGCTGGGGCCTCGGCGTCGCCGTCGACCCGGCGGGCCGCTACGGCTGGGACGGCGGTTTCGGCACCACCTGGTTCACCGACCCGGCCACCGGCGGCGTCGCGGTGCTGCTGACCCAGCGGATGTTCTGCGAGCCGCTGATGCGGCTGATGGGCGAGTTCCGCGACGACGCGACGGCCCTGTTCGGGCGGTGACGGCTACTCGAAGAGGGAGGTGTCGCCCGCCCCCTCGCGCACGATCTCGGGTTCGGGCCCGGAGAAGTCGATGACGGTCGTCGGCTCGGTGCCGCAGTCCCCGGAGTCGACGACGGCGTCGACCTGGTGGTCGAGGCGTTCCTTGATCTCCCAGCCCTGCGTCAGCGGCTCCGGCTCGTCGGGCAGCAGCAGCGACGAGCTCAGCAGCGGCTCGCCCAGCTCGTCGAGCAGCGCGCGGACGACGGTGTGGTCAGGGATGCGGACGCCCACCGTCTTCTTCTTGGCCTGCAGCAGCCGCCGCGGCACCTCGCGGGTGGCGGGCAGGATGAACGTGTAGCTGCCCGGCGTCGCCGCCTTCAGCGTCCGGAACAGGCTGTTCGACACGGTGACGAAGTGCCCGAGCTGCGCGAAGTCGCGGCAGACCAGCGTGAAGTGGTGCCTGTCGTCGAGCCGGCGGATCTCGCGGATGCGGGCGAGCCCCTCGGCGTTGCCCAGCCTGCAGCCCAGTGCGAACAGCGAGTCCGTGGGGTAGGCGATCAGCCCGTCCTCGCGGACGAGGTCGACGATCTGCCCGATCGCACGTCGCTGGGGGTCGACGGGGTGGACGTCGAAGTACCGTGCCATGGCACTGGAGCCTATGCCCGCACGGTCCCGACAGTCCTGTTCGGTCACGACGTGCGAGACTCGCGCGGTGCCGGCGGGGGCGTGGTTGCGGGAGCTCCGCACGGAGGTGCGGACCACGCTGACCGGGGTCGACCCGGGCCTGGGCCGGCTGCGGATGGCCGCGACGGCGACGGCCGCGATGGTGCTCGCGGCGGGGATCATGGCCGGGGTCCGCGCGCTGACCGGCCAGCCGGTCACGGTGCTGCTGTTCGCGGCGGTCGTCGCGATGATCGCCGGCCTCTCGGTCACCGAGCCCGAGCTGCCCGCCCGGCGGCTGACGACGGCGCTGATGCTGCTGCCGGCGGCCGCGGCCATCACCGCCGGGACGCTCCTCGCGCCGATGCGGGTGCTCGCCGACGTCGTGTTCGTGCTGGTCATGGCGGGCGCGGTGTGGGTGCGACGGTTCGGGCCGCGCGGGTTCGCGCTGGGCATGGCCGCGTTCATGCCGTACTTCTTCACCCAGTTCCTGCAGGCGAGTGTCGCGGAGCTGCCGTGGCTGCTGCTGGCCGCGGCCGTCGGGATCGGGTCGACGTTGCTGCTGCGTTGCTGGCTGCTCGCCGAGAAGCCCGAGCGTGTCCTGGACCGGCTCGTGCGGGCGTTCCGGGCGCGGGTGCACGCCGTGGTCGAGGCGGTCGCCGACGTGCTCGCCGGCGGGCCGGGGACGACCGAGTCCGACCTGGCGGCCGTGCGCCGGGCCCGGGTGCGGCTCAACGACACGGCGCTGCAGGTCGTCGACCAGCTCGAACACCTCGACCGTGACTCCCCCGCGCCGGGCGGGCTGTCGTTGCGCGTGGTCGACATCGAGCTGGCCACCGAGCGGCTCGCGATCGCGACGCGGCGGCTGCTCGCCGAGGTCCCGCCGCCGGACCGGCTCGTGCTGCGGGCCCTCGCCGCCGGGGTGCGCGGGCTGAGCCGGGCGACCGCGACCCCGACCCCGGCCGACCGGGTCCCGGCGCTGCTCGACGGTGCCCGGCACAGCGTCGACACCCTGTGGGCGGACACCGCCGGGACGTCCGAGCGGGCGCAGCGGGTCGCGTTCGCGATCAC
The DNA here is from genome assembly GCF_002583555.1 of Pseudonocardia sp. N23. Taxonomy (GTDB): domain Bacteria; phylum Actinomycetota; class Actinomycetes; order Mycobacteriales; family Pseudonocardiaceae; genus Pseudonocardia. The sequence continues at coordinate 19,114 of NZ_BEGX01000004.1, forward strand.
CCGGCTCACCGACGCGCTGGGCCAGGCCCGCGACGCCGCCGTCCCCGAGGAGCCGCCGGCGGCGGAGGACGAGCCCGCCGCGGAGGAGGACGACAGCGGCCCCGGTGGTCTCGAGCTGACGACGCGCCAGGCCGTGCAGGTCCTCGTCGCCACCAGCCTGGCGATCGTCGGCGGCGAGCTGATCTCGCCGTCGCGCTGGTACTGGGCGGTCATCGCGGCGTTCGTCGTGTTCGCGGGCACCGCGAGCCGCGGCGACGTGCTCAACCGCGGGTCGCAACGTGTCGTCGGCACCATCGGTGGTGTCATCGCCGGGATGGGACTCGCCGCGCTGGTCGGCGACCAGCGGCTCGTCGCGATCGTCCTGCTGTTCGCGTGCGTGTTCCTGGCGCTCTACCTCGTCCGGATCTCGCAGGCGCTGATGGCCTTCTGGATCACGACGGTCCTGGCCCTGCTCTACGGGCTGATCGGCCAGTTCTCGGCCGGGACGTTGCTCGTGCGGATCGAGGAGACGGCGGTCGGCGCGGCGATGGGCATGATCGCGGGCTACCTGGTGCTGCCCAAACGCACCCGGGAGGCGTTCGGCGAGGCCCTCGACGCGGCCGTGGATGCCTCCGACACCGCGCTCGCCGCCGCCGTGGACCGGCTGACCGGACACGAGCCGTCGACGACACCGGTGCAGCTGGCCCGCGACCTCGACGAGTCGCTCGCGACGTTGCGGCTGCGGGTCAAGCCGCTGGGCAACCCGTTGCCGCGCAGGCGGGGCCGGTCCGGCTACGAACGTGCGCTGCGGGTGCTGACGGCCGTCGACCACTACGCCCGTGACCTCGCGCGGACGTCCGACTCCGTCGTCGACCCGGACTGGGAGCCGACGCTGCGCCCGGCGGCCGACCGGGTCCGGGCCAACCTCGACGGTCTGCGCGACCATCTGATCGCGGGCATCCCGCACTCGCGCGCCGACGACTCGCGCGTCGTGGGCGTCGACGTCGTGGGCGTCGACACCGTCGAACCGCCCGCCGTGATCGCCTCGGCCGAGGACCTGGTCGACGCCGCCGAGGCCCACGCCGCCCGCTGCCCCGACCACCGTCGCCGCGTCGAGCTGCTCGCGGCGGTCCGCTACCTGCGCCGGATCGACCAGGCCGTCGTGGGCCTCGCCGTCGACCTCGGCGCTGCCCCCGACCCCGCCGACACCCCGCACCCCACGGCCCCCTGACCGGGTCCTCCCCCGGCCCGCCGAGCCTGCCTCCTGCCTCCTGCCTCCGATCCGGGCGCAACCACACGGCTCCCGGACCGGCCGGGGCATCCGTGAGGTTGCGCGCGATCCGGGGCCGGCGCGCAGGACCCTCGGCCGCGGCTTGCGGCCAGGATCCGGCCACAACGTCTGGCAGGGTCGTCGTCATGGACCCGACGGCCCGCATCCTGCGTCTGCTCTCGCTGCTGCAGACCTACCGGCACTGGTCGGGCGACGAGCTGTCGGGACGCCTGGAGGTCAGCCCGCGGACGCTGCGTCGCGACGTCGAGCGGCTGCGCGACCTGGGTTACCCCGTCGAGACCTCGCGCGGCACCTACGGCGGCTACCAGCTCGCGGCCGGCACGCAGATCCCGCCACTGCTGCTCGACGACGAGGAGGCCGTCGCGATCGCCGTCGGGCTGCGGACCGCGGCGAACGGGGCCGTCTCGGGCATCGAGGAGACGTCGGTACGGGCGCTGGCCAAGCTGCAGCAGGTGCTGCCCACGCGGCTGCGCCGCCGGGTCGAGGCGCTGGCCGTGGCCACGGAGACGGTGCCCGGCTACACCGAGTCGGTCGACCCCGACGTCCTGATGACGATCGCGCAGGCCTGCCGCGGGTCGGAGCAGCTGCGGTTCCACTACACGGCCAACGACGGGTCGGAGACCTCACGGCTGGTCGAGCCGCACCGGCTGGTGTCGCGGCACCGGCGCTGGTACTTCGTGGCCTGGGACGTCGACCGCGGCGCCTGGCGGACGTTCCGCGCCGACCGGGTCGCCCGCCCGTTCGCCAACGGGGTGCGGGTGCCGCCGCGGGAGCTGCCGGCCGAGGACGCGGCGAGCTTCGTCGACACGGCGCTGCGGTCGCGCCCGCAGCCGTTCACCGCCGTGCTGCGGCTGCGCGGGACGGCCGAGGAGCTGCGCGGACGCGTCCCGCACTGGATGGGCGAGCCCGTCGCCGACGGTACCGACAGCTGCCTGCTGCGCACGGGCGCCGACAACCTGGAGTGGCTCGCGATCAGCCTCGCGATGCTCGACGCCGAGGCAGAGCTGCTGGAGGGGACCCCGGAGCTCGTGGCCGCGCTGACCCGGTTGCGGACCCGCGCGGAGCGTCTCACCGTCCATTGACAAGACTGGGTGTCCCCGCGCGTCGTCGGCCGGCTCCGCCCCGACGCGTCGTCCGAGATCGCCTGGGCCATCTGGTCGACCTGGCCGAGCAGGTGCAGCGCGACGTCGCGGCGCTCGACCGCACCGGGCTCGACGGCACCGCGACGGGCCTGCCGTCGGTCGGGGTGAGTGGCGAGACCCGCGTCGCGCCGGACCGTCGGCAGGCCTTCCTGGCCGATCTCGGGACCACGCCGCAGGAGCTGTTCACCCGCTACGGCGGCCCCGAGGGCGACGCCTTCCGGCTGACGGTGGCCTGCTATCCGTTCACGAACGCCGAGGGAGCCGACCATGCCCGGCCCGACCATCCCGCCCGCTGACGACGTTCTCGTCACCCGCGTCCGCATCGCGGCACCGCCCGCCCGGGTGCACCGCGCCCTGACCGACGCCGGTGAGCTCACCGCGTGGATCGCCGAGCACGCCGAGGTCGCCCTGCCCGGCACGTGGCAGTTCTGGGGCCGCGACGTCCCCGAGGGCGACGTGCCGCGGCAGACCCCGGAGCGCGTCGAGGACGACCTCCTCCGGTTCACGTGGCGGCTCGAGGACACCGACACGACCGCGGAGTTCGCGCTCGACCCGCACGACGGCGACCGGTCGACCCTGCTCACGTTGTCGCAGACGCACTTCCGGGCTGGGAGGCCGCCGTCGGCGGCACCGGCGCGGTCGCGGTGCTGCACACGTGGTGGGCACTGGCCGTCGCGAACCTGATCGAGCCGAGGGTCGGCGGGCGCTGGGCGATGGGCGGGCTGGACGACAACCCGGACCCGGCGACCATCACCGCGTTCGAGCCTGGTCGCGCCGTCACGATCGACATGGGCGGCATGGTCGCGGCGTGGACGTTGACGGGATCGGCGGGCCGCACCCGGCTGACGCTCGTGCAGAGCGTCGGCGAGACTGTCCCCACCGGGCCCGGACCTGCCACGATGATCGAGTGAGTGGATCGTCGACGCCGGCATCGCGGCCGGGGACCTGCCCGTGCGGCCTTCCGGAGCCCTACGACGACTGCTGCGGACGCTTCCACGCCGGCGACGCGACGGCATCGACCGCGGAGCTGCTGATGCGCTCGCGCTACGCCGCGTTCGCGGTCGGCGACGTCGACTACCTGCGCCGGACGTGGCATCCGCGGACCCGGCCGCGGCGGCTCACCCTCGAACCCGACCAGGTGTGGACGCGACTGGAGGTCCACTCGCGCAGCGGCGGCGTCCTGTTCAACACCCACGGCATCGTCGAGTTCAGCGCGCACTACACCCACGGCGGCCGGCCCGGGGTCCTGCACGAGCACAGCCGTTTCGTCCGCGAGGACGGCGTGTGGCTGTACTTCGACGGGACCGAGGACTGATGACGGGCGGCACGAGGGTGGCCGTCGTGACCGGCGGCGGTGCCAGGTCCGCGAGCGCGGCACGCACGAGCAGCCCGTCGCGGCGGGCGGCACGCGGAGCTGTACGAGCTGCAGGCGGCGGCGTACCGGTAGAGCGCGTCACACGCCCCGCCGGACGGCAAACATGGGATGTTAGGTTCTGGTGCGTGTCACAGACGGCGGGACTCACCGCGATCCGGACGGGGCGGGCCTGCGACGCCGTGATCGCCCAGCTGGAGGACCTCATCACGAGCGGCGTGTGGCCGCTCGGCTCACGCATTCCTCCGGAGCCCGAGCTGACCGCCGCGCTCGGCGTCGGCCGCAACACCGTCCGCGAGGCCGTCCGGGCCCTCGAGCACGCCGGCATGCTCGCGCCCAGGCGGGGCGACGGCACCTACGTCCGCGCCACCAGTGCCCTCGGTGCCGCCGTGTACCGCCGGGCCCGCCAGACCGACCTGCTGCACGTCCTCGACGTCCGCGCCGGCCTCGAACGCGCCGCCGCCGAGGGCGCCGCCCGCAACCGCACCGACGCCGACGCCGCCGCCGTCACCCTCGCCGTCCGGGCCCGCCGCGCCGCGTGCGACACCGGCGACGCCGACGCGTTCGTCGCGGCCGACCTCACGTTCCACCGCGCCGTGGTCGCCGCGACCGGCAACCCCGTTCTCGCCGACCTCTACGACGGGCTCACCGAAGCCGTCGAGCGGACCGTCGCCGAGATCTCCCGCCTCGACGACGACCACTCCGCCTTTCGTGGCCACGAGGAGCTCGCCGCCGCGATCGCTGCGGGCGACCCCGTCGCCGCGGTCGCCGCCGCCGACACCTACCTCGACGCCGCCCGCACGATCGTCGAGCGGCAGCCGTGACCGCCATGGGCACCGGTGCCACGTCGGACACCGGCCGATCCCCGTCCGGTCGGCGCCCCGGCCTCGGCGTCGCGTGGTGGACCACCGGCGCGATCGTGCTGGTCGCGCTCAACCTGCGTGCCCCCGTCGTCGGCGTCGGCCCCCTGCTCAACGAGATCCGCGCCGACCAGGGCCTCTCGGCCACCGCGGCCGGCATCCTCACCGCGCTGCCCGTGCTGTGCTTCGGGCTGCTCGCGCCCATCGCGCCGCGGTTGGCCCGGCGGATCGGCATCGAACGCGCCCTGCTCGCTGTGCTGGTCCTGCTCACCGCAGGCGGTGTCGTCCGCGTGGTCCCCACCGTGTGGACGCTCTACCTCGGCACCGTGCTGATCGGCATGGCCATCGCGTCGGGCAACGTGCTGCTGCCCGCCCTCATCAAGCGCGACTACGCCCACCGCACCGGCTTCATGACGGCCGTCTACTCCGCGGCGATCTCGTTCAGCGGTGCCCTCGGTGCCGCGGTCACCGTCCCGCTGGCCGAGGCCGCCGGACTCGGCTGGCGCCTCGCGCTGGGCGCGTGGGCGCTGTGGGCGCTGCTGGGCATCCTGTGCTGGCTCCCGCAGCTGCGCCGGGTCGGCCGGCCCACCGGTCCCGGAACGAGGATCCGCGGAGTGGCCCGGCAGGCGCTCGCCTGGCAGGTCACCGTCTACATGGGACTGCAATCGCTGGGCTTCTACTCGGCGTCGTCGTGGTTCGCCACGATCTTCATCGACCGCGGCTGGTCGGCCACCGCGGCCGGCGCGCTCGTGTCCGTCGTGAGCGTCACCGGCCTCGTCGGCAGCATCAGCGCGCCGCTGCTCGGGGCCCGCTCCCGGGACCAGCGATGGCTGTCGCTGGTCATCACGCTCATGGGCGTGGTGGGTCTCGGGATGGTGCTGGTGCCGGGGCTCGAGATCGTCGCGTGCATCGTCGCCGGCATCAGCTTCGGCGCGGCACTCGGCCTGGCCCTGATCTACATGGGCATCCGCAGCCCCGACGCCGCCCACGCCGCGCAGCTCTCCGGCATGGCCCAGTGCATCGGCTACGCCCTCGCCGCGGCAGGGCCGTTCGCCGTCGGTGCCCTGCACGACCTCACCGACAGCTGGACCGTGCCGCTCGTCGTCCTCCTCATCCTCTACGTCCCGCAGGGCGTGGCCGGCTGGCTCGCCGGGCGTGACCGGGAGCTGCGCCGCGGCGACCTCGCCCCCGCCGCCTGACGGCGGCGCCGGCCACCCGGCATGCCGCGTCACCCGACCGTTCGGCGACGGCGAAACGCGGGTCCGGCCACCCCCCGGGTTCGCCGGCCGTGCCGGTACCTTTCACCCCTGCGACGGGCCCGGTGCGGCGGCCCGCCGGGCGCGGCGATCTTCGGAGTTCCCCTGATGTCAGACGAGCAGTCCCACGAGCACGAGCGCAGCGAGATCACCTACGCCGAGCACTACCATCCGGCCCGCCCGCGCAGCCTGCGCCATCGCGCCCGCGTCAAGGCCCCGGTCCCCCGGCGGTCGGTCACCCAGGACGGCGAGCCGACCGGCACCAACCCGGCGTACGTGTCATGGCTGCTCTCGCAGTCGATGCTGTCCGACGCCAACGAGATCTCGCGGCAGTTCTCCGGCTCGGGGACGATGTGGCAGAACCCGTTCGCCAACCCCGGGCCGCGGCAGGCCGTCGAGACGGCGTCGGTGTGGTTCACCGCTTACCCGCTGTCGTTCATCACCCGGCCCGACGAGTCGTTCCTCGCCGCACTGGCCGACGAGAACCTGTGGAAGGCGTTCTCCGACATCGGGATCGAGGGCGTCCACACCGGGCCGGTGAAGCGCGCGGGCGGCATCCGCGGCTGGCACCCGACGCCGAGCGTCGACGGCCACTTCGACCGGATGAGCACCGAGATCGACCCTGCCTTCGGCACCGAGGCCGAGTTCCGGGCCATGTGCGGGATGGCGACCTGGCACGGCGGCACGATCATCGACGACATCGTCCCCGGCCACACCGGCAAGGGCGCCGACTTCCGGCTCGCCGAGATGAAGTACGGCGACTACCCCGGCATCTACCACATGGTGGAGATCGAGCCCGAGGACTGGAACCTGCTCCCCGACGCGCCCGCGGGCCGCGACTCGGCCAACCTCGACGCCGCCACGGAGGAGCAGCTGGAGAAGGCCGGATACATCATCGGCCGCCTGCAGCGCGTCATCTTCTACGCCGAGGGTGTCAAGGAGACCAACTGGAGTGCCACCGCACCGGTCGTCGGTGTCGACGGCATCGAGCGGCGCTGGGTGTACCTGCACTACTTCAAGGACGGGCAGCCGTCGATCAACTGGCTCGACCCGTCGTTCGCCGGGATGCGCCTGGTCATCGGCGACGCGCTGCACTCGCTGGCCGACCTCGGCTCCGGCGCGCTGCGCCTGGACGCCAACGGGTTCCTGGGTGTCGAGAAGTCGACGGAGGGGCTGCCGGCCTGGTCGGAGGGCCATCCGCTGTCACAGGCGGCCAACCACCTCATCGGCAGCATGGTCCGCAAGCTCGGCGGGTTCACCTTCCAGGAGCTGAACCTCACGATCGACGACATCAAGCAGACCGCCGAGGCGGGCGCCGACCTGTCCTACGACTTCGTCAACCGGCCCGCCTACCACCACGCGCTGGCCACCGGGGACAGCGAGTTCCTGCGGCTGACGCTGCGCACGTCGCTGCAGCTGGGCGTCGACCCCGCCGGGCTGGTGCACGCCCTGCAGAACCACGACGAGCTCACCTACGAGCTACTGCACTGGTCGACGGGGCACCGCGAGGACCTCTACCCGTTCCGCGGCGCCGACACCACGGGTGGCGACATCGCCGAGGCCGTCCGCGCCGACCTCGTCGCCGCGCTCACCGGACCCGACAGCCCCTACAACCTGATCTTCACGACGAACGGCATCGCCTGCACCACGACGTCGGCGATCGCGGCGATCCTGGGCGTGCCCGAGCTCGACCACATCGACGACGCCGTGCGCGCCCGCATCGTGCGCGCGCACCTGCTGCTGGTGATGTTCAACGCGCTGCAGCCCGGCGTCTTCGCGCTCTCGGGCTGGGACCTGGGCGGCATCCTGACGCTGCCCCCGTCGCAGGTCTCGACGCTGCTCGACCACGGCGACACCCGCTGGATCAACCGTGGCGCGCACGACCTCATGGGCGCCGACCCGGCCGCGACGCGCAGCACCGCCGGCATGCCGCGCGGGCGCAGCCTCTACGGCACGCTACCCGACCAGCTGGCCGACGAGACCAGCTTCGCCCGCCAGCTGCAGGCCATCCTCGCGGTGCGCAACCGCTACGCCATCGCCACCAGCGAGCAGGTCGACGTCCCCGACGTCTCGCACCGCGGCACGCTCGTGCTGGTGCACCGGCTCGCCGAGGAGGGCACGCTGCACGTCGGCGTGCTGAACTTCGCCAACGAGGACGTGACGGCGACCGTCCGGTCCGAGCAGCTCGTGCCCGGCTCCGTCGTCACCGACATGTTCACCGACCGGGAGGTCGGCGTCGTCGACGACCTGCTCGGCTTCACGATCGACCTCGAGCCGCACCAGGGCCACTCGCTGCTGGTCACGGCCCCGCCCACCCCCGCACAGGAGCCGTGATGGACATCGCGGTGATCAACCGCCGCGTCATCGAGCAGTTCCGCGCGGGCGGCGAGATCGAGGGCATGCACCGCGAGGCGCTGCTCCTGCTCACCACGACCGGGCGCCGCTCGGGGCGCCGCCACACATCGCCGATGATGTTCCACCGCGACGGCGACCGGCTGCTGGTGATCGCGTCGAACATGGGCGCGCCGTACGACCCGGACTGGTACGCGAACGTCGCCGCCGATCCGGACGTGACCGTCGAGGTCGGCGACGACACCTACGACGCCCACGCGGCCCCGCTGACCGGCGACGACCGCGCCCGCACCTGGGCGATGCTCAAGGAGACCTACCCGTTCTTCGCCGACCACGAGGCGACGACGACGCGCGAGATCCCGGTCGTCGGCCTGACCCGCCGCTGACGCCGATCGGCCGTGAGTGGCAATGGTCGCTGTGGCGACCATTGCCACTCACGAGGTTCGCTGAGGCACCCGGGAGACCGTCCCCGGCGGTCGTCGGATCAGAACGCCGGCGCGTCCGAGAGCGCGCGCTCGGCAGCCTCGGTGACCGCCGCGGCGTGCACGACGGCGGCGATCCGCACCGCGTCCAGCACGACCTCACGGTCGGTGCCGTGCTCGCGCAGCGCCCGCCCGTGCGACTCCACGCAGACCTCGCAGCCGGCGATCGACGCAGCGGCGAGCGACCAGAACTCGAAGTCCCCCTTGTCGACGCCGTGCGTCGCGATGACCTGCATCCGCAGCTTCGCGGGCATCGTCTCGTAGGTCTCGTCGCCGAGCATGTGCCGGCCGCGGTAGTACACCGTCGTCATCGCCATGATCGACGCCGCCGACTTCGCTGCGGTGAACGCCTTCTCGTCGAGGTGGGTGCGGGCGTCCTCGGCGAGCTCACGCAGCACGACCTCGTTGCGCGAGGCGATCGCGCAGGCCAGGACCGCGCCCCACAGCCGCTGCGCCGGCAGCGTCGAGTTGCCGATCACCGATCCGAGGTTGAGCCGGATGTCCTTGGCGTGGTCGGGCAGCGCGGCGCGCAGCGCGTCCAGCGACATCTCAGACCCCGGCCAGCAGCGTGTCGGCGTCGAGGGTGCGCTCGCCCTTGTTCCAGTTGCAGGGGCACAGCTCGTCGGTCTGCAGCGCGTCGAGGACCCGCAGGACCTCGTCGACGTTGCGGCCCACCGAGCCCGCGGTGACCATCGAGAACTGGATCTCGCCGGTCGGGTCGACCAGGTAGGTCGCGCGCTGGGCCACGCCCTCGGGGGTGAGGACGCCGAGCGCCGACGACAGCGTGCGGCCGGTGTCGGCCAGCATCGGGTACGGCAGGTCGGTCAGGTCCGGGTGGTCACGGCGCCACGCGTGGTGGACGAACTCGTTGTCGACCGAGAACCCGAGGACCTGCGCGTCGCGGTCGGCGAACTCGGCGTTCAGCCTGCCGAACGCCGCGATCTCGGTGGGGCACACGAAGGTGAAGTCCTTCGGCCAGGAGAACACGACCAGCCAGCGGCCCGGGTAGGACGCCTGGGTGATCGTGGAGAACGCGGTGTCGGGGTCGAGCGACACACACGCGGTGAGCGAGAACTCGGGGAACTGGTCTCCGACGGTGAGCACGAGCAGACTTCTCCTTGGAACGATGATCGAGAGACGTTCGCCGGGCGCGCATCGCGCGGCCACGGGCGAGAACGGGTACCGGCCCCAGACGGGCGGGCCCCCGGGTCGTCGACGTCGTCGGTGTCGTCGTCGACCCTCGTGATCGACTCTAAACGCGTGATCCCCGCCATTCGGCGCCGGGTGTCCCCCGATACCCGTCAGATGCGCTGTGTCCGCGTGACCGCCACCAGCTCGCTGGTGTGGCTGCCGGCGATGCCGACGTCCGGTGGGCGCGGGACGAATCCGGGCAGCCCCGAGAGGCCGTCGCTGCCGTCGAGGACCGACAGGTCCAGCCTGCCCTGCGCCGTCAGCTCCAGCCGTAGCTCCAGGCCCTCGGGCGGTGGGGCGTGGAAGATCAGGTCGAGACGGCCGTCGCGCACGTCGACCGGCGCCCCCGCGACGGTGGCCGCGCGCACCGTGGGCCCGTCGCCGGCCTCGAGAGCGAGCAGCCGCACCGGCCGCTGCGGCACGATCCGCACCGTCACCGTGCGGCCCGCCCCGGTGGCGACGTCGGAGACGACGTCCACCCGCGCGGCCGGCAACGCAGCCGCCGGGGCCGGACCCGCCCAGAAGAACCCCGACATGCCGAGCAGCTCCGGCACCAGTTGCCGACGGTCCACGTAGCCCGCAGTCCACGCGCCCGGCTGGTCCTCCTCGGTGACCCAGCGGGCCTGCCCGGTGTCGGCATCGAGGGAGTACATCAGCTGCGCCGGAACGGGATCCGCCGCGGTGAACCGGTCGGCCGCCAGACCTGCCGCACCCAGCGCGACCGCCGCGACCAGCGCCACCGGCCCCTGCCACGACGCGTGCCCGCCGAGCAGCGGGTCGAGCAGCGGCAGCAGCACCGGGGTGAGCAGGACCAGCACGAACGCCGGCACCGCGGCCACCGGCAGGCCGAGCGCCGGGAAGAACAGCACAGCCGTCGGCACCAGGACGACGATCCCGACGACGGCCGCGACCGTCGCCGCCGCGACACCGACGCCCGTACGCCCCACCGCGACCGCCACCAGCGCGCACACCGCACCCACCAGCGCCGGCACCGCCGCCAGATAGGAGCCGCCCGGCGCGAGGGAGGCCAGCACGATGCCCAGCGCGGCGAGCCACGCCAGCCCGCCCACGCCCAGCGCGACCGCCCCGATCACCTTGCGCAGCAACGCGAACCAGGTCAGCACGACCGCCGCTACGAGCACCACGAGCGCCCACCGGTACCAGGTCGGGTTCCAGACGTCGCGGACGCCGGCGTAGTCGGGCCGGATCACCACCAGCAGCCACCAGCCGCCCTGCGCGAGCAGCGGCGCCCCCACCAGCGGCACCACAGCCGCCAGCAGCCCGCCCAGCATCCTCGGCACGCTCGCCGCCCGCCGCCACCGCGCGACCACGGCCAGCGCCAGCACCGTCACCGCGGCCAGCACCGCCAGCGGCCACACCGCCGACTCCGGGTAGTGCACCAGCATGTCGAGCACCGGGAAGTACGTCGCGTCCTGCGCGGCAGGCATCGCGGTGACGTCCTGGTCGCCGAAGGCCCTGGCCAGCGCCACCGCGGAGTCCAGGTGCGCCTGCAGGCTGCCCCTGTCCATCCGCGCCGGGACGTCCTCGGGCGAGTGGTAGGCCGCCGCGCCGTCGATGTAGGCCGAGTTGAGCCCGGTGAACCGGCCCGCGTCGCGGAAGGGGCTGAAGTCGGTGTCGTTGGGCAGGATCCGGTAGACCTCGACGGCGAAGCTCGTCGCCACCGGGTGCGGCGCCGCGGCGGCGTAGACGTCGATCAGGTTCGCGTTTCCCCGCGTCGTCTCGAACATGATCACCGGGCCGCCGGTCCCCCGGGCCTCGACGTTGAGCACCACCCCGCCCTGGGCCGCGAGCGGATCCGAGGCCACGAACGCCTGCGCCCCACACAGGCACGCCTCCTCGGCGTCGGTGAACAGCAGCACGACGTCGTTGCGCAGCGGCGCCGCCCGCAGCACCCGCGCCGACTCCAGCAGCGTGGACACGCCGGCGCCGTCGTCGTTGGCGCCCGGCCCGACCTGAACGGAGTCGTAGTGCGCCACCAGGAACACCCGGCCCCGCTCCGCCTCCGGCGCCGTCCCCGGGATCGTCGCGACGACGTTGCGCACCCGCGCCGCCTGCTCACCGTTGACACCGACGGTGTCCTGCACCCGCGTCTGCACCCCGAACCCGCGCAGGGTGTCGAGGATGTAGGTCCGCACCTCGTCGTTGGCCGCCGACCCCGCGACGTGGGTGCGCGCCCCGATCCGCTCGACGTGCGCGAACGCCGCCGCGGCCGACGGCTCGTCGGCGGGAACGTCGGTGCGCGGCGAAGGTGGCATGACCGACAGCACGGCCACCACCGTGACCACGGCAATGATCAGCCACGCGGCCGCGACGGCGAGCAGACGGGGCGGCGGGGTGATCGTCGGCGACCGCACGCCCGCAGTCTGCCCCACCGCGGGAAAATCAGGACGCCGCGACCCCCGCGGCGCGGAACGTCTCCGCGGGCATCGCCCGGCGCAGCCGCCAGGTGATCGCGATCGGCTTCTCACCCTGGTGGCTCTCGATGTCGACCTGGCCCAGGCAGAGGAACGGTGCGCTCTGCCCAAGATCGTCCGAAGGTGCATCGCGGGTGAACAGCACGACGTGGGTGCCCCGCTCCCGGTGGTGGAGGTACCTCTGCCCGGGCACCGATTGCACCGTGGTTGAGTTCTGTGACTCCCAGTGGAATACCTCCGGGCTCACTGCGAAGTCGCGGTACATGGTCGTCGGCGAGAAGTCGCGCTCGGTCTTGCGTAGGTTCACCATGAACGCATCCGTGGCGTGCTCCGACGCCCACACCACACCGGCCTGGTGCCCATGGGCTTTGTTGCCTTCCATCCTGGCCCAGTCGAAGGCGGCAAGAATCTCTTCGCGACGGTAATGCGCGTGGCTGGCCAGCGGGATGTGGATGAGCCCCTCCCCCAGCGACTTCGGCAAGTGTCGCGCGGAGTCGAGCGTGTGCGCCACAAGTTCGCCGATTTCAGCGCACACCGCCGGGTGCCGTCGCAGGTGCGCGAGACCCTGCTCGTAGGTGGTGAACCCGTTGCGGTTGGGCCAGAGCTGGAAGAACAACATGCGGGCGAGCCGCTGCTCCCGCTCGGTGAGGTCGCCGTAGCCGGGGCCTGCGGGGGCCGCGAGCTGCGCATAGGCCCGCGCGCGCTCGGGGTCGTCGACGTGGCTGAGGTTGGCCACGCGCCGCAGCAGAGCTTCCTCGTCGGGCCCGGCGGCGAGGGTCGGCAGGCTCGCCTCGCGCCGCAGCGCGGTCCACGAGCCCTTCTTCCTGTAGACGTCCGACAGCTCGCGGTCGGCGTCGTGCAGGTACGTCGCGAGCGGCAGGTCCCCGTGCGAGCGGATGTCCGCGACGAGGTCGTTGCGAGTGAACCGCAGCTGACGCCTGACGTTGTCGAGCACGATGCGCTGCGCGACCCGGTCGAGAACCAGCGCCGAGCCGGACGGCAGGAACGGGAACAACTGCTCGATGTCGTCGGCCAGGCCCCGGCGGCTGCTGCCCGTCAGCGCCCGGTAGCGGACGTCGAAGCGGAACTCCCGGCGCTGCTGGCCGATGAAGTCAAGCGCGGTGAGCACGGCCTTGTCGGGAGCGCGGCGAAGGCCTCGGCCGAGCTGCTGCAGGAAGATCGTCGCGCTCTGGGTCGGGCGGAGCATGAGGATCGTGTCGACCTGGGGAAGATCGAGACCTTCGTTGAACAGGTCGACGGTGAACAGGCAATTGACGTCGCGGGCGCCGAGCCGGCGCAGCGCCTCCGCCCGGTCCGCCTGCGACGTGCGGCCGCTGACCGCGAGGCTCGGGATCCCGGCGTTTCTGAACACCGTCGCCATGTACTCGGCGTGTGCGATCGAGACGCAGAAACCTAGCGCCCGCATCGCGAGGACGTCGGTGACCTTGTCGCGCGTCTCCCGGACGACCTTCGCCGCGCGGGCGTCGTTGCCGGTGTAGACGGCGTCGAGCGCGGCCGTGTCGTAGCCACCCTTCTTCCACTCCACACCGGACAGGTCGACGTCGTCGGCGATGCCGAAATAGTGGAACGGGACCAGCAGGTCGTCGGCGAGCGCGTCCCACAGCCGCAGCTCGGCGGCGCTGCGGCCGTCGAACTGGTCGCGGACGTCACTGCCGTCGGCCCGCTCGGGCGTGGCCGTCAGACCGAGGAGCTCCCGGGGCGTGAGGTGGTCAAGCAGGCGACGGTAGGTGGCGGCCTCAGCGTGGTGGAACTCGTCGACCACGACGACGTCGAAATGGTCGGTGGGGATGTTCTCCACGCCGTACGCCGCGAGGCCCTGGATGCTCGCGAAGACGTGGTTCCAGCGCTCGGGGCGCTCGCCGCCTACGTAGAGCTCGCCGAAGGCGCCGTCGGCCAGCACCGCGCGATAGGTGCGGCGCGACTGGTCGAGGATTTCCTTGCGGTGCGCGACGAACAGCAGCCGGGCGCGAGGGAGGGTCTGGCGCAGCCGCGCGTAGTCGAGGGCGGCGACGACGGTCTTGCCGGTCCCGGTTGCCGCGACGACGAGGTTGCGGTGCCGGGCATGGACCTCCCGCTCGGTGTCGAGCGCTTCGAGGATCTGGGTCTGGTGCGGCAGCGGCCGGATCTCGAGCCCGGTGAGCATCTGATCGGCCGACGGCACGCGCGCCCGCCCCAGCGCCTCAGCCAGCCGGGCAACGTCGTCAGGGTCCTCCGGGTTGTATGGGACGAAGCTCGGGTCAGCCCAATAGGTGTCGAAGGTGCTGGTGAACTTGCGGATCAGCTCGGGCGTCGCGATGGCCGAGAGCCGCACGTTCCATTCGAGCCCTTCGACGAGCGCGGACTTCGACAGGTTGCTGCTGCCGACGAAGGCGGTGTCGAAACCGGTGTCGCGGCGGAAGAGCCAGGCCTTCGCGTGCAGCCGGGTCGTCGCCGACGCATAGTTGATCTTCACAGTGGCGCCGAACCGGCGAACGAGCTCGTCGACGGCCCGCTGCTCCGTCGCACCCATGTAGGTCGTCGTGATGACCCGCAGCTCGGCGCCGCGCTCCTTGAGGCTGGAGAGCTCGTCGTGCAGCAACCGCAGGCCCGGCCACCGGATGAACGCGCACAACAGGTTCACTGCGTCGGCCGAGACCAGCTCGGACCGCAGCTCGGCCGACAGCGACGGCTCGCCGGGGGTGTTCGTCATCAGTGCCGCCGCCGAGAGCGACGTCTTGGGCCGGATCAGCCGATGCACGCCCGGCGCGATCTTGCGGCTCAGGACGACGAGATGCTCGATCGCGTCACCGAGGTCGTCACCGGTCGACGAGATGCGAGCCAGCACCTCATTGGTCAGCGCGATGCGCCGCTGCGGGCTGGACTCGGATTCGAGGAGACGCTGGAATGCTGCGGCGACGTGCCGGGCGAGCACCTGAGGCTGGTCGGCCTCCTCGACCGGAAGGAAACGTGGATCAAAGTCGGGATATCCGGCGAGCGTGGCGTCGAGCTTCGCTGTGCGCAGGCGCTCGTAGACGCCCTCCGCCAAGGGCTCCGTCACGATGAGGTCGCCATGGGCCGGCTCATGACACGACTCCTGATCGTCGATCGTTCGGGTGCGATGCGTCACCGTACTCGGCGGCGATCTTCGCCCCGCGCCGTGGACTACCCCGATCGGGTTCACCTGATCTCGTCGGACTGCCGCTCTAGGGTGACTCCGATCGGAGCCGAAAGATGTCCGAGAGAATGCCGCGGGATGGCCGCGCGCTGGGAGGGCGAGATCCGGGCGGGCATCGTCGCGATGCAGGCATCGGGCGACGTGGGCGCCGGCGTCGACGCAGGGCGGACGGCCGCGGCGATCCTCGTGGGCATCCAGGGCGGCGTCGTGCTGCAGATGTCGACGGGGTCGGTCGCCGACCTGGAGGCGGCCCTCGACACGGCGATCGCCGCACTGCGCGCGACCGCACCCTGACGACGGCGAGGGCCAGGCGCGACGCCGCGGACGGCGCTACGGTCGACGGGTGCCGATCCTCGACGTCGACGGCCTCCCGACCTATTTCGAGGCCACCGGAGACGGGCCTGCGCTGGTGCTGCTGCACGGCGGGATGGTGGGGTCGGACTCGTGGGGTCCCTGGCCTGATCTGCTGGCCGCGGGCGGCTACACGGTGCTGACGCCGGACCGGCGCGGCCACGGCGGCACCCCGGACGTCGAGGGGCCGTTCACCTACGACGCGATGGCCGACGACACGGTGGGGTTCCTCCGCCAGGCGGTCGGCGGACCGGCGCACCTCGTGGGCTGGAGCGACGGGGCGGTGGTCGGCGCCCTGGTGTCGATGAAGGCTCCGGAGCTGGTGGCGCGACAGGTGCTGATCGGCCAGTACTACACACCCGGCGGCATCGCCCGGGCCGACTTCCTGGCGTCGCTGGAGTCGATGCGGGGCACGGCTCCGGAAGGGTTGCGCAGCGCCCATCCCTCGCCGGACGGGCCGGAGCACTTCGCGGTGGTCGTCGACAAGCTGCTCGACATGTTCGCCCGCGAACCCGACATCGACCTGCGCCGGTTCGCCGGGGTGACCGCGCCGACGCTGATCCTGCAGGGCGACCGCGACGAGGTGACGGTCGCGCACGGCCGCGCCGTCGCCGACATCCTGCCCGCGGGCCGGTTCGCGGTCCTGCCAGGCACCCACATCCTGCCGCTGGATGCTCCGGAGCTGGTCACCGCGTTGGTGCTGGCGTTCCTGTCGGGGTCCCTGGACGGGTGAGGCGGGGAGCGGCGGCGCTCAGGCCTGCGCCGACCAGCCCGCTTCGCAGGCAGCGACGAAGTGCGTCGTGATCGACGCCCATGCCGCGCCGGTGCGTTCGCGCCGGGGCCCCCCGGCGGGGCCGAGCCGGTCCCAGCCGGTCTGTTCGAGGCGGACGCGGGTGCCGGCGTCGTCGGCGACGAACGAGACGTCGACCTCGGTGGCCTCGTCGCGGTCGAAGAACAGGTGCCACAGCATCCGCAGCCGGGCGGGTGGCTCCCGGACCAGGAGCTCGCCCCACTCGTGCTCGGTACCGTCGGGGGCGGTCTCGACGATGCGGCCGCCGGCGCGGGGTCCGAGCGTGATCGACGCCGGGGCGCCGCTGATGGTGTGCGAGGGCGGCCACCACGTCGCGATCCGGCCGGTCCACACCTCGAAGGCGTGCGCGGGCGGTGCGGCGACGTGGAACTCGACGACGAGCGGATCGGGAGTCGTGGTCACGGGACGTCCCTCCCGGTCGCGGGGTTGGTGTTGTCGGCGACCAGCCGGAAGCGGCTCATCGCGTCGCCCCACACCGTACGCAACCAGACGCGGATCGCCTCGACGCCGTCGGTGCGCAGCCGGTAGACGCGGCGGGTGCCATGGGCGGCGTCGTCGACGAGGCCGGCGTCCTTGAGCAGGCGCAGGTGCCGGGACACGGCGGGCCTGCTGATCGGCAGCGCGGCGGCGATCTCGCCGACGGGGCGCGGCCCGTCGGCGAGCAGCTCGACGATCGCGCGCCTGCTCGGGTCTCCCAGTGCTTCGAGGGCGGCGTTGACGTCGGACATGTCAGCCCGCTCGCGCCGCGGCGGCCCTGAGGCCGTCGGCGTACTGACCGGACGACTCGGTCATGCCGGGGATCGTCCTGGTGAGGATCGCGGCGACCCGGATTCGCTCCCCGGGGGTGAACGTCGCGTCGAGCGACAGGACCGACGGGTTCCACTCCGGGGAGCGGGAGCCGTCGGCGAGCAGCACCCACACCTGTTCCGGCGGGGCGGCGATGGTGCGCCGCACCGAGTATCCGCTGTTCATGACCGTTCCTCCCGCGGTGTCCAGGTATCGGTAACCCGGAAGTTACCGTAACCGCGGAGTGACGGTCCCGTCGTCTGTTCAGCGCGGTGGGGCGTGCCCTACCCTCGGCGTCGGGAAACGCCCCGAGGGTGTAGGGACCTCTCGATCGTCCCGGGTGGGCGCGACCGCGCACGATGTCGCAGTAACGCACGGTGTCGCAGTCACGGATGACGTCAGTACCGCGAGACGCAGTCGCAGTCGCACTACGAAGGCCGCCCGGTCGATCCCGGTGGCGCGAGAGGACGAGCACGGATGAACGCCACCCCCCAGAAGCCACGCGACGACGCGGCCCTCGCGGAGGCCCGGGCGATCATCGAGCTCTGCATCCAGGGGTCCGAGGCCAACGACCGCGACGACCTCATCCGCAAGCTCACGACCGTCCGCACCGCGCTGGCCCGCCACCCCGGCCCGGCGACCGTCCGCGACTCGGCCACCGAGTGCATCCGTGCGCTGGAGTCGCTGAAGATCGACCTCCGCACCCGGCGCACCACGCTGTCCGACCCCGGCCGTGCCGCCCGGCTGCGCGCCGAGCTCGACCGCGCCCGCAACCACTTCGAGGACTTCCAGACCCGCTCGCGCGAGTGGCCCCAGCTGCTCGGCGAGGGCTTCTCCGCCATGAGCTCCGACGCCGAGTTCGCGCTGCGCACGCGCGCCCGGCAGGTCATCGCCGAGGGCGAGGACTCGATCGATGCCAACGACCCCAAGAAGAACAGCGAGGCCTTCGACGCCTGGCTGCGCCACCGCCTCGCGATCGAGGCGGACGAGGTCTACGGGCTGTTGCTCGAACGTAGCCGCCGCGTCGCCACCCAGCTCGGCGAGCAGCTCGACTCCCCGCCACCCCGCATCGAGTCGATCCCCGTGACCGCGCCCGACCGGCTCGTCGGCGAGCTGCAGGCCCGCCAGGTCTCCGGTGGCGGCAACCCGCCCGCAGGGGCCCGCATGCTCGGTGTCCTCATGCCCACCTACGGCGGCGTCATGATGGCGATCGTGCTGTCGCGGTTCCTCGGCCTGAACATGCCTGGCTGGGTCATCGCGGTGTGCGCCGTCGTCGGTGCGGTCGGCCTCGGCGGCGCGGCGCTGTCGGGCGAGCGCAAGCGCCAGCTCGACCGCCGCCGCGGCGACGCGAAGTCCACCCTGCGCGGGACGATCGACGAGTACCAGCTCGCCATGAGCAAGCAGATCCGCGACGCCGGCCGGCTCCTGCAGGGCGACCTGCGAAAGGCGGCGACGGCCGTCGTCAACACCCGGGCGTCGGAGTTCACCGACCAGCTCGACGCCGCACGCGAGGCCGCGGACACCGCCCGCAACGCCTCCGCCGACCTCTCCGACATCTCCGACGACCTCGAGGCCGTCTCCGAGCTGCAGGCCCGCGCCCGCCGGCTCATCGACAACCCGCCCGAGGGCCGCAACGAGCGGATCCTCAAGACCGTCTCGTAGGCGCCGGTCAGCCGTCCGGGGCCGGGACCGTCACGGGTGCGGGGACCGGTCTGCCGAACAGGATCGCGACGACGTCGCTGACCGCGTGCACCCCGTCGGCGAGCGACCCTGCCGGGTCGACCTGGTAGGTCACGGCGACGACGTAGCGCTCCCCCGGCCCCGCGAACCCGACGGTGTCGGCCACCCAGTGCTGTCCGTAGGAGTCGGACTCGAACGACCAGCCGTCCTTGTTGCCCGGGTGCTGGTCGGCACCGGCGGCCCAGACGCCCCACCGCTGGTTCCCCGCGACGCCGCGCAGCGCCGCGACGAGGTAGCCGCGGTCTCCCGCGTCGGCCCGGGTGAGCACCCAACGGCCCAGCGCGAGCAGGTCGTCGGTCGTGCACGTCACGAAACCCCAGTACGTCGACGACGTGAACCCCGGCACGAACGCGAGCCCGGCCATGCCGAACGTGGCGCGGAAGCGGGCGAGCATGGCGTCGTCGCCGAAGCGCTTCCACAACCGGTCCGACGCCGCCTCGTCGGAGAAGTTGAGCATCGTGTCCATGTCGTGGCGGTCGGCGGCCGTCAGCGTCACCGCGCCGGAGCGGGCCCGGGTCAGCAGGTCTGCGGCGATCGCCAGCTTGATCGTCGACGCCGTCCAGCCTGCGCGGGTGGTCGCGCCGTCGCGCCACACCGCGCCCGTGGTCCGGTCGAGCATCTCGACGCCGAGGTAGCCGTGCGGGCCGACGGTCCGCGCGATGTAGGCGTGGGCGTCGTCGAAACGGTGCTGCTGGGTGCACGACCAGGTACCGCAGCCCGCTGCGGTACCTGGGACGCCGGACGTCAGCGGCCCGGCCGGGCCCGGCGCCCACGTCACGGGTGGCCCCTCCGACACCGGCACCCCGGACACCGGCACCGGTGCCGCCGTTCCCCCACACCCGGCGACGACCGCGCAACCCACGACGACCGCGCAGGCGAGGGCGAGCGCAGGGACCAGGACACGCAGCGGGGAGCCGATGCGCCCACGCTACGACGCACCGCCGAGATGCACACCAGCGCGGTCGGGAGCGCTCACGTGCATCTCGTCGTACCGCCCGTGGGTCGGCGCGCGCGAGGTCACACGACATCCGGCGCGCACCGGATGGTTCCCGGGCTCCCATGGGTGCAGGCTCGGAGGCGAGCATCTCCCGGCGGAAGGAACCCGATGCGGTACGTGAAACTGGGCTCGACCGGACTCGACGTCTCGCCGGTGTGCGTGGGCTGCATGAGCTTCGGCGTCCCCGGCCGCGGCAGCCACGAGTGGAGCCTCGACGAGGACGCGTCCCGTCCTCTGATCAAGGCGGCGCTCGACGCCGGCGTGAACTTCTTCGACACCGCGAACGTCTACTCCGACGGCACCAGCGAGGAGATCGTCGGCCGCGCGCTGGCCGACATGGCCGACCGCGACGAGATCGTGCTGGCCACGAAGGTGCACGGCCGGATGAGGCCCGGCCCGAACGGCGGCGGTCTGTCCCGCAAGGCCATCATGACCGAGATCGACCACAGCCTGCGCCGGCTGGGCACCGACTACGTCGACCTCTACCAGATCCACCGCTACGACCCCGACGTCCCGCTGGAGGAGACGCTCGAGGCGCTGCACGACGTCGTCCGCGCCGGCAAGGCCCGCTACATCGGGGCGTCGTCGATGTGGGCGTGGCAGTTCGCCCGCGCGCTGTACCTCTCCGACGCCAACGGCTGGACCCGCTTCTCGACGATGCAGAACCACTACAACCTCCTCTACCGCGAGGAGGAGCGCGAGATGCTGCCGCTGTGCGCGGCGGAGGGTGTCGGCGTCATCCCGTGGAGCCCGCTGGCGCGGGGCAAGCTGACCCGGCCGTGGGACACCGAGAGCGCGCGCAGCCGCACCGACCGCTTCGGCAGCACGCTCTACAAGGCGGAGGACGCCGAGATCGTCGCCCGCGTCGAGGAGGTCGCCGCAGCCCGGGGCATCCCGATGGCCCAGGTCGGCCTGGCCTGGATGCTCGGCAAACCGGGCATCACGGCACCGATCGTCGGCGCCACGAAGATGCAGCACCTGCAGGACGCGATCGCCGCCGTCGACGTTACCCTCGACGCGAGCGAGGTCGAGCGCCTCGAGCAGCCCTACGTCCCGCACCCGGTGGCCGGGTTCCGGTGAGCCCTACCGCTTGAGCGCCACCCCGGCGAGTGCCCCGAACCGTTCGGGGCGCTCGCCGGCGGCCAGCGACGCGTCCGGGTGCCACAACGGCAGGTGCACCAGCCCCGGCTCCACGAGGTCCCAGCCGTCGAACTGCGACAGCAGCTCCGTGCGCGAGCGCAGGAAGATCGGCGTGCCGGTGCGCGACGACAGCTTCTGTGCCTCGATGACCTCCGGCGGCTGGTCCTCGTGGGTGACGTTGACCAGGGCCAGCATGCTGCCCGCGGGTACCGCGTCGCGGAGGCGGGCGACGATCCCGGCGGGGTCGTCGGCGTCCGGGACGAAGTGCAGGACACCCAGGACGAGGACGGCGATCGGCCGGTCGAAGGCGAGCAGGCCGCGCACGTCGGGGTCGGCGACGATGGACTCGACGTCGCGCGCGTCGGCCTGGACGACGACCGTCCCCGGGTTGCCGTCGAGGATCGCCCGGCTGTGTGACACCGCGATCGGGTCGACGTCGACGTAGACGACGCGGCACGACGGGTCCGCCTGCTGTGCGACCTCGTGGACGTTGCCGACCGTCGGGATACCCGAGCCGATGTCGAGGAACTGGGTGATCCCCCGGTCGACGAACCACTGCACGACCCGGCGCAGGAAGGCCCTGTTGGCACGCATGGTGTCGCCGATGTCCGGCGTCATCGACGCGATCATCCCCGCGAGCTCGCGGTCGACGGCGAAGTTGTGCGCGCCCCCGAGGAAGTAGTCGTACACCCGGGCCCCGCTGGGCCGGTCGAGGTCGATGTCCTGCGGCGCCCACGACGGCCGGCTCATGGTTCCCCACCTCCCACGTACCGCGTGCGGACAGGCACGCTCCGCTACGAGCGTAGGCCGACAACGTCACCCGACGGAATGACACGGCCGGTTCCATTCGCCGGACAGCCGTATGCTCCCCGGGTGAACGGCGGGGACCGGGCCACTCCGTGGCCGCCGTCCGCGGCACCGGACGTCGATGATCTGGTGTCGGCGTGGGCGACCGACCTCGCGCGCCCGGTCTACCGCCCGATGAGCCGCGTCGAGCTGCGCCGGTACCTGCGCTGGGCCGCGCTGCGCCTCGCCGCGGCCAGCGCGACCGACCCCGTCGACACCGACACGGCCCGCGCCGTCGGCGTCTCGCTGGTCGACAACGACCTGCTCGACGGCGAGGACCTGCCCTCCACCGTGTCCGCCCTGTGCACCCATCTTCCGGCTGTCGCCGCCGGCCTCGGGGTGGGGCCGGCGATGCCGGCGGCGCGGGCGGTCATGTCGGCCGTGGTCGCCGGCTACGCGGGTCGCATGCGTGACCGCATCCTCACCGAGCAGGAGATGGTCCGCCAGGCCGAGGTCCGCGCGCGCAAGCAGACCCAGGACGCTCTGCTGTCGAGCGAGGCCCGGTTCCGCGCCATCTTCGAGAACTCCGGCATCGGCATCGGCATCGCCGACATGACGGGCCGCATCGTCGACGCCAACGAGGCGTTCGCGTCGATGCTCGGCTACACGATCGAGGAGTTCTGCACGATCAACGTCACCGACTTCGTCTATCCCGACGACGCGCAGGGCATGTGGGAGCTCTACGAGGACATCATCGCGGGCAACAGCGAGTTCGCCCGCGTCGAGAAGCGCTACCGGCACCGCAGCGGCGGCATGGTGTGGACCGACCTCACCGCCTCCCTGATCCGCGACGCGAACGGCGCCCCGCTCTACACGGTCGCCATGGCCGAGGACGCGACGACGCGGCGCGAGCTGCAGGCCCGGCTGCGCCACCAGGCCACGCACGACCCCCTGACGGGGCTGGCCAACAGGACGATGGTCAACGACCGGCTCGACGAGCTCTTCGCCCGTCCCGGCGGCCGGATCGGGGTGTGCTACCTCGACGTCGACAACTTCAAGGTCGTCAACGACCGGCTCGGCCACGTCGTCGGCGACAAGCTGCTCCTCGCGCTCTCCTGCCGGCTGCACTCCAGCGTCTCCGGGCGCGGACACCTGGTGGGGCGCATGGGCGGCGACGAGTTCGTCATCCTCGTGGAGGACCCGCCCGACGGCGAGCTCGCCGACCTCGCCGACACCGTCCTCGCCGCGCTGGCCGTGCCCATCGACGTCGACGAGCACCGCCTCGTGGTCAGCGCCAGCATCGGGGTCGTCGAGACCTGCGTGGACAACACCACCCCCGCCGACGTCCTCGCCTCCGCCGACGTCACCCTCTACTGGGCCAAGGCAGACGGCCGGAACCGTTGGGCCCGTTACGATCCGGAGCGCGCCGCGGGCGACATCACCCGCTACACCCTGTCCACGACGCTGTCGGCAGGGCTGGAGCGCGACGAGTTCGAGGTCGAGTACCAGCCGATCGTCCGCCTCGCCGACAGCGGCGTCGTCGGCGTCGAGGCCCTGGTGCGCTGGAACCACCCGACGCTCGGGCGCCTCGGACCCGACCGCTTCATCGAGGTCGCCGAGGAGACCGGCGCCATCGTCCCGCTGGGCCGCCACGTCCTGCGCGAGGCCTGCACGCGGGCCGCCGAGTGGAACGCCGCGCACCCGGGGGCCGACCTGTTCGTCAGCGTCAACCTTGCCGTCCGGCAGGCGCACGACCCGGGGCTGGTCTCCGACGTCGCCGACATCCTCGCCGAGACCGGGCTGCCCGCCCGGCTGCTGCAGCTCGAGCTCACCGAGAGCGCGCTGCTCGGCCCCGCCGGGCGGCCCGTCGACGCCATCTCCGCGCTCGCCGGGCTGGGCATCCACATCGCCGTCGACGACTTCGGCACCGGCTACTCCAACCTCGGCTACCTGCCGCGGCTGCCGCTGCACTCGCTCAAGCTCGCCGGGGTCCTGGTCGAGGGGCTGCGCGGGCCCGACGAGGGCGCCGGCCGGATCGTCACCAGCCTCGTCGCGCTGGCCCAGTCGTTGGGGCTCACCGTGACCGGCGAGGGCGTCGAGACCACGGCCCAGGCCGCGCAGCTGCGCGGCGCCCGGTGCGACTACGCCCAGGGCTGGCTCTACGCCCACGCCGCGCCGTGGAACCAGGTCGTCGCCGACCTGGCCCGCCTGCGCCGCTGAGCCCGCCGTCCGTCGCACCCTCGCCCTAGCGGCTGCCGTCCGTCCTCGCGACACGTCCGAGTGATGATCACCTCTTCGAGTACAGAGCGCGTCCATGAGGTGGATGCGTATTGCTCACGAGACCCGACCGAGCGATGATTTTCATGCACCGTCCGCATGGCCACGGTCACGGAGCGTCAGAGCCTGTTGGGGTTTGAGCGTGAAGGAGTCGATGGTGTCGGGGGATTCGGACTACTCGGGTGACTATGCCTACGACCTTGCGCACGAGATGAAGGCGGTGCTCGCCCTGCCGACGAGCCGGTCGGGCCGCCGCCCCGGTGGGGCGGTCCCGATGCCGCGGCGCGAGGTCGACCCGGACGGCGACCTGGGCTACGACACCGCCCACGAGATCTGACACGCGACGGCCGCCGCGGCGTGTCGTCGGCGGGTAGCTGGGTACCCGTCCATCGATGTCGTCGCGGCAGGTCGCGACGTCCGACCCGACGGGACAGACGTGAGCAGCGGGACCGACTGGCTCGACCAGGGTGCCGAGCCGATCCGCAGGCCCGACCCCTGGCACTGGCTGCTCTACGCCTACGGTGCCGGGCTGCCCCGCCGCCACCGCGGGTGGGTGCTGTACGACGTCACGACCCGCACCTGGATGCTCCGGCACGCCGCCCGGACCGTCGTGCAGATCGTGCCGTTCGCGGTGCTGTTGCTGATCTTCATCCCCGGGCCGCTGTGGGTGCGGGCGGGCGCGGTCGGGATGGGCGCGCTGATGGGGCTGTTCTGGTCGAGCGTCTACATCTTCGAGACGGCTGAGCACCGCACGGTCAAGGCCGGCTACCCCGTGGGCTACGCCGCCGCGGTACGCGACGACCAGCGCGCCGCCGACCGCCGCCGCCGCGAGCACGGGCTGGGCTGACCGTCCGCCGATGTCCGCTTGTTCTGTGGTGGCCGGAGCACCACCTGGACCGCTGCGGCGCGTTCGTGCGCGACCCCGACGAGGACGCCGCCTGCCACACGCCCGCCGGCTGAACGGCGCTCATCCCTCGCGGTTGCGCACCACCGACGGGACACCCGTGGTGCCGTAGTTGACCCCGCTCATGCCGCGCAGGCGCGGGTCGTTGCCGAGCCGCTCCGCGAACGCCGGCCCAGGTCCGGCGGCGGTGAGCCCGCCGTCCACCACGAGCGCCTCCCCCGTCACGAACTCCGACTCGTCCCCCGCGAGGAACGCGACCGCCGAGGCGATGTGCTCGGCCCGGCCGTGATCGGGCCACGGCTGCGTCGCGGCCAGCTTGTCCTCGGCACGCTCCGGGCGGCCGTGGTGCACCAGCGGCGTCGAGATCGCACCGGGGCACACGGCGTTGACCCGGATCCGGTCCGCGGCCAGCTCGATCGACACCGCCTTCGTGAAGTTGACGACGGCCGCCTTCGCCGCCGAGTACGGCACCGGACCCAGCCCGCCCGTCAGCCCGGCCACCGATGCGACGTTCACGATGCTGCCCCCACCGCCCTGGGCCTGCATGACCCGGGCGCCGTGCTTGACGCCGTAGAACACGCCGCGGACCAGCACGTCGAACGTGTAGTCCCAGTCCTCGCTCTCGATCGTCGTGATCGCTCCGAACGCCCCACCGACCCCCGCGTTGTTCACCACGGCGCTCAGCCCGCCGAACCGGTCCACGGCCGTCGCCATCGCCGCGGCCACCGCGTCCTCGTCCCGCACGTCGACGGCCGCCACCGCGACCCGCTCGGGCGCCTCGGCCAGCCCCGCCGTCGCCGCGGCCGTCTCGGCGTTCACGTCGGCGACGACCACCCGGTACCCCGACGCGAGGAGCCGCAGCACCGTCGCGCGGCCGATGCCGCTCCCGCCGCCGGTGACGACGGCGACCCGGGTACCCGGCTGTCCGTTCCGATCGCTCATGCGGCCTGTCCTTCGGGGAGTGGTGCGCCGATGTCACGGTGGGTGTCGACGGCCGCGAGCCGCGGCAGGACGTGCTGGACGTACGTGTCGAAGCAGCGGCGCGACTCCGCGCCGGTCATGCCGCCGAACCCGAGGACGTTGACGACCCCGCCGGCGCCCAGCGCCCGCACCCGCTCGACCGTCTGCTCCACCACCTCGTCGGGGGTACCGCCGATCTGCAAGTCGGCCAGGAACCGGTTGAACGTCGCCAGCCCGTGCTTCTCGATGTTGCGCCGCAGGCCCGCGTAGTACTCGTAGCCCTCGACGCGCTCGAGCCGCTCGTCGGTGAACTCGTAGTGGTCGATGGTCGAGCGCGCGTAGCCGACCGCGAACTTCTCGTGCATCTCACGGGCCCGGCCCGGGTCGACGTCGGTCGTCGTGAAGTTCACCAGCACCGGCGCCGGGGGCTCCGCGTCGTGGATCGACCGGAACAGCTCCCGGTACTCCGTGGTCTCGCGCAGGGTCGTCTCCCACGGCTTCTGCGCGATCAGCATCAGCCCGAACCCGAGCGTCGCCATGATCTTGGCCGACTCCGGCGACACAGCCGAGGCGTAGGTGCGGCCCCGGAACGACGTGAACGCCGGCGGATGCAGCTCGGCGCGGGGCTGCTGGAGGAGCTCACCGTCGAACTCGATCGCGCCCGACTCCAGCGCCCCGGAGATCGCCGTCGCGTACTCGACGAACCGGCGCCGCGACTCCCCCATCTCCAGCCGGAACCCGTCGAACTCCACCGAGCCCAGCCCCCGCCCGAGCCCGAGGACGACCCGCCCCTCCGACACCGAGTCGAGCCAGGCGATCTCCTCCGCCACCCGCACCGGGTCGTGCCAGGGCAGCACCATGACCATCGTCCCGAGCCGGACCCGGGTCGTCCGGCCGGCCATCCACGTGAGGAACTGCGCCGGGTTGGGCATCATCTGGTACCGGGTGAAGTGGTGCTCCGCCGTCCAGACCGAGTCGAAGCCCGCGCCCTCCGAGGCGTCCGCCAGCGCCAGCTGGTCGCGCATCACCGCGTGGTCGTCGCGGCCCGGTTCGAGCCCTTGGAAGAACACTCCGATACCGACGTGCACGCCGACCTCCCCGCTGAGGCATCCGCCTTAAAGCGCTGATCACCCGTTGTAGACGGCCCCCGGGGACGATGCAAGCGCGACCGGATGAACATCGACCCTCACCGCGCATCCCGCCCGAACGCCCGACCCCGGCCCCGCCGCACCCGCGCTGTCAGGGACGATGCCGCGACCTTCGGGTCAGCCCGCTGCCGACGACTCTCCCGGCCGGCCGCCGGCGGTCGGACCGCCCGCAGCCGCATCGCGGCTCGCGACAGCATCGGCGGCGGGCTCGTCGAACGCCGCTCCGGTCGGGGGCGGGGTGCCGCGTTCCGGGAAGTGGCAGGCCACGCGGTGGCCGGGGCCCAGTTCGTCGAGCGGGGGTTCGGTGGTGCGGCAGATGTCCTGGGCCTTCCAGCACCGGGTGTGGAACCGGCAGGCCGGGGGCGGGTCCAGCGGGCTGGGCACGTCGCCGGTCAGCAGGATCCTGTCGCGGTTGCGGCCACGGCGGGCGTCGGGGATCGGGACGGCGGAGAGGAGGGCGACGGTGTAGGGGTGCATGGGGCGTTCGTAGACGTCGGCCCGATCGCCGATCTCCACGATCTTGCCCAGGTACATGACGGCGACGCGGTCGGAGACGTGCCGCACGACGGAGAGGTCGTGAGCGATCAGGACGTAGGTCAGTCCGAGCTCGTCCTGCAGGTCCTCGAGCAGGTTGACGACCTGCGCCTGGATGGAGACGTCGAGGGCCGAGACGGGCTCGTCGGCGACGATCAGCTTGGGGCGCAACGCCAGCGTGCGGGCGATGCCGATGCGTTGGCGTTGCCCACCGGAGAACTCGTGGGGGTAGCGGTTGTAGTGCTCGGGCGAGAGCCCGACGAGCGCGAGAAGTTCCTGCACGGCGTTGCGGACGCCGCCCTTCGGCTCGACGCCCTGGATCTTGAACGGCGCCCCGATGATCGTGCCGACGGTGTGGCGCGGGTTCAGCGAGGAGTAGGGGTCCTGGAAGATCATCTGGATGTCGCGGCGCAGGGGCCGCATGGCGCCGGGCCCGAGGTGGCTGATGTCGCGGCCGTCGAAGACGACCTTGCCGGCAGTGGGTTCGAGGAGCCGGGTGAGCAGCCGGCCGGTGGTGGTCTTGCCGCAGCCGGACTCGCCGACGATCGAGAGGGTCTCGCCGGGCATGACCTCGAAGTCGAGGCCGTCGACGGCCTGGACGGCGCCGACCTGGCGTTGGAGCAGGCCGCGCCGGACGGGGAAGTACTTCTGCAGGCCCGAGGCCGTCAGCAGGGGCGCGGTCACAGCTTCGGCCTGATCTCGTCGTCGAAGAGGTGGGCGCGTTCCTCGATGCCCATGTGGCAGGCGGCGAGGTGGCGGGGGCCCACCTCGACGAGCTCGGGGCGTTCGGTGTGGCACCGGTCGCCGTTGCGGTCGACGTATGGGCAGCGCGGGTGGAAGGCGCAGCCGGACGGGACGTTGATCAGTGAGGGTGGGCTGCCGCTGATGGGCAGCAGCCGGTCGGTGCGTTCGCGGTCCCAGCGGGGCACGGACCCCAGCAGCCCCCAGGCGTAAGGGTGGCGGGGCTCGGTGAAGACGTCGGCGGCGGGCCCGGCCTCGGCGGCGCGCCCGGCGTACATCACGAGGATGTCGTCGGCGAGCTCGGCGACAACGCCGAGATCGTGAGTGATGATCACGACGGCAGTGTGGAACTCGGCCTGCAGGTCGACGATGAGGTCGAGGATCTGGGCCTGGACGGTGACGTCGAGTGCAGTGGTGGGCTCGTCGGCGATGAGCAGCTGGGGGTTGCAGGACAACGCCATCGCGATCATGGCGCGCTGGCGCATGCCACCGGAGAAGTGGTGGGGGTAGTCGTCGAAGCGGGCTTCGGCGCGGGGGATGCCGACGCGGTCGAGGAGGTCGACGGCGCGTTTTCGGGCGACCCTCCTGGAGACGTCGTTGTGGACGCGGTAGGCCTCGACGATCTGGGCGCCGACCGAGTAGTAGGGGTGCATCGACGAGAGCGGGTCCTGGAAGATCATCGCCATCGTCTCGCCGCGCAGGGCCCGGACCCGTTCGGGGTCGGCGGCGACGAGCTCGTCGTCGCCGAGCCAGATCTCCCCGGAGATGCGGGCGGAACCGCGTTTGTGCAGGCCCATGATCGACAGGCTGGTGACGGACTTCCCGGAGCCGGACTCCCCCACGATGCCGAGCCGCTTGCCGCGGTCGACGGAGAACGAGAGGCCGTCGACGGCTTTGACGACGCCGTCGTCGGTCGGGAAGTGGACGCGCAGGTCGCGCACGTCGAGGAAGGGGCGGTGGCCCGTGGTGCGCGGTGCGGCGGGCCCGGGTGCCGGTTCGCCCGCGAGGACGTCTTCGGCCATCAGCGGCTCCTCACGACAGCCGGACCCGCGGGTCGACGACCGCGTACAGGACGTCGACGACGAGGTTGGCGACGATGATGAACAACCCGCCGACGAGCACCACGCCGAGGACCTTGGGCAGGTCGTTGGTGGTGATGGCATCGACGGAGTACTTCCCGATCCCGGGCAGGGAGAACGTGGACTCGGTGAGGATGGCGCCGCCGAGCAGGAGCCCGAGGTCGAGCCCGA
The DNA here is from genome assembly GCF_002583555.1 of Pseudonocardia sp. N23. Classification (GTDB taxonomy): domain Bacteria; phylum Actinomycetota; class Actinomycetes; order Mycobacteriales; family Pseudonocardiaceae; genus Pseudonocardia. The sequence continues at coordinate 49,074 of NZ_BEGX01000004.1, forward strand.
AGATCGTCAGGATCGGGGTGAGCGCCGATCTCAGGCCGTGTTTGACGACGACGGTCCTCTCGGGCAGGCCCTTGGCGCGCGCGGTGCGGATGAAGTCCTCCCCCATGGTGTCGAGCATCCCGGCGCGGGTGAGCCGGGCGTAGCCGGCGGCGTAGAGGAACGCGAGGGTGATCCACGGCAGCAGCAGGTCGTAGGCCCACAGTGCCGGGTTCTGCTCGAACGGTGTGTAGCTGCCGCCGGGCGCGGTGATGCCGAGGCCGTAGCTGAAGATCGACAGCGTCAGCAGGCCGGTGAAGAAGATCGGCAGCGAGACGCCGGCGAGCGAGACGCCCATGGCGGCGCGGTCGAAGAAGCTGCCGCGCCGCAGTGCCGACAGCACACCGGTCGAGACCCCGACGACGACCCAGATCACCGCGGCGCCCGCGGCGAGCGAGATGGTGACGGGTAGCCGGTCGAGGATGTCGGGCAGTACGGGGTTCTGGGTGAGGAACGAGTAGCCGAAGCAGGGTGCCGGGCAGTGCGTCATCGTCGGCCCGGTCGGATAGTCGGCGCCGGCGACGATGCCCTTGAGGAACCGGCCGTACTGCACGTAGACGGGCTCGGTGAAGCCCAGCTTGACGGCGATGTCGTGGATCGTCGCGGCGTCGGCGGTCTTGCCGACGTAGCGCGACGCGAGGTCCTCGGCGGAGGCCCCGCCGAGTCGGGGCACGAGGAAGAAGATGACGAAGCAGGCAGCGGTGACGATCAGCAACAGCACGATCGCAGCCACCAGCCGGCGGACGATGTAGACCGTCATGGTTCACGGCAGCCCCCGCCCGCCCGCGCCGGTGCGACGCGGACGGGCAGGGAGGACGCCTTCACCTACCTCCCGTTCGTCCGGAGCGGCCCGGTCACTTCCGGGTCGTGCCGAGCGCGAGGTAGTCGTACATCTGGAACCCGTTGGTGATGAACACGTTCGTCAGGTTCTGCGGGCGGTAGAGCAGGCCCTTGGCCCAGATGCCCGGCAGCATGTACGCGTCGTCCATGACCTTCTTGTCGACGTCGACCCAGTCCTGCTGGCGTTTGGTCTGGTCCTGCTCGTTGACGGCCTGGTCGATGATCGCGTCCACGGCCGGGTCACGGACGCCGAGGTTCGAGTTGCCACCCGTGGCGCGGATGGTGCGGCTGTCGACGATCTGGGACAGGAAGCCGTAGCCGTCGGGCCAGTCGGCGCCCCAGCCGTAGACCATCAGGCCGAGGCCGTTGGCCTTGGCGTAGTCGGGCTTGCCGGCGTAGAGCTTCAGATAGTCGTTGAGCGGGAAGGGCTTGATCGTCAGGTTGATGCCGGCCTTGGCCAGCGACTGCTGCAGCGTCTCGGCGGTCGCCTTCTCCTTGGGCCGCTCGGCGCGGTAGGAGATGTTCGTCGAGAAGCCGTTCGGCTGCCCGCACTGGTTGAGCTCGTCCTTGGCCTTGGCGATGTCGCCCGCGTTGTTCGGCGTCGGGTAGGTGTCGAACTGCTGCGCCCCGGGGATGACCGGCGGCATCAGGTTCGTCGCGATGTCACCGCCCGTGGAGCCGCCGTAGGCGCGCTGGTAGCCGGTCTTGTCGGCGGCGTACATGACGGCGCGCCGGCAGTGGATGTTGTCCAGCGGCGCGACGTCGGAGTTGAGGACGGTGAACCAGATCCGGGCCTGCAACGACGAGTCGGTGTTGGCCTTGAGGTTCTGGTCGGCCAGGATGCGGCCCTGCGCCGAGGGGCCGACACCGGAACCCTCGATGGCGACGTCGAGGTCACCGGAGACGAGCCGGTTGTCGATGTCGTCGGAGTTGACGTTGAGCGCCACGTCGATCTGGTCGGGCAGCGCCTTGCGGTTCGGGTCGGTCGCCGGGTCCCAGTTGGGGTTGCGGACCATGGTGAAGCTCTTGCCCAGGTCGTTGGTCTGGAACATGTACGGGCCGGTCGAGACGACGTGTTCCTTGTACTTCGTGCCGGTGTCCTTGGCCTGCGGCACCGGGATCGTCGACGGCAGCTGGGCGAAGTAGTCGAACCCGCTGAACGGCTTGTTGAGCGTGAAGACGATCGTCGAGTCGTCGGGGGTCTCGATGGCCTTGAGGCCGAGCTTGTCCGGCGACGGGTCCTGGTAGGGGCTGGTGTAGCCCTGCAGGTCGAGGAAGTCGTTGAAGTAGGTGGGGCCGTTGGGGAAGGTCGCCTTGTCGAGCGAACGCTCGACCGCGTACTTGACGTCCTTGCTGGTGACGGGGGTGCCGTCCTCGAACTTCACGCCCTTGCGCAGGGTGTAGGTCCAGGTCTTGCCCCCGTCGGAGGACTTGCCGAGCGACTCGGCGAGGTCCGGGACGAGGGTGGCGCCGTCGGCCCCGGGGGCCGACTTGAACATCACCAGCGCGCGGCCGTAGAGGCGCACGAAGTTCCACGAGTAGGCGTAGTAGGTGTCGGCCGGGTCGAGGGAGTCCCAGTCCCCGGAGTTCGCGTAGCGCAGCGTGCCGCCCTTCGCGTCCGACGGGTTCTGGATGCCACCGCTGCCGGTGCCGCCTCCGGTCCCGCTGCCCGACGTCCCCCCGGACGTCCCGCCGCCGCACGCGGCGAGCACCAGCACGGCGACCGTGCCGACGGCCGCGGCGGCGAACCTTCGCCTGTGCCTCATGGAATCACCCCTCGAATCTCTCTGTGAGCCGTTCTGTTGTCGCGTCCGGAGCCGCGTTCGATGTCATCGGGTCCTCGGGTCCAGGGCGTCGCGCAGCCCGTCGCCGAAGAGGTTGAAGGCCAGCACGGTCACGAAGATCGCCAGGCCGGGGAAGAGCATGAAGTTCGGGGCGATCTGGAACCAGTGCGTCGCGTCCGAGAGCATCCCGCCCCAGCTGGGGGTGGGTGGGCGGATGCCGACCGACAGGAAGCTCAGCGCCGCCTCGAACAGGATGTTGGTGGGGATCAGCAGCGTCGCGTAGACGAGCATCGGGGCGATGAGGTTGGGCAGCATCTCGGTGAGCAGGATGCGCGGGGTGCGGGCACCGAGGCTGCGGGCGGCGTCGACGAACTCGCGCTCGCGCAACGACAGTGCCTGGCCGCGGATGATCCGGCCGATGTAGGGCCAGCTGGTGAACCCGATGATCGCGATGATCACGACGATGCGCAGGGTGTCGCCGGAGAGGCCGAACGAACCGTCCGGGATCACGCCGGCCAGTGCGAGCGCGAACAGCAGGACCGGGAACGCGAGGAAGACGTCCATGGCGCGGCTGATCAACGAGTCGACCCAGCCGCCGTAGTAGCCGGCGACGATTCCCGCGACGGTCCCGATGATCACGGCGAGGAGGGTCGCCAGGAATGCGACGAGAAGGGAGATGCGTGCGCCGTAGACGACACGGGAGAAGATGTCGCGCCCGTTGACGGGTTCGACCCCGAAGAGGAACTGACCGCTGACCCCGCCGAACGGTCCGGGCGAGATCTGCAGGTCGGGGTCGATCTGGTCGTAGTGGAACTCGAGGGGGTCGTGGCCCAGTAGCGCGACGATCACCGGGGCGAGGATCGCGACGAGCACGAGCAGCACGATGACGACGCCACCGGCGAGCGCGACCTTGTCGCGGCGTAGCCGCCGCCAAGCGATCTGCCACAGCGACCGGCCCTGGATGGCGCTACCCATCCCCTCGGTGACCGCCTCCGGCGCCGCCTGCTCGGCGGCACCGGGAACCTCGAGCGGTGCCGTCATACGCGAGTCCTCCCGACCGGTCCCGACAATGGATTCGGTCACTCCCGAATTCAGGACACTAACGGGTGACCGATCATGTGGAAGGCCTGAGAAGTTCCTTCTTCTATAACGATCCGTACATGACCGAGAGGTCAGCCTTACCTTCTGGTCGACAACCGCCCGAACAGAACCAAACCATGTTTTTCGGGCAATTGATCACATGTCGCCACGGCGGCATCACCCGCCGGTGGAGCGGCAGAGGCCGGACCTGCCGACGTTTCCGCGTGCCGGCCGGCGGGTAGCCCGTATCGCCCGAACGGCCCAGAGCCGTATCCGTTCGTCGTAGAGGAGAACTGGTGGACACGAGCAGGAAGCTGCAGGCGAGCAAGGTCATCGACGCGCCCGCGGACAAGATCTTCGCGCTGCTGTCGGACCCGAGCCGGCATTCGGACCTCGACGATGCCGGGATGATCCGGGGTCCGGAGGGCGATGCGCCGCCCATCGGCGGGATCGGCCAGGTGTTCACGATGAACATGCACCAGGACGCCCTCGGCGACTACCGCATGGTCAACACGGTCACCGCCTACCAGCCCAGCAGCCGGATCGGTTGGGCGCCGGCGATGGACCCGTCGTGCGACCTCGCGGCGAAGCTCGGCGAGATGGACGCCAGCGGCCACACGTTCACCTACGACCTGGCCGAGGCGGACGGCGGCGGCACCCGCGTCACGCAGACCTACGAGTGGATGAGCGTGCACGACGAGGAGTTCCTCAAGCTCTTCCCCGTCGTCAGCGAGAAGGACCTCCAGGGGACGCTGGACAAGATCGCCTCGCAGGTCTCGTGACCGCGTGACGGGCGGGACGGGGCGGCCATCCGCACCGGATGACCCCCGCCCCGCCCGCGGTCAGCCCGCCATCGTGAGGCCGCCGCTGACACTGAGCACCTGCCCCGTGACGTAGGAGGCGGCGTCGGAGGCGAAGAACAGCACGGCGTCGGCGACCTCCTCCGGCCGGGCGAGCCTGCGGAAGGGGATGGCCCGGACCAGCGCCTCCCTGAGCCGTTCGTCCTGGGCGGCGAACAGCGGCGTGTCGGTCGGCCCCGGGCACACGACGTTCACGTTGATCGCGTGGCGGGCCATCTCACGGGCCAGCGACTTGCTCATCGCGATCACCCCGCCCTTGGCGCCCGCGTAGATCGTCTCCCCCGAGCTGCCGACGCGCCCCGCGTCGCTCGCGATGTTGACGACCTTCCCGCCCCCGCCCGCGTCGACCATGCCCGGCAGGAATGCCCGGCACATGTGTACCTGGCCGAGGTAGTTGATGCCGACGATCTTGTCGGCGAACTCGGCCGTCGAGTCGAGGAACCTGCCCGTCCGGTCCCATCCCGCGCAGTTGACCAGCACCGTCGCGGTGCCGAGGTCGGCGGCGACCTGCCCGGCGAGGGCGGTGACCGAGTCGGGGTCGGCGACGTCGACGGCCATCGGGGTGATCCCGTCGGAGTCCGCGGCCAGCGCGGTCGCGCCGTCGAGGTCGAGGTCCGCGGCGACGACCCGGGCGCCGGTGCGGGCGAGCCCGAGGGCCACCGCCCGTCCGATCCCGGACGCCGCCCCCGTCACGACCGCGATCCTGTCCGTCATGCGTTCTCCCTCTCGTGGGTCAGCAGCTCCCGCAGCGTGACCTTCTGCAACGTCCCGTCGGTGTGCGCGGCACGGCCCCCACCAGCTCGAGCCGGTGCGGCGGACAGGGGGTGGCGGTGCTCTGCGCCCGCAGGTGGTCGGTCAGCGCAACGATGTCGTCATACGCTCCCGCACCCGGGCCAGCCTGCGGAACTGTTCGAGCGGATCCGATGCGGCGGGCATCAGCACGAATCCGCGTACCCCCGCTGCGACGAGCTCGTCGAGACCCTTCGCGACGTGGGCGGTGTCGCCGACGAGCACCCAGCGCTCCAGCCGTTCGACCGGGAGCCCGTACTGCCCGTTCACGAAACCCGCGACCTCCGCACGTCCCGTCTCCAGGCCGCTCGGGCCGTCGGTGACATGCACGAACACCATCAGCAGCGGCGTCGGCGACGGCCTGCCGTACTCCGCGGCGTACTCGTCGAGCTGCGCCCGCACGGCAGCGACGCGGGCCGCCGACATCCACACCCCGAGCCATCCGTCGCCGCGACGGGCGGCCCGGCGCAACGCCGCCTCGGACCGGCCGCCGACGACCAACGGTGGCGGCGTCGCGGGGGCGGGCTCCAGCACGGGTGAGCGCGTCGGCAGCAACGGGCCCGGGTGGTCGACTGCCTCGCCGCGCAACAGCGCCGTCACGATGTCGAGGCCCTCGTCGAGCCGGGCACCGCGCTGCGCGGTCGGCACACCCGCGGCCTCGAACTCCGCCGGGTTCTCCCCTCCCACCCCGACCCCGAACAGCAAGCGGCCGGGTGCGAACGAGTCGATCGAGGCGAGCTGCTTGGCCGTCCACACCGCGTTGCGCATCGGCAGCAGCAACACGCCGGTGCCGAGGACGAGCCGCTCGGTGCGGGCGGAGACCGCGGCGAGCGAGGTCAGCGCGTCGAGAAGTGGCGGGTGGAAGCTCAGGTGGTCGCCGACCCAGCCGGAGTCGAAGCCCAGCTCCTCGGCCAGGACAGCGGCCTCCACGACCGGCGCTCTGCCCCGGCGGAAAGGATCGAAGCTCGGCAGCATGACCCCGAAGCCCGTGTCCGACGGCTGTGCGGTTCCAGGCACCACCAGCACCTCCGGCGTCGTCGCCCGCCGCCTCCGTTGACGGCCGACCCGAATTGAACGTAGCTTCAATGTCAAGGGAAGGATCGTTCAGTTCCCGTCGAGGAGGCCGTCGTGCCTGATCCCGCGGGCGGACCCGAGGAGCAGGTCCGTCGCGACATCCGCGACGTCCGGGCGCGTTGGCGTACCCGCCAGGTCCTCGACGCCGCCGTCCGGCTGATCAACAGCGGCGGCCTGCACGGCATGTCGATGCAGGCGCTGGCCAAGGAGGCGAGGATCAGCGTCGGGCTGATCTACAGCTACTTCGGCGGCAAGGAGGACGTGGTCGTCGCCGTGGTGGCCGACCTGGCCGAGCAGATCCGCCGCGAGGTCGACACCCGCATCGCCGGCGCGGGCGACGACCCCGTCGAGCGGCTCGCGGCCGGGTTCGCCGGCTACTGCATCGCCATGGACGCCCACCGCAACGCCGGGCTGCTGACCTACCGGCAGTCCGCCGAGCTGGGCGCGGCCGCCCGCGAACGGCTCAAGGAGGCCGAGCGCCAGACGTTCGTGCCGCTCACCGCCGTCGTCGCCGACGCCGCCCGTGCAGGCCTGCTCGCCGACGGCGTCTCCCCCGAGATGCTGGTCTTCGACCTCACGGTGCTCGCCCAGGTCTGGGCGCTCAAGCACTGGCACTTCCCGGAGGGCTACGGCGTCGAGGACTTCGTCGCCGACCAGGTCGCGACGCTCGTCCGCCCGGCCCTGACCCCGACTCCGCCGAAAGGGAACCGCACGTGACGCCCACTGACTTCGAGGACATCCTCTACCGGGTCGAGGACACCACCGCGGTGGTGACGATCAACCGGCCGCAGCGCTACAACGCCTTCCGCGGGAAGACCGTCGAGGAGCTGATCACGGCGCTGCGTACGGCCTGGGCCGACAAGGCGGTCCGCGTCGTCGTGCTCACCGGCGCCGGGGACAAGGCGTTCACCACCGGCGGCGACGTCAAGCAGCGCGCCGAGACCGGCGACTACGGCCCCACCGCGAGCGGCCTGTTCGAGATCGACGCCCTGCACAAGCTCATCCGCGACATCCCCAAGCCGGTCATCGCCGCGGTCAACGGCCTCGCGATCGGCGGCGGCCACGTCCTGCACGTGCTGTGCGACATCTCGATCGCCGCCGACACCGCCCGGTTCGGGCAGGCCGGGCCCCGGGTCGGGTCGTTCGACGCCGGGTTCGGCACCACCTACCTGGCGCGGGTCGTCGGTGAGAAGCGGGCCCGGGAGATCTGGTACCTGTGCCGGCAGTACGACGCGGCGACCGCCGAGCGCTGGGGCCTGGTCAACGCCGTCGTCCCCGCCGCCGACCTGATGACCGAGGCGCTGAGCTGGGCCGCCGACATCGCGAAGATGAGCCCGACGGCGATCACCTTCCTCAAGCACTCCTTCAACACCGACACCGAGCACCAGGCCGGGCTCGCCAACGTCACCTCCGCGGGGCTCGCGCTGTTCGTCGAGTCCGAGGAGGGCATGGAGGGCGCCCGCGCCTTCGCCGAGAAGCGGCCGCCGGACTTCAGCGGCTACGCGACCCGGTAGGCGAACCCGTGGGCGCCGGGCCCGGGATCGGCGACGGAACCTCCCGGATCGCGAAGCTCGTCGCCGCTCGTCACCTTCTCGGACGCGCCGTCGCGCCGTGCACGTGTGAAGAGCCGGTGACACGGGTGAAGACACTGGCGTCCGGGCCCACCGTCGTGGGTACCCTGCCGTATGTCCACATCGCACGCCGCCGACTCGACCCCGACCCCGGTGACGGAGGGAGCGACACCCCCCGCACCCGGTTCGACCGCCGAGACCGGCCGAGCCGGATCGGTCGGCGGACCGGGCTGGCCGGTCACGTCGCACGACGGCCAGAGCACCCTGAAGCTGCACGCCGGCATCTCGGTGATCGCGACGATCCTGTGCCTGCTCGTGGTGGGGATCTTCATCCACCTCGGCACGATCACGCCGGCGATCATCTTCGCGGTCGTGGCGCTGATCTGCGTCGGCATCTATGTCGGATGCCGCGCCAAGCTCGCCAAGGTGCGCAGGACCGGCCCCGAGAGCCACTGAGCCCTCGGCTCCGGCGCTCGTCGGGCCCGGCGCGCGCTCAGTACGTCTTCGCGCTGTTCCATCCGCCGTCGACGAACAGTGTCGTCCCGTTGACATAGTCCGACTCCGGCCCGCAGAGGAACGCCACCGGGCCCGCGATCTCCTCGGGCTGCGCCCAGCGCTTCATCGGGGCGTTGCGCTCGATCGACTCGCGCATCGGACCGGAGCGGAAGTACTCGCTGGTCATCGGCGTCTCGACCACGCCCGGCCCGACCGCGTTGCACCAGATGCCCTGCGCCGCGAACTCCAGCGTGATCGTCTTGGTCAGCATGATGATCCCGGCCTTCGCGACGCAGTAGGCCGAACGGTCGGCGAAGGCCAGCTCGCCGGTGATCGACGCGATGTTCACGATCTTGCCGCGGCCCTGCTCGACCATCCCCGGGATCGTGGCGCGGGACAGCACGAACGGCGCCGTCAGGTCCACGTCGAGGGTGTGACGCCATTCGTCGGGCGTGAGATCGAGTATCGACGCGATCTGCCGCACCCCCGCGTTGTTGACCAGCACGTCGAGCCCGCCGAGGCGCTCCCGCACCCGGCCGGGGAGCTCCTGGGTGGCGGCGTCGTCGGTGAGGTCGACGGCGAACGTGGCCGCGTCCTCGCCGTACTCGGCCGCGGCGTCGGCGAGCCCTGCCTCGTCGAGGTCGACGAGCGCCAGCCGGGCTCCGGCGGCGTGCAACCGCCACGCGATCGCCCTCCCCAGCCCGCCGGCGGCGCCGGTCACCACGGCGACCTTGTCGCGCAGCGCATCCGCGCCCGGGGCACCGCCGGCGGGGCTCGCTTGCGAAGAGGTCATCGTCGTCCGCTCCGTTCGTCGTCAACGTGTCGACGCCGATCGTCGCGGATCTCCGAGGCGCCCGCCGACCACGCAGCGACGAGCGGTACGCGACGGTGTCGACGGACAGCCGCGCCGTGGCCCCTGATCAGTGGCGGCGCAGGTCGGTGGTCGTGCAGGTCAGTGGTTGCGCAGGGCTTTCACGAGCTCCGACCGGCTCATCGAGGAACGGCCGTCGATGCCGATCTTCTTGGCCCGGTCGTAGAGCTCGTCCTTGGTCATGTCGTCGTAGCTGCCCGAGCGGCCGCCACGCGCGGAGACCTTCTTGCGGCCCTCGTTCGCCGACGCGTTCGCGATCCGCGCGGCCTTCTCCTTCGACCCGCCCTGTGTGCGGATCTCCTCGTAGGTCTTCTCGTCCTTGATGCTCGGGTTCGGCACGACGCGCTCCCTCCACGACGGTTGTGGCATCGACATGCCCGCAGGCGCAACAGCCGAAACCGCCGATACCGTCGTGGTCCGCACCGTGCTGCCGATCGGCCGGAGGGTCCGTGCGTCGCAGGTGTTCGGCGTCCCCGGAGACCTCACCCATCTCGCCGTCGACGCGTGGCTGCTGCCCACGGACGCCCGCCTCGAGGGCCTGTGGGTGGGACACTGCGTGACCGGCTCCGGGCACTCGCCGCCGGGCCCGACGAGCGCGCCACGCCGGCGTGGCCAGTCGTGGCGGACGCGCTCGCCCGGCTCGGTGCGCAACCGGGCGACTGCGGCGTCCAGGCCTACGACCAGGGAAGGCCGCGGGGCCGCTGACGGCAGCGCGGCGACGACCCTGTCGAGCGTGACGGCGGGCGCGTCGCCGGTGACCAGCGCACCGTAGGCGGCGGCCACGACCGGGGTTCGGCTCTGTGCGTGCACGCAGTGCAGCGGCACGGTCCGGCGCTCGCGGCGCAGGTCGGCGACGACGGCGAGGACCGCGAGCCGGGTCAGATCCGCGGCCCGCAGGCTCGTCGTCCGTGCCGTGCACCGGGCCCGCGACCTGCACCGCGCCGACCCCGACCCCCGCGGCCTCCTCGGGCCCGAGTTCACCCTGCTCGAGCTGCAGCGCCTGCACGAGGCCGTCGCCGGCACCGAGCTGCAGAAGGACACGTTCCGCCGACCTCGGCGGTGTCGGCGTGCGCGGCGAGCCGGACCTCGATCTCCGCGGGATCGACGAGGAACCCCCGGCTACCTGCGGGAGCGGCTCAGCCCCGCCAGGCTCCGCGGGCGTAGTTCGGCGGATAGGGCGCCTCGTCGGCGGGCACACCCAGCTCGTGCGCGGCCCGCCACGGCCAGCCCGGCTCGCGCAGCGCCGCCCGGGCCAGCAGCACGACGTCGGCGGCACCGTCGTCGAGAACCCGTTGCGCCTGTGCGGGGTCGGTGATCAGTCCGACCGCGGCCGTCGTCACGCCCGCCTTCTCCCGCACCGCACGCGCGAACGGCACCTGGTAGCCGGGGCCGACCTCGATCTGCTGACGCGGGTCGAGGCCACCGGAGCTGACGTCGACCAGGTCGACGCCCTGGCCCGCGAGCAGCCGCGACACCTCGCACGTCTCCTCGAGCGTCCAGCCGCCCTCCACCCAGTCGGTCGCCGACAGCCGCACGCTCACCGGCTTGTGCTCCGGCCACACCGCGCGGACGGCGTCGACGATCTCGCGCAGCAGGCGCGTCCGGTTCTCGAACGAGCCGCCGTAGGAGTCGTCGCGCAGGTTGGACAGCGGCGACAGGAACTGATGGACCAGGTAGCCGTGGGCCCCGTGCACCTCGACGGTGTCGAACCCGGCGGCGTCGGCCCGCACGGCCGCGGCGGCGAACCCGTCGACGACCTCCCGGATGCCGGCCGCGTCGAGCGCGTGAGGCACGACGAGGTCGTCGAACGCCGCCGCGGACGGCGCCACCGCGGTCCAGCCGCCGTCGGCGGGCGGGACCGGCGCGCCGCCGTGCCAGGGTGCCTCGATCGACGCCTTGCGCCCGGCGTGCGCGAGCTGGACGCCCGCCGCCGCGCCGCGGTCGTGCAGGAACCCGACGATCCGCGCCCACGCCTCGGCCTGCGCGTCGTTCCAGATTCCGACGTCCTGCGGGCTGATCCGGCCCTCGGCGAGCACGGCGGACGCCTCGGTGAACACGAGGCCGAACCCGCCGGTCGCGCGGGCACCCAGGTGGACGAGATGCCAGTCGGTGGGGACGCCGTCGCAGGCGTCGACGGCGTACTGGCACATCGGCGCCAGCCAGATCCGGTTGCGGACGGTCAGCCCGCGCAGGGTGATGTGGTCGAACAGCGACGGCATGGGACCGGCTCCTTCGGGCGGACGGGCGGCCGCACCTGCGCCGCCGCCAGTCGGTGATACCAGGCCGCCTGACCGTCGCGCTCCGGGGAGTGCGCAACGTCGCCCGCACACACGAGAGCGGCCGACCCCCGAGGGGCCGGCCGCTCTCGTCACTCACGCGACGGCAGGAACGTCAGAACCAGACTTTTCGACCACCGACCGGGCGGCCGACGCTACCGAGCACCAGCAGCACGATCCCGATGAGCAGCAGGATTCCGCCGATGTAGTAGAGCACCGGGATTCCGACAACGAGTCCGATGACCAGCAGAATCAATCCGATAATGATCATTCTTGCCACTTCCTTTCCGAAGGGGCCGGGGGAAACTGATCGAGAGTGCACCGCCGGGCCCTGCCGGAAACCCCTCCGCAGGTTTTCACACCGTTCGATGTAACGACCAGGACCGGACGCCGGGCCGGCGTCACCCGAAAGGCCGCGAATTGGTCACGAGAAAGTCACGGCGCGCGCGTTTGAACCGCCGCCCAGCGGTGACCCCTGTTGTGCCCCGGGCCTCGCCGGCCCGGCCGGCCGCTCGCGCGGGCCCACCACCACGAGGAGATGACGCACGTGACCGACCAGCGGGTCCCCCCGACCACCACCGACGCCGGCATCCCTGTCGAGAGCGACGAACACTCCCTGACCGTCGGCCCCGGCGGCCCGCTCCTGCTGCAGGACAGCTACCTCATCGAGCAGATGGCGCAGTTCAACCGGGAGCGGATCCCGGAGCGTCAGCCGCACGCGAAGGGCAGCGGCGCGTTCGGCCGGTTCGAGGTCACCGCCGACGTCTCGGCGTTCACGAAGGCCTCGCTGTTCCAGCCCGGCGCGACGACCGACCTCGCGGCGCGCTTCTCGACGGTGGCGGGCGAGCGCGGCAGCCCCGACACCTGGCGTGACCCCCGCGGATTCGCGGTGAAGTTCTACACGCCAGAGGGCAACTACGACATGGTCGGCAACAACACACCGGTGTTCTTCATCAAGGACCCGATGAAGTTCCAGCACTTCATCCGTTCCCAGAAACGCCGCGCCGACAACAACCTGCGGGACCACGACATGCAGTGGGACTTCTGGACGCTGTCCCCGGAGTCCGCGCACCAGGTCACCTGGCTGATGGGCGACCGCGGAATTCCGCGCACCTGGCGGCACATGAACGGCTATTCGTCCCACACCTACATGTGGATCAATGACGCGGGCGAGGAGTTCTGGGTCAAGTACCACTTCAAGACCGACCAGGGCGTCGAGTTCTTCACCCAGGACGAGGCCGACCAGATGGCGTCGGCGGACACCGACTACCACACGCGCGACCTGTTCGAGCACATCCGCGACGGTGAGCACCCGAGCTGGACGCTGCAGGTGCAGGTCATGCCCTACGCCGACGCCGAGGCCTACCGGTTCAACCCGTTCGACCTGACGAAGGTCTGGCCGCACGCCGACTACCCGCTGCTCGAGGTGGGGCGGATGACGCTCGACCGCAACCCCACCGACAACCACACCGAGATCGAGCAGCTCGCGTTCCAGCCCAACAACCTCGTGCCCGGAGTCGGCCCCAGCCCCGACCGGATGCTGCTGGCCCGGCTGTTCTCCTACTCCGACGCCCACCGGCACCGTCTCGGCGCGAACTACCAGCAGATCCCGGTGAACGCCCCCACCTGCCCGGTGCGCTCGTACTCCAAGGACGGGGCGATGCGGATGCAGAAGGTCTCCGACCCGGTGTACGCGCCCAACTCCTACGGCGGCCCGGCCGCCGACACGTCCCAGCACGTCCCGACCTGGCAGGCCGACGGCGCGATCATGCGCAGTGCCTACGTCGACCACGCCGAGGACGACGACTGGGGGCAGGCCGGCACGCTGGTGCGCGACGTCCTCGACGACTCTCAGCGGGGCCGGCTCGTCGACAACATCGTGGGGCACCTGCTCAACGGGGTCAGCGAGCCGATCCTGCAGCGTGCCTTCGAGTACTGGCGCAAGGTCGACAAGGACCTCGGCGACGCGATCGCCGCCGGCGTCCGGGAGAAGGCCGACGAGACCGATCCCAAGGCCGCCGACCAGGGCAACGCGGCCCGGAGCTCCATGCAGGCGAAGGCCTGAGTGGTCAGACCGCCCCGCGCAGGGCGGCGTGACGCTGCCTGAGCGCACCGTCCTTGTTGACGGGGTTCTGCGCCTCGTCCGGCTCCACACCCGCCGTCGTGGCGATGGAGTTCATCTCCGACACCATCGCCACGAGGTGGGCGAGCCGTACCTCGGCGGCGTCCACGGGGTGCTGGCCGCGCAGCACGGCCAGCGTCTGGTCGACCCACAGGGTCTCGGCGTGCATGCCGGCGTCGTGGAGCACCTCACGCATCCGATCGGCCAGCTCGCGGGGTTCGAGGCCCAGCCAGCCGCGCAGGGTGCGTGCGTCGAGCGGGAACAGCCGGTCGCGGTCGCGCAGGTACAGCAGCTCGAGGGCGTAGCCGTGGCCGAACGCGCAGTAGATGCAGCCGTTGTGCAGCGAGACGACCAGCGCGGCGAGGTGCGTGCGGACCGGGCCGAGGACGTGCAGCGTCGTGAGATAACGGGGCATGTTGGCGGCGAACCAGCGCAGCGCACCACCGACGCCTTTGCGCGCGACGATGTGCGGCACCATGCGCGGGGCGAAGCCCCACATGAGGCGGCAACCCCACTGGAGAAGACCGGTGACAGCCCGGTCGACCACATGGCCGCCCATGGTCAGCTCCTTGCTCTCAGTGAGTGAGAGATTACGCGCCGGACACCCGTCACGGTGGCCTTTCGGTCGAACCGCATCTTCCGCGACACGGACAGTGCGCCGAACGGCCGTACTCGTTCGACCGAATGACAGCTGTCCGTCGACGACCGTTCGGCGCCGACCGTTGTCGGCCTCCCGATTGCGGCTTGCAGGCCCCCGCGAGGTGTGTCGCCCGGGCGTGCAGCGCCTCAGTCCAGCAGGTCGGAGACCTGGTCGGCGGCGGCGACGGTGAGGGCGCCGAGGCGGCCGGCGTCGGCGACATCGAAGCGGACCGTCGGGATCGACAGCGCGAAGGCGGCGACCGGTCGGCCCGCCGCGTCGGTGATCGCGGCGCCGATCGCGGCGACGTGCGGACGCCACCAGCTGGCGGCGTTGACGGCGTACCCGCGCTCGCGGGTGGCGGCGACCTCGGCGCGCAGGGCGTCGGCGTCGACGATGGTGGTGCCGGTGTGGCCGTCGAGCCCGGCGGCGATCACCGCCTCGACCTCGGCGTCTGGCAGCTTCGCGAGGATCGACAGCCCGCTGGCGGTGCCGTGCAGGGGCGCGATGGTGCCCAGCTCGACGTAGGTGCGCACGGTCTGGGTGCCGTCGCGGCGGGCGACGATGACGAGCGCGTTGTCGTCGCGCATCGCGAGGTGGACCGTCTCGTCGGTCTGCCGGGACAGCGCGCGCATCGCGGGGAGCGCCGCCTCCCGCATCCCGCCCTCCCCCGCGGCGCGCAGCCCGATGCCGATCGGTTTCGCGGTGAGCCCCCACCGGACCCGTTCGATGTCGACGACACGCAGCCAGCCCGCCTGCTGCAGGGTGGCGAGGTAGCGCTGGACCGAGCTCTTGGGCATGTCGGCGACCCGGGCGAGCTCGGAGACGCCGACGGGCTGGCGGCGCGCGACCTCCTCGAGGATGCGCAGGGTGCTCAGCGCGCTCTGGACGCCCGTCTCGCCTGCAGCACGTGACATGAACCCCTCCCGCCTTGACGCCCCTCGGGCGCCGTGCCGACAATCGTACGCACAGCCGATACGTCGTTCCAACAGCCGGAACGACAGGAAGGGGCATCGTGACCCTCCGCCAGAGCTACCGGAGCGTCCTGTTCGTCCCGGCCGACCGCACCGACAGGGTGCTGTCCGCCCCGTCCCGCGGTGCCGACGCGATCGTCGCCGACCTCGAGGACGCCGTCGCCCCCGACTCGAAGGCCGGGGCCCGCGCCTCGCTGGCAGAGCTGCTGGTCGCGGGGCGCGTCACCGGCAGCGTGATGGTCCGGGTCAACGCCGCGGGCACCCCGTACATCGTCGACGACGTCGCCGCGCTCGCCCCGGCGTTCGGGTCGCTGGACGCGGTGGTGCTGCCCATGTCCTCCCCCGACGGCGTCGCGGAGCTGCACCGGCTGCTGGCCGAGCACGACGCCCCCGAGGACCTCGCGATCGTCGCGATCGCGGAGACCGCCACCGGAATCCTCGACGCCCGCGCCACGGCCGCCGCCTCGCCCCGGGTGACGACGCTGCTGTTCGGCCCCGCCGACCTGTCCGCGGAGCTGGGCGTCACCGTCACCGCGGAGGGCACCGAGCTCGCGCACGCCCGGGCGCACCTCGTCCTGGCGTCGGCCGCCGCCGGCCTGCTGCCGCCGATCGACGGCCCGTACCTCAACGTCGACGACGCGGCGGGGCTGGTGTGCTCGGTCCGGGTCGCCCGCACGCTGGGCTTCGGGGGCAAGGCCGCGATCCACCCGGCGCAGCTGCCCGCCGTGCACGCGGAGTTCGCCCCGGACGCGGCGACACTGCGGTGGGCCCGCGAGGTCGTCGCCGCCGCGGAGGCGGCCGCCGCGGCCGGGTCGGGGGTGGCCCGGCTGGCCGACGGCACGTTCGTCGACGAGCCCATCACCCGCCGCGCCCGGGCGCTGCTGGCCGGAGCGGCGTCGTGAGCGCCCGGCTGACGCCCGCGCTCGCGGAGTTCGTCGCCGACCCGGCGCGGCACGCGACCGACGAGATCGCCGCACTCGCGACGGCGGCGGTGCTGGACACGGTCGGCTGCGCGCTGGCGGCGACGTCGGAGCCCGCGGTGACGCGGCTGCTCGACGCGCTGGGCCCGCTGCCCGGCGGACCGTGCCGGGTGCTCGGCGCGAAGGACACCCGCACCGACGAGCGCACCGCCGCCCTGGTCAACGGCACCGCGGGGCACGCCCTGGACTTCGACGACGTCGACGACGCGCTCACCGGACATCCGAGCACCGTGCTGGTGCCGGCGCTGCTGGCGGTCGCGGAGTCGGTGGGCGCGTCGGGGCCCGACGTGGTGGAGGCCTACTGGCGCGGGCTCGTCGTCGAGCGGGCACTCGCGGCGGGGCTGGGCATCGGCCCGCACTATGCGCGCGGCTGGCACTCGACGGCCACGCTCGGGGTGCCGGGGGCAGCCGCGGTCGCCGCGGTGCTGCTGGGTCTCGACGCCGCGACGACCCGGCACGCGCTGGGGATCGCGGCGTCACGGGCGGCGGGGAGCCGTCGCAACTTCGGGTCGATGACCAAGCCGCTGCACGCCGGTACCGCCGCCGCGGACGGGGTGTTCGCCGCCCGGCTCGCGGCCGCCGGGTTCACCGCCGACGCCGACCAGCTCGACAGCCCGCTGGGCTACCTCGCGCTGTTCTCCGACCAGCCGGACCTCACGGCCGCCGCGGACCGCGCGCTGGGGGTGCTCGCCGATCCCGGGCCCGCAGCCGTCAACGTCAAGCTGCACGCCTGCTGCTACGCCACCCACGCTCCGGCCGACGCGGCGTTGGACCTCGTCGCCGCGGGCGTGCGCGCCGAGGACGTCGAGAGCGTCGCGGTGCGGGTACCCCCCGGTGGGCTGCGACCCCTCATCACGCGGCCGCCGGCGACGGAGCTGGAGGGCAAGTTCTCGATGGGCTACGTCGTCGCCGCCTGCCTGTCCGACGGGGAGCTGCGGCTGTCGTCGTTCACCGACGAGGCCGTCACCCGCGCGGGCGTCGCCGACCTCGCAGCGCGGGTGACGTCGGCGGAGTCGTTGCCGCCCAGCGGTTCCGGCGACGGCCTGGAGTTCAGCGCGGAGGTCGTCGTCCGCACCAGGGACGGGGCGGCGCACACTTCGCACTGCCCCGCGCCGCGCGGGCACGCGACCCGGCCGGCGGGGACCGGCGCGGTGCGCGCCAAGTTCGACGACTGCCTCGCCCGCGGCGGCCACGCCGCCGACGCGGACGCGGTGTGGGACAGCCTGTCCGACCTCGCCCGGGCAGGCGTGCGATGACGGTCCGCCCGCTCGCGGGGGTCACCGTCGTGACGGTGGAGCAGGCCGTCGCGGCCCCGTTCGCCACGCGCCACCTCGCCGACCTCGGCGCCCGCGTCGTGAAGATCGAGCGGCCCGGCGGCGGCGACTTCGCCCGGGCCTACGACCGCACCGTGAACGGCACGTCAAGCGTGTTCCTGTGGCTCAACCGCGGCAAGGAGTCGGTGACGCTCGACCTCAAGTCGGCCGAGGGCCAGGACGTCCTGGAGCGGCTGCTCGCCGACGCCGACGTGTTCGTGCAGAACCTCGCACCCGCCGCGGCGGTGCGGGCCGGCCTCGACACCGCGGCGGTGCAGGTGCGGCACCCGCACGTCGTCGCGTGCGGGCTGAGCGGCTACGGCACGGGCGGGCCGATGCGTGACGCCAAGGCCTACGACCTGCTCGTCCAGGGCGAGACGGGGATGATCTCGGTCAACGGCTCGCCGGAGGAGATGGCCAAGGTCGGCATCTCGATCGCCGACATCTCCGCCGGCATGTACGCCTACTCCGGCATCCTCGCCGCGCTGGTGCACCGCGACCGCACCGGTGTGGCGCTGCCCGTCGACGTCGCACTGTTCGACTCGCTCTCGGAGTGGCTCTCCTATCCCCTGTACTACGCGATGTACGGCGGGACGACGCCGCCGCGGATGGGCACCACCCACCCGACGATCGCCCCCTACGGTGCGTTCACCTCCGCCGACGGCACACCCGTCCTCGTCGCGGTGCAGAACGACCGGGAGTGGCGACGGCTGTGCGAGATCGTGCTGGGCGACCCCGCCGTCGCCGACGACCCGCGGTTCGCGAGCAACCACGACCGCATCGGCAACCGCTCCGAGCTCGACGCCCTGATCGGCGCCCGGTTCGCCGCGCTGCCCACGGCAGACGCGCAGGCCTTGCTGGACAAGGCCGGCATCGCGCAGTCACGGCTCAACGACCTCGCCGACCTGCCGGCGCACCCACAGCTGGTGGAGCGCGACCGCTGGGTCGACACCGAGACCCCGACGGGCCCGGCCCGCACGCTGTTCCCGCCCGGCCTGCCCGGCCGGACCGACGAGCGGCCCGACCTCGGGTCCGTCCCCGCCCTCGGCGCGCACACCGACGCCGTACTCGCCCGCCTGGGCCACACCCCCGACGAGATCGCGGCGCTGCGCGACCGCGGCATCGTCTGACGATCTCACCGGAAGGGAACCCGACCCCCATGACTGCCACCGACATCCTGACCACCGAGAGCGAGGTCCGCCGGGACCTGCGCGAGCTCATCGACCGCGTCTGCCGCGACCACCCCGACGCCTACTGGCGCGAGCTGGAGGAGACGCACTCCTACCCGGAGGCGTTCGTCGACGCGCTCACCGGCACCGGGGTGCTGGGCGCGCTCATCCCCGAGGAGTACGGCGGCCTGGGCCTCGGCCTGGGCGACGCGACGGTGATCGTCGAGCAGATCAACCGCAACGGCGGCAACTCCGCCGCGGTCCACGCCCAGCTCTACACGATGGGCGCGGTGCTGCGGCACGGCAGCGCCGAGCAGCGCGAGCAGTACCTGCCGGGCATCGCCAGCGGCGCGATCCGGTTGCAGGCCTTCGGTGTCACCGAGCCCGGCGCCGGCACCGACACCACCAGGATCCGGACGTTCGCGCGCCGCGACGGCGACTCCTACGTCGTCAACGGGCAGAAGGTGTGGACCTCCCGGGTCCAGCACTCCGACCTGATGCTGCTGCTCGCCCGCACCACCCCGCTCGACAAGGTGGCCAAGAAGTCCGACGGCATGTCGATGTTCCTGATCGACATGCGTGAGGTCGAGGGCATCACCGTCAAGCCCATCCGCGCCATGGTCAACCACGAGACCAACGAGGTGTTCTTCGACGACGCCCGCATCCCCGCGAGCTCGCTGGTCGGCGAGGAGGGCAAGGGCTTCCGCTACATCCTCGACGGGATGAACGCCGAGCGGATCCTCATCGCCGCGGAGTGCATCGGCGACGGCCGCTGGTTCGTCGAGCGGGCGTCGAAGTACGCGACCGACCGCGTCGTGTTCGACCGGCCCATCGGCCAGAACCAGGGCATCCAGTTCCCCATTGCCCGCGCCCACGTCCACGTGGAGGCCGCCGACCTGATGCGCTGGAAGGCCGCCGACCTCTTCGACGCCGGGCAGCCCTGCGGCGCCGAGGCCAACATGGCGAAGCTGCTGGGCGCCGACGCCTCGTGGGAGGCCGCCAACGCCGCCCTGCAGACCCACGGCGGGTTCGGCATGGCCACCGAGTACGACATCGAGCGCAAGTTCCGCGAGACCCGGCTGTACCAGATCGCGCCGATCTCGACGAACCTCATCCTCGCCCACATCGGCCAGCACGTGCTGGGCATGCCGCGCTCGTTCTGATCCGTTCCCACACCCCGCAGGAGGACTCTCCCCGTGACCGTGCACCACACCTCGACCGGCCACTTCTTCGAGGACTTCGTCGCAGGCGACGTCTACGAGCACGGCGTCGGCCGCACCATCACCACGACCGACAACATCTGGTTCACCCTCCTCACCCAGAACACCGCGGCCGCCCACCTCGACCACCACTTCGCCGCGCAGACCGAGTTCGGCAAGCCGCTGGTCAACTCGACGCTGACGTTCGCGCTGGTCAACGGGCAGAGCGTGCGCGACATCTCGCACAACGTCATCGCCAACCTCGGTTGGGACGACGTCAAGATCCCCAACCCGGTGTTCGAGGGCGACACCGTCTACTCGCGCACCGAGATCGTCGAGAAGCGGGAGTCGAGGTCGCGGCCGCACGCCGGTCTGCTCACCGTCCGCACCGAGGGCTTCAACCAGGACGGCACGACGATCATGACCTTCCGGCGGACCGTCATGGTCTACAAGAAGGGCCACCGCCCGGGCACCGCCGGCGACGCGGGCTCCGACGCCACCTCATGACCTGTGAGCGGCGATGGTCGCCATGGCGACCGTTGCCATTCACGACCCCGCCCGTCACACCTTCCCGGCATCCTCGCGACCATCGCCACTCACGGGGCGGCGGCCTGCCTTTCAAGCGCCGCCGGCCGCCTTCACCAGCCGACGTGCCTCGCGGATCTCGGGCGGGGCGGGGATGTCGGGCAGCAGCCGCGTCGCGGTGCGGACCGCGCGCAGGGTCGCGGCCGTCGCGAGGTCGGTGGTCGGCAGCCCGGGCAGGCCGTAGAGGCGGCGTGCCCAGCGCGGCAGGGTCGCGACGGCGAGCGTGGACACCGTCGAGATCGCGGTCTTGGTCCAGCGCGGCGCCTCCCCCCTCGGTGCCAGCAGGTTCGCGACGCCGCGCGTCGCCTCCTCGGTGAGCCGCAGCGTCGGGCGCACGGACGCGAAGTAGTCGGCGAGCTCGGCGCGCGTACGCGGCACCGACACCGGGTCGACGCCGATCACCTCGGCGGCCCGCACGCTCTCGGCGACGTAGTCGTCGGCCTCGGCGGGATCGAGGATGCCCGAGCGTCGGGCGATGTCGACGTAGGAGTCGATCTCCGCGCAGTGCACCCACAGCAGGCCCGCGGGCGCGTCGACCCGGAACCGGCGCCCGGTGTCGGGGTCGACCGCGGTCAGCGACGAGTGCAGCCGCCGCACCCTGGACGCCGCCGCCTCGACCTCGGCGCGGCTGCCGAACGTGCGGGTGCCGACGAACTCGACGGTCCGCTGGAACCGCGGGTAGGCCTTCTTGGGGTCGAACAGGGCGGAGTTCTGCCAGGTCGCGCGCATGACGTCGGGCTGGAGCGACTGCAGCAGCAGCGCTCGCATCCCGGCGATCCACATGACCGGTTCCAGGTGCACCCGCCACGTCACCGACGTGGGGCCGAACAGGCCGTGGTCCATACGATCCAGCATGCCTCCAGGACACCATCCCGCGCCCACGACGGCGACCCGAGTTCGCGCCGCATCCTGCGGCGGCTGGCTCCTGGGGCGACTTCTGCGGGCGACTCCTGCGGGCGACTTCTGCGGCGACGTGCCGAATCGCCCGGATCGGAGGACTGTGGAGGGCGTGGCATCAGAGCGTCCCGACTTCGGCCCCTTCGACGACATCGTCGAGCGGCTGATCGACAACCTCGGCTCGACGCTGGGCACCTCGCTCGGCGAACCGCGCGAGGACGCCCCGCGGCAGCAACAACAGCCCCGGCCCGGTGCCCGGACGGGCGTCCGCACACCGAAGCTCGACCGGTTCGGCCGCGACCTCACCGCCGCCGCCGTCGCCGGTGAGCTCGACCCGGTCATCGGCCGCGACGACGAGATCGCGCAGGTCCTGGAGGTGCTGGCGCGGCGCACCAAGAACAACCCGGTGCTCGTCGGCGACCCGGGCGTCGGCAAGACCGCGGTCGTCGAGGGCATCGCGCAACGCATCGCCGACGGCGACGTCCCACCCGCCCTCGCCGGGGTGCGGGTGGTCGCGCTCGACCTGGCCGGGCTCGTCGCCGGCACCCGCTACCGCGGCGACTTCGAGCAGCGGCTCACCCAGGTCGTCGACGAGGTCGTCGCCGCGAAGCGCGGGATCGTGCTGTTCGTCGACGAGCTGCACGCCGTCGTCGGCGCCGGCGCGGCCGAAGGTGGCGCGATGGACGCGGCGACCATCATCAAGCCCGCCCTGGCCCGCGGGGAGCTGCAGCTGGTCGGGGCGACCACGGTCGCCGACTACCGGCGCCACATCGAGCGCGACGCCGCGCTGGAACGCCGCCTCGCTCCGGTCCGGGTCCCCGAGCCGACGGTCGCGGCGACGGTGACGATCCTGCGCGGGCTGCGCGCCCGCTACGAGGCCCACCACGACATCACCATCGACGACGACGCGCTCGTCGCCGCCGCCGAGCTGTCCGACCGCCATCTCACGGACCGGTTCCTGCCCGACAAGGCGATCGACCTCGTCGACCGCGCCGGGGCCCGGGCCCGCATCCGCGCCTCCCGCACCGGCGGCGGCGCCGACTCCGCGCACGTCGAGGGCCTGCGCCGGGCCCGCGACGTCGCCGTCGACGCCGAGGACTACGAGCGTGCGCTGCTGCTCACCCGCGAGATCGACGACGCGTCCGCCGCGGCCGACGGGCCCGGGTCGCTGACCGTGACCGCCGACGACGTCGCCGCGGTGCTCGCCGAGAGCACAGGCATCCCGGTCGCCCGGCTCACCGCAGGCGACCGGCGCCGGCTGCTCGACCTCGAGACCGTCCTGCACCGCAGGATCGTCGGCCAGGACGAGGCCGTGTCCGCGGTCGCCGACGCCGTCCGATCCGGCCGCGCCGGACTCGCCCATCCCGGGCGGCCGGTGGGATCGTTCCTGTTCCTCGGGCCGACGGGCGTCGGCAAGACCGAGCTGGCCCGGGCGCTGGCCGACGCCTTGTTCGACACCGAGAACGCGTTGCTGCGCTTCGACATGAGCGAGTACTCCGACCGCGCCGGTGCGTACCGGCTGGTCGGTGCGCCGCCCGGGCACGCCGGTTTCGACGAGCCCGGCCAGCTCACCGAGGCGATCCGGCGCGCCCCCTACGCCGTCGTGCTGTTCGACGAGATCGAGAAGGCGCACGCCGAGGTCGTCGCCACGCTGCTGCAGGTGCTCGACGCGGGCCGGCTCACCGACTCCCACGGGCGCACGGTCGACTTCACCCGCGCCGTCGTCGTCATGACCAGCAACCTGGGCGCCCCGCTGCTGCCCGGAGCCGGCTCCCCGACGCGGGAGACGCTGCTCGCGGCGGCCCGCATGCACTTCCGGCCGGAGTTCCTCAACCGCATCGACGACGTCGTCCCGTTCCACCCGCTCGGCGACGACGACCTGCGCGCCATCACCGCACTCATGCTGGCCGAGACCACGGCCCGGCTCGCCGCGCAGGGCATCACACTGCAGGTGAGCGACGCCGCGGTGGCGTGGCTGGCGCGCCGCGGCCACGAGCCGGGGCTGGGTGCGCGGCCGTTGCGCCGCACCATCGTCCGCGAGCTGGAACGGCGCCTCTCGCGCATGGTCATCGCCGGCGACGTCGCGGCGGGGGGCGCGGTGCGGGCTGACGTCACCGGCCCCGACGACACGGCACTGACCTTCACGGCGGGCTAACCCAGGACCGTCCCGAACAGGAGCCCGAGGCCGTAGGTCACGCCCGCCGCCACGGCGCCGATGAGCAGCTGGCGCAGCCCGCGGCGCAGCGGCGGGCCGCCCGACAGCAGGCCGACCGTCGCGCCCGTCGCCAGCAACGCCAGCCCCACCAGCACCGCCGAGACGACGTAGGCGAGCGGTCCCGCGCCCCCGAACACGAACGGCAGGATCGGGATCGCCGCCCCCGAGGCGAAGAACCCGAAGCTCGACGCCGCCGCCGCGACCGCGGTGCCGACGGTCTCGTGCTCGTCGTCGGCTCCCGGGCCGGCGCGGAGCCCGACGGCGGGGTCGAACGTCTGCAGCATCTCCCGCGACCGCACCGCCGCTTCGTCCTCCGACAGCCCACGTGCCCGCAGGACCAGTGCGAGCTCGTTCTCGTCGATGTCGAGGTGCGGGAGCACCTGGGGGGCGTCGGACAGCTCCGGCGCCGACACCTCCAGCAGCTCCCGCTGCGAGCGCACCGACACGTACTCCCCCGCGCCCATCGACAACGCGCCAGCCAGCAGCCCGGCGATGCCGGTCAGCAGCACGGTCCGCGCGGTCGCACCCGCACCCGACACCCCGAGGACGAGCGCCAGGTTGCTGACGAGCCCGTCGTTCGCACCGAAGACCGCCGCCCGGAAGGTGCCCGAGACCCGCGCCCGGCCCCGCGCCGCGAGCCCGCGCAGCACCTCCTCGTGGATGCGCTCGTCGGCCGCCATCGTCGCGGTCGCCTCGGGCTCGGTCGCGTACGGCGAGCGGCTCTCCGCGCGCTGCGCCAGCGCCAGCACGAACACAGACCCGAAACGACGCGCCAGCACGGCGAGCATCCGGCTGCGCAGGCCCGGACGCGGGACACGCCCGACGTCGGGTCCGAGCTTGCGTTCCCAGTGCGCCGCATGGCGTTCCTCGGCCTGCGCCAGCCCGAGCAGGATCGCGCGGTCCTCCCCGGTGCGGCGCCGGGCGAGGTCGCGGTAGAGCCGCGACTCCGCCCGCTCGTCGGCCAGCATCCGCCGCCATCGCCGTACCGACGCCCGTGACGGCTCTCCACCCGTGCCGGGGGCCCGGTCGACCGTCATCGCGCACCACCTTCCGGCGCCCGCGGCGCCGGACAGCACGGTGCCACAACGCGCCCCCGCGGCGATCACCGAACGGCGTGACGCGCCGCCGGCCCGTCCCCGGGGTCCGCGCCCGACCCGCCCCCGGATTGCAGGAAGTCGGCGGCCTCACAGGGCGGGGGCACTACGCCGGCGGGCACATCCCGTCGTATCGGGTCAGCCCGACGCCGCCGTTGGCCTTCTTGCTGCGGCCGACGGGGCCGTCCTTGGGCTTGCGCACCCAGTGGCCCGCCGTGTCGAGCCCGGGCATCCGCTCGCTGGCGAAGGCGCTGTAGCGGGTCTCGCCGTCGACGGAGAGCACCCCGCCCTCGACGTCGATGTGGGCGACGGTGGCCCAGAACGAGTTCCTGCCGTTGCCGACCTCGACGACGATCTCGTCGGCGTCGGGCCCGGGGAGGCCGTCGGCACCGGCGCGGCCGTAGCGGACCGCGACGCGGGGCCGGCCGAAGGTGTCGATGGCGCCCGCCCCGTTGTCGACGCTCTGGTAGACGTTGACGAGGATGTCGCCGTTCTCGGTGGGGGTCATCCGCACCTGCTCGGTGGCGGGCCGGCCGTTGCCGCCGGGGCCGAGGCTGTCGCCCAGGTGGTGGACGTGCGGCCACTGCTCCAGGCTCCCGCGGTGGCCCTGCTCGCCGCTGATCACCACGTACTCGCCGGTGACCTCGTTGCGGCAGAAGAAGTACACGTCGAGGTCGCCGGTGCCGTACTTCTTGACGGCGCCGTCGCGGCCGTACCTGGCGCCGCGGCCGTCCCACTCGAGGCCGACGGTGAGCACCCAGCCGGGCTCGCCGCCGCTCTTGCGCAGGTCGATGCGGGCCGTCTTGTCGGGTGCGTCCTTGGCCAGGGAGATCCGCACCTTCTCGAACGAGACGGCCGGCGCCGCGGGGGCCGCCGGTGCCGGAGCGTCGGGTACCGCGGCGGCCGGTGCCGCGGCCACGGGTGCGGGTCCGTCGTCGCCGACGTCGATGCCCAGCTCCTCGGCCAGCGCGGCGAGGCCCGCGGTGTAGCCCTGGGCGATGGCGTCGAGCCGCCATCCCGCGCCGCGCCGGTAGAGCGCCACGACCTGCACGACGGTCTCGGTCGTGAGGCCTCCGAGGTCCAGGCGCAGCTCGTCGCTGCCGCGGATGTCCGCGACCGCCCCGGCGGCGTCGCCGAACCGGGCCCCCTGCGCCTCGGTGCTCGCGGTGACCAGGACCCGGTCGACGTCGGCGGGGACGGCGGCGAGGTCGATCGCGACCGTCGTCGTCGCGGTCAGGGTCACGCCCGGACCGGTGGGGTTGTTGAAGAAAACACAGTAGGCAAGCATCGCGTTTGACAACGATCCGTGCAAGACACAGGGTGGAAAGCATGACGGCCCACGGCCCCCGGATCCGGATGTCGGCACACGTAGACGACTTCCTGCGACGACGTCGACCACAGGTTGAACTCTCGACATGGCGGACGATGAAGTCGACGCTGACCCGGTTCGCAAGGTGGCGGGACAGCACGCGCCACGTGCCGAAGTCGCTCCGTGAGGGCGACGTCGAGACCTACATCTGGGGTCCGCACGACTGCGGACCCGGCTGCACCGCGCGGTTCCACGACGGCCCCGGGCTCCGAGAGTCGATGGGTGACGGCGCGCTGAACCGGAGCTTGTCGGCGCTCGAGGTCTACCTCACCTGGGCGTTCCGGATGACGTACGTCCGTGGCGAGGTGATCAACCCGACGACACGGCGGGTGCGGTACCGGCCGAGCCGGCGGTTGCAGCTCGACATCAAGCAGCTCGTCGACCTCTACGAGGGAGCCGAGGACCCGTACTCGCGTATGGTGTGCGCGCTCGCCGCCTACACCGGCGGCCGCGCGGGAGAGATCAAGACGATCCGCGTCGGCGACGTCGACCTGGGCCGCGGCGAGATCGACTGGACACGCCACAAGACGCGCACCGACGACGTGCTGCCGATCATGGCCGAGCTTCACAGCGAGCTCGAGCGATGGTTCGCTCACTACGCCGCGGCCAACGGGCCGCTGCGGCCGGACTGGTACGTGATCCCGGGCCGACACGGGCTCGGCCAGCCGGGCGCGGTCGTGTACCGCCCGACTCGACCCCGGGTCCACGGCTGTCACACGATCATCAAAGATCAACTCGTCCGCGTGCTCGGCGTGGCGCCGGAGGATCTTCGCGGCGAAGGCGTGCACACTGTCCGGCGGAGTATCGCCCGCTGCCTCTACGAGCAACTGCTCGACGAGCGGCACGCCGATCCGATCAGCGTGGTGCGCGCCCTGCTCGGGCACTCGACGCGCGGGATGACGGAGCGGCACATCGGCGTTGAGACAGGACGGACCGAACGGGACCGCGTACTGCGGGGCCGGTCGATGTTGAAAGGGTAACGATGGCACTGGTGCTGGCGTGCAACGTATGTGGCAAGGTCAACCCGCCGGACCGGCTGCCGCCCCCGGTCGAGCCGGTGCGCTGGTCGACGGCCACCGTCGACTACACCGGGGCGCTCTGCGACGAGTGTCAGGCGACGAAGACGCTCGCCGAGATGATCGAGCATCTTGCCGGCGCGCCGGGGGGTGTCGTCGAGGGCGCGGACCGCGGTCCGTACCTGGTCGTCGCGGAGTAGCCGGAAAGACAGAAGGGCCCCACACGGTGCGTGGGGCCCTTCGTCGTTGATCAGACCTTGTCGTCGGCCGAGGCGTTCGGCACGACGTACACGCCGAACGCACCGAGGACCGCGAGGGCCATGTTGACCATCTCGGTGGTGCTCAGGACGTCGTCGCCGAGGGCGACGGTGGCGATGCTGGCCGCGGCGAACACGCCGGCGACGACGGTCTTGGCGAACTTGCGCCACGGACAAGACCCAGATCTACGGCGAGGTCGGCCTCAAGTACGGCGACGAGCGGCGGCACCGGCACGCGGAGCGCCGGTGCTTGGTGATCGTCTGGCGGCCGACGCTGTAGCCCTCCGCGGTGACCGCGTCGTGGATCGCGGACGCCGACCACCCCGCGTCGTCGAGCATCTGTTGCAGCGCAGCGGATTCGTCGGGCGGTAGCGTGCGGAGCAGGATGCTCACCGAACACGGCGAGCCGTGCACCACCGGGTCTGGGCCGCGGTCGGCTCGTTGGGCGAGGCTCATTCGTCCACGCGTCCCGACCCGTCGACGGTGAAGCACAGCTCCGCGTCGAACTCGCCGTCGCAGTGGAACGCGGCGCGTACGCCGGCGGCGCGGGCCGCCTCGACCAGCTCGGCAACCTGCTCGACCGAGAACATGCCGAAGCTGCCGACGATCTTGATCGTGGTCTGCGTGATCATGAACATCTCTCTCTCAGCGCGTCAGCGCCGTGCTCGGCGACGAAGCTGCTGACGTCGTGGCCGTCGGGGAAGTGGATCGCTCGGGAGCCGTGGATGTCCTCGACCAGCCTCTCCGCGAACTGCTTGCCGGCGCCGTCGGCGTCGCCGAACACCAGCACCCGGGCGAAGCCCTCGAGCATGTAGGCGTAATGCGAGCGCCAGGCCTTGACCCCGGGAATCGCGACCGACGGGATGCCCGCCTCGGTGGCGATCACCGCGTCGAGCTCGCCCTCGGTGATGCCGATGACCGGAGAGTCGGCGCGCAGCGCGAGGACGTTGTACGGGTGGGCGCCCGCGCCCTCGGCTCCGAGGTACTTCGGGCAGTCGGCCGTCTTGCAGTCGTGCCGGCGCAGGCACCGGAACTTGCACGACATCGGGCCGCCGCGGGGCACTAGGGACGGGATCGAGAGCCGGCCCCGCATGTACTCGTGCTCGGGGGCTGGGTCGACGACCAGGCCCACCCGGTACTTGGTGACGTCCTCGTCGTAGACGCCGCGGCCGAGGACGTCTTCGAGTACCTCGCCGGCGACGGATCGGCCTCGAGTTCCCGGTCGGGTGGGTCGACTACGGCGACACCCGGACACATCACCGGTTCACGGTGTGGGCCCAGGACCAGAGCGGACGAACCTATGGCTAGCAGCCGGATCAACGAGCGGACGCGGGGAGTGGCAACTCCGGGATCCAGGAGCTCGCCGCGCTCGAGCGCCAGCTCCGCGCGGTCGCGGTCACGACGCCGGACAAGGTCCAAGACATCGTGAAGAAGGGCTCGCTCAACATCAAGCAGGAGTGGCACGCCCGGATGCGGGCGCGCTCCCGCCACGGCCACATCCCGCACCTGCCGAAGTCGATCGGGTACGACGTCCGCCGCACCGCGCACGGCGCGGTCTCGACGATCGGCCCGGACAAGCAGACGTCGCAGGGGCCGCTGGCTCACCTGCTCGAGTTCGGCTCGGTCAACAACAAGCCGCACCTCGACGGTGCGCGCGCGCTGTACGACGAGGGCCGCCGATTCTACGGCGAGATGTCGAAGGCCGAGTTCGGCTTCGTCCGGGGCGGTCTGTGATGACGATCCCCGAGGCGGAACCGCACGTCGCCGCGGTGCTCGCGATGCTCCAGGCGGGTACCCCGGCAAACCTCGGAGTCGCCCTCGGCGTCGGGCCGTCGGTCAACCCGCCCTACGTCGCGCTCTACCCGGATCCAGGCGACGTCGAGCAGGCTCGCCTCTCCGGCGACCGGTCGCTGATCACGATCAGCTTCCTGCTGCACTGCATCGGCGCCGGCCCGGAGCAGGCGCTGTGGGCGCTGGACAAGGCGCGCGCGGTGATGCTCGGCGACCCCCCGACGGTCGCCGGGCGCCGCACGCACCGGATGACGCAGACCTACGGCTCGAGAGAGCTCGACCGTGACGACGGTATCCAGCCCGCGCTGTTTATCGCGATGGCCGAGTTCCGGCTCATGAGCCAGCAGGCCTAGTAGCCGAGCGACAGCTCGAGCGGACGCTCGAGCTCCTCGCCCTGGAGCGTCCGCTTCCCGCGGGCCTCCCGGCCGATCTGCACCTGGTAGAAGTCGCCGCCGGCGGGGACCTCGGCGACCGAGAACTTGTACCGGCACCCGAACATCGCGCTGTCGAACGTCCCGCTCTCCAGCTCGCCGATCCCGACGACCGCCCCGCGGTTGTCGTACACGGTCACCGCAGCTCCGCGGTAGATGTCGGCGTACCCGCGCTCTCCGAGTCCAGCGCCGGTCGCGCAGCCGGACGACACCGTCAACGACCCGGTCAGCGTCGTCGTCGACGGCGTCACCAGCGCCACGATCCCGACCACCACGGCAGCCACCAGCACGGCCCCGGCGGTGACGCCGATGCCGATCTTCACAGCTCGGTTCATCTCTCACCCTTCGCATTTGCGTTCGGCTCCGCATCTTACACCGACGCTTGCCGCCATGCATACCACCAGGCGCAAGTAAGGAGTACCGATGTCGGAACAGCCCGGCCTCGTTCACGATGGCATGTACAAGGTCACCTGAGTGACCACCATCGTCGACCAGGACGCACCCACGGTCGCCGAGCTCAGCGCAGGCATGGACCTCGAGTGCCAGATCACCCCGGACGGCCTCGGCCGGGAGGCGTCGGACGAGACCGTCGACACCTCCCGCCTGTGGAGCGTGTTCACCACGATGCAGGTCGGCCGGACCTCGTTCGAGGTGTCGGTGACCCTGGTCCGTCTCGACGAGTCGATTTCCGGTGTCGACGACGACGCCTACCACAACCTCACCAAGGGCACTCGCGGCTACCTGGTGATCCGCGACAACCTGCCGGCGTCCACCGGCTACGCGGCCACCCAGGAGGTCGAGGTCTACCCGGTGCAGTGCGGCACCCGGTCGAAGGCCAACCCGGCCGCGAACGAGCTCCAGACGTTCAGCCTGCCGCTGAACGTGACCGGTGACCCCTCCCTCGCCGCAGTCGTGGCCGCCTGATGGCCCTCCTCACTCCGACCCAGATCAAGATCGGTGGCGCGGTCGTCACGGTCCAGGCGGCTGATGTCGCCGGCGAGACGTTCAAGGCCGGCGATCGCATCGCGCTCTGGGTGAAGAACGGCTCCGGCTCGCCGATCACCGTCACTACCGTGGTCCCCGGAAACGGCAAGTACGGCCAGGCCAACCCCGACGTGCCGGTGGTGATCCCTGCCGGCACCGAGCAGGCGGTCGGACCGTTCCCGGCCGACCTCATCGACCCGGCCGACGGCCTGGTCCACGTCACCTACTCCTCGGTCACCACGGTCACGCGGCGCCTCGTGCGCCTCTGACCCCCCGACTTGGCGGGGCGTCGGGCCCCTGACCTCCCGGCGCCTCGCCATCCCCTTGCGAGCCCACAGGTCAGGACATCAACCTCCAGGTCAGGAGCACCATGAGTTTCACCCTCGACGACGTCATCGCGGTTGCCGCACCGGTTCAGCGGGCCGTCCCGCTGTGCGTGGCCGGCGACCTCACCGCCTAGTACGGTCTTCGCCACCTCCTGCATCGAGGTGTGCTCGTCCTCCGCCGACAACGGCGAGTGGCTCGAGCTCGAGTGGGTGAAGCAGAACGGCGTGCGGGTGCTGACGCTCGCCGAGGCGATCGCACACGAGAGCGAGGCCGACAACCTGATCGCCGCGTTCGCGGGCGAGTTCGACGACGCGGCCCGACTAGCGGGACGGCCCCGGGGTCGCGAGCTCCGACCCCGGGGAGTCCTGTTCACTGTCAACCGAGGCGCCGAGCAGAGAGTTGGGATCGTCCGACGCGCGACGCTCGCGCAGTCGGAACCCTGCCGCGGTGTCCGGGTAGTAGTCCACGACGTAGTCGCCAGGCAGCCGGTCGAGCATGTCGAGGAAGCTCGAGAGCCGCTGGCGTTGACGGTCGGTCAGCGGTCGCTCCTTGTGCCTCGCGGCCTGGTAGAAGCTGACAGCCTCGTACAGCCAGCCCGACTTGTGCCGGGACTGGACGTCCCAGGGCCAGTCGCGACGGAACATCCGCGGCGCCGTCGCCCCCTTGAGCTTGAGCGTGACCGCCTGCCGGCTCACGCCGAACATGTCGGCGATCTGCTGGTGCGTCATGTCCTTGTCAACGAGCTGGAGCAGCCGGGGGACGTCGGGCAAGATTTTCCGTCCTGCCATGCCAACTCCAGTTCTGAGATGCGGACCACTACTTGCATCCAAGGTTGCCAGTTGACACGGTACCGCCGCAAGTCATGCAAGGCTCTACTACGTCACAATGCGTTCAGCGTGCATACTTGCCACTCAATCGTTGCTGGTCACGATGCCCGTCTGTGTTGAAGAAGACGAAGTCGTCGTCGGTGCGGACGCGACCGTCGGCGCCCAGGAGCGCGACGGCGACGTCGACGAGGTCGGGCCGGTCGGGCACCGTCACCGTCACCTCGTAGCTGCCGCCGGCCAGGTCGGTCTTCGATCCTTTGCGAACCTCGAGCACGCGCAACTCCCCCACACCGGCGATCACCGTCGGAGGCGAGTATGCCGTGATGTCCGGAGCGTCCGGTTCGGCAGCGGTTGACCTCACGGCAGGGACCGGCTTTCGTCGGCTGCGTGTACGGCGCGCTCACCGGCGAGCACGGTCACCCGCGCTACGTGCCGGTCACCGAGGACCAGCCCCGACGTCCGGCGGGGCTCTACGACGTCACGAAGGTGTGCAGCGAGGAGATCGGCCACCCGAAGCGCCCGCACCGCGAACCCCGACGGGACCGTGCGGGACGCCGCGTGGACCGGACTCCGCCTGATCGGCCGCTGCCCACCGACCGGACCGTCCGTTTAGCGTGATCCACGACGGTTCGCTCCAGCACGGACCGCCACGACGCCGACGGAGGTGACGCGATGGCCGACCCGACCGCCGACACGACCTCCGCGACGACCCGGAGCGCGGGCGACGGCACGACGGCCGACCCGGCTGCCCGGCTGCTCCACCTGCTCGCGACCGACGCCCCGCCCGCGGAGTTCGACCGGCTCGCCGCCGCCGTCGAGGCGCGGCCGCCCGGCCCGGAGCGCGACGCGACGGTCGCCGCCCTCGGCGACGCCCGCCGCGTCATGGATCTGCTCGCCCACCGCAGCCGCCGGGAACGCGCGGCGCTGGCGCTGGTCGAGTCGGCGCGCGACCTCGCCGCATTGCACGACGTCGACGACATCCTCGATGCCCTCGTGGCCCGCACCCGGCAGCTGCTGCGCACCGACGCGACCTACCTCGCGCTGCGCGATCCCGACCGCGGCGACGTCTACATGCGACTCACACTCGGCACCCTGACCAGGCGGATCGAGACGATCCGGCAGCCGGTCGGCACCGGGATCGGCGGCCGCGTCGTCGCCACCGGGGTGCCGTTCGCGACCGCCGACTACGTCGCCGACCCCCGGCTGGTCCGCGACCCCGGTGTCGTCGACGCCGTCGTCGAGGACGGCATCGTCAGCATCGCCGGGGCACCGATCCGGCGCGGCGACGAGGTGATCGGCGTGCTGTTCGCCGCGAACCGCTGTCCACGTACCTGGGACACCGCCGAGATGGACCTGCTCTGCTCGCTCGCCGACCACGCCTCGATCGTCATCGGCAACGCCGCACTGTTCGAGCAGGCCGAGCGGACCGTCGCCGAGCTCCGCGCGGCCAACGAGGAGCTCGCCGAGCGGCAGCGCGCGCTGGAGCGGGCGGGTGCAGCCCACGAGCAGCTGATGCCGCTCGCGTTGCGCCGCGCCGACCTCGGCGAGCTCGTCGACGCGGTCGCGGCGATGCTCGGCGGCACGATCGCTGCGGTCGACGCCGATGGGCGGGTCCTGGTCACCAGCGGCGACGGCGACCTGCCCTCCCCGATGCCGGAGCCGCCCGGCGACGTCCACGCCGCGGTGTCCGGCAGCATCCCGACCTGCTGGACGGTCCCGGTCCGGGCCGGGGAGACGTCGTTCGGCCATCTCGTGCTGGTCACCGACGAGGTGCCGTCCGACACCGACGTCCGCACCTTCGAGCGGGCCGCGCAGACGGCAGCGCTGATGCTGCTGATCGACCAGCAGGTCGGCGCCGCGGAGCGCCGGATCCGCGCTCGGCTGCTGGCGGACCTGCTGGCCGACCAGGAACCCGACTGGGCGGCCGTGACCCGGCGGATGCGCAGCTCGGGAGCGCTGGACCTGCGGGTCGCGCACACCGTCGTCGTCGCCACCGCGACCGGCGCGACGGCGGCCGAGCTGCTGCACGCGGCGACGACGCATGTCGGTGTCCGTGGTGGCCTCGCCACCGAGCACGACGGCCGCGTCGTCCTGGTGCTCCCCCGCCCCGACCCCGACGCGGTGGCCGGAACGATCGCCGTCGAGCTGAGCCGGTTGACCGGCGGGCTGGTCACCGCGGGTGTCGCGGGGCCCGCCGACACCGCTGCCGACATCCGGGCCCGCCACCGCGAGGCGCAGCGCACCCTGCGGCTGCTCGTCGCGCTCGACCGGCACGGCGAGGGTGCCTGCCCGACCGACCTCGGGATGCTCGGCGTCATCCTCGACGGGACCACCCAGCACCAGGTCCGCGCGCTGCTCGCGCGGACCGCGGAACCGTTGCGCCGCTACGACGTCGACCATTCCACGGCGCTGCTCGCCACCCTCGACGCCTGGTTCGCCGCCGGGCAGGACCCGCGGGCCGCGGCACGGCGGCTGCAGGTCCGCCCCGACACCGTCCGTCACCGCCTCGACCGCATCGACCACGTCCTCGGGCACCGGCGATGGCGCGAGACCGAGGGCGGGGTCACGATGCAGCTCGGGCTGCAGCTCCACCGGTTGACCCTGCAGATCCCGCTCGAGGAGCTGGTGCCCGCGCCGGGGACGTGAGCGGCGGACGCGGCCGGTCCGGGACGCCTCAGGCGTGGTCGGTGACCGGGGCGCGGTGGCGCGTCGGCGGCACGTGCGGGGTGCGGCGCAGGGCGCTGCGGGCCATCGCCAGCTCGTGCGCGACCTCGGCGGTGACCAGCTCTGCGTACAGCGCGGTGTACAGGCCCGGCTCGTGCGCGGTCGGGTCGCGGTGCCGGTCGACGAGTGCCTCCAACCGGTCGAGGAGGTCGTCGGCGATCCGCAGCCGGCGCGCCGTGCGGCTGTCCGGGTGCGGGGAGGGCCTGCGGGGACGGTCGTGCTGGGCCGGACGGTCGAGCGGGGGCATGGGAGTGCTCCGAACTGATCGGGGTGCGCGCGAGCGCGGAGGAACGGGCCGTGGGGATGCCGGCGGACGGCGGGTCAGCGACAGAGCGCGCCCTGGGTCCGGCACAGGTCGACGTGGCGTCGGCGCGACCACGCCGCAGCGGGCGGGGCGTCGGCGGTACTCGGCCTCACGGTGTTTCCTCTCCCATCGGTCCCGGCGGAAGCACCCCGCCCGAAACCGGACGTGGTTGCTGCGGCGTCGACGAGCCAGGTCTCTCGGCCGCTCTGGATGGCTCGCCCAGTGAACCGGGCGGCCCGAACGAAGGTCAAGCCGGCGGGGCCCCCGTCACACACCGCGGCGCGTGGCCACCGGGTCGCACACTCTGCGTCGCCGGTGCGCTACGTTCCGCGCATGCGGCTCGGGTATCTCACGCACGTCACCGGGCCGGACGGTCCCGCCGCCGCCTACCGCGACACCGTCGCCGCGGCGGTCGCCGCCGAGGAGCAGGGCTTCGACTCGTTCTGGGTCGCCCAGCACCACGCCGACGACGCACGCGGGCTGCTCCCGTCGCCGCTGGTGCTGCTCGCGGCCGTCGCGGCGGCGACGTCGCGGATCCGGCTCGGCACAGGGGTCGTCGCCGCGCCGCTGGAGGACCCGATGCGGCTCGCCGAGGACGCCGCCGTCGTCGACGCGCTCAGCGGCGGCCGCCTCGAGCTGGGCGTCGGCGCGGGAGCCGACCCGTCGGCGGCGGCAGCGTTCGGCCGCGAGCACGCCGACCGCCACGACGACACCGTCCTGCTCGTCGACACCCTGCGCACGATCCTGCGCGGACCGCGGCTCGTCCCCGCCGCGCCCGGGGTGGCGCACCGGCTGTGGTGGGCGACGGGCTCCACTGTGGCCGTCGACGCCGCTGCGGCGCGCGGGATGGGGCTGATCACCGGCAGACCCGCCGACGTCCCCGGCTCCCCCGTCGCCGGCGACCTGACGCGCTACTGGTCGCGCGCCGTCGGCGCCCCGCGGGTCGCGGTGTCACGCATCGTGGCCGCCGGCGAGAAGCCGTCCGACGTGGTCGCCCGGCTGCGCCGCGACCCGGCGGTCGGCCTGGCCACCGACCTCATCGTGCAGACGAGCCCCGGCGGTGCACCCCTCACGACGCACGTCGCGATCATGCGGGCCGTCGCCGGATCCGTCGCGCCGGCCCTCGGCGCCCGCCCCGGAGCCCGTCGAGCAGCCCCGACGGGCTGGACGACCCCGACCGGGAAGCCCTGAGCCGCAGCGTGAACGCGTGCGTCCAACTGCCGTTCCCGACGGGCAGTCGTTAGGCCTTTCCCGACGCAACTGTCGTGGCCGTACGATGTTGCCATGGCGCGCGTGCTGACGGCCAAGGGAGCGGCGACACGCCTGCGCATCCTGGAGGGCGCTGCCGAGCTGCTCCGCCGCAACGGTGCCGCCGGTGTGAGCCTCGACCTGATCTGCAAGGGCACCGGGTCGAGCAAGAGCCAGCTCTTCCACTACTTCCCCGACGGCCGCTCCGAGCTGTTCGCCGCGATCGCCCGTTACGAGGCCGACCGGGTCATCTCCGACCAGCGCCCGCACATCGAGGACCTGTCCACACCGGAGTCCTGGCGGGCGTGGCGGGAAGCCGTGATCGCCCGCTACGTCGAGCTCGGCCGCTACTGCCCCGTCAACGCGCTGGTCGTCGAGCTGTCGCGGACCGGTCCCGAGGCCGAGGGCATCGTCGTCGACATGCAGGCGTCCTGGCACGAGCTGATGACGGCGGCCGTCGCCCGGCTGCAGGCCTCCGGCAAGGGCTGCCGCGACGTCGCGCCCGAGGCGGCCGCCTCGGTCGTGCTGGCCGCGGTGCAGGGCGGGGCGTCGATCTTCCAGGCGACGGGCGACTTCGTGCATCTCGAACGCGCCCTCGACGGCGTGCTCACCTACGTCGGCGTCGCCTGAGCCCACACCGCCCGAACCCACGCAGCCCGAACCCACGCAGCCCGAACCCACGCCGTCACCGCGGTGACCACGCCGATCCACGGCTCCCCGACCCGTGCGGCGTGCCCTCGGCGGCACCGCACGTCCACGGCGCGAACGCCTGCAGCGGGCTGCCGAGCGGCGCCTCTCCCCGGTGGACGAGCGGTTCGAGCCGAAGCCCGGCCGCGGTCTCGTTGCGGGTGCCCAGCCACAGGTCGATCAGCTGGTAGGCCTGCCCGGACAGGGTGACGACGGTGCGCCCCTGCCCGCCGCACGACGTCGCCGAGATCGCGCGCCGCCCCGACGGTGGCGCACCCCAGTCGGGGTTGGTGTTCGGCGGCGCGGTCCACGGCCCGTCGAGCGAGGACGCCGTGGCGTACCCGGTCGGTGAGCCGGCGCAGTAGCCGCAGTTGGGGTCGTTGTAGGTCATGATCCACGTGCCCGTGGCGGGATCCCGGTAGGCGCCGGGCGCCTCCGTGCGGGTCAGCCCCGCGAGGTTGCGTGCGCCGCCACCGGCGCCCGACGTGCCGGTCGCCGTCAGCCGTTCCGACGCGAGCGTCTGGTCGGCCATGGTGCACAGCAGCACCGGGGGTCGCGGGTCGTCGCGGACCAGCGAGAAGTCGCCGTTGTCGGTGCAGTCGTACAGCGCGGGCTTGGTCGTCGCGCGGCCCTCACCACCGCACGGACCCGTGGGTCCCGCGCACTCCATGGCGTAGTAGGCGTTGGCGCGGGTGCGGTTGAAGTCGTCGGGGGCGTTGAACCACAGGACCCAGGCGCCGTCGTCGGCGCCCCAGCCCGACCGGTGCAGCATCCGCGGGTTGAAGCAGCCGGCACCGGAGTCGCCACAGATCCGCTGCCACGTCAGACCCGAGTACGGGCTGACGTCGGTCGGGGCGAACAGCCGCTGCGGGACGGTCCACGGGCCGGCGAGGCTCGTCGCGCGGGAGACGCCGAAGCCGCACCACGGCGATGCGAGGCCCCACTCGAAGCCGCACCCGTACATCGTCCCGTAGAGCAGGTCGGCGCCACCGGACTGCAGCATCGTGCCGTCGTGCAGGTCGAGCCCGGCGATCGTGGCCCCGCGGGGAGGGGTCGTCGGCGGGGACGTCAGGGGCAGCGTCGTCAGGGGGCCCGGGGGCTCCGGGGGCGCGGCCGACGCCACGGGGGCCGCCGCCACGAACGCCGCCGCAGCCAGCGCGGCCACGAGCGCCGCGACCACGCGCCCGGCCACCGACGTGCCGCTCCACCCGCCGCCCATGCCCGACACCCTGGCAGCGCCGACGCCCTCGACCGCGTACCTCACCCGATCGAGGGCCCCGCCCGGGACCCCGGAGAACCGGGCGCGTCGCGGCGCGATCGGCTAGGAAGAGGACGTGACCGACGCCAGAGCAGCCGTCCTCACCGAGTACCGCGCCCCCTTCACGATCGAGACGTTCCCCCGCCCCGCCGCCGAACCGGGGGCGCTCGTCGTCGACATCGAGGCCGCCACCGTCTGCGGCTCCGACGTGCACGTGTGGGCCGGTGACCTCGAGGGACGGCTCCCGATCTCCCTGCCCCTGATCCTCGGCCACGAGATGGCCGGCCGGGTCACCGCGATCGGCCCGGGTGCCGACGTCGACAGCCTGGGCAACCCGGTCCGCATCGGCGACCGCGTCGTCTGGGCGCACACCCCGTGCGGGCGCTGCCGGCAGTGCACGCTCGACAAGGAGCCGACGCAGTGCCCGCAGCGCTACATCGGCTACATGGCCGACTGCAGCGTCCCGCCACACTTCACCGGCACCTTCGCCGAGGTCGCCTACGTCGTGCCGCGGGCGGGCAGGCTCGTGGTCCCCGACGGGGTCGAGAGCGCCTGGGCCGCCGCGGGCAGCTGCGCGGTCCGGACGGTCGTGCGGGCACTCGACGTCATGGGCCGGATCGACTTCACCGACACGGTGGTCGTCCAGGGCGCGGGCCCGGTCGGACTGTTCACGACGGCACTCGCGTCGCTGCACGGGCCACGGAAGCTGGTCGTCGTCGGCGGACCGGCCGACCGGCTCGCCGTCGCGTCCGAGTGGGGCGCCACCGACGTCGTGTCGATCGACGAGCACCCCGACCCGGCCGAGCGCGTCGGGATCGTGCGGGACCTGACCGGTGGCGGCCCGAGCGTCGCCTTCGAGATGGCGGGAGCGCCCGGAGCGGGCGCGGAAGGCGTCGACATGTTGGGACGCAACGGCCGCTACGTGCTGATGGGCACCCTCGGCGGGGAGAAGCAGCAGGTCGACGTCGCCCGGATCGTCGGGTACGGCCTGCGCATCCGCGGCACGATGAGCGGCGACATCGGCGACTATGCCGTCGCCCTCGACGCGCTGGACCGGTTCTCCGACCGCTTCGACTGGAACCGCGTCCTCGGCACCACGTACGGCCTGTCGCAGCTCGACCAGGCGATGGACGCCATGCGCGCCATGGCCGAGATCAAACCGGTGCTCGACCCGAGGATGCCGTGAGCGACCAGGGTTCCACCTTCGCCGGGCTCCGCGTCGTCGACTTCACCGCCATGATCGCCGGACCGTTCGCGGCGATGATCCTCGCCGACCAGGGCGCGGACGTCGTCAAGGTCGAACGCCCCGGTGGCGACGACTCACGCCGCCTCGCCCCCTTCGCCGACGACGGCATCTCCACGATCTTCACGACGTTCAACCGCAACAAGCGCAGCATCGTCCTCGATCTGACCACGTCCGCGGGGCGCGAGACGGCGCTGCGGCTGTGCGACGGTGCCGACGTCGTCATGGAGAGCTACCGGCCCGGCAAGTTCGACAAGCTCGGGCTGTCGTGGGAGGCGCTCTCGGCGCGCAACCCGCGGCTCGTGTACTGCTCGGTGTCGGCGTTCGGCCGCGGCCCGCTCGGCGCCGAGCTGCCCGGCTACGACCCCGTGGTGCAGGCCTTCACCGGCATCGTCGACGCCACCGGGCACCCCGGCGGGCCGTCGGCGCGGGTGCCGGCGTCGGTCGTCGACATCACGACGGGCATGTGGGCGGCGATGGGTGTCATGTCGGCGCTGGCCCGCCGCGAACGGACGGGCAGGGGCGAACGGGTCGAGGTCGCGCTCGTCGACTCCGGGTTCGCGCTGATGTGCCACCAGATGGTCAACCTTGTCGCGACGGGTCGCCCGCCGGTCAAGACCGGCGCCGTGACCCCGATGGCCGCCCCCTACGAGACGTTCCGCTCCGCCGACGGTGAGCTGATGGTCGCGGCGGGCAACGACGCGATCTTCCGACGTATGTGCACCGCCCTCGACGTCCCCGAGGTCGCCGACGACGCCCGTTTCGGGTCGGTCGCCGACCGCGTCGTGCACCGCGACGCCCTCCACACGCTGCTGGAGG
Source organism: Pseudonocardia sp. N23 (assembly GCF_002583555.1). Lineage (GTDB taxonomy): Bacteria > Actinomycetota > Actinomycetes > Mycobacteriales > Pseudonocardiaceae > Pseudonocardia. The sequence goes on from NZ_BEGX01000004.1 coordinate 89,220, forward strand.
CCCGCACCTCGCTGCACACCCGCCACGAGCTGGAGCTGCTGCTGGGCCAGGCCAAGGTTCCCGCGTCGGCGGTCAACCGGCTCGACGAGGCCCTCGCGGCGCCCGTCGCGCAGGAGCGCCGGATACTCGTCGACCCGGTCGACGCCCCCGAGGGTGCGCCCGCGCTGCCGCGGCTGCCGTTCCTGTCCCCCGACGTCGTGCTGCGCAACCCGCCTGCCCTCGGCGCACACACCGCGGAGGTGCTGGCCGAGCTCGAGCACTAGGCCGTCGCCGCGTCCAGGTACTGCAGCAGCTCGTGGGCGGCGAGCTCGATGTCCTTGTGCCGCCACTCCGCGGCCCGGTAGTGGCAGGCGATGATGCCCATCCGGTGGATGCGCCGGAAGTCGCCGAACACGAAGGCGTACCGCGCCTTCGTCTCCTCGGTGGCACCGTCGGTGAGACCGAGGTGCCAGTTCGCGTACTCGTCCCAGGAGTGCCGGTCGAGGTAGCCGTTCTCCTGCTCCGCGCCGGGCTGGACGTCGCCCCACCGGCTGGTCAGCACGTACTGCCGCTTGTCGATCAGCCGGCGCGCGTACGCGACGGCGTCAGGGTTGACCGTGTACGACGCCATCGCGCCATCCTCCCCCTCCCCCGTGAGTGGCAATGGAGCCGGCGGCCGTCGTCGTCGAGGCTCCGGACTTCGACCTCGCCCGCGCGCTGGTCTGCCGCGGCTCCGCCGCACAGCTGCGCTCGTGGACGACCCGCGGTCGTGAGCGGCGATGGTCGCTCCAGCGACTATCGTCGCTCACAGGCGGGTAGGGCGATCACCGTGGTCAGGCCGCCGCCGGGGGTGTCCTCGGCCGTCAGGGTGCCGCCCATCACCTCGGTGAGGCCGCGCGCGACCGACAGGCCCAGACCGACGCCGGTGCCCCGGTCGCCGAGGCGCTGGAAGGGTGTGAACAGCCGGTCGCGGGCGCGCTGCGGAACCCCGGGTCCGGAGTCGGCGACCCGCAGCTCGACGCGGTCGGCGTGCGCGCTCCCCCGCACCGCGACGGGCGCGCCGCCGCCGTGGCGCAGCGCGTTGTCGAGCAGGTTCGCGAGGACCCGTTCGAGCAGGCCGGGGTCGGCCCGGACGTCGGGCAGGTCCTCGGCGACGTCGATCGTCACGCGCCCGGCGTCGGCCAGCCCGAGCAGCGCACGGCCGACGATCTCGTCGCAGCCGACGGGGGCGAGCAGCGGCGTCACCGCACCGGCGGCCAGGCGCGAGGAGTCCAGCAGGTTGTCGACGAGCCCGGTGAGCCGGTCGGCGGACTCCTCGATCGTCGCGGCGAGCTCGGCGCGGTCGGCGTCCGACAGCGGCAGCGACGGGTCCCGCAGACTCCCGGCGGAGGCCTTGATCGAGGTCAGCGGGGTGCGCAGGTCGTGGCCCACCGCCGAGAGCAGCGCGCTGCGGGTCTCGTTGGCCTCGGCGCGGCGCTGGGCGTCGACGGCCTCGGCGGCGGCGCGCTGGCCGCGCAGCGCGAGCAGCGCCTGCCCGCCGACGGCCTCCAGCAGCCGACGGTCGTGCGCGGGCAGCGACCGGCCCGTCCCGACCAGGTGCAGTCCGGGTTCGACGGCCACGTCGACGTCGGCGTGCTCGGGGCGCGTGCACTCCATCGGCCCCGACACCGCGACCGGCGACCAGCCGTCGCCACGTTCCAGCAGCGCGACGCAGCGCAGCCCGAACGCCTCCCGCACCTTCTCCAGCAGCCGCGGCAACGGGTCGGCCCGGGTGAGGACCGTCCGCGCGAACGATGCCAGCAGCGCCGCCTCGGTGCGGGCCCGGGCGGCCTGCTCGCCGCGCCGCGCGGCCCGGTCGACGACGAGCGCGACGAGCACCGCGACCAGCAGCATCACGACGAGGGTGACGACGTTCCCGGTCTGCCCGATCGTCAGCGAGTACAGCGGCGGGGTCAGGAAGAAGTTCAGCAGCACCACACCCAGCACCGCGGCGACGAGCGCCGGTCCCAGCCCTCCGACGAGCGCGGCGACGACGGTCGCCAGGAAGAACAGGACGACGTCGGTGGACAGGCCGATGTCCAGCCCCACGCCGAGGCCGGTCGCCGCGACGGGCGCAAGCACGGACAGCACCCAGCCGAGCACGCGCCGGCCGTTGGGGAGGTTGCTGCGCAACGTGGGCAGCCGCAGCGCCGCGCCGGCGGCGTCGTGGGTGACCATGTGGACGTCGATCGTCCCGGACTCCTGCACGACCCGGGCGCCGATGCCGGGGTCGAACAGCCGGGCGAGCCTGGAGCGTCGCGACGTGCCGAGCACCAGCTGGGTGGCGTTGGCGCCGCGGGCGAACTCCAGCAGCGAGTCGGTGACCCCGGACGCCCCGGAGTCGCCGACGACGGTGTGGAACGAGGCGCCGACGTCGTCGGCGAGGGTGCGCAGCGCCGCAGTGGCGCCGACGGGGGCGCCGGCCAGCCCGTCGCCGCGCAGCACGTGGACCGCGAGCAGGTCGGCCTGTCCGGCGCGGGAGGCGATCCGGGCGGCACGGCGCAGCACCGTCTCGCTCTCGGGCCCGCCGGTGAGCGCGACGACGACGCGTTCGCGCGTCTCCCACGTCTCGCGGATGTGTTTGTCGGTGCGGTACCGGCGCAGGGCGACGTCGACCTCGTCGGCCACCCAGAGCAGGGCCAGCTCGCGCAGCGCGGTGAGGTTGCCGGGCTGGAACCAGTTGGCGAGGGCTGCGTCGATCTTGTCGGCCGCGTAGACGTTTCCGTGGGCGAGCCTGCGGCGCAACGCCTCCGGCGTGATGTCGACGAGCTCGATCTGCTCGGCACGGCGCACGAACCCGTCGGGCACGGTCTCGTGCTGGCGGACGCCGGTGATCCGGTGCACGACGTCCCCGAGCGACTCGAGGTGCTGCACGTTGACCGTGGACAGCACGTCGATGCCGGCGGCGAGGATCTCCTCGACGTCCTGCCATCGCTTGGGGTGGCGCGAGCCGGGGGCGTTGGTGTGGGCGAGCTCGTCGACCAGCACGACGTCGGGGCGGCGGGCGAGGACGGCGTCGACGTCGAGCTCGGCGGGGAGGTTCCCGCCGCGCGCGACCTCACGCCGCGGCAGCACCTCGAGACCGTCGAGCAGCTCGGCGGTCCGCGCCCTGCCGTGGGTCTCGACGAGCCCGACGACGACGTCGGTGCCGCGCTCACGTCGCCGCCGGGCTTCGCCGAGCATCGCGTACGTCTTGCCGACGCCGGGCGCGGCGCCGAGATGGATCCGCAGCTCACCGACGTTGCCCATCGTCCCTCCTAGCGGCCGGCCGCCTGCTGCACGGCCAGGTTGAGCTCGGTGACGTCCACCGTCGGCTCGCCCAGGAAGCCGATCGTCCTCCCGTCGGTCGCCCGGTCGACGAGCGCCCTGACCTGCGCGTCGGGCAGCCCCGTGACGCGGGCGACCCGCGCCGCCTGCAACGCCGCGTAGGCCGGGCTGATGTCGGGGTCGAGCCCCGAGGCCGACGCGGTGACGGCGTCGGTGGGGACGGCGGCGGGCGCGACCCCTTCGCGCGCGGCGACGGCCGCGCGGCGTTGCGCGACGGCGTCGAGCAGGTCGGTCGAGTCGCCCGCCTCGTTCGACCCACCGGAAGTCGTGGTGTCGGCCGGGCCGAGCACCCCGGCGGCCGATGCGGCGGGCCTCGTGTGGAAGAAGGGGTCGGCGGCGGGATCGGCCGCGACGGGGTCGACCCCGATGACCGAGGAGCCCTCCGCCGACCCCTCCGCCGACAACGACAGTCCCGGGAGCCGGGACACCCCCCAGACCGCGAGCGGGTACACGATCCCGCACACGACGGTGAGCACGATCAGCAGCCGCAGACCGGTTGCGGTCTGGCGTCGCAGTGTGGAGAGCACGTCACATCCCCGGGATCAGTCGGACCAGCAGGTCGACGAGCCAGATGCCCACGAACGGCGTGACGACGCCGCCGAGGCCGTACACGAGCAGGTTGCGCCGCAGCAGCTCCGCGGCCGACGTCGGCCGGTAGCGGACGCCCCGCAGGGCCAGCGGGATGAGCACGACGATGACCAGCGCGTTGAAGACCACCGCCGACAGGATCGCCGACTGCGGCGAATGCAGCCCCATCACGTTCAGCAGCCCCAGCGACGGGTGGAGCGCGGCGAACATCGCGGGCAGGATCGCGAAGTACTTGGCCAGGTCGTTGGCCACGGAGAACGTCGTCAGCGCGCCCCGGGTGATCAGCAGCTGCTTGCCGATCTCGACGATCTCGACCAGCTTCGTCGGGTCCGAGTCGAGGTCGACCATGTTGCCGGCCTCCTTGGCCGCGGCGGTGCCCGTGTTCATCGCGACGCCGACGTCGGCCTGGGCGAGCGCGGGCGCGTCGTTGGTGCCGTCTCCGGTCATCGCGACGAGCCGCCCGCCCTCCTGCTCCTTCCTGATGTAGGCGAGCTTGTCCTCGGGGGTGGCCTCGGCGATGTGGTCGTCGACGCCGGCCCGCGCGGCGACCGCGCGCGCGGTGCGGGGGTTGTCCCCGGTGACCATCACGGTGCGGATCCCCATGGCGCGCAACGCCGCGAACCGTTCCGCGATGCCCGGTTTGACGACGTCGGACAGCCGGATCACGCCGAGCACCCGGTCGTCGTCGGTGACGACGAGCGGGGTCCCGCCGTCGTCCGAGATCGCGTCGACGATCTCCTCGGCGCCGCCGGGCATCGACGCCGCCGCGCCCTTGCGGATCCGCCGGCCCGCCAGGTCGATCCCCGACATCCGGGTCTGCGCGGTGAAGGGCACGAACTCCGCCCGGGCCTCCTCCGCGGTGGCCTCGGGGGCGAGGCCGTGCTCGCGGGCGCAGAGGTCGACGACGCTGCGCCCCTCCGGGGTCCGGTCGGCCAGGCTCGACAGCCGGGCCGCCGCGGCGAGCTCACGCAGGGAGGCGTCCCCGGCCGGGATCAGCTCGGTGGCCCGGCGGTTGCCGAAGGTGATCGTGCCGGTCTTGTCGAGGAGCAGCGTGTCGATGTCCCCGGCCGCCTCGACGGCACGCCCGGACGTGGCGAGGACGTTGCGCTGCACGAGCCGGTCCATCCCGGCGATGCCGATGGCCGAGAGCAGCGCGCCGATCGTCGTCGGGATCAGGCAGACCAGCAGCGCCACGAGCACGACCATCGGCTGCAGCCCGCCGGCGTAGGCCGCCATCGGCTGCAGCGCGACGACCGCCAGCAGGAAGATGATCGTCAGGGCCGCCAGCAGGATCGTCAACGCGATCTCGTTGGGCGTCTTCTGCCGCGACGCCCCCTCGACCAGCGCGATCATCCGGTCGACGAACGACTCCCCCGGGGTCGTCCTGATCTCGACGACGATCCGGTCCGACAGCACGGTCGTGCCGCCGGTGACGCTCGACCGGTCCCCGCCGGCCTCGCGCACCACGGGGGCGGACTCGCCGGTGATCGCGGACTCGTCGACCGTCGCGATGCCCTCGACGACGTCGCCGTCGCCGGGGATCGTCTCCCCCGCGCCGACGACGACGCGGTCGCCGATCCTCAGCTCGGCGGCGGAGACCACCCTCCCCGACAGCAGGTGCGCGACGGTGTCGCGGCGGCTGCGGCGCAACGTCTCCGCCTGCGCCTTGCCCCGGCCCTCCGCGACCGCCTCGGCGAGGTTCGCGAACAGCACAGTGATCCACAGCCAGATCGTGACGAGCCACCCGAACAGGCTCGGCGACACGATCGCCGACACGGTGGTGACCAGCGAGCCGACCCACACCACGAACATCACCGGGTTGCGAAGCTGGGTGCGCGGGTCGAGCTTGCGCAACGCCTCCGGCAGCGAGGTCCACAGCTGCCCTGGCCGGAACGCCCCGGCGCGCACGGGTTCGGTGGCGGCGACCGGGTGGTCGTCGACGAGCGTCATGACAGTGCCTCCGCGAGCGGGCCCAGCGCGAGCGCCGGGAAGAAGGTGAGTGCGGCGACGAGCAGCACCGATCCACCGACGAGCACGCCGAACAGCGGCTTGTCCGTCGGCAGGGTCCCGGCGGTGGGTTCGGCGCGGCGTTGCGCGGCGAGCGACCCGGCCAGCGCCAGCACCGCGAGGATCGGCACGAACCGGCCGAGCAGCATCGCCACACCGAGCGTCGACTGGAAGAAGTCGCTGGTCACGGTGATGCCGGCGAAGGCGCTGCCGTTGTTGTTCGCGGCGCTCGCGTAGGCGTAGAGGACCTCGGAGAAGCCGTGCGCGCCGTCGTTGCCGAGGGCGTCGGCGGTACCGGGCAGCGCGATCGCCAGACCCGCGCCGAGCAGCACGACGGCCGGCATCACCAGTATCGACACCGCCGCGGCGGTGACCTGCACCCGGCCGAGCTTCTTGCCCAGGTACTCCGGCGTGCGCCCGACCATGAGCCCGGCCAGGAAGACGGCGACGACCGCGAGCACGAGGATGCCGTAGAGCCCGCTGCCGACGCCGCCGGGCGCGACCTCGCCGAGCAGCATCGCGAGCAGCGCCGCCCCGCCCCCGCCGCCGGTCCACGAGTCGTGCATCGAGTTGACCGCGCCCGTCGACGTGCCCGTCGTCGAGATGCCGAACAGCACCGACGACGGGATGCCGAACCGGACCTCCTTGCCCTCCATCGCGCCGCCCGCGGCGAGCGCGGCCGGGCCGTTCGGGTGGGTCTCGGCGAACCAGGCGACGGCCAGCAGTGCGCCCCACAGCACGCCCATCACCGAGAGCAGGATCGCGCCCTGGCGCGGGTTGCCCACCATGGTCCCGAACGTGCGGGTGAGGCAGACCGGGACCACGAGCATCAGGAAGATCTGGAAGAGGTTCGAGACCGCGCCCGGGTTCTCGAACGGGTGGGCGGAGTTGGCGTTGAAGATGCCCCCGCCGTTGGTGCCCAGCTGCTTGACCGCCTCCTGCGAGGCGGTCGGAGCGAGCGGCAGCGTGTGGGTGGCGCCGTCGACGCCGGTCATGTCGACGCCCGACCGCAGCGACATCGTCACGCCCATGACGAGCAGCAGGATGGCCGCGACGAACGCCAGGGGCAGCAGGATGCGCACCGTGGCGCGGGTGAGGTCCACCCACACGTTGCCGATCCGGTCGGTCCCGGCGCGGACGAACCCGCGGACCAGTGCGACCGCGACCGCGATCCCGACCGCTGCCGACAGCACGTTCTGCACGGTCAGCCCGGCCATCTGCACGGTGTTGCCCAGCGTCTGCTCGGGCACGTAGGACTGCCAGTTCGTGTTGGTGACGAACGAGACCGCCGTGTTGAACGCGGTCGCGGGCGGCACCGGGCCACGGCCGAAGCTCGCCGGCAGCAGCGGCTGGAGCCGTTGCAGCAGGTAGAGCAGCACGACCGACACGAACGAGAACCCCAGCACCCCGGCGGCGTAGGTGGGCCAGCGCTGGCCGCCCGCGGGGTCGACGCGCACGAGCCGGTACAGCGCCGTCTCGACCCGCCAGTGCCGCTCCACGGTGAAGACGCGGGCCATGTGGTCACCGAGCGGGACGTAGCAGGCCGCGAGCAGGACCAGCAGGAACGCGACCTGGACCAGGCCCGCGAGGGTGTCGTTCATCAGAACTTCTCCGGCCGCAGCAGGGCGACCGTCAGGTAGACCAGCAGCGCCAGGGCGACGAGGCCACCGAGCACGTTGGTCACGACGTCGGCGGTGCTCACAGGCGCTCCAGCCCGCGCAGGCACAGCACCAGCGCACCGAAGACGCCCACCAGCGCCAGCGCGTACAGCAGATCGGCCACCGAAACCCACTCCCGGGTCCGTGCCGCCGGGCTCTCCGGCGGACCGGGGTGAGTCTGCGAGCGGGGCGCGCCGGGAGCCGTGAACCCAACGCGTCCTTGACGCCACGACCTCGCGTCTTGACGCGATCCCTACGCCCCGGAGACGCCCGTCACCGGCACACGGCCTGCTGCGCGTCCGCCCGGCGGCGGGATCACCGGCCGAGGCGGCCGAGGCGGCCGAGGCGGCCGAGGCTGGCTCAGAGGGCGCCGACGATCGCGGCGGTCACGTCGGTCGTGCTCGCGGTGCCGCCGACGTCGCGGGTGCGGGTCCCGGCGGCGAGCGTGGCGTCGACGGCCGAGCGGACCCGGCGGGCGGCGTCGGTGCAGCGGCTGTCCTCGTGCCGGTCGCCGAGCCAGTCGAGCATCATCGCGACCGAGAGGACCATCCCGACGGGGTTGGCGAGGTCGCGGCCCGCGATGTCGGGGGCGGTCCCGTGGCAGGGCTGGAAGACGGCGTGCTCGCGGCCGATGTCGGCCGAGGGCGCCAGCCCCAGGCCGCCGGTGATGCCCGCGGCGAGGTCGGACACGATGTCGCCGAACATGTTCTCCATGACGACGACGTCGAACCGCTCGGGTTCGCGGACCATCATCATGACCCCGGCGTCGACGTAGACGTGTTCGGTCTCGATGTCGGGGTGGCGCTCGGCGACCTCGTCGAAGATGCGCCGCAGGAAGGCCTGGCTCTTGAGCACGTTGGCCTTGTCGAACAGTGTGACCCTGCCGGGTCCGCCCGCGCGGCGGCGGGCGGCGGCGAGGCCGAACGAGACGTCGAACAGCGTCTCGCTGGCCTCGCGGGTGATCGTCATGCGGTCGTGCTCGACGTCGGGGTCGGCCGACGGTGGGTCGTTCCGGCCGGCGAACAGGCCTTCGGTGCTTTCCCGCACCGTGACGAAGTCGATGTGCGGTGCATACAAGACCCGGTCGATCCCGGGGAGCAGCGTGGCCGGCCGCACGCCCGCGACGAGACCGAAGCGCTCCCGCAGGTCGAGCTGTGGGGCGATCTCGGTGCCGTCCTCGCGGCGGACGTCGGGCAGCCCCATCGCCCCGAAGAGCACCGCGTCGGCCTGCCCGGCCGCGGCGAGCACGGACTCGGCGATCGCCACACCGGTCTTCGCGAATGCGCCCGCACCGGCCTCGTGGAACGCGAGGTCGACGCGGAGGCCGAGCGGCTCGGCGACGGCCCGCAGCACGGCGACGCCGGAGTCCATGACCTCGACACCGATGCCGTCCCCGGGAAGAACGACGACGTCATAGGCGGCGGGGGCGGGCGGCACAGCCATGCGAGACTCCGTTCACGGGGGACGCGCGCGGCGGTGACCCGAACGGGCGCGCGGCAAGAGAGCCCGCGAATTGTATGCAGTCAGCTCGCTTCGACGGAAGGCGCCGCCGTCGACCCGAAGATCTCGTCACGCCCCTCGAGCAGCCGCGACTTCGCGGAGTACACGTGGGCGAGCATGACCGACTCGGCCCACTCGGGGCTGCGCGCCCGGAACGCCGCGATGATCTCGCGATGGTGGCGGTTGCTGCGCTGCTGGTCCTCGAGGGTGTAGTCGTGCACCGTCCGCAGCATCAGCGGGCCGATGACGACGCTGCCGCGCACCGCCGCGAAGATCTCGCCGCCGGCGGCGCGGGCGATGGAGCCGTGGAACTCGCGGTTGAAGGCCGCGGTCAGGTCGATGAGCTCGGGATCACCGAGCGGGAGCGCGGCGGCACTGCGCTCGACGTCGTCGCACAGGCCGGCGAGCCGCTCGATCTCGGCATCGGACATGGTGAGCGCGGCGCGGCGGACGAAGAAGCCCTCGACGACGGCCCGCAGGTCGTAGATCGCGGCGATGTCGAGCGAGCGCCAGTCGACGACGCGGGCGCCCCGGTGCGGCAGGGCCTCGATGAGCCCCTCGGACTGGAGGCGGCGCAACGCCTCACGGACCGGGGTGCGGGACAGGCCGTAGCGCTCGGCCATGTTGGCCTCGCCCAGCCGGGACCCGCCTTCCAGCTCGCCGGACATGATGTCCGCCCGGATCATGCGGTACGCCCGGTCGGCCGCCCGTTCGTTACTCGACGTCACCCGGCGAGACGGTACAGGCCCGGACGACCCACGCCACCCACTCGGGCTCCGGAAACGCAAAAACAACCGAACTTTGTGCACAGTTCACGACGCACGCTCCATGCGACTGTTTCCGGTGCGTTACCGATCGCTGGCACTACTTGCTGCGGATTCGGGGCCAGGAACGGCCTTCCGGCCGTTGACGCCACAACCGCGAGTTGCATACAGTTTGCTTCGGCCGCGCCGCCTCGGCGGCCCCCGCGACAAGAGGAGGTCGGGCGTGCAGATCCCCGATGACCGCGCACCGCTCGGCGGTCCGGAGGGCTGGGACACCGCACACGCACGGTACGAGGAGATCGACGATCGCGTGCGCGCCGTCATCACCTGGGTGGACTCGTCGCGTGCCGACGCCGTCGCCGCGGCCGAGCGCCGGGCCGCAGGCCGGTCCCTCGGCCCGCTCGACGGCGTGCTGGTGGCGCTGAAGGACAACATCGACGTCGCCGGGGTCCGCACCACCGCCGGTGCCTCGTTCCTGGCCGACAACGTCGCCACCGCGGACGCGACCGTCGTCCGGCGGCTACGAGCCGCGGGTGCGGTCGTCAACGCCAAGCTCAACATGGCCGAGCTGGCGTGGGGCGCGACGACCCAGAACATCACCTACGGCGCCTGCCGCAACCCGTGGGACCTCGACCGCATCCCCGGCGGGTCCAGCGGCGGCTCCGGGGCAGCGCTCGCCGCCGGCTACTGCGACCTCGCGCTCGGCACCGACACCGGTGCCTCCGTGCGCATCCCCGCCGCGCTCAACGGTGTCGTCGGCCTGCGGCCCAGCGTCGGCAGCATCTCGATCGGTGGTGTGCTGCCCGCAGCGAAGACGCAGGACACCGTCGGCCCGATGGCCCGCCACGCCGTCGACGCCGCCCGGCTGACCGAGGCCCTCACCGGGTTCGACCCTGCCGACCCGTACTCCGTCGTGTCGACGGGCGCCCCCGCGACCTCTGCGATCGGCAAGCCCCTCGACGGGCTCACCGTCGGCGTCGCCCGCTCCTTCTTCTTCGACGACCTCGACGACGGCGTCGGCGAGCGCATCGAGACGTTCCTCGGCTGGCTGTCCGACCAGGGCACCACGACCACGGACGTCCCCGACTTCGGGGCGACCGGCGCGCACGAGCACTGGACCCGCATCGTCGGCAGCGAGGGTGCGTCGTTCCACCAGGAGCGCCTGCTCGCCCACCCCGACCACTTCTCACCCGACGTGTTCGCCCGCGTCTCCGCGGGCCTCGACGTCCCCGCCGTCGACCTCGTCCGCTCGCTGGCGTTCCGGGCCGAGTACCGCACCCGGCTCGCACAGGTGTTCGCCGGTCTCGACGTCATCGTCACCCCCGTCGTCCCCGTCGACGTCCCGATGGCCGGCGGCCCCGACTCCCGCGCGCAGACGATGCAGCTGGGCCGGGTGACCTACCCGTGGGCTCTTCACGACGGCCCGACGCTGAGCCTGCCGATCGGGTTCCACCCCCGCAGTGGCCTGCCGGTCGGGATCGCCGTCACCGCGCCGCGCTTCGGCGAGGCCGTCCTGTTCCAGATCGCGTGCGCGTACCAGGACGTCACCGACTGGCACACCGCCCGCGCCGCCGTCCCCGCCAGCTGAAGCCCACGCCCGCCCTCGGGCAGACCGGAAGGTTGTCATGACAGAGCACACCGTCGACGTCTCGGCGCTCTCGCCCGTCGAGAAGGGCCGCGGCGCGCTCGAGGGCCTGCGAGTCCTCGACCTGGCCACGATGATGGCCGCTCCGTGGGCCGCGACGTACCTCGCCGACTACGGCGCCGATGTCGTGAAGGCGGAGCTGCCCGGCACCGGTGACCCGGTCCGCAAGTGGGGCACCCAGTTCGAGGGCGTCTCGCTGGCGTGGAAGACGCTGGCACGCAACAAGCGGCTCATCACGCTGGCGCTGAACAAGCCCGAGGGCCAGGAGATCGTGCGGCGGCTGGTCCCGGAGTTCGACATCGTCATCGAGAACTTCCGGCCCGGTGTCATGGAGCGCTGGGGGCTGGGTCCCGAGGTCCTCCAGGAGATCAACCCGAAGCTGATCATCCTGCGCACGTCGGGCTACGGCCAGACCGGCCCGTTCGCCGAGCGCCCCGGCTTCGGCACGCTGGCCGAGGGATTCTCCGGCCTGGCCTACATCACCGGTGCCGACGACCGCCCGCCGTCGATCGCCGGCTACCCGCTGGCCGACGGCGTCGCCGCGCTGACCGGCGCGATGGCCGTCCTCGCGGCCGTGTACCACCGCGACGTCAACGGCGGCAAGGGCCAGGTCATCGACAACGCGATCACCGAGGCGACCTACCGGCTCATCGACTACACGATGCTGGACTGGGAGAAGCGCGGCGTCATCCGCCAGCGCTCGGGCAACCGGCTCGCCGACCTCGCCCCGCGCAACACCTACCAGTGCTCGGACGGGCACTGGATCTCGATCTCCGGCGGCACCCAGGCCATCGTGGAGCGCATGTTCCACGTCATGGGTCGCCCGGAGCTCATCACCGACCCCCGGTTCCTCGACAACGAGACGCGGCTGCGCAACGTGGCCGACCTCGACGAGGCCATCGCCGACTGGTGCGCCAAGCACCCGCAGGACGAGGCGCTGCGCCTGTTCGAGGAGTCGCGTGTCGCCGCGGCGGCCGTTCACGACATCAGCCAGGTCGCCGAGCACCCGCATTTCAAGGCGCGCGAGCTGCTGCAGCGCATCGACGACCCACAGTTGGGCCCGACGTCGGTGACGCACGTGCACCCGCGGCTGTCGGAGACCCCGGGCGGGGTCAGCCACCTCGGTGGCGAGATGGGGCAGGACAACGAGAGCTTCTACCTCGACGAGGTGGGGCTGTCGCAGGAGGAGTTCCAGAAGCTCAAGGACGTCGGGGCCATCTGAGCCACAACCCACCGCAGGGCAAGGGAGCGAGAATGTACGACCTCATCGTCACCAACGGGCTGGTCGCCGACGACCGCACGGTGCAGCCCCTCGACATCGCCGTCAAGGACGAGAAGATCGTCGCCGTCGGCACCCACGGCCAGTTCTCCGAGACCGGGGCGGCGACGGTCGTCGACGCTGCGGGCAAGTACGTGCTGCCGGGTGGCATCGACAGCCACGTGCACTACGACCTGCAGATCTCCGAGGCCATGAAGGCGCAGTCGTCCGAGGCGGGCTCGCGCGCGGGCCTGTGGGGCGGCACCACGACCTACATCGACTTCTCGATCTCGTGGGGCGAGGAGGACCTCGTCGAGTCGATCCAGTCGAAGATCGAGAAGTCGAACTCGCAGAACCTCTACAGCGACTACGCGCTGCACGCGATCATGACCGGCAACTGGCCGCAGTCCAACGCCGACCGCATCCGCGAGGCGATCTCGGGCGGGGTCACGTCGTTCAAGTTCTTCACGACGTTCGCGGGCTCCGAGGCCATCGGCGGCATGATGACCGACGACGGCCGCATCTACTCGGCGATGCTCGAGACCGAGAAGCACGGCGGCATCGTGATGGTGCACTGCGAGGACGACTGCATCATCGACTACAACGTCCGCAAGCTCTACAGCGAGGGTCGCGAGCACTTCTCCAACATCGGCGAGGCCCGCCCGCCCCTGGCCGAGGAGGCCGCGATCCGCCGGATGCTGCTGCTGTCACAGCGCACCGGCTCGCCGCTCTACATCGTGCACGTCGCCGCCAAGGAGTCCGTCGAGGCGATCGGCGAGTTCCGCGACAAGGGCGCGCACGCGTTCGGCGAGGTCCTGCACCCCAACCTCGTGTTCGACCCCGAGCTGTACAAGAAGCCCAACGGCCAGCGTTACATGAACTACCCGCCCAACAAGTCGATCGAGCACCGCGACGCGCTCTGGGCGGCGTGCGAGAACGGCAGCCTCCACACGCTGGCAAGCGACGACTTCACCATCCCGTGGGACAACAAGATGACGGGGGACACCGTCGACAACGTCACCGGCGGGACGAACTCGGTCGAGACCCGGCTGTCGGTGTTCTGGTCCGAGGGCGTGCGCAAGGGCCGGCTGTCCGTCCCCCGCTTCGTCGAGCTGACCTCGGCCAACCCGGCGCGGCTCTTCGGCATCTACGGCACCAAGGGTGTGCTGCGCCCGGGCGCCGACGCCGACATCGTGATCCTGGACGACGGGTTCACCCACACCTACAAGCAGGGCGAGAACCTGCACTCGGACTGCGACTACAGCAACTGGGACGGCTGGGACGTCAACGGCATGCCGGTCACGACGATCCTGCGCGGCAACGTGATGATCGACAAGGGCGCGTTCGTCGGCCCGCAGAACGTCGGCAGGTTCGTCCCGGCCACCACACCCGAGACCTTCTGATGACGGTGACCGAGAGCGCGTCGGCAGCGATCGACGACGCGACACTCGACGACTACGCCTCCCGTGGGATGCGGCAGCGCACGGGCTTCGGTGACACGCCCTGCGTGCTGGTGATCGACTTCCAGTACGGCATGACCGACCCCGGGTGCCCGCTCGGCTCGGCCAACCAGGACGCGCCGATCGAGGTCACCAAGGGGATCCTCGCGGCGGCCCGCGAGGCCGGCGTGCCCGTCATCTACACCCGGGTCGCCTATCGCGAGGACCTCGCCGACGGCGGGCTCTTCGTCGAGAAGTGCCCCGCGCTGGGCGCGCTCACCCTCGGCAGCCGCTGGGTGGAGATCGACGAGCGCGTCGCGATGCAGGACGGCGACTACCTGCTCACCAAGCGGCACAGCAGCTCCTTCATCGGCACCGAGCTGCAGCAGGTGCTGCAGCGCCGCGGGATCGACACGATCATCAACGTCGGCTGCTCGACGTCGGGCTGCGTCCGCCAGACCGCCGTCGACGCGCAGGCCTACGGGTTCCGCTCGGTCGTCGTCGCCGACGCCGTCGGTGACCGCAGCCCCGAGCAGCACCGGGCCAACCTCATCGACCTCGACGGAAAGTACGCCGACGTCGTGACCAGCGCGGAGGCGATCGCCGCGATCGCGTCGGTCAGTGCGGGGGCGTACCGGTGAAGGCCGTCGTCTTCGACACCTTCGGCGGCCCGGAGGTCCTGCGCTACGCCGACATGCCCGACCCGGTCGCCGGACCGGGCGACGTCGTCGTCGACGTGAGGTTCACGGCGCTCAACCACGTCGACATCGACATCCGCGAGGGGGTGTCGCGCTTCGACTTCGAGATGCCGCACATCCTCGGGCTCGAGTGCGCGGGTGTCGTCTCGTCGGTCGGCGAGGGTGTCGAGTCGCCGAAGGTCGGCGACCGCGTCGCGGTCTCCTACATCCGCACCTGCGGGTACTGCGAGTGGTGCAAGCGCGGGCAGGACAACCTGTGCGAGAACCGCAGGCTCTACGGCGAGCACATCCGCGGCGCCTACGCCGAGAAACTGCTCACGCCGGCGAACCACTGCCTGCCGCTGCCCGACGGGCTGTCGTTCGCCGACGCCGCCGCCTCGCTGACGGCGTTCGGCACGGCGTACCACGCGCTCATCCCGCGTGGCGGGCTGAAGCTCGGCGAGACGGTGCTGATCCACTCGATCGGCTCCGGCGTCGCGTCGGCGGCCCTGCAGATCTGCAAGGCCGCCGGCGCCACCGTGATCGGCACGGCGAGCCAGGACTCCACGCTCGAACGCGCCAGGTCCGACGGCGCCGACCACGTCATCAACTACAAGACCTCCCCCGACCTGTACGCCGAGATCCTCGACGCGACGGGCGGACGCGGGGTCGACCTGGTGTTCGACGTGGTCGGTGGCGAGGCGTTCGGGAAGTCGATGCACGTCATGCGGCCCTACGCCCGCCTGATCAGCATCGGCGCGCACGCGGGTGAGGTGGTGCCGTTCGACATCATCGAGTTCTTCCGGCGCCACATCTCCTACATCTCCTCGCACACGCAGACCCGCGACGAGATGACCAACGTGCTGCGCCTCGTCGCCAACGGGACCTTCTCGCCGCGGGTGCACGCCGTGTACCCGCTGGCGGAGGCCGCGAAGGCGCAGGAGGAGCTGGTGGCGCGCAGGCACTACGGCAAGATCCTGCTGGACGTGGGCGGCGAGTAGCCGCCCCTGCCGGTGCCCGGGCCCTCGCGGTGGGGGGTCCGGGCACTTCCATGGCCGGGCCCCGGCCTCTCCCGGCCGCTCACAGGGGTCGGGCTGCCGTGACCGGGAGCCGCCGGCGGGCCTCGCGCACGACGAGGACCGTCGCCGCCAGCAGCAGGCACGCGCCTGCGCAGAGCCAGGCGACGGTGTAGCCCGCGCCCGTCGCGAGCAGCCCGAACAGGACCGGTCCCGCCACTCCCCCGGACGCGGCACCGACCATGATCGCGGCGGACGCCCGCGCGGTGGCCTCCGGGTGCGAGGCGACGACGTCCTGGGTGAGCAGCCCGTTCCAGCCCCAGCCCGCGCCGCAGGCCAGCACGGTCGCGACGGCGAGCCCGGCCGTCGAGCCGGCCAGGAGGGCGAGGCCCGCGGTCCCGATGCCGCCCGCCCCCATGAGCCCGGCACACACCAGCAACGGGCGTCCCGCCGTGCCGAAGCGCCAGGACGCGATGAAGCGGCCACCGATCCCGCAGACCCCGCCGAGCGCCAGCAGGAACCCCGCGGTCGGGGCGGCGGTCCCGCCCGCGACGGCGGCGACGACGTAGAAGCCACCGGTCGCCGACACCGCGGCCATGGCGAGCCCGACGGCGACCGAGACGGGGACGAGCCCGCGCGGCTTCACAGCCCGCCGCGGGGCGGGCTCGGCGGAGGAGGGTGCGTGTGAACGGGGAAACCTGCGCGGGAAGGCGAGCACGGCCGGGAGCGCGAGCAGCGCCGCCGCTGCGAACGCCCACCGCCAGCCCACCGTGAGCACGATCAGCGGGACGCCCAGCCCCGCGAGCAGCGACGCGGCGGGCAGCGACGCCTGCTTGATCCCGTAGGCGAGGCCGCGGCGGTCGGCGGGGACGGTGGCGAAGACGGCCATGTCCCCCGCCGGCGTCGCGAGCGCGGTGGCCGTGCCACCGACCACGGCGAAGACGATCAGCAGCGGGAACGACGTGGCGGTCGCGAGGCCCACGAGCGACACGACGCCGACGCCGATCCCGACCAGCGTCGTGGCCCGGGCGCCGAGCGCGTGCGCGACGTGCCCGCCGACGAGCCCGACCAGGGCCATCGCTATCCAGAACGCCGACACGGCCAGGCCGAGCCGGCCCGCGTCGACGTGCAGGTCCGCCCGCAGGCTGGGCGCTGCGGCGCCGAGGAGGAACACCGGCAGCATCGTCAGCGTGGCCGAGCAGGTGACGGCCGCGAGCACCCGCCCCCATCCCACGCGCACTTCCGTCACAAACCCTCCAATTGTATGCGAGTCATCCCGCCACGGTGGGCCGCGCGCGTCGCGCAGGACCACCGTCGCACACCGATTTCGTCGACGAAAGCCCTGATCCACACCCTGTTCCAGAGAACGGGACCACGCCACACAAGCATGGCCTCGGGCCCGTCGATCGTATACATTCACGTCGACCGCGGCGCCCCCGCCGCAACCCCAACGGAGAGGACGCCCGCATGGCCGAGGAGCCCCAGGCCCGCATCGTCGAGGTCCTGCTGCGCGACGGGCTGCAGACGATGGTCTACGAGTCGGACTGGCACGTCCCGACGACCGAGGAGAAGCTCGAGCTCATCGAGATGCTCGCCGACGCGGGCATCCCCGAGCTCGAGGTCACCGGCTTCGTCCACCCGAAGGTCATCCCCATGCTCGCCGACGCGAGCGAGGTCGTGCAGCGGCTCCCCGACCGGCCCGGCACGGTGTTCCGTGCGCTGGTGCCGAACCTGCGCGGCGCCCAGCGCGCCGTCGCCGCGGGCTGCACCAAGCTGTCGTCGCTGATCGTCGCGAGCGAGACGTACAACAAGAAGAACTCGAACATGACGCTCGCGCAGAACGTCGAGCAGATCCGGCTGGTCACCGAGCTGGCGCAGGCCGAAAAGGTCGAGGTCAACGTCAGCATGGGCTGCTGCTTCCTGTGCCCCTACGAGGGCGAGCAGACCGAGGAGCACATCCTCGGCCTGATCGAGACGTTCGTGGGCTTCGGGATCACCGAGGTCAGCATCGCCGACAGTATCGGCATGGCGAACCCGCGGATGGTCGGCAAGCGGGTCAAGGCGATCACCTCGCGCTGGCCCGAGCTGACGCTGGGCATGCACATGCACGACCGGACCGGCATGGCGCTGGCCAACATCGTCGCCGCGTTCGACAACGGCGCCACCCTGTTCGAGACGTGCGCGGGCGGCTACGGCGGCGGCATCTCGATGCCGGTCTCGGTGCTGGGCATGGGCAACGTGCCGACCGAGGACGTCGTCAACATGTTCGACGAGATGGGCATCCGCACCGGGGTCGACCTGGACGCGGTGCGCAAGGCCGCCAACCGGACCGCCGAGATCATCGGCCTGCCCACCTACGGCCGGGTGTCGAAGTACGGCACCTACCAGGAGTTCCACGAGCTGGCGCTGCAGCACATCGACGCCCCCGCCCGCGGCAACTCCGCGCTGCAGGGCTGACCCACCGGTCACTGCACCGCGTCACCGGTCCGGAACCGCGCGGTCAGGGCGTCGAGCTCGGCGAGCAACGACTCCTCGAGCTCGACGTCCGCGGCCGCCGCAGCGAGGTCGAGCTGGTCGGGCCGGGTCGCGCCGAGGATCACCGAGGTCACGCCCGGCCGTGACCGCAGCCACGCCGTGGCCAGCACCGGAATGGTGAGGCCGGCGTCGCCGGCCAGGGCACGGATCGCCTCGACGACGTCGAACGCCTCGTCGTGCCAGTACCGGCCGCGGTAGAGCGCGCCCGCGCCCGAGTCGGCGAACCGGGTGCCGCCGGCGGTGCCGCCCTCGCGGCGGTGCTTGCCGGTCAGTATCCCGCCGGCGAGCGCGTTGTAGGCCAGCACCCCGAGCCCGTCCTCCCGGCACAGCGGGAACAGCTCGCGCTCGTGCTCACGGAACAGCAGGTTGTAGCGCGCCTGCACCGACACGAACGCGGCCCAGCCGTGCAGCGCGCTGCGCCCCAGAGCGCGGGCGACCTGGTAGGCGAGGAAGTTCGAGCACGCGACGTAGCGGACCTTGCCCGCGGTGACGAGGTCGTCGAGGGCGTGCAGGGTCTCCTCGATCGGCGTGACCGGGTCGGGGCGGTGCAGCTGGTAGAGGTCGATGCGGTCGGTCCGCAGCCGCCGCAGCGACGCCTCCGCCGCCTCGACGACGTGCTTGCGTGACAGGCCGCCGTCCCACGGCCGCGGGCCGGTCCGCCCGTGCAGCTTCGTGGCCAGCAGGAACCGGTCGCGGCGGCCGTCGTCGTCGAGCCAGCGCCCGACGATCTCCTCGGTGACACCGGCCCGGTCCCAGTCGCTGCCGATCGGGTACTTGTCGGCGGTGTCGAGGACGGCGATGCCGAGGTCGTCGGCGCGGTCGAGGATGGCGTGCGACTCCTTCTCGTCGCACTGCCCGCCGAACGTCGCGGTCCCCAGGGTGAAGCGGGTGACCGGGAGCCCGGTGCGGCCCAGCACGGCCCAGTCACGGTCGATGACGGTCACAGCGGCGTCTCCTCGGTGGTGACGGGTTCGGGTTCGGGTGCGGTGGCGGGCGCGGCGCGTGAGGCCGCGACGATCCCCGCCCCGGCCAGGTTCAGCGCCGCGCACACGATCCAGCCGATCGACCACCGGCCGGCCAGTGACACGACGAACCCGATCAGCAGCGGGCACGCGACGGCGCCGAGGTTGATCAGGACCAGCGACGCGCCCGTCGTGCCGCCGACCGCGCCGGGTTCGGCGGCCTCTGCGATCGCGGCGACGTAGACGCCGTTCCACCCGACGGCGCACAGCCCGACGAGGAGCAGCGCCACGGGCAGCAGGCCCGCGGGCACGGCCCAGAGCAGGGTGACGGCGACGGCGCCCAGTGCGGACACCACCTGCAGGTGGCGCAGCCGCAGCTCGGGGTGCAGGTCGGAGAACCAGCCCCACAGCGGACGTCCGCACACCCCTCCGACCAGCAGCAGCGCCACCCCGAGCCCCGCCTGCGCGGCGGTGAGGCCGCGCCCCTCCACGAGGTAGACGGTCGTGAACGCGAAGATGCTCACCTGGGCGCCGGCCATCACGAAGCCGTAGCCGTAGCCGTGCGGCAGCCGCATCCGCATGTCGGGGCGCAGCAGCGCGGTGCCGTCGCCGGCCGACGCCGACCGCAGCCGCCCGCGCACCCCGACCAGCAGGCCTACGAGCACGCAGGTCCCGAGCGGGACGACGGCGGCCCACCGCCAGCCGTGCACCGAACCGAGCGCGGGGAGGACCAGACCCGCGAGGATGCCGCCGAGCGGGACGCCCGCCTGCTTGACGCTCATGACCAGGCCACGACGCTGGGCGCGGCCCGGGTTGGCGAGGACGTTCGTCGGCGGGTTGATGATGCCGTAGCCGAGTCCGGCGACCGCGATACCGACGTAGAACACGACGTCGACCGCCGCCGTGGCGACGACGGTGACGCCCGCGGCCATGACCAGCAGACCCGTGGCGAGGACGACGGCGGGCCCGAACCGGTCGGTGGCCCGCCCGGAGGGGCGCGCGGTCAGCATGGCGCCGAGGTAGGCGACCGACGCGATCGCGCCGACGCCCACCTCGGTCAGGCCGAGATCCGCCCGGATCAGCGGTGCGTTGGCCGAGGCGCCGACGACCGCGAAGCCGCCGGCCGCCAGGGCCAGCACCGAGAGTGCGACACCCTCACGCAGAACGAAAGGTGGACGTTCCGGCACCTCGTCAGATGCCGCGCTTCATCCGGCGGCGCCGGATGATCTGGGAGAACGAGACGGCCAGGATGAGCGCGCCGCCGTAGAAGATGTTCTGCACGAACGACTGCAGGCCCAGCAGCTGCAGGCCGGTGATGCCGGTGACGAGGAAGTACACCGCGATCACCGTGCCCCACGGGTTGAACCGGCCGGGCTTGATCGTCGTCGAGCCGAGGAACGCCGCCGCGAACGCCGGCAGCAGCAGGTCCAGACCGGTGGTCGGGCCCGCGGAACCGGAGGTGCCCGCGATCAGCACGCCACCGAGCGCGGCGACGAGCGCCGAGGTGACGAGCGCGCCGATGCGCAGCGTCGACACCCGCATGCCCGAGAGCCGGGCGACCTCGCGGTTGCGGCCGACGACGAGCAGGCGCTGGCCGAGCGGGGTGAACGCGAAGACGTACCAGAGGATCAGCGCGAAGATCATCGCGTAGTAGAACTCCAGCGGGATGCCGAAGAGCCGGTACGAGATGACGATGTCGATCAGGGTCTGGTCGACGCCGGTGATGGTGTTCGCGCCACTGATCCACAGCGCCACACCCGCGAGCAGGGTGCTCATGCCGAGGGTGACGATGAGGCTGTCGATGCCGAGCAGCACCGTC
The DNA here is from genome assembly GCF_002583555.1 of Pseudonocardia sp. N23. Classification (GTDB taxonomy): domain Bacteria; phylum Actinomycetota; class Actinomycetes; order Mycobacteriales; family Pseudonocardiaceae; genus Pseudonocardia. The sequence continues at coordinate 110,433 of NZ_BEGX01000004.1, forward strand.
AGCGCCCCGTTGATCAACCCGACGACGACGCCCGCGACGAGCGCGACGAGGATCGCCGCCCAGATGTTCCAGCCCATCTGGACGTTGAGGATCGCGATGATCAGCGCCGACATGCCGACGACGGCGCCGATCGACAGGTCGAAGTCACCCGCGATGAGCGGCACGATCAGGCCCAGCGTCACCACCACGAGCACGGCCTGCGAGGCCAGGATCGACGCGGCGTTCGCCGAGGTGAAGAACGTCTCGGTCTCGACGATGCTGAAGACGATGATGACGCCCAGCCAGGTGAGCGGCAGGGCCATCGCCTCGAGCCGGCCGGTGGGCCGGCGACGGGCCGCCTTCTCGGCCGGCTCGGCCGCGGCGTCGCCGGTCGGGGGCTCGACAGGCGGTTCCACCGCAGGGGTCTCGACGTCCTTGCGCGCGGTCGTCATGTCGGCGCCTTTCCTCTCGTTCACTGGGCCGGGGCCGGGACGGGCGCCGAGGCCTGTCCGTGGCACAGGTCGGCGATGCGGGCCTTGGTGATGTCCTCGCCCGTCACGAAGGTGACGAGCCGGCCGCGCACGAAGATCCCGACGCGGTCGCAGATGGTCTCGAGCTGCTCGTACTCCGAGCTGGCGCAGATCGTCGCGCTGGTGGCCGTGCTGCCGCGGATCATGTCGAAGATCTGCTGGCGCGCACCGACGTCGACACCCTGGGTGGGTTCGTGCAGCAGCAGCACCTTCGGCTGGGTCTGCTGCCACTTCGCCATCAGGGCCTTCTGCTGGTTGCCGCCCGAGAGCGAGCCGTACTCCAGGTCCGGGATGGCCGGACGGACGTCGAACTCGCCGATGAGCTGGCGGACGTTGTCGCGCATCTTCCCGTGCCGCAGCCGCCAACCGCGGAAGTAGCGGTCGAGCACTGTCAGGTTCATGTTCTCCCCGAGCGACAGGGTCCCGACGCTGCCGGAGTTCTTGCGGTCGCCGGGGACGAGCGCCATGCCCAGCGACATCGCCCGGCGCGGAGTGAGCGTGGTGATGTCGATGGTGCGGTCGCCGTCGCTGATCGTGCCGGTCGCGCCGGCCGACGCACCGAACAGCGAGTAGACGACCTCCTCGTACCCGGAGCCGACGAGCCCGGCGAAGCCGAGGACCTCGCCTTCGTGCAGGTCGAAGGAGACGTCGTGGAGCGGTCCGTGCGACAGGCCGCGCACCGACAGCACGACCTTGCGGTCGACGGCGGTGGCGGCCGGGGTGTCGCTCGCGTGCTCGGCGAGCTCCCGGCCGATGATCATGGTGACGAGCTCGCGGCCGGAGGTCTCGCCGGTGACGGCGGTACCGCTGGTGCGGCCGTCGCGCAGGACGGTCACGTGGTCGGTGATCTCACGGACCTCGTCGAGGTCGTGGGAGACGAACAGGACGCTCGACCCGTCGGTGGTGATGCGTTTGACCAGTGAGAACAGCTGGCCGACCTCCTGCTTGGGCAGGAAGACCGTGGGCTCGTCGAGGACCAGCATGTTCGCGCCCGCGTCGCCGGAGGCGGCGGCGCCGTCGCGGATGCTCTCCACGGCGCGCACGATCGCGAGCATCGCGCGGTCGACGGGCCGGATGGTCTCGACGGCGGCGTCGGGGTCGATGTCGACGTCGTAGCGGGCGAACATCTTCGCGGCGCGTTCGCGGGCGGCGCGCCAGGAGTAGACGGCCTTGCGGGAGGCGGCGATCTCGCCGAGCATGAGGTTCTCGGTGACCGACAGCGACGGCACGAGTCCCAGGTCCTGGTGGACGAACTCGAAACCGAGACTCCGGTGCTGGCCCGGCAGCAGTGGCAACGGGACGTCGCGGCCGGCGACCTCGAGAGTGCCCTCGTCCGGGGTGTGGAACCCGGAGAGGACCTTGATCAGGGTCGACTTCCCGGACCCGTTCTCCCCCAGCAGCCCGTGGACCTCGCCCGGCATGATCGTGAGGTCGACGCCGTCGAGGGCGCGCTGACCACCGAAGATCTTGGTGAGCCCGCGGATCCGGACGAGCGGGGTCGTCGGGTTCGTCATGTCTGGCCTCCTCGGCAGGCACGGGTGCAGTTGCTGTCTCCGCCGGTCCCGGGCCGGCCGCGGGTTGCGGCCGGCCCGGGACTGCGGAGCGGGTGGTGCGCGACGGTCAGCCGCCCAGGCCCCAGAGCTTCAGGAACCCGGAGGTGTAGACGTTGCCGTAGCCCTGACCGGCCTTGGCCGGGTTGCCGGCCTCGGCGACGTTGGTCTTGTCCCAGATCCGGATCGGCGTGCGCTCCGGGACGGGAGGCTGGCCGAGCAGGACGCGGAAGACCTGGTCCATCGTCGCGTAGCCGATACCGGGGGTGTCCTCGCCGACGTTCATGGTCACGAGGTCACCGTTGGACTGCCGGATCGCGTCGAGCGCGAACGGCGATCCGTTGTAGCTCGCGATCTTGACCTGGCCGGTCTTGGCCAGCGTCTGCACCGCGGGGATCGCACCGGCGACCATGGCGTCGTAGAGCACGTAGACGTAGTTGACCTTCGGGTTGGCCTGCAGTGCGGACTGCACGACGCCCTGGGTCTTCGTGTTCCAGTCCGCCACCGGGATGTTGATGACGGTGTTGGAGCAGCCCGAGCAGTTCGCGGAGAACTCGTCCTGCATCGCCTTGATCGTGCCGGGGCTGGGCAGGATGTCGCTGCCGCCGACGATCAGCACGTTCGCCGCACCGCCGGAGTCCTTGATCATCCACGCCGCCGCGGCCTTGCCTGCCTCGTTGAACGGGGCGGTCACGGTGGCAGTGACGTCGGCACAGCCTTCACAGCTGGGCACCGCGGGCATCTCGTTGTCGTGGAAGTGCATCACGATCACGGGGATGCCGGCCGCCTTGGCGGCCTGCAGCTGCGGGCCGAGCGCGCGGGGGTCGGGCGCACCGTTGAGGACGATGATGTCCTGCTTGGACGCGATGGCCTGGTTGATGCCCTGGACCCACTGCGAGACCTGGGCCTGGTTGTCGAACTTCGTGTAGACCATGCCCGCCTTCTCGGCCGCCTCCTTCATGGAGGCCGAGATCGACTGCACGAACGGGTTCGGCACCGACGGGATGTCGAAGATCTTCTTGCCCTTGAGCGACGTGACGTCGATGGCCGGGCCGGGCGGGGTGAAGGTCGACGGACCGCTGTACTTCGCGATCGTGTCGAGCACAGCCTGCGGCACTGCTGCCGCGGGTGCGCCGGAGTCGGTCGGTGTCGACGTGGTCCCGCCCTTGGAGCAGGCGGCCAGCGCCACCACAGCGACGGCGGCGATCGCTCCCGCGACCCAGCGCCGGGCTCTACGTGTATACATGTGCTGCCCTCTTCTCGGACCAGATTCAGTCCCCCGATCGGCCAATCGAAGCGGGTTTATGCTCCTCAGTCAACAGATCTGACGGTCGGTTTGTAACTGTTGAGTTTCGCAACCACGTGGTGACTGCGCTCAATCGGTATGCAATCTTGAACCGCTACAGCGCGCAGCCACACCGCGTCCCGGCGTGTCCGAACCGCCGCGCACGGGCTGTCCGCGGACGCCGCCGGCCGTCCGCGAGGTGTGGAGGTGTCGCCGCCTTCCGGCGCCGCGGCGAGTGGCGCCATCCGGTCGGGCGGCGCCCGCTCAGGCCCGTCCGGACCCGGCGATCTCGGTGAACTCGGTGAAGGAGCTGGGCCACGCGCCACGCGCACCGCCGGCATGCCCGCGGTGATCGTGACCTGCGCACCGAACGTCGTCACGGAGCCGATCCGGATGACGATCGTGTTGCGCGCCGGCCGTCCCCGGACGGGGCCGGCCGACCGCCGGGGGCGCTGCCGGCCCCCGGCGGGATCGGTCGAGGGGGCCGCCGCTGCCCGTACGCACGTCCGCGCACCGTCCGGTGCCGTCGTACGACGGCACCTGTCCACATCGGGGCGTTGCGGCCGGGCTGGGCATGTCGGGCTCCGTAGGAGAGGTGCGTGCGGTGCTGCGTGCGGCCTTCCTGAGGGCGGGTGGCGGGTGCCGGGTCAGGTGATGAGGTGGTCGGGCATGGGGTCGGCCTCCAGCGCGCGGCCGACGGGGCCGGGGTCGTGGAAACCGTCGGCGTCGAGCACCACACGGCCACCGCTGACGACGACCGACGGCCAGCCGGCCAGCTCCTCGCCCTCGTAGGGCGTGTAGTCGGTGGCCATGTGCAGGTCGCCGCTGCGGGCGCCGCGACGCAGGGCCGGATCGAGGACGACCAGGTCGGCGTCGTGACCGGCGGCGACGACGCCCTTGCCGGTCAGGCCGTTGAGCCGGGCGGGGTTCGTCGCGAACATGCCGACGAACCGCTCCACCGGCATCCCGCCGCGCACGACGAGCTGGGTGAACGTGACCGGCAGCCGGGTCTCGACGCCGGGCAGCCCGTTGGGCATGACCCGCACGTCGTGGGAGTGCTCGGTCTTCTGGTGCGTCGAGTAGCAGCAGTGGTCCGAGCCGAGGGTGTCGATGTCGCCGACGAGCGCGCGGGCGCGCAGCTTCGCGACCGTCTCCGGCGCGCGCAGCGGCGGGCAGCACACGAAGCGCTCGGGGTGCTCGGACGAGTAGGTGCGCTCGTCGAGGTACAGGTAGTGCGGGCACGTCTCGGTGTAGGCGCGCACCCCACGGCGCCGCGCGTCGCGCACGAGGTCGACGGCCTCGGCGGTGGTCTGGTGCACGAAGTAGACCGGCGCGTCGACGTGCTCGGCCGTGGCCAGCACCTGCGACACCGCCGACGCCTCCGCCAGCTCCGGCCGGGTGCGGGGCATGTGCCCGGCCGCCGCCTCACCCGCCGCGACAGCGAGGGCCTGCGCGTCCTCGATGACGTGGTTCGCCTCGGCGTGCACGTAGGCGATGCCGCCCTGGGCGTGCAGCGTGCGCAGCACCTCGAGCACCGTGTCGGGGCCCGCCATGACGACGTCCTTGTACGTCGTGAACAGCTTGATCGTGCGCACGCCAGTGTTGGCCATCTCGGCGATCTGGGCGGCGGTGGAGTCGTCCCACTCGATGACGCAGCCGTGCAGCGCGGTGTCGCACCGCGAGATCTCGGCCAGCTTGCGCCGCTCGTGGACGGCGTCGATCGGGCGCTGGCCGGGGTCGGGGATGGCGAAGTCGATGACGGTCGTCGTGCCGCCCCAGAGCGCGGCGATGCTGGCCGAGCCGTAGTCGTCGAGCTGGGCGTAGTCGCCGAGGCGCTGCCCGACGTGGCAGTGCGGGTCGACGCCGCCGGGCAGCACGAGCGAGCCGGTCGCGTCGATCGCGCGCTCGTGCGGGGGCAGCGGCAGCGACGGGTCCTGGACGGCGACGACGCGGCCGCCGGCGACGACGACCGTCGCCGGGACGCTGCCGCCTGCGTTGACGACGGTGCCGCCGTGGACGACCAGGTCGGCGTGCACGGGCGCGCTCATGGGTGACTCTCCTCGGCTCCTGGGCGAATCAGCGGGCGGGTGGGGCGGCCTCGCTGGCCGCCGGATGGAAGATCACGGAGTCGACGGCCGCGAGGTGGTCGGTCATGACGCGCGCCGCCTCCGCCGTGTCGCCTGCACGGATGGCCGCCACGATCGCGCGGTGGTCGGCGAGCTGGCCCTCGCGCGCGGCGAGCGAGCTCACCGCGAGCTGGTTGACCAGCACCCACAGCGGGTGCGACTCGGCGCTGACGAACTGGCCGACGATCCCGGACAGGATCGTGTTGCCGCAGCCCAGCGCGAGCTGGGCATGGAAGCTCAGGCCCAGCTCGAGGAACCGCGACAGCGCGGCCGGGTCGGCCACGATCTCGGCGGACTCGTCGATGATGCGCTGGAGCCGTCCGACGGTGCCGGCGTCGAGGCGGGCCGCGACCAGCGCGGCGACGGCTGGTTCGACGCTGCGGCGGGCCTCGATCAGCTCACGGGGGGCGACGTCGAGTGCCGTCGCCTCGATCGCGCCGACCGCGGGGTGCGACCGGACGTAGGTGCCGTCGCCGTGCCGGACCTCGACGGCGCCGACGATCTCCAGCGCGAGGATGGCCTCCCGCGCGGTGGTGCGGGAGACGTCGAGACGTTCGGCCAGGTCACGGTCGCCCGGCAGGCGGGTTCCCGGCACGTACTCCCCCGTGGCGATCGCTGTCAGCAGTTGCTGGGCCACCGCGATGTACAACCGCGCCCGCGAGTGGTCCGACTTCTGCATGGCGAGAGGTTAGACCTCTCGCCATGCACGGGACAAGCATCAGTCCGGACATTCCTCGGTGCGGAGCCGCCGGGCCCCGGGGAAGGAGAAGACCATCCCCGTGGGGACGTCCCCCGTGTTGACGATCGCGTGCGGCCGACCGGCCGGGACGTGCAGCGCGTCGCCCGCGGAGAACGCGACGTCGCCGAGGTCGGTGCGCAGCACTCCCGACCCGGCCACCACCAGGCAGACCTCCTCGGTCGTGTGCCGGATCGAGGGTGTCGACTCCCCCGGTAGCACGTGCGAGAGCCCGAGCGTCGCGGTCGCGCCCGGCACCGTGTCGGCGTCGACGAGCATCCGCGCCCAGGAACCCTCACCCGCCGGTTCCGCCGCCACCACCGTCACCGGCCGGGCAACCGGGTCCGACGAGGCCGACGCGAGCCACCCCCGCGCGATGCGCTCGCGCGTCGTGAAGACGACCCCGTCGAATCCCGACGCGTACTCCACGAACCGCTCCAGCCCGGCGATGCGCGCGGGCCGGCCGATGATCCGGCAGTGCAGCCCCACCGACATCATCCGCGGCGCATCGGCGGACTCCCGGTAGAGGGTGTCGAAGGCGTCCTTCAGATAGGTGAAGAACTGCTCCGACGTCGCGAGCGGGTCGGCCAGCCAGAACTGGATGTCGTTGGTGTCGGCGGTGTAGGGCACCACCAGGTGCGAGGTGCCGCCTACGTCGACCTCGTAGGGCACGTCGTCGGCGTAGGAGTCGGAGTCGTAGAGGAACCCGCCCTCCTCGACGACCAGCCGCCGCGTCCGCTCGCTGGGCCCGTACCGGCAGTACCAGCCGACGGGCCTGCTGCCGGTGGTGCGCTCGAACGACTCCACGGCCATCCGGATGTGCGCACGCTCCTCCTCCTCGGACAGCGCCCACACCTCCTCCCAGCGCCAGCCGTGGCTGCACACCTCGTGCCCCGCCGCGACGACGGCCTCGGCGACCGCGGGGGCCATCTCGAACGCCTGCGCGCACGCGAAGAACGTCGCCGGGACCCCGTTGCGGCGCAACACGTCGAGGATCCGCCACACCCCGACCCGGGAGCCGTACTCGTACATCGACTCCATCGCGAGGTTCCGCGTGCCCGGGGGGGAACGGGTAGGCGCCCCACTCGGTCAGCGACTCCTGCGTCGCGTCACCGGCGGGCAGTGACCGTTCCGAGCCCTCCTCGTAGTTGACGACGAGTGAGATCGCGAGCCGGTCGTCGCCGAGCCAGCGCCGCGTCGGCGGGTTCGGGCCGTAGCCGACGACATCACGCCCGCCCGGGCCGGTCATCCGTTGTCCCCCAGCAGGTCCCGGAGTGCCGCCTCGACCTCGGCCGGGGTGTCGACCTGGGGCGAGTGCCCGGCGAGCGGGATCTCGACGGCCCGGCAGTCGGGGATGCCCGCGACCAGCGTGGCGACGTGCTCCTCGGTGCGGGCGGCGTCCTCGGCCCCGCGGATCACCAGCGTCGGAACGGAGATCTCCGGGAGCCTGTCGACGACGTCTCCCCCGAGCACCCCGCGCAGGACCGCGGACAGGAACGGGTAGTCGGCGGTCTCGACGGCCTCGGCGTAGAGCGCCATGTCGGGGGGCGGCGGGTCGCGGTACACCAGCGACCGCACGACCGCGGCGGTCGAGGCCGGCGCGGCGGTGCCCCCGGCGTCGAGCCACTCCCCCAGCGTGGCCCGGAACGGGGCCTTCACCCCGGCGGCCGTCGCCCCCGTGCCGACGAGTACCAACGAGTCGAGCGGCGGGCGTCCCGCGATGGCGACGACCTGGGCGAGCAGCCCTCCGGTCGAGTTGCCCATGAGCACGACGGGCCGGTCGGTGTACTCCTCGATCGCCGACGTGATCGCCGCGGCGAGGCCGTCGAAGGCGTCGTCGTCGGCCGGGATCGTGCCCGCGCCGGAGTACATGTCGACGAGCACCCAGTCCCGCTCCGGCATGAGCTCGACGACGGGCAGCCAGAACTGCCAGCAGCCGAACCACGGGTGCAACGCGACGATCGGCGCCGCGCCGGAGCCGTCGCCGGTGTGGACGTGCAGGTCGAGCCCGGACGCGGAGCGGCGCGGCTCGGTCGCCGACGGGGTCATCGGGCCACCAGCCCGAACTGCGCCGCCCTGGCCAGCGTGGCCTGGGCGCGCTGGGCGATCGGATAGTCGACGAGCTTGTCGTCGACGGTGATCGCGGCGATGCCGTCGCGCTCGGCCTCGGCGAAGGCCGCGACGATGCGCTGCGCCGTGTCGATCTCGACGGCGCTCGGCGAGAGCACCTCGTTGATGATCGGCACCTGCCCGGGATGGATCGCGAACTTGCCGGTGAAGCCCATGCCGTGGGCCTCCTCGGTCTGGCGGCGCATCGCCTCGGGGTCGCGGACGTCGGCGAACGCGGTGTCCAGCGGCTGGACGCCGGCGGCGACGGCGGCCATCGCGACCTGGATGCGTGCCGAGGTCATCAGCGCGTGCGCCCGCTCGGGCACGACGCCCATGTCGAGGGCGAAGTCGTAGGCGCCGAAGGAGACCCGGCGGACCCGGTCGAGCGGGTGGGACAGCCTGCCCGCGGCGAGGACCCCGGCCGCGGTCTCCAGGATCAGCACCAGCTCGATACCGCCGGCGAGGCCGCGGTCGACCTCGTCGACGACGTCGGCGTCCTCGCACTTGGGGACGATGACACCGCGCGCGCCGATGCGGGCGGCCGCGGCGAGGTCCTCCGTGTGCCACTCGGTGCCGACGGGGTTGACCCGCACGTACACCGACTGGCCCGCCGCGACGGCGAGGTCGGCGGCGGCCTGCAGGTTGTCGCGCGACGCCGCCTTCTGGCTCACCCCGACGGAGTCCTCCAGGTCGAGGATCACGGCGTCGGCGCCACAGCGCGATGCCTTCTCGAACCGGTCGGGCCGGTTCGACGGCACGAACAGCAGGGAGCGGGGGTCCGTCATACGTGGGCTCCGTTCGGAGAGGGTGACGTGATCGCGCCGTCGGCGGCCGAGCCGACCGACGCGGCGTACTTCGCGAAGACACCGCGGGTGAACTCCGGCTCCCGTGCCGGCGGCGGCCGCCTGCCGTCGAGGTCCGCCTCGACGGCGATCGTGCGGGTGTCGGCGTCGAGGACGATCCGGTCGCCGGTGCGCAGCAGCCCGATCGGCCCACCGGCCGCGGCCTCGGGGGCGACGTGCCCCACCATCAGACCCCGGGTGGCGCCGCTGAACCGGCCGTCGGTGACCAGTGCGACGGTCTCGCCCAGCCCGCGGCCGACGATCGCCGAGGTGACCTGCAGCATCTCGGGCATGCCCGGTCCACCGCGTGGCCCGACGTTGCGGATGACGACGGTGTCGCCCGCCCCGACCTCACCGCCGAGCACGGCGTCCAGCGCGGCGCGCTCGCCGTCGTAGACGCGTGCGGTGCCGGTGTGCGAGCGCGGGGTGTGCGCGGTGATCTTGACGACGGCACCGTCGGGCGCCAGGTTGCCGCGCAGCACGACGAGTCCGCCCTCGACGGCGAACGGCTCGGCGAGCGGTCCGACGACACGTTGCCCGGCGGTCTCGACGGCATCCGCGGCCTCCTCGGCGAGCGTCCGCCCGGTGACCGTCGGTGTCGAGCCGTCCACGAGCCCGCCCTCCACCAGCCGGGACACCAGCAGCATCGTCCCGCCCGCCGCGTGCAGGTCGGCGGCGCTGTAGGTCCCGCCGGGCATGAGGTCGCACAGCAGCGGGGTGCGCCGGGAGATGCGGTCGATGTCGTCGAGGGTCAGTGGCACACCGACCTCGGCGGCGAGCGCGATCAGGTGCAGCACTGCGTTGGTCGACCCGCCCGAGGCCGCGACGGCCGCGACGGCGTTCTCGAACGCGGGCCGGGTGAGCAGCCTGCTGGGCCGCAGGTCCTTCGTCGCGGCGGTCTCGACGAGCGCCGCGGCCGCGGCCACCGCGGCCGCCTTGTCCGCGTCGACGGCAGGGATGCCGTTGACCCGCGCGGGCGAGAGGCCCAGCACCTCCATGACCATGGCCATCGTGTTGGCCGTGTACTGGCCGCCGCACGCGCCGGCGCCGGGGCAGGCCGCGGCCTCGATCTCGTCGAGGTCGTCGTCGGTGATCGTCCCGGCGGCGTGCGCGCCGATCGCCTCGAACACGTCGTGCACCGCGACGACGCGGCCACGGAACCGGCCGGTCAGGATCGTGCCGCCGTAGAGGAGCACCGACGGCCGGTCGACGCGGGCCATGCCCATCGCCATCGCGGGCACCGTCTTGTCGCACGACGCGATGCCGACGATGCCGTCGAACATGTGCCCGCGCGCGACCAGCTCGACCGAGTCCGCGATCAGCTCGCGGCTCACCAGCGACGCCCGCATGCCGGGCGTGCCCATCGTGATGCCGTCGGAGATCGCGATGGTGTTGACCTCCATCGGCGTGCAGCCGATGGCGCGCAGGCCGTCCGACGCGTGCGCGGCGAGGTCGCGGTGGTTGAGGTTGCACGGCATCGTCCCGGTCCAGCTGTGGACGACCCCGACGACGGGCTTGCGCAGGTCACCGGGGGTGAAGCCGATGTTGCGCAGGTAGGAGCGTGCCGCGGCGCGCTCCGGTCCCTCGTACAGCGCCCGGCTGGGACGCTCGTGGAACGGCATGGTGTGGGTTCTCCGTGGTGGTGGCTAGAGCGATCCGGACTCGCGGACCTCCTTGCGCCTGCTGTAGCGCGAGGCGCAGACCGCGACGACGAGCGCGCCGCCGTAGAAGAGGTCCGAGACGTAGGACTGGGCACCGAGCATCGTGAGGCCCGTGGTGCCCGCGACCAGGAAGTACACGGCGATGAAGGAGCCCCACGAGTTGAACTTGCCGGGCAGGATCGCGGTGGAGCCCAGGAACGCCGCGGCGAAGGTCGGCAGCAGGAACGCCTCGCCCGACACCGGGTCGGCCGCACCCGTCGTCCCGGCGTAGAGGATGCCGGCGATCGAGGCGAGCGTCGCCGACGCGACCAGCGCACCCCACCGGATCCGGGTGACCCGCAGGCCCGAGAGCCGCGACACCGCGCGTCCACGGCCGACGAACAGCAGCCGTCGACCGGCCGCGGTGTACTCCAGGAAGTACCAGAGGCAGGCGGTGATGATCAGGCCGTACCAGAACGCCAGCGGGACGCCGAGGAAGCGGTTGACGATGACCCAGTCGGTCAGGCCGGTCGAGATGCCGCTGATCGTGGTCGAGTCACCCATCCAGAGCACGACACCGGACAGGATCGTGCCGGTGCCGAGGGTGACGATGAACGGGTCGACGCCGAACAGCAGCACGAACCAGCCGTTGAGCAGGCCGATGACCACGCCCGCGACCAGGCACAGGACGATGACCAGCCAGATGTTCATGCCGAGCTGGGCGTTGAGGACGCCGATCATCATCTGCGACGTCATGAGCACACCCGCGACGGACAGGTCGTAGTCGCCCGCGGTGAGCGGGATCAGCAACGCGCACGTGAGGACGACGAGCACCGCCTGCGAGCCGAGGATTCCCTGCAGCGTCGACGTCGTGAGGAACGTGTCGGGACGCAGCGAGCCGAACACCGCCACGACGACGACCAGCGCGATCACGATCGAGAACCGCTGCGCGAGCGACCGCGCGACCGCGACGCCCGGGGAGCGTCCGGGCCCCGCGACGTCGGTCGCCGGCTCGGAGTTCTTGGTCCGGGTCATCGCCCTTCACCCTCACCTTCGGTCGGCCCCACCGGGCCTGCGGGGACCGCACGGTCGGCGAGCGTGTAGCACTCGTGCGCGATGCGGTCCTTCGTGATGTCGGCGCCGCGGAGCTCCCGGGCGACCCGGCCCCGGTCGAAGATCAGGACGCGGTCGCAGATGGCGGCCAGCTGCTCGTAGTCCGAGCTCGCGCACACCACCGAGCAGTCGGCCCGGGCTGCGTCGTGGATGACCTCGTAGATCTGCGCGCGGGCCCCGATGTCGACGCCCTGGGTCGGCTCGTGCAGCAGCAGTACCCGCGGGTCGGCTCCCAGCCACTTGGCCAGCAGCACCTTCTGCTGGTTGCCGCCCGACAGCGACTGGTAGGCCAGTCCCGGGACCGGCGGCCGCACGTCGAACCGGTCGAGGGTCTCCTGGCAGTCCCGGGCGAGCTGCGGCCGCGAGAGCCCCCGCCACGTCGTGTAGCGGTCGATGATCTGCAGCATCGCGTTGTCCCGCACACTGATGCTGCCGACGCTCCCGTCGCGCTGGCGGTCGGCGGGGATGAGCGCCATCCGGTGCGCGATCGCCTTGACCGGGTCCATCGCCGGCAGCGACAGCGTCTCCGCACCCGTGCGCAGCGTGCCCGTCGCGGCCGGGAACGCCCCGAACAGCAGGTAGGGGATGCGTTCGAAGCCCGAGCCCAGCAGCCCGGTCAGGCCCAGCACCTCGCCGGTGCCCAGCGCGAACGACACCGACTCGACCCGCTCGTCGGACAGGTCCTCGACGACGACGGCGGCATCCGACGCGGTGGGGGCGACGTCGTCGCGCTCGCCGCCGTGTTCGGGCAGCTCACGGCCGATGATCAGCTCGATGAGCTCGGTGTCGGTCACCGACGCCGTCTGCACCGTCGCCCGGAGCCTGCCGTCGCGGAAGATCGTCGCCCGGTCGGTGATCTCACGGACCTCGTCGAGGTCGTGCGAGACGAACAGCACGGCAGCGCCGCCGCCCGCGATCTCGCGCATCAGCGAGAACAGCTGGCGGCGGCCCGTCTCCGGCAGGAAGACGGTCGGCTCGTCGAGGATCAGCATCCCGGGACCGGTGCGCGCGCTGCCCCGCAACGTCCGCATCTCGTGGACGGCCCGCACGATCGCGAGCAGCGCCCGCTGTGTGCCGTCGAGGTCCGCGACGCGGGCCGCCGGGTCCAGGTCGACGGAGAACTCCTCGAACAACGTCCGGGCGTCCGCCCGCTGGCGCCGCCAGCCGATGGCCCAGTCGCGGGACCGGCTGAACGTCCCGAGTCGCAGGTTCTCCAGCACGGACAGGCTCGTGATCAGCCCGAGGTCCTGGTGGACGAAGCTCAGCCCGTGGTCGCGGAACGCGCCGGGGGCCAGCGGCAGCGGCACGTCCTCGCCGTTGATCCGCAGGGCCCCGCCCGGGTCGGGCTCGTGGAAGCCCGCCAGGACCTTGATGAACGTCGACTTGCCCGAGCCGTTCTCCCCGAGCAGGCCGTGGATCTCGCCGGGCAGCACGTCGAGGTCGACGGAGTCGAGGACCCGCACCCCGGCGAAGGACTTGGAGACGCCGCGCGCCTCGACGACCGGCGGAGCGCCCGTGGGCGCTCCGCCGGCTTGTGCCGGGACCGACATCAGGACGCCTTGCCCCACAGCTTCATGTAGTTCTGGACGAAGGAGTCGCCGTAGCCCTTGCCCAGTTCCGGCGGGGTGCCGGCTTCGTTCACGTTGGCCTTGGTGAACACCCGCAGCTGGATGCCCTCGTCACCCGAGGCGATCGGGCCGGCTCCGGAGAGGATGCGCCCGATCTGGTCGATGACTGCGTACCCGACCTGCGACGGGTTCTCCCCGACGTCCATCTTCACGACGTCGGCGTCCTGCATCATCTTCAGGACGAACGGCGTGCCGTTGAACGTCGAGATGTGGACCTTGCCGGTCGCGCCCGCGAGCTGGATGCCGGGCACCACGAACTGGGACATGCTGTCGTAGAGCGGCATCACGTAGTTGATGGTCGGGTCGGACTGGATGGCCGACCGCGTGATGTTCGTGATCTGCGTCGACCAGTCGGGCACCGACACGTTCTGGAACGTGGTCCTGCAGTTGGGGCAGTACTTCTTGAACTCGTCGTTGACCGCGTCGATCGACGCCGGGCTCCCGATGACCTCCTTCGACGTCAGCACCAGGACGTTGGCCGCGCAGTTGGTGTCCTTGACGATGAAGTCGACCGACAGCCGCGCGGCGAGGTCGTAGGGCTGCGCGACGCGGGCGGTGACCTCGGGACCCATCGGCTGGGTGAGGTCCTCGTTGAGCACGGTGATGATCGGGATGCCCGCCGCCTTCGCAGCCGCAGCCTGCGGCTGGAAGTAGGTCGGGCTGATGGTCCCGCCGGTCAGCGTGATCGCCGCGGGCTTCTGCGCGATCGCGGCGTTCATCCCCTGGATCCACTGGGTGCGGTCACCCTGGTTCGGGTAGTCGACGACCTTCATCCCGACCTTGCCCGCGGCCTCGGTCATCGAGGTCGTCAACGCCTGGGTGAACGGGTTGGCGCTCGACTCCTGGATGTTGAAGATGGTCTTGCCCTCGGCCGCGCTCATGTCGACGGCCGGACCGGGATCGGTGTAGTCGGGGACGGCCGAGTACTTGTCGAGTGCGGCGTTCACCTGGGTCAGGTCGCAGCTCGCGCCGCCCCCACCCGCCGCGGCGCTCGACCCGGAGTCGCCCGACGAACAGGCGGCCGCCAGGCCGAGCAGCAGTACGGCGGACGCCGTCGTAGCCACCCTTTTCATCGTCGTGCTGGAGAGCATCTCTCCTCCTTGAGAGCGCATGGTCCGACGGCCGGTCTACCGGCCGCCGTCGGCGATGGACGCCAGGTACTTCTCCACCTCGTCCTGTGGCACCACGTCGGCGTACTTCGAACCGATGTCGAAGAGGTTCGCGCGGTGCGGCTCCTCGGCCCGGTCGAAGACGCACTCCTCGGGGACCACGACACGGAACCCGTAGGACACCGCGTCGATCACGCTCGCCCGGATGCATCCGGACGTCGAACATCCCGTCACGACGACAGTGTCGATCCCGCGTTGCACCAGGTACGACGTGAGGTGCGTACCGAAGAACGCGGACGGGAACTTCTTGACCAGCACCAGCTCATCGGGCTGCCGGCCGAGCTCTGGGTGGATCTCGACTGCCGCGGGGTCGTCGGTGCGCAGCTCGCGCAGTGCCGGGACCTTCGCCGCGAACGACGCGCCGTCCTCACCGGGTGCGTAGGCGATCGTCGTGAAGACGATCGGCAGCCCGGCAGCGCGGGCGTGGCCGAGCAGCCCGGCGATGTGCGGCACCGCGGGCGCGTCGTCGGCGCCGACGCCGTACGCGCTGGACGTGAACGCCCGCGACACGTCGACGACGAGCACCGCAGGCCGCGATCCCGTCCCGGCCGTCGCGCCGATGCCGCGCTCCGCGTAGAAATCCCCGACCGCCTCGAAGCTCATGTGCCCCGCCCCTCAGATGACGCCGTCGGCCTCGAGGGCCGCCAGCTGCTCGTCGGTCATGCCCAGCTGGTCGCGGTAGACCTCGAGGTTGCTCGACCCCTTCGGGGCACCGGCGTGGCGGACCTTCCCCGGGGTGTCGGACAGGATCGGGACCACGTTCTGCATGAGCACGTCGCCGAGGCCCTCGTGCGGGACCCGCACGATCGTCTCGCGCGCCAGGTACTGCGGGTCCTTGACGATGTCGGCCGCGGTGTACGCCGGCGCGATCGCCCCCTCGGCGGTCTCGAACTCCGCGAGCACCTCCTCGGCGGTGCGTTCGGCGATCCAGCCGCCGATCGCGTCGTCGAGCTCCTCGGTGTGGGCGATCCGACCGGGGTTGCCGGCGAACCACGGCTGTTCGGCGAGGTCGGGCCGCCCGACCAGCTTGACGACGCGGTCCGCGATCGACTGGGCCGTGGCCGACAGGGCGAGCCAGCGGCCGTCCTTGGTCTGGTAGGCGTTGCGCGGCGCGCTGTAGGGGGTGTGGTTGCCCGAGCGGCCGACGACCTCACCGGTCTTGTCGAACAGCATCGTCTGCGGGCCGAGCATCCAGAACATCGGTTCGTAGATCGACAGGTCGATGACCTGACCCTTGCCATTGCCACCGTGCTCACGCCACCACAGCGCGAACATGATCGCGAAACAGCCGGTGAACCCCGCGATGCAGTCACCGAGGGCGAAGGGCGGCAGGGCAGGCGGCTTGTCGGGCCAGCCGTTGATGTGGGCGAACCCCGACATCGCCTCGGCGAGCGTCCCGAACCCGGGCCGGTTGGAGTACGGGCCGGTCTGGCCGAACCCGGTGGTGCGCAGAATGATCAGGCCCGGGTTGATCTCGTGCAGGACCTCGGGGCCGAGCCCCCAGCGCTCGAGCGTGCCGGGACGGAAGTTCTCCACGAACACGTCGGCGTCGGCGATGATCTTCTTGAGGATGTCGCGGCCCTCGGGCACCGAGAGCTTGAGCGTCACGCACCGCTTGTTGCGCGACACCAGCGCCCAGAACAGCGACTCGCCGTCGACGTTCCAGCCCATCGACCGCAGGCTGTCGCCGCGCGGGTGCTCGACCTTGAGGACGTCGGCGCCGAAGTCGGCCAGCAGCGTCGCCGCGACGGGCCCGGCGAAGATCGACGCCGCGTCGACCACCTTGAGCCCCTGCAGGGGAAGGTCGCTCATGCCGTGCGGCTCCTCGTCGTCGGGTGTGAGTGCTGGTCGTGCCCCGGCGACGGAGCCGATACAGAAAATATTCTATTAGGCCTGTGTGACAGGGCCTGCCGGGACCTCACGAGGCGCCCTGGTCGGGGTGGTTCTCGAGCCAGAAGCGCGCGATCTGCTCGCGGGTGGCGAACCAGACGTCGGACTGCTGCTGGGCGTGCTCGATGAACTCGCGCAACGCCGAGGTCCGCCCCGCCTGCCCCGCCCACCGGGGGTGCAGGCCGATCGACATCATCCGCGGGTGCCCGCCGCGACCCTCGCGCAGCAGCTCGTCGAAACCGCGGGCACAGACGTCGAAGAAGTCGGTCGGGCTGGCCATCCCGGGTGGCATCGCATACTTCACGTCGTTGTAGACCATCGTGTACGGCACCACGAGCTGGCGCTTGTCGCCGACGCTCGCGTAGTACGGCAGGTCGTCGTTGTAGGCGTCGGAGTCGTAGAGGAACCCGCCCTCCTCGACCAGCAGCTCACGGGTGTGCACGCTGGGTCCGTAGCGGCAGTACCAGCCGACGGGCCGGGTGCCACAGGTCCGCTCGAAGGACGCGATGGCCTCGGCCATGTGCTCGCGCTCCTCCTCGCGGCTGAGCACCCACGGCTCCTCCCAGCGCCAGCCGTGGCTGCAGACCTCGTGCCCACCGGCGACGACGGCCTTGGCCAGCTCGGGGTTCTGCTCGAACGCGACGGCGGCGGCGTAGAAGGTCGTCGGCACGTCGTACTCGGCGAACAGGCGCAGCAACCGCCAGACACCCGCACGCGCCCCGTACTCGTAGATCGACTCGACGCACAGGTCCCGGTACTCCGCGGGCATGCCGTACGGGATCTCGCCGAGGCCCTCGTTGCGCGCGTCGCCCGCGGCCCAGGAGAGCTCGGAGCCCTCCTCCGCGTTCACCACGATGTTGACGGCGATCTTCGCCCCGCCCGGCCACTGCACGGCCGGGGGCGTCGCGCCGTAACCGATGAGATCGCGCCGGGGGCCGGGCACGTCGGCTTCGGTGAACTGCAGGGTCATCGGGTCCTCACTGCTCTGTGGGCGCTACTGCTCCGTCTCGCTCAGCTCCGGCTGCTCCGACGCCGACCCGGCCCGGATGTGCCGGAACATCGCGTCGGCACCCGCCTGGGCGTCGCCGCGGCGCACGGCGTCCATGACCTCGTCGTGCTCGCGCATGCTGTCGGCCGTCCGCTGCTCGACGGCCCAGTTGGTCCGCCACGGGAAGACGTCCCACAGCCGTCCGGTGAAGTCCTGCAGCATGTCCGAGCCGGCGGCCTGGTAGATCGCCAGGTGCCAGGCGGAGTTGAGCTGGGCCATCCGCTTCCCCCGCCCGGCGCGACCGGCGGCGAGGAAGTTCTGGTGGATCGTCTGCAGCTCCCCCTGCAGCTCGTCGGTCATGTGCTCGATCGCCAGCCTGGTGGCCAGCGGCTCGAGCGCCATTCGCATTGCATACACATCGGACAACTTCTCGGGCGAATGCCGAGCCACCACGACGCCCCGGTGGGGCTCGTAGTGGACGAGCCGGTCCGCCTGCAGCAGGCGGAGCGCCTCGCGGATCGGGGTGGGGCTCATACCGAGCTCGGTCGCGAGCTCGTCGACCTGGAGGCGGTAACCCACCTCGAGCCGACCGCTGCGGATCCTCTCGCGCAGAACCCGCAGGGCCAGCTCCGACTTCGTCTGGTGTGTCGGAACCTCAGGATCGGTCACAGTGCAGATCTTGCAGGTAACGCAGGTGGTACCGGCTCACGGGAGTCCCCCTCCGACGCGCGCTGCAATGAATAGAAAATATCCTGTAGTCGGATTGCATGCAAGAGCTTCCCGCTGACCGCCCGCTGAGTGGCATCGGAGGCGGCTGCGCCGTCCGCTTCCCTGCCCAGGCGACCTCGAACATCGCGCCGGTACCCATGCCGGTGATCCACTCCGGGACCGCCTCGTAGCTCGTCCACACCAGCGGCTCGCCGTCGCCGCGAGGCCCGTGAGCCACGTCCGGATCTCCCCGCTCACCTGAGCGGACCCCCGGGCGCAACCTCACGGTCGTCGAGCCGCCTCCGGGCGACCGTGAGGTTGCGTCCGGCTCGGTGACCCATCCCCGGGCCGGCCCAGGTCAGGCCTCGTGAGTGGCGATGGTCGCCATGGCGACCATCGCCACTCACAGGGTCGTGGCCAGGGCGCGGGTGAGGCCGAGGGCGGCGGTGCGGACGGCGGGGGCCATCCGCTCGGGGTCGAAGCGGTTGACCCAGCCCGTGATCGAGAGGGCGGCGACGGCGTGGCCGTCGCCGTCGAGCACCGGCGCCGCGACGCAGGTGACGCCGATCCCGGACTCCTCGCGCTCGTAGGCGACACCGCGCTCGTGGATGCGCTCCAGCTCGGCGGACAGCAGCCCTGGCGCGATGATCGTCCGCGGGGCGCGGCGGGTGAGGCCTGCACGCAGGACGTCGTCGAGGAGCTGCGGCAGCGCGAACGCGAGGATCGCCTTGCCGACGCCGGTGCAGTGCATCGGCATCCGCCCGCCCACCCGCGACGGCACCGGCGGCCCGGCGCGGCCCTCCAGCTTCTGGACGTAGACGACCTCGGTGCCGTCGGGCGTCGCGAGGTGGATCGTCTCGTGGGTGGCCTCGAACAGGTCGGCGAGGAACGGCGCGGCGGCCTCGCGCAGCCCCAGCTGGCGCGGCACCAGCTGGCCCAGCTCGAACAGCCGGATGCCGAGGCGGACCCCGCCGCCGGGGGTGCGCTCGACGACACGCCACTGCGCGAGCTCGGTCACAAGCCGGTGGATGGTCGCCTTCGCGACGCCGGTCCGGCGCACCAGCTCAGCCAGCGAGAGCTCGTCGTCGCCCAGCTCGAAGGCGGTCAGCACCGTGAGGGCGCGCCCGAGCACGGAGTTCGGGGCGTCGGGCGAGCCGTTCCGTTGAGTGGACCGCATGGCTTCCAGCCTGCGCCGTCCCGGTGCCATCGTCCAGCACATGGACACGCCCAAGGTGCCGGTCGCGATCGTCGGGCCCGGCCACATCGGCACCGACCTCCTGGTCAAGCTGCAGCGCAGCGACGTGCTCGACCTGCGCTACGTCGCCGGCATCGTCGAGTCCGAGGGTCTGACGCGGGCCCGGGAGGCCGGCGTCGAGGCCTCGGCCGGCGGGGTCGACTGGCTGCTCGCCCAGGACCCGCTGCCCCGCATCGTCTTCGAGGCGACGTCGGCGAAGGCGCACGCCGCCAACGCCCCCCGCTACGAGGCGGCCGGCATCCGCGCCGTCGACCTCACCCCGGCCCACCTGGGCCCGATGGTGTGCCCCGCGGTGAACGGGGACGCCCACCTCGACGCCATGAACGTCTCCATGATCACCTGCGGCGGGCAGGCGACGATCCCGATGGTCGCGGCCGTGTCCCGGGTGACGCCCGTGCCGTACGCGGAGATCGTCGCGTCGATCTCGTCGCGCTCGGCCGGTCCGGGCACCCGCGCCAACATCGACGAGTTCACCCACACCACCGGCGGCGCGGTCGCCGAGGTCGGCGGCGCCGACCGCGGCAAAGCGATCATCGTCCTCAACCCGGTCGAGCCGCCGATGATCATGCGCGACACCGTCTACTGCATGATCGGTGCCGACGCCGACCGGGCCGCGATCACCGCGTCGGTGCACGACATGGTCCTGCGGGTGCAGGAGTACGTCCCTGGCTACACGCTGCGCGCCGAGCCGCAGTTCGACGAGCCTGCCGACGAGTGGGGCGGACACGCCCGGGTGGCCGTCTTCCTGGAGGTCAAGGGCAACGGTGACCACCTGCCGCCCTACGCGGGCAACCTCGACATCATGACCGCGGCCGCGGCCCGCATCGGCGAGCTGATGGCACGCGCCGAGCTGGGGGTTCCGGCATGAGGACCGCGCTGCGCAACGACGTCCGGATCATCGACACCACGCTGCGCGACGGCAGCCATGCGATGGCCCACCGCTTCACCGAGACGCAGGTCCGCGACACGGTCCGGGCCCTCGACGCCGCGGGTATCGAGTGGATCGAGGTGTCGCACGGCGACGGCGTCGGCGGCTCGTCGTTCAACTACGGGTTCTCCGGCACCGACGAGATGACGCTGATCGCCGCCGCCCGCGAGGAGGCCCGGACCGCGAAGATCGCCGTGCTGCTCGTGCCGGGCATCGGCACCGTCGACGACCTCAAGCGGGCCCACGACGCGGGTGCGGAGATGGTCCGGGTCGCGACGCACTGCACCGAGGCCGACGTGTCCCCGCAGCACTTCGCCGCGGCCCGCGACCTGGGCATGGAGACCGTCGGCTTCCTGATGATGGCCCACCGCACCGATCCGGCGAACCTCGCGAAACAGGCCCGGATCATGGTCGACGCCGGGTGCCAGTGCCCGTACGTCACCGACTCCGCGGGTGCGCTGCTGATGCACGAGGCGCGCGAGCGGTTCGAGGCCCTGCTCGCCGAGGTCGGCGACGAGGCGCTGGTCGGCTACCACGGACACCAGAACCTCTCGATGGGCGTCGCGAACTCGGTGATCGCCTACGAGACCGGCGTGCGGTCGATCGACGGGTCGCTGTGCGCGCTGGGTGCGGGCTCGGGCAACTCGCCGACCGAGGTGCTGGCGGCGGTGTTCGACCGGCTCGGCATCGACGCGGGCGTCGACGCCGGCCTGCTGCTCGACGCGGCCGAGGACGTCGTCCGCCCGTACCTGAACCGGTGGCCGAAGATGGACCGCAACGCCGTCGTGCAGGGCTGGGCCGGGGTGTACTCGTCGTTCCTGCTGCACGCCGAACGTGCCGGCGAGCGTTACAAGGTCCCGGCGCACGAGATCCTGCGCCGCTGCGGCGAGCTGGGCTACGTCGGCGGCCAGGAGGACATGATCATCGACGTCGCGATCACGCTCGCGGCCGAGCGCGACGACGCCTGACGCCGCCCGGCACGACGACAGCCGCCGTGCCCCCGCCGGGGGTCCGGCGGCTGTCGGGCGTCCGCACCCGAGGCCCTGCCGCCGTGCGTCGACGACGAGCGGGACCGCACGGCGGCCGGGGCCCCACACGGTCCGCGGGTGATCTTCGCTGCTCAGAGGGCGTCCACACCGTCGCTCGGGCTGCACTGCGAGACAGCCGAGATCATGACGGCGTACCAGAAGATCGTCGAGGCCGACGACTCGCTGACCGGGCTGCGCGCCTACTCCACGTCGCGGCCGCCGCACTCCGAGGGGATGGCGTCTCGATCGCGTCGTACCTCGCGCACGAGACCGGCCTGCCCAAGATCGA
The DNA here is from genome assembly GCF_002583555.1 of Pseudonocardia sp. N23. Classification (GTDB taxonomy): domain Bacteria; phylum Actinomycetota; class Actinomycetes; order Mycobacteriales; family Pseudonocardiaceae; genus Pseudonocardia. Next base: position 132,226 of record NZ_BEGX01000004.1, read on the forward strand.
CCTGCTGCACCTGAGCTCCGCCGAGTCCGTCGACGCCGCGCTGCGCATGGCCGGCGCCTTCCCGCACATCGACGTCCGCCGCGAGGTGACCATCGGCCACCTGCTCGCCGACGTCGACACCGCGGCGGGGCCTCCTCGACGTCGCCGCGCTCGCCCGCGGGCTGCGCGTGCAGCGGCTCGCGATCGGCGAGGCCGACCTCGCCGCGAGCACCACGGCCCTGCTGCGCCAGGGTTTCCGGGCCCGGACCGCCGCGCACCCGAAGCAGGTGCCGGTGACCAGCGCCGCATCCACGCCGTCCCCCGCCGAGCTCGACCGCGCCCGCTCGGTGGTCGCGACGCTGGACTCGGCCGGTTCGGGCATCGCGATCGACCCGCGGACCGGGCGGATGCTCGACGAGGCGGTCGTCGCTCCGCACACGACGTCCTCGCCCGCACCGGCCGGTAGGCTGGCCACAGGGCGCACCGCGCCCGTCTGCCCCGGGGTGAAGAAGCCGCCTCCCGCACTCCAGGAGGCGATCGATGACGCCCGCATCCCCAGGATTCCTCGCGATCGGGTCCCCCGCTCCCCAGGTGCACCTCGTCCGAGTCACCGGTGGCCTCGACGCCGCCACCGCGAACCGGCTGCTCCGCCTCGTCGACGCGCGCTGCCGGCTCGTCGCCGGCGGCGACAGCGCGACCCGGCACGTGCTCGTCGACCTCTCCGGGGTGACCGCCCTGGCCCCCGGCACGGTCACGATGCTCGACCGGGCCCGCGAGGTCGCCGAGTCGCACGGGCTCTCCATCGACCTGGTGGGTACGTCGAAGCACACCGTCACCCTCAGCGGCCGCGACCGGCACCTGCTGCTGCGGTTCCGGACCTTCCCGGCTGTCGACGTGGCGCTCGACGACCTCGTCCGGACCTGACCGTTGGCCGGGTGGCGGCGGCCCGGGGCCCGCGCCAGAATCCGCCACATGTCGATCCCCGTCACCGGTTTCTCTCACGTCCGCATCACCGTGACCGACCTCGAGCGGTCGAAGCGGTTCTACGACGACGTCCTCGGCCTCCCGGTCGCGTTCCAGCTCCCGCCCGACGCCGACGAGAAGACGCGCGAGGAGAACTGGTGGCTCTTCGGCGGGGTGGTCTACCAGGTGCCGGGCGGCTTCTTCGGGCTGCGGCCCGTCGCCCCTGCCGACGACTCGTTCACCGAGGACCGCGCGGGGCTCGACCACCTCTCGTTCGCCGTGCCGTCGCGGGCCGACCTCGACGCGGCCGCCGCCCGGCTCGACGAGCTGGGCATCGCCCACGAGGGCGTCAAGGACATCGGCATCGGGTACCTGCTGGAGTTCCGCGACCCCGACAACATCGCGCTGGAGCTGTGGGCCGACGCCGGCTGAGGCGTCAGGAGCGCGGCGCCCACACCGTCAGGTCCTCCCAGCTCGGTCCGGCCCCGGTGGGCGATGCCGGTCCATCAGATGGTCGGCGACGGTGTGGAGATCGCTCACACGGCCACCCTGCCGTAGATCCGCTCGTCGCGGCAGTCACCCCGAGTTCGACATCAGACCGGCGAACCTCGTGGTCGAGCCGGCCCCACGTCGAGCTGCACGGGGTCGGCGGGCAGGCCCGCCGGGCAGGCCTCCGGATCGGCACCCGCCCCGGACCAGCGGTGATCGTCGGTGGACGGCCCGATCATCACTGGACGAGAAACACGGTGATGGTGGCCGCGCGTGCGCGGTGCCACCATGCGAGACGTCGCGACGGCGCGGCACGACGACGGGCGGAGGAGCGATGTCGAGTTCGGACACACCGGCAGGCGCCCCCGCGCCCGAAGGCGCGTCCCGGCTGACGACGTGGCACCGCGACCTGTTCGCCGCCGTCGCCGCCTGGCCCTGGCTGCGCGACGCCGACGAGAAGGTCGCCGCCGCAGTCCTCCCCGTCTACGACCGCCACCGCGGCAACCTCGTCGTCGAGCTCATGCACGGCGGCCGCTGGGCCGGGCACTCACTGCACGCCGCGCTCAGCGACCTGCCGATCGGGTTCTGGGCCGGGTCGGTGGTGCTCGACGTCCTCGGCAAGGACGTCCGCCCGGCCGGCAGCCGGCTCGACCCCGCCGGAGCTCTCAGCGCCGCCGGGATCGCCGCGGCCGCCGCGACGGTCGCGACCGGCGCCACCGACTGGACCGTCAGCGACGGCGAGGACCGCCGCGTCGGGCTCCTGCACGGGATGATGAACCTGGCGGGCACGACGCTGCAGGCGGCCTCCCTCGCCGCGCGCGTCGCCGGCCGACGCCGCCCCGCGCAGGCACTGGGCATGGCGGGCATGGCCGTCACGGCCGCCGCCGGCTACGTCGGCGGGCACCTCGTCCAGGGCCGCGCCGTCATGGTCAACCGCGTCGCGACCACCACCGGCCCCAACCGCTGGGTCAAGGCCGTCGAGGAGACCGACCTGCCCGACGGCGCCACCACCGGCGTCGTCGTCGAGGGCCGCCAGGTCGTGCTGCACCGCTCCGGCGACGAGGTCCACGCCCTCGACGACCTCTGCAGCCACGCGGGCGGCCTGCTCAGCCGCGGGGAGGTCGTCGACTGCGTCATCTCGTGCCCGCTGCACGAGTCGCTGTTCGACCTCCGCGACGGCCACATCGTCCGCGGGCCTGCGCACCATCCGCAGCCCGTGCTCCCGACCCGCATCCGCAACGGATGGGTCGAGGTGCGGGGCTCCCTGCCCCGGGCACGCGGGACCCGATCCGCGGCGGCGTCCACGACCGGACCCGCCGAGGGCCGCACCCGGACACGTAGTGCCCCCACCACCACATAGGAGGCAGCCATGGCATGGGAAGCGGTCGCGGATCTCGACCAGCTCGAAGAGGGCGACATGATGGTCGTCGAGATGAAGGGCGAGCCGATCTGCGTCGTCCGGCTCTACGAGGACGAGGCCGTCGCCGTCCACAACACCTGCACCCATCAGCAGCAGCCGCTCAACGAGGGCTACCTGCAGGAGGACGACACCCTCATCTGCCCGGCCCACAACTCCTGCTTCGACCTCCGCACAGGAGAGCCCCGCGGGGTGCCGGCGGTCAGCCCGATCCCCGTCTACGCGTGCAAGATCGAGGACGACGCCATCTGGGTCGACCCCGAGCAGCAGCTCAACGACGCCGAGATCCCGCACAAGCCGTTCCACTGACCGGGTTCCCGGCAGCGGAATAGCCGTCGTCGTCCTGCAGGTTGCCGGGGACATGACCGCGTCCCCGTTCGACCCGCACGCGCTGCTCGCCGAGAGCCGGATCGGCGTACTGGCGACGATCAAGTCCGACGGCCGCCCGCAGCTCTCCCCCGTGACGCCGTTCTACGACCGCGCCGCCGGGCTCCTGCACGTCTCGATGACCGACGGCCGCGCGAAGACGGCCAACCTGCGCCGCGACCCGCGCGCGACACTGGAGGTCACCAGCGCCGACGGCTGGGGGTGGGCGACGGTCGAGGGCGTGGCGACGCTCGTCGGTCCCGGCACCGACCCGCACGGCCCCGAGGTGGACGCGCTCGTCGACTACTACCGCGCCGCCGCAGGCGAGCACCCCGACTGGGACGAGTACCGCCGGGTCATGATCGACGACCGGCGTGTCCTCATGACGATGACCGTCGACCACGTCTACGGCGCGCGCATCCGCTAGTCGGGCAGGGGCCGCAGGGTGTCGTGGGCCCACGAGGCGAGCGGCGCCGGCGTCGTGGTCACGGCCGTGCGTGGCTGTCCGGGGGTGAACCCGACACCACCCAGCATGCCGCGCACCGCCTCGTCCGGTATCCGTTCACCGGCGAGATGCACGTGAGCGTCGCCCGGGGCCGATCGCACGACGCCCATGTGCGTCTCGGCGTTGCAGGCCTGCCCGGCCTGTGCTCACCAGACGACGTCCACGCTCCGGGGGCCGCAGAACATCGGGCTCGCGACGTCGACGTAGGCCGCGCCGGGGGCCAGACGCAGGCCGGGCAGGCGGTCGAGCAAGGCGCCGAGCGCCGTCGAGATCTCGATGCGGGACAGCTCGGCGCCCAGGCAGAGGTGAGTGCCGTGCCCGAAGGACAGGTGTCGGCGCGCTGTGGGGCGGCGCAGGTCGAAGTCCGCGGCGTCGGGGCCGAAGACGGCCTCGTCCATGTTGGCCGACTCCAGGCCGACGATCAGCCGGTCGTCGGCGGCCATGTCGTCGCCGTCGACGTCAGTGGGACCGGTGACGGTGCGCAGCACCCAGCGGATCGCGGAGCCGTGGCGCAGGCCCTCCTCGCGGGCGTTGTCGAGCAGGGACCGGTCGGCGAGCAGCGTCTCCCAGCGGCTGCGGTCGTCCAGCAGCTGCCAGACGGTGGAGCCGATCGTGTAGGCGGTGCTCTCGAGCCCGGCGACGAACAGCTGCCAGGCGTGGAACGCGACCTCCTGGTCGGTGAGCCTGCGGCCGTCGATCTCGCCGAGGGCTAGGAGGGTGACGAGGTCGTCGGGTGGGGCGTCGGCGGCGCGGCGCTGCCGTGCGGCGGCGGTGAGGTACTCCTCCAGCCTCGCCCACATCGGGGTGCCGACGAAGCTCGCGGGCAGGATCGCCGTGATCTCCAGGGAGAGTCGCGCGAGCTCGGCGGCGTCGTCGGCGGGGACGCCGACGAGCCGGCCGATGACCCGGGCGGTGAGCGGGAGCGCGACGTCGCCGACGATGTCGGCGGGCCCGCCGTCGGGGAGGCCGTCGATCAGCTCGTCGACGTACTCGGCGACCCAGGGGACGGCGTCGGTGATCGCGGCGCGGGTGAAGCCGGGACGCAGCAGGGCACGCAGGCGGGTGTGCTCGGGCGGGTCGCTCTGGGTGATGAGGTCGGGCGGGGCGGGACCGTCGCCGTCGCCGTCGAGGACGAAGTTGCCGTGGTTGCTGAAAGTGGCGTGGTCGAGCAGGGCCTCACGGGCGTACCTGTGGTGGGAGACGAACCCGAGGCCGGGCGCGACCCGGGTGACCGGACAGCCGCTCTCGCGAGCGTCGGCGAGGCCGCGGCGCACCTCCTCGAGACTGCCGGGGGCGAGGGGGTTGAACGCGGCCCGTTCACTGGCGACCATCGCACGCTCCTATGCGCATCCAGATCTGACGACTGATTCGTAGGTTATTCGACGCAAGCGGCGAATACCAGCATTGTTTGCAGAATTGCGTTGTGGCACAAGACGTTCAGCGCACGCGACCACGCCGGGCCCGCCGCGGCGGGTCCGGCGACGCGGACCGGCCTCAGCCCGGCGGGGTCAGCTCGTGGCGCTTCCCGAGCCAGTCGGCGATGCGGGCCGCGGCGAGCTCGTTGCCGGTCGGCTCCCCTTCGGCGAGGGCACCGCCGAAGTGCAGGCCGCGCACGACCTCCGTCGTCAGGTCGGAGGCGCCCAGCGCCTCGACCATCCGCCGCGAGTCGGCAGGGAACGCGGCTTGGTCGCCCGTGAGCTCGACGAACAGTGTGGGAACGGTGACCCCCGGCGCGCAGCGGACGAAGTCGGCGTTCGAGCTCAGCCCCGACCATGTCGAGAGCCACGCCTCAGGGGTGGTGAGCCGCCCGAACCCGACCTGCCCGTAGTTGATGAGGTCGGGACGTCTGCCGAACAGCGAGCCGTAGGGCCGGTCGCTCGGGTCGAGGGAGAGATCGACGGTGCGAGGGTCGGCGTCGGTCCGGAAGACCGTGAGGATGCGCGGCGCGAGGGCCCGTCGCCGATCGGCCACAGCACCGGTGTCCTTGAACGCCGCGCGAGCCGAGGCGGTGCGCGCCAACGACTCCCGGGCGACGGCATCGATGCGCGCGACCCGGTCGCGCTGGGCGGCGCGGTAACGGTCGAGGAACTCCGCGGAGTACGACGAGCTCGCGGGCGGCTCGGCGAACCCGTTCGCGGGAGAGAAGGGGTCGAGCGACGGGACGACCGAGAGCGGGTCGGACTCGTCGGCGACCGAGGGGTCGATGCAGCCCAGCAGGAGTTGCCCCTGGCCGGGGTGCGGGGCGAGGAAGACGGCGCCGTCGGCGACGGGCATGTCGGCGTCGGCCGACGCGACCGGCCGCCCGCCGGGAGTGCGCGTCACGCGCTGCTGCGGCGGCAGCGCGGCCTGCTGCAGGTAGTAGGCGTAGAGCGTGCCGCCGCCGGAGTGGCCGAGCGTGACGATCGAGGAGAACCCGTTGTCGCGCAGGAACACCATCCCGGCGGCGACGTCGAGCAGCGCCTGCTCGTGGACGAGCGTGAGGTCGTTGTTGACCGAGCGGGTGTGCTGCGTCCAGACCGCGGCACCGGCCTGGAGCAGCAGCGGCACGAGCGGGTGGTGAGTGAGGTCCTGACGTGGGTGCATGAGGCACACGACAGTCCGCGCACCGGGCACGGTTGCCAGCACGCCGCGGACGCCCGCACCGTCGGCCGTGGTCAGTTCGTGGACCGAGGTCGTCGTCGTGGCAGGCCGCGATCCAGCGGCCAGGTAGCGCCCGGCGCCCAGCCCGGAGGTCATACCGGGTCCACGCGCAGGGCGTTCTTGTCGTGCTGGGTGATCCGGCCGTCGCGGCCCACTCCGGCGATGCAGGAGTACCAGACGGCGTGGCGGCAGCCCGTCGCGCGCCGGTCGATGACGATCGGGCCGTCGGCGCTGATCTCGTGGTAGTGCCCGCGGCGGCCCACGGTCACGGCCGGGTCCTCGACGGCGACCGTCACGACGGAGATGTTCTCCGGGACGTCGAGTACGAACAGGGTTGTCACACCGGCACCCGCTCGACGATCAGCTCGGCCTTGCGCGCCAGCAGCTTCCCGAAGGTGGGCTCGGGTCCGGCGACGACGTCGAGCAGGGCGTCGATCGTCAGGTTGGCGTCGTCGTCCTCCTGCGGGGTCACGGGACGCATGGCCCGGGTGATCTCGAACATGTAGCCATTGGGGTCGTGGGTGTAGATCGACTCGATGGTCTCGTGCTGGATCTGCATCTCGACGGGCCAGGAGCTGGCGTCGAGGCGGCGCCGGTACTCGAGCAGGTCGTGCTCGGAGTCGACGTGGATCGCGAGGTGCCGGGACCGGACGAAGTACTCGGGGACGTCGGCGCCGAAGCGGGCGTAGGCGTCGCCCTTCTCCCCCACCGGGCCGCCGACCTCCGGCGAGGAGCCGAAGTAGTAGAAGAACGCGATCCGGTCGTCGTTGCCGATGTCGAAGAAGAAGTGGATGAAGTCCGGGTGGTTCTCCGGGCCCCAGCCCGCGGCGCAGATCGAGTGCACTACCGGGAAGCCCAGCACGTCACGGTAGAACCGCACGGTGGCGGCGGGGTCGAAGGTCGGGAACGCGACATGGTCGACGCCGCGGACCCGGTGGTCCTGTTCGGTCATGGCTCCACGGTACGCGGGTGTCTACACATGCGTCAACAGTTCGACACTTGCGCCGAATCACGGCCGCCGCACCGAAAAGGGCCCTCCACCAGCGGTGGAGGGCCCACGACGAAGCGGGTCAGAGGTCGAGTACGCGTTCGAGATGGTCGAGGTCCTGGCGCAGCATCTTCAGCGCCGCGGCCGGCCCCTCACCCTCCAGGGTCTGGTCGTCGGGCCGGGCCAACGCGCCGACGGCCATGTCCGCCAGCTGCGCGACGACCGCCTCCCCGGTGTCACGCCCACCCGGGTGGAACCACCACGCGACCCAGTTGCACATGCCCAGCACGCCGAGCGCCGCGACGCGGGCCTCGACCGGGCGGAACCGGCCGGCCCGGACGCCGTCCTCGACCACACCGGCGATCGAGGTGAGCACGTCCCGCCGCGACGCGGCGTAGGCGGCGGTGAGCTCCGCGGGGAGCTCGGCCTCGGAGCGGATGAGCAGCCGGAACCGTTCGGGCTGGGCGACCCGGCGCCCGACGATGATCCCGACGACGCCGCGCAGCTTCGCCACCGGGTCCAGGTCGGTGCGGGCGGCCAGCGCGTCGAGCTCGTCGAGCGGACCGTTGGTGACCTCGGTGACGAGCTTGGCGAGCAGCTCGTCCTTGCTCCTGACGTAGTAGTACAGCGCGGGCCGGGTGATGCCGATCGCGTCGGCGATGTCCTGCAGGCTGGTCCCCGCGAAGCCGCGTTCGGCGAACAGCCGGGTGGCGTGCTCCAGCAGCTCGTTCTCGACGAGCTCGCGACGCGCGGTGCCGGCCCGGCCGGTCCTCGGCCCGCCGCCCGCCCGCCGACCCCGGGGTTCCTCGCCGCTCATGACGCGATCGTAGAGGCACCGACGCCTGCGCCCGCCCCGGCGAGCAGCGCACCCGCCCCGGGCAGGACCGGGTCGAGGCCGAGCGCGCGCAGCAGCGAGAACGCGCCCGCGGTCGCCGCCGACAGCACAGGCAGCGCGAACTCGGCCTCCGCGGGCGCGACGAGGTCGAGCGACGGCATCTGGACGCACGCGGAGATGACGAGGGCGTCGGCGCCGTCGAACGAGAGCCCGCGCGCGGCGGTCATGACGCGGTCTCCCGGGATGCAGCCGACCTCGGCGTTGTCACCGACCTCCAGCGCCACCCAGTCGACGACCTCGATCCCCTCGGACTCCAGGTAGCCGACGACCTGCTCGGCCAGCGGTCGCAGGTACGGCGTGACGAGCGCGATCCGCCGCGCCCCCAGCGCAGCGATGCCCTCGACGAGCGCTCCGGCACTCGACCGCACGGCGGTGTCGCGGCCGCCGGCCCGCAACTGCTCGACGACCGCCTGCTCGGTGCGCCGGTGCTCCCCCGGACCCTGAGCCATCAGCGCGACGAGACACGCGTAGAGCAGGGCGTCGACGCCCGCGTCGGCCAGCTCGTCGACGCAGCGCTCGCGCTGGGCGTTCATGGCGCGCAGCTCCTCGGGCGAGACGCGGTGCATCCGCATCCGGCTGCCGTGGAAGGAGAAGCGGGCGTCGGCGTGCCGGGCGAGCAGCGCCGGGACCTCGGTCTCGACGGTGACGTTCGAGCTGGGGACGACGAGCCCGATGCGACGGAGCATCACGACGTTCCTTCCAGGAGCTTCGAGGCGATCGACGCCTGCAGCCGTTTCTTGTCGGTCTTGCCGACGAGCGTCCGGGGGATCTCGTCGAGGTGCTCGATGCGTTCGGGCCACTTGAACTTGGCGACGTCGAGTGCGGCGAAGTGCTGCTGCACCTCGGGCAGCCCCAGCGGTTCACCCCGGACCACGACGTAGGCGCAGGTCCGCTCCCCGAGCCGCGGGTCCGGCATGGCGACGACCGCCGCGGCGGTGACGCGCGGGTGCCGCAGCAGGAGCAGCTCGACCTCCTCGGCGTTGATCTTCTCGCCGCCGCGGTTGATGAGGTCCTTGATCCGGCCCTCGATCGAGACGCAGCGGTCGCCGCCGATCGTGCGCACCGCGGCGAGGTCGCCGGTGCGGTAGAAGCCGTCGGAGGTGAAGGCGCGGGCGTTGTGGTCGGGGGCGTCGAGGTAGCCACGCAGCGTGTACGGGCCACGGCAGGCCAGCTCGCCGACCTCACCGTCGGGCACCTCGTCCTCACTCCCGGGCGCGAGGATGCGGATCTCGTCGAGCGGCGACAGCGGGGTGCCGACGGTCGTGGCCCGGGCTTCCCGCGCGGCGCCGGGACGCGTCGTCAGGAAGAGGCCCTCCCCCATCCCGAACAGCTGGCCCGACCAGATGCCACGCCCTTCGAGGCCGTCGAACAGCGCTGGCGGGACCTTGGCGCCCGAGAGCACGACCTGGGTGAGTGTGGCCGCGGCGGCGTCGAACGTGGGATGCTCGGCGGCACGGAAGTGGCCGTGGCCGAGCAGGACGTGCGTCGTGGCCTCGCGGGCCATGAGCGGCAACGACTCGTCGAGGTCTGCGGTGCCCAGCACCAGGGCCGCGCCGACACTGTGCGGGGCGTGCACGGCACAGACGATGCCGGCGTTGTGGATGATCGGGATGAGGTGCGCGACGCGCGTCGTCTCGTCCCAGCCCCAGGACCGGGCGTACTCGGCGGCGTTGTACCAGTACTCGGCGTGCAGCCGCGGGATCACCTTGGGCACACCGGTGGTGCCGCCGGAGAGCTGGAAGACGGCGACGTCGTCGGGTGCGATCGCGGCCTGCACCTGCGCGACGGTGGCCCGTGCGGTGGCGGGATCGGCCCCGTCCGCGAGCGCGCCGACGGAGACGCCCCGCGGGTCGTCGCCGGCCACGAGCACGTGCCGCAACGTCGGATGGTCACGCTGCTGGTCGAGGGCGAAACCGACGAGGTCGAACCCGCGGGTCCCTGCCTCGACGAGGTGGGCGACGGCGCCGACGCGGCGGCTGATCCCGCCGATCTCGTGACCGCGGTGCGCTGCCAGCGTGCAGACGGGGACGAGCCCCGCCTTGAGCACGCCGTACCAGGCGACGACGGCGTCGAGCCGGTTGGTGACCTGGAACAGCACGGGGTCGCCGGGGCGAAGGCCGAGATCGAGCAGCCCGGCGGCCAGCAGGTCGGTGCGGGCGTCGAGCTCGCGGAAGGTGACGCGGCCGTCGAGGGCGACGACGGCGTCGCGGTCGGGGTGCGTGGACGCGACCCGGGACAGCTCCTCGGCGATCGTGGCGGTGCCCCACAGGCCGGCGTCGCGGTAGGCCGCGACGGCGTCGGCGGGGAACGGGACCAGGCGTGGGTCGGTCGTCATCGCTCCTCCGTGAGCACGATGTGGTCGCACCGCCCACTGAGCAGCGCGGCGGCCAGGTCGTCGCGCAGGGCGGCGGGGGCGGCGACGGCCACCGGGCCGCCGACCTCGCGCCGGACCCGTTCGGCGAGGTCGGTGCGGGTCAGCACCGCCGGCCGCGCCGCGGGCCCCGAGAGCAGGATGCCCCGGGAGCCGCGCGCGCGGGCCTGTTCCAGGATCGCGTCGCCCAAGGCCGACCACGGGTCGTCGAGGTCGACGTCGAGCACGGGCAGGTCCGCGGGGGCGGGGTGCGTGCGGTCGAGCACCCAGTCGGTGACCGCACCGGCAGGCGGTGGGTCGCCGCCTCCGTACTGCGCGAGCGCCGTGGCGACGACGTCGGGTGCGGTGCTCGCGAACCGTTCCAGCGGGACGTTCCCGGCGCGGGACATGTAGGCGACCATGAGCCGCTCGACGGGAAGGTCGAGACGGTCGGGGAACGACTCCCACCACAGCTGGCTGCGCCGGGCGAGCTCCTGCAGCCGCTCGACCGAGGGCCTGCGGACCCGCTCGTAGCGGGCGAAGGCCGCCGGCCGGTCCGGCTCCTCGCGCAGGGCCTCGACCAGCGCGATCGCGTCCTCCATCGCGAGCTTGGTGCCCGAGCCGATGGAGAAGTGGGCGGTGTGCGCGGCGTCGCCGAGCAGGACGGCGCGCCCGTCCGACCAGCGGTCGCAGCGAACCGTGCGGAACCGCAGCCACCGGGTCCGGTTGCCGATCAGCCGGTGCCCGCGCAGTGTCCCGGCGAAGGCGTCCTGCAGGTACCGCAGCGACACCTCGTCGGAGGCGTCGGCGTCGAGAGCAGCGGTCGTCGCATCGAAGCCCGCGCGCCGCCACGTCGCCTCGTCGGTCTCGATGAGGAACGTGCTCGTGCCCGCGGTGGCGCCGCCGGCATAGGGGTAGGCGTGGGTGACGAACACGCCGTGCTCGGTACGGACCGGCGCGAAGACGGCGTCGTCCAGGGCGAAGTCCGTGCCGCACCACAGGTACAGACCGCGGCCGACGTCGATGGAGGGGCCGAACTCGCCCGCCTCGCGGGTGGCGCTGCCGACCCCGTCGGCGGCGACGACGACGTCGGCATCCAGGTCGTCGGCGCCGAGGTCGTCGGCGCTCGAGCGGGAACCGAAGTGCAGCGTGACCCCGGCCTTCTCCGCGTGCCGCTGCAGGACGGCGAGCAGCTCGGTGCGGGCGATCCCGACGAGGCGGTCGTTGCGCACCCGCGCGGTGGCGCCGTCAACCGTCATCGTCATGTCGTGGCGCAGGCCGGCGGCGACGATCTCGCGCAGGGTGTCGGGGTCGGCAGCCTCCAGCTTGCGCTGCGTCCCCGCGGCCAGCCCGACCCCGAACCCGAACGTCGCGTCGGGCTCGCCCTGCTCGTGGAGGACCACCTCGCACGCGGGGTTCGCGAGCTTGAGCAGCCGCGCGGCGTAGAGCCCGCCCGGGCCACCGCCCAGCACCGCGACGCGATGCAGTTCCATCCCGACCTCCCCCAGCTGCAGCGGCACAGCCACCGACTTTGACGTCTTCGTTGACTATTCGACGCTACAGACGGCGTCATCGTCAAGAGGTTCGACCGCTTGACTCCCAGCAATTGTGTTGAATAGTCTACGCAACCGTCAGATGCCGCTGTCCGGGAGTCTCCCGGCACCAGGGCGGCTCTCCCGTCGCGCGAAGGAGCGTGAGTCATGGCCTATGTCATCGGCGTGGACGTGGGCGGCACGTTCACCGATGCCGTGCTCGACGACGACGCCGGGACCGTGCTCGCCGCGAAGTCCCCCTCGACCCCGCCGGACTACTCCCGCGGCGTCCTCGACGTGCTCGAGCTCCTCGCCGAGCAGCTCGGTCGGACGCTCCCGGAGATGCTGGCCGACACCCACCACATCGCGCACGGCACGACCTCGTCGCTCAACGCGCTCGTCACCGGCGACGTGCCACCCGTCGGGTTCCTGACCACCAAGGGCCACCGCGACTCGATCTTCATCATGAACGTCGAGGGCCGCTACCTGGGCCGCTCGCCCCACGAGCTGCAGCACGTCCTCGGCCAGACCAAGGACCACGGCCTCCTGCCCAAGCGGCACGCGCTGGAGGTCACCGAACGCATCGACCGCGACGGCAACGTCGTCGTCACCCTCGACGAGATGCAGGCGCGGACGGCGATCCGCGCGCTGCTCGCCGACGGTGTGCAGGCGATCGCGGTGTCACTGCTGTGGTCATTCCGCAACCCCGTGCACGAGCGCCGCCTCCGCGAGCTCATCGCCGAGGAGGCCCCCGACCTGTTCGTCGCGCTCTCCTCGGAGGTCAGCCCCCGGATCCGCGAGTTCGCCCGCAACGCCACCACGATCATGAGCACGCAGATCGGGCCCGGTCTGCGCGACTACCTCTCGACACTCGAGAACACGCTGCGCGACAACAAGCTTGTCGGCCCACTGCTGGTCATGCAGAGCAACGGCGGCGCCGTCGCAGCCAAGGAGGCGCCGGCGAGTGCCATCAGCACGGTCGGGTCGGTCCTGACCGGTGGCGTCGTCGGCTCGGTCGCTCTGGGCCGCCAGCTCGGCCATCGCAACATCATCTCCACCGACGTCGGCGGCACGACGTTCCTCGCCGGGCTGATCGTCGACGGCGAACCCGTCCGCGACACCACGACCATCATCAACCACCACCCGATCAACGTCCCCACCCTGCGGGTCGACGCCATCGGCTCCGGCGGTGGCGCGATCGCGTGGCTCGACGCGGGTGGGAACCTGCGGATCGGCCCGCGCAGCGCCGGTGCCGTGCCGGGGCCCGCGTGTTATGGCAACGGCGGCACCGAGCCCACCAACACCGACGCCAACCTGGTGCTGGGCATCCTCCCCGAGCGGGGTCTGCTCGGCGGCCGCAAACCGCTGTCGCTGGAGCTCGCCCGCCAGGCCATCGACACCCAGATCGCGAAACCCCTGGGGCTCACCGTCGAGGAGGCCGCCGCGGCCGTCTACACGGTGCAGAACGCCCAGACCGGTGACCTGCTGCGCAAGACCGTCGTCGAAGCCGGGCACGACCCGCGCGACTTCGTCCTCTACGCCTTCGGTGGTGCCGGCCCCGCCCACTGTGCCGGGTACGCCGCGGAGGTCGGGGTCGACGAGGTCGTCGTGCCACTGGGCCCGGTCGCGTCGGCGTTCTCGGCGTTCGGCCTGGCCTCGTCGGACATCGTGCTGGCCGCGGAGCTCTCGGACCCGACCGTCGTGCCCTTCGACCCGGCCCGCGCCGAACGCAACTTCACCGACCTGGAGAACCGCGTCCGTGACGGCCTGGAGCGCCAGGGCGTCACGTTCGAGACCGTGGAGCTCCACCGCGAGATCGACATGCGGTACTCGATGCAGCTCGCCGAGGTCACCGCCCCGGTCACGAACGGGCCGCTGGACATGGCGGCGATCGAGGACGCCGCCGCGGCGTTCGAGGCCCGCTACGCCGAGCTGTTCGGCAAGGACGCCGGCTTCCGCGAGGCCGGCATCCAGGCGATCACCTTCCGCGTCCGCGGCGTAGGTGTGCTGCCGTTCAGCCCGGAGCTGCCTCCTGTCGCCGAGGCGACCGGCCCCGCGGAGCCCGCCTCCACCCGCCCGGTGTGTCTCGTCGCGCGCGAGGGCTTCGTCGACACCCCGATCCACGACTACCGCGAGCTGCGCGCGGGCCACGTCCTCTCCGGCCCGGCGATCGTCGAGGTGCCCACCACGACCGTCGTCGTCCCCGGCGGGACCACCGGCACCGTCGACCACCTCGGCAACCTGACCATCCGGAGGGCCGCGAAGTGACCATGCCGATCCCAGGCTCGGAGGCCTTCTCCAGCCGTCCCGTCGATCCCGACGAGCTCGCCCGTTCCCTGCCCAGCTCACTGCCCGTGCACAGCGTCACCCAGGAACAGGTGGACGCACTGGACCCGCTCACCTACGAGGTCGTCCGCCACCGTCTCTGGTCGGTCACCGACGAGATGGGTGAAGCGCTCAAGCGCATGTCCGGCTCGCCGATCGTCACCGACGCGAACGACTTCGACTTCGCGATCTCCGACGAGCTCGGCCAGGAGGTGCAGGTCGGGCTGTACAACACGATGCTCGTCGGCGCCGTCGACCTCGCCATCTACTGGACCCTGCAGAACCGGGCAGTGAACCCCGGCATCGAGTCCGGCGACATGTTCCTCACCAACGACCCCTGGGTCGGCGGCGGGCTGCACCAGAACGACGTCATGGTCTATCAGCCCGTGTTCCACGACGGGAAGCTCTTCGCCTGGACCAGCGCCATCGCCCACCAGCCCGACCTGGGCGGCGTCGGCCTCGGGTCCTTCTCCCCCGCCGCACAGGACGTGTTCTCCGAGTCGCTGCCCACCCCGCCGGTCAAGGTCGTCCGTGGCGGGCAGCTGCAACGCGACGTCGCCGACCTGTGGGTCCGCCGCTCACGCGTGCCCATGCTCATCGGGCTCGACCTGCGCGCCAAGATCGGCGCCAACAACGTCGGCGCCGAACGCCTCCACGCCCTCATCGCCCAGTACGGTCCCGACACCGTCAAGGCCGTCATGAAGCGGATGATGTCCGACGCCGAGGCCCGGCTGCGGGCCAAGCTCACCGCGCTGCCCGACGGCTCCTGGTCGGCCACCGGCTACCAGGACCAGTCCCACGAGGGCGACCGCAACCTCCACAAGATCACCGTCACGACGACGAAGACCGGGGACCACCTGAGCTTCGACTTCACCGGCACCGACCCGCAGGCCGGCGTCATCAACTGCACCTACGCCGGCATGCGCGGCGGTGTCATGCTCGCGCTGCTGCCGATCCTGGCCGGGGACATCCCCTGGTCGGCGGGCGGACTCATGCGCTGCTTCGACCTGATCGCCGAAGAGGGCACGATCAACAACGCCACCTTCCCCGCCGCCGTCGGGCGAGGGCCGATCGGGCCGGCGTGGCTCACCGGCAGCCTCGTCGCGGAATGTCTGGCCCAGATGCTCGACAGGGACCTGGAGCTGGGCCGCAACGTCCAGGCCACCTGTTGCGGCACCTGGGACACCGCGGTCATCGCGGGTCTCGACGAGCGCGGGGAACAGCCCGCGCCGTTCCTCAACATCATCATGGAACCGATGGCCGGCGGCTACGGTGCGCGTCCCCACGCCGACGGCATCGACACCGGCGGCCTGTTCTGCATCCCGATGGGCCGGGTGCCCGACGTCGAGATGACCGAGTTCCTCTATCCGGTGCTGACGTTGTGGCGCCGCGAGGAGCCCGACTCCGGCGGTCCCGGGCGGCACCGCGGCGGGCTGGGCGCGTCGGTCGCGATCACCCCGCACGGCACCAGCGTCCCGATGGGCCTGGTGCTGGCGTCGGCGGGAAAGGCCGTCGCCCAGAACGGCGGGCTGTCCGGTGGGCATCCCGGCAACAGCGGTCTCGACGTCGTGGCCCGGCAGAGCCGCGTCGCCGAGCTGCTGGCCGCGGGCACGATGCCGTCCGACCTCGCCGAGATCAGCGACACCCTCGAACCCGGCCAGAACTACGCGTCGAGCTACCTCGCGCCCGGCGAGGTCTTCGCGATGACGTGGCAGGGCGGCGGCGGGTACGGCGACCCACTCACCCGCGACCCTGCGTCGGTCGGCCGTGACCTGAGGGAACAGAAGATCACCGTCGGCGGCGCCCGCGCCGTCTACGGGGTCGTGGCCGACGGCACCGATGTCGACGACGCCGCGACCGCGACCGAGCGCGACGCCCAGCGGGCCCGCCGCCGCGAGCGGTCCCGACTGCTCGGCGAGACCCGCGGCCGGGCCGACACCGCCACGGCCCGACGCATCGACGACAACCTCGTCGAGGTCGGTGACGAGGGCGCCGTGGCCTGCCGGCACTGCTCGGAGACGCTGGGCGACAAGGAGAACCCGCTCGCCCTGGCGCTCTACGAGGGCCCGCCCACCGACGCGGGCCCGCAGATCATCGCGACGGCCACCGACTACGTCGACGCGCCGGTGGTGTTCCGGCAGTACTGCTGTCCGTCGTGCTGGACCGCGCTCTACTCCGCGGTGGTCCCCGCCGACCACGGGGACACCGTCGCGACGCTGGGCCGGCTGACAGCGATCGCCTGACCCTGTGAGTGGCGACGGGCGATGAGTTCGCGGCGTGTGCGTCGTCTGAACTGACATGACGACGCACACGCTCGCGACCGCCGACGCCGACATCGCCTACGACGTGATCGGCCCGCTGCCGACCGCGGACGGCCGGCCGCCGCTGCTCATGATCGGCCAGCCCATGGCCGCGGAGGGCTTCGGCTCGCTGGCCCCGCACTTCCCCGACCGCACCGTCGTCACCTACGACCCGCGCGGGCTCGGCCGCAGCGTCCGCAAGGACGGCCGGACCGACCATCGACCCGACGTGCAGGCCGAGGACCTCCACGCCCTGATCGTCGAGCTCGGCGTGGGCCCGGTGGACGTGTTCGGGAGCAGCGGCGGCGCGATCGCGGGGCTGGCACTCGTCACCGCCCACCCCGGCGACGTGCGGACGCTCGTCGCGCACGAGCCGCCCCTCATCCCGGTGCTCCCCGACGCCGAGGCCGCCGAGCGCGCCCGCGCCCGGGTCACCGAGATCTACCGGGCGAAGGGCTCCAACGCGGGGATGGCGGCGTTCATCGCGATGACGTCGTGGCAGGGCGAGTACACCCCCGAGTACTTCGCCGCGCCCGCCCCCGACCCGGCGATGTTCGGGATGCCCACCGAGGACGACGGCACGCGCGACGACCCGCTGCTGTCGGACGTGTCGTGGGCTGTCAGCAGCTACGTCCCGGACGCCGCCGCCCTGAACGCCGCCCCGGCCCGCGTCGTCATCGGGGTCGGCGAGGAGTCGGCCGGGGTGTTCACCGCCCGGACGTCGATCGCGATGGCCGCGCTGCTGGGTCAGGAGGCCACGGTGTTCCCGAGCCACCACGGTGGGTTCCTCGGCGGCGAGCACGGTTACGCCGGCAAGCCCGCGGAGTTCGCCGTGACGCTGCGCGAGGCCCTCGACGCGACCTGATCCGCCCTTGTCCTGCGCCGCCGGGCCCGCTCCACCCGATCCCGGTCGTCGCGAGCCCCGAGCTCGCGACCCGGCTGCGTAGGCGTCCGGGACGTGCAGGTCGAGGCGCACCCGGTTCTTGACGGTCTTCGGCTCGGCACGCGGTCGATCCACATCCACGACTCGCCGTCGCGGCGCAGGACGGCGTCGCCGTCGTCGAAGAGTTCGACGTCGAGGCCGAGGAGCCCGCCCCAGAAGCCGGCGACGAGGGTGGGGCCGGCGGCGTCGGCACACAGATCCTTGAACCGGACGGTCATGGGGCGAGGCTGGTACCGGACACACGTCGGCGCCCGGGTCCTGTGCGGACCCGCGCGCCGCTCGTGGGTGTCGGTCGTGGTGTCTCTGTGCGGCTCAGTGGTGGCCGTAGCCGCCGCTCGAGTGGCTGTAGTCGTCGTTGCAGTGCTTGTAGTCCTGGTCGTGGCAGCTCTTGTCGTCGTAGGACTTGTCGTCCCAGCAGTGGTCGGTCTGCTTGTAATCCCAGCAGTGGCTGTACTTGTCGTCCCAGTCGTTGTGGGGCTTGTAGTCGTCGTTGCAGTGCTTGTAGTCGTCGTTGTTCCAGGACTTGTCGTCGTGGTGCTTGCTGGTGGAGCAGTGGGACTTGAACATGGCGGGCCTCTTCGGTGTGTGGGGGTTGCTGTGGGGGTGTTGCTCTGCTGAGGAGAACTCTGCCGCCCACGAGGCCTCGTTCCCATCGAGCACACCCCCGTTCCCGAGGGGGTAAACCCGACACCTCGCGCAGCGTGCGGCGGCATACTGGGTGACGGCGAGTCCGGGAGGAGGGCCCATGTGGCTGGTGTGCGGCATCGACGAGGAGCACCGGTTCCGCGAGTGGGACGAGGCAGCGGGCTACCACCGGCTGATGGTCGGCGACTGGGTCGCCCGCCACGGTGACCCCGCCGGCGCGGCCGGACCGCTCGACGGGCTCGCGGTCGGCCAGAGTTCGACGATCACCTTCCCCGACCCCGAGCCCGGCCCCGACGACGGCGGTGACGCCGGGACCGTGGAGTTCTCGCTGACGTGGGAACGGGCCCGGGCGGGCCTCGAGGTGATCGGGGCCTGCTGACCCGTCGAACCTGGGCGCGGCGCCGGCTTCCCGCAGGCTCCTGGCGAGGGCGGCCCGGACCGGCACACGGCCCGACCGGTCGTCACAGGCGCTCTCGACGCCACCGCGCCACCGAGCCGTGCCCGAACCGCTCAGGTCGTCACGATCAGACGCGAACCGGCACGAACCCGGCACAGCTGGGCGACGACGAGCGGTTTCCCGACGTCGGGGCGCAACCCGATCGGGCGATGCCCGTCTCCCTTTGTATCGGCGGTCGACGTGTCGGCCGCCGGCACGAGAGGAGAACGGTTGTGAGAAAGCGGCACGCGTACGGTGCGGTCGGGCTCGGAGTCGTCACGGTGGCGACGAGTGTGCTGCTCGCCGGCACGGCCTTCGCGGCGAACACCGCACCCGACCCCGCGACGGGCGAGTCGGCCGCGACCACGGCCGTCCGCTCCCAGGCCCTCGTGCCCGGCACCCCGTGCTCGGTCACGGCCAAGGCATGCGTCGACCTCGACTCGCAGCGCGCCTGGCTCATCCAGGACGGCACGGTCACCCGCGGTCCGGTGAACGTCGCCTCCGGCGGCAAGACCGCACCGACGCCGGTGGGGCACGACCTGCACGTCTACCTCAAGGACATCGACCACGTCAGCGGCGAGTCGTTCACCAACGGTGTCGGCGACCCGATGCCCTACTCCGTGTTCTTCGAGGACGGCGGGATCGCCTTCCACGAGGGCAACCCGGAGGCCGCGTCGGGCGGCTGCATCCACCTCGCTGCCGACGACGCCAAGGCGTGGTACGCCTACCTGCAGGTGGGCGACTCCGTGCAGGTAGTCAAGGCGTCGGAGGAGTTCGCGGCCCGCGGCCAGAGCTATGACGGGCCGACATACGGCTTCGGCGGGGTCCGCGCGTGGGAGGCCGAGCAGCGCGGCTCCGGCGACGACGGCTCCGGCGACAACTGACCTGTCGCGGGTCGGCGACGGGGAGCCGCCGGCCCGCGATCACGGCCCGAGCCGCCCGACGAGGTGGAATACCCGGCTGAGCGCCCGGTAGGGGTCCTGCGCCGCGGCCCTGAGCTCGACCTCGGCGACGGCCGCCGCGTCCGTGTCGTCGGGCAGGGTCGACCAGTCGGAGAACAGCCAGACGCCGTACCAGGCCTCAGCGTGTACTGCGTTGGCGCGCAACAGCTCGGTGAGCCCGTCGACGGTGTCGCCCCGGGTCGGGGCGCCGAGCACGCCGACCTCCGAGCCGGCGTCGAACGCGGCCAGCGCATCGGCCCACCGGCCCTCCAGTGCCGGCCGCACCGCGAGGGTCCGGGCGTTGAGCGCCATGATCGACACCACGCCGCCGGGCGCGACGCAGCGGCACACCGCGGCGACCATCGGGCGTGGGTCGTCGAGGTACATGAGGACGCCGTGGCAGAGCACCGCGGCGAACCTCCTCCCCGCGGTCAGGACGTCGGCGCGCTCGCCGGGCCCTTCCACCAGCCGGACCCCGCGACGGACCTCCGCCGGCTCGGCCGCGACCCGCGCCGCCGCGCGGGCCAGCATCTCCGGGGACGAGTCCACGATCGTCACCTCGTACCCGAGGCGGGCCAGTGGGAGCGACTGGTGTCCCGCTCCCCCGCCGACGTCGAGCACCGCGGCAGGCGGCGGCGGGAGGTGGTCGAGGAGCTGGCGGTGCAGGACGTGGGTCCGCACCCGGCCCTTCACCGTGGCGTACGCGCCGTCGACGAACGCGTCCGCGAGCTCCGCCCACGCGTCCTCCGGCACGCCCCGATCCTCGCACCCCGGCGGGCCACCGGCGGAGCGACGTCCGGGACGTCGCGCCGGTGACCGTCACGCGCCGGTTACCTCAGATCGAGCGCGACGCTCGA
This sequence comes from Pseudonocardia sp. N23, assembly GCF_002583555.1. Taxonomy (GTDB): domain Bacteria; phylum Actinomycetota; class Actinomycetes; order Mycobacteriales; family Pseudonocardiaceae; genus Pseudonocardia. The sequence continues at coordinate 152,797 of NZ_BEGX01000004.1, forward strand.
CGTGTGCCCGGTGAAGACCTCCAGGACGAGGTCGAAGTACGTCGGTCCGATGCCGGCGTCGAGCGCCCGTGCAGCTCCAACGTCGTCATCGTGCGCCCCTCTCACCAGCAGGTCCCGGACACCTGCGGGGCCGGCGCCACAGCTCGTGGCACCGGCCCCTCGGGGGTGTGTCTCGGCCCGGTCGTCGGAGCGGCCGTGGTTGGACCCGCTCAGCCGGTGCGGACGAGCGCCGCCAGCTCGGTGAGGATGTCCTGAACCCGTTCCTTGGCGTCGCCGAACAGCATCTGCGTGTTCTCCCGGAAGAACAACGGGTTCTGCACACCCGCGTAGCCGGTGGCCATCGACCGCTTGAACACGATCACATCCTTGGCCTCCCACACCTTCAGCACCGGCATGCCCGCGATGGGGCTGCCCGGGTCCTCCGCCGCCGACGGGTTGACCGTGTCGTTGGCCCCGATGACCAGGACGACGTCGGTCCCGGCGAGATCGTCGTTGATCTCGTCCATCTCCAGCACGATGTCGTAGGGCACCTGCGCCTCGGCCAGCAGCACGTTCATGTGCCCGGGCAGGCGGCCCGCGACCGGGTGCACCCCGAACCGCACCTCCACGCCCGCGTCGCGCAGCTTGCGGGTCAGCTCCGCGACCGGGTACTGCGCCTGCGCGACGGCCATGCCGTAGCCGGGGGTGATGACGACGGAGCGGGCGTCGGCCAGCAGCTCGGCCACACCCGCGGCGTTGACCTCACGGTGCTCGCCCTCGACCGCAGCCGCCGTCGACGACGTCGCCCCGAACCCGCCCGCGATGACGGAGACGAACGACCGGTTCATCGCCTTGCACATGATGTAGGACAGGTAGGCACCCGAGGAACCGACCAACGCCCCGGTGATGATCAGCAGGTCGTTGCCCAGCAGGAAGCCCGACGCCGCCGCGGCCCACCCCGAGTACGAGTTGAGCATCGACACCACGACGGGCATGTCCCCGCCCCCGATCGACGCCACGAGGTGCAACCCGAGCAGCAGCGCCAGCACCGTGAGCACCGCGAGGATCCACAGCGCCGGAGTGATCACGAACCACACCGTGAACGCCGCGAACACCACCAGCGCGCCCAGGTTGAGCACGTTCTTCCCCGGGAGCATGAGCGGCGCCGACTTGATCTTCGCCGACAGCTTCAGGTAGGCGATGATCGAGCCGGTGAACGTGACCGCCCCGATGAACACGCCGATCGCGACCTCGGCGTGGTGGATGCCCAGCAACGACCCGGTCAGCTGCTCCCCGGCCCCGCTCTCGGCTCCGCCTTCCACCTCGAGGTAGCCGTTCCAGCCCACGAGCACGGCCGCGAGACCGACGAAGCTGTGCATGAGCGCGATCAGCTCGGGCATGCCCGTCATCTCGACGACCCGCGCCCGCCACAACCCGATCGCCGCGCCGATGACCAGCGCCACCAGCAGCAGCGCGATCCCGAGGCCCGACGCCGAGCCGAACGCGACGATCGCGGTGGCGACCAGCGCGATCGTCATGCCGGCGATGCCGAACACGACCCCGGAGCGCGACGTCTCGTGCCGGGAGAGCCCGGCGAGACTGACCACGAACAGCAGGGCGGCGATCAGGTACGCCGCCGTCGTCCACGTCTGCATGACTCAGCTCCTCCCCGGGCTTCGCGAGAACATCGACAACATGCGGCGGGTCACCGCGAAGCCACCGACGATGTTGATGGCGGCCAGCAGTGTCGCCGCCGCGGCCAGTCCGAGGACCAGACCACCACCGCCGGTGCCGATCTGCAGGATCGCGCCGACGACGATGATCCCCGAGATCGCGTTGGTCACCGACATCAACGGCGTGTGCAGCGCGTGGTGCACGTTCCCGATCACGTAGAAGCCGATCACGATGGCCAGCACGAACACTGTCAGGTGCCCGGCCAGCTCCGCCGGCGCGAACGCCGTGACCAGGAACAACGCCAGCGCACCGATGATCGGCGGCAGCGCCTTGGCCAGCGGCGAACGCACCTTCTCCGGCTTCTTCTCCACCGGAGCCGCGGCGGCCTGCGCCGCGGCCGGAGCCGCGCTCACCGACACCGCGGGCGGCGGCCACAGCACCTCACCGCCGTGGGCGACGGTCAGCCCGCGCACCACGGTGTCCTCGAGGTCGAGGGTCAGCCGCCCGTCCTTGCCCGGGGTCATCAGCTTGAGCAGGTTCAGCACGTTCGTGCCGTAGAGCTGAGAGGCCTGCGCGGGCAGCCGCGCGGGCAGGTCGGTGTAGCCGATGATCGTCACGCCGTGATCGGTCGTCACGACCTCACCCGCCACCGAACCCTCCACGTTCCCGCCCTGCGCCGCAGCCATGTCCACGAGCACCGACCCGGGACGCATCGACGCCACATCCGCCGCAGTGATCAGCTTCGGCGCCGGACGGCCCGGGATCAACGCTGTCGTGATGATGATGTCGACGTCCGCGGCCTGCTCGGAGTAGATCTCCGCCGCCCGCCGGTCGTAGTCCTCGGACGTGGCCTTCGCGTAGCCGTCGGTGGACGCCTCCTGCTCCACCTCGACCGCCAGGTACTCCCCACCCAGCGACCTGACCTGGTCCGCGACCTCGGCCCGCGGGTCGGTCGCCCGCACGACCGCACCCAGACTGTTCGCCGCGGCGATCGCCGCGAGCCCCGCCACACCAGCCCCCGCGACCAGCACCTTCGCCGGCGGCACCTTGCCCGCCGCCGTGACCTGACCGGTGAAGAACCGGCCGAACGCGTGCGCCGCCTCGATCACCGCCCGGTACCCGGCGATGTTCGCCATCGACGACAACACGTCCATCGACTGGGCCCGCGAGATCCGCGGCACCGCATCCATCGACAGCGCCGTGACGCCCTGACCGGCGAGGGCGGTCACCCGCTCCGCCTCGAACCGGGGCGCCAGCATCGCGACGAGGGCCGAGCCCTCGCGCAGGTTCGCGATCTCCTCGGCCTGCGGCGCGTTGATCATCACCACGACGTCGGCGTCCCAGACGGGGCCCTCGGCCACGTCGGCGCCCGCCTCGGCGTACGCGGAGTCGGCGAAACCGGCGAGCTCACCGGCGCCGGACTGCACGGTCACGTGGTAGCCGAGATCGGCGACCTTGCGGACCGTCTCCGGCGTGAGGGCCACCCGGGTCTCGGACTTCGTCGACTCGGCCACGACTGCGATCCGCATCGGTTCAGGACCCGGGGCCGGTGGGGACTCGGCGTCCTCGGTGGTGTCGCGCATTCACTCTCCTCGATGTGGGCCGCCACGCATTGCGGCCCGCCGACATGGGTCCGCCTCCGCCGAAGGGTTCACGACCGGGCCTCGTGGGCGGCGGACCCTGCGGCGTCGCTGTCCTTGACGAGCCGGTCCTCGGCGTCGCTGCCACCGAGCACCCTAATCTGTCCGGTCCGTTCCGGGACGACGAGCCCGACGTGATCTCGCCGTCTCACAACGCTGTGCCGACGGGCGTCGGCGCAGGTCGGCGTGCCCGGGCCCGGCTGTTCAGGCGGCGACGTGGCTCCCGGACGACACGCTCCCCGGCGTGATCGGCACGGGCAACGATCCGGTCACGAGCCCGGGCCCGGACGTCCGTTCCGCCTGCGGTGCCCGGTCGCCCTCGTCCACACGTTGCGGAACAGCACGCGGACACGACCGACGAGACGACGACCAGGCAGATCCAGTCGAACGCGTCGATGTTCCCCTGCGTGAAGTCGCAGGCCGTCAGCGCGAACCGCTCATCGCCGTGCCCTTCGGTCGACGTCATGGCGGAGGGTGGTGGCGCTGTTCGGTCCCCGACGAGGACCGTGGCTCGTTCGGCCCATCCGGCGTCAGCGGGTACGGCTCCCGGTCAGCAGTCCTGCGGCGGGGAGGGCGGTTTACCCGATCCGGTGAGCCGGTTACCGTCGCGCCGGGGTGCACGAGGCGAGGTGGACGATGGCGGACGACGTCGACGAGCCGGAGTCCGACTCGGCATGGAACTGGCGCGCCCGGCGCGAGACCGCGACCGAACGCCTCGACCGCAACTGGGCGGACCTGCTGCAGGAGCTCCGCGTCGTCCAGACCGGCGTCCAGCTGCTGACCGGCCTGTTGCTGACCGTTCCGTTCCAGCAGCGCTTCGTCGAGCTGTCCTCGGCGCAGCGGATCATCTACCTGGCGGCGCTCGGGCTCTCGGTCACGTCGGCGGCGCTGCTCATCGCCCCGGTCGCGGCCCACCGGCTGCTGTTCCGGCGCCACTCCCGGCTCTTCCTGGTGTCGACCGCGCAGCGCCTCGCCGTCGCCGGCCTCGCGGCACTCGCCCTGGGGGTGACCTGTGTCGTGCTGCTCATCTTCGACGTCGTGCTGGGCACCCTCGGCGGCGTGATCGCCTGTGGCGTCACGGGGGCGCTCTTCGGTGGGCTCTGGCTGGTCCTGCCCCTGCGCCGGCGCCGGCAGACCGACGACACGGACGACGCCGACGCCGATACGACCGGGTCCGACGGCTCGTCGCCGGACCGCACCTAGGCGAACTTCGCTGCCGCGAGGGTTGACGATCCGCTGTCCGGGAACTCGGCCGGGGTGACTGCCAGCGAGACGACAAAGGCCGGCCGGTGAGCCGGCGTCAGGCGCGCGACTACTCCGAGGCCGACCTCGAGGTCCACCCGCCGGAGGACTACGCGGCCGGGCCCCCCGCCGTCGCCGTCTCGATGAAGCGCGGGCTGGAGCGGATGGGCCCCGTCCGCACCGCTCGCACCCTGCTCGAGCTCAACCAGCCCGAGGGCTTCGACTGCATGAGCTGCGCGTGGCCCGACCCTGACCCCGGGCACCGTTCGGTGGCGGAGTTCTGCGAGAACGGCGCCAAGGCCGTCGCCGAGGAGGCCACGAAGGACCGCGCCACCCCGGCCTTCTTCGCCCGTCACAGCCTCGCCGACCTCGACGCGCACTCCGAGTACTGGCTCGGCCAGCAGGGCCGCATCACCCACCCCATGGTGCGCCGGCCCGACGCCACCCACTACGAGCCCATCGGATGGGACGAGGCGTTCCGGCTCATCGCGGGCGAGCTCAACGGCCTGGGCTCCGCCGACGAGGCGTCCTTCTACACCTCCGGCCGGGCGTCGAACGAGGCCGCGTTCGTCTACCAGCTCTTCGCGCGTGCCTTCGGCACCAACAACCTGCCGGACTGCTCCAACATGTGCCACGAGTCGACGTCGATCGCGCTGCAGGAGTCGATCGGCATCGGCAAGGCCAGCGTCACCCTGCCCGACCTGCTCGGCGCCGAGCTCATCGTCATCGCGGGGCAGAACCCCGGTACCAACCACCCCCGCATGCTCACCCAGCTCGAAGAGGCCAAACGCAACGGCGCCCGCATCCTGACGATCAACCCCCTGCACGAGGCCGGGCTGACCAGGTTCAAGAACCCGCAGACCCCGAAGGGCGTCGTCGGCCACGGCACCAAGGTGTCCGACCTGCACCTGCCGATCCGGATCAACGGCGACCTCGCCCTGTTCCAGGCGATCGGCTCACTGCTCGTCGAGTGGGACGCCCTCGACCATGAGTTCCTGGAGCGGCACACCACCGGGTTCGAGGAGTGGCGCACGCACGTCGAGAAGGTCGACTGGAACCTCGTCGCCGCCTCGACCGGCCTGACCCGCGAGCAGATCACCGAGGCCGCGACCCTGCTGGCCCGGTCCCGTAAGACCGTCTTCTGCTGGGCGATGGGGCTGACCCAGCACCGCAACGGCGTCGCCACCATCAAGGAACTCGTCAACCTCGCCCTCGCCCAGGGCAACATCGGCAAGCCCGGCGCCGGACTGTTCCCCGTCCGCGGGCACTCCAACGTCCAGGGCGACCGGACCATGGGCATCTGGGAACGCGCACCGCAGAGCTTCCTCGACTCGCTGGGGAAGGAGTTCGGGTTCACGCCGCCACCCGAGCACGGGTTCGACACCGTCGACAGCATCCGTGCGATGCGCGACGGCAAGGTCAAGGTGTTCGTCGGGCTCGGCGGGAACTTCCTGCAAGCCGCGCCGGACACCGACGTCACCACTGCCGCGCTGCGCAACACCCTGCTCACCGTGCAGATATCCACGAAGCTCAACCGCTCGCACCTGCACGGCGGCCGGACCGCGCTGATCCTGCCGACGCTGGGCCGCACCGAACGCGACGCCCAGCAGTCGGGCCTGCAGTTCGTCACCGTCGAGGACTCCACCTGCTCGGTGCACGCCTCCCGTGGCCCGCTCGCACCCGCGAGCGAACACCTGCGCTCCGAGGTCGCGATCCTCACCGGCATCGCCGAGGCCACCCTCGGCGGCCTGCACGGCATCGACTGGGCCGGGATGCGCGCCGACTACCGGCGCATCCGCGACCACATCTCCCGCGTCGTGCCCGGCTGTGAGAGCTACGAGGTGAACGCCCGCCGCCCCGGCGGGTTCGTCCTCCCCCACCCGCCGCGGGACTCCCGCACCTTCGACACCGAGTCCGGGCTCGCGGAGATGGTCGTGTCGCCGATCGAGGTGCTGCACGTCCCCGATGGACACCTGCTGCTGCAGACGCTACGCAGCCACGACCAGTTCAACACCACGATCTACGGGCTGTCGGACCGCTACCGCGGGATCGAGGGCGGCCGCCGGGTGGTGTTCGCCCACCGCGAGGACATCGCCGCCCTCGGCCACGAACCCGGCGACCACATCGACCTCGTCACCCACTGGGACGGCGACGAGCACGTCCGCTGCGCCCGCGACTTCCGGCTCGTCGCCTACGACGTCCCCCGCGGGACCGTCGCCGCCTACTACCCCGAGACGAACCCGCTGGTCCCGCTCGACCACACCGCGCTGAAGAGCAACCAGCCCGCGTCGAAGTCCGTGATCGTGCGGCTCACGCACCTCGACGCGCACGCCTGCGACCACGCGGGCTCGCAGGCGTCGGTCGGCCACGACAACGCCCACAAGTCCCACCCCAGGGTCCGGCACCTGTCGTGACCGGCACGGCCCGTGCAGTGGTCGCGACTCGTGGTCGGCCAGGCTGATCGTCGATCGTCGATCGTCGATCGTCGACCGCCGGTCGGCGGCAAGGCCGAACCACGCTGTGTGCGATCACGCGCCATGATCCTCGGGGGACCCTCGGCGCCGCCCTCGTCCGCGGCCCGGGTCCCGACGGGGTCGTCGTGGGACACGACCCGATCTCGGTGGTGGTTCCCGCCACCCACCCCGCCGCAGCGTTGGGGTCCGTCCCCCGTCTCTCCTTGGTGCGCGCGTTCAGCTCACCGGAGCCCACGCCGGGCTGATCGATCCCGGACACCCGCCCGGCGCCACCGGCCCGGACGCTGCTCGGCACTCACCCCTGGCGTTCCCAGGTCATCAGGTGCACCTCATGGGCGAAGCTGTAGGTGCCGTCCGCGTCACGGCAACCACGCAGGTAGGCCGCCAGCGGTTCGACACTCTCCATCTGCTCCAGCGAGACGCTGTCGTCGAACGCGCAGCGCTGCAGGAACCCCTGCGCGACAGCGCGGTCGGCGGTGCCGGTGCGGTAGGTCAGCACCTGTACGGCCACGTCGGCACCCGCGGCGCGCAGGGCCTCCGCGACGCCCTCGCCGTCGGTGTACGGGGTGGCGTCCGGGGCGAAGGCCGGGCGGTAGGCCTCGTAGAACTCCAGGTAGTGCGAACGGGCGCCCGCCTGCGCCACCGCGCCGAACCCTCCGGGCCGCACGGCCTCGACCATCCGCGCGACTCCGGCCGCGAGCTCGGCGGGCGGCAGCGCGTAGAGCGCGTGGGTGGCCCACGCGACGTCGTACACCGCGTGCGCGTCGAGATCCTGGAGGACGATCGCGTGTTCGGCGGCGGCGACGAACGGCGGCGCCAGGGCCGAGCGGGCCTCGGTGATGCTGAACGTCGACGGGTCGAGCAGGTCGACCTCGACGACCGGCTCGATCGGCAGCCCGCCTGCGAGCAGAGCGGTGGGGAACCGGCCGCTGCCGCAGGCGACGTCGAGCAGCCGGACGCGTCCGTCGGAGGTGTGGGTGCGCAGGTCTGCGGCCCAGTCACGGGCGGCGACGAGCCGGCGGTAGTCCTCGGTGGCGAGCGTGTAGAACGCGTACATCTCGGCGCGTCCCGCCTCGCTCCAGTGATCGAGGCTGCGTCGGGCGGTGTCGGGGCGGGTCACGGTCCGAGCCAACCACGGTTCGGCCGCGCACGCGCCGACGCCGGTCAGGAGTCCGGCGCCCCCAGCTCACGCTGGATGCCGTCGACGGTCTGCCTGCCGAGCTTCTCGAACTCCAGCTGCATCACCGGTGCGCCCAGCTCGGCGACGCCGTGCAGCTCCACAGTCGCGTCGTGGGTGACGTCCGAGCCAAGGCGCTCGGTCCAGGATCGGCCCTGGCGGTACGCCACGACGGTCGGATACGCGAGCTGAGCGAGGATGAGCAGTCGCTCCACCGCCCCGAGCAGCGCACCGTCGGTGACGAGCTCGACGAAGAACCAGCCCATCAGCACCAGCAGCACGGCCGTCGCGGCGGCACGGAACGGGGGTGCCTCGAACCCGGCGCCGGGCCGTGGCTTCACCGTGAGCGGCCAGAGGGTCAGGGCGATCCAGGCGCAGGCCGCCGCCGACATGTGGATCGTGGAGCTGCCGTGGACCGGCTGCGGCGCAAGGCCGGCCACGGCGACGGCGAGTCCGGCGACCATCAGCAGCGCCCTGCAGGGCGCGACGAGCCCGTCGAGGCGCAGCGCGAGGACGACATAGACGGCGCCGGCGACGACGAGCGGCACCACCATGATCCAGCGATCCGTCGCGCCCCGGCCCGCCAGGACACTGATGGTCTGCGCGGTCCAGTCGTAGGCATCGACCTGTATCGACGCCGACACACTCCACCCCACCGCGAGCAGGACGGGCATCAGCGTCACCAGCACGACGAGCCCGACGCCCATCCTGCGGGTGACCCGTTCGGCGTCGGTGTGCTGGGCCGCGGGAGAGCCGGTACCGCCGGTGCTCGGCTCCGGCACGTCGCGTTGCGCTGTCGACCCGGACATCGACGTCCTCCCCCCACGACCCTGGCGCCGGTCCGTGGCGCCTGCCCATCCAACTCCTACCGTCGGTCGATGTCCTGACTTTTCGCGAGGTCCCACGCCTCGCCTGCGGCCGGGTGAACCGCGGCGGCAGGGCTACTCGAGCCTGTCCAGCACGTCCTGCGACAGCCCGATGATCTCCTCCAACGCCCTGCGCTGCACGGCGACCGCGTCGGCCCCGTAGAGCTGCGGGGCGACCTGGAACTGCCCCACCCGCCGCAGCAGCTCGTGGAGGGCGCGGGTCCGGCGGCCTGACGAAGACGGGGCGGCCGTCGACCCACACCCAGCCCACCCCGTCCGTACTGTCGCCGGCGCGGCGGCCGAGCCGATCATCGGCTGCCGGCATGCGGCAGCGGTCGGTACGCGCAGCTCGGAGGAGACACCATGCCCTCGTTCAACCCCGCGATGCAGAAGGCGACGCTCGCGGAGCTCCCCGACGACCCGCACGGCCTGATCTCGAAGCGGACGGCCGAGCTGGACGGCGTCGCCGTCACCCAGGTGACGTTCCACCGCGGCGCCAGGTGGTCGAACTGCACGTTCGTCGAGTTCTCGCGCGGCAACGACTACTACGCCTGAGGCCCCTCCCCGGCCGGCCGTGTGAGCCGACGGCGTCGCGGACCGCCTGCGCGAACCACCCGGACGAAGTTGACCAGCGCGAACTCCAGCGCGCGGTCGAGGTCGCCGGCGACGCTGCCGTGCGTGATCACCAGTGCGGGCCCGGCTCCCCGGCGGAGGAACCGAGCTCGGTGCCGTCGGCCGAGGTCGTCGTTCCGAGTTCGATGTCGGACACGGGTGCACCCTTCGTCAGTGGGATCGGGGGTCTGAGCCTTCGCGCGGATGCGGGCCGGACGGTCAGGCGGGGGCGCCGTCGAGACGCTCGACGATGTCGGCCCGAAGCGCCTTCTTGTCGATCTTCCCGACCTTGGTGGCGGCGAGCTCCTCGACCACGACGAGGTGTTCGGGCAGTTTGAACCGGGCGACGCCGATCGCGTCCATGGACGCCCGGATCTCGTCGAGGGTGACGGTCGCACCGGGCCGCGGGACGACGTAGAGGCAGACCCGCTCGCCCAGCACCACGTCCGGCATCGCCACCGCGGCGACCTGGGCGACCGACGGCAGCTGGTACACGAGGTTCTCGACCTCCTCGGCGGAGATCTTCTCCCCACCGCGGTTGATCATGTCCTTGTCGCGGCCCTCGACGACCAGGTTGCCGTCGGCGGTCCACCTGCAGATGTCACCGGAGCGGTACCAGCCGTCCTCGGTGAACGCGCGGGCGTTCTGCTCGGCGGCCCGGTAGTAGCCGCGCGGGGTGTAGGGCCCGCGGGTGAGCAGGGACCCGGGCTCGCCCGCCGGTACGTCGTGGTCGAGCTCGTCGACGAGCCGGACCTCGTCGGCCGGGCACATCGGCCGGCCCTGGGTCGTGCAGACGACGTCGTCCGGGTCGTCGAGTCGGGTGACGTTGATCAGGCCCTCGGCCATCCCGAAGACCTGCTGGAGGGTCGCACCGAGCACCGGGGTGACCTTGCGGGCCAGCTCGTCGGCCAGCCGGGCACCCCCGACCTGGAGCACCCGCAGGCTGGCGACCTGCTCCGCCCCGTGCTCGGCGGCATGGTCGAGCCAGCGAGCCGCGACCGCCGGCACCACCGCGGTGTGGGTGACGCCCTCGTCGCGGATCGTCGCGAACGCCCGCTCCGGCTCGGGCGACGGCAGGGTGACGACGCGGCCGCCGGCCAGCAGCGCGCCGAGGACACCCGGGCAGGCGAGCGGGAAGTTGTGGCCGACGGGCAGGCTGACCAGGTAGACGACGTCCGCGCCGACCTCGGCCGCCGCCGCGCTGCACCGCGCGTTGTACAGGTAGTCGTCGTGCGTGCGGGCGATCAGCTTCGGCAGGCCCGTCGTGCCGCCGGAGAGCAGGAAGACCGCGACGGCCCGGCTGTCCGGTGCCAGCGCGTCGAGCCGGGCGCGGTCCGCCGCAGGATCGGTGCCGGGGCCGCACAGTGCCCGCAGGTCGACGCTGTCGGGATAGAGGTCGTCGCCGGCGACGAGGACGTGCCACGCGGCGTCGGTGACCTCGCTCGAGCCCGAGCGGACGTCGCCGGCGAGGTCGTGGGCGAGCTGCTGGTGGTCGAAGTCGCGCATCCGGTCGGGCACCGCGATCGCGGTGGCCTCGGCGTGCCGGGCCAGGTAGGCGAGCTCGGAACGGCGGTGCGCGGGCAGCGCCATGACGGGCACGATCCCGGCGCGCAGGCAGGCCAGGGTGAGCACGACGAACTCCCAGCAGTTGGGGAGTTGCACGACGATGCGCTCCCCCGGCCCCATGCCGAGGTCGAGCAGGCGGGCGGCCGCGGCGTCGGCGCGTTCGGCCAGCTCGCGGTGGGTCAGCCGGAGGCCCGCGGCGGCGTCGAACACGGCCGGGTCGTCCGGGGCCGCATCGGCGGCGTCCCGCAGCGCGGCGCCGAGCGGCACCCCGGCCCAGAAGCCCGCCGCGACGTACTCCGCGGCCACGTCCGCGGGCCATGCCACGGTGTGGTCACTGATCGGTGTGGGCATCGCTGACCTCCCGCGGGACGACGACGGCGTCGAGGGCGACCAGACCGGAGCCGGTCAGTCGCAGAGGGTTGACCTCGATCTCGGCGAGGCCGGGATTGGCGACGAGCAGGTCGCCCAGCGCGGCGGCGATGCGGCCGAGCTCCACCGGGTCGAGCACGGGTCCGCCGCGCCACCCCGCAAGCAGCGGGTGCCCGGCCAGCTCGGTGGGCAGGTCCGCTGCCTCGGTCGTGGACACCGGGGCGAGCCGCAGCGCGACGTCGGCCAGTGCTTCCGCGGTGGTGCCGCCGAGCCCGAGGAGCAGCACCGGGCCGAACACGGGATCGCGGCGGGCCCCGAGCACCAGGTCGACACCGGCCGGCGCCATGGCCTCGACGAGGTAGCGCCCGGCACCGATCGCGTCGAGGGCGTCGAGCGCCGTGTCCAGCTCGGCCGGGTCCCGGATCCCGAGGTGGACGCCACCGATGTCGGTCTTGTGCAGGATCGCCGGGTCGAGGATTTTCGCCGCGACGGGACCGTCCAGCTCCGCCAGCGCGGCGTGGGCCTCGGCCCGGGTCGCACACACCCGGCGTGGGGTGGTCGCGACGCCGATCCTGTCGAGCAGGGACTTCGCCCGGTCCTCGTCGTGGCGACCCCGGACTCCGGTCGGCACCGGGTCGCGGTGCACGTCGTCGGGGCGGGTGGCCCTGGCCCGGGCGTCGGCGAGCAGCGCCGCCGTCGCGGCGGCCACCCCGCGCGGGTCGGTCGCCACCGCGATCCCCGCCGCCAGCAGGTCGCGGCGCTGCCGGACGACGGCGTCGCCGGTCCCGCCGACGCCGAACACGACCGGGACGCCGTCGAGGCGGCCCTGCGCCGCCGCCGCGAGCAGGTCGACGGCGTCGGGCTCGTGCAGCGCGTAGGCGGCGACGACGTCGACCTGCGGGTCGGCGGCGACGGCGTGCAGGACGGCGCCCAGCTCCGGCCCGGGCCGCCCGGTGTCCACGGGGTTGGCCTGGAAGGTGAGCGGCGGCAGCAGTGTCGCCAGTGCGTCGCGGGTCGGCCGGGTCAGTTCCGGTACGTCCACCCCGCGCCCGCGCAGGTCGTCGAGGAGCAGCAGTCCGGGCCCGGCCTGGGCGGTGACCACGCCGACCCCGGCCGAGCGCGCCGGGCGGGCCCTGGTGACGGACAGGGCGCCGACCGCGTCGACGAGCTCGCGTTCGTCGTCGACGACGACAGCGCCGGCCTGGACGAGAGCGGCCCGGGTGGTGCGCCACGAGGTGGCGAGTGCCCCGGTGTGCGAGGCGGCGAAGGCGCCGATGTCGTTGCGGCCCACGACGAGTGCGACGACCGGGCGTTCGACCGACACCCTGCGGACGGCCGCGACGAGCCGGGGGCCGTCGGCGACCGACTCGATGTGCAGGGCGACGGCGGCGGTGGCCGGGTCGGCGACGAGGTGGTCGAGGACGTCGGGTGCCGAGACGTCGACGGCGTTGCCCAGGCCGACGGCGAGGCTGATGCCGTGGCCCGCCTCGGCGAGCAGGAACGCCAGCACGTGGTTGACCCCGCCGCTGGCGGCGACGACGGCGACCCGGCCCGGCCGGACCTGCGCGACACCGGGCACGAAGCTCGCGGTCACCCCGGCGTGCGGGGCGAGGAACCCGCTGGTGTTGGGGCCGAGCAGCCGGATGCCGGTCTCCGCGGCGACGGCCACGAGCGCGTCCTGGTGACCGACCCCGGCACCACCGGCCTCCGCGAACCCGCCGCCGCAGACGACCGCGGCCCCGGCCCCGGCCGCCGCGGCCTCGGCGACGGCCGCGGCGCTCGCCGCGGCCGGGACGCACACCACGGCGAGGTCGACGGGTCCGTCCGCGGTGGCGGCGGCGACGCTCGGGTGCATCGTCTCGTCGCGGGAGTTGACCAGGGCGAGGTGTCCCGCGAACCCGCGCAGCGAACGCGCCATGGTCGCACCCAGCTTGGCCGGGTTGCGGGAGGCGCCGACGACGGCGATCCCCTTGGGCACGAACAGCGCGTCGAGGTCGCCGCGGGTCATGCGGGCACCCCGACCAGGTCCGCGCGACCGGACAGGACGGCGGTCACCGCGCGGTCGCGCAGGGACTCGCCACCGTCGTCACCGCCCTCGTCGTCGACGAGCACCGCGGGCAGCCGGTCGCCGATCCGGGCCTGTTCGCAGACGAGGGTGCGGGTGAGCGGCGTGCCGCCGTGCACGGCGACGAGGACCGGCGCCCGGTCGCCCAGCGCGGCGAGCCGGCGCAGCTCCGCGAACACGGCGGGCAACCCGTCCTCGCCGTCCGGGGCCTCGACTCGGGCGGCCCAACCGCCGGGGCGCGGGGTGTCGGCGATCGGGAGGTCGCCGCCGACGGCCGTCGCCGACACGGTCGTCATCCTGGTCGGGGTCGACCAGCCGGCGTGCGAGAACGGGGTGTCGAGGGGCTCCGCACCGTGGGTGCGCACCCAGCCGCGGTGGCTGGCGTCGACGAAGTCGGGGGCGCGGCGGGCCAGGCGGGCGTCGCCGATGCTGCGGGACAGGAAGTGGTACGCGAACTGCCAGGGCTCGAACTCGTCGTGGTAGCGGCCGAAGTGCTCCCACCAGGACAGGCTCGGCCGGGCGGAGTTCTGGATCCGCTCCACCGACGGCTGGGCCGCCGCCTCGTAGGCGGCCAGGGCCGCGCCGAGGTCGTCGGGCGAGGCGGCGATCGCACGGGCGAGCTCGACCGCGTCCTCCATCGCCATCTTGGTGCCCGAGCCCACCGAGAAGTGCGCGGTGTGCACGGCGTCGCCGAGGAACGCGACGGGCCGCGGGGCGAGGGTGTGCCAGCGCCGGGTGCGGCGGGTGCGGAAGTTGCCCCACCGGGAGTTGTTGGTGAGCAGCGTGGCGCCGTCGATCTGGTCGGCGAACAGCTTCTCCAGGTACGCCTTGCTGACCGGGTCGCTCGCCCCCGGTGGTTGCGTCACGTCGAACTCGTCGAGCCCCGCCCGCCGCCACGACGCCTCGTCGGTCTCGACGATGAAGGTCGAGACCTCGTCGGAGATCGGGTAGCCGTGCACGGCGAACACGCCGTCCGGGCTGCGTTCGTGGACGAAGGTGAGACCGTCGAACAGGTGGTCGGTTCCGAACCAGATGAACTTCGCGTCGGCGGTCTCGACCTCGACGCCCAGGCCGGCCTCCAGTCGCTCCCGGATCCGGGAGCCGGTGCCGTCGGCGGCGACGACGAGGTCGTGGTCGGCCAGGTCGTCGAGGGTGACCTCGGTGGAGAAGCGCAGGTCGGCGCCGACGTCCCGGGCGCGAGCCTGCATGAGCGCGAGCAACGTCCGGCGGGCGACCGCTGCCATGCCGTTGCCGCCGCAGCGGATCCGCTCGCCCTTGAGGCGGACCTCGATGTCGTCCCAGTGCCTGCCGTGCTCGGTCAGGGCCTGGCGCAGCACCGGGTCGGCCTCGTGGATTCCGGCCAGGGTGCGATCGGAGAACACGACCCCGAAGCCGAACGTGTCGTCGGCGCGGTTGCGTTCGAAGACGGTCACTTCGATCGACGGGTCGGCACGGCGCAGCAGGGTGGCGAGGAACAGCCCGCCGGGCCCGCCGCCCGCCACCGCGACCCGCACGTCAGGCCCCCGTGACGAGGACGTTGCGCAGCTCGCCGACGCCCTCGATGCGGGTGACGAGCTGCGATCCCTCGGCCAGGTAGCGCGGAGGTGTGCGGGCGTGCCCGACCCCACCGGGCGTCCCGGTCGCGATGATGTCGCCGGGCACGAGCGTGATGATCTGCGAGATGTAGGCGACGAGGTCGGCCGGGTCGAACACCAGGTCCGACGTGTCGGCCTTCTGCACGACGTCGCCGTCGACCTCGCAGGAGATCTCCCCCGGCTCGGCGTCGGTGACCAGCCACGGCCCGACCGGGGTGCTGCGCTCGAAGGTCTTGCCCTGCAGCCACTCCACCGACCGGTACTGGAAGTCCCGGGCGGTCACGTCGTTGACCACGGTGTACCCGGCGATGGCCGCCGCGGCCTGTCCGGCGTCCGCGTGGCGCACCTCGGCGCCGATGACGACGCCCAGCTCGGCCTCCCAGTCGACCTGCTCCGACCCCGCGGGCAGCTCGACCGGGTCGTGGGCGCCGACCAGGGCGCGGGCGAACTTCGCGAACAGCGCCGGGTACTCCGGCAGCTCGCGGCCCATCTCCAGGATGTGGCTGCGGTAGTTGAGCCCGACGCAGAAGACCTTCTCCGGGCGCGGGACCGGCGGGGCGTAGTCCAGTCCGGTCAGGTCGTGCCGGGGGCCGGACGCCGACTCCGCGGCGGCGTGCCAGTCCGGTCGGGCGAGGAACTCACCCAGGTCGGCGGCACCGAGCTCGACCGCGGCCCCGTCGTCGACGCGGACGGCCACTGTACCGGTGCCGGTGCGGATGGTCGCGAGCTTCACGGACGGTCCTCTCGGGACGTGCGGGCGAGACCGAGGGCCTCGAAGACGGGGGCGTCGGAGTAGGCGAAGGCGTCGAGCCCGTCGGGTCCGGCGTCGAACGCGAGCCCCGCCCACGACGGGACGCAGAACATGTCGCCCGTGCCCACCTCGTAGCGCTCCTCGCCCACGGTCACGACGCCGGCGCCGGTGAAGACCTGCCACACCGACGAGCCCGCCGTGCGGGTCAGGGCCGTCGAGGCTCCCGCCCGCAGCCGGTGCATCTCGCAGCGCATGGTGGAGAGGCAGTCCCCGGCGGTGGCCGGGTTGGTGAACCGCACGGCGGCGTGGCCGGGCTCGACCACCCCGGGGTGGCCCTCGGCCTCGAGCTCCAGCTGCGCGGCCAGCGCGGCGTCGGTGTGCTCCCACCGGTACGCCATGAGCGGTGAGGCCTTCGGGGCGGGCGCGCCGACGGGCGTGAGCCCGGGACGGCCCCACAGCCGCTCGTTGCGCGAGACCTCCGGGGTCGCCGTCGTGGCGAGCACGTCCGGGCCGAACTCGAAGAAACCGGCGTCGATCGTGCGGACGAGCGGGATGTCGAGGCCGTCGATCCAGGCCATCGGACGGTCGGTCGTGTTGTGATGCTCGTGGAAGTGCATCCCGGGAGTGAGGAGCAGGTCCCCGCGACGCATCGCGACGGGGTCGCCCTCCACGTTGGTCCACACGCCTTCGCCCTCGACGACGAACCGGAAGGCCGACTGGACGTGCCGGTGGGCCGGGGCCTCCTCGCGCGGGCCGAGGTACTGGATCGCGGCCCACAGCGTCGGCGTGGCGTACGGGGTGCCGGGCATACCCGGGTTGGCGAGCGCGATCGCGCGCCGCTCGCCACCACGGCCGACCGGGACCAGGGCCCCCGCCCGCTCCGCGAGCGGCAGCAGCGTCGACCAGCGCCACAGGTACGGCACCGAGTCGGGCCGCGGGCTGGTGGGCATGAGCCCACCGATCTGGGTCCACAGCGGCATCATGTGGGCCGCCTCGAAGTTCGCGTACAGCTCGTCGAGCTGCTCCTGCTCCTCCGGCGTGATCTCCGGAACCGTCGCCGTCATGCGGTCGTCTCCTCCATCGTCGCCCGAGGGGTCGCGTGACTGGGTGTCCGTCCGTGACCCGGGCTCCACGCTCCCCGCTGCGCGCACACCACGCCACCGGTGGCGGACGACCCGAACGATACAACATTGTGGCGACGAGCGTCCAGCAATTGAAACTCTTGCGCTCAGCCCGCCCGCTCGCCGGGGAGAGGCACCGTCCCCGTCAGCGCGTCGACGCACTCCTCCGCGGGCCCGCGGAGCAGCCCGTGGGCCTCGAGGAAGACGTCGTGCGCGACCCGGCCGCGCCAGCCCTCGGGGAGCAGCTCCGGCGGCAGGTCGGGATCCCGGAACGGGAACCGCCGGTAGTCGTGGACGAGCCGCATCCGCTCGACCAGCGCGTCCGCACCCCGCAGCTCGCCCGACCGGTAGGCCGCGAGCCTCGGCCGGTACGTCGTCAACAGGTCGGCGTACTCGCGGTCGAGCGCCGCGAGGTCCCACGCGCGGGTGGCGATGTCGCGGTCCTCGGCCGATCCCGTCGAGCGGGACCGGAACACGTCGAGCCGGACGGACCCCTCGTCGGCGAAGGCCTGGGCGACGGCATCGCCGCGGTCGTGCGGGCTCAGCCAGACCGAGGCCGAGAGCGGCCCGAACCCGAACCAGGCCAGCTTCTTGCGCAGCTGCTCGCGCAGCCCGCGCTCTGACTCGGGGACGGAGTAGATGACCATGTGCCACTGCCCGTCCCACGGCCCCCGGGCCCGTTGGAAGATGCGCTCGCGCCCCTCGTCCAGCAGCTCCCAGGCGGCGTCGGTCAGGGCGTAGACGGTCTCGCGCCCATCCTTGCGGCTCGACAGCCAGCCCTCCTTGCGCAGCCGCGCGACGACGACCCGCACCGTCGGCTCGGGCACGTCGAAGCACGCCATCAGAGACACCAGGCTGCGCAGCCGGGCCTCGCCGCCCCGGTAGCGCAGGTAGTCACCGAACAGGTCGAAGACCAGCGACCGCGCCTTCACGACGTCACCTCCCCGGCCGGCCGACTCCGGCCGACACGGGCCTCAGTCTTCCACCCCGCGCGGCGGCCACCGCTCGCGCATACGAGTCGGCGCTCCCACGACCGGCAGACGTTCGACACATCCGATCCCGGTGATGTGCCGCGACGGCCGTGCACGATCCGTCGCACGTCACGAGGTCACGTCTGCAGCGCGCCGACCTCCGCGGCGAGCGTTCCGAGCTCGTCGTCCCACCCCGCGGCCGACGGCCGGATCGGGCGCAGCACGAACTTCGAGAAGCCCTGCTCGATGAAGCCCTCCAGCACCCGCCGCACCGCGGCCGGGCCGACCGGCAGCAGGTCGGTGGGGTCGACGTCGCGACCCCCGGTCCGCGCCGCCAGCGCGGCGAGCTGGGCGTCGTCGGGCGCGGTCACGGCGTAGCCGATGCTCATCCCGAAATGCTCGGGGTCGATCTCCCGGCCGGCGGCGTCCGCCGCGGCGTTGATCGCCGTGC
Organism: Pseudonocardia sp. N23; assembly: GCF_002583555.1. Classification (GTDB taxonomy): domain Bacteria; phylum Actinomycetota; class Actinomycetes; order Mycobacteriales; family Pseudonocardiaceae; genus Pseudonocardia. The sequence continues at coordinate 171,350 of NZ_BEGX01000004.1, forward strand.
GCGCCGCCAGGGCTTCGGCCACGGTGCAGAACGCACCGAGCCAGCCGTCCGCGAACCGCCCGCACCGGCGCAGCGAAGCGGGCGCGAGTCCTGCGAGCCACGGCTCCAGCGGGTCCTGCGCCGGCCGCGGCAGCACCCGCACGCCGTCGACCTCCTCCCCCGCCCACCAGCGCCGCAGCATCGGCAGCACCTCGTCCATGACGGCGCCGCGATCACCGACCGGCACCCCGACCGCCTGCCCCTCGGCACCCCGGGGCAGCCCGGGGACGAGCGTGAGCAGCAGCCGGCCGCCGGTCAGGTGGTCGAGCGTCGCCAGGGACTTGGCCAGCCGGACCGGGTTGCGGCCCGGCAGGACGATCGTGGCGCCCAGCCTCCGGGACGGGTTCAGGTGCGCCACCGACGCCAGGGCCACCAGCGGGTCCGGGCCGGACGAGGTGAGCACCTCCGACATCCACAGCGAGTCGAAGCCGTGCGCGTCGATGGCCGCCATGGCCCCGGCGAGGCCGTCGGAACCGACAGCGGCCTGGCCCAACCCGATCCCGATGCGCACCTTCACCCCCTCATCCTGCCCCGCGAATGCGACCGGTGAGAGTCGAGCGGGCGTCGGGAGGGTCAGGCCGCGGGTGCCCGAAGCGGGTTGACGGCGGCCCGGGCCGCCACGCCGATCGCCGCGTCGGCGCGCGGGACGGTCGCGTCGCTGCGCGCGGCGTGGGTGAACACCGCCACCGCGACGGGATGTTCCCCCGGGTAGGTCACCACCCCGATCTCGTTGCGCACCGCACCGATCGTGCCGGTCTTTCCGGCGACGGCGGCGGTGCCGGGGAACCCGGTCCGCATCCGGTGCGGTGCGACCTGGGCGGTCAGGACGCGTCGCGCGAACGCCGTGCCCGCGGCGGAGGCGAGCTCGCCGCGCCACAGCAGGGTGAGCAGCCGCGTGCTGTCGGCGGCCGTGGTCGAGGAGCCGAACGCGGGGCTGAGCAGCCGGACCGGCACCGGGACGTCGTTGTCGGTGAGCACCGCGAAGGCCGCGGCGACGTCGTCGGCGCCGGTGTCGGCGACCAGCTCTGCGTAGGCGTCGGCCGTGCCGCCGCGCACCCGGGTGCCGGGCAGACCCAGCTCGGTCGGGAGCGCCGCGACGCGGTCCCGGCCCACACGCGCGTGCACGACGTCGGCGGCGGCGTTGTCCGACACCGTGATCATCGACCTCGTGAGGTCGCGCCAGGACATCGTCACCGGGTCGGTCAGCGCGGAGATGCCCGTCGGGCCGGGCGTGCGGGGCCCCGGTTCGACGGTGACCTGCTCACGCGGGTCGAGGTCACCGGCGTCGACGGCCCGGCAGAACGCGACGAGCACGAGCACCTTGTAGACCGACCCCATCACGACGGGTACGTCCGCGCCGACGTCGATCTCGCGCTCGCTCCAGCGCGACCCGTCCCCGCTGACGGGCCGGGCGTGCAGCCACCCCCGCACCCCCGCGTCCCGGAAGGCGGCGCGGACCTCGGCCCGGGCGCCCGCCAGGTCGGTCACCTCACCTCCCGCAGCGTGTCGGCGAGGACGTCGACGACGCCCGGCGGGGCGCCGTCGTGGTGCACGACGCGGACCCGGAATGCAAGGGGCGCACCGGCCGGGGCCCTGCGGACCACGCCGTCGGCGCCCAGGTCGGGGTCGGGGGTGAGGGCGAACGCCGTCCCCGTCGCGACGAGCGTCAGCGCCGCCGCGGGATCGTCGGCCTCCGCCGCACGCACGGGCCGTCCCCGGGTCTCCAGGGTGTCGAGCAGGAGGTCGTGCGCAGCGGGTGCGTGCGAACGCGGCGCCGTCGCGAGGTCGAGGTCGCGCAACGCGCGCAGCGCCACCGGGCCGTCGCCCGCAGCGGCCGGGTGGGCCGCGGGCAGCAGCACGGCCGTCGGCAGCGCGACGACCGGGCCGGCCCGAGCGGACTCCAGCACGACCGGATGCGCGACGACCGCGACGTCGAGCGTGCCGACCGACACCGCGTCCACCAGCGTGACAGTGGAACCGCTGGTCAGCGCGACCCGCCTGGCCGCGGCTCGGCCCGCCCGGGTGGCCAGCCGGGCGGCGACGCGCGGCCCGAGGCCGGCGACGACGCCGATCCGCAGCAGCTGCGCGGCCTCCGCCTGACGACGCGCGGCTGCCGCGAGCGCGTCGGCGTCGTCGAGCAGCGCGCGGGCGCGCGGGAGGAGGTCCCGCCCGGCGCCGGTGAGGCTCACCCCGCCGGGCCCGCGGTCGAACAGCCGGACGCCGAGGCGGGTCTCGAGCCGTCGCACCCCCTGCGACAGCGGCGGCTGGGCGATCGTGAGGCGACGCGCGGCGTTGCCGAAGTGCCGTTCCTCGGCGACCGTCACGAAGAAGGCCAGGTGTCGGAGCAGGTCCATGCCCGCGTCCACCTCCGTCGATATCTATCGAGTATCACACGCCGACGTCGATCATATTTGAGGTATCGCGGTCGAATCTGATGGTGTGCGGTCGTGTCGTTGACCCGTCGCTCTCTCCTGCTCACCGGTGCCGCCTCGGCGGGTGCGTTCCTCGTGGGCTGCGCCGCGCCGCCCATCGCGACGCCGCCCGATCCCGTCGTGCCGCTCGCGCCTGACCCGGTCCCCGCGGTCGACGCGCTGGAACGGCGGTACACCCGCCGCATCGGTGTCCACGCCGTCGAGACCCGGACCGGAGCCGCCGTCGCGCACCGGGGTACCGAGCGCTTCCTCATGTGTTCGACCGTCAAGGCACTGATGGCCGCGTTCGTGCTGCACATGTCGACGACGGACCCGGGGCTGCTCGACCGCCGCGTACGCGTCACCCGTGCCGACGTCCTGGCCTACGCACCGATCACCGGAACGCACGTCGGCAGCGGCATGACGGTCGCCGAGCTCTGCCGGGCCGCCGTGACGGTCTCGGACAACACCGCCTACAACCTGCTGCTGCGCCAGACCGGAGGTCCGGGCGCGCTGACGGCCTTCGTGCGCGGCCTCGGCGACGACGTCACCCGCGCCGACCGCACCGAGACCACCCTGAACACCCCGGACGGTGAGCTGGACACGACCACTCCGGCAGCGATGGCGACGACGTTGCGCACCCTCGCCACCACCCCGGCCCTGACACCGGCCGCGCGGGACCGGTGGCTCGCGTGGATGCGCGCGAACACCACCGGCGACGCCCAGATCCGCGCGGGTGTGCCGGCGGGCTGGTCGGTCGCCGACAAGACGGGCAGCGGGGACGGCGGCACGAAGAACGACGTCGGCATCCTGGTGCCGCCGTCGGCTGCCCCGATCGTGCTGACCGTCTTCACGGTGCCCGAACATCCCGACGACGGGCTCGGCGAGCAGGCCGTCGCCGCCACGACCCGGGCCGCCGTCGACGCGCTCACGGCCGCCCGATGAGGGCTCGCCTCACCGCCGCGGCGGTCTGCCTGGCCCTCGCGCTCGGAGTGTCCGCATGCGAGACGCGGCCGACCGATCCCGACAACGTGGCCGCCGCGTTCGTCGCCGCCCTGGCCGCGCACGACATGCCCGCCGCCGCCGCGCTGACCGACGACCCCGGCCCTGCCGCCGCCGACCTCCCCCGGATCGTCGACGGCCTGGGCCCCGCACGGCTCGCCACCCACGTCGGACAGTCCCGCGCCGACAGCTTCCGCTACACCGCCGACTGGGACCTCGGCGCCGGCCGCACCTGGACCTACCGCGTCGAGGTGCCGCTGGTCCGCACCCCGGACGGCGCGCGGGTGCACTGGTCGCCGGCCGTCGTGCACCCGGCGCTCGTCCCCGGCGAGGCCCTGGAGCTGCGCGGCATCGGCGCGGCGCGCACCCGCGTGCTCGACGCGACCGGGCTGCCGCTGATGGCGGAGACGACGGTGACGGTCGTCCGGCTGGACCCCGCGGCCGCCGCGACCTCCGCACCCGCGACCGCGGACGCGCTCGCGCCCCTGCGTCTCGACATCACCGCCGACGGACTGCAGGACGCCGCCCGTCGCGCCGGGACCGACGCCGTCACGGTCGTCGCGCTGCGCGATGACGACTACGCCCGCGTCGCCGACGCGCTGAAGGCCGTCCCCGGCATCACGGTCTCGCCGCAGAGCAGGCTGCTCGCCGTCCCCGGCCTCGACTCGCCCGTGCTCACGCCCGCGCTGGCCGACGCCACGCAGGGTGCGCGAGGCTGGCAGGTCGCCCTCGTCGACGGGCAGGACAGGTTCGTCAGGCAGCTGGCGGGACAGGCCCCAGGGCCTGCCGACGACGTGGCGCTGACGCTGGACCGGCGCCGCCAGGTCGCGGCGCAGCGCGCCGTCGCGACGGTCACCGCGCCGGCCGCGCTGGTGGCGCTGCAGCCCTCGACCGGAGCCGTGCTCGCCGTCGCGCAGAACGACGCCGCCGACGCCTCCGGACCGGTCGCCCTCTCCGGGCTCTACCCGCCCGGCTCCACCTTCAAGACCGTGACAGCGGTCGCGGCGCTGCAGGCGAAGGCCGTCACCGTCGACACGGTGCTGCCGTGCCCGGGGAGCGAGAACATCCTCGGCCGCCAGATCCCCAACGACGACCAGTTCGACCTCGGGAACGTGCCGCTGCACACCGCCTACGCGCAGTCGTGCAACACGACCTTCGCCCGGGTGGGCTCGGGCCTGCCCCGCGACGCACTGCCGCACGGGGCCGCGGAGCTGGGCCTCGGGTCCGACTGGGACGTCCCCGGCATCACGACCGTCACCGGCACCGTGCCCGAACCGCAGTCCGACGCCGAGCAGGTCGAGGACTCGATCGGGCAGGGCCGTGTCGTCGCCAGCCCGTTCGGGATGGCGCTCGTCGCCGCGACCGTCGCCGCGGGCCATGTGCCGACACCACAGCTCATCGTCGGCCGGCCAGGCGTCGCGAAGAGCCCGCCGCCACCGCCGCTGCCCGGCGACGTCCGGGACGACCTGGCCACGATGATGAGGGAGACCGTCACCTCCGGATCGGCGAAGCGGCTGCGCACGCTGCCTGGGGTGAGCGGCAAGACCGGCACCGCCCAGTTCGGCGACGGCCGCTCCGCGCACGGCTGGTTCATCGGGACGACGACCGACGATCTCGCGTTCGCGGTGCTCGTCGTCGGCGCCGGCAGCTCGACGCCCGCGGTCGGCGTGGCCGCGGCGTTCCTCGGTGAACCGGGATGACGAGGACCGCGCAGCGTCAGGGAGGCGTGCGGTGTGCGCGCATCATCGCCCGGGTGGCGAACGGCGAGAAGCGCGGCGCCCAGACCAGCAGCGCCCCGGCGGCGACCAGCCCGACGCCGCCGACGGCGACGATCCCGGCGGCCAGCGTCGCGAGCCCGGCGACCACCGAGACGACGACCGGCCCCGCCGCGTTGCCCGTGTCGCCCATGAGCCGCCACATCGACAGGAAGCGCAGCCGGTTGTCCGGTGACGCGACGTCGGCGCCGAGGGTCATGACGATGCCGGACCCGATCCCGTTGCCGAAGCTCATGACCATCGCAACGACGGTGAGCCCGACGATCCCGCTGGTCAGCGGCAGGACGGAGATGGCCCCGCCGAGGATCAGCATCGACGGCACGGCGACGGCGAGGCGGCCGTGGCGGTCCATCACCTTCCCCGCCGGATAGAACAGCGCCATGTCGACGGCACTGGCGATCCCGAACACCAGACTGGTCGCCTCCGGACTCAGTCCGATGTGGACGGCCCAGAGCGGGAGGACGGTCTGCCGCGCGGCCCGCGCGGCGCCGATCGCGAGCACCGCGATCCCCAGCGTCGTCAGCACGCGGCGGTGTGCCCGCGCCGTGGCCAGGAGCCCGTGCCCGCCCGCGGGCGTTGCGACCGCCTTCCCGGCACCGCCGGCGGGTTCGATGTCGGGGATGAGGACGAGCAGCGATGCGGCGATCCCCGCGGTCACCACGGCGACGATGTAGGCGGCCCGCAACGACGTCAGGCTGATCACCGCGGCGCCGACGAACGGCCCGATGAACAGACCGACGCGGTGCGAGCCACCGAGCATCGACAGCGCCCGGGCCCGCAGGTTCAGCGGGGCGACGTCGGTCAGGTAGGCCTGGCGCGCGAGGTAGAACGTCGCGCTGCACATGCCGAGGACGAACAGGCAGACGCCCAGTACCGGCAGCGACGGCGCGACGAAGCAGCCGAGCATGCCGGCCATCGCGACCACCCCGGCGAGGACCATCGCGCGCCGGTCCCCCAGCCGCGCCGCGAGCGCGGCGGCCGGGAGGTCGCCGACGAGCTGGCCGATCCCGAGCAGCGCCACCAGGAAGCCCGCTGTCCCCGTGGTGGCGCCGAGGTCGATCGCGGTGATCGCGACGACAGGGATCACCGCGCCGTTGCCGATCTCGAAGACCGTCGCGGGCAGGAACACCGACGGCGCCATCGAGCGCAACGTCGGCGGGGCGAGGTCCGGCGAGGCTGTCATCGTCCGACGACGCTACCGTTTGCCATAGCTAATGAAGCGAGACATCCGTCGCAGGTACGTTGTGGCAGGCACCCGGCCGACCCCGTCCACCCCACACAGTCCGCCCGCCGGGTGTCCGAGCGAGCGCGCATCCGAGGCGGCCCCGCGCCACCGCACGTCGACGAGAGGACTCCATGACCCGCCGACCCCGAGTGACGACACCGAGGGCGGGCTGGCCGAGCCTGCGGGTCTCGGACTGGACCCCCACCCGCGAGACCCTGCACATGTGGACGCAGATCGTGGGCAAGATCCGCATGGCGCACGCCCCGATGCTCAACCACTGGTGGCAGGTGACCCTCTACGTCAGCCCGCGCGGGCTGACGACATCGTCCGTCCCCCACCGCGACGGGGCGTTCGAGATCGAGTTCGACTTCGTCGACCATCGGCTCCAGGTCCGCAGCAGCGACGGCGGCACGCGTGGGCTGCCGCTGCGGCCGATGTCGGTCGCGGAGTTCTACGCCGGGTTCCTGGACCTGCTGGGCGATCTCGGCATCGAGGCGGAGATCCAGGCGCAGCCCAACGAGGTCGAGCCGGCGATCCCCTTCGCCGAGGACCACGTCCACGCGTCCTACGACGCCGGGGCCGCCACCCTGTTCTGGCGCCAGCTGCTGCAGGCGGACCGGGTCATCGGCGAGTTCCGGTCGCACTTCGTCGGCAAGGTCAGCCCCGTGCACTTCTTCTGGGGCGGGATGGACCTCGCCTGCACCCGCTTCTCCGGGCGCTCGGCCCCGCCGCACCCCGGCGGCGTCCCCAACTGCGGGGACTGGGTCATGGTCGAGAGCTACTCCCGGGAGCTGTCCAGCTGCGGGTTCTGGCCCGGTGGCGGGGAGGAGGGCGCGTTCTACTCCTACGCCTATCCCGCCCCGGACGGATTCTCCGATCAGCCCGCCGGTCCGGAGGGCGCCTACTACAGCTCGGAGTTCCAGCAGTTCCTGCTGCCCTACGAGGTCGCCCGCGCCGCGCCCGACCCCGATCGCGCGGTCGCGGAGTTCCTCCACGCCACCTACGGGGCCGCCGCGGACCGCGGCCACTGGGACCGCGCCGCGCTGGAGGACGACCCCTTCCGCTGGCATCCACGCTCGTCCTGATCACCGGCCCACTCTCTCGACGTACCGACGAGAGGTGAGGACCCGACGTGCGTCCCGACCGCCCCGGTACCGGCCGGGGGCGATCACCCGCACCCGCTCTCGATCCTGATGGACACGATCGTCGCCACCCCGACGGCCCGGCACCCCTGACCGGTCCCCGCTGCACGCCTCCCGCAACGCGCGCAGTGTCGTCCTGGGGAAACCCGAGGCGTCGTCCGGGGTTCGGCGCCACCGGGCCGGCGCCGTCCGTCCTCGCTCGACGCTGTTGTGTCGCAGACCCGAGGAGGCGTAGAACGTAGGGCTCTCGGCGGGGGCTGCGCCCTCCGCCCCGACAACGGAGTCGAGATGTCGTCTGAGCTGCAGCCCGTCGAACTGACCGTCGTGGACACGAACGGGGCCGACTGGCAGGACTTTCCCGTCCCCGCGATCAACGCCAACCTCGAGCACATCCCGCTCGTGGAGGACCCCGGGACCGGGATGATGGTCGTCAAGATGGTCTACCGGGCCGGCTTCACCAACACCTGGCACACCCATCCGTGCGGCCACGGCATCTATGTCCTCGAAGGAACCCTCGACACCCACCAGGGCACCTTCGGGCCGGGACACTTCGTGTGGTTCCCCGAGGGCGGGACGATGCAGCACGGCGCCACGGCGGACGAGGACTGCACGTTCCTCTTCATCACCAACAAGGCATTCGACATCCATCACGTTCCGACCAGCACCGGCTGACGACGGCCGCCCTGCCGACCGGCGCCGCCGTCGCGGCGCCCCTCTGCCCGCACGATGCCCGCACGTCGCAACGGACGGCCGCGGCGTCCGGCCGTCGGCCGGGCGTCGCCGCCGCGCCCGTCGCGGTCGCCGTCGTCACGCACCGACGGGTCCGAGGCGGAGCCGAGTCACAGTCGCCCTGTCCGGCTTGACCCGGGCCGCGCATCCCGCAACGATGTGGGGGACCACCCCGGATAGCGGGACACGCTCCGTGCGGCCAGGAAGCGAGGGCGCGATGTTCGTCGGTGTACGTCGCCGCCATGTGGACCTCCTGCGCACCTCCAGCGCCCGCTGTCGTCCCAGCTGAGTCCGCTCGGCCCGCCGCGTCGCCCTCCGGCGGCGTCGCCGGCCCCCCGTCGATCCCGACACCGCCTCGGCGGTGCGCCGGCGTGCTCACGCGGCGATCGGGACACTCCGCTCCCATGCCTGGGCCGCGTGCCCGACGTGGCGCCGGCGCTTCCAGCTCCGCCCTACCGAAGGACGTACCGACCAGATGACTGTCAGATTCCGCCGTCCCCTGATCGCATCGGTTCTCGCCGCCGCGGCATTCGCCGTCGTCGGGTGCGGGACCGGAGCCGGGCCGACCGGTGCCACTGCTGCAGGGGGCGCCCCGCAGCCCGGCGGGACGCTGCGTTTCGCGGTGTCGAGCGACCAGGGGTGCGTCGACCCGCAACAGGTCGCCAGCACGGACTCGATCTACTTCGCGCGACAGATCGTCGATTCGCTGACCGACCAGGACCCGAGGTCGGGTGCGCTCGTCCCGTGGCTCGCCACCACCTGGCAGAGCTCGCCGGACGCGAAGAGCTACACGTTCACCCTCCGCGAGAACGTCACCTTCGCCGACGGCACACCGCTGGATGCCGAGGCCGTCAAGGCGAACTTCGACCGGATCCCGCAGCTCGGGCTCCGTGCCCAGCTCCCCAAGGCCTACCTCGCGGGATACGCCGGGACGACGGTCCAGAGCCCCACGCGGTTCACGGTGTCGTTCGCCGAGCCCAACGTGCAGTTCCTACAGGGCACCTCGACCCACAGCCTCGGCATCCTGTCGCCGGCGACGGTCGCGAGGTCGGAGGACGACCGCTGCACCGCCGTGGTCGGCTCGGGTCCGTTCGCGGTCCGGGACTACGTCAGGAACTCCTCGATCACGCTCGCCAAACGCCCGGGCTACGCCTGGGCGTCTCCGCTGTCGAACCACCAGGGCGAGGCCTACCTCGACACCCTGGACTTCCGGATCGTTCCGGAGTCCGGGGTGCGGACCGGGTCGCTCGTGTCCGGCGAGGTCGATGCGATCGGCACGATCGGCGAACAGGACGAGGCACCGCTCACCGACGCCGGTGCCCAGCTCCTGGCCCGGCCCAACCCCGGCCTGGTGCTCGGCCTGGGGCTCAACCTGTCGACGCCCGTCGTGGCCGATCCCACGGTACGGGAGGCGCTCTCCCTCGCGATCGACCGGCAGGAGATCGTCGACGCCATCTATCCGTCGCAGACCCGGCCGGCGACCAGCGTCCTCGCGTCGACCACGCCGTCGTTCGCGGACGAGTCCGCGCTGCTCGGGTTCGACACCGGCAGGGCGAAGTCCCTGCTCGACGCGGCCGGTTGGGTGCCCGGCCCGGACGGGATCCGCGCAAAGGACGGGGCGCGGCTGGCCGTCCCGGTGTCCTTCGTGAGCAACTTCAGCACGAACAAGCCCGCGCTCGAGCTCGTGCAGCAGCAGGCGAGGGTGGTCGGCATCGACGTGCAGCTCCTCGAGGTACCGATCTCCACCGTCGCAGCACAGCTCCAGTCCGGTGACTTCGTCGCCAACTGGGCCAACCTCACCCGCGCCGACCCCGACATCCTGCGCAGCTCGTTCTCGACCGCGGGGGTCAACACCTATCGGTTCCCGCGGGGCCCGCTCGATGCGTCGCTGACGGCGCAGGCGAGCGAGCCGGACCCCGTGAAGCGGACGGCGATCGTGAGGCAGGCGCAGGAGATCATGGTCCGGGAGAAGTACTACGTGCCCGTCGTCGAGCTGACGACGGTCCTCGGGGTCGGAGCGAACGTCCACGACGTCACGTTCGACGCCGCGTCACGCGTTCAGCTCCACGGTGCCTGGAAGTCGCAGTGACCGCCTTCGACCGCGACGAGGCACTGAGCGTTCCCGAGACCACCGCGGAGCTGGCCGGTCGGCTCCGCGACGGCATCGCGGCAGGCTTCCTGATGTACGCGAGCGTCGAGGCGACGATGTTCGCCCCGAGCTTCGAGACGTGCATGCTCCCGCTCGGCCCGGCCCCCGCGGATCCCGCCTTCATCCGGCTCGACCGCGGGACGGTCGGCGGCGGGCCCCGCGTGCCGACGATCGCGTCCCGGCTGATCCCCGACCTGCGGATCGCCGGCACCGCCACGGAACGGCCCGGCGACGTGATCGTCGGGGACTTCACCCTGACGGGCACCCTGCCCGACGGCTGGGCGCTGCACCTGCACACCGAGTTCCGGTGCGAGGTCGAGGGCGGGCTGGTGACGCGGTACGTCGTCAAGAACGATCCGGAGGAGTTCCAGCGCTTCGTCACCGCGCTCGGGAACCCGTACGCCGGCAAGGGTGTGGCGACGGCCGAGGTACGTGAGGAGGACGCCCGATGAGGTACTCGCTCGTGGAGCTCGCACCCGTCACCCCGGGTGCCGGCAAGCAGGCGGCGCTCGAACACGCGCTCGCGGCGGCCGAGGAGGCGGAACGGCTCGGGTACCACCGCTTCTGGTACGCCGAGCACCACCACACCACCGGCTACGCGGCGCAGGACCCGGCACCGCTGATCGCGGTCGCGTCCCGGCGCACCTCCCGGATCCGGCTCGGCTCGGGGGCGGTGCTGCTCAACCACCACAGCCCCTACACCGTGGCCGAACGGTTCCTCATGCTGCAGGCCCTCGCCCCGGGGCGGATCGACCTCGGGCTCGGCCGCTCGTCGGCCACCCCGTTGATCGACCACGCGCTGCGCCGCGACCGTCGGGGCGCGCCGGTGGACGACTTCTTCTCGCAGGTCGAGGAGGTCGTCGGCTACTACCACCACGCCTTCGACGCCGGGTATCCCCACGAGTCGATCGACCTCACCCACGGCATCGACGGCGTCCCGCAGGTGTGGGTCCTCGGCTCGTCGGGCGGCAGTGCCGCCCTCGCGGGCGGGCTCGGGCTGGGCTACACGTTCGGCAGCCACATCAACCCGGCGATGACGAACGTCGCCGTCGCGCGGTACCGGCAGAGCTTCACCGCGACGGGCTTCGGCCCGCGGGAGCCGACGGTCATGCTCACGCTGAACATCGTCGCCGCGGACGACGAGGACCTCGCCCACCGGCTGACCTGGCCCGCCCGGGCGCTGCGGGCGCTGGGTCGCGAACGACCCGTCCCCACCCTGGCCCAGGCCACCGCCGAGCTCGACGCGGCGCAGAAGGCGGAGCCGAGCACCGTCCGCGACGGAGTGGCGCCGCCACAGGTCTCCGGGACGCCGCAGTCGCTGCGGGCGCAGCTGGAGCCGCTGGTCCGGGCGACCGGGGCCACCGAGATCATGGTGCAGGACATGCTCACCGACCCCGGACTGCGCAGCCGCTCCCGCGAGCTGGTGGCCGAGGCGCTCGCACCGATCGTGACCGGTGCGGCGCCGGCTCACCAGCCGCCGATCCACCCGTCGAAGATCCCGTAGGGCTCGGCGCCCGGGTCGGCCGACCGGCCCTGCAGGAAGTCGAAGTCGCAGCCGGTGTCGGCCTGGGTGACCCGCTCGGCGTACAGCGCTCCGTAGCCCCGCCGGTACGCCCGGCGGGGCCCGCGGGCCGCCCGGCGGCGCTGCGCCAGCGTGGCGTCGTCCACCTCCAGCTCGAGCACTCCCGCGCGGGCGTCGAGCCGGATCACGTCGCCGTCCTCGACGAGCGCGAGCGGACCGCCGACCGCGGCTTCCGGGCTGACGTGCAGCACCGTCGTGCCGTAGGCGGTCCCGCTCATCCGCGCGTCGGAGACACGCACCATGTCGGTCACGCCCTCGCGCAACAACTTCTGCGGGATCGGGAGCGCTCCCCACTCGGGCATGCCGGGTCCGCCGACGGGTCCGGCGTTGCGCAGCACCAGCACCGAGTCCGCGGTGACCGGGAGATCGGGGTCGTCGATCCGCTCACGGAGGTCGTCCATGTCGTCGAACACCACGGCGGGGCCGCTGTGCCGCAACAGGTTCTCGCTCGCGGCGCTGCATTTCACGACGGCGCCACCGGGTGCCAGGTTCCCGCGCACGACGGCGAGCCCGCCCGGCCCCTGCACGGGATCGGCGAGCGGCCGGACCACCTCACCGTCGACGGGTGGCGCGTCCGCGAGGTTCTCCCCCACAGTCCGGCCGTTCACGGTGAGCGCGTCGCGCCGCAGCAGCGGGGCCAGCTCCTTGAGCACGACGGGCAGCCCGCCGATCTCGAACAGCTGCTCGACGAGGTGCTTCCCGGCCGGGCGGACGTTCGCGATCAAGGGAACCCGCGCCGCGATGTCGTGGAAGTCCTGCAGGCCCACCGCGACCTCGGCCCGCCCCGCCAGGGCGAGCAGGTGCAGGACCACGTTGGTCGACCCGCCCAGGGCGACGAGCACCGTGATCGCGTTGTGGAAGGCGTCCGCGGTCAGGATCTGCGACGGCCGCACGCCCTCCCGGGCGAGCCGCACCGCCACCCGGCCGCAGTCCTCGGCGACCTGGCTGCGCCGGGCGTCGGTCGCGGGGATCGCGCTCGCCCCGGGCAGCGTCATCCCGAGGGCCTCGACGACGGCCGCGACCGTGGACGCCGTACCCATCTCCGGACAGTGCCCCACCGACGGGCCGGCGGAGGCCTCCAGGGCCTCGTACTCGGACACGGACATGCGTCCGGCGCGCACGTCGTCGACGTAGCCCCACAGGTCGGTGCCGACCCCGATCTGCCGGCCGCGGAAGGTCGCGGGGTTCGCCGGCCCACCGGGGACGACGATCGTCGGCACGTCGGCGCTCGCGGCCCCCATCAGCTGGGCGGGCATCGTCTTGTCGCAGCCGCCGAGCATGACCACGGCGTCGAACGGGTAGGCGCGCAACGACTCCTCGACGTCCATCGACATCAGGTTGCGGAACAGCATGGTCGTGGGCTTCATCAGCTGCTCGCCGAGCGAGATCGTCGGGAACTCCAGCGGGACCCCGCCCGCCTGCAGGATGCCGCGGCGCACGCTGTCGGCGAGCGCCCGCAGGTGCAGGTTGCAGCTGATCAGCTCCGACCACGAGTTGCAGATCCCGACGACGGGCCGCCCCTCGAAGCTCGCCCGCGCGAACCCGGAGGCGCGCATGGCCGTGCGGTGCACGAACCCCGGGACGTGCTCGCCGGAGAACCACCGCGCACTGCGCAGCGGCGCGTTCACCCGGTCGCCGGCGGCGGCGAGAGCCGGACGCCGGAGTCCACGGTGGACGCGAGCTCGCGCAGGATCGCCGCGTGCCGCACCTTGTGCCGGATGAGCCGGTCGTGGAACTCGGCGTCGGTGTAGCCGTTGTACATGACCTCCTCGGACTCCCCCGGCTCGATCTTGAAGTAGACCGGCGCGGCGACGCGGGCGATGTCGGCGGCCTCCCACAGCCGCGTCATCCCGCCGAACGAGTCGAAGGTGATGGCCCAGACGTCCAGCGGGACCGACACGACCGACCGGATGGCGCTGAGCATCGGCCTGCTCAGGTCACCGACGGGGTTCACGCTGTCCGCGCCCAGGCCCTCCAGCACCCGCACCGACGCCGGGTTCGCGTGGCCCGCGTAGACGGAGACCTTGAAGAACGCGTCGCCGGGGATGTCCCCGCGCTCGCGGGCGGTGTTGAGCACGTCGAGGACGCCCTCGTCGATCACCAGGAGGCCGCGCAGGCCCGCGTCGAAGATGCGGAGCACGTCGTGCAGCAGGTACCGGATGTTGTCCACGCCGCGGATCCGTTTGCCCGAGGTGATGCCCTCCCGGCTGGTCAGCTGGCGGCCGGAGTCCCAGCCCGCGCGCGGCCCGGGACAGGCCACCACCTCGATCCCGTTCTCCGCTGCGAGCTGCCCGAACGCCCGCAGCTCCCCCTTGTCGATCAGCGTCGCGCCGCCGCCGAAGGAGATGATCCGGTGGACGAAGACGTCGTGCCGCTTCGACTCGACCAGGAGCGCCTCCAGGTTGGACAGCCGCTCGACCCCGGACACCTCGAGCCGGAACTGGCCGCCGTCGGCGAAGGTCCGCGCCGAGGTCGGCAAATCGTGGTTGTCCGCGGTCGGCAGTCCCTGCGCCGCCAGGATGGACTCGGGGGTCACGCTCGTGCTCATTTCTCTCCTCGCTGGAGGTCGTCGCGGAGCCTGGTGGTCTCCGCGTCGTCTACGCACCCGGCCACGACGGCCACCGCGTAGACCGCCCGTGCCCGGCCGGGCGTGATCCACCCCTCGGCGACGTCGTGGGCGACCGTCGCGGGGTCGCGCCGATGCGGGGCGCCGTAGCCACCGCCCCCGCAGCTCTCCGAGACGACGGTCTCGCCCGGCAGCAGCTGCACGAGCCCGCTCGCCGGCAGGTCGACGAGCGTGCCGTCGATCCGCCGGAGCCGTTGGCGGGCAGGAGCTCCGGCCGTGCCGCCGCCGGCACCGCGCGCCGGGTGGACCGCGCCGTCGCTGCCGTAGCTCAGGGTGAGCGGGGCGGTCGTGGGGCCGTACTCCACGAGGGCGCCGGGTGCACCCCTGAACTCACCGGCGCCCTCGGTGTCGGTGAGGATCCGCTGCTGGGTGACCAGGATCGGATGGTGGATCTCGTCGATCTCCACGCTGTCGCGCAACATCATCCCGGCGTTGCCGGCGTGGCCGAAGGTCAGCCAGCCGTCCGTCCACGGGGTGCCCGGGCCCCCGGTCACGCCGGGGAACAGGATCTGGTTGACGAACGGCACGCCGGTCCGCGGGTCGGCCCCCGAGATCACGGCCCACGCCGGCGGCTGCACCAGCCCGGCCTCGGCCATCCCGACTCCCGGGCCCAGCTCCGCGATCGCTCGCTGCACCAGGTTGGTCACCCGGTCCGCGACGTTCGTGGTCGCCACCGAGCAGCTGGCCGGGTGCCGCGGGATCCCGACGACGCAGTTCTCCCGCAACAGCACCTCGACGCGACGCAGGCTGCCCGCGTTCGCCGGCACCGAAGCGGGCAGCGAGTTGAACACGCCGACCAGCGCGGAGCTGGCCGACGTGCTCTCGGTCAGGTTGAGCCCGCACGGTTGACAGTCCGGGTTGTCCCGCAGGTCGACCTTGACCCGCCCCTGCGCGGGGTCGACGTCGACGGTGACCGAGACCGGCACACCGTCGGGCACCCCGGGGAAGGGGTCGTGGGCGCCACCAAGCGTGACCCGCCCGGCAGGCAGCTCCCCGATCGCCTCGGCCATGCGCTGCTCGGAGAAGTCGAACCACTCCCCGGCGTACTGCTCCAGCGCGTCCCAGCCCACGTCGGCGGCGAGTCTCTCGACCTCCCGTTCCCCGATCCGCGCAGCACCCACCATCGCCAGATAGTCGCCCCACCACTGGTCCGGGACCCGGATCCGCATGCGGCACATGCGGATGACGTCGTCGACATCGGTGAAGTCGCGTTGCACCCGCACCGCGGGGAAGATCAGCGCGCCCTCCTCGTAGACGTCGACGGCGGAGGTCGAGTACGTCGTCGGCGTCCCGTTCCCGCAGTCCGCCTGGTGCGCCTTCACCAGCACGGTGAAGCGGTGCGTCCCGGTGGGGTCCACGACGGGCACGAGAATGCAGTGGTCGGCTGCGTGCGAGTTGCCGTGGTAGGGCGAGTTGTGCAGGTAGGCGTCGCCGCGGTGCAGGTCGGGATGCATCTGCGCGGTGTAGGCGGCCATGATGTCCGGCCCTCGCATGACGTGCACCGGCAGCGACTCCGCCGTCGCGACCAGCTGTGCGTCCCCGGTGAGGACACAGCAGGAGAAGTCCCTGGCGGTGTTGATCACCCCGGACCGGGCGGTGCGCGCGAGCGTGTTCGCCATCGCACGGACCACCTGCTCCATCCGGCTGGTGAGGACAGCCAGCTGCAACCCGTCGAGTGTCATCGGTCGTCTCCGTTCCGCCGCAGGACGAGTGCTCCGGTCGAGGCGCGGGTGGCCGTCGCGTCCGGGGCGACGACGACGACCGTCACCGGTGTCTCGACGATCGCCGGACCCTCGACCACCTCGCCCGGCGCGATGTCGTCCTGGGCCCGTACCGCGGCGTCGACGAGGCCGTGTCCGGCGAAGTAGACGCGCCGGGTGCGTCTCGTCCGGGGTCGTGCCGGGCCGCTCTCGACCTGGCCGAGCGGCGTGGTCCGCGTCCGGCAGGCGGCCCGTACCCGCCAGCCGACGATCTCGACGTCGGAGCCGGGGTCGCTGATCGCGAAGAGCTTCTCGTGCATCTTGTGGAACGCGTCCGCGAGCGCGCCGACGTCGGCCGCCGAGTCGATCCGCAGCGTGGGCAGCGGCACCTCCACCTCCCAGACCTGGTGCGGGTAGCGGGCGTCGGCGAACAGCCGCACGTCCGCGAGCTCGGCCGCCACCCCGGTCGAGGCGACGAAGGCCCGCGCACGCTCGACGAGCCCGTCGGTCACCGCCCCGACGCGCGCGAAGTCGAAGTCCTGCGTGGTCGCCGGGCAGGAGGCGACGAAGTCCGAGGACAGGTCGGAGATCGCGGCGCCCGCGGCGCTGAGCACGCTGCCGGTGTCGGGGATGACGGCCGCCGAGCACCGCAACCGGGACGCGATGTCGGTCGCGTTGAACCCACCTGCCCCGCCCCCCGCCACGAGCACGGCGTCGGCCGGGTCGATGCCCTGGGCCACCGTGGTGTCCTCGATCGCGCGCACCATGTGCTCGGTGGCCAGCGCCATGATCGCCGCGGCGGCCTGCAGTGTCGTGAAGCCCAGCGGCGTCGCGATCTTCTGCTCGATCGCCCTTTCGGCCTCCGCGACGTCGAGCGTGACCCGGCCCCCGAGGAAGTACTGCGGATCGAGGTAGCCGAGCACCACCGCGGCATCGGTCACGGTCGGCTCGGTGCCACCCTGGCCGTAGCAGACCGGGCCGGGACGGGCGCCCGCACTGCGCGGTCCCACGGTGAGCAGCCCCCCGGCGCCGACGGCGGCGATACTCCCGCCGCCCGCGCCGACGCTCTTGATGTCGATGGCCGGGAGCCCGGTCATGTGGCTGAGGTGGGGCGCGCCGAGCCAGGCCTCCCGGGTCGACGACACGTCACCGTCCCGGACCACGCCGACGTCGTAGCTGGTCCCGCCGGTGTCCGCGACGAGGACGGTCTGGTGCCCGGTCGTCCGGTCGACGACGTCGCGTCCGGCGATCGGTGCCATCGCCGGGCCGGACCCGATCACGTGGACCGGTGCGGCGGCGACCGCGGCGGAGTCCATGACCCCGCCGCCGGAGGTGACGATGAGCAGTCGCCCGGCCAGGCCCTCTTCGCTGAGGCGGCGTGTCATCGCCTCCAGGTACTCGGTCATCAACGGTTTCAGCGACGCGTCGAGAACGGTCGAGCAGGCCCGCCGGTACTCGCGCACGATCGGGTTGAGCCGGTGCGAGAGGGTGTAGGGGATGCCGGGCGCGTGCTGCTCGATCAGCTCCCCGATCCGCACCTCGTGCACCGGGTTCGCGATCGACCACAGCAGGCACACCGCGATCGCCTCCCCTCCGGCCTCGACGACCTCCCGCAGCTGCGCCACCAGTGCGGCCTCGTCGAGCGGGGTGACGACGGCGCCGTCGGCCCCGACCCGCTCGACGACCTCCCAGGTCAGGGCGCGGGGCACCAACGGGTCGGGATAGCGGCGGGTGAAGTCGAAGGGATCGACGCGGCCACCCTCCCGGAACAGCAGGACGTCCGGGTGGCCCCGGGTGGTGAGGAACGCCGTGCGGGCGGTGGTGCCGGTGAGGATCGCGTTGAGGGCGCGGGTGGTGCCGTGCACGAAGGTCTCCGTGCCCGCGAGCAGCTCGCGCCGGTCGATCCCGATCCCGGTCGCGGCGAGGTCGACGGCGTCGAGGATGCCGCGGACCGGGTCGTCGAGCACCGTGGGGCTCTTGACGATGTGGACCCGGTCGGTGGTCCGGTCCTCGAGGACGAGGTCGGTGAAGGTCCCGCCCATGTCGGTGGCGATGGTGTACCGGTGCCCGGCCATCAGTGGTCGTCCTCCCGAGTGGGGGCGGGGATCTTGGCGAAGTCGAAGCTGATCGTGCGCTCGGGCTCGAGACGGCCTCCGCCGAGGACGCCGAGGACGAGTGCCGCCCGGACACCGGAGTAGGAGGGTTCGCGCTCGTAGGCCACGCAGACCGGGGTGCCGTCCGGTGGGAGCGGCCTGCCGTCGGCGGCGGCGAGCAGGATGCCGGTCCCGAGGCCGCGGCTGGTGACCAGGCCGGCGGTGGGGTCGCCGTGCTCGTCGAGATGGGCGAGCACGCCACCCTCCTCGTCCTGGACGAAGGCCGCCACCTCCTCCGGGGTCATCGCGACGTCATGCCTGGGCATCGGGGTCCTCCAGCAGCGTCACGTCGGCGAGCGGAACCCGGAACCATCGGCGCCGCCCGTCCAGCGACCAGATGGGGTCACCGGGGACGGGCGCCGTCACCCCGGGCAGCAGGTAGGCGGGTTCGACCCTGGCCGGAGGCGGGTCGGCGTCCTCCGGGAGCAGTTCGGCCCGGCCGCGGACGAGGACGCCCGGTGGGCGCGGAGCCCCGTCACCGGACCCGACGACCACGACGGCGACCGCCGGGTGCCGGATCATGTTGCGCGCCTTCGCGGACTTCAGGTAGGTGTTCATCCAGAGCGCGCCCTCCCGGTGGAACACCGAGATCGGGTGGACGACGGCGCCCCCCGCCGCGGTCCGCGTGGCGACGAAGCCGCGGGTCCCGGCCTCCAGGATCGCGTACGCGCGATCGGTCATCGGGCGTCCTCTCAACCGGCCGTGGGGAGCGCCTCCCGGCGCGCGAGCCCGATCAGGCTCGGCACCAGGGGACGCCAGTGGGCGCAGTAGGCGGTGATCGCGGCGAGGCCGGCAACCCCGTCGGCGGCCAGGTGGAGGGCCGGCGCCAGGCAGCACCCGCCGCGGTGGCGCAGCTCCGTCTCCAGCCATGCCGGGGCCTGCTCCGCCGAGTTCGGCCAGCCTCCGGTCACGACACCGAAGGCGGCGCGTCCGGCGAGCGGCCCGGCCGTGTCGAGCAGCCGGGTCGCAGCACGCCGCCACCCGGGGAACGCGGCCGTGATCGCGACGACGAGCACGTCCGACGCGGCCACCGCGCACCGGACCGCGTGGGGACCGGCGGCCGCCTCCGCGACCAGGACCCGCCGGTCACCGGGCAGGAACGCAGACGTCAGCGCCACGCCGAAGGCGGCGCCCGCCGTGCCGGGGCTCGCCCCGGCCGGGAGGTCATCCGGGTCCGGCACCAGCACCGACACCGTCGGAGAGCGTGACCCGTCGGATCGACGACCGTCATCCATCGAGCCCCAGCCCCTCCCCGATCACCTGCGCGGACTCCAGGCCGGCGTACTCGTCGGCCGTCATCCCGAGGAGCTCCGTCACGACGTACCGGTTGTGCTCGCCCAGCATCGGCGCCCTGCGCCGGTGCATGTCATAGCGGTCGCGGGAGAACCGCACGGGCCACCCGGCGACGACCGTCGTGCCCTCCACCGGGTGCCGGACCTCCTCGTAGAACTCCCGCGACGTGAACTGCGCCCGCTCCGGCTCGTGCGGCATCGCGACCCGGCCGACCGGGACCCCCGCAGTCCACAGCAGGTCCAGGATCTCGGCGACCGTGTGCTCCGCGCACCACGCCTCGAGCCGGGCATCGAGCTCCGCCTCGCGGCCCCTTCGTCCCGCGAAGGTCGCCAGGTCTGCTCCGCGCGCCCACTCCGGGCCGCCGAGGGCACCGACGAGAGCGGACCACTGCGCGTCCGTCTCGACCGAGATCGCGACCCGCGGGCCGCCGAGGTCGTCGAGCGGGTCCGACGTCCGGTAGAGATTCTGCGGTGCCGCGGCGGGCGAACGGTTCCCCGTCCGGTGGGCGAGGACGCCGTAGGCCGAGTACTCCACGACCTGCTCGGCGGCTACGTTGAGCGCGCTCGCCACCATGGGGACCTCGACCAGCATCCCCTCACCCGTCCGGTCGCGGACCGCCAGCGCGACCTGCAGCGCGAACGCCGCGTGCGCACCGGCGAGCGGATCGCACACCCCGCTCGGGACCTGTGGGGCCCCGTCCGGGAAGCCGGTCACCCACGCCATCCCGGAGGCCTGCTCCATGGTCTGGGCGAAACCCGTCCGGTCCCGCCACGGCCCGGCCAGCCCGAAGGCGGGCATCCGCACGACGATCAGGCCGGGGTTGGTCTGCCGGAGCACCTCGTGCCCCAGCCCCCACGCGTCGAGGACCCGTGGGCTGTAGTTCTCCACCAGCACGTCGCTGCGGTCGAGCAGGTCGACCAGCAGGTCGGGGCCGCGGGGCCGGTCGAGGCGCAGCCCGAACCCGAGCTTGTTGGTGTTGGTCGCGTGGAACAGCGGGGCGTACTCCCACCACCTCTCCTCGTCCAGCGACCGGGTGCTCAGCGTCCGCATCCCGTCCGGCCGGGCCGGTGACTCGACCTTGATGACCTCGGCGCCGTGCATCCCGAGGAACTGGGCCGCCGAGGGCCCCGCCCAGAAGGCGGTCAGCTCGACGACGCGCAGGTCGTCGAAGGGGAGCCGGCCGGACGGGGTCCGGTGGTGCGGCGCCGACGGACCAGGCCGGGCCTGTGTGGACCTGCGCACCCACTCGGCGGTGTGCTCGCCGAGTGCCGGGGGCGGGCCGAGTGGCGGCAGGCCGACCTTGCCGTGGAGCCGGTACGGCGTCGCGGGCTGCACGAACCCGCCGCGCGGGGTCTCGACGAACATCTGCTGGTCGGCGAAGTGGTCGATGGCGGGCACCGTGGCGCCCGTCCCCACCGGCGCGGCGGGCACCCGCAGGACGGCGGCCAGGTCGAGGACCTCCGCGGTCGTGCGGGTCGCGGCCCACGCGTCGATGTGGGCGGTCAGCTCGTCACGGCGCCGCTCGCGCTCCACGGCCGAGCCCAGCGACGCGTCGTCCATCCAGTCGACCCGCTCGACCAGCGCACAGAAGTCCAGCCACTGCTGGCCGGTCACGGTCATGAACCCGACCCAGCCGTCCGAGGTCGCGTGGATGCCCGGGAGCAGCGACACCGGGCGCGGGTCCCGGGCACTGCCGGCCTCGGCGAACCAGGTGACCGGGTGCATGTTGGTGAGGCTGACGGCGACCGAGTCGAGGACCGACGCGTCGAGGATCTGCCCGCCCGGTTCGATCCGCTGCCGGCGCCGGGAGGCGAGCAGCGCGGTCGCGGCGAAGGTGCCCGCGGCCCACTCCCCCACCCTGCCACCGACACTCACGGGCGGCTGCCCCGGCAGCCCACGCCAGCCGATCGCGCCGGCCCAGGCCTGCAGCGTGAACTCCGTCGCCGCCCGGCCGGCCCACGGTCCGTCGAGACCGAAGTGGGTCAGGGCCACCACGTCGAGGGCGGGGAAGCGCGCGTGCAGGGCGGTGGGGTGCAGCTCCGGGAGGTCCGCCAGCCTCGAGCCCGGCGACCAGACGACCGCGTCCACGCCCGCGACCAGGTCCAGCACCGACGCGAGGTCGGCGGGATCGGCGACCACGCTCTGCTTGCCGCAGGACAGGAACTGGAAGAGAGCACCGTCCTCGCCGGGCGGTGACACGGTGCCGGAGGCGGACCGCCGGCGCAGCCCGTCCCCCTCCGGCGGCTCCACCTTCACGACGACCGCGCCCGCCCCGGCGAGGAGCCGGGTGCAGTAGGCCCCGGCGATGCCGGTGGACAGGTCGGCGACGGTGTAGTCGTCCAACGGTGCCATGTCCGCCGGCACCGCGGCCGCGGTCACGAGGGCTCCGCGAACGTGACGGCGTAGGCGTCGAGGTCGTCGACGCGCGTCATCCGGTCGTACTCGACGACCGTGTACGGGCACTGCGTGACGACCCGTCCCGACGGTGCCCTGTAGTACCGGCTGCCCTCGACCTGCCAGGCCCGCACCGCCCCGATGTCCGCCTGCAGCTGCGCGTTGTAGCCGGTCACGATCTCGGGCCGGACCTCCAGCGCGTGCACGTCGTTCTTGAGCAGGTACGTCGTCTTGCCGACGATGTAGCGGGTCTGCGTCTCCAGCTTGTCGATGATGGACCCGCCGTTGGTGTTGGGGCCGTAGAGCATGAAGAGGTTGGGGAAGTCCTCCACGGTCATGCCCAGGTAGGCGTAGGCGCCGTCGGCCCACTTGTCGCGCAGTGCGACGCCGTCGCGGCCGGCCACGTCGACGACCGACAGGAACTTGTGTGCCAGATAGCCCGTCGCGAGGACGATGTGGTCGGTCGGGTGGTCCACACCGTCCGCGGTGCGGACCGCGGTGGGCGTGACCTCGACGATCGGGCTCGTCACGAGTGTGACGTCCGCCCGGTTGAACGCGTCGTAGAACTCCGAGGACAGCAGCGGTCGCTGGGCGCCGAGCCGGGCGGTCGGCCGCAGTGCCTCCCGGATCGCGGGATCGCGGACCGCCTCGAGGTTGCCGAGCGCAACGGCCGACTGCTCCGCGGTCTTCGCCTCGTTGTCCAGGTCGGCGAACAGATCGTCGAGCTCGCGGGCGGCCTTCGCGCGCCCTGCCTCGATCACGGACCGGTCCTCGCGGCGGTCGCGTCGCTGCTGCTCGGTGTAGAGCCCGTGCTCCTTCGGGAACACCCAGTTCGACGTGCGCTGGAAGACCGAGAGGTGGCCCGCGTGCGGGGCGATGGCCGGCACGACCTGGGTCGCGCTCGCGGCGGTCCCGATGACCGACACCCGCCGGCCGACGAGGAACCCGAGCTCGTCGTCCGGCCACTCGGCGGTGTGTGTGACCGGGCCGGCGAAGGTGTCGAGACCCGGGATTGCGGGCGGGACGAACTCGTTGAACATCCCGACGGCGCCGACCAGGACCCGTGCCGTCCACCGGCCACCCCCGGCGTCGACGAGGTTCCAGCGGCCGGCGTCGTCGTCCCAGCGGGCGGACACGACGTGGGTGTCGAGCCGGATCGTGTCCCGCACGCCGAACCGGTCGACCGCGGCCTCCATGTACTCGACGATCTCGGCGCGGGTGGCGAAGGGCCGAACCCACTCGTGGTCGAGGAAGAAGCTGAACGAGTACAGGTCGGTGGAGACGTCACAGGCGAGTCCGGGATAGCGGTTGTTGAACCAGGTCCCGCCCACGCCCGACGACCTCTCGAGGACCAGTACGTCGTCGATCCCGGCCTGCCGCAGCTGGATCGCCGTGCAGATCCCACCGGGGCCGGCACCGATGACGATCACGTCCGCATCGGCCTCGCCGTTGTCCGCTCCCACGAGGGCGCCTCCCGTTTCTCCAGATCGTTCCGTCACGCTACCGTTTCGGATTCAGCATCGTCAAGATTGGATCCTACTTACGACTTCGTCCCGGACGGTCCGGCGGAGCAGCTTCCCGGTGTCCGTGTACGGCAGCGCATCCCGGAAGACGACGACAGCGGGCGCGCACGTCGACCGCAGCAGCGCCCGGACGTGGTCGCGCAGGTCGTCGACGGTCGGCTCCGTCCCGGGTTCGAGCACCACCGCCGCCGCGACGGCCTCCCCCCACTCCGGATCAGGGATGCCGAAGACGGCGACGTCGGCGACGTCGGGATGCTCGAGCATCGCGGCCTCGACCTCGCCGGGCGAGAGGTTCTCACCGCCCCGGACGATCACGTCGTCGAGGCGACCGAAGACGTAGAGATACCCGGCCCCGTCGAGCATCCCCGCGTCCCTGGTGGGGAACCAGCCATCGGCCCGGGTGGCCCGATGCCCGACGTACTCGCCCGACACCTGCTCGCCACGCACCCAGATCTCGCCGCGCTCCCCCGCCCGCAGCTCCTCGCCCAGCGAGCCACGGATGCTCACGTCGAGGCCCGGCAGCGGCCGGCCGACCGATCCCAGCCGGGCCCGGACCTGTGGGTCCGGCGAGGCCAGGGCCTCCCGATGGTCGTCCGGCCCCAGCACCGCGACGGTGCTCGAGGTCTCGGTGAGCCCGTAGGCGTTGACGAACCCGACGCCGGGGAAGGCGTCGAGGGCCCGTTGGATCACCGGGAGCGGCATCGGTCCGCCGCCGTAGGACAGGGACCGCAGAGTGGGCAGACCCGCGCCGTCGAGCTCGTCGAGGATCCGGGCGAGCATCGTGGGCACGACCATCGCGTGGGTGATCCCCTCGCGCCGGGCGAGATCGGCCCAGACCCCGGCGTCGAAGGACTCCAGGCGCACCACCCGCCTGCCCGCGAACAGGTTCGACAGCACCGCCGAGACGCCCGCGACGTGGTAGGGCGGGACTCCGACGAGGGCCGCCTCGTCCGGCTCCGCACCCGCGAACTCGACGGTGGAGACGATGTAGGACACGAGGTTGTGGTGACGCAGGATCGCCGCTTTCGGTTCACCGGAGGTCCCGCTGGTGAACAGCAGCACGGCGACGGCGTCCGGGTCGGAGGGCGGTTCGGCGACGGGTGCCACCGCCACGTCCGCGGCCATCGCGAGCAGCTCCCCGCGGGACAGCAGCGTGATGCCCGCGATCGTCCCGAGCCGCTCGGCGACGGAGTCGTCACCCACCACGACGGTGGCGGGAGCCAGACGCTCGACGACCGCCCGCAGCCGGTCGTCGGCCAGCCGGTAGTTGAGCGGGGCGAACGGCACGCCCGCGTACGCCGCGCCGAGCAGGGCCAACGGGACCGCGTCGGAGTTGAGGTCGATCATCCCCAACCGTTCGACGGACCTGCTCGCGAGCACCCTGCCGATCCGCCGCGCCCGCAGGTCCAGCTCGGAGAAGCTGAGTCCGTCCGCGAGCCCTCCCGCGGCGATCCTGTCCCCCATCCCGTCGGCAGCCATCGTCGAGAGCATCGAGATGTTCATGGCGAACCGTGAGCGCTTGATGTATCCATATCTCTCAGATTAGGATCCTATTCACGAGAAGTCGAGCGGCAGGGAGGCGCGACCGTGTTTGCAACAACGGGTGTCGAGCCCTCAGCTGCGATCCGACACGGCGTAGACTGGATCCATGATGGCCGAGGTGACAGCCACCGAGAGCACGCCTTCCCCCGTCTCGACGCCGCGTCGCGCCGACGAGCGCGACCTCGTCGACTCACTGGTTACGGTGCTGCAGGAGCGGATCAACGCCGGCGAGATCCCTGCCGGGTCATGGCTCCGGCAGGAGGCTCTGGCGAAGGAGCTCGGCGTCAGCCGGATGCCAGTCCGGGAAGCGCTGCGCGAGCTCCAGGCGAGGGGCAGCGTCGAGCTCATCGCCAACCGCGGTGCCCGGGTACGGCTGCCCTCGACCCGGGACATCATCGAGGTCTACGAGCTCCACGGCCTGCTGCAGGGACATGCCGGGGAGGCCGCCGCCGAGCTGATCACCTCGCAGCAGCTCGACCGGCTCTCGGCGGCGGAGAGACTGTTCCGCCAGGCGGTCGAGGACCTTCGCACGTCCGACGGCGACACCACCACGGCGCAGCGCCACTGGCACGAGGCGAACACCGAGTTCCATGCGGTGATCATCGAGGCCGGCGGCAACAAGCACCTGGCGGAGATGTACGAGAACCTGCACCACAAGGTGCCGCGCAACCTCACCTGGATCGCACTGGGCAACGACGTGCGCAGGCTCGAGAAGGACGCGGCGGAACACGCCGGAATCCTCGACGCGATCGGCCGTGGGGACTCCGCGGCCACCCGCACCCTGCTGACCGAGCACGTCAAGCGGGCCAGCGACCTGCTCGTCCGCACCGTGGACGAGATCGGACAGGACAGTCCCACGCGGCGGAGGTGACCGCTGGTGGTCGCCGCCGCACTCCCCCTCGGAGAGGCGAGTCATGACCACACCCCCTTTACGTCCCGGCCTCCGGCTCCGCAGCCGGACCTGCACGGCCGAGGTAGTCGTCGTCCGCCCTGGATCCGGTACGAGCGTCCTGGAATGCGGCGGTGAACCGATGACCCCGGACGACATCGCCGCCCCTACGATCACGGCCGACGGGCCCGGTCTGCTCCTCGGCAAGCGCTACACCGACGAGTCACGCACGCTCGAGGTTCTGGTCACCAAGGCCGGTGCCGGCCCGCTGAGCGTCGGCGGCGCGGTGCTGACCGTCAAGGCCGCCAAGCCGCTGCCGGCATCGGACTGAGTCCGCGGCGCCTCGCACTAGGATCGGCGTTCCGCACCACCAGCCGGGGGACGACCGATGACGAAGATCCGCAACAAGGAACAGCTCGTCGAGGCCGCGGCCAGGGTGTTCGAGGAGAAGGGCTACGCCGCCACGCGGATCGAGGACATCGCGGCCGAGCTCGGCGTCATGCAGGGCAGTCTCTACTACCACGTGGGCAGCAAGGCGGCGCTGCACCGCCTTGTGGTGCAGCATCACCTCCGCCTCCTGGTCGCCGGGCTCACCGCGATCGTCGAGGGCCCCGCAGAACCCGCGGAGAAGCTGCGGCTGGCGATCCTCGGCCACCTCACGCACGTGGAGCAGCACCTGCTCGAGGCCTCGGGATGGTTCAGCGACCCCACAAGCTCGGCGGACATCACCGAGCAGGAGACCGCCGAGCACCGGGACATGGTGCTGCGCTATCGCGCGTGCTGGGCGCGGATCGTGGAGGAAGGCATCGCCCGTCGCGAGATCGCCGCGGACACCGATGCGACGGCAGTGGCGATCTCGCTCGTCAGCATGTGCGACTACGTGTCGTACTGGTTCCGCCGCGACGGCGACAAGCGCATCGAGGAGATCGCCGCACTGCAGCACCAGATCGTCTGGTCCGGGATCGCCGCCCAGCACGCCGGCTGACGCGCGGCGTCCGGTTATCGAGGACGATTCGGTTCCGCGGCTATGCTTGCCCGATCGCCATCGGGGCGGGGCAGGGGCGGATGCGGGACATGACCAAGATTCGCAGCCGGCAGCAGGTCGTCGACGCCGCCGCGAAGGTGTTCGCGGAGAAGGGCTACGACAGCGCCCGCATCGAGGACATCGCGAAGGAGCTCGGCGTCCTGCAGGGCAGCCTCTACTACCACGTCAGCAGCAAGGCGGCGCTGCTCCGGCTCGTGACCCGCCAGCAGTTCACCGAGGTCGTGGTGAAGCTGGAGAAGCTCGTGGCCGGCCGCGAGGCTCCCCGCGAGAAGCTCAAGAAGGCCGTTCGCGCGCAGCAGCGCTACGTCGACCAGCACCGTACGTCCTCCCCACGCTGGTTCACCGAGGCCGACGACCCGCGACGCACCGAGATCGAGGCCGAGGAGGACGCCAGGCTGCTCGCCCGCTACCGCGAGGCCTGGAAGTCGATCCTCGAGGACGGCATCGCCGCGGGTGACATCTCCTCGTCGATCGACCCCACCGTCACCGTGCTGACCCTGCTGGGCATGTGCATCTCCCCCGCCGCCTGGCCCCCGCCGGGACCCGGCCGCTCGCCCGGCACGATGGCCGCGATCCAGCTCGACATCGTGTGGTCGGGTCTCGCGAACGGAGCGGCCGCCGCGGTCCCGGAGCAGCCCGGACCCACCTGATCCCGCGGTGGCGCGCAGGTGGCGGGGACGTGGCGGCAGCGTGCCCGCAGAGTCGGCTCCGGAGTCCTTGACCCGGAACGTGTCGCGTGCCATATTTCGAAGGCGATTCGAATTTCTGGGTGGTAGGGCAACTCACGAGACAGGTCCGCCGACCCGTTCGACCCCCGTTCGGCACTGCCCCGAGCGGACCGCCGCCGCCGCCCTCGTGGCGGACGCGCGCCGCGTCCCCTCGTCCCGCCCGCAGACGCGGGCCGGACGTCATCCGTCGAGAGGATCAGCATGTCCAGCCCCGGTCTCTCCTCCCCGCACGACCCACAGGCCGAACCGGACGCAGTCCCCGCCACGACGGTGGACGGCACGGAGCCCCAGGGGTCGTTCGTCACGCTCGCGCTGCTCGTCCTCGGCGTCTTCTCCTATCTGACGATGGAGATGATGGTCGCGCCGATCGTCCCCTTCGTGCAGCAGGAACTCGGGATCTCCGCGTCCCAGAGCGCCTGGATGCTCACCGGGCTGCTCGTCGTCGGCGCGGTGTGCCTCCCGCTCGCGACCCGCTACGCCGACATCGCCGACAAGAAGAAGGTCTTCCTCGTCGTCCTCGGGCTCGCCGGGATCGGCGCGGTCGTCGCCGCCGTCGCCACGACCGCTCCGCTGCTGATCGCCGGCCAGATGCTCCAGGGCGTCGGTGTGGCCGTGGTGCCGATCGCCATCGGCATCATGCGCGACAGCCAGCCACTCGACCGGGCGCGCACCGCGAACACGATCTTCGTGATCAGCGGCGGCCTGGGTGCCGCGGTCGCCTACGTCGCCGTGGGCCCGATCGTCACCCACCTCCACTACTCCTACATCTACTGGTTCCCGACGATCGTGATCGCCGCGGTCGTGGTGATCGGTCTGCGTGCCCTTCCGGCCTGCCCCCCGATCGCCGGTGGCAAGGTCGACTGGACCGGTGCGGTGATCCTCGGCGCGGCGCTGGTCGCACTGCTGCTCGGGCTGACCTTCCCCACCACCTCGGGCTGGGGCTCCCCCCTCGTGCTGGGGCTGCTCGCCCTCACGGTGCTCCTGCTCGCGGTGTTCGTGATGGTCGAGCGCCGGCACGACTCTCCACTGGTCGACCTGCACGGGTTGGCCGAGCGCGAGATCCGCGGTGTCATGTCGATCAACTTCGCCCACGCGATCGCCACCTTCGTGATGTACGTGATCCTCCCGACCCTCGCCCTGCTGCCGATCGCGATCGGCTACGGCATGGGTGGCGACGCCTCGACCGCCGGTCTCATCCTGCTGCCCTACGCCCTGCTCGTCGTGGTCGCCGGGCCGACCGCACAACGTCTCGAGCCGATTCTGGGCCGCCGTGGCAACATGATTCTCGGCGCGGTCTTCATCATGGCCGCCGGTCTGGTCCTGCTCCCGATCGGCAGCGCGCCCTGGACGCCGTACCTGTGCTCGGCGCTGATGGGTCTCGGTCTGGGGATCGGGTTCACCCAGTCCCTCAACACGATCGTCCGCGTGGTGCCCGCCGAACGGGTCGCCAGCGCCAGCGGTGCTGTGTATGTCGTCCGGTCCGTCGGTGGCGTACTGGGCGGTCAGATCGCCGCGGCGATCATCTCGGCCGGCCTGACCGCGCAGGGTGCGCCGTCCTGGGGCGCGATCCTCGCCACCATTCTGCTCATCGTCGCCCTCGGCGTCGTGAGTGTGGGCCTGAGCTACCTGCTGGCGGGCCGGCGGTCCGCGACCACCGCGCAGGCCACCCTGTCGCCCGCCCAGGCCTGACCTCCTCCCGAAGGGACCTGTCGTGCAGGTTGGAGTGCTGTTCTACGTCACCGGGTACACCATCGACCCGATGACGCTGGGCCGGGCCGTCGAGGCCGCGGGGTTCGACTCGGTCTGGCTGCCCGACCACCCGGCACTGCCGGTGAAGACCGATCTGCCGTTCCCGATGACGGGCGGCGACTTCCCCCGGCTCTACGGCGAGATGGCCGATCCGTTCGTGACCATGGGTTTCCTCGCCGCGGCGACGACCACGCTCAAGGTGGCGACCGGTGTGTGCGTGGTGCCCGGGCGTCACCCGCTCAACCTCGCCAAGGCGGCGAGCACCGTCGACAACTTCTCCGACGGACGCCTGCTGCTCGGCATCGGCGTCGGCTACATGCGCGAGGAGATCGAGCTGTTCGGCGTCGACTTCGACACGCGATGGAGCTACACCCGTGAGTCGATCGAGTTCTGCCGCAGGCTCTGGAAGGACGGCCAGGCCGCCTACGACGGCAAGCTCCTGCACTACCCCGAGGTGATCGTCGACCCGCTCCCGGCGCAGCGGCCGGGCCCGCCGATCGTCATCGGTGGCATGAACACCGAGTACACCTACCGGCGCATCGCACGCTGGGGCGACGGCTGGCTGGCCACGCTCCCCTCACCCGAGCAGATCGCCGAGGGGCGCAAAGCGATCACCGCCGAGTGCGAGGCGATCGGGCGGGACCCGGCCGAGATCGAGATCTCGGTCCTCACCCACGAGGCGGACCCCGCTCTGCAGGAGGCCTATGCCGAAGCGGGCGCCGACCGGCTCGTGGTGATGCTCTACAACCACCCCGGCCGTGCCGTGACCCCGGACCAGTGGCTGGAGGTCAGTGCCGCCGCCGCGACCTCCCCCGCCCCCACCGCCGACGAGACCCTGCGCGCGCTCGATCTCATCCGCGCCCGCGCACAGCTCTGACCAGCACGACGAGAGGACGGCCCCACGATGGCCAAGGACTTCCTGAAGGACGTGCTGCAGAAGCACGTCGCCGAGGGTTCGGACAACACGATCTGGTGGGACGAGGAGCGGATCCCGCTCCACACGATCGACCAACGTGTCACCGACGTGATGAGCCTGAAGGGCCGCAAGGCGGTCGTGACCGGCGGCGCCGGGATCAACCTGGGTCAGGCGGTCGTCAACCGGCTGGCCGGCCTGGGGGCGGACGTCGCGATCGTCGACATGGAACCCGCCGCGGCCGCTGCCCTGCAGGAGTCGTGGGGCCGCAAGCCCGGCCCGTCGGCCGAGGAGCTGGCCAAGACCGTCTCCGACAGGTGGGGCGTCGAGGCCGTCGGGATCTACGGCGACGCGCTCGACCCCGCCGGTATCCGCACGATCCTGGCCGAGGCGAGCGACCGGCTGGGCCGGATCGACATCCTGGTCAACAGCGCGGTGGCGACCTACGTGGGAGACCTCGCCACGGTGACCCCCGAGCAGATCGACGCCGCGATCGCGGGCACCCTCGCCGCGCCGATCCACTCCTGCCGGGCGGCGCTCGACCACATGATCCCGCAGGGCTACGGCCGGATCGTCAACATCGGGTCGGAGGCATCCCGCACGGTCCTCCCCAGCCTCGGCCTCTACGGCACGCTCAAGGCCGGCGTCGCCGCGTTCACCAGCCACCTCGGCAAGGAGGTGGCCCGCCACGGAGTGTTCGTCAACGGGGTCAACGCGGGCAGCATGTGGGGCCCCGACCGGGAGCTGCTCCCCGACACGTGGGAGACCCTCTACGACCACGGCCGCACGGCGATCCAGCGCTACCAGCTGCCCGAGGAGGTCGCCAACATGGTGGCGTTCCTGGCGTCGGACGCGGCCAGCTCCATCGTGGGGACGACCGTCGACGTCGGGGGCGGGATGTCGCTGTGACGGTGCCGGGGCAGACCCTCGAAGAACCCCGGGGTGCGGAGCTGACCCCGGGGCATCTCACCGCGCTGCACCAGCGGATCTGGGACGAACGGGCCGAGACCGCGGGCCTGCGGCTCGTGGTCCCGCCGTGCCCGTACAGCGCGGCCGAGCTGGCGGAGCTGGAGAAGGCGGGGCGCCGGGTGGGTTACCTCCCGCCGGAGGCCGCCACGCGCGCCACCCGGCACGTGCTCGGCACGATCTTCCCCTCGATGGGCTGCTACAGCCTGCAGCCGGACAACGAGGTGGAGAACCTCGTGAGCCGGGCGGGCTGGTTCGACTACGAGACCGCGATCGACGCCCCGTACGCGGGGACCGACGAGGCCGAGCTGCTCGAGCAGGTGCGGGCCGC
The DNA here is from genome assembly GCF_002583555.1 of Pseudonocardia sp. N23. GTDB lineage: Bacteria > Actinomycetota > Actinomycetes > Mycobacteriales > Pseudonocardiaceae > Pseudonocardia. The sequence goes on from NZ_BEGX01000004.1 coordinate 203,256, forward strand.
GGGTCGTGACCTGCTCAGCATGAACCAGTACATCGTCGCCGCGCAGGACAGCAGGCTGTTCACCGGTCGCTACCTCGACGAGCGCCGGACCTGGCCCCGCATCGGGATCCGGGTCAGCGGGCGCATCGTGTGCGCGCGCTTCGACGGCGACGAGATGGCCGAAGGGCTGGGCGACGAACCACCGGTACCGGGCTCGTTGCTGACGGGCTACGACCTGCATCCGGACTTCCGCGCGCCCTACACCGGCGGGCGCTCCGCCGGCGTCGCCCGCAGCGGGCGCGGGGTCGAGGTCGAGCCGGAACCACGCGCCCCGCAGCGGGGCGTCCACCCCTCCCAGGAGGGCGAGCTCGACCTCGACGCGGAGTGGCGGCGCCAGGTCGACGGGCTCGTGGAAGCCGGCTTCGCCGGTGAGCTCGGGATGGGCCCCGAGGAGTACGCGGCCTCGCTCCCCCGGTTCGCGCCGCAGCCGCCGGAGTACCGGGGGCGGTTCGACGCACCTGTCGTCGTCGAGACCCGGATCGCGTGGGAGCGACAGTACGAGCTGCTCGGGATCCGGGTGTCGCCGTTCATGGCGTTGTTCCCCGACGCCGTGCCGTGGCACCCGGACTCCGCGCACCGGGACCGGCCGTACGCGGCGTGGTTCACCCGGTGGGGACAGCGGTTCGAGGGCCCGACGTCGCCCGACGACGCCCGCGCGGACCTGCGTCCCGACGAGGTGGGCGCGAACCTGCAGGAGGGCAGTGCCGTGCTGCACGCCCATCCCGCACTCAACGACGCGGCCCGGTTCTTCGACCTCGTCGGCTTCGTGTTCCCCGCGACCGAGATCGGTGGTGGGCTGCCGTTCGAGACGATCGATCGCACGCCGGGGATCTGCCGCTGGCGCGGGCGTCCCGAGTTCGCCGCCAACCTGTACCCGTTGGCGTTCAGCGTGTTCCGGCCGCTCGTCCGGGGCCGGGCGGTCACCACATGACCACCCGGACCAGCCCGTCGATCTGCCGGGTCTGCATGAACTTCTGCCCGGTCGACGTCGAGATCGAGGACGGTGTCGTCCGGAGGGTCTCGGGCGACCGGACCAACCCGATCTACCGCGGCTACACGTGCGTGAAGGGCCGCACCCAGGGGACGCGGTACAGCAGCCCGTCCCGGCTGCTCCACTCCCTGCAGCGCCGCCCGGACGGCACCTTCGCGCCGATCCCGACGGACGAGGCGATCGGTGCGATCGCCGAGAAGCTCACGGGCATCGTCGACCGGTTCGGCCCGAGGGCCGTCGCCCTCTTCGGCGGCACGTACATGGCCATGGACAGCCCGGTCAACCTCTCGATGATCGACGCCTTCATGACGGCCGTCGGCTCTCCGCTCACGTTCACCACCAGCACGATCGACCAGCCGGGCAAGCCGCTGGCCAAGGGCTTCCACGGAGCCTGGATGGCCCCGAGCCAGGCCTTCGACGACCCCGACGTTGCCCTGCTCGTCGGCAACAACCCGTTCGTCAGCCACCAGGGCCGCAACGGCGCTCCCGCGGACTTCTTCCGCGGCCTCGCCGACCGCGGGGGGCGGCTGATCGTGATCGACCCGCGCCGCACGGAGACGGCCAAGCGGGCCACCCTGCACCTGCGGCCGCGCCCGGGCGAGGACGCGACGCTGCTGGCCGGGATGCTCCGGGTGATCCTCGCCGAGGAGCTCCACGACGCGGAGTTCGTGGCGGAGAACGTCACCGGGGTCGACGCGTTGCGCGCGGCGGTGGCGCCCTTCACCCTCGAGCACGTCGCGGCGCGCGCGGACGTCGCCGCCGAGGACGTCGTGGCCGCGGCCCGGATCTTCGGCAGCGCCGGCAAGGGCTACGCCGCAGCGGGAACCGGGCCGAACATGTCGGCGAAGGGGACCCTCGTCGAGTACCTCCTGCTGTGCCTGGACACCCTCTGCGGGCACTGGATGCGCGCAGGTGACCACGTGCGCAACGCGCTGTCGCTCGTCCCCGCCGCCATCCAGCCCGACAAGGCCCAGGCGCTCCCGCCCTTCCCGGCATACGGCTACGGCGAGCAGCTCCGCGTCCGCGGCCTGACCATGACCGCTGCGGGCCTGCCCACCGCCGCGATGGCGGACGAGATCCTGCTGCCGGGCGAGGGCCAGGTCCGGGCAGTCGTCAGCGTGGGTGGGAACCCTGCGGCCTGCGTGCCGGACCAGCTGAAGATGGTCGAGGCCCTGCGCTCGCTCGACCTGCTGGTACAGGTGGACATCCAGATGTCGCCGACGGCAGCCCTCGCCGACTACGTCATCGCGTCCACCCTGCCCTTCGAGATGCCGGGCACGAACCTCATGGTCGATTTCCTGCCGCTGTACGCCAACGGCGTCGGGCTGTCCGAGTCCTGGGCGCACTACACACCGGCCGTCGTCGACCCGCCCGACGGGTCGGACGTGATCGAGCAGTGGCGGTTCCTGCACCGGCTCGCGGGCCGGATGGGGCTGCATCTGGGCCTCTACCCCGCGCTCGGCGAGGTGATCCACATCGAGGGCAGCGTGCCGCTGCAGCTGGACATGACGCGCGACCCCGACGTCGACGAGCTGTTCGAGCACATCCACACCGGGTCCCGCATCCCGTTCGCGGAGGTCAGGAAGCACCCGCGGGGCGCGCTGTTCCCGGACCCGCCCGTGCACGTGCGGCCCCGGGATCCCGGCTGGGAGGGACGGCTCGACGTCGGCAACGAGGTCATGCTGACCGACCTGCGCGACGAGCTGACCGCGCCGCTGCCCGACGGATACCCGTTCCGGCTGATCTCGCGGCGCCTGATGCACGTCATGAACGCCCCCACGTTCGCCGCGCCCGAGAGCCGGCCCCGCCACAACCCGGCGTTCATGAACCCGGGAGACCTCGCCGGCCTCGGCGTCGAGACCGGTGACGTCGTCGAGATCCGGTCGGCCCGGGCCGCGATCCTGGCCGTGGCCGAGGCCGACGACACCGTCCGCCCCGGCACTGTGTCGATCAGCCACGCCTTCGGCGGCCTGCCCGGCGTGGCGGAGGACGTGCGGGAGCTCGGCTCGAACCCGGGCCGGCTCGTCGCCGACGACGGCGTCCACGACAGGTTCTCGGGCCAGCCGCGGATGAGCAACGTCCCCGTCCGGATCGGACCCGCGCCCGTGGACGCGCGCTGAGCACGGTGGGTCCCGGTCCGCTCAGGTCCGGGGCCCGCCCGCCACGTAGAGGACCTGGCCGGACACGAAGCCCGAGCGTTCGTCGACGAAGTAGGACACGGCCTGCGCGATGTCGTCGGGCCCGCCCGCGCGCCCGACGGGGATCTCCGCCACCCGCTGGGCCAGGTACTCGTCCCAGGGCACGCCGATGCGCTCCGCGGTCGCCCGCGTCATGTCGCTGACCACGAATCCCGGTGCGATGCAGTTGACCGTGATCCCGAAACGGCCCAGCTCGAAGGCCAGCGTCTTGGTGAAGCCCTGCAGGCCGGCCTTCGCCGCGGCGTAGTTGGCCTGGCCGCGCTTGCCCAGTGCCGAGGTCGACGACAGGTTCACGATCCGGCCCCATCCCGCCTCGACCATGTGCCGCTGCACCGCCCTGGAGACGAGGAACGACCCCCGCAGGTGCACTCCCACGACCGCGTCCCAGTCGGCCTCGGTCATCCGGAACAGCAGGTTGTCCCGAGTGATGCCGGCGTTGTTGACCAGCACCGTCGGCGGACCCAGCTCGGCGGCGACGCGGTCGACGGCGACCTGCACTGCCTCCGCGTCCGCGACGTCGGCGGCCACCGCGATCGCGGTCCGGCCTTGCGCGAGCACGGCGTCGGCGGTGGCCTTCGCGGCACTCTCCTCCAGGTCGAGGACGGCGACGGCGAAGCCGTCCATGGCGAGGCGCCGCGCGGTGGCGGCGCCGATCCCCCGGGCTGCGCCGGTGACGATCGCGACGCGTGACTCGGACATCGATGGTGCTCCTTCAGGTCGGTCGTGACGAGGGTCGGGGCGGCCGGAGGACCCGGCGCAGCCAGTCCGTGCGCCGGTCCACCGCGGCGACCGAGACGGCGGCGGTGGGGGCGAGGATCTCGAAGCAGTGGTACGCGCCGGGCCAGACGTGCAGCTCCGCAGCTCCCCCGGCCTGCCAGATCCGGGTGGCGTAGTCGACGGCCTCGTCCCGGAACGTGTCGACCGAGCCGACGTCGACGAACGCGGGCGGCAGGCCGCTCAGGTCCGTCGCCCGGGCGGGGGCGGAGTACGGCTCGACGGCAGGACCGCCGCGGCGGCCGCCGAGACGGGCGTCCCAGGCCGTGCGGTTGGCGGTCCGGTCCCACACGCCGACGCCGTCGAGCTGGCGGCTCGCGGGGGTGTGCTCGCGGTCGTCGAGCATGGGGCACAAGAGGAGCTGGCCCGCCGCCCGGGGACCGTGGCGGTCCCGGGCGAGCAGCGCGGTACCGGCCGCCAGGCCGGCACCGGCGCTGTGCCCGGCCAGGACGAGCCGGGACGGGTCGACGCCGAGCTCGGCCGCGTGCCCGGCCACCCACACCAGCCCGGCGTAGCAGTCCTCGACGGCGGCCGGGTCGGGGTCCGCGGGCGCCAGCCGGTAGTCGACGGACACGACCGGCACGCCGAACTCCACCGCCCACGGGAGCACCAGGTCGAGGCCGAATCGGAAGTCGCCCAGGACGACCCCGCCTCCGTGGATCCAGTAGAGCGCAGGCGAGCCGGGACGGCTGAGCGGGGGCGTCGCCACGAGGAGCCGCATGTCCGGGGCGTCGGACCGGGCCACGGTGACGGTCCGGACGTCGACCCTGTGCGCCTCGGCGATGGCCGTGAACGAGGGCGCCGTGGCGGCCGTGTCCTCCCGCAGCGCGGCCAGCATCTCCGGGGTCACCGTCGTCGGGACGTCCTCCGCGGCCGCGAGGGCGGCGGCGAGCTCCGGGTCGAACGGGGGGTGGACCGGTGAGAGGTCCGTGGTCATGTCTGCTCCCGTGTGGACGTTCGGGCGGAGTGGGGGTCAGGCACCGAGCAGCAGCACCTCGCCGATCACGGCGACGAGTGCGACCTCGGCGCCGACGACCTGGTTCGCCGCGCTCTCGCCCCGCAGCTGGCGCACCGCCTGCACGACCCGCTGCAGCCGCTGCGACTCCCCGGTGTGCGAGTGCGACATGGTGCCGCCGTCGGTGACGATCGGGTACCGCCCGGTCGACTCGATGGCGTCGCCCGCGACGAGGTCGGGGCCCTCCCCGACGTCGCAGTACCGCAGGGACTCGAAGTAGCGGACGATCTCCCACGAGAAGTTGTCGTAGAACTCGAAGACGTCCACGTCGTCGCGCGAGAGCCCGGCCTGCGCGAACGCCGCATCTCCTGCCTTGCGGCCCCACATCGCGACGCGGTCGTACGTCGGCGGGTGGGTGTAGGTCGGCCCCCAGCTGTCCCAGGCCCCACCGAGCACCCGCACCGGCGCCACGTCGAGGTCGGCGGCCCGCTCAGCCGTGGTCAGCACCAGCGCGGAGCCGCCCTCGCTGGTGGTGGCGCAGTCCAGCAGGTGGTACGGGTCGGCGATCATCCGGGAGGCCAGCACGTCCTCGGCCGTGTACGGGCCCCGTCCGAAGTAGACGGCCTCCGGGTTGCGGGAGCCGTTGTTGCGGATGACCGCGGCGACGTGCGCGATCTTCTCCCGCGGCACGGAGAAGCGGTGCAGGTACTGCTGGGCCGCCATCGCCCACTCCGCCGGGGTCATCAGGCCCCAGCACTCGATGAACTCGTTCGGGGTCCGGGCCCACGGGGCGACCGCGGCGCGGTCCGTGTACACCCCGGCCTGCCCACCGGCGAGCACCACGGTGTCGCAGGCGCCGGCCCCGATCGCGGCCGCCGCCTCGACGACCGCGGCAGGGCCGGGCACCTGCGCGCCGGTCCAGAACCAGGGGATGCCGAGCGCGTACCCGAACGCGTCGGCACCGCCCCGGTACTGCAGGCCGGGCAGCACGGTCAGCCCGTCGACGTCGGCCGTGGTGAGCCCGGCGTCGTCGAGCGCCCCGGTGATCGCGGCGAGCGTGACCGAGTCCGAGGTCTGGCCCTCGAGCACCCGTGCCTGCGGTGTGTTGTACGCACCGACGACGACGACCTCGCGGCCGCTCACGCGAGCTCGAAGCAGGGCAGGGTGATCGCGTCGGTCACCGGGGTGAAGCGCACCCGCACGGGCGCACCGATCGTGACCACGTCGGGTGGGGTGCCGACGATGTTGGTGACCATCTCGTAGCCCTCCTCGAGCCGGACGACCGCGACGACGTACGGCACGTCGAAGGCCGGTGTCTGCGGGCGCCAGATGACCGTGAACGTCACCACATGTCCGTCGCCCGCAGACTCCACCCAGGTCAGTGCATCTGCGTGGCACTCGCGGCAGAACTCCTGCGGGGTGAACACGTGGGCCCCGCACTTGTCGCACCGCTGGACGAGCAGCCGGCCCTCCCGGCACGCTGCCCAGAAGGGCTCCGTGAGCGGTGACGGGTGCGGGACCGGCCTGTCCGTCGTGGTCACATCTGGTCCAGTGGCCGGCCGTCGGCGTCGAGGTGCTGGTCGAAGGGCAGCTGGTAGAGCCGGATGGCGTTGCCCCGCACGATCCGGTAGGTGATGGCGGGGTCGACCCCGGCGAACTGGTCCACGAGGTGGCTGCGGGTGTGCGGGAACGGTCCGTCGCTGTGCGGGAAGTCGACCTCGAACATCAGGTTGTCGACACCGATGTGCTCGGCATTCGCGATCGCGTGCTTGTCCGCGAAGATGCAGCCCCACATGTTGCGCCGCACGTAGGTCGACGGCTTCTCCTTGAGCTTCTCGTCGCCCAGCGCCCACGTGTGGTGGGCGTAGGCGTGGTCCATCCGCTCCATCGCGTAGGGGATCCAGCCGGCCTGGCCCTCGGAGTAGGCGAGCTTGAGATCCGGGAACCGGTCGAGCACGCCGGAGAACACGAAGTCCGCCATGGAGGCGTAGGAGTTCGCGAACTGCAGGACGGGCAGCAGGAGCAGCGGCGCCTCCGGTGGCAGCGTCATCAGCAGCGACGACGAGCCGATGTGCATGCACACCACCGTCTCGGTCTCCTCGCACGCGGCGAAGAACGGGTCCCAGTTGCCGTCGTGGATGCTCGGGTAGCCCAGGTGGCCGACGATCTCGCTGAAGGCGACCGCATGGACTCCCCGGGCGGCGTTGCGCCGGACCTCGGCCGCCGCCAGGTGTGCGTCCCACAGCGGAACGACCGGAGCCGGCACCAGCCGGCCACCGGAGTCGCCCGCCCACTCCTCGACCTGCCAGTCGTTGTAGGCCTGGATCAGGGCGACCCCGAGATCACGGTCGTTCTCGGTCTCCTCGCTGAACGCCTGCCCGCAGAACCGGGGGAACGACGGGAAGCCGATGGACGCCTCGACGCCTTGGGCGTCCATCGCCGCGAGCCGTGCCTTCGGGTCGTAGCAGGCGGGGTCCATCTCGTCGAAGGTCACCGGCTCCTTGTCCCGCATCTCGGCGGAGGTGTCGACGCCGTCGAGCACGACGACAGCACGTCGCGGCACGTAGATCGACTTGCCGAACACCCAGACGTCGCTGGGCATACCGTTCTCGTCCTCCTCGAACCCGAAGAGGTCGGTGTCCAGGCTGACCATCCGCCGCTCGACGCGCGGGGCGCCGTACTGGAACTTCTGCGGAAGCCACCGCTCGAAGAGGTGCGCGGGCTCGACCAGGTGGTCGTCGACGGAGATGATCTTGGGAAGGTCGGTTGCGGTCATCTGTTCCTCACCCTCGGGTTGTGGTCGTGTGGGCGGCGCCGTCGGGGAGCGGTGATCCGTCGAAGAGCAGGCCCCGGTACCGGCCGTCGGCACGCCACTGCTCCACGATCCGTTCGAAGCGCCACACACCGGGTGCGAAGGGACCGTTGCGGCGGAAGGCCTCGAGGTTGGGGTTGCCCTCGTTGTTGTAGTAGCCGGGTGTGCAGGTCGCGAGGAACTCGCCGTTGCGGCGGGCGCACTCGATCACCGTCTGCACCCAGGAGTCCTCGGCCTCCTGCTCCACGTCGACGGACCCGGCGCCGGCGGCCCGGGTGGCCGTCACGATGTCGGCGATGTGCCGGGCCTGGACGTCGAGGAGATGGGTCTGGTTCGACGAGATCCCGGCCTGGTTGATGGCGACGATGAAGAAGTTCGGGAAGCCGCGGGTCTGCATCCCGTAGAGCGTCGAGATGCCGGTGGCGAACTTCGCGCTGAGCGCCGTGTCGTCGCGGCCGACGACGTCGTACCCGAGCCGGCGCGAGAACGGTGCGCCGACCTGGAAGCCGCTCGCGAACACGATGCAGTCGACCTCGTACTCGATCCCGTTCGCGACGACGGCCGTCTCGGTGATCTTCTCGACGCCCTGGCCGTCGGTGTCCACCAGCGTGACGTTGGGACGGTTGAAGGTGGGCAGGTACTCGTCGTGGAAGGTCGGACGCTTGCAGAGTGCCCGGTAGTAGGGCCTGAGAGCCTCGGCCACCTCCGGGTCGGTGACGATCTCGTCGACCCGGGCGCGGACCCCTTCCATGACCTCGAAGTCCACGTCCTCGTCGAGGACCCCGCCGTGCAGCGCACGGTTGCGGAAGATCTTGGTCCAGCCGTCGTTCACGAGGTCCTCGCCGACGTCCTCGCCGGCGATGAAGCCGGAGAAGTTGCGGACGCGTTCGCGCTGCCAACCCGGCTCCAACGCCGCGGCCCAGTCCGGATCGGTCGGCCGGTTGTCCCGGACGTTGACCGCCGACGGGGTGCGCTGGAAGACGTAGAGCTGCTCCGCCCCGGCGCCGAGGTGCGGGACCGCCTGGATCGCCGTGGCCCCGGTCCCGATGATCGCGACCTTCTTGTCCGCCAACCCGGTGAGGTTCCCGTGTGCGTCCCCGCCCGTGTAGGCGTAGTCCCAGCGGGTGGTGTGGAACGACTTTCCGGTGAAGTTCTCGATCCCGGGAATGCCGGGCAGCTTCGGCAGGTCCATCGATCCGGCGGTCATCGCCACGAACCGGGCACGGAACCGGTCGCCACGGTTCGTGGTGACCGTGTACCGCTGCTCGTCGTCGTCCCAGCGGACGTCGAGGACCCGGGTGTGCAGCAGCGCATCGCGGTACAGGTCGAAATGCCGCGCGATCCGCCGGCAGTGCTGATGGATCTCGGGTCCCTTGGCGTAGCGCTCGGTCGGGACGTACCCGGTCTCCTCCAGCAGCGGCAGGTAGATGTAGGACTCGGTGTCGCACGCCGCGCCGGGGTACCTGTTCCAGTACCAGGTCCCGCCGACGTCACCCCCCTGTTCGACGAGTCGCACCTGTTCGACGCCGGCCGACCGCAGCCGGGCACCGACCAGGAGCCCGCCGAACCCGCCCCCGATCACGGCGACCTCGACGTCGTCCGTGACCGGCTCGCGGTCGGCCACCTCGATGTACGGGTCGGTGAGATAGTGGTCGATGTCCTCGGTGATCTGCCGGTACTGGGCGGACCCGTCGGGCCGTAGCCGCTTCTCCCGCTCCTGCCGGTACTTCTCCCGGAGTGCTGCCGCGTCGAAGACGGGCCCGGTACGGGGATGCTCAGTCACGAGTGTGTCCTTTCGCCGCCTCGGCGGGCGTGCCTGTCGCGGGGCGCGGGGTTCCCTGCCCCGCAGAGCTCTCGAACGTCGTGGGCCGTGGGCAGGTCGCGCCAGGGTCTGGTCACGGTGTCTCAGCGGTGGCGCGCCGGGCGTTGGTGGCGAACTCCTCGACGACGGTCGCGTGCACCCCGACCGGGAGCTCGTGACCGAGGCCTGGGACCAGGACCAGCCGCGCGTCCGGAATCGCGGACGCGGTCGCGACTCCCCCGTCCACACCGACCAGCGGGTCGTCGGCGCCGTGGACGACGACGGCCGGGAGCCGCAGTCGTCGCAGCGCGGGCGTGCGGTCCGCAGCGGTCAGGATCGCCGCCTGCTGGCGCAGCTTTCCCTCCGGGTGGTGGCAGCGGTCGTAGGCGTGTGCGGCCCGTGACCGGACGGTGTCCGCGTCGAACGGGAAGCCGCCGCCGGCCAGCACCCGGGCCGTCTCGACCTGGGCCTCGACGATCTCGGCCCGGGTGCGCGCAGCTCCGGAGCGGATCGCGACGAGGACGTCCGGCCGGGCCGCCCCGACCGCGCGGTCCCCGGTGGTCGACATGATCGAGCACAGCGAGGAGACCCGGCCCGGGTGCCGGATGGCCAGCACCTGCGCGATCATCCCGCCCATCGACGCACCCAACACGTGCGCCCGGCCGACGCCGAGTGCGTCGAGGAGGCCGACGGCGTCGTCGGCCATGTCCTCGAGCCCGTAGACAGCTGCGCCACGATCACCGCGCCTCGCCGCGTCGATGTCCGGGACACCGACGAGCTTGGTGGAGAGTCCGACGTCCCGGTTGTCGAACCGGATCAAGAAGTGTCCGCGCTCGACGAACAGCTCGCAGAATGCGCGATCCCATGCGTCGAGCTGCATCCCGTGGCCCATGACCAGCAACAGCGCCGGATCCGCCGGATCGCCGAGGGTCTCGTAGCAGAGGTCGATCCCGTTCGCCCGGACCACTCCCGATCCGGACCTGCTCGGCGCCCGCATCACAGGGCGGCACCGAGGTCGACCGGTTCCCTGCCGGCCCCGGCCCGCAGGAGTGGCTCGACGCGGGCACCACGGGCGGACGCCGGGTCGCCGGTACGCACGAACTCTCCGAAGCCGCTGCCGTACCCCTCGGGCGTCCTGACCCGAGCGTGCGTCACCACCGACGAGATGCGGTCGGCGACGCGATCCTCTCCGCAGCGCCAGATCGTCCACGTCGTCGTACCGGCGCCGCGATCGACGCATCTGCGGCCCACCATGACCTCGACGGCTGACATCGCTCCGCGCAGCAGCTCGGTCAGATCGCCGAAGGGCAGGTCGTCGTGGGCCACCAGGGCGAACGGGGAACGGGCCTCCGCCCGGCGCAGCGACGCCTCGGCCCGGGTGATCGCCGCCGCCTCGAGCTCACGCAGGTCACCACGGCCGTCGGGGTCGGCGCCGAGGACGTCGAGGAAGGCGGCTGCGACGCGGGCGGCCTCGGCCGGCGTCTGGACGCGGCACCCGGGCACACCGGCCGGCAGGACCAGGCGGCGCACCAGCGGGCTGGTGCGGGGAAGCCCGGCCAGCAGCGCGGCGGCGTGTGCACCCTCCCCGCGACCGGAGACCGTGATGACCGCGGGGTCCCCTCCGAAGGCGCGCGCGTGGGTCGCGACCCAGGTCAGAGCCTCCATCTGGTCGAGGAGCCCGAAGTTGCCGTTGCCGAACCCGTCCCGGTGCGCGGTCAGATCGAGATAGCCCAGCGCTCCCCGGCGACACCGGGGAGCGACCACGACGATGCGGTGCTCGGCGGCGAGGCCGGCGCAGAACCGGCGTGTCCGACCGGCGGAGCCCTCGTCGTCGAGCCAGACGAGCACCGGCCGGCCGACTGCGTCGGCGGGCGTCCAGACGTCGAGCGTCAGTTGTGTCGCCTCGGCGAACGCGGCGCCGAGTGCGCCGGGGACGGTGGCCCCGAGTGGTGACCAGGAGTCGGAGCGCGGGCACGGCGCCGGCGGCGCGAAGCGCAGACAGCCGACGGGCGGAGCGGCGTAGGGGAGCCCGAGGAAGGCTCGGACCTGCGGGAACTGGCGCGCCCAGCCTCCTTGGACGGCCCCCTCCGGCAGGGTGACGGTCAGGCGTGACATGGCGACTCCCTTTCCTGGCCGAACGGCCCACCGGTGGTGCGCATGCTGTGGCGAGGTTCGCCCGATGTCTCCACGACGGTAGCTTCAGGATTCACTCTGGTCAATATTGGATCCCAGTTGTGCCGTCAGACCCCTAGGCCTCGGCACTACAAACGGGGTCTGCCCCCAGTTAGTGGGTCAGCATAGGGAGTGCCCCCCCACTTGTCGAGACCACACGCGTCGCCGGGCCGCGGGACCCGCGCTCCCCCGGACATGACGAAGCGCCGGCAGCGGTCTCGTCGACCACCACCGGCGCTTCGCGTCCTCACTCCCCGTTCAGCGACTCCGGGAGCGGAGGATCGATCGCCTGCAGCCGCGGGAGCACCTCCGCGGCGAACAGCCGCATCGAGCGCTCCGCCGTCTCGGCGGACATCCCACCGAACCGCGGGTTGACGATGAACTCGACGGCGCCCGTCTTCTGCTGGATGAACTGCATCTTCTCGAAGACCTGGTCCGGCGTGCCCCAGGCCTGCGGGCGCGCGGCATGTTCGAGCATCTGCTCGTCCTTGGCCGGGTCGGTGCCCGGACCCAGGTAGGGCGGCACCTTCGCGTAGTGCTCGTAGCCCTTGACCCCGATGAACTGGGACGGGTCGTCGAGGCCGTACTGCTTCGCGCTGCTGTTGTAGCTCTCCAGCATGTGCGTGGACATGACCCCCCAGGCCTCGGCCTCGGTGTCGAAGCAGGACAGCATGACCTGGACCGTCGGCTGCGTGGGTCCGAGCCCGATGCTGCGACGGATCTTGTTGACCTGCTGGATGTCCTCGGAGTACTCGTCCCAGCTCTTGGTGTTGGTCATGATCACGCCGTGGCCAGAGTTCGCCACGATCGGCAGCGTGTCCGGGCTCTGCCACGCGATCCGCATCCGCTCCAGCAGCCGCTCGGGGTTGCGGAAGCCCGGGCGGATCGATGTCTCCGGAATCTGGAAGTGCTCACCCTCGAACGAGAACCACTCGTTCGTCAGCGCCCGCCGCAGGATCTCGACCGACTCGGCGAATCGGCCGCGGGCGTGCGGCATCGGGACCCGGAACCGGTCGAACTCCTGCTTCGCGGCACCACGGCCGAGACCGATGGTGAGCTGTCGGCCCTGCAACATGTTGTCGAGCACGCTGATCTGGTCGACCACGGCGAGCGGGTCGTACCAGGGCAGGACGACGACGATCGAGCCGAAGTCCAGCTTCGTGGTCCTCCCGGCCATGTAGGTGAGGTGCTGCAGTGCACCGCCGGTCATGGCGTAGGGGGTGAAGTGATGGTCGACCGCCCAGTAGGAGTCGAAGCCGAGTGGTTCGACCAGGCCGGCGAGGTGGAGGTCCTCCTCGTAGATCTGCTGGTCGGTCACCGCCGGCGGACCGGGCCGCTTCGACTGGAAACGGTCCCAGTCCGTGTAGTTCTGGAAATAGAGATGGACACCGATCTTCATGATCACTTCCTCGGGAGTCCGACGACGACGGTGGCGGGCGGAGCAGTGCCGAGGCTCCGGAGCGCGCAGTAACTCGAATCAGATTTGAATCTGGTCGGGCCAGGATCGCAGGCAGTCCGACGCCCGTCAAGGCCATAGCGGAAGGGCCCCCCACTTGACGGGTGCGCGCCCTGCGGTGTCTCATTCCGACTCGGCTTCGAACCTACTCTCGTTCGAAACCTGCGCCCGACGTCGACGTCCGCGGAGGAACCCAGGTGCCCGACCCGACCCTGTCCATACCGGCCGCACCGCTCGTCGGTGGTCTGCGGTTCGCCGAGGCACCTCGCTGGCGCGCCGGATGGCTCTACTTCTCCGACATCTTCGCCCACCGTGTGCTGCGCGTCGACGAGGCCGGGAACCTGGACGTCGTCCACGAGTTCACGAACGGGGAGCATCCTTGCGGCCTCGGCTTCCTCCCCGACGGCCGGCTACTGGTGGTGAACATGGCCCGCCCGGAGATCCTCCGGCTCGACGCACCCGGGGAGGTCGGCGTCCACGCCGACCTCGCGGACCTGGCTGTCGGCGCGTTGAACGACATGGTCGTGGACGCGCAGGGCCGCGCGTACGTGGGCTCGATGGGCACGCACGACCCTGCCGCGCCGCGCCCTGTCGACCCGGACGGCCGGGTGATCATGGTCGAGCCGGACGGGTCCGCGCGAATCGTCGCCACCGAGGTCGACGACCCCAACGGGCCGGTCCTGCTGCCCGACGGCACCTACGTGGTCGCCTCCTTCCCCTCCGCCCAGCTCGTCGGCTTCGACCGTGATGCCGACGGCAACCTCCTCGACCGGCGGGTGTGGGCCGACCTCACCCCCGGCAGCGCGGACGGCATCGCCGCCGACAGCGAGGGGGCGATCTGGACCGCGTCGCCACTGCAAGGCGTGCTGCGGCGGGTACGGGAGGGCGGCGAGATCACCGACGTCGTCCCGATATCGGACGACATCGCCCGCAAGATGCCGCTGGCCTGCGCCCTCGGGGGCCACGACGGCCGGACGCTGTTCGTGCTCTGCCTGCTCGGCGGGGTGGCGGCCATCACGGCGGGTTCCACCGAGGCCGTCGTCGAGACGGTCCGCGTGACCGTCCCTGCGTTCTAGGGAGCGGCCGTGGAGTTCGGGCTCTTCTTCGCCCAGCAGCTTCCCCGACCGTGGGGACCGGACGCAGAGCCGGCCATGTTCCAGGAGAGTCTCGACCAGGTCGAACTGGCCGACCGGCTCGGCTTCGACTACGCCTGGTCCCCGGAACAGCATTTTCTCGAGGAGTACTCCCACTCGTCGGCGCCGGAGGTGTTCCTGGCGGCGGCGAGCCAGCGGACCCGAACGATCAGGCTGGGGCACGCCGTCGTCCTGATGCCACCGGGCTACAACGAGCCCGCGCGGGTCGCCGAGCGGATCGCGACACTCGACGTGCTCTCACGTGGGCGCGTCGAGTTCGGCATCGGCCACTCGAAGACCCGGATGGAGCTGGAGGGCTTCGGCGTCGATCCGCACGCGCGCCACGAGATGTCACTCGAGGCGCTCGGCCAGGTCACCGAGATGATGGCCCGGGAGCCGTACCCGGGGTACGTCGGCACGCACTTCTCGATGCCCGCGCGCAACGTCGTGCCCAAGCCCGTGCAGCGGCCCCATCCGCCACTGTGGATCGCCTGCTCGGACGACGAGACGGTCCGTCTCGCGGCGCGCCTCGGGATCGGGGCGCTCGCGCACTCCTTCTTCGACCCCGCCGAGGCGAAGACCGTCGTCGAGGACTACCACGAGACGTTCCGACGTGAGTGTGTGCCGATCGGGCACACCGTGAACCCGCGGGTCGCGACGATGGTCCCCTTCCACTGCCATCCCGACGCCGACGTGGCGAAGGAGCGCGGGGAGCGGGCCGGCAGCTTCTTCACCTACGCCGTGCGGCACTACCACGTGTTCGGCCGGCACCGGCCCGGAGCCACGGACGTGTGGGAGCGCTCGGAGACGGTCCGTGAGGAGCTCGGCGGCACCATCCCCCACCGCGGCGAGCACGCCATCGGGTCCCCCGCCGAGCTCGTCGAGAGACTGCGCGCGTACCAGGACGCCGGACTGGACCAGACGATCCTGCTCCACCAGTTCGGGCGGCTGCCCTACGCCGAGGTCCGGGCCTCGCTCGAGCTGTTCGCCGCCGAGGTGCTGCCCGGTTTCGCCGCACAGCACGCGGAGATCAGGGCGCGCAGGGACGCCGAGCTGGCCCCGTACGTCGCAGCCGCGCTGGCCCGGAAGGAGCGCGCGACCGGGGCGGCGGTGCCACTCGTCGACGCCTACGGATTGAGCCGGCCGCCGCTGGAGGACCCCGATGCCCATCCCCCGCACGTCCGCGACCTGCTGGTCGAGCTGGCGCGGATGGCCGCCGTGGCGAGACGGCTCGACTCCTGACGCCGCCCCCCTCCCGTCACGGGCAGGGGTGGACTCCCGTGAGCGCGAGACGCACCAGGCGCCGCGCGGTCATGGAGTCCTTCTCGGTCGCGGTGCCGATCGCGTTCATCAGGGTCATCAGGTCGCTGCCGGTCACGCCGGCGCGCAGCACACCCGCGTGCGCGGCCCGGTCCACCAGGATCTGCAGCTCGTCGATCAGCCGGTCGGTCACGCAGATCTCGTCGGCGGTGAGGCCGTCGTCCTCGACGGTGTCGGCGCTGCCCAGCAGGGCGATCCCGAGGCCGCGGTTGTCGGCGATGTAGGCCGTGGTGTCCTCGACCCAGGTGTCGAGCTCGGCGGCCGGGTCCTCACCGGGCTGCGAAGCGGCGTGCTCACACAGCTGCTCGACACCGTCCCTGTAGACCGCCTCCAGCAGCGCGTACCGGGACGGGAAGTGCCGGTGCAGGGTCGCCGAGCCGAGGCCCGCGCGGCGCGCGATCTCCTCCAGCGAGGCCTGCGCGCCCTCCTGGCGGATGAGCTCCGCGGCCGCTGCGAGCAGCCGCTCCCGGTTGCGACGACCGTCCGCGCGCAACGTCTTCACCGCAGGCACGGCGCTCCTCTCCTCGACAACCGGGGTGGTCCTCGATATCGTAGCCCAGAGATAAACGGGGTGACACCCCATTTAATCCGCAGTCGATCCGAGGAGTACTCCCGTGAGCGAATTCGTCCTGGTCACCGGCGCGACGGGGCAACAGGGAGGCGCCGTCGCCCGCGCCCTCGTCGCGGCCGGGACACCGGTCCACGCGCTCGTCCGCGACACCGGCAGCGAGAAGGCCCGCGCCCTGGAAGCGCTCGGGGCCCGGCTCGTCCACGGTGACCTGGACGAGCCGGAGTCGCTGAAGCCGGCCCTCGACGGGGCCCGCGGCCTGTTCTCCGTCCAGACCCCCGACTTCGCGAACCTGGGTGCCGACACCGAGATCGACCGCGCCCGGACCCTCGCCGCCGCGGCCGCCGCGGCCGGTGTGCCGCAGATCGTGCACACCTCGGCCTCGGGGGCCACCCGGATCATCGACGAGGAGCGCTGGGGCCCGTTCGTCGGGCACGCCTTCCGCGTCAAGACGCTGACCGAGGACGCGCTGCGCGACGCCGGAGCCCGGTCGACCACGATCCTGCGGCCGTCGGCCTTCATGGAGAACTTCCTGGCGCCCTCCTACTTCTACGCGCCGGGCTCCACGGAGAAGATCCTCGTCGGCTACGACCTCGATGTGCCGCAGGCGTTCGTCGCGGTCGCCGACATCGCCTCCGCGGCGGCGGCCGCGTTCGCCGACCCGCAGCGGTTCGACGCCGTCGAGTTGGAGCTGGCGGGCGATCGGATCAGCCTCCGCCAGGCGGCGGCCACGCTGTCCAGGGTGTGGGGCCGGCCGATCACGTTGCCGGCGAGCCGCGACGCCGCGATCGCCGACGGGTTGCCCGAGGTGTTCCAGCAGTCCCAGGGCTACCTCAGCGCACACCCCGCGCCGGCGTTCCCGGAGTACCTGCGCGCGTTCGGCTTGCCGGTCACCACCCTCGAGGAGTGGGCGCGCGGCGTCGCCTGACGACGCGACCCGGGGTTCCGACGAGGAGGTTTCGATGGGTTCCAGCACGGCCAGCACACCGGTCGGCGAGATCGAGCGATCGGTGCTCGCGACCTACGCCACGTACCTCGCCGACTTCCAACGCTTCGATCCCGACGCGACCGCCGGGCACTTCGTCGCGCCGCTGTGCCGGGTGTCGAAGGGTGACCCCGGCACGTTCGCGACCGACACCGAGATCCGCGCGTGGTTGGCCGCGACCTGGGAGGGCATGGCCGCGCGTCGGTACGGGGGCGCCTCCACGACCTCCCGCACGGTGACGGTGCTCGACCCGCGCACGGTCCTGCTGCGTGCGCGGGGCACCCGGCACGACCTGTCGGGTGCCCCGCTCGAGGACTTCGACGTCCTCTACCTGCTGGTCCGGACCGACGACCGCGATCCCTGGCGGATCGCGGTCGTCACCTCCGTCGATCCTGCAGGCGTCACTTGATCGCGAGCGGGTTGACGGGTGACCCGACCGCGCCCACGAACTTGATCGGCGGGCCCGTGAACAGGAACTCGTAGACCCCGTCGTCCGCACAGTCCGCAGCGAGCTCCTCGAAGTCGAGGATCTCGCCCAGCGGCATGCCCATGTCCCGGATCAGGACGCAGTGCACGGCGAACTTCTCGTCGCCCTCGCCGGGCAGCACCTCGATCGCCCAGTTGTCCGAGCACAGTGCCGCCACGTCACGGTCGTAGAGCCACTGCGCACAGGCCAGCCCGATGCCGGGCTCACCGTCCATGAACACCGCGGCGTCGCGCGTCGTCGTGAAGACGCGGCGCCATCCCGTCCGGACCAGCAGGATGTCGCCCGCGCCCACCCGCACGCCCTGGGTCCGGGCGGCCTCGTCGAGGTCGGCGGGCGTGATCGCGTAGCCGCGTTCGAGGTGGTCCACGCCCTTCAGACGCGCGACGTCGAGCAACACCCCGCGCCCGACGACGCCCTTGCCGAACTTGTCGATCGAGAGCTTCCCCGCCCCGCGGGGGCCCACCTCCGCGGCCGGATAGCCGTTGTAGAGCAGGTCGTCGTAGAAGACGTGGGACAGCGCGTCCCACTGGGAGGCCGCCTGCAGGGGCATGAAGACGTAGTCGTCGGCGAAGTGCATCCCACCCGGGTACACCTGGCCGGCGCCGGTGTCGCGCATGAGGTGCACCGGGTTGATCCGGGCGCCGCCGGGCTGCGGGCCGTCGGCGCCGAAGGGGATGCCGAGATCGAAGATCCGGCCTGTCCGCACCAGCCCCGCCGCAGCGACCACCGCCTCGGGGGTGATGAGGTTGAGGGTGCCCAGCTCGTCGTCGGGGCCCCAGCGGTGCCAGTTGCGCAGCCGGCGACCCACGTCTCGGAAACGTTCCACGTCAGACCCCGATCGCCCGGCCGACGAGGTCACGATGGTGGCCCGGGGTACCGAGGAGGAACTCGCTGCTCCTGGCCCGTTTGTAGTACAGCTGCGCCGGGTGCTCCCAGGTGAAGCCGATACCGCCGTGCAGCTGGATCGCCGTCGCGGCCGCGCGCGTGAACGTGTCCGAGCAGACCGCCTTCGCGACCGACGCGGCCAACTCGAACTCCGGGTCGCCCTGGGCCGCCGCGCGCGCGGCGTCCTGGGCGGCGGACCGGGCCGACTCGAGGGCGACGAGCACGTCGGCCAGCTTGTGCTTCACGGCCTGGAAGGACCCGATGGGCCGGCCGAACTGGTGGCGGACCTTCGCGTACTCGACCGTCATCTCCAGGACCCGTTGCGCCCCACCGACCTGCTCCGCGGCCAGCGCCACCGCGGCGAGGCGCAGTGCCCGCCGCAGCCCGTCCCACGCCTGGCCGCTGCTCCCTACGAGCAGCGCAGGCACCCGGTCGAGGACGACACGCGAGAGCGGGCGGGTCAGGTCCAGGGTCAGCTCGACCTCGACGGTGCAGCCCGGGTCCCGCGGCTCGACCGCGAACAGCGACAGGCCGTCCGCCGTGTGCGCGGCGACCAGCAGCAGGTCGGCGACGTGCGCGGCCGGGACGAAGCGTTTCGCCCCGGTCAGGGTCCAGCCTGCCCCGTCGGGCTCGGCCCGCATCCGGACGGCGGTGTCGTCCCAGCCGCCGTCCTCCTCGCCCAGCGCGAGCGTCGCGATCAGCTCACCGCCCGCGATCGCGGGCAGCCAGCGCTTGCACGCGTCCTCGTCGCCGCTGTGCTGCAGGACGTTCGTGGCGAGGGCGACGGTGGCGAAGAAGGGCGACGGCAGCAGCGCCCTGCCCATCTCCTCGAACACCACGCACAGCTCCTCGTAGCCGAACCCGGAGCCGCCGTGGGCCTCCGGGACCGCCATCCCCTGCAGGCCGAGCTGGTCGGCCATCACCGCCCAGAGGTCCCGGTCGTAGCCGGTGGCGTCCTCGATCAGCCTGCGGACGTCGGCCTCCGTCGACCGCCGTTCGAGGAGGGTGCGGACCACGCGGCGGAGGTCGTCGCGGTCGTCGTTGCTGCTCATCGTGTTGTCCATGGCTCAGCCCCGCGGGATCCGGGAGAAGGGGAGGTCCTTGTCGACGCGTGGTTCCGGCGGCAGGCCGAGCACCCGGTCGGCCAGGATCGTGCGCATGATCTCCGACGTGCCACCCTCGATCGACTGGGCCCGCGAGCGCAGGAACCGGCGGCGCAGATCGGCGTCGCCCTGGCCGGCCAGGGACTTCTCGGTGTAGGCGGCCGGCTCGTAGGAGTCGTAGAGCAGGCTCTCGTCGCCGAGCAGGTCCAGGCAGAGCTCCAGGGCGTCCTGGTTCAGCTCGGCGTGGACGAGCTTGCCGATCGAGCCCTCGGGACCAGGGACGCCGGCCGTCCGCGTCGCCGCCGCGCGCACGGTGTTGAGGCGTTGCACCCGGCCCCGGATCCACATGCCGATCATCCGTGTCCGCAGCTCGGGATCGCGCTCGCGGCGCCGGTACAGGTCCAGCGCGAGCTCCACCGGACCCGCCTCGTCGCGCTCGCGGTTGAACACGACGCGCTCCTCCATGAGCGTCGTCATGGCCACCTTCCAGCCCGCCGACACCGCACCGATGCGCGCGGTGTCGGGGACGCGCACGTCGGTCAGGTAGACCTCGTTGAACTCGGCCTCGCCCGTCATCTGCCGCAACGGCCGGATGTCGACCCCGGGCGCCCGCATGTCGAGCAGGAAGTAGGTCAGGCCCTGGTGCTTGGGCAGCTCCGGATCGGTGCGGACGATCAGCATCCCGACGTCGGAGATCGTCGCCATCGAGCTCCACACCTTCTGCCCGTTGACGATCCAGTCGTCGCCGTCGCGGACGGCGCGGGTGGTCAGGCCCGCCAGGTCCGAGCCGGCGCCGGGCTCGGAGAACAGCTGACACCAGCGCTCGTCCCCGACGAACAGCGGCCGCAGGTAGCGCTCCTGCTGGGCGCGGTCCCCCCAGGCGACGACGGTCGGGGCACCCATCGCGTAGCCGAGCCGGTTGGTCGCGGGGCCGTCGGGGGCACCGGCCTCGGCGAGGCGCCGCACCACCTCCCGCTGCAGCTGCGGCGCGACGTCCAGGCCGCCCAGGCCGACCGGGAAGTGCACCCAGGCCAGGCCGGCCTCGAACTGGGCGGCAAGGAACTCCCGGCGCGCGGTCGTCGCGGGCGGGTGGTCGCGCAGCAGCTGCTCGATCGCGGCCCGGACGACGTCGACGTCGGACATCAGACGAACCCCTCGGCCCGGAAGGCGCCGTCGCGCCAGTCGAGGGCGGCCTGCAGCCCGCCCTCGTCGAGCCGTTCGCGGAACCCCCGGGCGCCGGGCCGGAAGTTGCCGCTGAAGGAGTGCCACGACCAGGACTGGTCGAAGTGCGTCTTCATGCCCTGGATCTCGTAGGCCTGGTTGACCGAGTGCTTGTTCGCGGCCAGCAGCCCCGGGGCGATCGACGAGATCGCCCGCAGCTCGCGCTGCGTCTGCGCCTCCAGCTCGTCGGCTGGGAAGGACTTCACGACCCAGCCCATCCGGGCCGCCTCCGCGCCGGTGACCGAGTTGCCGGTCAGCTGCAGGTACTTGGCGTGCGCCATGGTCATCTTCCAGGGGAAGAACGGCACGTCCGGGCTGGTCATCGCCCGCATGGGCGGGTAGCCGATCCTGGCGTCGTCGGCGACGAAGGCGATGTCGCACATGGACATGAGCTCGGTGCCGCCGGCGACGCAGTGCCCGTGCACCATGGCGACGACGGGCTTGAGCAGGTCCCAGATCGTGTACCAGTCCCGCACGCAGCTGCGCGCCCACTGGTCGGTCCAGCCGTCGAACTCCGCCGCGTCGACCCAGCGCTCGGGCCGGACGCCGTCGTCCTGGTAGTAGCTCGCGTTCTGCCTGCCACTGGTCTTCGGGCCGGTCGAGAGGTCGTACCCGGCGCTGAACGACGGCCCGGCCGCGCGGATGAGCACGACCGCCACGTCGTCGTCGGCCTCGGCGGAGCGCAGGGCGTGGATGATCTCGCGGCGCATCAGGTAGCTGAGCCGGTTGCGCTTGTCCGGGACGTTCAGGGTGACCGTGGCCACCCGGTCCGCGACCGCGTAGAGGATCTCCTCGTAGGTGGGTGTGGTTTCTGTGGTGGTCACGAGGGTTCCGATCTGCTCAGAGGGCCGGCATGGTCGACGAGGCCGCGGAGCTCCCGTTTGAGCACCTTGCCCGCGGCGTTGCGCGGCAACGGGTCCGGGCCGATGAGGAAGCGGGTCGGGATCTTGAAGGGCGCGAGGCGCAGCCCGGCGTGGGCCCGCAGGTCCTCGGCGGTGACCACTGCCCCGGGCCGCAGCTGCACGACCGCGGCGACCTCCTCGCCGAGCCGGTGGTGCGGTACGCCGACGACGGAGACGTCCTCGACCGCCGGATGGTCGGCGAGACGTTCCTCGACCTCGGCGCAGTAGACGTTCTCGCCGCCCCGGATCACGACGTCCTTGATCCGGTCGACGATGTGGACGAAGCCGTCGGCGTCCCTGCGGACCAGGTCGCCGGTGCGGAACCAGCCGTCGGCGGTGAACGCCGCGGTCTCCTGGTTCCAGTAGCCGCGAGCGACGTTCGGTCCGCGGAACCAGGCCTCGCCGACCTCGTCGGTGCCGACGTCCACCCCGTCCGCCCCGACCACCCTGACCTGCGAGGTCGGGAAGGCCCGGCCCACCGACAGGGGGCGGGCGAAGTAGTCGCGCGACCCGATCATCATCATGGCGCCGGTGGTCTCGGTGAGCCCGTACCCGGTACCGGTGCCGGTCCGGCCGTCGAACAGGCTCCCGATCCGGCCCACCAGTGCGGCGGTCGACTGCGCGCCGCCCGTCGCGAGGGTGCGCAGCGACGGCAACCGGGTGCCGGTGCGTTCGATCTCGTCCATCAGCTGCCGAGCGACGGGCGGGACCGCGGTGAGCGAGTCGACCTCCTCGCGCGCGATCAGCTCGACGGCCCGGCGTGCGTCCCAGCGGTACATCAGGACCAGGTGCAGCCCGGTGACCGCGGCCGAGACGACCCGGGGCAGGTAGGCGACGTGGAACAGCGGGCCGGTGACCAGCATCGTCGGCCGCTCCGGGGGCGGCGGTACCTCGTCACCGCGGGCTTGGGCCAGCTCGGACTCGACCACGGCGTGCACGCGCATGTTCATCAACGTCGTGAGGTGGGCGCGGTGGGTGGCGACGGCGCCCTTGGGCCGACCGCTGGTGCCGGAGGTGTAGAGGATCGTGGCGTCGTCGTCCGGATCGATGGGGACGGTGGCCGGGTCGAACCGGCGGTGCTCTCCCGCGAGGACGGCGGCCCACTCGTCGTCGCCGCGGACGACCTCGCCCGGGCGGACCTCGACCACCGCCCGCAGCGCGGGCAGCTCGCCGCGGCGGGCCTGGACGGCCTCGGTGCGTTCCCGGTCCGCGACGAGGACCCGGGCCCCGCAGTCGGCGAGCGCGTCGACCAGCTCCGGGCCGGTCCACCACGCGTTGAGCGGGACGCAGACGGCACCGACGCTCACCGCCGCCGCGAACGCCGCGATCCACTCCGGATGGTTGCGCATCGCGACGGCGACCCGGTCGCCCTTGCCGATCCCGTACCGGTCGACGAGGAGCGTGGTGAACCGGTCCACCGTGTCCTGGTGCTGCGCCCAGGTGCGGTGCTCGTCCTCGTAGGTGAGGGCTAGCCGGTCGCCCCAGTGGCCGCCCCCTGCCATGACCTCACGGAGATTGGTCGGAGCGTGCACGTACACGGGCTGCTCGACGCGGCCGATGCGGGCCCGGCGGAGTGCGAACTCACCGTCCCCGCTGGTCAGCCGGTCGATGATCGCGGCGCGACGTTCGGTCTCGTTCACTCGCCGACTCCTCCGCGGCCCACCGGCCGGCGCATCGGTGCGCGTGGCGAGCCGCCCTCGTTCACCGACGACGCTACTTTCAGGATACCATTACGTCAATACTGGATCCCATTTACTACCGAGCGCTCCACCTCGGATCCCGCTTCTCGAGGAAGGCGCGGGCCCCCTCGGAAGCGTCCGCCGAGGTGCGCACCCGGTGCGCCGGCCCTGCCTGCGCGGCGAAACCCGCCGCATCGGCCGACCAGCCCGCCGTCAACACCTGCTTCGTCGCCGCGACGGCGAGCGGGCCGTTGGCGGCGATGCGGGCGGCGAGCTCCCGTGCGGTGGCCAGCGCCGTGCCGTCCGCGACGAGCCGGTTCACCATGCCGAAGCGATGCGCGTCGGCGGCGGTGAACCGGTCGCCGAGCAGCGCGATCTCCATCGCCTGGTGGTGCGGGACCCGGCCCGGGAGCCGCAACAGGCCACCGCCGGCGGCGATGAGCCCGCGCCTCACCTCCGGCAGCCCGAACACCGCGGACTCCGCCGCGACCACGAGGTCGCACGCCAGCGCGATCTCCATACCGCCGCCGAGCGCCGGTCCTTCGACGGCCGCGATCAGCGGTGTGTCCGGCGGCCGCTCGACCAGCCCGGCGAAACCGCGGCCCTCGACGCTCGGGCGCTCGCCCGCGCCGAACGCCTTGAGGTCCATCCCGGCACAGAACCAGCCGCCCGCGCCGGTGATGATCCCGGCCCGTAGTCCCGGATCGGCGTCGAGGCGGTCCATGGCCGCGGCCACACCCTCGGCGACCGCGCGGTTCACCGCGTTGCGGACCTCCGGGCGGTTGATCGTCACCACGAGGACGCCGTCGTCGTCCTCCACCTTGACCGCGCCGGTCATGACCGCACCGCCCCCAACACCTCGTCGGTGTGCTCGCCGAGCCGTGGTGTCGGGGCCACGCCGGCCGGTGTGAAGCCCCGATAGCGGGCCGGGGTGCGGATGGCCAGCTCCGCCCGGTCGCCCTCCCCCACGGTGACCGCCAGCTCCGCCTCGGCGAAGGCCGCCGAGCCGATCACCGACCCCCAGGTGCGGACGGGTGAGGCCATCACACCCGCCGCCGTCAGGATCTCCACCCAGTCGGCCACGGTGCGCGCGGCCAGGGTCTCCTCGAGGGCCGCGGCCAGGTCGGCGGGATGGCGGGAGCGTTCGAGCTGGTCGGCGAACCGTGGGTCCTCGCGCAGGTCCGGGCGCCCGAGGGCGTCGGCGAGCAGGTTCCAGTGCTTCGGCACGTACGCGAAGAGCATCAGCCACCCGTCGGCGGCCCGGAAGGGGCCGGACGGCGCGACGGCCATCGACGCCCGCCCCGTCTCGGTGAGGTGGGTGTGCTCGGGCGCGGTGTGGAGCTGGCGGGTGATGTGGGGTGCCTGCATGCTGACCGCGACGTCATAGAGGGCGACCTCGACGACGTCGCCCTCGCCGTGGCGCTCACGGGCGAGCAGCGCGGCCAGGACAGCCTGTGCGAGCACGTGCCCGCTGCAGGCGTCGACCACCGTCGGTGCTGGGAGCAGCGGGGCACCGTCGGGCCGGGACAGACCCGTGAGCAGGCCGGACTCGGCCTGGATCAGTGCGTCGATCCCGGGCCGGAGATGCTGGTCACCGGCCCCGGAGAAGGCCGACAGGGACGCGTGGACGAGCCGGGGGTTGCGGCGGCGCAGCACGTCGGCACCCAGTCCGAGCCGGTCGAGGACGCCCGGCCGGAATCCCTGCACGAAGACGTCCGCGGTGTCGGCGAGCGCGAGCAGCCGCGCGACGTCCTCGTCGTTCCGCAGGTCGAGGACCACCGATTTCTTGCCGCGGTGGTGCGGCAGGAAGTAGGGCCGCAGGTCCTCCTGGCCGGGGATCGTCGAGCGGATGTTGCGGCCCGCCTCGCCGGTGGGTGGTTCGATCTTCACCACCTCCGCGCCGAGGTCGACGAGCACCTGGCAGGCGAGCGGTCCGGCCACGTTGGACGTCAGGTCGAGGACCCGCATCCCGGCCATCGGCCGCCGATCGGTCACATCTGCGGTCACGGCTGCGGTCACGGCTGCGGTCACGGCTGCGGTCACGGTCCCTCCAGGACACCGATGGGGTACGACGCGCCCTCGGCCGGGTGCGCGAAGGCGATGCGGACGGGCGACCCGGCTACGGGCTCGTCCGTGCCGGTGAGCCGGACCTGCAGCCACGGCCCTTCGACCAGCTCGACGATCGCGGTCCGGAACGCCACGGCGTCGGCGAAGTCCGGGTGGGGCGCGGTGTGCACGACGGCCCAGGTCACGAGGGTTGCGCGGGCTGTCGAGGCTGCCCACTCCAGTGGACCGCAGCAGGTCGTGACGTCCGGTGCGTGCCACTCACGGCACCCGGTGCAGCGCGGGAGGAGCAGCTCGTCGCGGGCGGCGGCGGTGAAGAAGGGCGCGGTCGCGGCGTCGGCCTCGATGGGCGGTCCCGGGGTGGTCATCGTCGGGCCTCCCGGCGGTGCGGGGAGAGGATCACGGTCGAGTGGTGGTCGAGGATGCCGCCGTTGCCGCTGACCATGACCACGTCACGCTTCGGGACCTGCCGCTCACCGGCGTCCCCGCGGGCCTGCATCACGGCCTCGGTCAGCGGCGTCATTCCCCACAGGTAGTAGCCCGACAGCTGGCCGCCCCCGGTGTTGACCGGCAACGAGCCGCCCGGTGCGGTGTGGCCGGCGGCGACGAACGGGCCACCCTCGCCCTTGGCGCAGAAGCCGTAGTCCTCGAGCGTGACGACGACGGTGTAGGTGTAGCAGTCGTAGAGCTCGACGACGTCGACGTCCCCGGTCCGGACACCGGCCATCCGCAGCGCGTCCGCGCCGGACCGCGCGGCGCCCGTCGTGAGACCGAAGTCCGATCCGCACCGGGCCGGGTACCCGGGGTGGCCCTGCCCGAGCCCGAGCACGTGCACCGGTGGCCGGGCGAGGTCGGCTGCCCGGTCCCCGCGGGTGACGACGACGGCGGCGCCGCCGTTGGACACCAGGCAGCAGTCGAGCAGGTGCAGCGGTTCCGCGATCCACCGTGACGCCTGGTGCTCGTCCAGGGTGAGCGGTCGGCGCATCTCCGCGAGGGGGTTGAGCGCGGCCCACCGCCGCTGCGCGACGGCGACCGCTCCGAGCTGCTCGCTCGTGGTGCCGTAGGTCTGCATGTGCCGGCGCGCGGCGAGGGCGTACTGGACGGTGGGGTTGCCGCCCGCGACGGTGCGCAGGGCGGGCGCACCGGTGAGCGCGTACCGGCGACGGCCGGCGTAGGCGGCGCCGGAGGACTCCCCCGCGCGGCGCGGGGCGTCGGCGAAGACGCAGGCGACGACGTCGGCGAGGCCGTGGGTCACGGCCGTGGCGGCGTGGGCGAGCATCGCCCCCGCGGTGGCCCCGAACGCCTGCATCTCGCTGAGCAGCCGGAGGTCACGCAGACCCAGGCGACGCTGCAGGGAGACGTCGACATCACGGGTCGTGCCGGAGCTGACCAGCAGCCCGTCGACGTCGCCGAGGGTGAGCCCGGCGTCGGCGACCGCCCGACGGACGGCGTCCGCGGCGAAGTCGGGTGCGCTGCGGCCGTAGACCCGGCCGACGTCGGTGATCCCGAGGCCGACGATCGCGGCGTCCATGCGAGGACCTCCTCGTCTCCGGTTGCACGGTGAATTGCATCCAATCTAGACGATCCTGCATCCTTTCGATAGCGTGGCGGGGTGCCGGCCACGGGAGACCACATGACTCAGGACCTGCCGTTCACCGGGGTGGTGGTGGTCGACCTGAGCCAGGGCATCGCCGGCCCCATGGCCACGATGATGCTCGCGCAGTACGGCGCCACCGTGATCAAGGTGGAGCCGCCGGGCGGGGACTGGCTGCGTGCGCCCGCGCAGGTGCCCGGCGGGAACACCGGGGTCACCGTCTCGGGGAACATGGGCAAGCGCAGCATCTGCGTCGACCTCAAGTCGGAGCGGGGCGCGGAGGTCCTGAGGCGGCTGGTCGCGGGCGCGCAGGTGTTCGTCGAGTCGTACCGTCCGGGTGTCATCGGGCGGCTCGGCTTCTCCTACGACGCCGTGACCGCGCTCAACCCCGAGATCGTCTACGCCTCGGTGTCCGGTTTCGGGCAGGACGGGCCGCACGCCCAGCGACCGGCCATGGACCCCGTCCTGCAGGCGTACGCCGGGCTGATGACCGAGCACGGGACCTTCCTCGACGGACCGCACAGGCTGATCACGATCCCCGTCGACCTCACCGCGGCGCTGTTCACCTTCTCGGCCCTGTCGGTCGCCCTGTACGACAAGCGGACGTCCGGCAGGGGCACCTACCTCGACCTCACCCTGCTGCAGGCCGCCGCATGGCTGGACCTGCACGCCCTGCACGAGCGGCTGCTGCACGGGGGGCGGCTCGCCCCCCAGCCCACGATCTACGGCAACTACCGCACGGCCGACGGCACGATGTTCGTGGCGGCCCTCAACGACACCGAGTGGGCGCGCTTCCGCGCCGCCCTCGGCGACGACGAGCGCCTGGTGGCCGACCGGTTCCGCCCGTACAGCGCACTGCGCGCCCCCGAGCCACACACCGGCGCCTCCGCCGAGCTGCGTGCCCTCGTTGCCGAGCTCCTGCTCGGCAGGACGACCGCCACGTGGGTCGAGACGTTCAACTCGCACCGGATCATGTGCGCCCCGATCAACGACTCGCTGACCTTCATGCGAGAGCCGCACGTCGAGCAGCTCGGTCTGTTCGCGCAGCTGACCCAGCCCGGTATCGACTCCCCCGTGCCGATCCCGGCGCTGGCCGGTCTGCCCATCCGGGAGGGCACCCCGCGTGCCGTCGCGCCGCTCGCCGGCGCCGACACCGCAGCCCTGCTCGCCGAGTACGGCTACACCGCCGAGGAGATCGCCACGCTCGTGGACACCGGCGCCGTGTCGACCTCCACCGAGCCGGTCGCGGCCGAGTAGCTCACGGCGCGTGCACGACGCCCGCGGCGTGGAGCCGCTCGATCTCCGCTGTCGTGAGCCCCGCCGATCCGAGCAGCTCACGGGCGCCCTCCCCCAGCGCGGGCGTACGGGCCACACGGGTCGCGTCCGCCGCGACGAGCCGCAGCGGTGCCGCGGGGGCCTCGACGACCGAGCCGTCGGGATGGCGCAACGGCACCACCCCGCCGCGTTCCCGCACGTGCGGCAGCCGCAGGCTCTCGGCGACGGTGAGCACCGGTGACACGCAGACGTCCTCGTCCCCGAAATGCGCCAGCCACTCGTCGCGGGTCCGGGTCGCGAGCACCTCGGCGACGGTGGCGCGCAACCGGTCCTGCCGGCCGCGGTCGTGCTGGGCACCCCCGTCGTCGATCCCGGTGAGCGTGCAGAAGCGCCGCCAGAAGCGTTCCTCGAGCGCGGCCACCGCGAGCAGCTCGCCGTCCGCGCAGGCGTAGACCGCGTAGCAGGCGAGCTCGCCGCCGAGCATGCTCGTCCGCGCGCTCACGTCGATGTCGAGCATCAACGCCTGTGCCTGCGCGACGACCAGCGCGAACATGGCTCCGTCGAACAGCGACGACTCGGCGACCAGGCCGCTGCGTGTCCGGCCTGCCTGCAGCACCCCGCTCACCGCGGCGAGCGCGGCGAGGCTCGCGGCGAGCCAGTCCGCGACCTGGACCGGTGCGGGCGCCGGCACCTCGTGCCGCGACATCGAGAGCACGCCGGCCGTGGCGGCGAAGTTGAGGTCGTGGCCCGCGGTCGCCGACAGCGGCCCGCCCGATCCGTAGCCGGGCAGGGTGACGTAGGTCAGCGCCGGGTGGACCTCCTGCAGCGCCCCGGCACCGATCCCGAGCCGGTCCGCCACCCCGGACCGCATCCCCTCGACGACCACGTCGGCCGTCCCCGCCACCGCGAGGAGGACGTCTCTGCCCTCCGGGCGGCGCAGGTTCACCGGAAGGCTCTTCTTGCCCCGGTCGAACACGAGGTGGTTGACACCGACCCCCCGCACGCACGGCTCCATGGTGCGGGCGTTGTCGCTGCCGTCGACGGGCTCGACCTTCCAGACGTCGGCGCCCAGCTCGGCCAGCAGCCACGTCGTGATGCACCCGACGCCGATCCACGACAGGTCCAGCACCCGGACGCCGGCGAGCGGGCCGGCCGCGTCCGTCGCGGTCATGACACCAGTGAGGGCCGGGCGCCGTACGACTCGACGAGCCGCCCCGCGTCGTCGTGCTCGTAGAGCAGCGCCGTCGAGTGCCGGAAGACCGCCTCCACCCGGTCCCCTGCACCGAACGGCCAGGTCCGGGTCCGGGCGGAGGCGGTGATCCGGGCGTCACCGACCTGCACCACCCAGTCGCTGCTCTCGCCGCTGTAGACGACGTCGGTGACCACGCCCGGGACCCGGCCGACGTCCGGATCCGTCGGACCCGAGCCGGGCACCGCGAGGGACACGTCGGTCGAACGCAGGTACAGGTCGAACCGGTCACCGGGCAGCTCGCCCGCGGCCGGCAGGCCGATCCGGACGTCGCCGCCGCCGACCACCCAGCTGCCGTCCGGATCCCGGGCGAGCTCGAGCCGGTTGCCGATCCCGAGGAACCGGGCGACGTAGGCGCTGGCCGGCCGGGAGAACAGGCTCGCCGGGTCGGCCAGCTGCTCCACCCTGCCCTCCTTCAGGACGGCGACGACGGTGCCGAGCTGCATCGCCTCGGTCTGGTCGTGGGTGACGTAGAGCCCGGTGAACCCGATGCTGCGGTGCAGGTCCCGCAGCTGGGCCCGCAGCTGGGCCCGCAGCCGGTAGTCCAGGTTCGACAGCGGCTCGTCGAAGAGCAGCAGTCCCGGGCGGGCGACGAGCGCACGGGCCAGCGCGACCCGCTGTTGCTGCCCGCCGCTGATGGCCGAGGGGATCCGGGCCGCCAGCGCCTCGCACTCGACCAGCGCCAGTGCCTCGCGGGCCTGCATGCTCCGCTCCTGCCGGCCGGTGCCGCGCACCCGCAACGGGTACGCGACGTTCTGCTCGACCGTCATGTGCGGCCACAGCGCGTAGTTCTGGAAGACCATCCCGATGCCCCGCTTGTGCGTCGGAACCTGGGTACGGCCGCCGCGGCCGAACATCGGCGTACCACCGATCTCGATCGTCCCGCTGTCGGGCGTCTCGAGCCCGGCGACGCAGCGCAGCAGCGTTGTCTTCCCGCAGCCGCTCG
Organism: Pseudonocardia sp. N23; assembly: GCF_002583555.1. Lineage (GTDB taxonomy): Bacteria > Actinomycetota > Actinomycetes > Mycobacteriales > Pseudonocardiaceae > Pseudonocardia. The sequence continues at coordinate 233,865 of NZ_BEGX01000004.1, forward strand.
GGCCCAGCAGCACGACGAGCTGGCCCTCGGCGACGTTCAGGCTCAGGTCGTCCACCGCCCGCACACCACCCGAGTCGAACAACTTGGTGAGCCGGTCGATCCGTACTTCGCTCATGTCGTCGTACTCCTAGATCTTGTCGACGGTGTTGCCACCTGCAATGACCCACGAGATCGCGATGCCGACGAGCGTCACCGCGAGCATCAGCAGGGAGAGGACGGCGACGTCGGGCGCGGAGCCGTTGATCGTCTCGTCGTAGAGCAGTGAGCCGATCACGCGCCGGGTCGGCGAGGTCACCATCAGCGAGACGGTGAACTCGTGGGCGACGATGATCGTGACGAGGGCCGCGGACACCCCCAGGCCGCTGCGGATCAGCGGGAAGCTGATCCGCCGGGCCGTCCCCAGCGAGCCGGCACCGGAGATCCGGGACGCCTCCGCGTACTCCGGGCCGATGGCCGTGAGCGCGGAGAGCTGCGGCCGGATGGCGAAGGGGATCGTCAGCGTCACGTAGGCGACGACCACCATGGCCGTCGTGCCGTAGAGCCGGAAGGGCGCCTCGGAGTAGGTGAACAGGAAGGCGAACCCCAGCAGGGACACCGGCATGCAGAGGGCGATGCTGCTGAGGATGTCGACGATCAGCCGGACCGAACCGGGAACGCGGGTGCGGCGCAGGAGCGCGACCGACACCAGGTAGCTCAACGGCAGGACGATCACGAGGGTGATCAGCAGGGCGTACAGCGTCGTCGTGATGGCCCCGACGGTGTTGCGGTCGCTCCACACCGACACCCAGTTGTCCAGGGTGAACGTCGACGGGCTGATCCGTCCGGACCAGAAGGGGGACAACGAGACCGAGACGAGCGCGCCCAGCGGCAGGATCACGGCGACGACCAGGTAGCCGACGATGGGGACGAGCGCCCACCGCGAGGTCGTGAGCCCGACCTGGCGGGACCTCGCCGACACCGAGACGTAGCGGCGCTCGTCGCGCAGCGCCCGGCGCTGGACGAGGATCACGACGAGCCCGACGAGCAGCAGTGGCACCGCGAGCGCGCCGCCCACCGAGTAGTCGACCGGGTAGTCCGCCGAGACCTTGTAGACGGCTGTGCTCACGACGTCGATCCGGTCCGGTGTGCCCAGCAGGAGTGGAACCGTGAACTGCCCCAACGCCAGCAGCAGCACGATGGCCGTGGAGTACACGAGCGCGGGGCGCATCATCGGCAGCGTGACCGTGAGGAACGTGCGTCCCGGCGAGGCGCCGCACGCCGCGGCCGCCGCCTCCAGCTCCGCGCCGCGCTGACGGAGGCTCGCGCTCACGAACATGAAGACGAAGGAGGTCAGGATGATGCCGGTCAGCAGGATGATGCCGGCCATGGAGTAGACGTCGAGCGGCCCGCTGTCGCCCGAGCCGATCCCCCACTCCCGCAGGTACCGGTTGATGATCCCGGTCCGTGGCGAGAGCAGGTAGGACCATCCCTGGACGCTCGCGACCGACGGCATCAGCAGCGGCACGATCGGCAGCAGTGACATCCACTTGTACAGCCGCCGGGGCACGCGGGTCAGGCACCATGCGAGCCCCGTGCCGGACACGACGGCGACCGCTGTCGACCCGGCCGCGATGATCACGGTGTCGAGGTAGATCCGGCCGAGGCCGGGGATGGCGACCATCCTGCCCAGGGCGCCCGGCAGGTCGTCGACCACCCGCGCCTGCAGCTTGACCAGGGGCCACAGGATCAGTGCCGCCATCGCCAGGGCGAGCAGGGCCCACTGCCGGCCGGCGGTCCTGGGCGACGACCGGGTGGGCCTGTCCGCCGGCCCGGGCTTGGCGGTGCGTTCCTGCAACTTCGTCACGATTCGGTCCTCACTGGGTCACGCGGGGTGGGCGCGGGCCGCCGGCGTGCCGTGTGTCGACGGCACGCCGGGACCGGTCAGCCCAGCCGCAGCTTCGACTTCCAGAGGTCGGTCACCCAGGTCTTCTGCTCGGGTGTGAGGACCCCGTCGACGACGGTGGCGCCCGTCGGGATCGACCGCATCGTCGAGGGGACGCTCCCCAGTGCGGGGAGTTCGAGCGGCGTCAGGAGCGAACCACTGCCGTTGAGGGCGATCTGGCCGCCCGGCGACAGCAACCAGTTCTGGAAGACCTGAGCGGCGTTCGGGTTCTTCGCCCACCCCACGACCGCAGCGGTCACCGGCGTCGAGATGACCGGCTCGAGGGTCACGAACTTGATCGGTGCACCCTTGGCGGCCAACGCGTCGATCGTGCCCTTGACGTTGTACGCACCGACGGCGACCTCGCCGGACGCGAGGTCCGTGGCGAGTGTCGCGGGCACCGTGTAGAGGCGGGGCTGGAGATCCGCGAGCCGGCCGACCGCGGAATCGCCTCCCATCTCCTTCGCCGCGTAGAACCACCATTGCTCGGCCGCGGGCGCCCCGGTCCCGGGGACGATCCCGAGTGCGCCCTTGAACTGCGGCTGCAGCAGGTCCTTGTAGGTCGTCACGGGCGGGTTGCCGAGCTTCGCCAGCTGCTCGGTGTTGACACCGGCCCCCAGCGGGGTCGCTGCGACCAGGACGTACCTCCCGTCGCCGTAGACGTACCGGCTGCCGCCCCAGTACTTCCCGAGGGCCGGGCCGGTGGGCGCGACCAGGGAGTTCAGGTTCGCGTCGAGCCAGGGCTTGGTGGAGACGGTGATGACGTCGGCACCGACCACCCCGCCGCCCTTCTCGGCGTCGAGCTTGGTGGTGAGCTCACCCGACGCGTACTTGGACACGACCAGTTTGATGCCCGGATAAGCCTTGGCCCACGCGGCCTCGAACGCGGCGTTGACGCCGTCGGAGTTGCTGTAGAGGACGACCTGGCCCTCCTTGTTCGCCGCGTCCACGACGGTCTGCCAGGCCGGCCCGCCACCCTCACCGGGGTCGGCCACAGAACCGCCGGCATCCGCCGGGGCACCACCCGAGCCGCACCCGGCGGTGAACACCATCGCGCCGGCGGTGAGGACCGCCAGAGCGACCGACCTGCACTTTCGGGAAAAGAACTTCATCGCCGCCTCCTCCTCCTGACTCGGGCACGGACGGCTGCGTCGAAGCAGGCAGCATGCGGGGCCGCACGTCCGTCGAGATGTCGTGCTCATCGGTCGACGCGCGAGCGTCTGCGTGCATCGGCCCCTGCACGGTGGCCAGGAGCGTAAAGTCAGGATACCGTTGTGTCAATATTGGATCCGACTCACGGTGGATAGTTCGAAGGCGTCCACGACCGGCACCAGCCGGGATCCGTCAGACCGGTCCCGGGGCACACCTCTCGTCGACGGCATCGACGAGACCCCAGTCGCGGGCCACCGCTGCCGGCAACGACACACCGGACAGAGCGAGGTACAACGTCCTGTGACGACCGATCCGGCGCGGGATCGACACCGTCCCACCGGCACCCGGGATCAGCCCCATCGCGACCTCCGGCAGACGCAGCATCGTGTCCGGCGCCGCGACAACCCGCCCCGCGAACGCCGGGAGCTCGATCCCGGCACCGACACAAGCACCGTGGAGCCGGGCCTCGACCCGGTCGGCCAGGGCGTGCAACGGGCGAGCGGCGCCTGCGCGGGTCCGGACCAGGTGCGCGGTGACGAGGTCCGGGGTGGTGCCGAACTCGGCCAGGTCGCCGCCGGCACAGAACGCCGGTCCCGCCCCCGCGAGCACGACACGCTCGACCGAGGGGTCCAGCAGGGCGAGATCGAGCGCGTCGACGAGGGCGTCACGCAGCAGCCGGCCGTACGCGTTGCGCCGCTCGGGACGGTTCAAGGTCACCCGCAGCTCGCCGCCGACACGCTCCACACGGACCGGCTCGTCGACGTCCGGAGGAGCGGTCCGTCCGCCCCGGCGATCGAGCCATTCCCGGAACTCCACGCCGCCGAGCAGGGCCGAGTAGGCGAACGACTCCGCGTCGAGCGCCGCGTGCACCGGCAGGCCACCGGACCAACGGAGCAGGCCGGCCAGCACGCCGGCGGCCCGCGGCGCCGCCGCGACGGCCTCGCCGAGTGCCTCCAGCGCCGCCTCCGGGTCGGGGACCACGACCGTCGCGGTACCGGCGGCGCGTGGGACGAGCGTGAGATCGAGCTCGGCGACGAGCCCTTCCCACCCCGGCGCCACGGGTCCGACGCCGACGAGGATCCGATCGTCGCTGCGCGGGCCGACCGCCGTCACCGGGCCGCGCAGGTCGACCCCGAGCAACGGGTCGACGACGGCGAGCACGTCGGCACCGCGGGGGTCGGACTCTGCGCCGAGATCTGCCGGGCGCACGATCGGGACACGGGTCATGGCCGCCGTAACCTATCCTCCGCGACGTGCAGGAACGTGACGCCACGTCGGACTGGCTCGCGTCCGGGGTGGTGGCGCTGACCGGGCACCCCCGCGGACCGGAACTCGTCCCGCCGGGTCGGGCCGCGTCCGTGGCACGCGAGCTCGGCGAGATGTTCGACGTCGACGGCGCCGCGCTGCTCGGCGAGCGTGCCGCGCTGACCGGACGACACCGCGCAGGTCGGGTCTCGGTCGGCGGTGCCTGTCGCCTTCTTCCTCTCGCGTCCGGGTGGGCGGCGCTCTCCTGCCCACGTGCCGACGACATCATCCTGCTCGGGGCCCTGGTCGAGGAGTCCCTGCCGGTCACCGACCCGTGGCCCCGTGCCGCTGCGGCCGCCGCGGCCATGGAGCCGGACACCTTCGACGAGCGGGCGGCCCTGCTCGGACTCCCGGCCGGGTCGATCCGTCCGGTTCCGGCCGCCGCACCCGCCGTCGTGGGGCGCCCGCGCGACGTCACCGGCCGGCTCGTCGTGTCCTTCGGTGCGCTGTGGGCGGCCCCGCTCTGTGCACAGCTCCTCGCCGGTCGGGGAGCACGGATCGTGACCGTCGAGACCCCGGCGCGGCCCGACGGTGCCCGCCAGGGCGAACCGCGGTTCCACGCCCTGCTGCACGCACGTGACCGCGCTGTTCGCCTCGACCCCGACACCGATCGCGACGCCCTGCACGCGCTGGTCCGCGCCGCGGACGTGGTCATCGAGGCCTCGCGACCCCGGGCGCTGCGCGCGTGGGGTCTCGACGCCGACACGGAGGTGGCCCGCGGGGCGACCTGGGTCTCCATCACGGCCGCGGGCCGCACCTCGAACAGGGTGGGGTTCGGGGACGACGTCGCGGCGTCGGCCGGGCTCGTCGCCCTCGACGCCGACGGCCTGCCCGTGTTCGTCGGCGACGCGATCGCCGACCCGCTCACCGGTCTCACCGCCGCGGCCCTGGCCCTGACCGCCCCCGGCCGGCTGCACGACGTCGCGATGAGTCGCGTCGTCGCCGCGACGCTCGACGGGTCCCCCGGCGGGCCGGCCGCAGGGCCGGTCGCCCCGCCCCGCGCCCGGCCCGTCCCCGGACCCGCCCCGGCGCCGGGCACCGACACCGCGGCGGTCATGGCCGAGCTGGGTGTCCCGTGGCCCTCCTGATCACCGACGCCGAGATCGACGGCCGGCGGCGTGACCTGTGGGTGGACGACGGCAGGATCGTGGCGCAGGGCACCGCGACCGACGTGATCGACGCCCGCGGCGGCGCGCTCCTGCCCGGGTTCGTCGACCATCATCTGCACCTGCACGCCCTCGCGGCTGCGCGCCGCTCGGTACACGCGGGCCGCAGCCGCGAGGACCTCGCCGCCGCGCTGCGTCACGCCACACCGGACCCGACCGGCTGGATCCGCGTCGTCGGCAGCGACGACGACGTCCTCGACGCCGCCACCCTCGACCGGTTCCGTGCCGACGTCCCGGTCCGTGTGCAGCACCGCAGCGGAGCGATGTGGGTCCTCAACACCGCCGCACTGACGCGCATCGGCCCGTGCGACCATCCCGGCGTCGACCGCGACCCCCACGGCGACCCCACCGGCCGGCTCCTCCGCGCCGACGACTGGCTCCGCGACCGGCTGCCCCGCGCCGGGCCTCCCGACCTGCACGACCTCGGCCGCGAGCTCGCCGGGTACGGCATCACCGCGGTCACGGACGCCACACCCGACCTCGACGCCCGCGCCGCCGCATCGCTCGCCACCGTCCCCCAACGCCTGACGTTGCTCGGCGTGCCGCTCGGCGCAGGGGCGCCGCCCGGAACGACGGTCGGGCCGTACAAGATCGCCCTCGCGGACCACGACCTGCCCACCCCCGACGCCCTCGCCGAGCGGATCCGTGAGGCGCACACGGCCGGACGGCCCGTGGCCGTGCACTCCGTCACCCGGGAGTCGCTGGTCCTGCTGCTGGTCGCGTTCGACACCGCCGGCCGGATGCCCGGAGACCGCGTCGAGCACGCCGCGCTCGTACCGACCGAGCTCATCCCCCCGCTGGCCGGTCTGGCCGTGGTCACCCAACCCGGTTTCCTGGCCGACCGCGGCGACCTGTTCCGGCGCGAGGTCCCCGCCGACGAGCACTCCGACCTCTACCGCTGTCGCAGCCTGCGTGCCGCGGGCGTTGCCGTCGCCCTCTCCTCCGACGCCCCGTACGGCCCGGTCGATCCCTGGGTAGTCCTCCGCGCGGCGAGTACCCGCCGCACCATCGACGGCACAACGCTCGGCCCGGCAGAAGTCCTCACACCCCGGGACGCGCTGCACGCGCTCCAGGCGCCGACACCCGGTGCGCGACCGAGGGTGCTGCGACCCGGCGACGCCGCCGACCTCGTGTTGCTGCACGTCCCTCTGGACGAGGCACTCCGGCAACCCGACCGGGACCTCGTCCGAACGACCTTCATCGGCGGCCGACGACTCACCTGACGGCCGTCGCGCGACAGCGATCCCGCCACGCCGCACGGCACGCCCGCCTGCCCGTGGGCGATGGTGCCGCACCACACCGTTCCCACGGTGCCGCGGCGTGCTTCCAGGGACCCGGGCGAGGGGTGCCGGGCGTCGAGGGTGGCAGCCCTCGCCCGCCGCCGCGATCCCCGCTAACGTAGCGGCCCCGTCGTCGCAGGTGGGGGTGGCTGATGAGCCGAGCAACCGAAGACGCACCGGCCGAGGACGCTCCCGCTGATCCGGCGGCGGATCCGCTGTCCGAGGACCTGCACCGGCTCTACGCTCGCCACGCCGCGGCCGCCGTCGTCGGCTTCGACGATCCCGCCGACGCGCTCGACGCGCTCGACGCCGCCGCTCGCGCACACCTCCGGCTCGCCGGGTGGCGCGCCCCCGGGACCTCGGTCGTCGACATCCATGGAGACCTCGAGAGGGACAGCCGCAGGGACCGGAGCAGGGACATCGCCGGACAGGTCACCGGAGACATGCAGGCTGCGACCCTCTCGACGGTCGTCGACCTGGTCACCGACGAGACCCCTGCGCTGGTGCCGTCCGTGCTCGCCGGGATCGGACGGGTCGGCCGGCAGGTGCACCACGTCGTCCACGCGATGGTGGTGGTGCGCCGTCACCCCGACGGGCGGCTGCGCGACGTCGACGCCGCCGCCGACCCGGCCGCACCGCCCGCCGGCGCCCTCGTCGAGGCGTGGATGAGGCTCGAGCTCGACCCGGCCGCACCCGAGCAGGGCGAGGATCTCGGGACCGAGCTCGACGAGGTGCTCGCGGCCGTGCACGACGTCGCCGCCGACGCAACCCGCCTCACCGACACGGTCTCTGCCGTGGCCGCCGAGCTCTCCGGAGCCACCGAGCTCTCCAGGGGCACCCGGCTCTCCGGGGCGAGCGCCGTGCCCGAGCGCGACGACGCCGCCCGGCTGCTGCGCTGGCTCGCCGACGGTCACTTCAGCTTCCTCGGCTACCGCCGCTACGAGGCCACCGGGACGACGTTGCGGTCCGTACCCGGCTCCGGGCTGGGGCTGTTGCGCCACAACGGGCTCCACGACGGCATCCCCGACGAGATCGGCGACCGGCCGCTGGTGGTGCTCACCCGCGCCGACGCGCCCAGCCGGGTGCTGCGGCCCGAGCATCCCTACGACGTCGTGATCGGGATCGTCGACGACGACGGCCGCACCGTCGGGGAGCACCGCTTCCACGGGCTGTTCACGACCGCGGCACTGCACGAGCACGTCCTCGACACCCCGATCGTCGAGCGTCGGGCGCGCGCGGCCATCCACCGGGCCGGGGTGCCGGTGGAGTCCTGGAGCGGCCAGCAACTCCTCGACGTGCTGTCGCGCTACCCGCGCGAGGAGCTGTTCTGGGCCAGCGAGCAGGCCCTGCACGAGACCGCCGTCGGGGTGCTGTCGCTGGCGCACGACCGGCGGCTGCTGCTGTCGGTACACCCGGAGCCCTACGGCCGCTTCCTGTCCTGCCTGGTCCACCTCCCCCACGACCGCTACTCGCCGCAGGCACGGTCGTCGATGCAGCGGGTGCTGCTGCGCGAGCTCGACGGGTGGCGCGTCGACCACAGCGTCACCGTCGGGGAGACCGGTCCGGTGCAGGTCCACTTCACCGTGCACGTCGACGCCGCCGCACCCCCACCCGACCGGGAACGGCTGCGCGCCCAGCTCGCCGCAGCCATCCTGACCTGGGACGACTGGGTCGTCGACGCCGCGGGCGGGGACGCCGAGGAGATCGCGGAGTACCTGCCGGGGCTGCCCCAGGGCTACCGCGACGACGTCGACCCGGTGCGCGCCGTCGCCGATCTGCGCCGGCTGCGGGACCTGGACGAGGAGCCCCACCTGGAGCTGGCCGGCGAGCCCGACGACCTGCACTTCCGGCTCGTCGTCGCGGGTGCCCCGGTGTCGTTGTCGGCGGTGCTGCCGGTCCTGCAGAGCCTCGGCGTCGACGTCCTCGACGAACGCCCCTACGAGATCGTCCGCCCCGACGGGGTCGGCTGCCGGCTCTACGACTTCGGGCTCGCGGCCGACGCCGCGACCCGGCCGGCCCTGTCGGGCCGCGGCGGGCAGGCCGCCCGCGACCGGTTCTGTGCGGCGTTCCGTGCGGCCTGGTCGGGGGCCGCGGAGACCGACCGTTTCAACGCACTGGTGCTGCACGCCGGCCTCGGATGGCGCGAGGTCGCGGTGCTGCGCGCCTACGCGCGCTACGCGTCCCTGCTGGGCGGGCCGTTCGGGCGGCGGTACGTGGCCGACATCCTGATCGCACACCCGGACGCGACACGCGCCCTGGTCGCGCTGTTCCGGGCCCGGTTCGATCCGACGCCGCCTGGGGCCACCCGGGAGCAACGGTGCGCCGAGGCGCTCACCACCGCGACGGCCCTGATCGACGACGTCGCCGGCCTGGACGCCGACCGGATCCTGCGGGGACACCTGTCGATGCTGATGGCGACGTTGCGGACGAACTGGTTCCGGGATCGGCCGTACTTCTCGTTCAAGATCGATCCGGGAGCGGTTCCGGACATGCCGTCACCGCGACCACGGTTCGAGATCTTCGTGTACTCGCCGCGGGTGGAGGGGGTGCACCTGCGGTTCGGGCCCGTCGCCCGGGGCGGGTTGCGCTGGTCGGACCGTCCACAGGACTACCGGACCGAGATTCTGGGCCTGGTCAAGGCACAGATGGTCAAGAACGCGGTGATCGTGCCGGTGGGGGCCAAGGGCGGGTTCGTGGTGGCAGCGCCGGCGCCTGACCCGGGCGAGGTGGAGGCCTGCTACCGGATCTTCATCTCAGGCCTGCTGGACGTGACCGACAACCGGGTCGACGGGGCGACGGTGGCGCCGCCCGGGGTGGTGCGCCACGACGGGGACGACTCCTACCTGGTGGTGGCCGCGGACAAGGGCACGGCCCGGTTCTCCGACGTGGCCAACGAGGTGGCCGCCGGGTACGGGTTCTGGCTCGGCGATGCGTTCGCCTCGGGCGGCTCGGTGGGATACGACCACAAGGCGATGGGCATCACCGCGCGCGGCGCGTGGGAGTCGGTGCGACGCCACTTCCGCGAGCTGGGGACCGACACGCAGTCGCAGGACGTCACCGTGGTCGGGATCGGCGACATGTCCGGGGACGTGTTCGGCAACGGGATGCTGTTGTCCCCGCACATCCGCCTGGTGGCCGCCTTCGACCATCGTCACGTGTTCGTCGACCCGGATCCCGATCCGGCGGTGGGGTGGGCCGAGCGGGCCCGGCTGTTCGCGCTGGCGCGCTCGTCGTGGGACGACTACGACCGGGCGGCGCTCAGCCCGGGTGGCGGGGTGTGGTCGCGCACCACCAAGTCGGTCCCCGTCGGCCCGCAGCTGCGCGCGGCCCTCGGACTGGCCCCGGACATCGAGCGGTTGAGCCCGCCCGAGCTCGTGCGGGCGATCCTGTTGGCGCCGGTCGATCTCCTGTGGAACGGCGGGATCGGCACCTACGTCAAGGCCTCGACGGAATCGCACGCCGACGCCGGGGACAAGGCCAACGACGCGGTCCGTGTCGACGGTCGGGCGCTGCGGGTGCGGGTGGTCGGGGAGGGCGGCAACCTGGGGCTGACCCAGCTGGGCCGGATCGAGTTCGCCCGCGCGGGCGGGCGGATCAACACCGACGCGATCGACAACTCGGCCGGGGTGGACTGCTCCGACCACGAGGTCAACATCAAGATCCTGCTGGACCGGTTGGTGACGGCCGGAGAGCTGGACCGGCCCGGGCGCGACGCCCTGCTGGCGGAGATGACCGACGAGGTCGCCGAGCTGGTCCTGGCCGACAACACCGACCAGAACGCCGCTCTCGGCGTCGCCCGTACCGGGGCCGCGGACACCGTCGGGGTGCACGCCCGGATGATCGACGGGCTCGCCGCCCGCACCGGGCTCGACCGCGACCTCGAGGCACTCCCCCACCCCGCGGAGATCGACGAGCGGACCGCCGCCGGTCACGGGCTCACCTCACCCGAGCTCGCGGTCCTGCTCGCCCACACGAAGCTCGACATCAAGGCGGCCGTCCTCGCGACCGACCTTCCCGATCGGCCGGAGTTCGCCGACCGGCTGCCCGGATACTTCCCCCGCCCGCTGCGCGAACGCTTCCCCGCCGCCGTCGCGGCCCATCCACTGCGGCGCGAGATCGTCGCGACGATGCTGGTCAACGAGCTGGTCGACCGGGCCGGGATCACGTTCGCCCACCGGCTGGACGGGGACGCGGGCGGGGGTGCCGGCGACGCGGTGCGCGCGTTCCGCGTCGCGGTCACCGTGTTCGACCTGCGGGAGCTGTGGGCGCAGGTCGCCGCGCTCCCGCCGACGGTGCCGACCGCCGCGCTCGACGCGATCGCGGTCGCGACGCGGCGGCTCGTCGACGTCGCCGCACGCTGGCTGCTCGCGTACCGCCCGCGCCCGCTCGACGTCCCCACCGAGATCGAGCGGTTCGCAGGAGCGGTGCACCACCTGCTGCCGGACCTGGGAACGCTGCTGCGGGGTGGCGAGTCCACGGCGATGGCGAGCCGCGCCGCCGCCCTCTCGGGCCCGGGCGTCCCCCTCGCGCTGGCCGACCGGGTGGCGGCGCTCGCCGCGGCCCACGGCCTGCTCGACGTCGTCGAGGTCGCCGCACCCGCCCGCCAACTGCCGATCGAGGAGATCGCGAGGCTCTACTTCGCTCTCTCGGAACGTTCGGCGGCGCGGGTCATGGCCGACTGACCCGGCGCCCACGCCCAGGCTCGGATCGGAGGCGCGGCGTGCCCCCTGCTCGGCCCGCGGGCTGCGGCGAGCAGGCATCGTGAGCATCAGAGCCGCGCCCGCAGAATGGCCGATCTGCATCTCCTCCGTGCCGGCGTGGGGCACGTCCTTCGGTCGGCGACGTGTGGAGGCGGTCGCGAACCGCCCCGGTCGATGCGCCGACACGAGCTTCCAGCCGGACCGAGGTCGCGTCCAGGGGGATCGGCGAGGGGTCTCGTCGCGGCGACGATCGCTGTGGGCGGCGAGGCGCACCTGCAGCTCGGCGAGCTCCCGGTCGTCGACCTCCTCGGGATGGTCGCCGAGGCTGCTTCCGGGGCGCTGATCCGAGGTGGGCAGTGCGCGGCGATCAGGCGGGAGGCATTCTGCCGGCCCGCCCCAGCGCCGCTCGCTCCGGTCAGGAGTCTGTCGGCACGACGCCGTTGGCCGCCAGCGGCGCAGGAGGCGCCGGCGTCGCGGCCGCGCTCTCCCGGGCGAGGAAGGAGCCGAGCTCACCGATCGTGCTCATCAACGGGGCGGGGAAGACGACGGTGGTGTTCTTGTCCACGCCGATCTCGACCAGGCTCTGCAGGTTGCGCAGCTGCAGCGCCAGCGGGTGCTCCATCATGATGTCCGACGCCTCCCCGAGGGCGGTGGCGGCAAGTGACTCGCCCTGTGCATTGATGATCTTCGCTCGCTTCTCCCGTTCGGCCTCGGCCTGCCGGGCCATGGCGCGCTTCATGCTGTCCGGCAGCTGGATGTCCTTGAGCTCCACGAGGGTGACCTCGACACCCCAGTCCAGGGTGGCCACGTCGAGGATCTCGCGGATGTCCTTGTTGATCCGGTCGGTCTCCGAGAGAGTCTCGTCGAGAGTGTGCTGGCCGACGACCTTGCGCAGCGTGGTCTGGGCGATCTGGTCGATCGCCACCCGCACATTCTCGATGGCGACCACGGACTTCACCGCGTCGACGACGCGAAAATAGGCCACCGCGGAGACGTCGACGCTGACATTGTCGCGGGTGATGATGCCCTGGGACTGGATGGGCATCGTGATGATCCGCAGGGACACCCGGTGCATCACGTCGGCGATCGGGACGATCAGCCGCAGCCCGGGCTCGCGGGCACCGACCACCCGGCCGAACCTGAACAGCACCCCTTGCTCGTACTGCTTGACGATCCGCACCGCCAGCCCGAGGGCGACGAGCACCAGGGCGGCGACGAGGACGATCGTGATGGTGGTGCTCATGCTGTCTCTCCAGTGCGGACGACGGCGACTGTGCAGTCGGCGTGGTGGATCATGGGCTGCCCGACCGATCCGAGGAGCAGTCCGACGACGCCACCGCGGCCGCGCGAGCCGACGACGACCAGAGCTGCTCCTCGCGACTGCGCCACCAGCACCTCCGCCGGGCCGTCGCGAGCGACGACCCGCGTGACGGCCACATCGGGGTACTTCTCCGACCAGGGACGGATCCGGTCCGCCAGGTGGGGGCACTGGTCCTCCTTCGCGGCGGACCTGTCGACGAACGCGCTCGAGGAGCGGTCGATCCCCTGGTCGATCCATGCGTGCACCGCCACGAGAGGAGACCGACGAAGGTGCGCCTCGTCGAAGGCGAAGGCAAGTGCGGCGTTGCTGCTCGGCGACTCGTCGATCCCGACGACCACCGGGGCGTCCGAGCGAGCCGGTTCGACCGCCCCACGAACCACGACGACCGGGCAGGCCGCGACTGCGGCCGACGTCACCGCGACGGGACCGCCGGCAGACCGACGAACCCACCGTGGCCACGATTGCCCAGCACGAGCATTTCCGCACGGGTCGACTCGTCGGCGAGGACCGGTCCAGGACAACCGTCCCTGTTTGCACGGTCGATCCCGACGTCAGGGGCGACGACCCGGGCGACCTCGACCGCTGCGTCGAGGTGGCGATCAGCCAGGCGGACCAGGCTTTCGTGGAAAGCGTGCTGGTCGGGCACGATGGAGCCGACACGCGGGGTGGGGTCCCAACCCAGGACGTCCACGAGGCGTGGCCCCGATCCACGTCTCCGAGCCTCCGCCGCGGCCCGACGAACCGCTCCGAGTGAGGATTCGGACCCGTCGACCCCGACCACGATCGACCGTCCGACGTCCTGCACGTTCATGCAACCTCCAGGTGACGTGCGTCGAGCGTCATCCGAGCGGGGTCAACGGCGGTAGTGGCGCCATACCTTGTCCGCAGGGCCGCATGGCCCGGGTCAGGTGGGGCCGACCGGACCCTGGGCAGTCCCCTCAGGACCGGCGAAACAACCGCCCCCACAGACCCCCCGGGCTCGGCGCCGGTGCACAGCTGCACCGTTGCGACGCCGGCACCCCGGCCAGGACCTGCTCGACGTGCTGACCGCATCCGCGGTAGGTGGCCTTCTTGCACGTCCGGCACGTCACCCGTTGACACATGTGAACCTCCATCGCTCGGTGACTGCACTATACCCCACGGGGTATTGTGGGATCTGCCACGCAGATACCCCCTGGGGCATGAGAGAAGGAATGTCTGCGTTGGCGCAGACACCCCAGGGGGTGAATCGGACACAGAAAGGTCAGAGATGTTGCCTGAGATCGATCAACAGCAGTTGGCGGAGGTGCGTGCGGCCGCCGAGGTGATGGTGGTGGACGTGCGCGAGGCGGACGAGTACCGCCGTGGCCATGTGCCCGGCGCACGATGATCGAGATCCTGCCGATCGAGACCATCGGACTGGGCGACCGCAGCTACCTGGCCCACGACGGACGGGTCTCGATGGTGGTCGACCCCCAGCGTGACATCGACCGTGTGCTGGCCGTCGCCGCCGAGGCCGGCGTGACGATCACCCACGTGTTCGAGACCCATGTCCACAACGACTACGTCACCGGCGGGCTCGCCCTCGCCCGCGCCACCGGTGCCGTCTACCTCCTCAACGCCGACGACGACGTCGCGTTCGAGCGCACCGGCCTGCACGACGGGGAGGTCGTGACGATCAGCGCGGAGATGGCCGTGCGGGCGCTGCACACGCCCGGCCACACCCATACCCACCTGTCCTACGCGTTGCTGGATGCGGCCGGCGATCCGGTCGCCGTGTTCAGCGGGGGCTCCCTGCTGTTCGGTGCCACCGGACGCCCGGATCTCCTCGGACCCGACCACACCGACGCCCTCGTGCACGCCCAGTGGCACTCTGCCCGCCGCCTCGCCACCGCGCTGCCCGGCGCCGCCACCCTGCACCCGACCCACGGGTTCGGCAGCTTCTGCTCCGCGAGCGCGTCGGCGAGCGGCACAACAGGCACCGTCGCCGACGAGACCCGCACCAATCCCGCACTCACCCTGGACGAGGAACACTACGTTCGCGACCTGCTCGCCGGGCTCGACGCCTTCCCCGCCTACTACGCCCACATGGCCCCCGCCAACAGCGCCGGCCCCGACGCCCCGGACCTCACCCCACCGGCCGTGGCCGACGCGGGCGACCTGCGCCGACGCATCGACGCCGGCGAGTGGGTCGTGGACCTGCGCGACGGTACGGCGTTCGCCGCCGGGCACGTCGCCGGCAGCATCAACATCGGTCTCACCGGGCAGTTCGTCACCTACCTCGGCTGGCTGATCCCCTGGGGCACTCCGGTCACACTGCTCGGTGCCACGGCCACCCAGGTCGCCGACGCCCAGCGTGAGATGGTCCGCATCGGCATCGACCGGCCCGCCGTCATGGCCACCGGAAACCCTGAGGACTGGACCGGTACGCCGGTGTCGTTCCGCCGCGCCACGTTCGCCGATCTCGCCGCCGTGCTCGCCTCCGGCGACGGCCCGGCCGTGCTCGACGTCCGCCGCACCTCCGAACGGGCCACGACCGCGATCAGTGGATCGGTGCACATCCCGATCCACGAGATCCTCGCCCGGCTCGACGAGGTCCCCGCAGGACCCGTGTGGGTGCACTGCGCCGGCGGCTACCGTGCGGGCGTCGCCGCCTCCCTGCTGCACGCCCGCGGCCACGACGTCGTCGCCATCGACGACGACGTCGCACAGGCTGTCGCCTCCGGGCTCACGGCGACCACCGACCGGGCCACGGTGTGAGCGTCATGACCCTCGCCGCGATCGCCCTGCTCGCCGTGCTGGTCGGGGTCACCCTCGGCCTGCTCGGCGGGGGCGGCTCGATCCTGCTGGTCCCGCTGCTGGTCTACGTCGCCGGCGTCCCCACCAGCAGTGCGATCACGACATCGCTGTTCGTCGTCGGCGTCACCTCCCTCGCCGCACTGCTCCCTCATCTGCGGCGGGGCACGGTGCAGTGGCGCACCGGGCTGGTGTTCGGCGGTGCAGCCATGGCCGGTGCTTTCGCCGGTGGCCTGATCGGCGGCCACCTGCCGGGTCCGGTACTGCTGGGCGGCTTCGCGGTGATGATGATCGCCACCGCCATCGCGATGCTCCGCGGCCGCCGAGCCGGCACGGCAGCGGTCCACGCCCGTCCTTCGGCCCGCACGCTGCTCACCGGTGTGGCCGTGGGTGCCGTGGCCGGGCTGGTCGGGGCGGGCGGCGGGTTCCTGGTCGTGCCCGCGCTCGCGCTGCTGGGCGGGCTGACCATGCCTGCCGCGGTCGGAACCTCCCTGCTGGTCATCGCCCTGCAGTCGGCAGCAGGGTTCACCGGGCACCTGGGCGCAACGGACCTCGACTGGCTCCTGACCCTCGCCGTGACCGCTGCGGCCGTACTCGGCGCCCTGATCGGAGCGCACTACGCGGCACGGGTGTCCGCCGCCGCACTACGTCAGGGGTTCGGCTGGTTCGTCCTCGCGATGGGCGCGTTCGTTCTGCTCCAGCAGCTGCCCGCGGCCGCGGTCCTGCCTGCCGGTGCCGCAGTGGGAGCCCTCGCCATCGCGGCGGGGGGCTGCGCGCTGATCTCCGCACGATGCCCGTTACGCACCTTCGGACACACGTGAGTGGTCGGCGTACCGTGGACCTACATACGCCCAGGGGTATCACCGAAGGAGTCGGAATGAAGATCGAGGACGATGTCGTCGGCGGCGTGGTCAACCGGCTCCGCCGGGCCGAGGGACAGCTCGGCGGCGTCATCCGCATGCTGCAGGAGGGCCGCGACTGCAAGGACGTGGTCACCCAGCTCGCCGCCGTCTCACGAGCTCTCGACAAGGCCGGGTTCGCCGTCATCGCCTCCGGCCTCGTCCAGTGCATCGCAGCGGGCGAGGAGGGTGAGCTCGACCGCGCCCAGATGGAGAAGCTGTTCCTCTCCCTCGCCTGACCCCCCCTCACCGCATTGAGGAGACCACCATGTCCGCACACACCATCACCCTCGACCTCTCCCAGGCCGAGGCCGTCGACGCCGTCACCGCGGCGCTGGCCACCCAGGGCTTCGGCGTCCTCACCACCATCGACGTCCGCGCCACGCTCAAGACCAAGCTCGGCGAGGACGTCGAGGACTACACCATCCTCGGCGCCTGCAACCCCGCCCTCGCCCACCAGGCCCTGTCCACCGACCCCGAGATCGGCCTGCTCCTGCCCTGCAACGTCACCGTCCGCCAGACCGGCGGCCACACCCTCGTCCAGGCCGTCGACCCCGCCGAGCTGCTCGCCATGGCCGGTGACGGTGGCCCGCAACCGGCCCAGCTCGCCGCCGTCGCCGAGGACGCCTCCGCGCGGCTACGCGCCGCACTCGACTCCCTGACCACCAGCTGAGGATCACGGACGTCTGACCCGGAAGGAGGGCCACCGCCCCTCGTCCTCCTCACGGGAGTGGACGATCCTCGACCCCGACAGACGGACAAGGAGCGCACCACCATGATGGCCACAACCGCGGCGAGCTGGTTCTGGATCTGGCCGACCCTAGCCGTCATCGGGCTCGCACTGCTGGGCTACGTGGCCTACCGGATGGCCCAGAGCCGGGAGCCCGGACGTCCATCGGCCCGCCGGATCCTCGACGAGCGCCTCGCACGCGGAGAGATCGACGCCGACGACTACCGCCGCCGAGTCGACCTCCTGTGACACCGGCCCCGATCAGCCGCCGTCGTGCCCTGACCCTGGGAGGCCTGGGCGCGGTCGCGCTGGTCGGCGGCACCACCGGGTGGATCGCCACCGCCAACACCGGGACCGGGACCTTCCAGCCTGGCGCAAGCGGCGCGGAGCTGCTCCAGCCCCCCGTACTCGACAGCCGCGACGACCGGCTCTCGGTCGAGCTCACGGCGGCAGCCGGTGTCCGGCTGGCCGGCAGACACACCTCCGCACTGGGCTTCAACGGCGGCTCCCCCGGCCCGACCCTGCGCGTACACCCCGGTGACGAACTCGCCGTACGGCTCACCAACCGACTCCAGCAGCCGACCAACCTGCACACCCACGGCCTGCGGGTCTCCCCTCAGGGCAACAGCGACAACCCCTTCGTGCGCATCGATCCCGGGGCATCGTTCGACTACCTCTACCGGATTCCCGCCGACCACCCGCCCGGCACCCACTGGTACCACCCCCACCATCACGGCATGGTCGCCGACCAGCTCTACGGCGGTCTCGTCGGCGCACTGATCGTCGACCGCGGCCCCGACGTCCCGGCGAGCACCGACCGGATACTGCTGATCACCGACATCACCCTCGACGACGCCGGAGCCGTCGTCCCGGCGAGCGCCACCGACCGGACGATGGGCCGGGAGGGCCGACTGCTGCTGGTCAACGGACAGCACCAGCCCACCCTCACCGCCGCACCGGGCAGCACCGAGCGCTGGCGGATCGTCAACGCCTGCACGTCCCGAGTCCTCGCGCTGCGCCTCGAAGGCCGGCAGATCGACCAGGTGGCTCAGGACGGTTCCTTCCTCAACCGGCCGACACGCCGAGACACGCTCGTCATGGCTCCGGGCAACCGCGCGGACATCCTTGTGCAGCCCACCGACACCGGACGATTCGCACTGGTCGCCGGCCCGTACGACCGCGGTTCCATGATGGGCGGCAGCTCCGGCAGCTCCGGCAGCTCCGGAACCACGATGCTCGCCACTCTGGTCGTCTCCGGTGCTTCCCGCCCCGCTGTGGCACTACCGGCCGTCCTCCCGTCCGAGGCCCCGACCGTCGCACCCGTCACCCGGACCCGACAGACCGACTTCCGGATGGGCATGGGCGGCGGCATGGGCGGCGGAGGAATGACGGTGTCGATCGACGGACGCACCTTCGACCCGGCCCGCGACGACCAGACCGTCGCCTTCGGCAGCACCGAGGAATGGACCGTCACCAACACCAGCCCCCTGGCCCACCCCTTCCACATGCACGTATGGCCGTTCACCGTGCTCGCCGCCAGCGACGGCCGCGCCACCACCGGCACCCCGCAGGACGTCGTACTCATCCCACCCCGCGGTTGGGTCCGGCTGCGGATCCCGTTCACCACCCTGCCCGGGCGCAGCGTCTACCACTGCCACATCCTCGACCACGAGGACGCCGGGATGATGGCCACCGTCGTGGTCGCATGATCGACGCCGCGCACCGGGTCAGCGTGTACACCGACGTCACCGCGCTGGATGTAACCGAGCAGGGGCTCGCCGTCGTGCGAGCCCCTGCTCGGGCCGGACCGTCTCCAGGGCGCGTGAGAGGACGCTCGGGATCGGCGCCGACGTCCCTGCTCATCGCAATACCTCCACGTTCGGCGTCGAGGTCACGCACCGGCACCCGGTGCCGGTGGATCCCAGGTGCCGAACATCGATTCCGGACCGGCCGGCTGCGGCGGAGGACAACGCTGACCGTGACGTCGCGCATCTCGTTAGAGCCGCGTTAACCCTCATTGACGACGGGTCGAGGTGGTGGTTCCGTGAAATAGGGCGCTTTTCGCACCGACCCACCGGTCCGTCCCAGAATCCACGCTCAACCCATATCCAGGTCATCTTCGCGGCAAAGGGAGAATCGGCGATGCCGACACCGGATCAGCTGGACGGATCCTCATACCGCCGCGTCATCTCCGATCTCGCCACCGGCGTCACGGTGATCACCACCGTGGACGAGGACGGGAAACGCTGCGGGATGACGGCGAATGCGGTCACCTCGCTCTCCCTCAGTCCCGCCCCGCAACTGCTCGTGTGCGTGAGCGGCCACCTGCCGATGCACGCAGCCCTGACCGGTTCCGGACGCTTCGCGGTCAACGTCCTGGACGAGAACCAGGAGAACCTGGCGATGCATTTCGCCCGCCCGTCCGCGGACAAGTTCGCCGATCTGGAGACGCACTCCGAACACGGCGTCCCCATACTCTCCGACGCAATGGCCTGGTTCGCCTGCGACGTCGTGGAGCGATACCCGGGTGGCGACCATTCCATCTTCATCGGTCGCGTGGTGTCGTGCCGGCGGAACGCCGCACGCCGGCCGCTGCTCTTCTTCCAGAGCTCTTTCGGATGCCTCGGGAGCCACGAGGGCACGCTCGAGTTCGCGAACAGCATGATGAGGATGTGAGGGACCGATGTCACTGTGGGAGCCGGCGGCCGTACAGGCCGTGCGTACCGACCGCGAGGGCCAGATCGCCACGATCACGCTGGCGAACGCCGATCGGAACCTCCTGGATCCGGCCGTGATGGCCGACCTGCATGATGCGATATCGCGGGCGGACGACGACCCGGACATCCGTGCCGTCGTGCTGACCGGGACGGCCGACGTGTTCTGCGGCGGCCTCGACGTCGCGCAGATGCAGAACGACGGCAACCCGGTCGAGTTCGCGACCGCACTCGTGACGCTCCTGAAGCTGATCCCGGAGGTCGGTACGGCCACCGTGGCGGCGGTGAACGGCGACGCGCTCGCCTCGGGCTTCTCGATCGTGTGCGCGTGCGACCTCGTGGTGGCGACCCCGCAGGCCCGGCTCGGAACGTTCGAGGCGAGCGTCGGTATCTGGCCGATGATCGCCCAGGTACCACCCCTCCAGCGGCTCCTGCCTCGGCATGCGCTGCAGAACATCATCACCGGGGTTCCGTTCACGGCGGACGAGGCACTGCGGTTCGGGGCGATCAACCGCATCGTCGACGCGTCGGAGCTCGGTCGAGAGGCACGTGAACTGGCGGTCGCCGCATCAGGGGCAGGCGCAGCACTGGCCGCGGGCCGCAGGTCGTTCTACCGCTACTGCGACCTCTCCTACCAGGATGCGCTCGACGACGCCCTGCTCTCCTTCACCGCGATGTTCGAGTCGGCGGACTCCCACCAGCCCCACGACCGTTAGCCCCAGACGTGGTGACGGCTGGGCCGACGCTCCGGTGCCGCCGCCCCCGGCCGGCGGCACCGGCTCTCCGCGGCCTCACACGATCCGGAACCGCCCGCCCGACAGCGATAGACGGACCTCGAGCCGACCCTCGTTGAGCTGCCACGGAACGATCTTGTACGTCCGCAGTCCCCTCGCGTGGAAGGGGTCGCGGTCGGCGATCTCCTTCGCCTCGGCGACGGACGTCGCCCTGAGGACGAACAGCCCGGAGCCCGAGAACCGGTACTCGTCGTCGAGCATCGGCCCCGCGAACAGAAGTTCGGACGACTCCTCGATCTCGGCGAGCCAGGCCTTGTGGGCGTCGAGGTGCGGCCTCAGGTCCGCCTCGGACGAGATCCCCTCCGCCGGCTCGGTGAAGCAGAGGAAGACGACCACCTGGGCACCGGAGTGCCGCTCATCCGGCCTGGCCTGCATGTGCTCATTACTCATTAGAATTCCTCTCACTGCGAAATGCACGAGCTGCATCGTCCGGTCCGCCGGCATGTCAACCTAGGCGCGCCGAAATGCGGACGACCGAGCACGATGCGACGACACCACCTACGCCAGGCCGTGGTCAAGTGCGGTTAACACCGCCTTAACGCCGCCCGCTCGACAATGCAGCCGATCAGTGAATCAGGACTGTGCCGATGCCATTACGGCAAAAGGTCCCGCCGCGGCCGGAGATGCATTACCGGGGTGCGACGCCGTACCCCGGCACCTACCGTCGAAGCCTGGCCACCAGGCGGCGGACCTCGGCGGAAGGGCCGACACCGAACTCGCGCATGGCCGTGCCGTAGCGGCGGAACGTCGTGAGGACGGCGTCGTCGCTGCCGGTGGCATGCGCCACGGAGATGGCCAGCTGCCACGCCTGCTCCCGATGCGGGTGGTCGCGGAGGACCTCGTCGAGCAGGCGGCGGGCGAGGGCGTGCCGGCTGAGACGGAACGCTATCCGGGCGGCGTCGACACGGGCGTTCGCGATCCGTTCGCCGATGTCCACCCGCCGCGACGTGACCCACTCGTTCGTCAGTGTCATCAGGTACGGACCCGGCGTCGTGCAGCCGATTCCGTCCTGCAGCGTGGAGAGCCGCTCCTCGTCGGGCTGGCGGGCGGCGAGTGCGAAGAGGTCCAGTGCCGAACGCGCCGTGCCCACGACTCCGCCGGATGCCGGAAGTGAGTACACCGCCCCGTCCTGTTGGGGCGCGAGATCCGCGGGAAGCACCGCCCTGAGCCGGAACAGCGCCTGGCGCAGGTAGCTGCGGCTCGAGGCATCGTTCCTCCCGTCGAACACGGCGTCGAGGATCTGCTGCCGGGTAGCCCGCTGCTCGGGGCGACCGACGAGGAAGCACAAGAGCTCGAGACTCTTCGTGAGGGTCAACGGCACGACCTCACCGTCCACCGTGACGCTCGGTGGACCGAACTCCTCCAGCACCATCCGCGGTGGCCGGGCCCGGACCCGGATGGCCTCCTGTGATGACAACAGCTCTGTGATCTCGTGCCAGCGTGACATCCTGGTCGGTGAGGCGTCCGCCGAACGGGTCGCCACCTCCGGTACGTCGGTGAGAGCTGCCAGCAGCAGGTGCTGCACCCCCTGCGCGGACGAGACCTCCAGAGCCCGGTGGGCCGCGGCGTCCGAGCCGCTCTCGTCCCCCATCCGCCAGTGCGCCTCCGCCAGATAGGCCGACGCCGTGGCGAGCTCGAGCCGCCTGTCACCGATCCGCATGCTCTCGGTGGCCTTCTCGAGGACTCGCTGCGCTTCGGCATTGCGGTTGCGCAGCAACAGCGACAGCCCCCGCCACATCTGGCCGACCTCGTGGGCGAAGGCGTAGTTGCGCATGCCCGCCGCCTCAGCCGCATCGAGCGCCCGCTCGGCCTGCCCGGGGTCGTGGTGGAGCCGCAGCCAGAGCTTGGCCTCCATCAGCTGGCTCAGGACCGGGTATATCCGCGATCCCGACGCGACCGCGAGAGTGCGCCCGGACCGCAGCGACTCCCAGGCGTCGGAACCACGTCCGACGTCAAGCATCAGTTCCACGGCATCGAAGGCGTGCAGCCACAGGGGCTGATCCGACGCCCGCCGCAGCTCGTACATCGACATGGCCTCGTCGATCCGCCCGGTCGCCCGAAGCCCGGCCACCACCCATGGTGCGCCCAGCACGGCGTGCCACGGGTCGGCTGCCGCGGGCACGTCGAGTCCAGCGACCCGTCCACGCAGGTAGGCGCACCTGACGAGGATTCCGTCGAGCGGCCCCGGCGGTGCGCCCGACACGGCGGGCAGCTCCGGGTCCTCGCCGGTCGCCAGGCCCATGAGCACCATCGCGATCGTCCGCGGACGACCGTCGGGGAGACGGGACACCAGCTCCACCGCGTCCGCGACGCGCCCCAGATGCCAGAGACACCACGCCGCGAGGACCGTCGCCTCCTCGTGCCCGGCCACCCCGGGGCCGGGCAGCCAGCGGTCGCCGAACCGCTCGAGCATCTCCGCGGCAGGGTCGAAATGCTCCAGGGCGAACGCGACCCGCAGGACAACGGCACCCACCTGGGGGCTGGGACATCGGCTCGACGCCCCCAGCTGGTCCAGCCACCGCGCGGCCGGCGCGAAGTCCATCCTGGCGACCAGGTCCGGGAGGATCGTCGCCACCCGGTCCCAGGCTCTGTCGATGTCGCCGATCCGCAGCAGGGCGTCGACCGCCTCCTCGTGGGCCCCCTGGTCCAGGAGGAAGTCCGCGTGCCGCCGCTGCAGGAGCTCGTGGGTCTCCGGCTCCTCGGTACACAGCCGGCCCTGGAGGAAGTCACGGAACTGACCGTGCGGGGTCATCCGGGTGCCGTCGCGCGACCAGGACACCGGCAGGTGGATGGAGCGCAGCCGCGCCATGATGCGCGGGGCGCCGGCATGTCCCAACGCCCGCGCGCCCGGGACCGTCACTTCGTCGAGCAGGCTCGTGTGCAGCAGGAAGGCCCGCTCGACGGGATCGAGTGGGCCGATCACGTTGGTGGCGAGATACTCGTGCAGGCCGGACGCGGGCGGCGTCGCGTCCCCGCCCCACCATCCGAACAGGACGCCGGTGACCCAGCCTCCGGTGCGAGCGACGGCCTCGCGTGCGTCGACGCCCGGGCGGTCGATCCGGCGCAGCGCCTCCGCCGCCTCGTCGACGGTGAAGGCGAGGTCCGCCTCCCCGAGCGTTCCGGTCGTCGGCGCGGCCGCCGACTGCGACGGCAAACGGACGTCAGTGCTGGACACGAGCACGAGGGTGGTCCCGTCCGGCAGGTACCGGGCGAACGCGTCGAGGACCGTCGCCGAGGCCTCGTCCGCGGCGAGACCCCGCTCGACGTCGTCACAGACGATCACGAGCCCGCTGCCCTCCAGGCTCTCCGCCAGCAGACCGGCCGCCTCGCCGGGGTGAAGGCCGGCGCACAGCGCATCGCTCGCGGCACGGCGTGCGGCCGGCACGGACAGCGCCGCCGACTCCTCGAGGTAGACGAGCAGGCGGGCGGGCTGTTCGGTCCCGTCGAGCGAGACCCAGGCCGCAGGGCGGTCCAGGGACCTGACCACGCCCGCGACGGCGGTCGTCTTTCCGGCGCCCGCAGAGGCACACACCGTGACGATCCGGTGACTCGCCAGGAGACACCGGAGGCGGTCGGAGACACGTGGCCGGTGGACGGTCGCGGCACCGGGCAGCGGGATCTCGAGCTTGCGCCGGATGATCGACGGGCGCTGCGCGAGGCCCGTCGTGGCCTTCCCTGACCGGTCCACCGTCACCTCGCTGAACTGCGTCGACGTCGTACCCGCGGCGGAGCCCGCGATGGGAGTGCCGGGTGCCGCGCGCCGATACCCGAGGGGCCCGGCGACCCCGGCTGCCGGGCTCCGAGAGGTGCCTCCACCGTAGGACGCCCGTCGGCCTCCCGATATCGCGCGTTCACGCGATGTGACGTGGACGTCAACCCGGGCAAGGTTTCCCGCTGTCGGTACCAGAACCAGCGGATCCGGGTGGCAGGACCGCCCGCCGGTCCCGCCCACCTGCCGGAGGTTGCCGTGACCGCTCCCACCGTCGTCGACCAGGCCGTGGCCTTCCGGGCCACGATGTCCCACCTGCCCTCGGGTGTCTCGGTGATCACGACCCGTACCGGGGACACGCCGGTCGGCATGACCGCAAGCTCGGTCACGGCGCTCTCCCTCGACCCGCTCCAGCTGCTGGTCTGCGTCGGAAACCAGCTCTTCACCAGGAAGGCGATCGCCGGGCACGGCCTCTTCGGGGTCAACATCCTGGGCGAGGGCTCGCAGGATCTCGCGCGCCAGTTCGCGTCGAAGGGTGACCGCTTCGCCGGGGTCGACTACGTCGAGGAGCACGGCGTCCCGATGCTGCGGGCGGCCATCGCGACCGTCGTCTGCGAGGTCGCCACCGAGCTCCCCGGTGGCGACCACACGATCTTCGTCGGCACCGCCCGGCGTTTCGAGCACAACAGCGCCGGACGCCCACTCGTGCACTTCCGCGGCGAGTTCGGCCGGATCGTCTGAGACATGGCGCCTGGCCCGGGGTCCGTTCCGGCACCGCGGCGTGTGGCCGGCCGGGCCCGGCAGCGCCTGCTCGAGCGGCTGCGGGCGGACACCGACACCGTCGTCGTCAGCGGGCCCGCCGGGGCGGGGAAGACGGCCCTCGTCGAGGAGTGGGCGCGCGCCGAGAGCGATGTCCGGATCCTGAGGATCTCGCGACACCACAACACGGCCGAATCGCTCCTGTCGGGAATCCTGGCGGTGCTCGGCGGGGCGGCGGACCTGGTCGACGCCACCGAACCGAGCGCCGGGGCCGTACTGGTCGGCCGCACGGTCGATGCCGGGCCCTTCACCGCGGACCGGCCGTGCCGGCTGGTCCTCGACGGCGTGGACTCCGTGACCGATCCGGACGCCGAGCTCCTGTTGCGTGAGCTGGTCGAACACCGCCCGCCGCCGCTCCGGCTGCTCGTCACGACCCGCCACCGCAACCCGAGCTGGCTCGTCCGCAGCCGCGCGTGCGGGGCCGCGACGACCATCACGGCGCCGGAGCTGCGGCTCCGCCCGGCCGACGTGGCGTCGCTGCTGGGCGCGGACGTCCCCGAGCTCGACGGCTGGGCCATGGGTGTCGGCCTCCTGGCTGCACTGGGGCCCGCGGGCGCCGACGAGGCGATCCGGGACTTCCTCCGTGCCGAGGTGACCAGGCGGGTCACCACCGAGGTCCGGCAGCTGCTGCACGCCGTGTCGGTCGCCGGCGCGGTCTGCCCGGCACTGGCCATCCGGCTGACCGGGAACCCGGCCGCAGGGCAGCTGCTCGCGCAGTTCGCAGAAGTCACCCAGTTCGCGACGGTGTCCGAGGGCCCGGTCTTCGCGCTGCATCCGGTGCTCGCCCGCCACCTGCGCGACGAGTTCGCGACCGAACGATGGGAGTCCTACGTCGACGTCCGCCGACGGTATGCGGACTGGCTCGTCGAGGAGGGACAGCTGGACCTGTCGACCCGGCTGTACGTCGAGCTGGGCGAGGTGGCAACGGCATGCGACACCCTGCTCGCCCACTGGCAGCACCCGGTGCTGTCGGGCCACCCGGAGGTGGTCCGCGACGCGCTCGGGCACCTGCCTCCGGAGCTCGTCGCGAGGGACCCGCAGCTGTGCGTCGTCATGGCGATGGTCAACCTCGCCGCCGGCGACCACCGCGCCTGGCAGCGGTGGGCCGATGTCGCCGAGGTGCACGAGGACGTCGAGATGGAGCCGGGTCTTCCGGTCGGGGTGGCGGTCGCGGTCTCGCGCCGGCTCGCCGCAGCGGTGACGAGCGGGACAACCCCCCACGACACGGTCGGCTACCCCCTCACGGGGCTGTGGGCCGCGATCTCGGAGGTCGCCGACGGGCTCTCCCGGCTGTGGGCGGGGGACCACACCGCGGCGACGGCGCATTTCCGGCGCGCGGAGGTGGCGTCCCGGATCGCCGGCGACCAGCTCGCCCTGGTCCACGCACTGTCCGGTCTCGCGCTCGCCGCCGCTCTCGGCGGTGGCGACGCGATGCCGTGCGCCGACGAGGCGATCGCCGCCGCCGACCGGCTCTCGCCGCTGTGCCGGTGGGTCGTGGCCCACGCCCATCTCGCGCTCGCCACCGTGCACCGGTCGGGCGGGACGACACTCGCCGCGACGGGCGCCGCGAACGATGCATTGCAGCTGCTCAGCGACTTCCCGCATCCACTGGAACAGCGGACCCGCGCCCGCGCCGCGGAACTACTGCGGCCGATCGCGCCCCCCGCCGAGCCCCGCCGGCCGGGCGGGAGCGACCTGTCCGGGCGCGAACGACGCGTCCTGCGCGCCCTGTGCGGCCCCCTGACCCTGAGGGAGATCGCCGACGAGCTCTACGTCTCGCACAACACGGTCAAGAGCCAGGTCAGGTCGATCTTCCGCAAGCTCGGTGTGCACGATCGGGCCGCCGCGGCCGCGGCGGCCCGATCGTGGAGCATGGTCGAGCGCTGACGTCAGACCGCGGCGGCGCTGTCCTGGCGGCGGGCGTAGGCGGCCTGGGTGAGGTACTCGGTGCCGCCGTCGTCGCGGGTCGTCTCGATGCCGCAGATCTGCCGCGCGAGGTCCGCGATCGGGCCGGCGGCCGACAGCTCCGCCCGCCGCATGGTGAAGGTCCGGATCGTCAGCAGGGGCGTGCCGTTGAAGTTCTCGAACGTCGCCATGCGGTCCCCCCAGTCCGACTGGAACAGGTCACGGATGACGCGGCTGATCCTGAGCCGGTCGTAGGGCCGGCCCACCGGGCCGGTGTGGAGGGCCTCGAGCCACGGCCGCAGCGCGGGCTCCTGCCACTGGCCCTCGGTCGGGAACACGAGCGCCGCCCGCCCGGCGAGGTCCACCAGCTCGGCGCTCAGCCTGGCGATGTTCTCGAGGTAGTACGCGCGACCGAAGTCGAACATCAGCACGTTGGGCTTGTAGGTCCCGCCCGGGGTGAGGAAGCCCTCGTCCTCGCAGCCGATGACGTGGGCCTTGAGTGTCTGGTGGAACCCCGCGAACTGGGCCAGCCGGGCGGTGACCGGCGGGAGCTGGCCCACACCGGTGTGCTCGGTGATCAGCAGGGCCAGGCCCAGCATCAGCTCGGCGCGGACCATCTCCCGGACGAGACCCTGGTAGTGGACCCAGTCGAACACGCGCTGCGGGTAGTACGACGCGTGCGCCGGGTTGCCGAGGTGGAAGACCCGGTTCCACGGGATGAAGACGTTCTCGAAGATGACGGTGGTGTCGAGCTCGTCGCCCTGCGACGACATGGGGTGCTCGATCGTCTCGCCGTCCCGCACGTTGCTCTCCCGCGAGACCATCGTGACGCCCGGGGCGTTCGCGGGCACCGCGGCGAAGATGATCTGCTCCTCGGTGATGCCGGGCCTGAAGAAGACGCCGACGTTGAGGACGTCGCAGAAGACCGCACCGGTCGCGATCGCCTTGACCCCGGTCACGACGATGCCCTCGTCGGAGCGGGACACCACGCGCAGGGCGGGCGACTCGGCCTGCGCGGACTCGCGGGACCGGTCGGTCTGAGGATCGACGAAGGCGATCGCCGCGTTGAGGTCGCCGGCCTTGGCCTCCTCGAAGAACTCCATGATCCCGACGGTGAGGTCGCGTCCGTCGGTGCCGATCGACTGCTCGCTCCACGGTGCCGGGTCGTCGACGTAGGTGCGCAGTACCGAGTTGTTCACGTCGGGTGACCGCGGCGCCGAGCCCGCGCCGAGCAGGCGGATGACGGTCTCGTGGTAGTGCCGCTTGCGCCGCAGCGTCTCCTTGTCGATGTTCTTGAACCACATCATCGAGCGCCGGGTTCCGTCCTCGTCGACGAAGGTCATCACGTCCTCGAGGTCCGGGCGGTGGTGCAGGTCGTAGAAGTCGGCGGTCAGCTGGGCGAAGGCACGGGTCTTGGGGTGCGTCGCGACGTTGTCGATGAGCTCGTCGCCCACCCAGACGCGGCGGCCGTCGTCGAGCGCTTCCAGGTACTGCTTGCCAGTTCGCATGGGAGTTCCTTTGCCGGTCGGCTGTGGGTGCCGGAAGTGTCGGTGGGGCCGGGGTGAGGGATGATCGGATGGCGCCGTTTCACCCGGGTGAATGGCGACGGCGGTCGCGTGCACAGATGGGCCCGGAGCAGCATGCTGGTTCCATGCCCCCAGCCGGCCCACAGATCGCGGCGCTGCTGAGCGACCTCCACGGGGGTGGGTCGGCAGCGCTCCTGGTCGAGCTGGACCCGGGGACCCGTACCTCGGAGGTGTTCGCGCAGCTACGGGAGGCCGCACGGGCGGCGGGGCACGTCGTCGTCACGGTCCCGGCCGCCGAGAGCGACCAGCTGTCGTCGCGGTCGCGCCTCCTGGAGACGCTCGCCGGGTCCGGGTCCGGGTCCGGGTCCGGGTCCGGGTCCGGGGACGTCGGCGACGGTGGCGCGATCGTCAGCCGCATCGCCGAGGTGCTCGACGCGATGGCCCAGGACGCGCCGGTCGTCGTCGTCGTCGAGGACGCGGGCTGGAGCGACCCTGCGACGCTGATCGCGCTCAAGACGTTGCCGGGCCTGCTCGGTCACCTTCCGATCCTGTGGACGGTGGGGGTGGTTCCGGGGCCCTCGCGCGCGGACCGCGTCGTGGCCGCGCTGCGGGCCCTCGGCGTAGCGTCGATCCCGGCGGCGGCGCCGGGCAACCGGGACACGGCGACGGTCCCGGTCCCGTTGTTGCAGGTGGGTGCCGTGATCGGCCTCGAGTTCGATGTGGGCGTCGCGGCCGGAGTGCTCGGACGCCCGGTGGGCAGCCTTCTCGGCGAGATCGACGGAGCTCTCGCGGCGGGAGTCCTCCTCGACGGCGGAGCGACCCTGCGGTTCGCCGACGCCCGGTTCCGCGACACCCTCTACGACGCCCTTCCTCCCTCGGTGCGGCGTGCACTCCACCACGACGTCGCCCGGCAGAGGATGGCGTGGCCGGGCGGGGAGGCCGAGGCCGTCTGGCACCTGGCCCGGTCGACCGGACGCCTGACCGAGGGTGATCTCGGGGTCGTCCGCGGCGCGATCGGGCGGTTGGCGACCGTCTCCCCGGAGGACGCCGCCGAGCTCGCCCTCCGCGTCAGCGAGCTGTTCGCATCGCCGGACTCCCACCACGTCGAGTTCGTCATCACCGCCGCGGCGCACCTCGGCCGGACGAGCCGGGTCGGGGAGGCACTCTCGATCCTCAACAACCTGGCCGTCAGTGGCCTGAGCAACCGTGAGGAGGCCCGGATGCGTCTCGTGTCCGCTCAGCTGCACCAGGCCGCCGGCGACGACAACGAGGCGATGGACCATGTGACGCGCGCGCTGGCCCTCCCGACGATCGACGCCCACGTCGAGCTCGCCCTCCTCAAGATCCGGTCCGCCGGGCACGTCAACCTGGGCGAGATCGAGGCCGCGATCGAGGTGTCACGTCCCATCCTGAGCGCCGCGCGCAGCAGCCCGGACCCGGCCACCCGGGTCAGCGCGGACCTGTTCGCCTCGCAGCTGGCGTTCAGCCAGGCGCAGGTCACGGCGGCGCTGCGGTTGGCCGAGCAGGCCGCGTCGGGCGTCGAGGTCTCGGCGACCCGGCCACTGCACGCGCCCCGGATCCCGGAGCTCTGGCTCGCGACGGTGCTGCTGTCCTCCGACCGCGTCGAGGAGGCCTCGGAGCTGCTCCTGCACGGGCAGCGCGACTACGAGCGGCGCGGCCTGGGATGGTCAGCGCCCTACTGGCACACGACCCGGGCGGTCGAGCGGTGGATGGCCGGCGAGCTCGACGATGCAGCCGCCGAGGCGGAGACCGCGCTGGACGCCGCGGACCGTCTCGACCTCGTGCGGCCCGTACAGCTGACCCGCTCGGTCCTGGCGATCGTCGAGACCGACCGCGGGCGGGCGGCGCAGGCACGACGCCTCCTCGGCGGTGCGACGCTCCCCCGCCGCCCCCGCGCGTACGACATCTGGACGGCTGCGGCGCTGGTGCGACTGGCACCTGGCGAGGCCGACGAAGCCCACCGGTGGCTCGACCACCACGCCAATCTCGCCCGGGTGATGTCCTTGCCACCCGGGGTGTGGCCGAGCCTGATCGTTCCCGACAGCACCTGCCGACGGGTCCGGGATCTCCTCGACGAGGCCGGACGCGTCGCACACGACCAGCGCGTCATCGTCTCCGCCGTGGCGGCGGCACGGTCGGTGGGCCGGACGTCCGTGCCACACCCGCCCAGGGGCGCGGACCGCGCCACCTCGGGCTGGGACAGCCTGACGGTGTCGGAACTGCGCGTCGCCGGGCTCGTCGCCGAAGGTCGCACCAACCGGGCCATCGCCGAGCAGCTCCACGTCTCGGTGCATACCGTGGGTACTCACATCCGCCACGTCTTCACCAAGCTCGGCATCAACACGCGCGTCGAGCTGACCCGGATGACCCTGCTGCACGCCCGGGACGTCGACGGCGACCGACCCGGGTGACCACCGGGCCGTTAGTGACCCGAGAGTGTCCGTTGACGTAGCGACCCCGGTCATGAACTCTGGGACGGCCGCGCTGCGAAGGCGCATCGGCGACCGAGCAGACGCCACCGCTGCGGGTACGACGGAACTGTGTCGGCGCTGCTCAGCAAGGGTGTCCGAGGGGCGGTGCAGCCATGAGTGCGTCGACAGCGCCCGCGAACGACGTGATCATCCGGAGCAAGATCCTGGCACCGGAGCGCTGCGCACGACGACTGCGCCGCCCGCGGGTCGACCGGACACTGCGCGTGCTCCTGGACGGGCGACGGATCGTGACGGTCTGCGCGTCCCCGGGATCCGGCAAGACGACCGCGGTGGCCGATGCCCTCGACGGGCTCGACCGACCGATCGCCTGGCTCTCGCTCGACGGCAGCGAGACGCCTGCGGCGCGGCTCCTGGTCTACCTCGAGGCCGCGGTCGGTCAGCACGCCGCCGCCGCGACCAGTGTCACCCGGGATGCGCTCAGCCGCGGGCTGCACATCGCCGAGGCCGCCGGTCTGCTGGCCGAGAGCCTGGAGGGCAGCCGGCTGGTGGTCGTGTGCGACAACGTCGAGCAGGTGTCCGGGGACGCGGACGCGGAGACGGTGCTCACGGCCTTCGCCCGGTACCTGCCCGACGGCGTCGACCTCGTCCTCGTCTCAGGAATCGACGTCGCCCTGAAGGCCCAGGCCGTCCCCCGGTCACGGATCGCGCGCCTCGGCGACGAGGACCTGGCCTTCGACGTCGACGAGGCCACCGCGGCTCTGTGCCTGGCGGGCCGTACGGCCGTCGACGTGCGAGAGGCGCTCGCCGCGACGAACGGCTGGGTCACGGGGGTGCTGCTCGGGCCCTGGACCGGCGGCGACGACCCGCCGACGACCGGCCTCCACGACTTCCTGACCAGCAGCGTCCTCGACGTGCTGGACCAGACCAGGCGGAACTTCCTGCTCCACACCAGCATCCTCGACGAGGTGACGGTGTCGGGGGCCATCGCGCTGGGCGAGAAGAACGCCTGGAGAACGATGCGCCGGCTGCGGGCCGTGCACCTCCCGGTGACCTGGTCCCCGGACGGCACCCGGATGACACCGCACGGGGTGTTCCGCGAGTTCCTGCTTGACGTCATGAGCCGGGACGACCCCGACCTCCACGCGATGCTGCGCCGCCGGCACGCGACCTTCCTGCTCGACCAGGGGGAGCACGAGGAGGCCGTCGACACGCTCCTGGAGATCGGCGACATCGACAACGCGTGGGACCGGGCGGCGAAGCTGCTTCCCGAGGTAGTCGCGCGGAGGGACTTCGTGACGGCGGCTCGCTGGCTCGATCGGCTCCGGTTGTCGTCGCGTTGTCCGACACCCCAGGTCGGGGCAGTGGTGCTGCGGGTCGTCTTCGCGCTGGAGAGTTTCCATCGAGCGGCCGAGATGTTCGACCGGTTCGGCTACCAGTGGCTTCTCGACCCGACATCGCCCGACTTCGAGGAGTCTCTCGTTCTCGCCTCGTGGTGCCTCTTCCACCTCGGACGCATCGAGGACGCGGAGGACCTGGCGTCGCACCTGCCGCCCGGCCGGGCCAGGAGCATCGCGCTGGCGGTGATCGGTCTGGCCAAGGAGGAGGCACCGGACCTCCCCGAGCTCACCGCGACGCCGTCGGGCCCCCTCGACGGCATCCTCGTCCGGTGCCGGCACCTGCGTGGACGGCAGTCAGGTCTCGGCGAACCCGAGTCGGGCGACCCGTGGCGGGACGTGATCGGCGCGCCGTGGGTGCTGGCGGGTCTGCGTGCCACCGGCATGATCGACGCCGCGATGTCGATGTACGAGCAGCGGAGGGCGTCCGACCAGCCGCTGCGGCTGCACGCGTTCGACGCCGTCGACCTCATGCTCGATCTCGGCCGCGGTGACGAGGCGTGGGAGTCGCTGCGCAAGGGCCGGCAGCTGATCGCCGAATCGGGGTCATGTGTGTACCGGACGTGGAGTCCGATCATGGAGGCCAAGCTCTGGCTCCGGCTCCACCACGACGTCGAGAAGGCCGAGCGGGCACTCGACGCCGCCGAGACGGCCGGGCCGGCGACGTACGCCTTCGCCCGCGAGACGGCGCAGGTGTGGCGGGGGCTGTGCCTGTTGATGCGCGACCGCAACGTCGAGGCCCAGCACACCCTGCTGAGGTGCGTGGCGAGCATGCAGGCCGGCGACCGGATGCTCGAACTCGCGACGGCGGCCGTCTACCTGGCCGAGGCGCACTGGCGGGTCGGGGAGGAAGCCCTGTCCGACGAGGCCGCCAGGCTCGCGCTGGAGGTGTCGACCGCCCACGGCCTACAGCACGTGCTCCTCGCCGCACTCACGGACGTACCGGACGTCGCGACCCGGGCGGCCGACGCCTCGCCCGCCCACATGTCGCCCTGGTGGGAGATCGTGTCGTCGCTGGCGACAACGGAGGTGTTGCGGGTCCCGGCCCGGCGACCTCGGGTGATCCTCGAGGAGTTCGGCGAGCCGTCGCTGAGCGTCGACGGGGTGGTACTCCAGCCCGGTCTCACCAAGAGCATCGAGCTGATGAGCTTCCTGCTCGGCTCACCCCAGAACTCCGCGACCCGTCGTCAGATCCTCGACGCGGTGTTCGAGGGGCGCAACGACGCCGCGAGCCGCAGCTACCTGCGACAGGCGCTGTTCAAGCTGAGGGCCGCCCTCCCCGCGGAGCTTGCACCGATCCAGGACGGCGAGCTGTTCTTCATCCCCGTGGGCGACGCCGTCGTCGGCACGGCGCGAACGATGCTGGACCTGCTGGGACTCGCGGCACGTCAACCCGACCTCGAACGCCTCAACACCCTGGAGTCCGCACTCGAGCACCCCGCGCGCGGACCCTACCTGTCGACGATCTCGACCGAATGGGTCACCGCACGCCGGGCGCGGTTGGCCGACCGCGTCGCGAGTGCGCGCATCGACGCCGCCCGGATCGCCTACCACTCCAGCCGGTACGCGCTCGCCCGCTCCCTGCTCCAGGAGGTGCTGCGGGAGCACCCCTACCGCGAGCGCGCGTGGCAGCTGGCGATCTCGGTGGCTCACGCAGCCGGGAGCGACGACGACGTCCTCACCATCTTCCGCCGGTACACCGCCACGATGCGCGAGCTCGGTGTGCCACCGAAGGCGGAGGTCCAGCGCCTCGTCGCCAACCTGCGCCGCTGAGCGAACGGCACGTACGAATCCGGAGATCGCCGTCGGCAGGCACGGGCCGATCGGGCACGAACTCGATCTCCGCGTCCATTCTCGGAGGGGCGTGGATCGCGCCGGACGGACCTTGTTAGAACGAGGTTAGATTTCGTTGACCGGTGCACCGGCCGATGGTTGCCTGAGTCACATTCACCGCCATCCGATACCGGGCGGAAAGACCCGGACCGGCTGACATCCCAGGCCGCACGTGCCGCCGGCGCACAGTACACGCATGCCGCGACGCGGGCCGGCGACCGAAAACGGTGCCCACTCAAGAAACGGCAGGAAGAATGGCAGTCAGAACTGGTGTCGAATACCTCGACAGCATCCGTGACGATCGGAAGGTGTTCCTGGACGGAGATCTGGTCAAGGACGTCACGGCCCATCCGGAGACCCGGGCGATAGCCGAAACGATGGCCTCGGTGTTCGATCTGCAGCACCGGCCCGACCTGAGGCACATCCTCACGATCACGACCGACGACGGTGAGGTCCAGGGCAGCGGGTGGATGATCCCGAAGTCGCTCGACGAGCTGATCCAGCGGCGACAGGTCACCGAGATCCTGGCCCGCGAGACCGGCACCACGATCACCCGTAGCCCCGAACACGGCGCGATCTCGCTGCTCGGCATGCACGAGCTCCGTCACGACTTCGCCAACGGCGACCAGGACCGGCTCGACGCCTTCGACGAGATCTGGCGACGTTGCTCCTCCGAGGACACCGCGTTCGTCCAGGGGTGGATCGATCCCCAGTACGACCGGCGCAAACCCGCGGCGCAGACGGATCTCATCCGGGTGGTCGAGAAGAACGGCAAGGGGATCGTCGTCCGCGGCGTCAAGTCGATCGCCACCCAGGGCGCCTACGCCAATACCATTCTGGTCGGGACGTTCCCGCGGCCCGGCCTGAGCCCGGACCAGATCATGTACTTCGCGGTTCCGGCGAACCACCCCGGCATGAAGATCGTGTGCCGCCCTTCGCATTCGAAGCATGATCGGGAGAACAACCCGCTCGCCGGCCGGGGTGACGAGCTCGACTCGATGCTCGTGTTCGACGACTCGTTCATCCCCTGGGAGAACGTCATCGCCCAGGGGATTCCCCCGGCTGCGACGGTCCGGCTCTTCCACCGCCTCTCGCAGTTCCTGCACTGGGACGTCCTGATCCGACAGGGGGTGCGGGCGGAGTACATCCTCGGCGCGGCGTCCAACGTGGTCGACTCGCTCGGGACCGGCCAGATCCCGGCGGTCAAGGACCACCTCGCCGAGCTGATCCGGTTCCTCGAGACGATCCGGGCGTTCCTGACAGCGGCCGAGACCCTCGCCGTCCCGAGCAGCTGGACGGGCACCTACCGGCCCAACAGCCTGCAGATCACCGCGGGCCGAACCTATGCGGCACAGAACTGGCAGCACATGCACGAACTGCTGCAGGACCTGTGCGGCAGCGGTCTGCTGATGCAGCCGACACCGGCGGACTACGCCAACGAGGAGATCAGCCCGTGGCTGAACCGCGTCCACGAGGGCGTCGGGTTCACGGCCGAGGAGCGGAGCCGGATCTTCCGGCTCGTCTGGGACATGACCGCGACCGAGACGAGCGCCCGCTCACACATCTACGAGCGGTTCAACTCGGCCCCGTGGTTCGTCACACGGACCCAGCTGTTCGACCGCTACGACCGTCAGCGGGAGAAGATGCTGGCCCTCAAGCTCGCGGGCGTGGACCCGCAGAAGGCCCAGGTCGAGCTCGGCCAGATCGAGCGTCCCTGGGGATCGCACCTCGACGCCGTCAACAAGAGCTGACAGGAACATCCGAGGCAGGAGCACCAATGATCGGCACCACGACTCTTCTCACGCCCGACGACTGCTTCGCCGCGGCGAAGCGTCGGTTCGACCAGGACCCCGAGGCCTGGAAGGGTTTCTCGGGCACGATGGAGTTCGTCCTCACCGACGACGACGGGCAGGAGTCCGTCATCCATCTGGACATCGACCAGGGTGAGCTCCGCATCGTCGACGGCCCCGCTCCCGGCACCCCGAGCGGCCGGGTCACGATCGGTGCGGCCGACCTCGTCCTCTTCGCCAAGGGCATCCTTGACGAACATCTTCTCCGCCGCCGCGGCCTCCTCCACATCGAGGGCGACATGTACGTCCTCGGGAAGCTGCCGACCCTGCTCGTGACGGACGTCCCGCTGTACCAGTTCCGAACCGGTGACGTCGCCTAGAGCCGGTCGCCCGGCGTCCGCGAGTCGGACCGCCGGGCTCCCGCGATATCACGCGTTCACGCGATGCGACATGTCCTTCCCGCGGGCAGGGTCTGTCGACCGCAGTCGGAACGGAACCAGAAGATCCGGAGCCGGCGCGACCGACCGGATCCACGGCCACGCCTGCTGAGGGTTCGCCGTGACCCCTTTCACGAGAGGAATTTGATCAATGGAGATCAATCGATCTGACGTGGTCGGATCGCTGTTGCGTCCGGCACACCTACTCCGGGCCCGCGAGAACCTCGAGCAGGGCACGATTTCCGCCGCCGAGTTCAAGCGGATCGAAGACCGCGTCGTGGACGAGGTCATCGCCATGCAGGAGGGCGTGGGGCTGGACGTCGTCACCGACGGCGAGGTCAGGCGGCTGTCGTTCGTCGATCACATCGTCGGCGCGGTGGAAGGTGTCACCCTCGACGCCGAGAGCGATCACATGCCGGTGCCGTTCCACGATGATTCCGGGGCGACGACGAGCAACTTCAACATCCCGATGTCGGTCACCGGTAAGCTGAAGCGCCGGCGGATGGTGACAGTCGAAGAGTTCTCCTATTCCCGCGCGAGGGCACGTCGCCAGGTCAAGGTCACGATCCCGAGCCCGCTGCTGCTGGTGCTGCTCTGGTCGCCCACCCACTCCACGGCGGCTTACAACGATCCGTTCGACATGTTCGCCGACGGCATGGAACTGCTCAAGGACGAGGTTCTCGAGCTGGCACGACTCGGCTGTGAGTACGTTCAGGTCGACGCGCCCGACATCGCACAGCTCGTCGACGAGGAACAGCGCCAGATGTGGGAGGCGGCCGGAATCTCCGTGGAACGGGTCCTCACCGAGGGCGTCGACATGCTCAACAACCTGGCCACCGTCCCCGGAGTCACATTCGGCCTCCACCTCTGCAAGGGCAACCACGCGAGCAACTGGATCAGCGCGGGTGGCTACGAGAGCATCTCGAAGCAGGTGTTCAAGCGGGCCTCGAACTACGACGTCTTCATGCTCGAGTACGACGACTCGCGCTCCGGGTCGTTCGAGCCGCTCAAGGACCTTCCCGACGACAAGGTCGCGGTCCTGGGCCTGGTGTCGACGAAGGTCGCCGCTCGTGAGTCGTCCGACCTCCTCCTGAGCCGGATCGAGGAGGCGAGCAACTACTTCCCTCGGGAGCAGCTCGCCATCTCGACCCAGTGCGGCTTCTCGTCCGCGGGTCCGGGGAACAACATCAACGCCGAGGAGCAGCGGCAGAAGCTGCAGCTCGTGTCCGACATCGCGCACACGGCCTGGGCCTAGAGCAGGACTCCGCCCCTCGGGTGGGTGCACCGGAGGATCGAGGATCTCGTGATCCGGAGCGATGGCCGTCGACGCCACCCGCCGAGTCCCGCGTCCTGCCTGTGCTGCGTCACGCTGCACAGGCAGGACGCGCTTCCGATGCGCCGCTGTGACGCGCGCGCGTCAGCCGGTCTCGCGGATCACCGCGGGATCGACCGCAGAGGGATCGCCGGTGGCCGGGAGCCCGTCGGAGTCGGGATCCGGCCGGTTCCCGTATCGGGCCAGGACGCCGATGCCGCAGGTGGCGAGCGCCGTCGGAGCCGCTGCCAGCGCCACGATCGCCGTCGGACCCAGACCCGCGGCGAGGAGGAGGCCGCTGACCCCGGGTCCGACGATCGAACCGAGCCGGCCGACCCCGTACGCCCAGCCGACACCTGCGGCCCGGGTCCTCGTGGGGTACATCGCCGACGCGAGCACGCTGATCCCGGTCTGACCGCCGACGACTCCGACGCCGGCAAGCACGACCGAGACGAGCAACAGCGGCACCAGCGTGGTCGACGCGGTGATCCCGATGACGCCGACGATCGCGACGAGGAAGGCGATCACCAGCGACACCGGTGCCCGATCGATCAACTCGGCGACATCCATGCGCGTCCGACTCACGGAACCCCCTCCTGGACCATGACGCCGATCGGCGCCCGGGCTCGCCGAACGGGGACTCGAGCGTGCTCGGACGGCGGGACCACGCCGCCGCCGCCCGAAATGGCGGCGATCACAGACATCCTGACCGTCCCGAAATCCGCGCGGAAGACGGACTAACGCCACATTTCAACCCGCCACGAACGGTCCCGATCTGGGCGGTTCGCACCATTCCCGGATGCGACCGCGGTCACGCGCGGCCCTGCTGACCAGGCAGGTTGTCCGACAGAACGGCTAATGCCGGCGAAACCGCGGTTGACCCGCGACACGGGCCGTCCCTAGCGTGCGCGCAATGGGGTCGGGCGCCGCCGCGAGGCTCCGGCCGGCAGCGGTCGTCGACCTGACGGCGCGCTCCATTCTGACCCCTCGGAGGCAGGCGGCCGTATTGGACAACGCACCTGGTCGCCCACCTCGGACCGCGGATCCGTGGCCCGCACGATCGCCCCCAGCGACCCCGCCGCGCCGATCGCGGCCAGCCCCGCCACACCTGCCCCCACCACCAGCACCTTCGCGGGCGGGACCTTGCCCGCCGCCGTCACCTGACCGGCGAAGAACCGGCGAACGCGTGCGCCGCCTCCACCACGGCAGGGTAGCCGGCGATGCTCGCGATCGAGGACAGCACGTCCAACGACTGCGCCCGTGAGATGCGCGGCACGGCGTCCATCGCCATCGCGACCCGCGTCTCGCCGGGGCGGGCCTCGCGCACTGTTCCGATCAGCATCGCCACTCTCCTACTCTCTCGTCCGCCGTCTCCACGGCGCGGCACGGGTGGCACTCGAGCCGGACGCGGCCCCGGATGACGCCCGCAACCACGATCACGCGACGGGCTTGGACATCCCCCCGTCGACGCAGAGGACCTGGCCGGTCACGTACGACGCATCGTCGGACGCCAGGAACGCCGCAGCGGCACCGATCTCGGCCGGCTCGGCCCAGCGCCCCAGCCGGATACCCAGCGACTGCACCATCCCGGCCCGCACCTCCTCCGCGGTCTTGCCCTGCTGCCCACCGATGGCCGCGCTCTTCGTGAGCCAGCCCTCGGTCGTCGTCATCCCCGGAGAGATCGCGTTGACCCGGATGTTGCTGGGGGCCGCCTCGGTCGCCAGGTAGCTCGTGAGCGCCACCACACCCGCGTTCACGATGCCCGTCACCGACGCGTTGGGGATCAGCGCGTGGGCCGTCACGCCGCAGACGTTGACGATGGCGCCCTTCCCGTCCCGACTCAGGAACGGCAGCGCGGCCTGGGTGACGCGGAGGAAACCGATCAGCTTCGTGTCGAAGACCGAGGCCAGGACCTGCTCCTCGACCTCGGAGAGGGGCTTCGGCGTGAGCCCCGGACCGGCGTTGTTCACGACGACGTCGAGACCACCCTGCCAGGCGTGCGCCCGGGCCAGGGCACCGTTGACCGACTCCGCCTCGGAGACGTCGGCGACGACGGGAAGCACGGCGTCCGCGCCGGACTCGGCGCCGAGTCGCTCGGCCGCGTCCTTGAGCGCCGCGTCGTCGCGCGCCGCGATAACGACCTTCGCCCCCCGCTGCAGCAACGCCTGCGCGATGGCGAAGCCGATCCCCCGGCTGCCGCCGGTCACGAATGCCGTCCGGCCGTCCAGATTCCAACCTGCGCTCACGGTCTGCTCCTCCCGTTGGGAATAAGATGCTCCCCGGACACTGGACCGGGCACCGACGTCGTTGCAACCGCGACTAACGGCGGTTTCACAGAACAGTCCGTGCACCCATTCACACGTTTTCGGAGCGCTAACGATCGCGGTGCAGACTGGTCGTGGTGACCCCGGCCAGGAGTGAAGGAGGGATTCGTGATCGAGGTACTGCGCCTGGCGCTACCCGGCCCGGATCCGCGACCGCGAGACCGCCGGCACCGAACCGGCGGAATTCGATCCGCCAGGGTCGCGATCGGCACTTTCGACGGGGTGCACCTGGGGCATCGGCAGGTCCTTCGCGAGTGCGACACCGTGCTCACGTTCGATCCCCATCCGATCCATGTGCTGAAGCCGGGAAACGCACCGAGCCTGCTGAGTGATGGCCGGCTGAAACTCCGGAAGCTCGCGGCATTGGGAATCCGGCGCGCGGTCATCGTCCCGTTCGACGTGGCCTGGTCGCGCGTATCGGCCGACGACTTCGTCGAGGACGTCATCCTCGACGGGCTCGACGCCGGGTTCGTCAGCGTCGGCGAGGGCTTCCGGTTCGGCGCGCACGGCGCCGGCACCACCTCGACGTTCGGTCGCTATCCGACGCTGCGCACCCGGGTCGTCCCGACCGTCACCTGCGGCCCGGCCGGGGAGCCGATCTCGTCGACACGCATCCGCCGGCTCGTCCTCGAAGGGCGGGTCGAGGCCGCAGCCGATCTGCTCGGCGCCCCGCTCAGCCTCCCGGCGCTCGTGGACGAGGACGGCCGGCTGTCCGTGGCAGCTGAGTTCGCCCGCCCCGCACCCGGGCTCTACCTCGGACACGTCGACTGCCACCGCTGCATTCTTCGGGTGCGTGAAGACCTGAGGGTCGAGGTCCCCGGGACTCCCCGGACCGGCACCCGGGTGACGGTGACGTTCGTGGAGCAGGCCTCGTAGGCCGCGCTGCTCGCGGGTCCATCGCTCAGCAGGCAGGGTTCCTCGGGTCCCACAGCCGGCCGGATGTGTACCGCTCGTAAGCCTTCCCGCCGGGATAGCTGACCAGCTCCAGTTGGAGACCCCACGGGGCGAGGAAGTAGACCCAGCTCTGGCCGGCACTGGGGCCGGACGTGCGCACGGTCGGCTCGCCCATGACCTGCACGCGCCGGGCCCGGAGATGGGCGAGCGCCGCGTCGAAGTCGTCGACGTAGAGGGCGAGGTGGAACCCGCCGACGTCGCTGTTGCGGGGCTGGGTCCGGACCTGGTCGGCAGCGGTGTACTCGAAGAGCTCGATGTTGAGGCCGAAGCCCAGCCGCAGGAAGCGAAGGCGATCGACCCTGGCATCGCGCGCGACGCCGAGGTGGGTTCGCATCCAGTCACCCTCGGACTCGATGGGACCGAGGTCGTAGAACTGCTCGGCGCCCAGTACGTCGACGAAGAACCGGGTCGCGGCCTCGAGGTCGGGCACCGTGATCCCGATATGGTCGCCTCCGCGGAGACCCGGCATGCCACCGTCACTCACACTCGCCTCCTGACGTTTAGTATTACTGTACACCGGGCGATAGGCTCTGCAGTAGCACTGATCATCACTCTGCCATGCTCGTGCAGGCCGACTCGAGGAAGGCGTCCGCCCGTGGAACCCGAAGCACGAACCCGCCTGCGTACCGCCCGCACGGACGCGCAGCTGAGCGTCCGTGAGCTGAGTCGTCGCGTCGGCATCTCGCCCAGCATGCTGTCCCAGATCGAGAACGGGCACTCCGAACCGTCGGTCGCCACCTTGTACTCACTGGTCTCCGAGCTCGAGATCTCGCTCGACCAGCTCCTGGCCGGTCCCGGCGCCGAGCGCGGCCCGCGGGCCCCCGTGACGCCGTCCCCCCTGGTCACCCCCGACCGTCGCGCCGTACTCGTGATGGAGAGTGGGGTCACATGGGAGCGGCTGACCCACGACTCCGACCCGATGGTCGCCGCCCTGCTCGTGACCTACCCGCCGGACAGCAGCTCCTCGGTCAACGGCGGTCTGATGCGACACCAGGGCCATGAGTACGCCTTCCTGTTGTCCGGGCGCCTGACCGTGCGTCTCGGCTTCGACACCCTCCACCTGGAGCCGGGCTCGTCGATCAGCTTCGACTCCACGGTGCCGCACCTGTACCTGAACGAGGGCGACGAGCCCGCGAGGGGGCTGTGGCACGTTGTGACCAGCGCGCCGGCGGCGGCCGACCCCGCCGCCGAGTGGCGGCCCGTGGGTGCTCCGCTCCAGCAGTCCTCCTAGACCACTCCAAGGCCCGGCTCCGGCCGGCGGGTGTTGACGCATCACACCGATCCGGTGTTAAGTAATACTTAACGCACGCGCGCCACACCCGAGTCGGCGGCGCGCGTGCGTCTCACCACCTGCGGTGTCCACTGAGCAAAGGAGCTGTGATGGCAATCCCGACGTTCGGGCCGAACGCGGTGGACTGGGAGACCCGCGTCGACATGGGCCGGCTCCGTGACGAGCGGCTCGCCCGGCTCCGCGCCACGCTGGAGAAGTCCGATCTCGGAGCGATCCTGGCCTTCGATTTCGCCAACATCCGGTACATGACCTCGACCCACATCGGTACCTGGGCCGTCGACAAGATGATCCGGTTCTCGCTGCTGGTGCGGGGCGGTGAGCCGATCGTGTGGGACTTCGGGTCGGCCGCGAAGCACCACCAGCTCTACAACCCCTGGCTGGACTACTCGGCCGCGCACTCCGACGGCGACCCCCACGGCGCCCACCACGGTGCCGACCGCCGCAACCCGAGCGGCGCCCGCGCCGGGATCTCGACGTTGCGCGGCGCCATCAACCCCCTCGTCGGCATGGGCGACTCCGTCGCGCAGAAGATCAAGCGCGAGCTGGAGCTCTACGGGCTCCTCGACGAGCCCCTCGGTGTCGACGTCATCGAGCTCCCGGTCCTGACGGCGCTGCAGAACGCCGGCGTCACCGTCGTCGACGGACAGCAGGTGTTCCTCGAGGCCAGGCGGATCAAGACCCGCGACGAGATCCACCTGCTCACCCATGCGTGCTCGATGGTCGACGCCGCCTACGAGAACCTCTACGAGTTCCTCCGGCCGGGAGTGCGCGAGAACGAGTGCGTCGGCGTGGTGGCCAAGACCCTCTACGATCTCGGCTCCGAATTCGTCGAGGGCGTCAACGCGATCTCCGGGGAACGCTGCGCGCCGCACCCCCACGTCTTCTCGGACCGGATCGTGCGGCCCGGCGACCCGGCGTTCTTCGACATCCTGCACAGCTACAACGGCTACCGCACCTGCTACTACCGCACCTTCGCCGTGGGGAGTGCGTCGTCGGCCCAACGTGACGCCTACACGCAGTGCCGTGAGTACATGGACGAGGCCATCAGCCTCGTCCGCCCCGGTGCGACGACCGCCGACATCGTCTCCGTATGGCCGACGGCCCAGGAGTTCGGGTTCCCAGACGAGGAAGCGGCCTTCGCCCTTCAGTACGGCCACGGCGTCGGCCTTTCCATCTGGGAGAAGCCGGTGTTCTCCCGCCTCGTCTCCCTCGAACACCCCGAGGTGATCGAGGAGGGCATGGTGTTCGCGCTGGAGACCTACTGGCCGTCCAAGGACGGCTGGGGCGCCGCCCGGATCGAGGAGGAGCTCGTGGTCACCGCCGACGGCTGTGAGGTGATCACGAAGTTCCCCGCCGAGGACCTCCTCGTCGCCGGGCAGCGGTACTTCACCGTGGCCGGTCCCCTGCCCACGGAGCGCGACTCCCAGTCGCACCTGAACACCGAGGCGGGCTCCCGCGCCGGCTGCCGCGA
Source organism: Pseudonocardia sp. N23 (assembly GCF_002583555.1). Taxonomy (GTDB): domain Bacteria; phylum Actinomycetota; class Actinomycetes; order Mycobacteriales; family Pseudonocardiaceae; genus Pseudonocardia. The sequence goes on from NZ_BEGX01000004.1 coordinate 277,840, forward strand.
CGTTCCGGCGGGCCCCTGACGCGAGACCTGCTCCACCTCTTCGGCCTCGCCACCGCGGGGCCGAAGACGTCTCACCGGTCAGTGGACGTGCAGCGGTTTCCCCGCGAGCAGCAGGTGTGCCTCGCCCAGCGCCTCCGACTGGGTCGGGTGGGGGTGGATCAGACCGGCGACATCGGCCGCCGTCGCCTCCCAGTTGACGATCAGCTGCGACTCGGCGACGAGCTCGCTGACGCGGTCACCCACCATGTGGACGCCGACCACGGTCCCGTCCGCGGTCAGGGCGACCAGCTTCACCGCGCCGCCGGTGCGCAGGATGGCGCTGCGACCGTTGCCGGACAGGTCGTAGGTGACCACCCGGACCGCGTCGTCGCCGTACCGCTCCCGCGCCCGGGCTTCGGTGAGCCCCACGGACGCGATCTCCGGCGACGAGTACGTCACCCGTGGCACCCCGTCGTAAGAGATCGGGTCGGGGTTCAGGCCGGCGAGGTGCTCGGCCGCCAGGATGCCCTCGGCGAAGCCGACGTGGGCGAGCTGCAGGGTCGGGACCAGGTCTCCCACCGCGTAGACACCGGGTGCGGTGGTCCGGCCGGACTCGTCGACGACGACGAAACCGTTGCCGTCCATCACGATCCCGTGCTCGGCGAATCCGAGCCCTTCCGTGACCGGGCTCCGGCCCACGGCCACCAGGAGGACCTGCGCGTCGAGCGAGGTGCCGTTCTCCAGACGCACCTGCACGCCGTCGGGACCCTTGGCCGTCCCGGCGACCGCCGAACCCAGATGGTGGGCGATGCCGCGCCGGCGGAACGCCCGCTCCAGCAGCTTCGAGCTGGACTCGTCCTCCAGCGGGACCAGGTGGTCCCGCGCCTCGACGATGGTGACCTCGGCGCCCAACGAGGTCCAGGCCGAGGCGAACTCGCAGCCGATGACCCCGCCGCCCAGGACTATCGCCGACTCGGGCACCGACGCTCGGGCGAGGGCGTCCTCGCTGAACAGGACGGTCCCGCCGTCGGGGACGATGCCCGGCAGGGACCGGGAGCGGGAGCCGGTGGCGAGGACGAGCGCCGATCCGGTGTAGGTGTCCTCCCCCGCCCGCACCGTGCGGGCCGCGACGAGCGTGCCGTGCTCCTCGACGACCGTGATCCCGCGGCTGCGGATCAGACCGGCGAGGCCGTTCCAGTTCTTGTCGATGACCTCACGCATGTACTCGTGCACACCGGACATGTCGATTCCGGCGAGGCGGCTGTCCACACCGAAGCGGTGCCCCTCGCGCGTGACGTCGGCGACGTCGCCCGCGTGCAGCAACGCCTTGGTGGGGATGCACCCGCGGTGCAGGCAGGTTCCGCCCAGCCGGTCCTTCTCGATCAGGACGACCGAGCGCCCGAGCTCCGCCGCGCGCAGTGCGGCGGCGTAGCCACCGCTCCCTCCGCCGAGGACCACGAGGTCGACGTCGTGGTGAGACATGCTGGTGTTCCCATCGTGAGTGTCGGGTGTGCGGTGGTCGGAACGGAGTGCGGGCGGCGCACCTAGAGCCCGGCGGCGATGTACTTCGTCTCCAGGAACTCGTGGATGCCGGCGAAGCCACCCTCCCGGCCGATGCCACTCTCCTTCATGCCCCCGAACGGGGCGGCGGGATCGGACAGCGCTCCGCGGTTGAGCGCGACCATTCCGGCATCGAGCCGATCGGCGACCGCGAAGGCCCGCTGGACGTCGCGCGAGTACACGTAGCTGATCAGCCCGTAGGGGGTGGCGTTGGCCATCCGGACCGCGTCGTCCTCGGACTCGAACGTGACGACCGGCGCCACCGGGCCGAAGATCTCGACGCCGAGGATGTCGGCGTCGGGGTCGACTCCCGTCAGGATCGTCGGCGGGTAGAACGCGCCGGCGCCGGCGACGCTCGTGCCGCCCACGACGGCGCGGGCGCCCGCCGACGTCGCGGCGTCGACGATCTGCTCGACCTTGGCCCGCTCCACGACGGACACGAGCGATCCGATGTCGCTGGCGGCGTCGATCCCTGGGCCCACGCGGAGTCGCTGCATCGCATGGCTCAGCTGCGCCGTGAACTCCCGGGCCACGGCGGCGTGCACGTAGAAGCGGTTCGCCGCGGTACACGCCGCGCCGCCGTTGCGGAGCTTGGCGATGAGTGCACCGGCGACCGCGGCCTCGACGTCGGCGTCCTCGAGCACGAGGAACGGGGCGTTGCCGCCGAGCTCCATCGAGGTCCGGACGACCTGGTCGGCGGATTCGTGCAGTAGCTTCACCCCCACCTCGGTGGATCCGGTGAAGGACAGGTTCCGGACCCGTGGGTCGTGCAGCATCTCCCGGACCCGGACCGGGGTCGGAGCAGCGACCACGACGTTGACGACGCCGGCAGGGACGCCGGCGAGCTCGAGGACCTCGGCGATCGCGAGTGCGGTCAGCGGCGTCTCCGACGCGGGCTTGAGCACGACGCTGCAGCCGGCGGCGAGCGCAGGCGCCAGCTTCCTGGTCGCCATCGCAGCCGGGAAGTTCCAGGGCGTGACGAGCAGGGACACCCCGACCGGCTGATGTGTCACGACGATGCGCTTGTCGCCCGCCGGCGCCGTCCGGAAGTCGCCCGGGACACGCACGGCCTCCTCGGAGAACCACCGGAAGAACTCGGCCGCGTAGGCGACCTCGGCCCGCGAGTCGGCGAGCACCTTGCCGTTCTCGAGAGTGATGATGCGCGCGAGCTGCTCACCGTGCGCGGTCATGATCTCGAACGCGCGCCGGAGGACCTCGGCACGGTCTCGCGGGCTGGTCCGCGCCCAACCCGGGAGGCTCTCAGCAGCCGCGTCGACCGCGGCCCCGCATTCCGCCGCCCCGGCCACCGAGACCGAGGCGAACTCCTTCCCGGTTGCGGGGTCCACCACCGGCAACCGGTCGGCGGTGTCCACCCGGTTCCCCCCGACGAACAGCTCCCCCCGAGGTGCGGTGTCGACAGTCGTCATGCCCAGTAATGGATCCATTTGGCCATCGTGGAGCGGCCCCCTGACAAAGTCAACCGTCAGCGGTTCATTTTTGGATCCATCTCACGTGGCAGCGAGCCCGAGCTAGTCGTCGAAGATCTCCGGGTGATCGACGAGCTGGATGCGGGTCCGGCGGATGTGACCGGACAGGAAGCGCTCGCAGTCGACCTCGTCGCGCCGGGCGATCGCGTCGAGCAGGAGGCGGTGCTCGGCGTTGACGATCATCCACCGCTCCTCCGCCTTGTGCAGCATGAAGGCCCGACGGTAGTGCTGGGTGGAGTTCCACAGTCGCGTCACGGAGGCGAGGAGCTCGCCGCTGGGGCAGCCGACATAGCTCAGGAGATGGAACTGCCGATCCAGGTCGAGGAAGGTGGCGACGTCGGTGGTCGCCTCGATCCGGTCCTGCAGGCGGTACAGCTCGGCCTCGTGCGCCGAGGTCAGGTGAGGCAGGCTCAGCCGCAGCGCGAGCGTCTCGATGCGCTCGCGCATCTCGTAGATGACGTCGAGCTGAGCCCGGTCGAATGCGGGTACCCGGGCACCCTTGTTGACCTCGAGCTGAGTGAGCCCCTCGGCCTCGAGCATCCGGAGGGCCTCACGGACCGGCAGCCGGCTCGCGCCGAGCTGCTCGGCGATCTCCTCCTGCCGGATCCGACTGCCGGGCCGTATCTCCCCACTGAGGATGGCCTGCCGCAGATGCGCCGCCACGCGCTCGCTGGCCGCCTCGCCGCGAGGCGCGGTGTCGCCCACGAGGAGCACCTCCCTGTTCGTCGACGCCCGGCAGCTCCACGCCGGGCGTCCCCGACGAAGTGTAGGCACCGGTCCGGCGCATCGAATCCAGCCGCCGCCATTTGCCCTTGGCCTAGCAACGTAGTAAAAATGGATCCATTCTGGCGGGATTGACCAGAGCTGGACTCAGGAGCTCCCATGACTCGGCACCACAAGATGACCTATGACGCACCTTGGATCGAACTGCGCGCCGGCGAACCCGACTGGCTCAGCGCCGATCCCGGGCTTCTGACGGACATGTACGCCCAGCTCGTGCTGATCCGGGTGTTCGAAGAGTACGTCCTGGAACTCGCCGGCAAGGGCCTGATCCACGGGCCGGCCCACTCGAGCATCGGCCAGGAAGGCGGCGCGGTCGGGTCGGCACTGGCACTCGGCTCCGGCGACACCGTCAACGGCTCGCACCGGGGACACCACCAGTTCCTGGCCAAGGCGCTGCGGCACCTCCACCCCGACGGCATCGACGCCACTGCCGAGTTCTCACCGGACGTGCGTGCCCTCGCGCTCCGCACCCTGGGCGAGATCTGCGGGCTCGACCGGGGCTTCTCGCACGGGCGCGGCGGGTCGATGCACCTGCTGTGGAAGGAGGCGGGCGCCATCGGCACCAACGCCATCGTGGGCGGGGGCGTCCCGCTCGCCGCCGGATCGGCGATGGCGCACCGGATGTCGGGGTCCGACGCGGTCTCGGTCACCTACTTCGGCGACGGAGCCACCAACATCGGCTCGACTCTGGAGACGTTCAACCTGGCCGCGGCGTGGTCGCTGCCGCTGTGCTTCTTCGTCGAGAACAACCTCTACGCCGTGTCCACCCACATCGCCGAGGTCACCGGCGAGCCGAGGCTGTCCGCCCGCGGCCCGGGCTTCGGGATCCCGAGCTGGAAGGTCGACGGAATGGATCCACTCGCCGTCCACCTGGCGATGCGTGAGGCGACCGAGCACATGCGAGCAGGTCGCGGCCCAACCATGATCGAGGCCGAGGTCTACCGGTACTTCCACCAGAACGGGCCCTACCCCGGGAGCGCCTTCCGCTACCGGAGCAAGGAGGAGGAGGCGGAGTGGCGCCGTCGCGACCCCGTCGCATTGACGGCATCCTGGCTGACCCGCCGCTCGATCCTCTCCCAGCAGGAGGTCGACGACGTGGTCAAGCGCGCCCAGGCGCTGATGGACGAGGTCGGCGCGGAGCTGCTGGAGGACGACCCCACCGCCAAGGCCGGCGTCCGTCGCATCAAGCGCGGTGAATGGCCCGACCCGACGTTCGTCGACGTGGGGGTGCGGGGCGACCTGAGCGAGTTCGACGAGGTCCGGGTGGCCGATCGGGCCGACGTCCGCGGTGAGTTCCGCGAGGCCCGCCTCATCGAGGTCGTGGCCGACGTGATGGACCGCCGGATGGCGACCGATCCCGGCGTGGTGGTCCTCGGCGAGGACGTCCACCGGCTCAACGGCGGTACCAACGGCGCCACCCGCGGCCTGAAGGAGAAGTACCCCGACCGCGTCCTCGGCACCCCCATCAGCGAGAACGCGTTCGCGGGCCTCGGCGGCGGGATGGCCCTGGACGGCCGGTACAAGCCGGTCGTCGAGTTCATGTACGCCGACTTCATGTGGGTAGCGGCCGACCAGCTGTTCAACCAGATCGGCAAGGCACGTCACATGTTCGGTGGGGAGAGCGCGGTGCCGTTCGTGCTGCGGTCCAAGGTGGCGATGGGAACCGGGTACGGCTCGCAGCACTCCATGGACCCGGCGGGCATCTTCGCCACCTCCGCGGGGTGGCGGATCGTCGCGCCCTCCACCCCGTTCGACTACATCGGGCTGATGAACTCGGCCTTGCGGTGCAAGGACCCCGTCGTGGTCCTGGAGCACGTCGACCTCTACGAGACGACCGGTGACGTGCCGGTCGACGACCTCGACTACCACCTGCCGGTGGGCGCGGCCGCCGTACGCAGGGAGGGCAGCGAGATCACCGTGCTCACCTACCTCGCCATGACCCGGTACGTCCTGGAAGCCGTGTCGGCCGACGGCGCCCCCGACGCGGAGGTGATCGACCTGCGCTGGCTGGACCGGGCGAGCATCGACTGGGACACCATCGGCGAGAGCATCCGCAAGACGAACAACGTCCTCATCGCCGAACAAGGGGCCCTCGGGACGTCGTACGGCGGATGGCTCGCCGACGAGATCCAGCGCCGTTTCTTCGACTGGCTCGACCAGCCGGTGCAGCGCGTGACCGGCGGCGTCGCCTCCCCCAGCATCTCCAAGGTCCTCGAGCGCGCGGCGATCGCGCGCACCGAGGAGGTCGCCGCGCGGCTCACGGAGGTGGCCTTCTGATGGCCGCCGTGATGCGGATGCCCGAGCTGGCCGCGAACACTCCGGAGGCCACGCTCGTCGAATGGCTCGTCGCCGAGGGCGCGAGCGTCGCCGCGGGTGACGCGATCGCCTCGGCCGAGACGGCCAAGGCCACTGTGGACATCGAGGCCGAGATCGGCGGTCACATCCTGCGGCTCGTCGCCACACCGGGCAGCGACGTCGCGGTCGGCGCACCTCTCGCCGTCATCGGCGCCGAGGGCGAGAGCCTCGCCGGCCTCGACCTCGGCGCCGACGGCCCCGACGGGCCCGCCACGGGCGCCGCACCGTCCCTCCAGGCGCCCGGGCCGGCCCCTGACGTCCCTGGCATCCCTGCTCGACCGGAACCGACGAACGCGCCCGGCCGGCAGATCGGCGGGCGCATCTTCGCGAGTCCGCTCGCCCGCAAGCTCGTTCGCGACGAAGGGCTGGACCTGTCCGAGCTCCGGGGGACCGGACCGGGCGGACGGATCGTGCGCCGGGACGTCACCGCCGCCGTGGCGAAGCGGGCCGCGGCCGCCCCCGCCGCGCCTCCGGTGCGACCGACCGCTCCGGCGAGCACAGAGCCGACCGCGACCGGCCACGACATCCCGCACACGCGCCTGCGTCGCGCGATCGCGAGCCGGCTGACCGAGAGCAAGCAGACGGCGCCGCACTTCTACGTCCGTGCCTCCGCGCGCGTCGACGCGCTGCTCGCGCTGCGTGAGCAGATCAACGAGCACGCGACGTCGCGGATCTCGGTCAACGACCTGGTCGTGATGGCCGTGGCCAAGGCACACCAGGCGATGCCGCGGATGAACGTGATCTGGACGCCGGATTCGGTCCGGCAGTTCGACTCGGTCGACATCGCCGTCGCCGTGGCGACCGCCGACGGCCTCGTCACCCCGGTGGTGCGCTCAGTCGAGACCATGAACGTCTCCGCGCTGGCCACAGCTACCCGCGACTTCGCCGCACGGGCCCGCGACAGCAAGTTGCGGCCCGATGAGCTCGAGGGCGGCAGCATCACCGTGACGAACCTCGGGATGTACGGGACCGAGGACTTCGCGGCGATCATCAACCCGCCGCAGTCCTCGATCCTGGCCGTCGGAGCGGCCCGCGAGTCCGTCGTGGTCGAGGAGAGCCAGTGCGTCGTGGCCCGCACGATGCGCGTCACGCTCTCGGTGGACCACCGGCCCATCGACGGTGCGGTCGCGGCGCAGTGGATGCAGGAGTTCGTCGCCCTCCTCGAAAGCCCCCTGCGGATCGTGACCTGAGCTATGGCCGCGGGACATCCGGTTTCGCGCCGAACGCACCCGAACCGATCGAAAGGTGATCCCATGCCACTGGTGCCGTTGCTGACAGCAGACGAGTTCTCCACGGTCGACCGACCCACGCTGACCGCCGGGGTCGACGCGTACGGCCAGGTCCTGAACACCTGGGCCGCCATCGGGAACAGTCCCGGTCTGTTCGCGGCCTACCTGCCGTTCCTCAAGCAGGTCAACGGCCCGGGCGCGCTCGAGGTCCGGGTGAAGGAGCTGGCAGCCGTCCGCGTCGCGGTGCTCAACCACTGCCGCTACACGGCGAGCCACCGCTGCACGTCGGCGCTGGCCAAGGGCGTCAGCCTCGCCGAGCTGGCGGCCGTGGCCGGCGGTGAGCTCGACGGCTTCACCGAGCGCGAGCGGATCGCCCTCGTGCTCGCCGAGGAGATCACGCTGTCGGTCCCCCTGCTCTCCACCGACAGCAGCCTCACCGGGGTCACCCCCGGCCTCCGCGACGAGGCGCACCGCCTGTTCGAGCCGGCCGAGCTGGTCGAGCTGGTCATGTCCATCAGCGTCTGGAACGCGTTGTCCCGCTTCCACCGCGTCATGCTGTTCGACCTGGACATGCCGGGAGCGCCCGAGCCCGTCGCAGCTCTGCTCTGATCCCACGATCCAGGAGAGGCCGGCCGCGCGACTGCCCGGCCGGCCTCGATGGTGTCCTGATCGGCTCTCCGTGCGCGAGTGCCCGGGGCCGGTAGCCCTCAGGTGGTGGCCTGGCCGGCCTCACGCTGCAGGCGGATGAGCAGGGACATGAAGTCCAGCTCCCCCAAGCCGGTCGAGATGCAGGCCTGCAGCAGCTGGTGGACGACAGCGGTGATCGGCAGCGGGACGCCGCCGGCGGCGGCCGACTCGAGCACCAGGTCCAGGTCCTTACGCATCAGCCGCGAGCTGAACGTCGACTCGTAGTCGTCGGCCAACAGCGGTCCGATCTTGTACTTCACCAAAGGCGACGCCACCGCCGAGGCACCGACGATCTCGAGGAGCGTGTCACGGCGTACGTCGTGGGACTCGGCCAGGGCGATGCACTCCGCGAGGAGCTCGGCCGTACCGGCGACCATGAGGTTGAGCGCCAGCTTGATGACGCGCGCCGCGTCGCCCGCACCGGCGTAGAACACGTGGGGGCCGATGTCGCGCAACAGACCCTGCGAGGAGGTGAAGACCTCCTCCTCACCGGACGCGACGATCGTGAGGTTCCCCGCCCGCACGACCCCCGGGTTCCCGCTCACCGGGGCACGCAGGTACCCGACGCCACTGGACCCGGCCTCGGCGGCGACGTCCCGGGAGACCGTCTCCGAGACGGTGCTCATGTCGATCAGCGTCTTCCCCTTACCCTGCACCGCACGGGCCAGCCCGCCCTCGGCCGCGAGGGCCAGGTCGGCCAGGGCCCGGGAGTCGGCCACCATCGTGATGCAGACGTCGGACCGGTCCCAGGCCTCGGCCGGGTCGCGCAACAGGAACGCGCCCATCGCGACCAGAGCGTCCGCCTTGCCCGTCGACCTGTTCCAGACGCTCACATCGTGGCCGGCTCCGACGAGCCGTTCCGCGATGGCGGACCCCATCTGGCCGAGCCCGAGCACGGATACGTTCATGTGTGATCTCCTGACGACGAGTGCGCAGGCGCGCACGTGAGAGCCGGATGGTGTCCGCGCGGCCGGCTACAGCGATGCCGCGAGCTGCCAGTCGAAGGCGAGCCGGGCGTGCGAGTCGGGGTCGCAGAGGCTGCCGAACCGCCCACCGAAGTACACGAGCGGATCCGAGTCGCCGGAGTAGCCACAGCTCTCCACCTCGCCGATGAAGATCGTGTGATCCCCTCCGGGAAGCTCCTCCTTCACCCTGCACGAGAAGTGCGCGACCGCGCCCTCGACGACCGGGATCTCGTAGTCGGGACGGAACCCGATACCGGCGAACTTGTCGTCACACCGGCTCGCGAACCGAAGGGCGTGCCCTTCCTGTCCCTGCGCGAGAACGCTGACGGCGAAGACCCCGGAATCGGCGATCGCGTGCCTCGTCGCGAGCTTGTTCCCGACGCACACCAGCAGCATGAGCGGGTCCAGCGAGACGGACGCGACTGCGCTCGCTGTCATTCCGGCCGGACCATTCGGGGTGATGGTCGTGACCCCGGTCGTGAACCGTGCCATCGCTCCGCGATAGATGGTGCACATGTCCTGCGCCGCCGAAGTGGTCATGATGCCCTCCGTTGCCTGTACGAGATGGCACCGAGTGTGGCTGACCGCATGTTTATCGACGCGAAATCGTGAAGTGACCCCGTCAGCCGGACACCTCGATCTGTGTCGTGATCTGCTGCTCGTAGGCGGCGGGGCTGAGGTTGCCCAGCCGGGAGTGGCGGCGCAAGGGGTTGTAGAAGCCCTCGATGAAGGAGAACACCTCCATCTCGAGTTCGTGCCGGCTCGGCCAAGCCCTTCGATAGATCATCTCTTCCTTGAGCGTGGCGAAGAACTCTCGGCCATGGCGTTGTCGAAGGCGTCGCCGATGCTGCCCATCGAGGCGACCACGCCGGAGGTGCGTAGGGTGCGACCGAAGTCGATCGAGGTGTACTGGACTCCGTGGTCGCTGTGGTGGATCAACCCGGCGGCCGGTTTGCGCTGGTGCAAGGCCATCCCGAGGGCGTCCAGGACGAGCTCGCGACGCGGGTGATCAGCCATCGCCCAGCCCACGACACGGCGGGTGCAGGCGTCGAGAACCACGGCGAGGTAGAGGAACCCCTCCCAGGTGCGCAGGTAGGAAATGTCAGCGACCCACAACTGGTCCAGACCCTCGGCGACGAACTGCCGTTTGACCAGGTCCGGGCGACCTACCCGGCGCCGACGCGGGAGCGCTTCTTGCCGTGGCGGCGACGGTGGATGCCCTCGATGCCCGCGACGGTCATCAGCCGAGCGACCTTCTTGCGGTTCCAGGCCCGGCCCTTCTGGTCACGGTCGCGGATCTCGGCAGTCAGGCGGCGGGCGCCGTAGCTGCGGCGGTGCTCGGCCCAGGCATCGTGGAGTTCGTTCGCGGCGTGCGCGTCATCGAGGTCGTCCTCGGAGATCACGGGCCGGCCGCGACCGATCCAGTCGTAGAACGCCGACGTGCCGACCTGCAGGACCCGCACAGGAGACGGACGGGATAGGTGGTCTTCTCCGCGGCGATGAACCCGTAGATCGCTTCTCGGGTCACCGGTCTGTCTCCCTCGCGAAGAAGACCGCGGCCTTTCGCAGCACCTCCTTCTCCAGCTCCAGCTCCGCGACCCGCCGGCGCAGCCGGGCCAGCTCGGCGCGTTCCTCGCCGCTGACCGCGGCCGGGCCGTCACGGCGTTCCCGGCGCAACGCCTCGACCCAGTTCCGCAGGGTCTCGTGATTGACCCCGAGCTCACGGGCTACGTCCCGGATCGAGCGGCCACCGTCGAGTGCCAGCTTCGCGGCGTTGCGCCGGAACTCCTCGGGGTACTTGCTTCGACGCCCCATCGCGCGTCCTCCTCCTCGGCTTCTGCCAAGTCTGGAGGTGTCCGGCCAGCGGGGGTCACTTCACATCGCGTCAGGAGGCGGGACGCGAGCGAGCGGGTTCGCGAGACTGAGGTGAGGCCGCACGGCATCAGCCGGAGGTCCGCTTCCGACGTGGCGGCTATGGGCCCTGGCCGCATGGCGGTCGCGCTGGGTACCGCTCGCAGAGCGATGACGCGGAGTCCGCACTCCCCTCGACCACACCTGACCAACACTCACCAACCGCCGAACGACATCCAGCCACCGTCCACCGGAACGCTTGATCCCGTGATGTAGGAGGCCGCAGGGGACACCAGGAAAGTCACGACTCCGGCGACCTCCTCCGGGGTCGCCAGACGTCCCAGCGGAGTGCGCCGTTCAAGATCCTCGACACTGAAGTTGCCCGTTGCCATCGTGCGTTCGACGAACGGCGTTGCGACGTAACCGGGGCTGACCGAGGCCACCCGAATGGAACGGCTCGCCCAGTCGACCGCGAGGGCTTTGGTGAGACCCTCCAGACCGTGCTTTGCAGCAACATAGGCCGCGCGGCCCGGGATCGCGAAGGACCCGGCGACCGACGAGATGTTGACGATGGTCCCTCCGCGGCTGCCCATCACGGCTGCTGCGGCTTGAGAACAGAACAATGGCCCCGCCAGATTGGTGGCAAGGACTGCCGACCACTCGTCGGCCGTGATGTCCTCAGCCTTCTTGACGAGGGGGATGCCGGCGTTGTTGACAAGAGCATCCAGCTGACCGAAGGCGCTCATCGCGGCGTCAGCCAGAACCCGGCCTCCGCCAGGGTCGCTCACGTCCACACCGACGCCGACAGCTGTCCCGCCCGCCTCGGTGATATCGGCCGCACTGGCCATCATGATCGGTTACACCGTTCATCTGACACTCCCGAGGGTCCATCTCGTGATCGGTGTTTCCGGCGTCGTTGTCTCAGTAGGTCTCGGCTCCCGGCCAACGGTCACCGAACGTGATGGCGAACGCGTTGATCACAGACTTCCACCGCATCGTCCACCGGGTGCGGCCCGTCCCGGTCGGGTCCAGGCTGCGTGTCACAAGGTACAGGCATTTCATCGCTGCCTGCTCGGTAGGGAAATGGCCGCGGGCCCGGATCGCCCGCCGGTAGCGAGCGTTCAACGATTCAATCGCATTCGTGGAGCAGATCATCTGCCGGATTTCGATGTCACCTGCACGTGGCCCAGCCTGCGGCCATCCGCTCGCTGCGCGAGCTGGAGGACATCCTCGGCGTCGAGCTCTACACGCGGGGCCTCGCGGGCTCACCCCCACCGTGTTCGGCTCGGCCTTCACCACCCACGCCCGGGCGGTGATCTCGCAGCTGACGGAGGCCGGCCGGCACCTCGTCGAGCTCGGCGACGCCGATCAGGCACGGCGACCGTCGGCAGCCATCTCGCCGGGTCGAACCTGCTGGTCCCGCAGGCGATCGAGCGGCTCAAGGCGGGCCGCCCGCGGGTCACCGTGGTGGTGCGGGAGGCCACGCCGGAGGTGCTGCGCGCGGAGCTGGAGACCGGCCGGGGGGACCTGATCGTCGGACGGCTCAGCTCCGCCGGCACCCTCGCCAACGCCGTCCACGAGGCGCTCTACGAGGAGCGCATCGCCCTGGTCTGCCGGGCCGGCCATCCCGCTGTAGCGTTGTCGGATCCCGTCTTGTCCGATCTCGTCGACTACCCCTGGATCCTCCCGGGGACCGAGACCGCACTGCGGAGCGAGCTCGAGAACGTGTTCGTGCACAACGGGATCGACCTGCCCGTCAACCGTGTCGAGACGACCCCGATCCTCACGGTGCGCCACCTGCTGACCCGGACAGACGCGCTCGCGGCGCTGCCCGCCCTGATCGCGGCCGACGATCCCGGCACCGTCACGCTGTCGTTCCCCCTGGAGCTGATGAACCGCACGGTCGGCGTGACGCTGCCCAGCCACGGCTCGCGTACCCCGTCCACCGAGGCGCTGCTCGCGGAGCTTCGCGCGGTCGCGGGCGAGATCCTTGCCGCTGCTGGAGCCGACGGCCTGCCGCACTGATCGTGGAGGAAGGCCAGCGCGGCTCCGGGCCACCTGCTCCGGCGCCGCTCAGCCGGCCGCGGAACGGTGGTACGCACGCACCCCGAGGACGAGACCGAACAGTGCGAGCGTCGCCGCGAGCGCGGTGACCCCAACCGGCATGCCCCACGCACCTGCGGCGTACCCGGTGGCGACGGTGAGCACCGCTGCCGGAAGGTAGGCGCCGATGTTCAGCGCCGCGTTCGCCTCCGCCCGCTGGTCGCCCTGGACGTGCCGGGCGATGAGGCGCAGGCCGCCCAGCTGGCCGAGACCCTGGCCGGTGCCCGCGAGCAGGGCCGACGCCACGAACAGCGCCGGGTTGGCGGTCACGAGCGTGAGCACCACGGCGACCATCGCCAGCCCAGTGCTCGCGGTCCCGAACGCGAACAGCCGCGGCACGGCGAGCCGTGTGAGCAGGAGCTGCGATCCGGTGGCAGCCAGGAACATCGCGCATGCGACCCCGCCGGCCAGCAGTGGCGAGGTGTTCCCGAGCACGAGCACCAGCAACGACGGACCGAGGGACAGCACGAACGACGTCGCGGTCAGTCCGGGCGCGAACACCGCCACCCCGCTCGACAGGTACCGCCGGTTCTGCACGGCGACGCGGGGAAGGCGCGGCCACGGGAACCCTGAAGACCGCCCGGCCGGACGGTCCGCCGGCAGACCGAGGTACCCGACCAGGGCGACGACCAGTAACAGAACGTTCACACCGAAGACCGGCACAACCGGCCGGTCCGTGACCGTGAAGATCAGGCCGCCCAGCAGCGGGCCGAGGCCGGCCCCGACGACCATCGCGATCGACGCGAGCATCGACGACGCGTCACGACGGCCCTTGCCCCCGAGGTCGACGACCGCGGCCATGCCCGCGGACACCACGATCCCGACCGCGACCCCGACCAGCATTCTCGCGACGATCAGGACCGCCACGCTGTCCGCGAACATGAACAGCACGGCCGCCGCCAGCCCGATCACGATACCCGGCACGACCACGCGCTTGCGCCCGTAGCGATCGGCGGCGCGCCCGGCAACCAGCAGCGTGAGCACGAGGCCCCCGATGTAGGTGGCGAAGACGACCGTCAGGACGCCCGGCGAGAACCCGAGCTCCCGCTGCCAGTACCCATAGAGCGGCGTCGGGGAGTTGGACAGCGCGAAGACCGCCGTCACCGCCCACGCCGCTCGGGCCAGCTGTCCCCTGGACCCCGTCCGTACCAGGTCCGTGCTCGCGATCGCCACCTGCCAGCTCCTCAGTACGAGATTATTCGTACAACGAATGTACGACTTTTCTCGTACAGGGCGCCTACGATGGTGACGTGAGACAAAGTGTGACGCCGGCGGCCGGAGCGGAGACGAGGCCACCGCTGCTGCCCGAGCCCGCCACCGACGAGCTGCGGCTCGAGACGATCATGGGCGCGCTCGCCGAGCCACTGCGCATGACCGTGGCACGCGAGCTCCTGGTCAACTCGGACGACTTCGACCATCCGTGCGGGTGGTTCGGCTTCGACCGGCCCAAGTCGAGCCTCACCCACCACTTCAAGGTGCTCCGCGAGGCCGGGGTGATCCACCAGCGTCAGTACGGCCTGGAGCGACGCAGCCGGCTGCGGACCGAGGACCTGAACGCGCGATTCCCCGGGCTGCTCGAGCTCGTCGCGGCGAGCTAGTGTCGTGAGTCGTTAATCTTGGTGCAGTAGCGGGCGATGCTGGCGAGGATGTCGTCGGCGGTCTTGGCCAGACGTAGGGCTTCGGATCGTCGTCCCAGGTCGCGATCCTGGCGCGGATGTCGGCGTTGAGCGCGCGGACCGAGCGATGGGCGCCGCGGCGGAGTTTCTCCGCGGTCGTCGCCGCCAGAACGGCCCGCCGCAGTCCGTCCGACACCGGCGAAGCTGTTGACGCGCACCCGAGCCGGCACGAGACCAGCACCGGCGTGGCTTCCTGATCGCAGCTCGCTCCAGCCGCCCGCAGGCGGTGTCCAGGCTGGCCGAAGGCCGCCCGAAGGGCACCGGCCTGGACACCGCCTAGGACGGTAGGACACTCCGGCGACGGGAACGACGCACCCCGAGGTTGACATGGGGTTGTCAAGGGCAGACCGAAGGACTGTCGCGCAGCGCAGCGCCCTTGACCGTGAGTGAGCCCGTGCCAAGCCCACTGGGCCACCCTTGAGAACTGTCGGCGGCCCGACGCCGTCGATGCACCCGAGGTGCCACCGGTTCACTGCTGCCCTGCCAAGCCGACGCCACGACGTCCGCCTTTAGAACGCAGGGCCCGGTGGCAACCCGGGCCGTGCAGACCGTCGACAAGGGCTGAGCGCCGACTGAGCCCAACAGTGAGCGTGCGGGAGCCACGACCCGACCGAGGGCGACGCCGTCGAGCAGCACGGAGACCCGATGTCCCAGCCCGCAGCTCCCCCGAACGTTCTCCCACCCCGCCCACCCGGCAACGTGACCGCCGGCCTGGACTGGGCGACCACCGATCACGCCGTAGTCATCGTCGACCACACCGGCACAGCGGCCGAGCAGTTCATCGTGGGGCCGACGGCGGAGGGTTGCGCGAGCTCGTCCGCCGCCTGCACCGCGCCCACGTCGAAGAGATCGCCATCGAACGCAGCGACGGCCGGGTCGTCGACACCCTCCTCGCGGCCGGGTTGACCGTCGTCGTGATCGCCCCGACCCAGCTCAACAACCTGCGCGGACGCTGTGGCTCAGCGCGGAACAAGGACGACCGCTTCGACGCCTACGTCCTGGCCGACACCCTGCGCACCGACCGCGCCCGGCTGCGCCCGCTGATCCCGACACCCCAGCCACGTGCTTCTGCGCTCGACCGTGCGCCCGCAAGGACCTGATCACCCACCGGGTCGGGCTGGCCAACCAGCTCCGCGCCCATCTGCAGACCTCCACCCCGGCCCGGTCGGCCTGTTTGCCGACCTCGACGGTCTCACCAACTGCGGTTCCTCACCCAGTTCCCGGCCCAGGTCGACGCCGACTGGCTTACCCCGTCCCGACTCGGAACCTGGTTGCGCCGCAACAACTACACCGGCCACAAGAACCCTGCTGTCCTGCACGCGCACCTGTGCGCCGCACCCCGCGGAGCGATCGGCCCCGCCGGGGCGGCCGCCGCCGGCGTGACCCGCGCGTTCGTCGCCGCGCTCCTCACGGTCGCCGAGGAGATCAAGGTCCTCGACGGACAGATCGCGGTGCTGCTCGACGGGCACACCGATGCCCAGCTGCTCGGCCAGCCGCCGGATCACCAGCTCGGGGTCGGACTCCCGGTAGAGGGGGACGGCGCGCTCACGCAGCTCGTCGGGGCACTTCTTCGGTGCTGCCACGGAGTCTCCTTACACGGCCCTTCGGCCATGATCGTCGATCTCCGAGCAAGCGGGGGAACCTCAATGTCGACATACACGTGGTCGAGGCTCAGGACAGCACCGTCAGGTGCGTGGTCCGCCCGCCACGTACAGGACCTGTCCCGAGACGAAACCCGAGCGGGCGTCGGCGAAGAAGGAAACTGCGTTCGCGACGTCGTCGACCTCACCCGCACGCTGAACCGGGATCGCCTGCGCCCGGTCGTGGACGTATTGCGCCCACGGCGTCCCGATCCGGTCTGCTGTCACCCTGGTCATCTCGCTGACGATGAAACCAGGCGCGACGCAGTTTGCCGTGATTCCAAAGCGCCCGAGTTCGAGGGCGAGGGTCTTGGTGAGGCCCTGCACTCCAGCTTTGGCCGTGACGTAATTCGCCTGGCCCCGGTTGCCCAGCGCTGAGGTCGAGGAGAGGTTCACGATCCGACCCCAGCCCGACTCGACCATGTGAGCCTGCGCAGCCCGGGTCATGAGGACCGCGCCTTTAAGATGGACATCGATGACAGCGTCCCAGTCGTTCTCCGTCAGCGTGATCAGCAGGTTGTCGCGGGTGATGCCGGCGTTGTTGACCAGCACTGTCGGCGCGCCCAGCTCGTCAGCGGTGCGGTCGACCGATGCCTGCACCGCGGTGGGGTCGGCGACGTCGGCGCCGAGCGCGATCGCGACGCCTCCGGCTGACGTGATGGCGTCGGCCGAGACTGTGGCCGCCGCCTCGTCCAAGTCGAGGACGGCGACGGCGAGGCCGTCATAGGCAAGGCGCAGCGCGACGGCCGCACCGATCCCTCGGGCGGCGCCAGTGACGATCGCGACGCGGCTGGCCTCGGGCATGGCAGAACTCCTCGATGGTGGACGGGTGCAGTGAGTGGCGACCTGCTACCCGGTTCAGCCGGGCCCAGGCACGGCGTGCGCGACACGGAGCATGGTCGCGAGGTCGTGGACCTTGACGCGGCCTCGGCCGTCCGGTTCGCCGAGGGTGGCTTCCTAGGTGTCGAGGCGTAGCCAGCCCTGCCAGTCCGTCGTTGCGACGCCACGCCCGGAGAGGGTGTCGAGGATGTCGGGCCGGGTGCGGCCGGGCGAGCCGGGCAGATCCTCCAGCACTGCTGCGGCGGTCTCGGCACCGGCGGGCTTGTTCGTCCCGATGATCCCCGTCGGTCCGCGCTTGAGCCAGCCGGTCACAAACGTGCCGGGAACCGGCTCGCCGTCCGCCACCACGCGGCCCCGGTCGTTCGGGACGATTCCGTTGTCGGCGTCGAAAGGTAGCCCTGGCAGCGGAGCGCCGCGGAACCCGACGGCGGAGATCACCATGCCGACCGGCAGTGTCTTCCGCAGGCCCGTGCCGACGACACGTCCATCGCGTAGCGCCGTGCGCTCCACAACGATGCCCTCGACCTGACTCTGCCCGGCGATCTCGACGGGGCTGCTGAAGAACCGCAGGTGCAGTCGGCGCCGGAGTCCCCGTGATGGGGTGGCGGCGAAGTCGCGGAAGGTGGTGAGGTTCCGGCGGACTCTCCTGTCGGGCGTGTGGAGGGGTCGGTGATATCGAGGTCGGCGGGATGCAGGACGACGTCCGCATCGGCAAGCTCGGAGAGCTGGAACAGCTCGGCCGGGGTGAACTTCGCGTCCTCGGGGCCGCGGCGGATCAGGACGTGGACGTCGCGGACCGCACTCTGCTCGAGCGCGGCAAGGACGCGGGTCGGCACGTCGGTCCCCCGCAGCTCGTCCGGCTCAGGATCCGGACGACGTCCAGAGCGACGTTACCCGCGCCGACCACCGCGACCTCGGGGGCGCGGAGGGCGAGCTCGACCTCCGCGACGTCGGGATGGCCGTTGTACCAGCGGACGAAGTCGGCAGCGCCGACAGCGCCGGGGCGGTCTTCACCCGGGATCCCGAGCCGGCGGTCGCGCTCGGTTCCGGAGGCGTGGACGACGACGTCGTAGTGGTCGCGCAGGTTGCGGTGACTGACGTCTCGACCGACCTCGACGTTGCCGAGGTAGCGAACGCGGTCGTCCTCGAACGGCTTCGCGAGCACCCGCGCCACGGCCTTCATCCGGGCGTGGTCGGGGGCTACGCCGTAGCGGACGAGGCCGAACGGGGTGGGCAGCCGGTCGATGACATCGATGTCGAGCGGGTGAGCGGAGACGACGAGTGCGGTGGCGGTGTAGAGCCCGGACGGGCCCGAGCCGACGATGGCCACGCGCGGCGCGGTCACGATGTGCCCCGGATCGCCGCGAGCATCGCGGGGCTGCTCTGGATCGCCGCGAGCATCGCGGGGCTGCCCTGGACTGCGGTCCGTTGCAGGTGGTGGTCCACCGCGTGGAGCCCACCGAGCTCGGCACCGCCACCGGCTCGGCCGGGGCCGCCGTGGAGCAGTCCGGGCAGGGGGGCACCATGACCGGTGGACTCGGCGGCGCAGCGCGTGTCGAGCACCAGTACCCGGCCGTGCCACGGCGCGAGGGTGCGGACGAGATCGCGGGCGGTGTTGTCGTCGGCCGTGACGACCGATGCGGCGAGGCTGCCGCGACCGCGTGCGGCGAGTTCGCCGGCGTGCGCGACGGATCGGTAGCCCATCACTGTGCTGACCGGTCCGAACGCCTCGACGTCATGTGGTTCTGCGGCGTCGGGATCGGAGGCGTGCAGCAGCACGGGGCCGAGGAATGCCCCCCGCTCGGCGTCGGCGTCGACGGGGTCGACCTTGTCAGGGTCACCGGAGACGATCCGGGCGCCTCGGGTCAGCGCCGTGATCGCCGATCGGACGTCATCACGTTGTTCCAGGCCGGCGAGTGCTCCCATCTGCACCTGTGCCGACGCGGGATGGCCGACGACGACCTGCGCCAACCTGCCGGAGACCGCATCGAGTACGGCGTCGAGGTGCTTCTGCGGAACGATCGCCCGCCGGATGGCTGTGCACTTCTGTCCCGCCTTGACCGTCATCTCCACGACCAGTTGCTCGACGTAGAGGTCGAACTCAGCGGTTCCCGGAGCAGCGTCGGGACCGAGGATCGAGCAGTTGAGCGAGTCGGCCTCGGCAGTGAATCGGACCGCCTCGCGCACGACCACGGGTGCCGCTCGGAGCCGTGCGGCAGTGGTGGCCGATCCGGTGAAGGCGATCGAGTCCTGTGGACCGAGGTGGTCGAGCAGGTTGGTGATCGAACCGCATACCAGTTGCAGCGCACCATCAGGAAGCAGCCCTGATGCAACGATGTCGCGCACCACGCGCTCGGTGACGTAGGCGGTGGGGGTCGCGGGCTTGACGATCGAGGCGACGCCCGCCAGGAGCGCCGGAGCGAGCTTCTCGAGCATGCCCCAGACGGGAAAGTTGTAGGCGTTGATCTGTACCGCGACACCCAGGCGCGGGGTGGCGAGGTGCTGGCCTGCGAACCCCGTGCCCCGGCTCAGCCGCTGCGGCGCATCGACGGTCAGGACAGTGTCGTCGGGCAGGTCCGCTCCGAGCGCGGCGTATGCGGACAAGACCGCGATCCCACCGTCGACGTCGACCTTTGCATCCGCGGTCGTCGCGCCTGTCCGGTGGGAGAGCGCGTAGTAGTGCGGGCGATGTTCGCGCAGCTGCGTCGCGAGTGCCGTCAGCATGCCGGCCCGCTCGCGGAAGGTGAGGCCACGAAGCGCAGGACCCCCGGCGCGCCAGGCGTGCCCCAGACCAGCGACCAGGTCGAGACCGCTGCTCGACACTGTGACGACGTGTTCGCCGGTGACCGCGTCGGCCACCGGGACACCGTCATCGCCGGCAACCCATCGGCCGGCGACATACGACTCCAGGGCGGTTGTCATGGTGTCTCCTCAGGTGGGCCTGGGTAGGAGCGGACGAACTCGGTGTCCACACCGAGCGCCCCGAGGCCGGTGGCGCCGCCGGGCCGTTCCAGCGGCTCGGACCGGCCTGGCAGCGGCAGTTCGAAGAAGCGGGCGTTGTCGTCGACAAACGCTTCCTGGCCTTCGGGGACGGCGCGGTCCTGCGAGATGGCCTCCACCGGGCAGGCCGGCTCGCAGGCACCGCAGTCGATGCACTCCAGCGGGTTGATGTAGAGCTTGCGGGCGCCCTCGTAGATGCAGTCGACCGGACACTCGTCCATGCAGGACCGATCCGTCACATCGATGCAGGCTGCCGCGATCACATACGGCATTGCGAATTTCTCCCGGTGTCGAGGGCGCTTTTGAAGCCCGGCGGGTGCCGGCTCAGGCGAGGTGGACGTATTCGTACTCGAACGGCCGGCCGTTGATGCCGTTGGTGGGCGGGGCGATCCAGCCGGCAATCCTGCCCGGCTCGTAGACGGGGCGCATGAGGCTCTGAACGTGGGCCTTGTCCGCTGCGGAGGGCAGCCACCGGTCCGCGCACTCGTTCCACGCGTCGGCGCCGACCACGTCGCCGGCCGGGGTGATGTGGTGATCGGAGAAGACGCCGACGTGCCGGTTGAACCCGACGTGCGGCAGCGTCAGCGTGC
>NZ_BEGX01000005.1 GCF_002583555.1 Pseudonocardia sp. N23
GGCGGCCGCCTCGGCCACCACCCGGGCCGCGGCGGCCGAGGCCTGCGCAGCGGACCGGCGGCGGGCGTCGACGTCGGCGGCGCCCGACGGGACGGTGACCCCGGCGAGGACGGCACGCTCCCGCTCGGTGGTGGCCACCGCCGTCTCGGCCGCGACGACCGCGGCGGCAGCGGCGGCGAGCCGCTCGGTCGCATCGGTGACCCGGTCGGCCAGGGCGGAGAGCGCGTCGACGCGGGCCGTCGCGGCGGCAACGGCGTCGGCGGTGGCGTCGTCGTAGGCTCCGAGCTGCCCGGCGAGGACGTCGGCCCGCTCCCCCGATGCCGCGGCCTCCCGGTTGGCCTCCCGGGCGATCGCCTCGTAGACGTCGAGGCCGAGGAGCCGGACGAGCATCTTCTGCCGGTCGGCCGGTTTGGCGTGCAGGAACTCGGCGAACGCGCCCTGGGGCAGCACGACGCACTGGCAGAACTGGTCGAACGGCAGCCCGAGCAGCCGCTCGACCTCCGGGGTGACCCCCGAGTCGGCGGCCAGGACGCGGCTGTCGCCGTCGAGCTCCCCGGGGTCGGCGAGCAGCTCGAGGCGGGCGCTGCGGACCGTCACCTTGTCCTGCGCGGAGCGGCGCAGCTCCCGGGCCGCGACGTAACGGGCGCCGCCGACGTCGAACACCAGCCGCACCACACCCCGGGCGACGTGCGGGGCCAGGCCGAGCCGGACGGCACGCCGGTCGTCCCAGCGCGGCACCGAACCGTAGAGCGCGAAGCAGAGCGCGTCGACGACCGTCGACTTGCCGGCACCCGTCGGGCCGACCAGCGCGAAGTAGTCGGCGCCCGTGAAGTCGACGACCGCGGGCTCCCGGAACGCCGCGAACCCGTCCATCTCCAGCCGGACCGGCCTCATCCCGCATCCCCCGCGTCGGCGCTGGTCACCTTGTCATGCAGCCGGGCGAACAGCGTGTCGAGCCGCGGGTCGGCGACGGCGCGGTCGCGGCAGTACTCCCCGAACAGCTCCGACGGGTTGCGGTCGGTCCCGCCACCCTCGGGCCGCGACGCGGTGACCTGCGCGGCGAACTCCGGGTCGATCCGTACCTCCAGCGCGTTCGGCAGCAGCGCCGTCACGTCCTCGCGCAGGCCGGCCCTGGCCGGTTCGCGGACGGTGACGCGCAGGTAGTCGTCGCCGACGACGTCGCGCAGCGCGGCCAGCTCGTCGACCGTGCCGGTGACGGTGCGCAGCCCTCTCCCGGACGTGATCGGGATGTCGGTGATCCGCGCCGGCGTCGTCGCCGTGGCCTCCACCAGGCATACGACGCTCGTGTTGGCCTGCTCCCCGAAGTCGACCGCCAGCGGCGAGCCCGAGTAGTGCACCGGCGCGGGCGCGGCCAGCTTCTGCCGTCGGTGCAGGTGGCCCAGTGCGACGTAGTGGGTGTCGGCCGGGAAGATCGCCGCCGGGACGGCGTACTCGAAGATCGACTGCGCCATCCGCTCACCGCCGCCGAACTCGCCGTTGAGCACCGTGAGGTGGGCGGCGACGAGGTTGACCGAGTCGGTGGCGAAACCGTCGGTGAGTGATCCGACGATGCCGCGCAGCTGCTCGTCGTAGTCGGCGTTGTGCTCGGCCGGCAGCTTCGCGACGAGCTCCGCCGCCCGTACCGCGTAACGGTGCGACAGGAACGGCAGCGCCGCGATGCTCGCCTTCTCCCCGCCGCGCGTCACCATCTCGACGACGCCGCCCTGCTCCTTCGTCCGCACCGTCCCGACCATCGTCACGCCCGCCGCGGCCGCGAACTGCCGGTAGGCGTCGAGAGTGGCGCCGTGGTCGTGGTTGCCGCCGATGACGACGACCCTCGCCCCGGTCTCCGCCAGGGCCGTCAACGCCTGCACGACGAGCTGCTGAGCGGCCGCGTTGGGTGCCGCGGTGTCGTAGAGGTCGCCCGCCACGACGACGAGGTCGACCTCGTGCTCGCGGGCCACCCCGACGATCTCGCCCAGCACCGCCCGCTGCTCGTCGAGCCGGCTGTGCCCCTTCAACGTCTTGCCGACGTGCCAGTCGGCGGTGTGCAGGATGCGCATCACCCGGAACGGTATTCGCCACCCCCGACAAGATCACCGCCGGGCGGCGCCGGACGTGCCCGGCCGCCCGGACACCGCCGGAGAGGCCCTGGCCGACCCCGCCGACGTCGACATCGGGCTGCTTCGATCATGGTCCCGGCCGGTCCCGGGTCGAGCCGGCGGGGGCGTGTCAGGAGGCAGTCGCCGCGGCGGCGAACGCCTCGAGGGCTCCGGCCAGCGTCTCGACGGCCGCGCCCAACTGCGCGAGGCCGTGGCGCGTCGCGATCCAGGTGGGATCGTTCCAGCCCAGCCACACCTGACCGTCGGCGTCCTCCCAGGCCAGGGCCTTGAGCGGGAGGTCGATGCCCGATGTCTGACGCTCCTGCATCAGCGGTGTCCCGCCCTGGGGGCGGCCGAACAGCAGCAGCGTCGTCGGGCGCAGGTCGAGTCCCGCGCCCGCGGCCGCCGCCGCGTGGTCGATGCGGGCGAGCACCGCGAGGCCTGCCTTCCCGACCGCGGCGGCGAGCCGGTCGACCGTCTCGGCGACGGGGTGCGGGGACGGCACGGCGGTGAGGCCGTCGATGTCGGTCACGTGGTCTCCAGGGTCGCGTCGACGAGCGAACGGCATTCCCCGTGACCGGGCCGCGGGACGGTGCCGTTCGTGCAGAAGGGGGTCAGAACGGGGGCGGGTCGTCGCCGCCCGGGAGGCCGGCGAAGGGGTCGCGGGGCCTGCCGCCGTTGCTCCCCGACGCCCCGGTGGTGGACGCCGTGACCGGCGAGGCGCACTCCGACTCGCGGGTCGCCCACGCCGGGAACGGGAACTCGACCGCGATCGGCACCGGGATCTCGGGCTGGGAGACGAACATCGTGCCGGGCTTGGCGAGGACGGCGCGGGCTCGCTGGGTCGGTGGCAGGAACCCGTACTCCGGACGCCCGGCCTCCGCGGGGTCGAGCCGTCCGACGATCTTGATCGACGAGTTGGAGACGATGCGCCGCTCGACCTCGCTGGCCGTCTGCTGCGCGCCGACGAGGATGATCCCGAGCGACCGGCCGCGTTCGGCGATGTCGAGCAGGACCTCCTTGATCGGGCTCGACCCCTCACGGGGGGCGTACTTGTTGAGCTCGTCGATCATCGTGAACAGCAGCCCACCGGGCCCGGCCTGCTCCTTGCGCGCGGTCTCGGCGGCGAGCACCACGCCGACGACGAAGCGCTGTGCCCGCTCGGGCAGGTTGTGCAGGTCGATCACGGTGAGCTGGCTGTGCTCCGTGGTCACCCGGCGGGCGTTCGTGTCGGCCAGGTCGCCGCGGACGATGCCGCGCAACGGCTTGAGGCTCGACCGTAACCGGCGCAGGAAGGCGTTGACGGTGCCGACCCCGGTGACGGGGCCGGCCCAGTCGCGGCGGGAGTCCTCGTCGGTGAGCCGGTCGGAGACGAACTCGACGAGGTCGTCGTAGGTGCGCAGGACCTGGCCCTCGATCATGACCGCACCCGAGTCGCCGACGGCGGAGACCTCGCGGCGCAGCCGGGCGGCGACCTGGTGGATGACCATCGTGTACTGGTTGCGCTCGTCCTCGGCGTCGGCGAAGACGTAGGGCAGGAGCTCGCGGGCGCAGAACTCGCCGAGGGTCCACCAGAACGCGGCGATGCCGTGGGTGCGGCCGACGACGTGCGGTCGGCCGGACATGTCGTCGGGCATGGGCGGGGCGAAGAAGCCCACCGAGCCGAAGGGCGCCGCGGTGAGGCCGAGGCGGGCGTAGTCGGCGCGCAGGTCGTCGTCGAGGCGGACGTTGGGCCGGTCGAGGAACAGCAGGTCCTCGCCCTTGACGCTGAACACGAGCGCCTTGGAGTTGAGCGCGCGCCGGCCGAGCGCCCCTCCGGTGAACAGCGAGTACAGCAGGAACAGCGCGAAGCTCGTCTTGGTCGCGACGCCGGAGATGCCGGAGATGGAGACGTGCCCGCCGCGGGTGCCGTCGAGGAACTCGAGGTTGACGTAGACGGGTTCGCCGTCGCGCCCGACACCGGCTGCGACCTGGTGTTCCATGCCGTCGAAGTAGAGCGCGCGGGCACGCTCGTCGCCGGTGGCGCGGCGGACGAGCTCGCCGGGGCGCGGGGGCACGTAGTACTCGGGCTCGACCCGCGTGGTCATGACCTCGGCGATCTCCTGCACCTGCGCGGGCAGGACGCCGTCGGCGATGAGGAAGACGTCGGACCCGAAGGAGGCACCCTCGTGCCGGGCCCGGACCTCGGTGACGACCCCGCTGACGACGACACGGCCGACGCCGGGGACGTCACGTTCGGTGGCGACGACGTCGTCGAGCTGGAGGTACGCGCCGGGAGCCAGCGCGACGGCGAACTCGAGCGGGGTGGAGTCCTCGGTGCCGACGACGCGGCCGACGTTCGGCTGCGCGTCGTCGCCTGACGTCGTGGCCACGGTCCTCCTCGCATGCGGGTCCGCACGACCCTATCGACGGCCCCCGACAGTCCTACGCGCCGCCGCGGACTCCGGCGTCACCGGGCGCACGTTCAGCGACGCAGCGCGATCCGCGCCCACGTCGCGGCGAGCACGACGATGGTGACCAGGGCCAGTACCAGCCCGAACTCGGGACCGAGCCCGCCCTGGGGCACCGAGATCTGACGGGACCAGACGGCCCAGACCCCGGTGATCGTCGAGATGCCGCACCCGGCCGCGCACACCCAGGCGAGCCACCAGTGCCGCAGTGCGAGCGCCAGTCCCGAGGCGGCGACGCCGAAGATCAGCGCGGCGAAGGTGAAGATGCGCGGGAGGATGCCGAAGCCGCCCTCGCCGACGAGCAGGTCCCAGCCGCGCTCGTCGCCGATCCACGGCAGCAGGAAAGCCCCGATCAGCACCAGTACCGCGACGGCGACGACCATCGCCGTGGCGCCCGGGTCGATGCGGCGTTCCACGCGGCGCGCGACGTCGCGCAGCTCGCGGTCGAGCTCGCTGAGCCCGTCGGTCATGCCCTGCTCCTCACGTCCGTTGCCCGCGTGCTCGTCGCCCGCCATCGGAAAGACCCGGCCCTCAGCCTGTGCTGCAGCCCGCGGCCGCCGGCACCGGGGCGGGTGCGCCGAAGCCGGGCAGGCCGAGGCCGGTGGGCGCGCCGCCGGGGCGGGTCCCCGCGTCGAACGCGTCGCCGGCGCGGGTGCGCCGGTGCGAGAGCAGCCCGTCGTCGGCGACGAGGTGGTGCGGGGCGCCGTAGCCGATCCGGACGGTGACGACGTCGCCCGGGCGGACCGGGCTGTCGCCGGGGGCGAAGTGCACGAGCCTGCCGTCGCGGGCGCGGCCGGACAGCCGGCGGGTCTCGGCGTCCTTGCGGCCCTCGCCGGTGGACACCAGCACCTCGACCTCGCGGCCCTCGACGGCCCGGTTCTGCTCCCAGGAGATGCGTTCCTGCAGCTCGACGAGCCGCATGTAGCGCTCCTGGACGACCTTCTTGGGCAGCTGGTCGGGCAGGGTCGCGGCCGGGGTGCCGGGGCGCTGCGAGTACTGGAAGGTGAAGGCCTGGGCGAAGCGGGCGCGCTCGACGACGTCGAGGGTCGCCTGGAAGTCGGCCTCGGTCTCGCCGGGGAAGCCGACGATGATGTCGGTGCTGATGGCGGCGTCGGGGATCGACTCGCGCACCTCGTCGAGGATCGCGAGGAACCGCGAGGACCGGTAGGAGCGGCGCATCTCGCGAAGCACCCGGTCGGAGCCCGACTGCAGCGGCATGTGCAGCTGCGGGCACACGACGGGTGTCTGCGCCATCGCGGCGATGACGTCGGAGGAGAACTCGCGCGGGTGCGGCGAGGTGAAGCGGACGCGCTCCAGGCCCTCGACCTCGCCGCAGGCACGCAACAGCTTCGAGAACGCCTCGCGGTCGCCGAACTCGACACCGTAGGCGTTGACGTTCTGGCCGAGCAGGGTCACCTCGAGCACGCCGTCGGCGGCGAGGGCGGAGACCTCGGCCAGCACGTCGCCGGGGCGGCGGTCGCGTTCCGTGCCGCGCAACGACGGCACGATGCAGAACGTGCAGGTGTTGTTGCAGCCCACCGAGATCGACACCCAGCCTGCGTAGGCCGACTCGCGCCGCGCGGGCAGCGTCGACGGGAAGACCTCGAGCGACTCCCGGATCTCGACCTCGGCGCGCTCGTTGTGCCGCGCCCGCTCCAGCAAGGTGGGCAGGGCGCCGACGTTGTGGGTGCCGAACACGACGTCGACCCAGGGCGCCTTCGCGACGATCGTGTCGCGGTCCTTCTGCGCCAGGCAGCCGCCGACGGCGATCTGCATGCCGGGGTCGGCGGCCTTGCGGGGCGCGAGGTGGCCGAGGTTGCCGTAGAGCTTGTTGTCGGCGTTCTCGCGGACGGCGCAGGTGTTGAAGACGACGATGTCGGCGGTGTCCGCGTCGTCGGCCCGGACGTACCCCGCCGACTCCAGCAGACCCGCCATCCGCTCGGAGTCGTGCACGTTCATCTGGCACCCGTAGGTGCGGATGGTGTAGCTGCGGGTCACGTCCCGAGGGTATGCCGTGGACGGGTGGCCCGGCGCACCGGTGCCGGGACGCGGGGGTCGACCACCGGTGGCGGATCGGGAGAGGATGCGCCGATGCGGCGCAGCCCGGGCACCCTCGACCGGCGGGCGTTCCTGCGTGCGGCCGTCGTGGCCGGTGTCGTGGGCGCGGGGTCGGCGTGCACGTCGGCCTACGCCGACGTCCGGCTGACGGTCGCGGCCGGTGCGACGCAAGGGGTCTACTACGCGCTGGGCGGTGCGCTGGCCGACGTGTGGCGCGACCACCTGCGACTCGGCGCCCGGCCCGAGGTGCTGGCCACCGACGGGTCTGGGCAGAACCTGGCGCTGCTCGCCCAGGGGCGGGCCGACGTCGTGTTCAGCCAGATCGACACGGCCGCGGACGCCCTCGCCGCCGCCGCGCCCGGTGATCCTCGCGCACCGCGGGCGCTGGCCCGGATCTACGACGACGCGACGCAGGTCGTCGTCCGCGCCGACTCGGCGTACCGCCGGCTCGCCGACCTGCGTGGCGCCCGGGTGTCGGTCGGTGCCGCGAACTCCGGGGTCACCCCGGTCGCGCAGCGCCTGCTGCGGTTCGCGGGTCTGGACCCCGAGCGTGATCTGCGACCGGCGACGCTGGGCCTCAACGACTCCGTCACCGCGATGCGCGACGGCGCGATCGACGCGTTCTTCTGGTCCGGCGGCGTGCCGACGGCCGGGGTGGCGTCACTGGCGGACACGGTGCCGGTGCGGCTGCTCGACCTGCACGACGTGCTCCCCCGGGTCCGCGCCGCCTACCCCGTCTATTCGACGGGCACCGTCCCCGCCCAGACCTACGGAATCCCCGACCCGGTGACGACGTTGCTGGTGCGCAACGTGCTGGTGGTGCCCGCGGAGCTGGCCGACGACGTCGCCGCGGCCCTGGTCGACGGCCTGTTCGCCGAGCAGCCGCAGCTCGCGGCGGCGAGTGCGGCGGCGCTGACGATCGACGCCCGTGCCGCGATCGGCACGCAACCGGTCCCGCTGCACCCCGGTGCCGAACGCTTCTACCGCTCGACGAAGTCACTCTGACCGACCCGTTCCCCGCTCGAACGGGGGCGGTGGGGCCGGGTCAGGACGGGGGCTCCGGTTCCGGGGTGGGCAGTCGTGCGACGACACGCAGGCCTCCCCCGGCCGGCGCCTCCAGCCGCAACGATCCGCCCGCCAGCTCCGCGGTCCGCGCGGCGATGGCCAGCCCCAGCCCGGAGCCCTCGACGTTGCTCTGGTGCGGGGCCCGCCAGAAACGGTCGGTGGCGCGGTCGAGGTCGTCGGCGGCGATGCCCGGGCCGGTGTCGCGCACCCCGATCTCCACGGACCCGTCGATCCCCAGGACGACCACATCGATCCGCCCGCCCGCCGGGGTGAACTTCACGGCGTTGTCCAGCAGGGCGTCGAGCACCGTCTCGATCCCACCGGCCGGCGCGCGGGCGGCGAGCCCCCGGGAGCCGGTGCGGCGCAACGTCAGGCCGGTGTGCTCGGCGAGCGGGCGCCAGGCCTCCAGCCGGTCGTCGACCGCGGCGTCGACGTCGACGGTCTCGCTGACCGACACCCGCTCGGCACGCGCCAGGGCGAGCAGCCCGTCGAGCACGCCGGAGAGCCGCTCGGTCTCCTCCAGCGCCGCGACGTGGTCCTCGGCGGCGGCGCCGTCGACGTGCCCGTCGAGGTTCGACAGCCGTAGCCGCAGCGCGGTGAGCGGGTTGCGCAGCTGGTGGCTCGCGTCGGCGACGAAGGCGCGCTGCGCGGACAGGGCCTGGATGACGGTGTCGGCCATCTCGTCGAACGACGTCGTCAGCCGGCGCAGCTCGGGCGGTCCGGACCCGTCGGCGACCGGGTCGGCGGGCTTGCCCGCGAGCACCGCACCTGCCACGCGGTGGGTGCCCTCGTCGAGGCGGCGCACCGGGCGCAGGATCCAGCGGACGACGGGCAGCGCCACCAGCGTCCCGACGACCAGCGCGAGCAGGAACGCCCCCGCCACGATGCCCCACACCCGCAGCTCCTGCGCCCGCAGCGCCCCCGTCGGCGAGACGGTCACCGCGACCCCGCGGACCTCCCCGTCGACGAGGACCGGCTCGGCCAGCACGACGGGCCGTTCGTCCCAGGGCAGCAGGTACGGGTAGGGCTCGGATCGGCGGTTGGCGAGCGCGAGGCGGACGCGTTCGCGGCCGTCGTCGTCGAGTGTCGCGGCGGTCGGTGACGACGTCGCGAGCAGCCGCTGCGTGCGGTCCAGCACGGCGACCTCGACGCCGTAGACCTCCTGGTAGCGGGTCAGCTCGGCGGCCAGACCGGACGCGTCGGCCTCGGTGATCGGACGCTGGGCGATCGAGGCGAAGAAGATGGTGTCGGTGAGCCGGTCGGTGAAGAGCTCCTGCTGCGCGGACCGGGTGTCGGCCAGCGCGAGCGGCACGCCGAGGCCCGCGGCGAGCAGGCCCATCAGGACCAGCACCGTGACCAGCAGCCGGCTGCGCACCCCCGGACTACTCGGCGGTCGGTGCCGGGACGCCGAGCCGGTAGCCGACGCCGCGGACTGTCTGGACGAGGTCGGCCTGCCCGAGCTTCGTGCGCAGGGTGGCGACGTGCACGTCCAGCGTCCGGTTGGCCCCCGGCCAGCTGCGGCCCCACACCTCGGCGACGATCCGGCTGCGGGTGCACACGGTGCCGCGCGCCGCCGCGAGCAGCGCGAGGACCTGGAACTCCTTGCGGGTCAACGAGACCTCGACCTCGTCGACGGTGACGACGTGCCGGTCGAGGTCGATGCGCACCCCCTCGACGACGACCTCTCCCCCGGCCGGCCCGCCGGCGGCCGGGGTGCCCCGGCGCCGGCAGACGGCGTGCACGCGGGCGACGAGCTCGCCGATGTCGTAGGGCTTGACCAGGTAGTCGTCGGCTCCGGAGTGCAGGCCGAGGATGCGGTCGTCGACCTCGCCGCGGGCCGACACCACGATCACCGGGACGTCGGAGACCTGGCGGATCGCGCGGCACACGTCGACGCCGTCGATGTCGGGGAGCCCCAGGTCGAGCAGTACGACGTCGACCCCGGGCAGGTGGTCGACGGCGCCGCGGCCACGGTCGAGCCGGGTCGTCGTGATGCCGTGGCGGTGCAGCGCGGGGCGCAGCGCGGCCGCGACGCGGTCGTCGTCCTCGACCAGCAGGATGTGCACGCCGCGAGCCTCCCCCGGGATCGGCCCCGAACCGAGAGCGTTATGAGCCTGCAACCCTAAAGGTTGCCCAAGGTGGTGGACTCCGGTGTCCGATTCGCCCTAGCGTCCCGCCATGCCCGGAGGTCCCCTTGTGAGTGAATCCACGCCGATGGTCCGGATGGCGGGCGTCGACAAGCACTTCGGCGAGCTGCACGTCCTGCGTGACATCAACCTGGAGATCCCGTCCGGTCAGGTCGTGGTGGTGCTGGGTCCGTCGGGATCGGGCAAGTCCACGTTGTGCCGCACGATCAACCGGCTCGAGCCGATCGACAGCGGCGTCATCGAGATCGACGGGAAGGTGCTCCCGGCCGAGGGCAAGGAGCTCGCGCGGCTGCGCGCCGACGTCGGCATGGTGTTCCAGAGCTTCAACCTCTTCGCGCACAAGACGATCCTCGAGAACGTGACGCTCGCGCCGCTCAAGGTCCGGCGGACCGCCAGGGCGGAGGCGGAGAAGGACGGCCTCGCCCTGCTGGAGCGGGTCGGGATCGCCAACCAACGCGACAAGTACCCCGCGCAGCTCTCCGGCGGCCAGCAGCAGCGCGCCGCGATCGCCCGGGCGCTCGCGATGAAGCCCAAGGTCATGCTGTTCGACGAGCCCACCTCGGCGCTGGACCCGGAGATGGTCCAAGAGGTCCTCGACGTCATGACGGGGCTGGCCAAGGAGGGCATGACCATGCTCGTGGTCACCCACGAGATGGGCTTCGCCCGCCGCGCCGCGGCCCGGGTGATCTTCATGTCCGACGGCGAGATCGTCGAGGACTCGACGCCCGACACCTTCTTCACAGCGCCCAAGTCGGACCGCGCCAAGGACTTCCTCGGCAAGATCCTCACCCACTGAGCGCCGAGCACGACGAGATTCCGATCGACAGAGAGGTAGTGCCCATGCGCTTCACGAGATCCCTGAAGGCCGGGGCGGGTGTCGCGGTACTCGCTCTCGCACTCGCCGCCTGCGGTGGCGGCGGAGGCAGCACCGGCGCGAGCGAGACCGGGAACCAGTCGCTCGCCGACAAGGCCAAGAGCACCCAGAAGGTCGTCGTCGGCATCAAGTTCGACCAGCCCGGCCTCGGGCTCAAGCAGCCGGACGGCACCTACGCAGGCTTCGACGTCGACGTCGCCAAGTACGTCGCCAAGGAGCTCGGCGTTCCCGAGTCGGGCATCACGTTCAAGGAGGCCCAGTCCGCCGAGCGTGAGAACCTCATCCAGAAGGGCGAGGTCGACTTCATCGTCGCGACGTACTCGATCACCGACGCTCGCAAGCAGAAGGTCAACTTCGGTGGCCCGTACTTCGTGGCCCACCAGGACCTGCTGGTCCGCTCGGACAACACCGACATCACCGGCCCGGATTCCCTGAACGGCAACAAGAAGCTCTGCTCGGTCAAGGGCTCCACCCCGGCGCAGAAGGTCAAGGACACCTACGCCAAGGACGTCCAGCTCCAGGAGTACGGCAAGTACTCCGACTGCGTCACCGCGCTGCTCAACGGCAGCGTTGACGCCGTCACGACCGACGACGTCATCCTCGCGGGCTACGCGGCCGCACAGGCGCCGGGCAAGCTCAAGGTCGTCGGCAAGGGCTTCACCGACGAGAACTACGGCATCGGCCTGAAGAAGGACGACACCGCAGGCACTTCGGCCGTCAACGCCGCGATCAACAAGATGATCGCGGACGGCAGCTGGGCCACGTCTCTGCAGAACAACGTCGGCCCGTCGGGATACAAGATCCCGTCGCCGCCGACCGTTCCGTCGAGCTGACACACACCGCGGGGGCCGGCGAGAGCCGGCCCCCGCGGCATGTCCGGAGCGGATCCGGACGAATCGTCGACGCGCGGCCGAGGCAGGAGCGATGGACCTGTTCAGCAAGTACGACATCTTCGGCGCCTTCTGGGTGACGATCCAACTGACACTGCTGTCGGCGGTCGGGGCGTTGATCTGGGGCACCGTGCTCGTCGCCATGCGCGTCGGCCCCGTCCCGGTGATGCGGTGGTTCGCAACCGCGTACATCAACATCGTGCGGAACACGCCCTTGACGATCATCATCCTGTTCGCGTCCCTGGGGCTGTCGTCGACATTGGGCATCACGCTGGTCGACCCGGACTCGACGACGTCGATCGCCGACAGCTCCTTCCGGCTCGCGGTGCTCGGCTTCATCGCCTACACCGCGACGTTCGTCGCCGAGGCGATCCGGTCGGGCATCAACACCGTCCCGGTCGGTCAGGCCGAGGCCGCGCGTGCCCTCGGGATGGGATTCACCCGTGTCCTCGGCACCATCGTCCTGCCACAGGCGTTCCGCGCCGTCATCGCGCCGCTCGCCAGCGTCCTGATCGCACTGACCAAGAACACCACGGTCGCGGCGATCATCGGGGTCGCCGAAGCGGCACTGCTGATGTCGGAGATGGTCGAGAACGAGTCCGACCGGCTGCTGCTCGTCTTCGTCCTGTTCGCACTCGGTTTCGTCATCCTCACACTACCCACGGGCCTGCTGCTGGGACGGCTCGCCAAGAAGGTGGAGGTGCGCCGGTGAGCGCGGGGTCCGTTCTCTTCGACGCGCCGGGGCCCCGGGCCCGGCTGCGTGCCCATCTCTACACGGCGCTGTTCACGCTCGTCCTGCTCGCGGTCGCCTGGTTCGTGTTCCGCGGCTTCGCCGACAAGAACCAGTGGAACGGCGCCCTGTGGAAGCCCTTCATCGAGGGCGCGACATGGTCTGAGTTCCTGCTGCCGGGCCTTCTCAACACCATCGAGGCGGCGCTGCTGTCGGTGGTCATCGCCATCCCCATCGGCGTACTCCTCGGCATCGGCCGCATGTCGGTGCACCGCTGGGTCAGCGCGCCCTGCGGTGTGATCGTCGAGTTCTTCCGCGCGATCCCCGTCCTGCTCCTGATGGTCTTCGCCGCGGAGCTGTACTTCACCTACACCGACGTCGACTCCGAGACCCGGCCCCTGCTGGCAGTCGTCACCGGGCTTGTTCTCTACAACGGGTCGGTGCTGGCCGAGATCGTCCGGTCGGGCATCAAGTCCCTCCCCCGCGGCCAGGCCGAGGCGGCAGCGGCGCTGGGCATGCGCAGTGGTCAGATCATGCGGTCGGTCCAGCTTCCCCAGGCCGTCAGCCTGATGCTGCCGGCGATCGTCAGCCAGCTCGTCGTGATCCTCAAGGACACCGCCCTCGGCGGCCAGCTGACCGTCGGCTACACGGAGCTGGTCCGGTCCGCCGGTCCGATCACGGCGAACTTCAACAACTCGATCCCGACGCTGATCGTGCTTGCCGCGATCTTCATCGTGCTGAACTACCTGCTGACGCTGGCAGCCGCACTGCTGCAGAGGCGCCTGAGTCGTTCCCGCCGCACTCCTCCCGGGGCCAAGGTCGTCGTCAATCCTGGGGCGACCGCCGGGACCGGCGCAGGCGTGGCGCTCTGACCCGCCCCTGCGGCGGAGCCGATCCGGCGGCCTGCGGCCGTTTCACCCTCGACGGCGCCGGGCTCGTTCAGTCCTTGCGCCCGCTGATCGCGAGCCCGGCGCCCATCAGGATCATCAGGACGCCGCCGGTGCCGCCGAGGCGGCGCATCCGCTCCGGTGAGGTCGCGAGCCAGGTCCGGGCGGCACCGGCGACCAGACCCCAGATGCTGTCGCACACCGCGGCGAGCACGACGAAGGCCATGCCCAGGACCAGCATCTGGGTCGTGGGGCTGCCGGCCGCGGGGTCGGTGAACTGCGGCAGCACGGCGGCGAGCAGGACGATCGCCTTCGGGTTGGTGATGCCGACGAGGGTGCCCTGCCAGAACACGCGGCGCTGCGCGCCCTCGTCGGTGCCGGTGACGGCGGCCATGATGTCGCCGCGGCCGCGCCACGTCTTCACCCCGAGGTAGATCAGGTAGGCAGCGCCGGCCAGCTTCAGCACGGTGTAAGCGACGACGGACCGCTCCGCGATCTCACCCGCCCCGAGCGCCACGGCGACGACGAGCACCGCGACGCCGGCGCCGTTGCCCGCGACGGACAGCAGCGCGGCACGTCGGCCGTGCGCCAGCGCGCGGCCGACGATGAACAGCACGCTCGGTCCGGGGACGACCACGAGGACGAGCGCTCCGAGCATGAACGTGAGGGAGTTCCCGAGGGTCGGCACGGTCGCGACGGTAACCCGTGGCGGGCGTCCGGCGCGACGCGCTTACCGGTCGGCGACGGATCCGCTCGCCGTGATCGTCACTTCGTATGCTGCGCCGATGTTCGGGATCTTGCGGCCCTGCCGGCACAGCCTCCCCGGTGGGCTGAAGGCGGACTGGACCGGTCACCTGTGCGGCCTGTGCCTCGCACTGCGCGACGAGCACGGCCAGCTGGCGCGGACCGTCACCAACTACGACGGGCTGGTCATCTCCGTCCTGGTCGACGCGCAGACCCCGGCGGAGCCGCGGCGGCGCACCGCGGGGCCGTGCCCGTTGCGCGGGTTCCGCACCGCGGGTGTGGCCAACGGCGACGGTGCCCGGCTGGCGGCGGCGGTGTCGCTCGTACTGGCCTCGGCGAAGCTCGCCGACCACGCCGCCGACGGGGACGGCGCGATGGCGCGGCGCCCGGTCGCGAAGGCGGCGACGGCGCTGTCGCGGCGCTGGGCCGGTCAGGCCCGAAGCGGGTCGGTGGCACTGGGGTTCGACGCGGGGGTGCTGCTCGACGCGGTCGCCCGCCAGCCCGCGGCCGAGCTGGGCGCCGGGCGCGGAGCGGCGGGGCTGCTGGCCGCGACGGAGCCGACCGAGACGGCGACGGGTGCGGCTTTCGCGCACACCGCGATCCTCGCCGGTCGCCCCGGGAACGCACTGCCGCTGGGTGAGGCCGGGCGGCTGTTCGGCCGGCTCGCGCACCTGCTCGACGCGGTGTCGGACAAGGCCGAGGACGACGCCGTCGGCGCCTGGAACCCGTTGACCGCCACCGGGACCGACCTGGTGACGGCGCGGCGCCTCGCCGACGATGCGGTACTGGGCGTGCGGCTGGCCCTCGACGAGGTCGAGTGGGCCCGGCCGCGGCTGACGCACCGGCTGCTGGTCCACGAGCTCGACCGGGCGGTGGGACACGCGTTCGCGCACGCGGGCACCGACCCGGACAAAGTGGACCTCACCAAGCACCGGGAGGGCTCCGGCGGCGGGGCCGACGGTCGCTTCGGCAACCGTCGCGGCCTGCTCGCCGGGTGCGCAGCGGCGATCGGGCTGTTCTGCACCTGCCAGGTGTGCTGCGCCGACGAGTTCCCCGGTCCGTGGAGCGGTCAGCCCCGCCAGGGCCTGTGCCAGAACTGCGACTGCTGCGACTGCTGCGACGGGTGCTCGGACTGCGGCGACTGCTGTTCGTGCGACTGCTGCGACTGCAACTGCTGAGCACCGCACCGGGAAGGGACCACGACCCGGGCCTGTGGTGGGTCGCAGGGCTCCGGCCCGGCCCGGCGCGGTCACCAGCCGTAGAAGACCCGTTCGACGACGGCGCGGGCGCGGCGCGTGGTGCGGCGGTAGTCGTCGAGGAACACCCCGGGATCGCCCCCCGGCGGGTAGCCGAGCGCACTGGCGACGGCCGCGAGCTCGCGCCCGGAGCGCGGCAGCTGGTCGCCCGGCTTGCCCTTGACCAGCATCACGGCGTTGCGGGCCCGCGTCGCCGTGGTCCAGCCGGCGGTGAGCTCGGCGGCGTCGTCGGCCGTCAGCAGCCCCGCGGCGGCGGCCTCGCGCAGGCCCCCGAGCGTCGACGTCGTCCGCAGCTCGGGGACGTCACCCGCGTGCTGCAGCTGCAGCAGCTGCACGGTCCACTCGACGTCGGCCAGCCCGCCGAGGCCGAGCTTGGTGTGGGTGCCGCGGTCGGCGCCGCGGGGCAGCCGTTCGGCGTCGACACGGGCCTTGATGCGTCGGACCTCGGTCACCGCTGCGGTGGGCAGGCCGTCGGCCGGGTAGCGGATCGGGTCGATCATCTCGACGAACCGCTCCCCCAGCCCGACGTCACCCGCGATGGGCCGGGCCCGCAGCAGTGCCTGGGCCTCCCACACCTCGGCCCAACGGGCGTAGTACTCGCGGTAGGAGCGCAGCGTGCGCACCAGGGCACCCTGGCGGCCCTCGGGGCGCAGGTCGGCGTCGACGACGAGTGCCGGGTCGGGGCTGGACGAGCCGAGGCTGCGTCGCACCGTCTCGGCGACCTGGGTGGCCCACTTGACCGCGGCGGCGTCATCGGCGCCGTCAGGGCCGTCGAGGGCCTCGCACACGAAGAGGACGTCGGCGTCGCTGCTGTAGCCGAGCTCGGCGCCGCCGAGGCGGCCCATGCCGATGACGGCGATCCGCGCGGGTGCCGGCCCGGCGGCGGTGTGCTGCTTGACGGCGGCGTCGAGCGTCGCGCGCAGCACCGCCGACCACACCGACGACAGCGCCTCGCACACGTCCTCGACCGGGAGCATGCCGAGCAGGTCGGCACACGCCACCCGCAGCATCTCGTGGCGGCGCAGCGACCGCGCCGAGCCGACGGCCTGGTCCAGCGCGCTCTGCCGGCCGACGGTCGCGAGCAGCGAGGCGGCGACGTCGGCGGGGTCGCGGGTGAGCTCGTCGGGGCGCCCGGCGGCCGGGATCGCGAGCAGCCGCAGCACCTCGGGCGCCCGGACCAGCAGGTCCGGCACCAGCAGCGACGTGCCCAGCAGCCGCATCAGCCGTTGCGCGACAGCGCCTTCGTCGCGGAGCAGGCGCAGATACCAGGGTGTGAGCGCGAGCGCCTCGGACACCTTCCGGTAGGACAGCAGGCCGCGGTCGGGGTCGGGGCTGCCGGAGAGGTCCTCCAGCAGCACCGGCAGCAGGGTGTGCTGGATCGCGGCGGCCCGCGACACCCCGCCGGTCAACGCCCGCAGATGGTTGAGCGCGCCCTCCGGGGACGCCCAGCCCAGTGCCTGCAGCCGAGCCTTCGCGGCGTCCGCCGACATCGTGACGGCGTCGGCGGGCAGCCGCGACACCGAGTCGAGCAGCGGCCGGTAGAACAGCTTCTCGTGCAGCCGGCGGACCCGGCGCGCGTTGCGGTGCCACTCGTCGAGCAGGACCCCGACGACGTCGCGGCGCCCGTCGTGGCGCAGCCGGGCCGCGCGGGCCAGCCAGCGCAGCGCCTCGGTGTCGTCCTCGGCGGGGAGCAGGTGGGTGCGGCGCATGCGCTGCAGCTGGAGGCGGTGCTCGAGCAGCCGCAGGAAGCGGTAGGACGCGGCGAGGTTCGCGCCGTCGTCGCGGCCGATGTAGCCCTGGTTCGACAGCGCGTCCAGCGCCTGCAGCGTCGAGGACGAGCGGATCTCGGGGTCCGTCCGGCCGTGCACGAGCTGCAGCAGCTGCACCGCGAACTCGACGTCGCGCAGCCCGCCGCGACCCAGCTTCAGCTCGCGTTCGGCGTGGTCGGGCCGCACGTGCTCCTCGACGCGGCGGCGCATCGCCTGCACGTCGACGACGAAGTCCTCGCGCTCCGCGGCCTTCCACACCATCGGCGAGACGGTGTCGAGGTACGCCTGGCCCAGCTCGGGGTCACCCGCCGCGGGCCGCGCCTTGAGCAGCGCCTGGAACTCCCACGTCTTCGCCCAGCGCTTGTAGTAGGACGCGTGTCCCTCCAGCGTGCGCACGAGGGCACCCTGTTTGCCCTCGGGGCGCAGGTTCGCGTCGATCTCGAAGCAGGCCTCGCCTGCGACGCGCATCAGCCGGCTCGCGATACGGGTCGCGGTCGCGTCGGCGGGCTCGGCGACGAACACGACATCGACGTCGGAGACGTAGTTCAGCTCGTACCCACCGGTCTTGCCCATCGCGATGACGGCGACGCGGGCGTCCGGCTCGGGCTCGTGCTCGGCCACGGCGACGGCCAGCGAGGCCTGCAGCGCGGCGAGCGCGAGGTCGGCGAGCTGGGCGGCGACGACGTCGACCTCCATCACCGGCAGCGACGCGTCGCCGACCGCGGCGAGGTCGGCCGCGGCCAGCCCCAGCAGCTCGTCGCGGTAGGCGGTGCGCAGGGCGGTGACCGCCTCGGGGCCGGTGAGCGTCGCGACCGACCCGCCGGGAGCGCCCGCGGGCGGCGCGTCCGGGTCGGCCCCGACCGCGCGCAGCAGGTTGGCGGTGCGCCGCACCAGGTCCGGCGGCGGGTCGTCACGGTCGGGGGTGTCGGCGAGCAGCATCCACCGGTCGGGATGGGCGACGAGATGGTCCCCCAGCGCCGTCGACGATCCCGCCAGCGCGAACAGCCGCGCCCGCAGGCCGACGTCGGTGTGCAGCTCGGCGTCGACCGTCGACCAGTCCGGGGCGGCGTCCGCGAGACGCTCGACGGTGCGCAGCGCGAGGTGCGGGTCGGGGCTGCGGGCCAGCGCCCACATGATCTCCTCGGCGCCCGCGACCGGACGCTCACCGGACCACCAGCCGAGCTTCTCCAGCGTCGGTTCCGTCCAGGCCTCGACCAGCCCGAGCCGGGCGAGCGAGGTGCCGCCGCTGCGATCTGCCACGATCGCCGATCCTGCCCTATCGCGCGCCCGCCCGTGCCGGGACCAGCCTGACCTCCCGGTGCAGGCCCGCCCGTCCGAAGCCGATGCGGGCGTAGATGCGGTTGGGCACGTCGGCGGCGATGTCGGTGAACAGGACGACGTCGCGCGACCCGGCGGCCAGGGCCCGCGTGGCCGCGGCGGCGGTGACCGCCGAGGCGTAGCCGTGGCCACGGTGCCCGGGCGGGGTGTAGACGGGCCCGATCCGTGCGACGCCCGCGGCGGGCGGACGCCCGACGGCGACCGCGACAGGGCTCCCGCCCGACTCCCACACCACGACGTCGCGGCCCATGGCCGCGTAGCTCGCGACGAGCGTCGCCGGGTCCGGACCGGCCGCGCCGTCACCGTCGGGGTCCGGGCGTTCGGGGTGGTCGGCGGCGACGTCGGCCGCGAAGGCGCGCAACCACTCCACGAGCATCGGCCCGTCACCGGGGACGGCCGCCCGTGGCGCTCCCGCGACCCGCCCGGGCGGTACGAGGCCGTCGAGGACCCACAGCCGCATCTCGACGTCGGTCACGGGGGTCTCGCCCGTGCGCGCGGTGCGGGCGGCGGCGAACGCGTCGACCGGCTCGGCCGCACCGAACAGTCCGCGGCCGGCCATCGGGGCGTCGCCCAGCGCGTCGGCCACCGCGGCGGCGGCCGTGGCCGGCAGGCCCGAGACGAGCAGTGCGAAGCCGGAGAACCGCACCGCGGCCCCGACGACGTCGCCGCGCGGTCCGTGCACGGTCAGCAGCGTGTCGACGCCGTGCCCGCCGGTGGCGAGCTCGCCGAGCGCCGTGAGCGCGATCGTGTTGGTCAGCGGGTCGGCTTCGAGCAGCGGCAGCGCCTGCCTCCGCCACTGCGCGACGCCCGCGTCCCCGGTCCGGTGATTCCTGACGTCCACGACGCGGATCGTGCCCCGGCGGAACCCGCCGGGGCCATCCGGTTTCCGGCCCGCGTCAGAGGATCGGCAGGTAGGTCGCCAACTCGTAGGGCGTCACCTGGCGGCGGTAGCCGTCCCACTCCTGGCGTTTGTTGCGCAGGAAGAAGTCGAACACGTGCTCGCCCAGGATCTCCGCGACCAGCTCCGAGTGCTCCATCGCCGTCAGTGCCTCGGTGAGGTTCTGCGGCAGCATCTCGTAGCCCATCGCGCGCCGCTCGGTCTCGGTGAGCGACCAGACGTCGTCCTCCGTGGGCGGCGGCAGCTCGTAGCCCTTCTGCACGCCCTGCAGCCCCGCACCGAGGATGACCGCGAACGCCAGGTACGGGTTGCACGCGGTGTCGAGCGTGCGGATCTCCACGCGGCGCGTCGACTGCTTGCCCGGCGAGTACATCGGCACCCGCACCAGCGCCGACCGGTTCGCGTGCCCCCACGAGACGGCCGTCGGCGCCTCGCCGCCGGTGATCAGCCGCTTGTAGGAGTTCACGAACTGGTTGGTGACGGCACTCATCTCGCGGGCGTGCCGCAGCACCCCGGCGACGAACGCCTTGCCCGTGGCGGACAGCTCGTAGGGGTCGTCCGGGTCGTGGAAGGCGTTGCGGTCGCCCTCGAACAGCGAGAAGTGGGTGTGCATCGCCGACCCGGGGTGGTCGGAGAACGGCTTGGGCATGAACGACGCCCGCACCCCCTGCGTGATCGCGACCTCCTTCACGACGTAGCGGAACGTCATGATGTTGTCGGCCATCGTCAGCGCGTCGGCGTAGCGCAGGTCGATCTCCTGCTGGCCGGGCCCGCCCTCGTGGTGGCTGAACTCGACGGAGATGCCCATCGACTCCAGCGTCTCGATCGCGTTGCGCCGGAAGTGCGGTGCCACGTCGTGGCTGGCCTGGTCGAAGTAGCCGCCGTTGTCGGCGGCGACCGGCGCCGAGCCGTCGGCCGGCAGGTCACGCAGCAGGTAGAACTCGATCTCGGGGTGGACGTAGCAGGTGAACCCCATCTCGCCGGCCTTCGACAGGGCGCGGCGCAGGACGTGGCGGGGATCGGCCCACGACGGTGAGCCATCGGGCATCGCGATGTCGCAGAACATTCGCGCCGAGTAGTGCTCGCCGCTCGCGGTCTCCCACGGCAGCACCTGGAACGTCGAGGGATCAGGGCGGGCCACCATGTCGGACTCGTAGATCCGGGCGAAGCCCTCGATCGCCGAGCCGTCGAAGCCGATGCCCTCGGCGAATGCGCCCTCGAGCTCGGCCGGTGCGACGGCCACCGACTTGAGGTAGCCGAGCACGTCGGTGAACCACAACCGCACGAAGCGGATGTCGCGTTCCTCGAGCGTGCGGAGCACGAACTCCTGCTGACGATCCATGGTCACCGAGCCTAGGAACGCGCTGTTACGGGAATGTTTCGTCGCCGGTCGGTCCGCGCGACATCACGCTGCCGTGGCCGAGATTCCCTGCCGGGACCGCTGCCGTGGCCGTGTGGTCACGTCAGCCTGCACTCCAGGCCCTCCGCGGGCAACGTCAGGTCGGTCAGGTACTTGGCGACCGCGTCGTCGACGCACGCGTTGCCCTGCAGCGACGCGGTGTGCTGGTCACCGACGACCTTGATCAGCCTGCCGCCCAGCGCCTTCGCCAGGTCGACTCCCGCCTGGTAGGGGGTGGCCGGGTCGCCCGTCACCGACACGACGACCGTCGGTGGCAGCCCGTCGACCTTCGGCACGTGCGGCCGGCTCGTCGGCTTCACCGGCCAGAACGCGCACGGGTCCAGCGCGTCGACGGGGCCCTTGCCGGTGCTCCTGAACGGCGCCACCTCGTCGACCCGGCGGTTCTGCGCGTCGATCT
Organism: Pseudonocardia sp. N23; assembly: GCF_002583555.1. Lineage (GTDB taxonomy): Bacteria > Actinomycetota > Actinomycetes > Mycobacteriales > Pseudonocardiaceae > Pseudonocardia. The sequence continues at coordinate 21,026 of NZ_BEGX01000005.1, forward strand.
GGGCCCGGTCGGTGGTCTGCTGCTCGTCGACACAGCTGATCGCCGTGAAGGCCTCGAGCATGTTCGAGTAGTGCCCCTTGGCGTCCCGGTCGTAGTACAGGTCGGCCAGCCGCAGCAGGATCGTGCCGTTGCCGCGGGCCAGGTCGGCGATGCCGCGGGCCAGGATCGGGTACGCCGCGGACACGTACAGCGCCTGCGAGATGCCGGTCTGCGCGTCGTTCCAGCCGAGCGTGCGACCCGCGCCGGCAGGCAGCGGGTCGTCGATGAGTGGGCGCACCAGCGCCAGCCACACCGTCGTCGCCTTCGCCGGGTCCTGGCCGAGCGGGCACGGCGTCGGCTGCGCGGCGCACCACGTCGCGAAGGCGTCGAACGCGCCCTGGAAGCCCTGGTTCTGGTCGACGGTGCGGTCGATCGTCGTCTGCTGCGGGTCGAGCGCACCGTCGAGGACGAGGGCGCGCACGTTCTGCGGGAACGCCTCGGCGTAGGTCGAGCCGATCCGGGTGCCGTAGGAGAAGCCCGCGTAGGTGAGCTTCTGGTCGCCCAGGACGGCACGCAGCACGTCCATGTCCTTGACGACGTCACGGGTGCCGACGTTGGCCAGCACGTCGACGCCGGTCCTGCTGATGCAGCCCTGGACGAACTGCTTGTTCTCCGCCTCGGTCTCCGCGACCCCCGCGGGAGAGGGGTCGGTGTCGTCGTCGGCGCGCTCGGCGTCGTTCTGCTTGTCGTCGAGACAGTCGATCGCCGGGGTGCTCGCCCCGACCCCGCGCGGGTCGAAGCCGACGAGGTCGAACCGGGCCAGCACCGACACCGGTGTCTTCGCGCTGGTGCCCAGCGACGCGGCGAAGCTGATGCCCGACCCGCCGGGCCCGCCCGGGTTGACCAGCAGCGAGCCGATGCGCTGCGACGGGTCGGTCGCCTTGTGCCGCAGCACGGCGATGTCGGCGGTGCGCCCGCCCGGGTCCGCGTAGTCCAGCGGCACCCGCAGGGCGGCACAGTCGAGACCCGGTGCGGTGAACGACTTCTCCTCGTCCGCCGACGAGGCGAACTGGGCGCACGAGCCCCACGACAGTGTCTGGCCGTAGAACGCCTTCAGCGCCGGGTCGCTCCCCGCCGCGGCGTCGGCGGCGGCACCGCCGGTCGAGGTCGTGCAGGCCGCGGCCAGGACCGCCGCGAGCAGGACCGAGAGGATTCCGAGGGGCGTGCGGAGTGTGCGGCGGGGCACCGGGAACGACACCGTGCCAGCATGCCAGCGACCGGCTGCGGCCTGTGACCGCACGGTCCGACTCCGCCGGAACGTCCCCCGAGCCGGTGACGGGCCCCGCTGTGGCGGCGAGGGGCGCAGGTCACCTTGTGACCTGGGTCGCCCGCCGCAGCGCCCGGGACGTCCGCGGTGTCACGCTTCGCCTACCAGCCCCTGAGAACCCGGGGACCCGCGACGCGGGCCTCGAGGGAGGACGGACGACGATGTCAGCTGTCGAGCACACCCCTGCGACCGGTCCGGCGGGGTCTCCCGCCGAGGAGTCGCCCTACCGCACCACGGCCCGCCAGAAGCGCACCCGCATCCACCATCTCGCGGAGATGAAGCAGCGGGGCGAGCGGTGGCCGATGCTCACCGCCTACGACCGCTACGCCGCGGAGATCTTCGACGAGGCCGGGATCCCCGTGCTCCTCGTCGGAGACTCCGCCGGCAACAACGTCTTCGGCTACGACAACACCATCCCGGTCACCGTCGACGAGCTGATGCCGCTGGTGAAGGCGGTGGTCGGCGGGGCGCCCCACGCCCTCGTCGTCGCCGACCTCCCCTTCGGCAGCTACCAGGTCTCCGCCGCGCAGGCGCTGGAGACCGGCATCCGGTTCATGAAGGAGGCCGGCGCGCACGCCGTCAAGCTCGAGGGCGGGGCCCGGTTCGCACCGCAGGTCGACGCGCTCGCCGGCTCCGGCATCCCGGTCATGGCCCACCTCGGCTTCACCCCGCAGAGCGAGCACGCCCTGGGCGGCTTCCGGATCCAGGGCCGCGGCGACGCGGGCGAGCGGCTGATCGAGGACGCGCTCGCGCTGCAGGCGGCCGGGGCGTTCGCCGTCGTGCTGGAGATGGTGCCCGCCGACGTCGCCAAGCGGGTCACCGCCGAGCTCGCGATCCCGACGATCGGCATCGGTGCCGGTCCGGACTGCGACGCGCAGGTCCTGGTCTGGTCGGACATGGCGGGCATGAACCGCGGCCACAAGCCGCGCTTCGTCAAGCCCTACGCCGACCTCGGCTCGATCCTGCTCGGCGCGGCGAAGGCCTATGCGGCGGACGTGCGCGGCGGCGAGTACCCGGACGCGGACCACTCCTACAGCTGAGGCCCTCCCCTTTCCCGAACGAACGGCACAGTCGCGCCACCGGGCGCGACTGTGCCGTTCGTTGTCGTGGGCCGCCGCTCAGGGGCGCAGGCCCGCGACCGGGTGGCCGTCGGCGAAGCGCGCCAGCATGTCGACGGCCGGGCAGTGCCGCGCCGCCACCCGCTCGGCGAGCCGGGCGAGGCGGGCGAGGTCGTCGTCGCGGCCGGCCAGGGCGGCCCGGGCGGCCGCGAGCAGTGCGAGGGTGCCCTCGACGACCCACGGGTCGGCGAGCCCCGCGACGGCGGCGCGCTGGTGGGCCGCCGCGTCGGGGACGAGGGCGCGCCCGTCGAGCGTGGTGTCGAGGACCAGCCCGGTGAGCAGGCTCAGCAGCTCCCCGTAGAGGTCCGGGTCCGGGCAGGCGTCGAACGCCTTGAACTCGATGCGCCCGACCTCGGCGGGCAGCCGTGCGGGCTGGGTCAGCGACGGGTCGGTGTCGATGAGCCGGTCCCGGTCGGCCTCGCCGTCGAGGAACACCATCGCCGCGGGCCGGGCGCCCGTCCGCACCGCGGTGCGGGCCGAGAGGCCACCCCAGACGACGCCGTCGCGGAACGGCGAGGAGAACGACAGCGGGACCAGCCACGGGCTGTAGTGGGTGAGCTTGGCGCCGACGTCGATCAGCTCGTCGACGGGCAGGCCCGCGCACGACAGGTTGAGGTCGGGGCCGTAGGTGACCATGTGCAGGTGCGCCGTGCGCTCCTCCGGTGAGCCGGTGCGGTGCCGGACCTCCCAGTCGTTGTAGGGCGGGACCACGGGGTAGCTCGAGCGCAGCGGGTTGAACCCGACTGCGACCGTCGTGAAGCCGGCCGCGGCGGCGACGGTGTCGAGGGCGTGCTGGTCGGCGCGCAGGGCATCGACGGCACCGCCGACCGAGTCGTGGATGCGCGTGCGGATCTCGATGCCCTTGGGATCACAGCGGACGAACCCGCCGTCGCCGTCGAAACGCTCGAAACCCTCGACGTACCAGCGCTTGCGTTTGATGCCCTGGTCACCGACGCGCAGGTCGGCGAGATCCGCCGGGTCCTCCGGCAGTGCGTCGACCAGGGACTGTGCCTCGGCGAAACCCAGTCGGGTGAAATCGGCGAAGGTGCCGTCCGCGCGCAGCAGCGCGCATTCGTGTTCGATTCCGTAACGGAAGGAACGCTCGGACGGGTGTCGGACCACCCGGAACTCCTCGTGCGACAGCCACCGGTCAACGACCGGTGGGACCAATGGGACTGATGTGACGGAAGGGGTCACCGAGCGCGCCCGGACGGTGACCGAGCGCAGGAGTGACGCACTCTGCGAGAAATAAGGGTAGCCTCACGTCAATCCGGCGGGACCCAGCCGGACACGCGTGCCGGTCCGGGCCACGACTCCGGACGGCGCGACGTCGGGCCCACCGGCCGGATGCAGCACCGGGGCGCGGCACCACCAGCCGCGACACCGCACGCGATGCCCTGCCGCACCCCCTGCGGCGCACGACGTTTTCCGACCGACCGGAGCACTTCACGTGACGAGAGCCGACATGAGACCGGACCCGGGGGCCCTCGCCGACCCGGGCGGCGGGCCAGCCGCCGAGGTGCTGACCGGGCTGCGCGAACGTCGCTCGTGCGCGGGGCTCGCCGCACCGGCGCCCGCCCCCGACGAGCTGCGCGCGATGCTCTCGGCCGCGATGTCGGCGCCCGACCACGGCCGGCTCAAGCCCTACCGCTTCATCGTCGTCGACGGCCCGGCCCGCGCCGCGCTGGGCGACGCGCTCGCCGAGGCCCATGCCGAGCGCGAGCCCTCCTCGACCGCCGCCGATCTCGACCGGGTGCGAGCCAAGGCCCACCGTGCCCCGGCGATCGTCGTCGTCGTGGCCGCGCCGCAGCCGCACCCGACGGTCCCCGCCTGGGAGCAGCGCGCGACCGCGGTGTGCGTCGCGCACGGTGTCGTCCTCGCCGCCGACGAGCTCGGCTACGGCGCGATCTGGCGCACCGGCTGGTTCGGCGAGGCGCCCAAGGTACGTGCGCACCTCGGCCTGGCCGACCACGAGGACGTCACGGCCTGGATCTACCTCGGCACGCCGTCGACGCGCCCGGCGCCGCGGCCCGCGGTCGAGCCCGCGATCACCTGGCTGACCTGACCCCCGCCGTCCCCGCCCGGTGACCCGCCGGGTCACGGCTCCGCGGTGAACTCGACGCGGCCCGTCGCCGGGTCGGCCACTGCCACCCTCACGACGGCCCGCTCCCCCAGCCTCAACGTCCCGTGGCAGCGGGCCAGCACCGGCGGGTCGGCCAGGTAGACCTCGCCCGGCTCCTCCCGCAGCACGATCACCTCGACCCCGTCCCCGACGCAGCCGGCCAGCAGCGCGGCCTCGGTCCGATCCACGCAGGCACGGTCCACCTTGTTCGCGACGGTGTCGGACGCGGCCATCACCGCGGGCAGGCCGGGCAGCGCGTCGCGCACCCACCCCGGCACCGGATCCCCCGCCGCCACCGCGAGGCAGACCTCGGTCCCGTAACGGTCGACCAGGCGTCGCAACGGGGCCGTGACGTGCGCATACGGGGCGCCGATGCCACCGTGGCCGGGGTCGGCCGGCGGCGGCGATCCGGGGCCGTCGAACGCCACATAGCCGGCGCCGCGCAGCAACGTCGTCGCGGCCCGGCGCAGCGCGAGCGCGCGCGGGGTGTCGAGCGGGAGACCGGCCAGGAAGCGCGCGGCCGACGTCCCGGCGGGCCAGTCCGCACCGAGGGCGGCCGCGGTCGCACGGAACGCCGCGACGGAGTCCGGGTCGGGTCCCGGCAGGGTCCGCAGCACGCCGACGCCCGCGCCGAGCATCAGCGAGGCCGCCGCGGCGCCGGTGAGCAGCGAGATCTCGGCGTTCCAGGTGTCGACGTCGACACGGGCGCGGGCGCGGGCGGTCCAGCCGCCCGACCCGTCGGGAACGACCTCCTGCTCCGGCAGCTCCAGTTCGATCGCGCCGCGGGCGACGGCCAGCTCGCGGCGCAGCCGCCCGACGGTGGGCAGCAACGTGATCGCCGCCGGGAGCGGCCTGCCGGCGTCGAGGTCGGCCTGGACGCCGTCGTAGTCGAGCTGCGCCCGCGAGCGCACGACGGCCCGCTCGACAGCGACCGCGGTCCGCTCGCCGGTGGCGTCGAGGTCGATGCTCCAGAGGACCGCCGGGCGCGGGCCGTCGGGAAGCAGGCTGGCCGCGCCCTCCGAGAGCACCGGCGGATGCAGCGGCACCGAGCCGTCGGGCAGGTAAACGGTCTGCCCGCGGCGGTGCACCTCCAGGTCGAGCACGCCGCCCGGGACGACGACAGCCGCGAGGTCGGCAATCGCGTAGTACACCCGGTACCCGTCGTCGTGGGCGACGATGCCCATGGCCTGGTCGAGGTCCTTCGACCCCGGCGGGTCGATCGTCACGAGCTCGACGTCGGTCGCGTCGCGGCGGCCGGGCCCGGCCGCGGGCACGTCGTCGGCGGCGGCACGGGCGGCCTCGGCGAGGACGTCGGTGGGGAACTCCGTGGGGAGCGCGAACTCCGTCCGGACGGCGTCGAAGTCGGGCTGCGTGATCGCGGCGGGCACCGCGCGAGGGTGTCACGATCCGCGGTGCCGGGCACCGTCCGGGCCGGGCTCGACGCGGCGTGTCGTCGCGTGGTCCTCCCCGGTCCGTGACACGCCCGGGATCGGAGCGTCCGCTTCGGCGTGTCGCACCAGCGTGTCGCGGATCACCGGGCACTCCGTGCGCGGTATCGGGCGGGCCCGCGCGACGCGGCCCCGGGGCGCAGCAGGGTCCGTCCGACGGCCCGGGGGTCTCGCGGGGTCCGCTGCGGCGCAACGGTCACGAGATCATCACGGCACCGGCGCCGGGCGGGGATGTCCGTGACGGGCCCGGGTGATCGCCCGCCGGAGGGAAGGTCCGCAGGTGGGCGCCCTGTCCGGCCGGGCGGTGGGCGGCCCGCGCCCGACTGGACAAGAGCCTGGGACGGGTCCACATTGAGGTCACGAAGCAATATCGTTCTGGTCTCAGGAGGAAACATGAAGCTGGGTCGCAAGATCGCGGAAGGCGTCGCCGTCGACGTCGACGCCGAGCCCAAGGTTGCGTCCGCCGAGGCCCGCACCGAGCCCGAGAACACCCGCACCGAGGCCCCCGTCGCCGCGGAGAAGCGGGCCGAGGTTCGCGTCGAGCGGCACGCCGGAGTCTGATCCGGATGGTGTGGCCGGCCGCTCGCGTCCCGCGCGAACAGTCGGACAGGCCTCTCCCGGGGTTCAAGCTGGCCTACCCGATGCTGTCGGCAGACGGCACGGCGACCGGCTTCAGTGGGGTGACGCTCGGCCGCGCGCACGTCTACCGCGCGATCGACGACGCCATCTGCGTCCACGGATCCCGGCACAGTTGCCCGTCCCGCTGGTGTGACTGCGGGTTCTACTGTTTCAACGACGCCGGGGCAGCCCGTGACCTGGCGTGTGAACCGGACTACCGCGGAGCGGTCCTCCTCGAGGTCGCCGTCTCCGGCCGGTACCGCCGGTACGAGCGCGGCCTGCGCTACTCGCGTCAGCGGGTACGGACGGTCGAGCTCGGCAGGTGCGAGTGCGGGCGCTCCGCCGCGGTCCTCGGCGACTCGGGGACGGGCAGCCTCGGGTGGCGCAAGCTGCTCCCGATCTGCTCGAACTGCGTCGGGGACCGGCCCGCCATGACGGCGGACGGTTTCGGCAGGCTGAGCGGCGGCACGGTCACCGTCACGGCCGAGCCCACCACGGCGGGACCGGTCGCCCCGCTCGGAGGTCTCGCCCACACGGAGTCGTCGGGTGCGGTCGCCGTCCTCGGCGCGGAGCTCGCGCTCATGCAGGCCAGGCTCGACGAGGTGCAGCAGCGGCTCGACGACCTGACCCGCTCCCGTGACGCCGAGAGGCAGGAGCCCGAGGGCGACTGAGCCCGCTCGCAGCACGGACGACGCGGCCCGTCACCGCAACCCGGTCGGTCGCCGGGCCGGTGACGGGCCGCGCCGCACGTCCGGCGGGCGGTCAGAGCCAGCCGGGCAGCTCCGGTGGCGCGGTGCCGTCGTCACGGCGCACCGCGCGGCTGCGACCGCGTCCCGACACCCACGCCGCGAGGTCGGCCATCGGGCCGAGCACCCGCGTCACGGGCCCTGAACCGTCACCGACGGCCCACTCGCGGCCGCCGTCGTCGGCGACGAGCCGCATCGCCGGCACCCCGGGCCGCTGCGACAGGTTCGCGGCGACGTCGGTGAGCAGCTCCACCGCCATCGGGATCGGCATGTCGGCGAACGACGCGCCCACGTCGAGGTCGACCGCGTGGATCCACATCTCGCGGGCCCGCATCCACGGGATCGCCGCGGCCGGGATCTCCACGCCCGTCCGGTGGCGCACCGTCGCCGACCAGGCCTGCTCCGGCATCTTCTTCACCACCTGCGACAGCCGGTCCGACGTCTCCTCGACATCCGCCCGGATCACCGCCGCCGAGCGTCTGGCACCGGCCTCGATGTCGGCGTCGCGCTGCTCGTCGCTCGCGTACGCGGGCGTCTCCACCCCGGTCCGCGCCCACGTCAGGAGGTTCATCATGGCGTCGGCGTTGCGTGCCACGTGGGTCAGCACGTGCGCCCGGGTCCAGCCCGGCAGCGCCGACGGCTTGGCGTACGCGTCCTCGCCGAGCCGGACCATCAACCCGCGCAGGTGTGCCGCTCCGTCGCCCGCCCACGCCAGTGACACCTCGACCCGCGGGGTCACGACGAGATCGTCTCCTTGCGGCAGACGTTGCGCAGCTGCCCGATCCCCTCGACGGTCGTGACCATGACCGTGCCGTCGACGAGCCAGCGCTGTGGGGTGCGGGCCGCGCCGACACCGCCGGGGGTGCCCGTCGCGATGACGTCGCCCGGGTTGAGCGTGATGATCGCCGAGAGGTACTTCACGAGGTCGACCGCGGAGAAGACGAGCTGGTCGGTGCTCGAGGACTGCACGACCTCGCCGTCGAGCTCGGTACTGATCGCCCAGCCACCGTCGGGCAGCTCGTCGGGGGTGACCAGGACCGGGCCGAGCGGGGTGCTCTTCTCGAAGATCTTGCCCTGCAGGAACTGGGAGGTCCGGCGCTGGTAGTCGCGGATGCTGACGTCGTTCATCACGGTGTAGCCCGCGATCGCGGCGGCGGCCTGCTCGTCGTCGGCGTGGCGGACCGACGACCCGATCACGACGACGAGCTCGCACTCCCAGTCGACGTTGTCGGACACCACGGGCAGCACGACGTCGTCGTGGGCGCCGACCAGCGACGGCGCGTACTTGGCGAACAACGTCGGGAACTCGGGCAGCTCGTTGCCCATCTCCAGGACGTGGTCGCGGTAGTTGAGACCGGCGCAGACGATCTTCTCCGGGCTCGGGACGAGCGGCGCGTAGTCGAGATCGGCGACGGGGTGCGCGGGGCCGGCCGCGGTGGCGGCGCGGTGGACCCAGTCGGGGTGCTCGAGCAGGGCGCGCACGTCGGCGTCCCCGGTCTCCACCGCACTGCTCTCGTCGACGCGGACCGCGCGGGTCCCCGTCGCGGTGCGGATGGTGGCCAGTCTCATCGTTCCTCCTCGGTGCGGGACGCCCGGCAGTCTCCCCCTCCGAGGGCGGTCGCGCCGAGGAGGGGTCGGCGAGGACGATCATCGATGCGGCGCCCGCGGCGCCCAGGACGGCAGCTCCGGGCGCGGCGACGACCCGCGACGTCCTGGTAGGACGCGCGTACGGCTCCGCGGGCGACAGCGCCGGACACGCGCGGCCCGCCGGTGTGATTCGCGCCGCTGGATCGACGCAGAAGGCCGTCCGAGGCCGGGGCCGGGGCGAATGCGGGCGGGGCCGGTGCAGCCCCGCCCACGCCCGTCAGATCGCGCCCGTCTCCTCCGCGTCGCCGCCACCACGGACCGGCAGGTCGGCGAACACGGCGGGCGGCTCGCGCCACGGGTCCGCGGGCGAACCGGCCTTCGCCTCCTGCACGGCCCGCCACACCCGCTCCGGGGTGCAGGGCAGGTCGATGTGGCGCACGCCGAGGTGGCTCACCGCGTCGACGACGGCGTTCTGCACCGCCGGTGTCGACCCCACCGTGGCCGACTCGCCGATCCCTTTGGCGCCCAACACGTTCATCGGGGTCGGGGTCTCGGTCGTGGCCGTGTCGAAGCTGATCAGGTCGGCGGCCGTCGGCATCCGGTAGTCGGCCAGCGTCGCCGTGGTCGGCTGCCCCTCGAGGTCGTAGAGGACCTCCTCGTACAGCGCCTGCGCGATGCCCTGAGCGAGTCCTCCGTGCTGCTGGCCCTCGACGAGCATCGGGTTCAGGATGCGCCCGCAGTCGTCGACGGCGATGTGGCGGCGCATCGTCACCCGCCCGGTGTCGGTGTCGACCTCGACGACCGACACGTGCGCCCCGAACGGGAACGTCGCCCCCGCCTGCCGGGCGTCCAGGCCCGCGAAGAGCTCCTCGCCGGCGTCCGTGGCCGCGCTCGCGACCTGGTCCCACGACACCGTCACCGTCGGGACACCCGCGACGCCGAACACCCGGCCGCTGCCGTTGCCGTCGACGAGCGTGACGTCGTCCGGCGCGGCCTCGAGCAGGTCCGCCGCGCGGCGCCGGGCCTGCACGAGGACGTCGTCGGCCGCCGCCGAGACCGCCGAGCCGCCCATCTGCAGCGACCGTGACCCGCCCGTGCCCCCGCCGCGCGGCACCAGCGCGGTGTCGGACTGCACGAACCCGATGCGCTCCATCGGGATGCCGAGCGTGTCCGAGGCGATCATCGCGAACGCCGTCGCATGTCCCTGGCCGTGCCCCGACGTGCCCGCCGACACCGTCGCGCTGCCGTCGGCGTGCACCCGCACCGAGCCGAACTCGGTGCCGCCACCACCCGCGGTGATCTCGACATAGACGCTGATCCCGATGCCCAGCTGCACCGGGTCCCCCGACTCCCGGCGGCGCGCCTGCTCGGCACGCAGCTCGTCGTAGTCGGCCAGCCGCAGCGCCTCCCGCAGCGGTAGGTCGTAGTCGCCGACGTCGTAGGCCGCGCCGACGACCGTCGTCAGCGGGAAGGCCCCCGGGTCGAGGAAGTTGCGCCGCCGCAGCTCGGCCGGGTCCATGTCCAGCTCCGCGGCCGCGATGTCGACGATGCGCTCCAGGTGCGCCGCCGCCTCCGGGCGGCCGGCACCACGGAACGCGCCCATCGGCGTCGTGTTCGTCATGGCGACGACCGAGTCGTAGCCCACCGCGGGGATGTCGTAGACGCCCGGCGCCATCACGTAGGTCATGTTCATCGGCAGCGCCCCGCCGAACCACGCGTACGCCCCGCCGTTGCCGACGACCCGCGCCCGCATCCCGGTGAACCTGCCCTCGCGGGTCATGCCCAACTCGTAGTAGCCGATCTGGTCACGCCCGTGCGGCATCGAGACGAGGTTCTCCGAGCGCGTCTCCACCCAGGAGACCGGCCGCTCCAGCGCGAGCGCAGCCCCGACCGCCGCGGTGTGCTCGGCGAGCATGCCCGCCTTGCCGCCGAACCCACCGCCGACGTGCGGCGCGATCACCCGGGTCCGTTCCTTGTCGAGGCCGAACAGCCCACACAGCTGGGCGTGGAAGCCGTGCGGCATCTGCGTCGACACGTGCACCACCAGGTCGTGGCCGTCGTCACCACGCGGGTCGACGACGATCGCGTTGCCCTCCATGGGCACCACGGCCAGGCGCTGGTTGACCATCCGCGCCCGCACCACGACCTCGGCACCCTCCAGCGGGTCGCCGCCACCGGCGCGCAGGCCCGTCGTCAGGTTCGAGCCACGGTCCGGAAATGCAAGGGGCGCATCGGGGCCGAGCGCGGTTTCCGGGTCGACGACGGCGTCGATCGGGTCGTAGTCGACCTCCACGAGCTCGACGGCGTCGACCGCCGCCGCCTTCGACTCGGCGACGACCATCGCGACCACCTCGCCGACGAACCGCACCCGGTCCGTCGCCAGTGGTGGGCGGGGGATCTCGGGGTTGACCGGCATCAGCCCGTGATGGGCCGGCAGGTCGAGATCGGCCGCCGTGTAGACGGCGACGACGCCGGGGGCCGCTGCGGCCTGCGTGGTGTCGACGCCTGTGACGGCAGCGTGTGCGAGAGGGGAACGGACGAAAGCGACGTGCAGCAGGCCCTCGATCGGGAGGTTGCCGACGTACGTGCCACGCCCGGTGAGCAGTTCCGGGTCCTCGACCCGTCGGACCGCGGTGCCCAGCAGGGATCCAACCATGTGTCGCACATTACGACCGGATCCCCGTCACGGCTGTGGCTGATCCGCCACATCTCCCGGGTTGACGGCTCGCAGCAGGTCAGGGAGGGTGGGGCGCAGGGCGTTCCGCCCGCCGACACCGCGACTCCGGCCCACCCCGGCGGTCGCTGCCCCCGGGAGGTCGGACCGGTCGGGGGCCGGTCCGACCTCCCGACCACGTCCGGCTGAGTACGGTCCTCCCATGCCCGAGTTCCACCACATCGATGTGCTCCCACTCGGCCCGGACGACACCGAGTACCGACGGCTCGACCTCGAGCCCGGCGCCCTCGTCGAGGCGCCCCAGCTGGGCGGCCGCACCTTCCTGCAGGTCGATCCCACGACGATCACCGCGCTGGTCAAGCAGGCCGTCACCGACATCCAGCACCTGCTGCGACCCTCGCACCTGGCCCAGCTGCGCGCGATCGTCGACGACCCGGAGGCCTCGGCCAACGACCGCTTCGTCGCGACGGACCTGCTGCGCAACGCCTGCGTCTCCGCCGGCGGGGTGCTGCCGATGTGCCAGGACACCGGCACGGCGATCGTCGTCGGGAAACGCACCGAGACCGTCCTCACCGGCGGCAACGACGAGAGCGCCATCTCCCGCGGCATCCACGAGGCCTACGCCGAGCTCAACCTGCGCTACTCGCAGATGGCGCCCACGTCGTTCTGGGACGAGAAGAACACGGGGACCAACCTCCCCGCGCAGGTCGAGCTGTACTCCGCACCCGGTGAGAAGCCCACGTACGAGTTCCTGGTGATGGCCAAGGGTGGCGGCTCGGCCAACAAGACCTTCCTCTACCAGGAGACGAAGGCGCTGCTGAACCCGTCGAAGCTCGCCCGGTTCCTCGACGAGAAGCTCCGCTCCCTCGGCACCGCAGCCTGCCCGCCCTACCACCTCGCCGTCGTCGTCGGCGGGATGTCGGCGGAGTTCACGCTCAAGGTCGCGAAGCTCGCCTCGGCCCGCTACCTCGACGCCCTCCCGTCCGAGGCGCCGGGCGACGGCGCGGCCTTCCGTGACCGCGACCTCGAACAGCAGGTCCTGGAGCTCACCCGCAACTTCGGGATCGGCGCCCAGTTCGGCGGCAAGTACTTCTGCCACGACGTGCGCGTCATCCGGCTGCCGCGCCACGGCGCGTCGCTGCCCGTCGGCATCGCGGTGTCCTGCTCCGCCGACCGCCAGGCCAAGGCGAAGATCACCGCCGACGGCGTCTTCCTGGAGCAGCTCGAACGCGACCCCGCGAAGTTCCTGCCCGACACCGAGGCCGACGACCTCTCCGACGAGGTCGTGCGCGTCGACCTCAACCGGCCGATGTCGGAGATCCGTGCCCAGCTCTCGACGCTACCGGTGAAGACGCGGGTGTCGCTCACCGGACCGCTCGTCGTCGCCCGCGACATCGCGCACGCCAAGATCGCCGAGCGACTCGACGCCGGTGAGCCCATGCCGCAGTACATGCGCGACCACCCCGTCTACTACGCCGGACCGGCCAAGACGCCCGAGGGCTACGCCTCCGGCTCCTTCGGCCCCACCACCGCGGGCCGCATGGACTCCTACGTCGCGCAGTTCCAAGCGGCAGGCGGGTCGCTGGTCATGCTGGCCAAGGGCAACCGGTCCCAGCAGGTCACCGATGCGTGCGCCACCCACGGCGGGTTCTACCTGGGCTCGATCGGCGGGCCCGCCGCGAGGCTCGCGCAGGACTGCATCCGCAAGGTGGACGTCCTCGAGTACCCGGAGCTGGGTATGGAGGCCGTCTGGAAGATCGAGGTGGAGGACTTCCCCGCCTTCGTCGTGGTCGACGACAAGGGCAGCGACTTCTTCGCCTCGACGAGCCAGCCGACGTTGCAGGTGGGCTTCCGCCGCTGACAACCGCGAGCGGCGTGCAGGCGCCTGCGGCCGGCCGGGGGGGACCGGCCACAGGCGGCTCACGTCCGCCGGGTTCGGCCGGAAGCCGGCTCCCTGGCCGGTCTCCTGCCGGGTGCGGCGCGGTGGTGCCCGGAGACGTGCACGTCCCGCGATTTATTGCCCTGTGCGAACGATTCGGAGAACACGGACAGGTTCGGCGGGAACGGACGAGGCAATCCGGCATCACGAGCGCGAAGCGTCCCCACGCGGTCACGCGGGGTGCGTCCGTCGGCTCACCCCAGGCGGCGGGGTCCCCCTCCGTCGTCACGCGTCGGGGGCGGGCCGACGACCATCCGTGCCCCGGTCACCACCACCCCGTCCTGGCTCGCGATCGTCGGGTCGAGCACCACCGACCGGACCTCGGGCAGCTGCTCGGCGAGCGTGCCCAGCCGCAGCACCAGGTCCTCCAGGGCGTCGAGGCGGACCGCCGGATCGCCGCGGTACCCCGCCAGCAACGGTGCCGCCCGCGGGGCGCGCACGAGCGCGGCGGCGTCGGCCGTCGAGACCGGCAGCACCCGGAACGCGCGGTCGCCGAGCAGCTCCGTCGCGAGCCCGGACAGCCCGAACGAGAGCAGCGACCCGAACGACGGGTCGTCGACGACCTCCAGCACGCACGACATCCCCCGGGGGGCCATCACCTGGACATAGATCCGGCTCTCCCCCGTCTCCGCGACCAGCGCCGCATACGCTGCGGCGACGGCGTCCGCCCCGGCGAGGTCGAGCCGCACCCCACCCATGTCGGACCGGTGCCGCCAGCGTGGCGCCGCGACCTTGAGCGCCACCGGGTGCCCCAGCTCCGCCGCCGCGGCCACCGCCTCCTGCGTCGACGACACCAGACGGAAGGGCGCGACGCCGATCCCGTAGCAGTCGAGGACGGCGATGACGTCATGGTCGTCGAGCTCGATACCGGTTGCCGCGCCCTTCGGGCCGCTCGGGCTGCTCGGGCCGCTGCGCGGGCCGGCCGGGTCCGAGCCGGTCGCGGCGCACAGGCGGGCCACGAGCTGTCGCGCCTCCTCGGTCCGGGTGCCCTCGGGGGTCACGAACTCCCCCAGCGGCGTGGCCCGCCAGCGGGCGTAGCGCACCACCCTGCTCAGCGCCGCGACCGCCCGTTCCGGGCTCGCATAGCTGGGCACCGATCCCGGGCCGGGGGCGCCGTCGATGCCCCGCTCGGCGAGCTCGTCGGGAATCTCGTCGCCTGCGAGGAACGTCGTCACCACCGGCTTGCCCGAGCCCGCGACCGCCTCCCGCAACGCCCGCGCGTACGGGGCACCGTCGGTCGCGACCGGCGGGACGAACACCGCGACCAACGCGTCGACGTCGTCGTCCCCGACCGCCGACGACACCGCCGCCGCGAACACGTCCGGGCCGGCCGCGGCGCCGACGTCCACGGGATCGCCCGCGAGCTCCAGGCCTTCGTCGGCGATCCCGTCGGCGACCAGCACGCCCAGTGCCGTCGAGTTCCCGACGACCGCGACCCGCGGTCCCACAGGCAGCGGCTGGTGCGCGAGCAGCAGCCCGGTGTCGAACAGCTCGGCGACGGTCTCGACGCGGATGACGCCGGACTGCTCGAACAACGCCTGGACACTGGAGTCGTCGATCGGGACCGCACGCGAGGACCGCAACGGCAGCGGCACCCGCCGCCCGCTCTTGACCGCCACGACCGGCGTCGTGCGGGCCAGCCGGCGGGCCAGCCGGCCGAACTTGCGCGGATTGCCGAACGTCTCCAGGTAGAGCAGGACGACGTCGGTGTCCGGGTCGCTCTGCCAGTACTGCAGCAGGTCGTTGCCCGAGACGTCGGCGCGGTTCCCGGCCGAGACGAACGTCGAGAACCCGAGGCCACGACGGGTGGCCGCCTGCAGCAGCGCGATGCCCAGCGCACCGGACTGGGAGAAGAACCCGACCCGGCCCGCGCCGGGCAGCGCCGGGGCGAGGGTGGCGTTGAGCCGCACCGCTGCCGCCGTGTTCGCGACGCCCAGCGCGTTGGGCCCCACGACCCGCATCCCGTGCGCCCGTGCCGCCTGCACCATCCGCCGCTCGGCGACGAGGCCGTCGGTGCCGGCGTCGGCGAACCCGGAGCTGACGACGATCAGTGCCTTGACGCCCTTGGCCAGACAGGAGTCCATGACCTCGTCGATGCCGGCCGCCGGGACGGCGACGACCGCGAGGTCGACGTCGTCGGGGATGTCGGTGACCGACGGGTACGCGCGCACCCCCCGCACCGACCGGGCGTCGGGGTTCACCGGGTAGACGGCGCCGCCGAAGTTGCCGCGCAACAGGTTCAGGAAGACGGCGTGGCCGATCTTGGACGGGTCGGTGGACGCCCCGATGACCGCGACCGAGCGGGGGTGCAGCAGGTTGTGCACGCTGCGCGCCTCGGCGGCCTGCTCCCGCGCGTCGCGGACGGCGAGGGAGCGCTCGGTGAGGTCGATGTCGAACTCCAGGTGCAGCACACCGCCGTCGTAGGCGCGGCTGACCTGGTAACCGGCGTCGCGGAACACCCGGACCATCGTGTGGTTCTCGACGAGGACCTCCGCCTCGAACCGGGTCAGCCCGTTCTCCCGGGCCGCCGCGGCCAGATGCTCCAGCAGGATCGAGCCCAGCCCGCGGCCCTGGTGGTCGTCGCGGACGACGAACGCCACCTCCGCCGACGCGACCGGCGCGTCGCCCAGCCCCTCGTAGCGCCCCACCGCGACGATCTCGTCGCCGAGCAGGCACACGAACGCGACGCGGCGGTGGTGGTCGACCGTGGTGAAGCGTTCGAGAT
The DNA here is from genome assembly GCF_002583555.1 of Pseudonocardia sp. N23. Classification (GTDB taxonomy): domain Bacteria; phylum Actinomycetota; class Actinomycetes; order Mycobacteriales; family Pseudonocardiaceae; genus Pseudonocardia. The sequence goes on from NZ_BEGX01000005.1 coordinate 37,309, forward strand.
CGCGCGCCGGGATGCGCGGGTAGGGGCCGAAGTAGCGCAGGTAGCGGGTGCGCTCGGACAGCCGGGAGTGGAAGTCGAGCAGCGCCTCGGCGTCGGCGGGCACGATCGGGCGCAGGTGCAGGATGCCGCCGTCGGAGGCGACGACGTCGGCCTCCCAGTACCGCGGGTAGCCGGGGTCGGTCACGGGTGTTCCGAACGGCGGCGTCTCGACCGGCTCAGCTGCACCGTCCGTCGTCCGCTCAGTCACGGGGGTCGTCCGGGTCGAGGCCGTGCAGGGGGAACAGCGCGCGGCGGACCTCGACGATCGTCGGGTCGACCGCGGCGAAGTCGCCACCCCACGGCTCGAACGACGGATCGGCCCCGTCGGTCATCTCACTGGGCAACGGCCTGCCGGTGAGGGTCGTGGCGTGGGCGACCCAGTCGGCGGGCAGTGGCCGGTGCGGGTCGACGTCACGGTCGAGGACGACCCCCAGCAGGTGCGTCCAGGACCGCGGGACGACCCGGAACAGGGAGTACCCGCCACCGCCGAGGACCAGCCACTTGCCGCCCGCTGTGGTGTCGGCCAGCTCGCGCATCCGGCGGTAGATCGCCCGCTGACCGTCGACGGAGAGCTCGAGGTTGGCCAGCGGGTCGTCGGCGTGGGTGTCGGCGCCGCACTCGCTCACGAGCACCTGCGGCCGGAACGACCCCAGCAGCGACGGCACGATCGCCTCGAACGCCCGCAGCCAGCCCGCGTCGCCCGTGCCGGGGGCGAGCGGCACGTTGACCGCGTACCCCACCCCGTCGCCGGTGCCGTACTCGCTCGCCCAGCCCGTGCCCGGCCACAACGTGAGCGGGTGCTGGTGCATGGAGACGGTGAGCACGCGCGGATCGTCGTAGAAGGCCGCCTGCACGCCGTCGCCGTGGTGGACGTCGACGTCGACGTAGGCGATGCGCTCGTAGCCCTGGTCGAGCAGCCACTGGATCGCGACGGCGCAGTCGTTGTACACGCAGAACCCGGCCGCCCGGTCGCGCATGGCGTGGTGCAGCCCGCCCGCGATGTTGACGGCCCGGTCGGCGCCCTCGGCGATGCGGCGCGCCGCGAGCAGCGAGCCGCCCGCGATCAGCGCGCTCGACTCGTGCATGCCGAAGAACACCGGGTTGTCGCTGGTACCGAGGCCGTGGCCGACCCCGAACGGTGCTTCGGGCGCCGACCGCACAGCGGTCAGGTAGGACGACGAGTGCACCCGTTCCAGCTCGTCGTCGGTGGCCGGTCCGGGTTCGAGGAGCTCGACGCCGTCGAGCACACCGAGGCCCTGGGCCAGGCGCATCGTGAGGTCGAGGCGGACGGGATTGAGCGGATGGTCCTCGGAGAGTTGGTAGTCGAGGAACCCCGGGGTCCACACGACGGCCGCGCTGCTGGCGCTCATGGGTCCCGACCGTAGGGCAGCGCGGCGCGACCGGCTCGGCCCGTGCGCCGGAAGTCGCGGCTGACCGGCCGGGATGCGCCGACGCTGCGGATGACGCTGCACCGATAGTATGGCCATCGGACACGAAGGGGCCGGCCCGTGAACGATCTGATCGATACCACCGAGATGTACCTGCGGACGATCTACGAGCTCGAGGAGGAGGGGGTCGTCCCGCTGCGCGCGCGGATCGCCGAACGCCTCGGGCAGAGCGGTCCCACCGTCAGCCAGACCGTGGCGCGGATGGAACGCGACGGTCTCGTCGTCGTCGCGGGCGACCGCCATCTCGAGCTGACCGAGTCCGGGCGCTCTCGGGCGATCTCCGTGATGCGCAAGCACCGCCTCGCGGAGCGTCTGCTCACCGACGTCATCGGCCTGGAGTGGGAGCTCGTCCACGCCGAGGCGTGCCGCTGGGAACACGTCATGAGCGACGCCGTGGAGCGCAAGCTCGTGGCGCTGCTCGACAACCCGACCATCTCGCCGTACGGCAACCCCATCCCGGGGCTGGGCGAGCTGTCGGAGCCGCCGGACCTCACCGGTCCGTCCAATGCGGCGGCACCGCCTCCCCTGGAGGTGGGGCTGCAGCGGCTCGACGAGTTCGCCCGGCGTGGGGGCGGCAAGGTCGAGGTGCGCCGGATCGCCGAGCACGTCCAGGTCGACGCCGACCTGATGGGCGAGCTGAAGCTGGCCGGGATCGTGCCCGGCCGCGAGGTCGAGGTCCGCGCGATCTCGCGTTTCGGCGACTCCGTCCCGGTGGTCGCCGACGACGAGGAGTCGACGGTCGCACCGCTCATCGCACACGCAGTTCTCGTCCGCGCACGCTGACAGGCACGACCGCTCCCACCGCTCTCCACCCACAGCCCGCCGTGGTCCGCCGCTGAGCCGTGACGCTCCGTCCGCACCACGTGCGATCCCACAGTCCGGCGGTCCCCCGGCCGGTGGTCCCCCGAGCGCGCCCCGTCCTGCCGTCGTGAGAGCGTCTGCGTGCGCCGTCGGGGTCCTGTGTGAACGGGTGACGGCGTCCGGGTGTCGCCGTGCGAGGAGGATCGAGTGAAGCTGCTGGTCACGGGTGGGGCGGGCTATGTGGGCAGCGTGTGCGCCGCCCATCTGCTGGAGGCCGGCCACGACGTCGTCGTCCTCGACGACCTGTCGACCGGCCATCGCGACGCCGTTCCCGACGGGGCCCGGTTCGTCGAGGCCGACCTGGCCGACGCCGCGGGCGAGGTGCTCGGCGAGGGTTTCGACGGGGTCCTCCATTTCGCGGCGCGGTCGCTGGTCGGCGAGTCGGTGCAGAAGCCGGAGATCTACTGGCAGGGCAACGTCGTGACCACGCTGCGGCTGCTGGAGGCTATCCGCACGCACGCGACGCCACGCCTGGTGTTCTCCTCCACCGCCGCGACCTACGGCGAGCCCGATTCCGTACCGATCCGGGAGGACTCCCCCACCCGGCCGACCAACCCGTACGGCGCGAGCAAGCTCGCGATCGACCACATGATCAGCTCCTACGCCGCTGCCCACGGCCTCGCCGCGACGAGCCTGCGGTACTTCAACGTCGCCGGCGCCCACGACCGGTTCGGCGAGCGGCACACCGTCGAGACCCACCTGATCCCGATCGTGCTGCAGGTCGCCGCCGGGTCCCGCGAGTCCGTGCAGATGTTCGGCGACGACTGGGACACCCCGGACGGCACCTGCGTGCGTGACTACATCCATGTCGACGACCTGGCCGACGCGCACCTGCGCGCCCTCGACCACGCGACGCCGGGCGTCCACGCGATCTACAACCTCGGCAACGGTCACGGTTTCTCCGTGCGCGAGGTCGTCGAGGCCTGCCGCGAGGTCACGGGCCACCCGATCCCGGCCGTGGTCGCACCGCGCCGGGCCGGGGACCCCGCCGTGCTGGTCGCGTCGAGTGAGCGGGCCCGGACCGAACTCGGCTGGTCGCCCACCCGGACCACCCTGGCCGACATGGTCGGCGACGCGTGGCGGTTCGCCCAGCAGCGGGCCTGACGGCGCCGAGGCCGCTGCGCGGTCCGCGTCCACCCGTCGCAGGTACGGACGCCGGTCACGACAGGCCGTCGGCGAGCCAGGCGCGGACCTGAGCGGGCCCGAACCCGCGTCCGAGGGCGTCGGCCAGCGCCTCTCCGAGCCGGTGGCCCGGCCAGGCCTGGCGGGCGCGGTCCACCGCGATGTTGGCCAGGGCGCCGTCGCCGCGGGCCAGTGCGGCGACCGCGAGGAGCGCGGCCGCCTCGGCGGCCTCCGGTTCCGGCGTCTCGCGGACGAGCGCGGCCCACAGCTGCTCGGCCGCCGCGGCGCGGGGCCCGACGCACTCGCGGAGCGCCACGTCGCGCACCCCCGGCGTCTGCAGCGCGATGCCCAGGTCGAGGACGGTGGCGTCGTCGAGGACCAGGGTGCCGGCGGCGGTGGCCCCGAGGGCGGCCTCCAGCGCGGCCGCCGACGCCGTCGCGTCGAGGCCTGCCGCGCGGGCCTCGAGCTCGCGGTCGAACAGCGCGTGGCGCCGGCGCAGGCGCCCGGCGTCGGGGGTCCGCAGGGAGGCCACGATCTCCGCTCGTGACGATCGCACGACCGCTCCCGCGACGACGGCCGCCGCGGTGAGGGGCAGCTCGTCGGCGTCGGCGACCACACCGTCGCAGCCACACGGTGCTGTGCACCTCCACCGCGATCCGGCCGTTGTCGACGCTGCCCAGACCTGCGTCCCGACGACGCCCACCCCGGCGGCGAGCAGTGCGCCCGCCGCCGCGTCGGCGAGCACCGTCACCGCGGGCCCCGGTGCGTCGGCGTCCGGGCCGGGCCCGTACGGGTCGGCACAGGTCGGACCGGCACACGACCGATCGGCTCTGGACGGATCAGCACCGGACAGAGCGGCACCGGACGGATCAGCGTTGGCCAGGCCGCTACCGGACACGCCGGTGACCGGCGACGAGACCGCGCCGCCCAAAACGACGACCGCCGCGCCGAGCGGGCCGGGTCCCGCGGCGCCGACGAGGCTCGACGCCACGGTGCCGCACAGCTCCGCGATGCCGCCCGGGAAGTCCGGGCCCGCAGGGTCCGGCAGGTCGGCGCGCAGCGTCACCCCGACCGTGCGCAGACCCGGTCCGTGCGTGGACACCACGATCAGCGAGCGTTCGGGATGGAACCCGAGCAGCACGGGGAGGGCGGCGACGAGCTCACCGGGCCCGCGCACCGAGGTCGGCTCCCGACGGCGGCCAGACGGGTGGGACGAGCGGCGGGACGGGCGGGAGGGTCCTGCGGAGGTCATGGCGCCATCGTGGCGACCCGCGCCGACACCCGGGCCCGACCGGACGACTCCCTGTGGACACCCCCGTCACCGACCGCCGCGGACACCTGATTGTGGATCATCCGCCGCGTCGCACGACGGCACCACGAGATGTGTCGGTGCACGGTGCTTCACTGGGCGGGGGCCGCGGCGCCCCAGGGCGGGGGCGCCGCGCTCCAGGTGGGCGAGGGCCGCCGCGCTCCACCGAGCGGGCGCCGCCGCACTCCGGTCCGCGGGGCCGCCGCGCTTCGGTGGGCGCACGTCAGCGGGCGAGGCCGCCGCGCTTCAGGACGTGGACGTCACTGGTAGCGGAAGCCGTGCGCGTTCAGCCAGGGGCGGGGGTCGATCTTCTTCCCGCCCGCGGTCTGGACCTCGATGTGCAGGTGCGGTCCGGTGGACTGCCCGCGGTTGCCGACCTCGGCGATCTGCTGCCCGGCACTCACCTGCTGCCCGACCTTCACCAGCGACCGGTTGATGTGGCCGTAGACGGTGATCGTGCCGTCGGCGTGCTGGACGCGGACCCACATCCCGAAGCCGCTGGCCGGCCCGGAGCTGATGACGACGCCGTCGAGCGGGACCCGGATCGGGGTGCCGATGGGGGCGGCGATGTCGAGGCCCGCGTGCATGGCACCGCCACGCATGCCGAACCCGGAGCTGACCCGGCCGGTGACGATCTGCACCGCGCGCTTGGCCTCGTCCGCCTTCGCCTTCGCCTCCTCGGCGGCCTTCGCGGCGGCCTGCTGTGCGGCGGCCTGCTGCGTCGCGGCCTGCCGGGCGACGGCGGCGTCGACCTGCTGGTGTGCGGAGGCGACGAGGTCGGCACCACGCTCGGAGACGACGCGCAGGACGTCGGGCGAGATGGCGGGGGCCACCTCACCCGAGGCGAGGGCCGCGACGTCGGCGCCGGTGACGGCCTCGGGGGCGTCGGTGGGCTGCGAACCGGACGCGGTGCCGGTGTCGTCGTCGACAGCCGTGTCGGCCGTGCCGGAGCTGAGCAGGGCGGTGACGTCGGGCGACGACAGGGCACCGCTGTGCACGGCCTGGGCCGTGACGGCGACGGCGCCGCCTGCGACGACGGTCGCGATGATGCGCGCGGTGAGCGCGCCGGACAGGGGGGTGGCTCGGTGCGCACCGCCGGCCCCCGGGCCCGTCGCGAGGACGGGCCACGTGGACCTTTGGTGCGCGCTACGGCCACTGGGGGAGCGATGCCGTGACACGACTTTCCTTCCGGATCCTGCGCCGCGGCCGGACGTCCCGTGGGGGCGGGTGGATCGATCGGGGGTTCGATCCGTGTCCGTTCCGTGACCGCGCCGTGATGCGATCCGAGATGGACGCTAGCCCGGCCGGACCGGACAGGTTGGCCATCCGGGACGCTGCTGAGGCAACCGGAACGGGTGACGCGGTGAGCGGCCGCCTCGGCGCGCCGAGCCGACACGCCGTCGGATTAACCAGCCGTTCACCGTTTCGAGGTGGCCCCGACGCCGATTCACAGATACGGAAAGTGACGACTTGTTGCCCTCCGCAGCACGGACGGGACGCCCGCCACACCGTCCGACCGGTCGTCGTCCGGGGACCGGTCGTGCGCCTGACCTGGGGATGATCAGGAACTGGCCGGGGCGTCCCCGTCAAGTCCGGAGACGGGGTGACCGAGCTCGGCCCGTCGCGCCCGGTAGCGCTCGACGGAGGCGACCTTGACGTCCTCGTACCCACGTACGAGATCGGCGGCGCGTGCCACCTCGACGGCGACGGGCAGCGAGGTCGCGGTGAGTGACCGGGCGAGGCCGCGGACGGTCCCGCGGTACTCGTCGCGCAGTGCCCGTTCGAGCCGCCGGACGGCGGTCCGGCCGAACGGGTCGAGCGGGGTGGCCCGCAGGACCTTGCCGGCGGCGAGCGTCCGCAGCACGGGCCGCATCCACGGGCCGAACGCGATCTTCGTCGCGCGCCCGGCGGCCCGCAGGACGGGTGGGTGCAGCCGGTAGCGCATCCGCGTGCCGCCGGGGACCTCCTCCGCGAGCCTGGCCTCGAAGGCCGGGTCGGTGAGCAGCCGGGCGACCTCGTACTCGTCCTTGTAGGCGGTGAGCTTGTAGAGGCCGCGGGCGACGGCCTCGGTGAACTCCCCTGCTCCCCCGGCACCGCGTTCGGCCTCCCAGGCCTCGCGCACGATGTCGGCGTAGCCGTGGGCGGTCCGCGGGGACTGGAACCCGACGAGCCGTGCGGCCCGGTCCTCGGCGACCTCGCGGACGGACGTCGGGAGCCGGTCGAGCCCGAGCCCGGGAGGAGGCGTGCGCACCGACACGGGCGCGGGGCCGCCGACCGCGGCCGCGAACGCGGCGGGATCGGCGACCGCCACCCGCCCCCACCGGAACGCGTCGGTGTTCGCGGAGACGGCGACGCCGTTGAGCGCGATGGCCCATTCGACGGCCTCGGCGGACACGGGCAGCGCCCCGGCCTGACAGGCCGCGCCGAGCAGCAGCAGGTTGGCGGGCATGGCGTCGCCGAACAGGGCCACGGCGGCGCCGGCGGCGTCGACGCGCACGACCTCGCGGCAGCGCCCGGCGATCCGGTCGACGAGCGCCTTCACGTCGGGGGCGGCGACGCCGACGTCGCGGACCATGGCGCCCGTCGGCACGGGTGACACCGAGACGACTGCGGTGGTCTCCGAGGCGGAGGCGTAGCCGAGGTTGCGGGCGTCGGCGCCGACGAGGGCGTCGCACGCGAGGTAGCAGCGGGCCTGCGCCGGTCCGACGCGGTTGGCCGGGCCGAGGTCGGCCTCCGACGCGGCGACGCGCAGGTGCGACACGACCGGTCCGGCCTTCTGCGAGAGCCCGGTCTGGTCGACGCCGTGCACCGCGAGACCCTGGCGGACCGCGGCGGAGGCGAGGACCTGGTTGACGGTCACGATCCCCGTCCCGCCGATCCCGGCGAGGAAGACGTCTCCCGCGGGGGCGACAACGGCCTCGGGCACCGACGGGGGTTCAGGTCGTGCGGAGGACGAGGGCCGCCCGGGAGGAGCGACGACCGTCACGAACGACGGGCAGTCCCCGTCGAGACACGAGTAGTCGGTGTTGCAGGAGGACTGGTCGATCCGGGTCTTGCGACCGAGCGAGGTGTCGACGGGCTGCACGGACAGGCAGTTGCTCTTGACCCCGCAGTCGCCGCAGCCCTCGCACACCTCTTCGTTGATGACGACGCGGGTGGGCCGCACGGCGAGCGTCCCGCGCTTGCGCAGTCGCCGGGACTCGGCGGCGCAGCGCTGGTCGTAGATGAGGACGGTGACGCCGGTGGTCTCGCCCAGCACGCGCTGGGCCTCGTCGAACCGGTCGCGGTGCCAGAGGTCGACCCCGCGCGGCAGCGGCGGCAGGGCCTTGTAGCGGGAGGGCTCGTCGGCGCACACGAGGACGCGGGACACCCCTTCGGCCAGCAGCTTCGCGGCGAGCGACGGGACCTCCAGCCCGCCTTCGGCGTCCTGCCCGCCCGTCATGGCGACGGCCCGGTTGTAGAGGAGCTTGTAGGTGATCGACACCCCGGCGGCGACGCAGGCCTGCACGGCGAGCTGGCCGGAGTGGGCGAAGGTGCCGTCGCCCATGTTCTGGTACATGTGCCCGGCCTCGGTGAACGGCGACTGCCCGATCCACTGGGCGCCCTCGCCGCCCATCTGCGTGATCGACGAGACCTCGCTGACCGGCCGGTGTGTCAGCGCGACCATGGCGTGGCAGCCGATGCCGCCACCGGCGACCGCACCCTCGGGGACGACGGTCGAGCGGTTGTGCGGGCAGCCCGAGCAGAAGTAGGGCGTCCGGGCGACGGGCAGCAGCTCCAGGACCGGCAGCGGCCGCGCCTCGGACGGCAGCGGGACGCGTGGGGACAGCACCCGGCGCAGCGGCCCCGCCAGCGCACCCGCGGTCAGCTCCCCCGCGACGGGCACGAGCGGGCGGCCGGACGCGTCGGCGGAACCCACGACGACGGGCGCGGACGCCAGGCCGTAGAGCGCGTCGCGTACCCCGGTCTCGAGGAACGGCGACTTCTCCTCGACGACGAGCACCGTGTCGAGGCCGTCGGCGAACTCGCGCAGGACGCTGCGCTGCACCGGCGAGACCATCCCCATGCGCAGCACCCGGATCCCGGCGCGGCGGCAGCCGTCGTCGTCGAGACCGAGGTCGCGCAGGGCCTGGCGGGCGTCGGTGAACGCCTTCCCGGCGGCGACGATCCCCAGCCATGCGCCGGGGGTGTCGAGCTCGACGGTGTTGATCGGGTTGGCCTCCAGGAACGCCTCGACCATCGCCCGGCGCGGCCCGTACATCTGGGCCTCGGCCTCCAGCGACGCCGGCGGGGCGAGCATCGGGATCTGGCGGTACTCCCATGCCCGGCCCTCCCATTCCAGGTCGGGCACGGTGATGTCGACGTCGCCGCAGTCGGCGTCGAGGGTCCAGACGCCGTCGGCGACGTCGGCGGTGATCTTCATGCCGACCCACATGCCCGACGCCCGCGACAGCGCGACCCCGTAGCGGCCGAGCCGGACGATGTCGGCGGCGCTCTCGGGGTAGAGGACGGGCAGGCCGTAGCCGTAGAGGGTCCGCTCGGAGATGCAGGGGATCGTCGACGACTTGCAGCTCGGGTCGTCGCCCGCCAGCACGAGCACACCACCGGCCGGGTGGGCGCCGCACATGTTGCCGTGGCGCATGGGGTCGCCCGCACGGTCGACGCCGGGGGCCTTGCCGTACCAGACGCCGACGGCTCCGTCGACGGTCCGGCCGTGACCGGGGACCTCGACCTGGCTGCCCCAGATCGCGGTGGCGGCGAGCTCCTCGTTGACGCCGGGGACGAACGTCAGCCCCGCGGTCTCGACGAGCTCGGGCGCGGCGGCGAGGGTCTTGTCCAGGCCGCCGAGCGGGGAGCCCTGGTAGCCGGAGACGAACGACGCGGTGTTCAGCCCGGCGCGGGCGTCGGCGGCGTGCTGCTCGACGAGCAGGCGTGCGATGGCCTGCACGCCGGTGAGCAGCACCGGGCCGGTCCCGGGGCGGTAGCGGTCGGTCAGGGAGAAGTCCACGGCCTCCCGCGGCCCGCTGTCCTGCAGGGTCATGCGTCCACCTCGCCGGTCGCGACGCCGTCCACGTCGTCGTGACGGCGACCCCACCTTCTCACCGCGGGCGCGGATCCGTGGAACGACCGTTCCGATCAGCGCAACGTCGCGTCACCGGATGCGGCGGTCCTGACCGGCCCACGCCTTGTCGCGGAGCACGAACTTCTGGATCTTGCCGGTGGAGGTCTTGGGCAGCTCCCCGAACACGACGGACTTCGGCGCCTTGAACCGCGCCAGGCGCCCCTTCACGTGCTCGACGATCTCCTCCTCGGTCGCCGACGCTCCCACGTGCAGGGTGACGTAGGCGGCCGGGACCTCGCCCCAGCGCTCGTCGGGCACCGCGATCACGGCGACCTCCAGCACCGCGGGATGCTCGGCGATGGCCTGCTCGACCTCGACCGACGCGATGTTCTCCCCACCGGAGATGATCACGTCCTTGGAGCGGTCCCGCAGCTCCACGTAGCCGTCGGGGTGCATGACACCCAGGTCACCGGTGCGGAACCAGCCGTCGGGCGCCGCCGCCGCGGTGGCCTCGGGATCGTCGAGGTAACCGAGCATGACGTTGTTGCCGCGCAACGCGATCTGCCCCACCGACGCGCCATCGGCGGGGAGGTCGGCCCCGTTCTCGTCGACGACGCGCACCGCGCAGGAGATCATGTTGCCGACGCCCTGGCGCGCCTTGAGCCGCGCCTGCTCGCCGCCGTCGAGGCCGTTCCACTCCGGCCGCCAGTCGCAGATCATCGCGGGTCCGAACGTCTCGGTGAGCCCGTAGAGGTGGGTGACGTCGAAGCCCAGCTCGGCCATCCGGCGCAGGATCGCGGGCGAGGGCGGCGCGCCGCCGGTCGCCACCCTCACGACGCGGTCGCCGGACACGCCGTCGCCCGCCTCGTCGGCGTAGGCGAGCATCGACAGGACGGTCGGGGCGCCGTTGAGGTGGGTGACGCCCTCGTCGCGGATCAGCTGCCACACCCGCGCGGGGTCGACCCTGTCGAGGCACACGTGGGTGCCCGCGGCGGCGGTGACCGCCCAGGGGAAGCACCAGCCGTTGCAGTGGAACATCGGCAACGTCCACAGATGGACCGTCGACGGCGACAGCCCGGTGTGCCCGACCATCGCCAAGGCCTGAAGGTAGGCGCCGCGGTGGTGGTACATGACGCCCTTGGGGCGCCCGGTCGTGCCGGAGGTGTAGTTGATCGAGAGCAGCGACCGCTCGTCGTCGGGGGTGCGCGCGAGAGGCTCCGCCCCGGCCAACAGCGCCTCGTACTCCTCCCCCGCCCGGATGCGCCGCGGTGGGGCGGACAGCCGGGAGAACGCGTCGTCGACGAGCGCGTCGAAGACGGGGTCGTGCACCAGCACCGCGGCGCGGGAGTGCTCCAGGATGTAGGCGATCTCCCCGGCCGAGAGCCGGGTGTTGATCGCGACGAGGGGCGAACCCGCCCACGGCACCCCGAAGTTCGACTCCAGCAGCACGTGGGTGTTGGGCGCGAGGAAGGCCACCGGCGCACCGTCGGCCAGCGGGGCGAGCCCGCCCGCGAGGCGCCGGCAGCGCTCGTGCAGCTCCCGGTAGGTCAGCCGCAGGTCGCCGTCGACGACGGCGACGCGGTCACCGTGCGCGGCGGCCGCCCGGTCGAGGTAGGACACCGGCGTCAACGGCTCGAACGAGAGGTCGGGCTGCATGCTCGCGACAGTGCCAGATCCACGGGCTCGTACCCGCTGTGAACCTCACCGCTCCGGTGCCGCCGACGACGCACGTTCGGCCTCCGCCGCGCGGGCGTGCAGCCGCTCCCGGATCTCGTCGGGCGTGTAGGCGCGCCGGCGCCGCTCCGCCCGTGCCGTGACGACGCCCGTCGCCGCCACTCCGGCGAGCCCGGCGAGTCCTGCCCACTTCCACCAGCGCATGGCCCATCACCTCCGGGCCCTAGGGTAGGCGCCCGTGACCGGCACCACGATCTCCCTCGACCGCGCGGTCGAGCTGACCCGCACGGGCGACGTCTGGCTGTTCCGCGGCCGCAGCGGCGCCGACCGCGCGATCCAGAACCTCACGAACTCGCCGGTCAACCACGTCGGGATGGCGATCGTCGTCGAGGACCTGCCGCCGCTGATGTGGCACGCCGAGCTGGGCCGGTCGCTGCCCGACATGTGGACGGGACGTCACCAGCGCGGGGTGCAGCTGCACGACCTGCGCGACGCCGTCGTCACCTGGCACGAGCGCTACGGCCAGCGGGCGTGGCTGCGCCAGCTCGACCCGCCGGTCGGCCGCGACCACGAGGACGCGGTCCTGCGGACGGTCGCCCGGCTCGACGGCACCCCGTTCCCGTCGACGGCGCGGCTCGCCTCGCGGTGGGCGCGCGGCCGGGTGCCGGGGGCCGTCCAAGCCGCGGCCCGAGCCCGTGACGAGGCGGTGGCGACGGTACGCGACCTCCTGCGCGGACAGCTGACGGGCCTGCTGCGCCGCTCGGACCCTGACGCCGCCGGACCGGACGGCGGCCAGGAGGTCACGCTCGCCGAGCCCGGGCTGGAGACGGCCTACTGCGCCGAGGTCGTCGCGGTGACCTACGAGGAGATGGGGCTGCTCGACACCGAGCGCCGCCCGAACTGGTACGACCCGGGCCGCTTCTGGTCCGGCGACCGGCTGCCGCTGACAGGCGGGTTCCGGCTCGGCGGCGAGATCGCGGTGACCGTCGGCGGACGCTGAGCGCCGGCAGTCCGTCCGTACGCTCGGTTCGTGACCCACGCACGTCGCCGGCTGGTGCCGACCGCAGTCCGTTCGCTGCTCCTCGGTGGCCTGCTGGTGGGGGCCGCCCGCACGGCGCGTGCCGCGCGGGGCGTCCCACTGGCGATCGGCGCGCCCGACGCCGAGCTTCGCGCCCGGGCCGCGACGTCGCCCCACGCCCGCGACGGCCGGTTCGCCAACGCCGAGGCGGGTGTGCAGATCGCGCCGGGCAGCGTGGGGCCGTTGCTGGTGCGGATGCTGACCCGCGGCTCGCGCGGCACCCCGTCGGGACCGGTGCCGATGCACGCCGATCGTGCTCCGGCGCAGGCGGGTGAGCTCGCGCTGACCTGGTTCGGGCACTCGTCGGTACTGCTGGAGATCGACGGCCGCCGTGTCCTGACCGACCCGGTGTGGAGCGAGCGGGTGTCCCCGTCGGGCCGGGTGGGCCCGCGGCGGCTGCACCCGGTGCCCGCGCCGCTGGAGTCGCTGCCGCCGGTCGACGCCGTCCTGGTCTCGCACGACCACTACGACCATCTCGACATGCCGACGGTGGCGCGGCTGGCCCGGGAGTCCGCGGCGGTGTTCGTGGTGCCGCTGGGGATCGGTGCCCACCTGCGGCGCTGGGGGGTGCCGGGCGACCGGATCCGCGAGCTCGACTGGGACGATGCCACCGAGGTCGCGGGCCTCACCATCACGTGCGCGCGGGCGCGGCACTTCTCGGGCCGGCTGTTCGCGCGCAACACCACGCAATGGGCGTCGTGGGCGGTGGCGGGGCCGCGCCGGCGGGTGTACTTCGGTGGCGACACCGGATACACCACGGCATTCGCCGACGCGGGCGTCCGCTTCGGACCGTTCGACGCCACGTTGTTGCCCGTCGGCGCATACGACGCGGCCTGGCCCGACATCCACATGAACCCCGAGGAATCTGTCCGCGCGCATCAGGACCTGCGCGGCGGATTACTCGTCCCCGTCCACTGGGCGACGTTCAACCTCGCATTTCACGGGTGGTCCGAGCCGGTGCGGCGACTGTCCGAGGCCGCGGAATCAGCGGGAATCCCGCTGGTCGTGCCGCGTCCCGGGCAACGTGTGGACCTGGTGGCCCCACCCCGGATCGACGACTGGTGGTCGGCGGTGGGCTGACCCTTTCCACGGGTTCCGCTCCGCCATTCATCCGGATTAGCCGGATGCGCTCGGTGCGCGTGACGCCGCACACCTCCGGGACGCCGGGTGCTCTGTGCAGCGAACCGGGTGAACTTCCGCAGGAACACGACGCAGAACAGTCGCGCTCCGCACCGATGACTCGCCACACACGCACACGTGACTCGGCGAGTCCGGGCCGACCCCATTCGACATTCGACGGCGGGCTCCATTACGATTGCTCTCGGAAGAATTCATGCGCATGCACGGCGCTCCGATGGAAACCCCCCGTTCCGTTCGGAGTTCTCGGCGTGCCCGGTTTCATGGTGAAGGGTTACCAGTGGCGAAGCAGACGACGGTGACGCTGGTGGACGACCTCGACGGCTCGGAGGCCGACGAGCAGGTCGAGTTCGCGCTCGACGGGAAGTCCTACGAGATCGACCTGTCCTCCGCGAATGGGAAGCGTTTGCGCGCCGCCCTCGACCCGTTCATTAATGCGGCCCGGCGCGCGCCGTCGCGTCGCTCGAGCGGCGGGAGCCCCGCCCGGGCGTCGTCCGACCGCGAGCAGAACCAGGCGGTTCGGGAATGGGCCCTCGAGCAGGGGATGAAGATCTCCGAGCGGGGTCGCATCCCCACCAATGTTCTCGAGGCCTACCGCAAGAGCCACTGAGCGTTCGCCGCACCCTTCCGCGTGAACCGGTGAGTCTTCGTATTCACGGAGCAATGCCGGTACCGCTGCGGCGGTCCCATCACTCCTGAGTTGCCGCAGGTAGGTTCTCAGGCTCGCCAGAGCTGCGAGCCGGCCCTACTGATCACGATGCTCGGCACCACCGCGCGGGCCGAGAGCCGGGTCAGTCCGAGCACCATTTCGCTGACGTCGGAGACGCCGAGCATCGACTTCCGTTCGAGGCGCCCGTCGAGATGTGCGGTCATGTCGGTGTCGACGTATCCGGGCGCCACGGCGGTCGCGTTCACGCCGTTCCCGGATTCCTCGAGCGACAGCGTCTCGCAGAACGACAGCAGAGCGGCCTTCGTCGCGCCGTAGACCGACAGCCCCGCCTCGGCCGCGACCCCGGTGATCGACGACAGGGCCACCACGCGGCTGCCCCGCTCGGGGTGCGCGGCCGCGGTCTCACGCAGCAGCGGCAGCAGCTCCCGCACGAGCAGGACGGGCGCGCGCAGGTTGATGCCCATCTGGAGGTCGTAGGCCTTCGTGCGGATGGCGCCGACGGTCTCCTCGGCGCCGAGTCCGGCGGCAAGCACCAGCACGTCGAGACGCCCGAACCGCTCGGTGTGCTGCGCGGCGAGCCGGCCGAGGGCCTGCTCGTCGGCCATGTCGGCGGCGACACCGAGCACCGGTACCCCGGCCTCGGCCTCGATCCGCCCGGCGGCCGCGGCGACGCCGGCCTCCTTGCGGGCGGCGACGGTGACGGCGAAGCCCTCCCCTGCGAGCCGGCGGGCGATGTCGAGGCCGATCCCGCGGGAGCCACCGGTGACGAGCGCGACCCTGCGCCCGTTGTCTGTTGCGATCATGGGGCCACTCTGCCGGACCCCGGGGCGGGCCGGCCGTGACACGGCCCACGTGACGGTCAGGCGATCCGGGTGTACCGGACCCGGGCCGCGACGGCGACCACCGCGAGCGGCACCGACACCGCCAGCGCGATCGTGAACACCGTCCCGAAGGCGCCGGCGTCCGCGAGCGGGGCGGCCAGCGCGGTGCCGACGGAGCTGCCGAGGAACAGCACGGCCGCGAACAGGGCGACAGCGGCGGCGCGCGCCTGCGGCACGACCTCGGTCGCCCACGTCTGCAGGGTGGTGTGCAGGAACGCCCAGGCGACGCCGAGCAGCAGGCCGGAGGCGAGGACGGTCGGCAACGACACCGTGATCGTCGTCGGGACCCAGGTCACGGCCAGGACCGCACCGCCGACGGCTGCGAGCCCGGCCGAGGGAACCCGCCCGACGAGGCGGCGAACCACCCGCGAGGTCAGCAGCGCCCCCACCCCGTAGCCCGCGGCGACGAGCCCCGCGACGCCGGGTGACCAGCCCTGGGCCTGCAACGACGGGGCGAGGTAGGTGAGGGCGCCGAGCGCGACCGCGCCCTCCACGAGCGCGAGCGCGAGCACCACCCAGGCCCAGCCACGACGCACGACCAGCCCCAGCGGGCGCAGCGGCGGACCGGGTTCGGGCCGGTCGGGTTCGGGCAGCCTGCGCAGTGCCCACCACAGCACGACGGCCGCGGCGCCGGTCAGCCCGAACACCGCCCGCCAGCCGACGAACTCGGCGACGACACCGGCGCCGATCGTCGCGACCGCGGTGCCCAGCGCCGACGCGGCCAGCAGGTCCGACAGCGGTCGCTGGCGCACCGCGACGGGCCAGGTGTCGCCGACGTAGACGAGCGTCGTCGGGATGAGGGCCGCGGCGGTGCCGCCCGCGACGACCCGGGACACGGCGAGCACGGCGAGGTTCGGCGCGAGGACCGACACGAGCCCGGCCAGGGCGAGCCCGCCCAGGGCGATGCGCATGACGCGGACGCGTCCCAGCCGGTCGCTGAGCAGGCCCCAGACGAGCTGCATCAGCCCGTAGGCGAGGAAGTACCCGCTGGCGACGGCTGCGACGGCGACGAGCGAGGCGTCGAGGTCCCGGGCGATCTCGACGAGCAGCGGCGCGATCGCGAAGCGGTCGCAGGTGCTGGTCAGCGCCGAGAGCTGGAGCAGCCGCAGCTTCGCCGCACCGTCGGGGACGTCCGGTTCCGCGGACCCTCCGGACGTGTCGGACACTTGGCAACCCTAAACACCGACGCCGATCATGACACCGTGAGGTGATCACCCGTGCCCGCCGACCTGTCCCCCGAGGAGTTCCGCCGCCTCGGTCACGCGTTCGTCGACTGGGTCGCCGACCATCGCGCCGGCCTGCCCGGGCTGCCCGTCGTCCCACCGGTCGAGCCGGGCGAGGTCGCCGCCGCGCTGACCGGGCCCGGGGCCGCGTTCGCCGGCGGGCGGCTACCGGAGTCCCCACGACCGCTGGAGGAGCTGCTCGGCGAGGTCGACCGTGTCGTCGTGCCGGCCAGCACGCTCTGGCAGCATCCCGCGTTCTTCGGCTACTTCCCCGCCAACGCGTCCACCTCCTCGCTGCTCGGCGACCTGCTCTCCGGCGCCCTCGGCGCCCAGGGGATGCTCTGGTCGACCTCGCCCGCGGCCACGGAGGTCGAGCAGGTCCTGCTCGACGGGCTGGCCCGCGCGCTCGGCCTCGGCGAGGCGTTCACCTTCACCGGGGACGGTGCCTGCGGGGGTGGCGGCTCGATCCAGGACTCGGCGTCGTCGGCCGCGCTCGTCGCCCTGCTGGCGGCGCTGCACCGCGCCGGCGGTGGTGCCTGGCGCGAGACCGGCGTCGACGGGACCGAGCGCGTCTACGTCACGGCGGAGACGCACTCGTCGCTGGCCAAGGCCGTGCGCGTCGCCGGACTCGGTGCGCGGGCGCTCCGGGTCGTCGGCACGGTCGCGGGGACGCAGTCGATGTCGGCGGCCGCGCTCGCCGGCGCCATGGCGGCCGACGTCGCGGCGGGGCGGCGCCCCGTGCTGGTCTGCGCCACGGTGGGCACCACCGGCACGGGCGCGGTCGACCCGGTGCGCGACATCGCCCCGGTCGCGGCGGCGCACGGGGCCTGGCTGCACGTCGACGCCGCGTGGGCCGGCGTGGCCGGTCTGTGCCCGGAGCTGCGCCACGTCGTCGACGGGGCCGAGCTCGCCGACTCGTTCTGCACGGACGCGCACAAGTGGCTGCTCACCGCGTTCGACGCCTCCCTGCTGTGGGTGCGCGACGCGACGGCGCTGCCGGCGGCGCTGTCGGTGACCCCGGAGTACCTGCGCAACGCCGCGTCGGAGTCGGGCGCGGTCGTCGACTACCGGGACTGGCAGGTGCCGCTGGGCCGCCGGTTCCGGGCACTCAAGCTGTGGGCCGTCGTCCACGATCTGGGCCTGGACGGGCTGCGCACCCACCTGCGCGGGCACGTCGCCGCCGCCGTCGCACTGGCCGGGTGGGTGCGCGCCGAGCCGGGGGTCGTACTGGCCGCGCCGCCGACACTCGGGCTGGTGTGCCTGCGGTTCGTCACCGCCGACGGGGGCCCCGACGACGCGACCACCCGGGCCGTCCTGGAGCGGGTCAACGTCTCCGGCGCGGCGTTCGTCACCCACACCGTCGTCGACGGGCGGTACGTGATCAGGGTCGCGATCGGCGGTGTGGCGACGGAACGCGTGCACGTCGAGCAGCTGTGGGAGCTGCTGCGGACCGGAGCGGCCGCCGTCCGGGCGACCTCCGCGCTGCCGCGTTCGTAAGGCTGAGCCGGCGGGCCCGCCGGAACGGACACGACCGGCACCGTCGACGGGAGACCCCATGACCCGATTCCCCGTTGGCCTGCTCGCGGCAGCGCTCACCGCCGTTCGCCGGAAAGCCCCTCGGGGTGGGCTTCGTCGTCGAAGCCCGGATCGACAAGCTGGGCAAGGACGACCTGCGCACCCAGGTGTCCACCGGTCTCGGTCTCGACGAGGGCGCCGAGACCGAGACGCTGAGCGCCGAGAAGGCTCGCGGGCGACCAGCTGTTCCAGAACCTGAGCGCCGTCAAGGCGGGGCACGTCGTCCGTCTCGGCGGGTTCGAGACCGAGGTGGCCGCCGCGCTCGGGTCCGGCAGCCCGCTGGGCCTGCCGACGGCGCTCGACGCCGTCGTCCCGCAGCTCGCGCAGGCCTACCCGCGGACCTGAGCCGGGGTCAGTCCGCGTCCCGCGGGTGGGCGGTCAGGTACTCGCCCATCCGCGGGAAGTAGTCGGCGGCGTCGATCTCGCGGCCGTCGTCGAGGCGCACCCGGTGGATCAGGACACCGCGGTTGTGGCCTCGGCGCGCGTCGGCGCCGGCGACGATGACGACGCTCGACCCGCGCCGGATCACCACCCGGCCCGGGGTGCCCCCGATCGCGTCGTCGGTGACCGACGCCGACAGGATGCGGATCCGCTCTGTGCCCCGGTAGCAGTACGCGTTGGGGTACGGGTCGACCTGCGCCCGGACGAGGTTGAAGACGTCACGCGCCGGCCAGGTCCAGTCGATGCGGTTCTCCTCCGCGGTGCGCCGGTGGAAGTACGACGCCGCACGGCGGTCCTGAGCCGGCCAGTCGGTGCGCCCCGACTCGAGCAGCGCCAGGCCGTCGACGGTGATCGGGCCGAACATCGCGAGCGTGCGGTCGAACAGCTCGACGATCGTGTCGTCGTCGGTGATCTGCGTGGCCCGCTGGAGCACGACGTCGCCCGCGTCGAACTCGGGGTTCATCATGTGGGCGGTGACGCCGACCTCGGGCTCGTCGTTGATCAGCGCCCAGTTCAGCGGCGCGAACCCGGCATAGGCGGGCAGCAGCGCGTCGTGCACGTTGAGGGTGCCGAGGCGCGGGATCGAGTACACCTCCGGCGGCAGCCAGGTGCGCCAGTTCGACACCACCATGACATCGGCGTCCGCCGCGGTGATCGCCGCCTTGACCTCGTCGTCCTCGGCCCGGTTGCGCACGAGCAGCGGGATGCCGCGGTCGGCGGCGAGCTCGGCCACGGACTCGTTGAAGATCTTTTCGTAGGCCGAGTCGCCGTCGGGGTGGGTCACGATCAGCGGGACCTCGTGGCCGGCGTCCAGCACCGCCTCGATGGTGCGCCGCCCCCATGTCATGTAGCCGAAGGCCACCACGCGCATCCGGGAATCTCCTCGTTCGTCCGCCCCGGTGCGGTGCCGGGGACGTGTGTCGGCGACCCGGGGTTCCGGGCCGTCGGATCGGGACGGGCGCGCCGTGACGGCTGCCGGTCGGGCACGCGGGTCAGGGCACGCGGGTCAGGGCGCGCGGGTCAGGGCGCGGTGCGCAGCTCGGCGAGATCGGTGCGGGCGTCGCCGCTGGGCGCGGGTGCCGCGATCGAGGACACGATCTCGCCCGCCCGGACGGCGACGTTGGACAGCAGCGTCGACGAGATGCCGTGGGTGTGCTCGGTCGCACCCTGGACGTAGACGCCGGCACGCAGGTCCGGCCGGGTCTCCAGGCGGTAGTCGCGGCCGATGCGCAGCCGCCCCGACGGGTCGCGCCGGCACGAGCCGGCCAGCTCGGGCAGCAGCCGCAGCGGGTCACCCGACCGGTAGCCCGTCGCGAAGACGACGAGATCGACGGCGACGACGTCGCGGCTGCCGTCGACGACCGACTCCAGCGCGAGCTCCACGTGGTCGTCGGTCTCCACGACGTCGCCGACGCGGGTGAGGTTGAGGATGCGCAGCCGTTCGGTCCCGGCGACGCGCTCGTGGTAGTGCCGCCGGTAGAGGTCGGTGATCAGCTCCGGGTCGACGACGGAGTAGTTCGTGTTGGCGTGGTAGCCGAGGATCCGCTGCTTGGCGTCATCGCTCGCGTCGAAGAAGTCGTCGACGGCACCCGGGTCGAAGATGCGGTTGGCGAACGGGCTGTCGTCGGCCGGGCTGTAGCCGTAGCGCGAGAAGATCGCGCAGACCTCGGCGCCGGGGAACGTGCGGTGCAGGAAGTCGGCGACCTCCGCGGCGCTCTGCCCGGCGCCGACGACCGCGACGCGCTCCGGCGACGTGCCGACGGCGTCGGGGGCGCGGTGCAGCAGGTCGCGGCTGTGCCAGATGCGCTCGCCCGCCACGACGCCCGGGGGCAGCTGCGGCGTGAGCCCCGTCGCGACGACGACGTTGCGGGCGCGGTGGCGGACCTCGCCCGCGACCGAGCGGACGACGACGGTGAGCACGTCGACGGTGCCGTCGGCCCCGATCTCGGGTTCGACGGAGACGACCTCGCAGCCGTAGTCGACCTGCTCGGCGAACGCCGCGGCGGCCCACTCCAGGTAGTCGTGGAACTCCAGTCGCGACGGCATCGAGCTGCCGTAGTTGATGAAGTCGACGAGCCGGCCCCGGTCGTGCAGGTACGACAGGAAGCTGAAGGGGCTCGTGGGGTTGCGCAGCGTCACGAGATCCTTGAGGTACGAGATCCGCATCGTCGCGTCGTCGATGAGCATGCCGCGGTGCCAGCCGAAGCGGGGTTGCCGCTCGAGGAACCGTGCGGTGAGCCGTCGGCCGCCCGCTCCCGCCACGTCGTTGTGCTCGGCCAACGCGATGGCCAGGCCGAGGTTCGACGGGCCGAAGCCCACACCGAGGACGTCGAGGACGGCCTCGGCGCCGGCGGGACCTGAGGGAGCACAGGTCGACATCGCCATCCTTCCGGGACCCGATCTGGACGAAGGGGTCATGGTCGCCATTCCTTATCTAAGGGCAGGCTAACTAAAGCAGGTGATCGCTCAGAGAGCCATCCGGGTGAGCTGTTCCACGGAACGACACGAGCCGTCACCGAGTGTGCATGCGACCCCGGTCTCCGATCGGTACCGAACGCATCAGTCGGCGAGCAGCGTCCTGACCAGGTCCTGCCACTGCGCGACCATCGGGTCGGAGGCTGCGTCACGGCTGTCGAAGGCGTAGGTCATGGCCGCGCCACGCATGCTCGTGAGCAGAAGATCACGCACTTGGCGGAACCGCGGATGCGACGACCAGGGTTCCCCCAGCATCCGCGCGAGGGAGGCGCGGATCACCCGGCCGAGACGGCGCTCCTCGGGCAGCAGGGCGCCCGCGATCTCCGGGTTGGTGCGCGCGGCGGTCCACAGCTCCAGTGCCGCCCAGAAATGGGACTCGTGGAACGACGCCCACAACGCGACCACGACCTGGTCGATCCGCTCCGGGCCCTCGACGTCCGCGCCCACGAGGGCGAGCACGCGCTCCTCGGTGTCACGCACCCGCTGCGCGGCGACGTGCTGTGCCGCCGCGACGAGCAGCAGGTCCCGCGACGGGAAATGGTGCAGCAACCGCCCCCGCGACACGCCGGCGCCCGCCTGGATCGCAAGCGTCGACGCCCCCGCGTAGCCCTCCGCGACGAGGCACTCGACCGCCGCGTCGAGGATGCGGGCGCGCCCGTCCTCGGCGCGCTGGGCCCGGGTGCGCAGGCCGCTCTCCGCGAGCACCGTCGTCTCCGGAGGCACCGTGAGCGACGGGTCCGGGGCGGGAAGGGTCACAGGCCCAACGACCGCCCGATGACTTCCTTCATGATCTCGGTCGTGCCGCCGTAGATGCGGGTGATGCGGGCGTCGGCGAACGCCTTCGCGATCGGGTACTCCGTCATGTAGCCGTAGCCGCCGAACAGCTGGAGGCAACGGTCGACGGTGCGGCCCTGCAGCTCGGTGCACCAGTACTTCGCCTTGCTGGCGTCCGCCGCGGTCAGGTCGCCCGCGTCGAGCGCCCGGACGCAGGCGTCGACGTAGTGCTGGGCGATGTCGATCTCGGTGTCGAGCTCGGCGAGGACGAACCGCGAGTTCTGGAAGGAGCCGATGGGCTTCCCGAAGGCCTTGCGCTCCTTGACGTACTCCAGCGTCAGGTCGAGGGCGTAGCGGGCCGCGGCGACCGCGGCGTAGCCGATCGAGAGCCGTTCCTGCGGCAGGTTGCCGACGAGCTGGGCGAAACCCTGACCCTCCTCGTCACCGAGCAGGTTCGAGACGGGGACGTGGACGTCGGTGAACGACAGCTCCGCGGTGTCCTGGGCGTGCTGGCCGAGCTTGTCGAGGTTGCGGCCCCGCTCGAAGCCCGCCATGCCCCGCTCGAGCACGACGAGCGACATGCCCTTGTGCTTCTGCGACGGGTCGGTCTTCACCGCGGTGATCACCAGGTCGGCGTTGATGCCGTTGGTGATGAACGTCTTGGCGCCGTTGACGACGTAGTGGTCGCCGTCGCGGATCGCCGTCGTCGTCATCGACGCGAGGTCCGACCCGATGCCCGGCTCGGTCATCGCGATGGCCGTGATCAGCTCGCCGGAGGCGATGCCCGGCAGCCACCGGGCGCGCTGCTCGTCGTTGCAGTACGCCATGAAGTAGGGCAGGCAGATGTCGTTGTGCAACGACAGGCCCAGGCCCGCGGCGGCCGCCCCGCAGGCCATGAGCTCCTCGTCCATCACCGCGTTGAAGCGGAAGTCGCGCACCCCGCCGCCGCCGAGCTCCTCGGGGATCTCGATCCCCAGGAAGCCCGAGCGCCCGGCCGTGGCGAACAGCTCGCGGGGCACGATGCCCGCCCGGTCCCAGTCGTCGTGGTGCGGCACGATCTCGGCCTGCACGAACTTGCGGAACGACTCGCGGAAGGCCTCGTGGTCGTCGTCGAACAGGGTGCGCTTCACCGATCCGTCCTTCCTGCGAGGTCCTAGCGGGGTGCCATGCGGATGGCGCCGTCGAGGCGGATGACCTCGCCGTTGAGCATCGGGTTGGCGACGATGTGCGCGGCCAGCGCACCGTACTCGGCGGGGTCGCCCAGGCGTGACGGATGCGGGACCTGCGCACCCAGCGACGCGCGGGCCTCCTCGGGCAGCGTCGCCAGCAGCGGGGTGTCGAACAGCCCCGGCGCGATCGTGACGACGCGGATCATCGCGCTCGCCAGGTCGCGGGCGATCGGCAGCGTCATGCCGACGACACCGCCCTTGGACGCCGAGTAGGCGGCCTGGCCGATCTGGCCGTCGAACGCCGCGACCGACGCCGTGTTGACGATGACGCCACGCTCCCCGTCGACCGGGTCCGCCTGGGTCATCCGCTCGGCCGCGAGCCGGATGACGTTGAACGTGCCGATGAGGTTGATCTCGACGACCCGGGTGAACAGGTCGAGCGGGAACGGGCCCTTCTTGCCGACGGTCTTGGCCGCCGGGCCGATGCCCGCGCAGTTGACCGCGACCCGCAGGGTGCCGAGCCCGGCGGCGACGTCGAGCGCCGCGCCGACCGCGGTCTCGTCGCGGACGTCGGCGGCAGCGAAGCGGACGGCGTCGCCCAGCTTCTCCGCGACCTGCTCCCCCGGCGAGCCGGGCAGGTCGAGGATGACGACCTTCGCGCCGGCGTCGAGCAGCTTCTCGGTCGTCGCCAGGCCCAGGCCCGACGCTCCGCCCGTGACCAGAGCGACGGAACCGTTGATGTCCATGTGGTGCGCTACCTCCAGGTGCGGCGGAGCAGAGTCGTCGGCGGAACGGTCAGAGCAGCTCGATGATGGTCGCGTTGGCCTGGCCGCCACCCTCGCACATGGTCTGCAGGCCGTAGCGGATCCCGTTGTCGCGCATGTGGTGGATCATCGTCGTCATGATCCGGGCCCCCGAGGCGCCGAGCGGGTGGCCCAGGGCGATCGCGCCGCCGTTGGGGTTGAGTGTCTTGGGGTCGGCGCCGAGGTCGGCCAGCCACGCCAGCGGGACGGGCGCGAACGCCTCGTTGACCTCGAAGACGCCGATCTGGTCGAGCGTCAGCCCGGAGCGGGCGAGCGCCTTCTCGGTGGCGGGCATCGGCGCCGTCAGCATGATCATCGGGTCGGCCCCGGCGAGGACGGCGGTGTGGACGCGGGCGATCGGGGCCAGGCCCAGCTCGGCGGCCTTCTCCGAGGTGGTCATCAGCAGCGCGGCGGAGCCGTCGGAGATCTGCGAGGCGTTGCCCGCGGTGATCACGCCGTCGGGCCGGAAGACGGTTTTGAGCTGGCCGAGGCTCTCCAGCGTGCCGCCGCGGCGGATGCCCTCGTCGGCGGCCACGACGGTGCCGTCGGGCAGCGTGACCGGCGCGATCTGGCCGACGAAGCGGCCGTCGTCCTGCGCGGTGGCGGCCTTCTCGTGGCTGGCGAGGGAGAACTCGTCGAGCTGGGCGCGGGAGAAGCCCCACTGCTCGGCGATCATCTCCGCGCCGACGCCCTGGTTCGGCATGTCCGGGCCGTAGCGCTCGGCGAAGCCCGGGCCGTAGGGGTTCGAGTCGCCCATCGACGACAGCATCGGCACCCGTGTCATCGACTCGACGCCACCGGCGACGACGACGTCGTACTGCCCGGCGACGAGGCCCGCGGCGGCGAAGTGCACCGACTGCTGGCTCGACCCGCACTGCCGGTCGATCGTGACGCCGGTGACCGTCTCGGGCCAGCCCGCGGCCAGGACCGCGGTGCGGCCGATGTCGCCGGTCTGCTCGGCGGACTGCGTGACGCAGCCCCAGATGACGTCGTCGACCGCGGCGGGGTCGACGCCGCTGCGCTCGGCGAGGCTGCGCAGCACGTGTGCGGACAGGTCCGCCGGGTGCACTCCCGCGAGGCCGCCCTTGCGTCGGCCGACCGGGGTCCGTACCGCTTCGACGATCACCGCATCGCGCACGCGCGCCTCCTGTTTCGACCGGGTGGCGACGACGAGGGGCGACGTCGCCTCCTCCGACGCTAGCAGCCGAACAGTCAGCGCTGACTGTGACGGCGGCGACTGTGACGGCGGCGACCGTGGGCGCGTCCCGGTGGGCGCGTCCCGGTGGGCGCGTCCCGGTGGGCTCAGTGGGCTCAGTGGGCTCAGTGGGCTCAGTGGGCTCAGTGGGCGACGACCGCCTCCGCGAGGTCCTCCAGCAGGGGGACGGCGGCGGCCAGGGTCACGAGCCCCGCCGTGTCGAGGCCCGCGATCCGCCGGGCGAGCAGCCCGGTCCCCCGGTGCCGGAGCCGTTCCAGGAGCGCGCCGCCGCCGTCGGACAGGCTGACCCGGGTGGCCCGCTGGTCGTCGGGATCGGGATCACGACGTACGAGGTCGAGCTCGGCGAGGCAGTCGACGAGCCGGGTCATCGTCGGCGGGCTGATCCCGATGCGCTCCGCGAGCGCCCCGACACGCAGCGGCCCGGCCGTCTCCAGGATCGACAGCGTCGCGATCCGGGTCGGGGTCAGGCCCACCTCGTCGTCGGGGGCACGCAGGGCGTGCGTGAGCCGGGACAGCGCGATGCGCAGCCGGCCCGCGAGCTCGGCGACGTCCTCGGACACCGGGTTCCCGGGGACGTCGACCGAGCCTGCTTCGACCGGCGTCATTGCCGGTGCGGCGGCCACGACCCGGCCTAGCCCGCCGCGGCCGGCGTCGCGCCGAGCCGCAGGTCGAGATGGGCGGGGCCGTCGCCCGCGAGGTCGACACGCTGTGCCGTCGGCCCGCCGTAGGACGCGGCCACGGTATAGGTGCCCGCGTGCAGCCCCTCCACGCAGTACTCGCCGTCGGACCCGCTGACGGCCGCGGCCACCACGTTGCCGTGCGCGTCGGTCAGCGTCACCGTGGCCCCGGCGAGCCGGCTGCCGCCCGGTCCGGTGACGACGCCGCCGAGGCGGGTGAGGGCGTCGGCCAGCTCGAGGTCGACGGTCGCGGGGGCGCCGGTGGCGACGCGGACCGTCGACGCCCGGGGGCGCCTGCCGGGCAGGCTCGCCGTCAGCGTCGTGTCCCCGGAGGGCAGCCCGGCGAGGACGAAGGCACCGTCGGGCCCGGTCGTGGCCCGCCCGACGACGCGCCCGGCCGAGTCGGTGGCGAGCACCGTCGCAGGGACGTCGGCGGCCACCGGGCGGACGACGCCGCGGACCGAGCCGCCGCCCTCCAGGCTGAAGTCGCGTTCGACGCCGCTGCCGTTGAGCGTGACCGCAACGGCGTCGGCCTGGAAGCCGGGTGCGGTCGCGACGACGGTGTAGGTGCCGGGCGCCAGCCCGCTGAGCGCGTAGCTGCCGTCGGGCTCGACGACCGCCCTGCCGACCTGGCTGCCGTCGCCCGCGGTCACCACGACGACGCCGTCGCCGATCTCGCTGCCGTAGGCGGCGAGGACCCGGCCGACGAGCTCACCCGCCGGGACGGGGCCACGCGGGCGCGGGCGGGACTCGTCGACGATCTCGCTGGGGCCGCCGCCCGCCTCGCCCGCCACGGCGGCGAGCTCGGCACCGACGCTCTCGCGGGGCGTGGCCTGCAGGTGCCGGGCGGCGGCCGCGCGCCGGCTGCCGGTGAAGAACGACGCCACCGCGGCGACGAGGCAGGCGATCACGGCGAACAGGAACGCGGCCGCGAGGCCGTCGGAGAACGGCTGCGAGATCAGGTTCGGGAAGAAGCTGCGCCCGGTGAGGAACGCGGCCTGGTCCGGCGGGATGGTGCCGAGGACCCCGCCGAGCAGCTGCTGGATCGGGTTGTAGCCGAGGAAGGCGGCGAAGAGCACGCCCACCGGCGGCAGGTCGGCGATGTTCGACGCGTCGGCCGCCGGGACGCCGTGGGCCAGCAGGCCCGACTCCATGACGCCGGGCAGGTTCGTCGCCAGGCCCGCGATCATGAGGCTGAAGAACAGGCCGATGGAGAGCACCATCGCGGAGTTCTGGAACGTCGCGGTCATGCCGGCGCCGGCGCCGCGCGAGCCCGCGGGCAGGCTGTTCATGATCTCGGCCCGGTTGGGCGAGGAGAACAGGCCCATGCCGATGCCGTTGAACAGCAGCAGGGCCGCGAACGCCCAGTAGTCGAAGTCGACGGGAAGCAGCTCCAGCAGCAGGAACGTCACCGCCGAGATGATCATGCCGCCGCTGGTGAACCACCGGGCGCCGAGCCGGTCGGACAGGACGCCCGACAGCGGCGCGGACAGCAGGAACCCGATCGTGAGCGGGAGCATGTAGATGCCTGCCCACAGCGGTGTCTGTTCGAAGCTGTAGCCGTGCTGGGGCAGCCAGATGCCCTGCAGCCAGATGATCAGCATGAACTGCAGGCCACCGCGGCCGAGCGAGGCGAGCAGGTTGGAGATGTTGCCGAGGGTGAAGGCCCGGTTCTTGAACAGCGACAGCTCGAACAGCGGCACCGCGACCCGGGTCTCGATGATGCCGAAGGCGATCAGGACGACGACGCCGCCGATGATGCAGGTCAGCACGAGCGGGCTGGTCCAGCCCATGGTGTGCCCGCCGTAGGGCTGGATGCCGTAGGTGATGCCGACGAGGACCGCGATGAGGCCGACCGCGAAGGTCGCGTTGCCCCACCAGTCCATCTTGGCGCGCGTGCGGGTGCCGGTGTCGCGCAGCTTGAGGTAGGCCCAGATCGTGCCGAACACACCGAAGGGCACGGACACGAGGAAGACGAGGTGCCAGTTCACCGGGCCGAGCAGGCCGCCGATGACCAGGCCGAGGAACGAGCCGGCGATCGCGGCGACGCCACTGATCCCCAGCGCCATGCCGCGCTGCCGCTGCGGGAACGCGTCGGTGAGGATCGCGCTCGAGTTGGCCATCAGGAAGGCGCCACCGACGCCCTGGATGATGCGCCAGATGATCAGCCACCACGCGGCGGCGTCACCGTGCTGCCACGTGACCGCCAGGAAGATCGACGAGATCGTGAAGACCGCGAAGCCGAGGTTGTACATCTTGGCCCGGCCGTACATGTCGCCGAGCCGCCCGAAGCCCACGACCAGCACCGCGGTGACGACCAGGAAGCCCATGATCATCCACAGCAGGTAGCTGGTGTTGCCGGGGCCGAGGGGGTCGATGCCGATCCCCCGGAAGATGTCCGGCAGCGCGATGAGGACGATCGAGGAGTTGATCGTCGCCATCAGCAGACCGAGCGTCGTGTTCGACAGCGCGATCCACTTGTAGTGCGGGTCCGGTTCGGCCGGTCCTCCCCGGTTCGTGTCCAGCTCGGTTTCCCGCACCGTCGACCGTGCAGGCGCCACGCTCACCAACTCCTACGTCACGTTCATTTAGTTGCTTTACACTAAGAAAAAATGCATCAGTGAGCGATGCGATTGGTCCGTTTCCGGCGGTGTCGGGCCTCACAAACGCCCGTTCGGCCGCGGACGACCGGGACGGTGGCGGACGAACCGGACGGGCGTGCCAGGATCGCGGCATGCAGCCCTTCCGGCTCCACGGCACCCGCATCCTGGAGGTCAACCTCGGCGGCGGCTCCGTACGCGCGGCGACCGGCTCGATGATCGCCTACGACGGCGACGTGACCTTCAAGAACGCCGGCATGGGCGGTGGCGACGGACTGCGCGCCGCCCTCAAGCGCCGTGCCACCGGCGAGTCGATCTCCCTCATGCAGTGCAGCGGCAAGGGCACCGTCCGGTTCGCCAAGGACGCCATGGAGATTCTCGTCGTCGACCTGGCGGGCGGCACGCTGCGCGCCGAGTCCGAACGTCTGCTCGCGCTGTCCGACGGGCTGTCCACCGACGTCGCGTTCTCGGGCCTGCGCGGCGCCTCCTCGGGCCAGGGCCTGTTCACGACGACCGTCTCCGGCCACGGCGTCGTCGCCCTGCTCTCGGCGGGCGGGCCACCGATCGCGCTCGAGGTCTCCCCGCAGTACCCGCTGGTCGTCGACCCCGACGCATTCATCGCGAGCCAGGGACAGCTCGACCAGACCTTCGTCACCGACGTCTCGTGGCGCAACCTGATCGGCGAGAGCTCGGGTGAGGCGTTCTCCCTGCGCTTCGACGGCCAGGGCGTCGTCTACATCCAGCCCGAGGAGCGCTGAGCGTGGGCTTCACCGAGATCAACCACAAGGTCGTCGCCGCCCAGGTCGAACCGGGCCGCGAGATCCTCGCCCGCCGCGGCGCGATGCTCGCCTACACCGGCTCCGTCGGGTTCAGCCCCGTGCACGCCGGACCGGGCGGCGTCGGCGGTATGGCCGGGCGGATGTTGCAGGGCGAGCAGGTGCCGATGATGGTCGCCCAGGGCAGCGGCACCGTCTACTACGGACACCGCGGCCTGCACGTCACCGTCGTCGAGCTCGACGGGTCCGGGCCTCTCACCGTGGAGGCCGACCGGCTCGTGGCCCACGACGCGCACCTGCAGTCCGCCGTCGTCTTCCTCGGTTCGCAGGGCGGGCTGCGCGGGGCGGTGCGCGGCGCCGTCAGCGGGCAGGGCCTGTTCACCACCCAGCTCCACGGCGTCGGCGCCGCGGCGCTGCTGTCCCACGGCGGCACCATCGCCCTCGACGTCCGCCCCGGCGTCGTGACGACCGTCGACCCGCAGGCATTCGTCGCGCACGTCGGCCAGGTGAGCGCCGACGTCTCGCTCAACGCGAGCTGGCGCGACGCCGTCGGCCGCGGGTCCGGTGAGGCCGTGCAGCTCAAGCTCACCGGCCACGGCACCGTGTTCGTCCAGGCGTCCGAGCAGAAGATCTGAGGCCCGCGAAGTGACCACTCCCCTGTCGCCGCAGACCCTGCCCGACAACGACAACATCCCCGGCAACCACTACGCCTACTGCGTGCGCCTGCAGGGGCGGCTGTTCATGCAGACCGGCCGGATGATCGCCTACTACCCCGGTCCCGGCGGGCAGCCGATCCGGTTCGAGCCGCTGACATCGGCGAGCATCGGCGGCATGGTGGCGGCGCGCTTCTCCGCGCCGCTCTACACCCGCGACTGGGTCGTCGCGTCGGGCGCGGGGCACCTGATCCTCGGCGACCGCGGCTACGACATCAACAGCTACGACCTCGACGAGGGCAACCTGACCCTGCGTGCGTCGAACCTGCTCGCCTTCGACGAGACCCTCGAGCTCAAGCAGTCGATCGTGCCGGGCTTCCTCACCCTGATCGGCACCGGGAAGTTCCTCGCCTCCAGCTCCGGGCCGGTGATCTTCGCCGAGCCGCCGATCAGGGTCGACCCACAGGCGCTCGTCGGCTGGGCCGACTGCCCGTCGCCGTCGCACCACTACGACGCGGGCTGGATGGCCGGGTTCCTGCAGTCCGCCATGGGGTTCTTCGGCGCCGAGTCCGGCGAGGAGCGCCAGTTCGACTTCACCGGCGCCGGGACGGTGCTGCTGCAGTCGAGCGAGAGCGGCGTGGCGGACCCGCACCTGCTGCGGCAGCTCGAGTCGCAGCTCGGCGGGCTGGGCACGCCGGGACTCACCCACCTCCAGGGCGTGATCTCCCAGCAGCTCGCGCGGGAGCGCTGAGGGCCCGGTTCTGTCGGTGGGCGCCGCTAGCGTCCGCGGCATGGACGAGACAGCCTCGCGCGACTCATCGAGAGCCGCCGCGCCGATCATGGACCGCATCACCGCGGCGGTCGAGCGGTCGCGCCGGGGGGACATCGAGGCCGCGGCCGCGGAGTTCGACTCGTTGTGGGACGAGCTCGCCGGGCCCGACGGCGACCCGTTCCACCGCTGCGTGCTCGCCCACTACGCGGCCGACGTCCAGCCCGACCCGCACGCCGAGCTGATGTGGGACGAGCGGGCGCTCGCGGCGGCGGCCGGGGCGAGCGACGACAGCGCCCAGGCGCACCATCCCTCGCTCCACATCGCCGGGTTCTACCCGTCGCTGCACCTCAACCTGGCCGACGTGCTGCGCCGCCTGGGCGATCACGGGCGTGCCCGCGAGCACGTCGAGGCCGCGCGGGCCCGGATGGACGACCTCCCCGACGACGAGGCCACCGCCGGCTACTGCGAGACGATCCGCACGGCGCTCGACCGCGTGGAGCGCGACCTCGACGCCGCACGGTAGGCCGGCGACCTCCTCAGAACCACGCGTCCTTCATGTCGACGGTGGTGCGGTCCACGCTCGCGAGCAGGTCCAGCCACGGGCCCGTCCGCGGGAGCTCGTGGCGCAGGTAGAAGCGAGCCGCGGCGCGCTTGCCGTCGAACAGGTCCCCGGGCCGTTCCCCCGCGGCGAGGAGCTGTTCGAGCCACATCCAGCCGACGACGACGTGACCGACCGCCTCCAGGTACACCGACGCGTTGGCCAGTGACACCTCCGGATCAGCCGCTGCCCACAACGTCGAGGTGACCCCGACGATCCGGCCGACCGCCGCATCGAGTGCGCCGGCGAGCTCCGCCGCCGTCCCGCCCGCACCTGCGGCCCGTGCTGTCGTCGCCCGGATCGTCTCGGCCAGCAACGTCAGCCCGGCACCGCCCTGCATGACGACCTTGCGCCCCAGCAGGTCGATCGCCTGGATGCCGTGGGTGCCCTCGTGGATGGCGTTCAGCCGGTTGTCGCGGTACAGCTGCTCGACGTCGTACTCGCGGGTGTAGCCGTAGCCACCGTGGATCTGGATCGCGAGGTCGTTGGCGGCGAGGCACCACTGCGAGGGCCAGCTCTTCGCGACCGGGGTGAGGACCTCCAGCAGCAGGTGCGCGCGGGCGCGGTCGCCCGCGTCGTCGGCGGTGCGCTCCTCGTCGAGCAGCCGCGCGCAGTACAGGACCAGCGCCAGCGCCCCCTCCACGTAGCACTTCGACGCCAGCAGCATCCGCTTCACGTCGGCGTGTGCGACGAGCGGGACCTGCGGCGCGGCCGGGTCCTTGGCACCGGGCGGGCGGCCCTGCGGGCGGGTCCGGGCGTAGTCCAGCGCGTGCAGGTAGCCCGCGTAGCCCAGCGCGGTCGCGCCCCCGCCGACGCCGACCCTGGCCTCGTTCATCATGTGGAACATCTGCTGGAGGCCGTGGTTCGGCTCCCCCACCAGGTGGCCGACGGCCCCCGGCTCGCCACCCGGGGTGTGCCGGCCCTCGCCGAAGTTCAGCAGCGTGTTCACGGTGCCGCGGTAGCCCATCTTGTGGTTGAGCCCGGCGAGGACGACGTCGTTGCGATCGCCGATCGCGCCGTCCACACCGACGAGGAACCGCGGCACGACGAACAGCGACAGCCCCTTCACCCCGGGCGGTGAGCCCGGAATGCGGGCGAGCACGAGGTGGACGATGTTCTCCGACAGCTCGTGGTCGCCGCCGGAGATCCACATCTTCGTGCCGAACAGCCGGTGGGTGCCGTCGGGGCGGGGCTCGGCGCGGGTCGTCACGTCGGACAGCGACGACCCGGCCTGCGGCTCCGACAGGCACATCGTCCCGGTGAACCGGCCCTCGAGCATCGGGCGCACCCAGGTGTCGACCTGCTCGGGCGAGCCGTGCGCGAGCAGCAGGTTCGCATTGGCGACGGTGAGGAACGGGTACGCGGCCGTGCCGACGTTGGCGGCATGCAGCCACAGGAAGCAGGCCTGGGCGACGGCCTGCGGCAGCTGCATCCCGCCGACGGACTCGTCCATCGCGGCGCCGATCATCCCGGTGCCGGCGAGAACCCGCAGAGCGTCCCCGACCTCGGGGGGCAGGTGCACGCGCTCGCCGTCGAACTCCGGCTCCCGGCTGTCGGAGACCTTGCGGTGCGGAGCGAAGTGCTCGGTCGCGACCTCCTCGGCCAGGTCGAGCACCGCGGCGAAGGTGTCGCGGTCGTGCACGGCGAAACGGGGCCGTGAGGTCAGCTTCTCGACCTGCAGCCAGTCGTTCAGCAGGAAGTCGAGATCCCGTCTCGAGAGCAGCAGCGATCGCATCCGCCCACCGTGCCACCGCCCGGGGGCGCCGACCACCACCGGCATATCGGTCAATCCTCATGGAACGGTCAGAACCCTTGGCGCGCAAGGGTTTCGTTCTCCCGATCCCGGTCCGTCCGGCATCTGGACGACGGCGTGCGTTCGTCTCTCGTTCGCCGACCGTCCGTAGCGTCCCGCCGTACCCGAAAGAGGGAGATTCCGTGGATCTGTCCGTGATCGTGGTCGTGGTCGTCGGGACCGCGCTGATCTTCGACTTCACCAACGGCTTCCACGACACGGCGAACGCGATGGCCACCTCCATCGCGACCGGGGCCATGCGCCCCAAGGTCGCCGTCGCCGTGGCCGGTGTGCTCAACCTGGTCGGCGCCTTCCTCTCCGTCGAGGTCGCCAAGACGATCTCCAGTGGCCTGGTCGACGAAGCGAGGATCACCCCGGTGGTGATCTTCGCGGGGCTCGTCGGCGCCATCCTGTGGAACCTGCTGACCTGGCTGCTCGGCATGCCGTCGAGCTCCTCGCACGCCCTGTTCGGCGGCCTGATCGGCGCGACGCTCGTCGCCGCCGGCACCGACGCCGTGCGCTTCGGCACCGTGCTCACCAAGGTCGTGCTGCCCGCCGTGCTGTCGCCGCTGCTGGCCGGCGTCGTCGCGCTCATCGCGACCTACCTCGCGTACCGCATCACCAGGCGCGGCGAGGAAGGGACCGTCAGCAAGGGCTTCAAGGTCGGTCAGATCGTGTCCGCGTCGATGGTCGCGCTCGCACACGGCACGAACGACGCCCAGAAGACGATGGGCATCATCACCCTGACCCTGATCACCGCAGGCGTGCTGGCGCCGAACTCCGGCCCGCCGTTCTGGGTCATCCTCTCCGCCGGTCTCGCCATCGCGCTCGGCACCTACCTCGGCGGCTGGCGCATCATCCAGACCCTCGGCAAGCGGGTCAGCGACATCCAGACCCCGCAGGGCTTCGCCGCCGAGTCGGCCAGCGCCGCGGTCATCCTGACCTCCTCGCACCTGGGCTTCGCCCTGTCGACGACGCAGGTCGCCACCGGTTCGATCTTCGGAGCGGGCGCGGGACGCCGGCTCGCCTCGGTCCGGTGGGGCGTCGCCGGCCAGATGGCACTCGCCTGGCTGCTGACGCTGCCCGCCGCGGCCGCCGTCGGCGCCGTCGCCGCCTGGGCCGCCTCGACCGGAACCGTCGGCACGGTGGTCGTCGCGATCGTCGCGGTCGCCGTCGGCGCGGGCATCTACGCGCTCTCGCGCCGCAAGCCCGTCACCGCCCACAACGTCAACGAGGTCCCGGCGCCGGCGGAGAAGACCCCCGCCACGACGGCGTCCTGAACCGGAGGAACCGATGGGAATCGCCTGGGGATCGCTCGGCATCGTGGCGCTGGTGTCACTGGCCGCCGGAGTCGCCGTCGTCGTGCTGCTGGCCTTCGCCCTCGTCGGGCTCTCGGCGCGGGTGCGTCAGCCCGTCGGTGGGCCCACCGACGGTGCGGAGCCGGTGATGAGCGCCGCGACGGGCACCGCCGTCGCGGGACTGTGCCTGGCCGCCGTCGTCGCCATCGTCGGCTACGGGCTGTACCTGATCGTCGCCTGACCACGCTTGATCACGTCCTGACCGGGCCCTGATCAGCCACTGGTCGGGCAATGATCAGCCACCGACACCCGGCCGGTCCCGATCGGGGCCGGGCCCGGCCGGGAACCCGCCACTCCCCCTCACCAGGTGTCGACGTTGCGGCGGCGCGAGCCCATGTCGGCGGGCACGTAGCCGCGGAAGCCCTCGACGATCCAGCGCCGGGTCTCCACCGGGTCGATCACGTCGTCGATCTCGAAGACGCTGGCGGTGTTGGTGGCCTTGCCCTGCTCGTACATCTCGGCGACGAGCTTGCGGTACAGCGCGTCGCGCTCGGCCGGGTCCTCGACGGCCTCGAGCTCCTTGCGGTAGCCCAGCCGGACCGCACCCTCCAGGCCCATCCCGCCGAACTCTCCGGTCGGCCAGGCCACACAGAACTGTGGTGCCTTCGTCGAGCCGCCACCCATCGACTGCCCGCCCAGGCCGTAGCACTTGCGCACCACGACCATCCCGATCGGCACGTCGACATTGGCTCCGACGACGAACATCCGCCCGAAGTGACGCACCGTCGCGGTGCGCTCGGACTCTGGCCCGACCATGAACCCGGGGGTGTCGACGAGCGAGACGATCGGCAGCCCGAACGCGTCGCAGAGCTGCATGAATCGGGCGGCCTTGTCGGCGCCGTCACGGTCGATCGCGCCACCGAGGTGGGTCGGGTCGTTGGCGAGCAGCCCCATCGGACGGCCCTCGATCCGGACCAGCGCGGTGACCATCCCGGCGGCGAACCCGCGGCGCAGCTCCAGCACCGAGCCGACGTCGGCGAGGCCGTCGACCACGGCGCGCACGTCGTAGACCCGGACCCGGTTCTCCGGGACCACGTGGCGCAGGACGCGCTGGTCGGGAGCCACCCAGCGGTCCTGCGGGCCCTGGAAGTACGACAGGTAGCGGCGGGCCACGTCGACCGCCTCGGCCTCGTCGGCGACCAGGATGTCGACGACGCCGTTGGGCACCTGGTCGCGCATCGGGCCGATCTCACCGGGCTCGACGACCCCCAGGCCGCCGCCCTCGATCATCGCCGGGCCGCCCATGCCGAGGTTGGCGTCCTCGGTGGCGATGACGACGTCGCAGCAGCCGGCGAGCGCCGCGTTGCCCGCGAAGCAGTAGCCGGAGACGATCCCGACGAGCGGCACCCGCCCCGACAGCCGGCCGAACAGGTGGAAGGCGGGCACGTCGAGCATCGAGACCCAGCTGCCGTCGGTGTCGCCGGGCCGCCCACCGCCGCCCTCGCAGAACACGACGAGCGGCAGCATCCGGTGGTCGGCCAGCTCGAAGAGCCGGTCCTTCTTCTTGTGGTTGTGCGCGCCCTGGGTGCCGGCGAGCACGGTGTAGTCGTAGGACATCACGACGACCTGGTGTCCGCCGACATCGCCCGTGCCGGCGACGAGCCCGTCCGCCGGAGTGCGTTCGACCAGGTCGTCGACGGTGCGGCGGCGACGTTGCGCGGCGATCGCGAGCGCCCCGTACTCGACGAACGTGCCGGGGTCGACGAGATCGGCGACGTTCTCCCGGGCGGTGCGGCGGCCACGGCGGCGGCGGCGGGCGACCGCGCCGGGGCGGGCCGCGTCGAGGCCGACGGCGCGGCGTCGCAGGACCTGGTCGAGGTCGTCGCGGACGTGGTCGGGATCGAGGTCGGCGACGTCGGCGGCGGCGTCCCCCACGGAGTCGCGTTCCTCCAGGTACACGGCGGCGGCCCCGGCCAGCGGGGTGTCGCCGACGGCGGCGTCCACGCGCCGCACGACACCGGCCGCGGGGGCGAGGAGGGGGTGCTCCATCTTCATCGCCTCGAGCACCAGCAGCGTCGCGCCGGCGGCGACCTCGTCACCCTCGCCGACGTCGACCGTGACGACGGTGCCGGTCGTCGGCACGGTGACGGCGAGGGTGCCCTCGGGCGGGGTGGCCGAGATCGGCGCCGGTGTCCCGGTGACGGGGGCCGCGTCGGGCTCCGTCGCGGGGACCAGGTCGACGGCCGCGGCGGCCAGCCGCGGCAGGTGCGTGTCGAGGAAGTCCGTGCCCGACTCCCCCGGCACCCACGCCGGGTCGGCCAGCAGCGCGCGCAGCAGCCCGACCGTCGTGTCGACGCCACCGACGACCGTCTCCGCCAGTGCCCGGCGCGCGACGGCGAGCGCGGCGCCCAGGTCGGGGCCGTGCGCGATCACCTTGGCGAGCAACGGGTCGAAACGGGGGCTGGGTGCGTAGCCGGGGTGGGCGGCGGCATCGACGCGCACCCCGCGTCCCGACGGCAGCGCCAGCGCACCGATGGTGCCCGTGGCGGGCCGCAGCCCATCGGGGGTGACTGTCTCGGTGGTGACCCGCAGCTGGACCGCGCTACCGCGCGGCGCGGGCGGGCGGCCGTCGAGCCCGAGGTCGGCCAGGGTTGCGCCCGCGGCGAGCCGCAGCCCGGTGGCGACGAGGTCGAGACCCGTGACCTCCTCGGTGACCGGGTGCTCGACCTGCAGCCGCGGGTTGACCTCCAGGAACCAGGAGCCGGTGCCGGTCACCAGGAACTCGACCGTGCCCAGGCCGCGGTAGCCGCTCCCGACGATCGCCTCCGCGGCCGAGCCGAGCCGCTCCCGGACCGCGTCGGACAGCCCGGGCGCGGGGGCGATCTCCACCAGCTTCTGGTGACGACGCTGCACGCTGCAGTCCCGGTCACCGAGCGCGACCACCCGTTCGCCGTCGCCCGCGACCTGCACCTCGACGTGCCGGGCGTCGACGACGAGGCGTTCGACGTAGACCCCGCCCCCACCGGTCGCGGCGGCCGCCTCCCGGGCGGCCGATGCGAAGGCCGTCGCGAGGTCGGCGCGGTCACACACCGGGCGGATGCCACGCCCGCCCCCGCCGGACACGGCCTTGAGGACGACGGCCGCGCCCGCGCCGAGGCCGTCGAGGAACGTGGCGGCGCCGTCGAGATCGACGGGGGTGTCCGTGCCCTCCGGGACCGGCACGCCCGCGGCGGCGGCGACCCGGCGGGCGCGGGTCTTGTCGCCGAAGCGCTCCAGCGCGGCGGCGTCCGGACCGACGAACGTCAGCCCGGCCGCGGCGCACGCGCGGGCCAGCACCGGGTTCTCCGACAGGAAGCCGTATCCGGGATGCACGGTGTCGCAGCCCGCCTCCTGGGCCGCGGCGACGACGGCGTCGACGTCGAGGTAGGCGCCCGGACCCGCCCCCGGCAGCGCCACGGCGTGGTCGGCGGCGCGGACGTGCGGGGCGTCGGCGTCGTCGCCCGAGAACACGGCGACCGCCTCGACTCCCAGCTCGGCGCAGGTGCGCAGGATGCGGATCGCGATCTCGCCGCGGTTGGCGACGAGCACGCGCACCGGGAGGGCGGTCACGCGCGCCCGTCCGCCACCGGCGGTACCCCGGGCGTGGCCCGGACGTGGTCGAGCACCGCGGCCGCGATCCGGTCCCGGTGGATCTCCGCGCCGCCCAGCAGTGCCGCGTCGGTGACCGCTCGCTTGAAGTACAGGTGCGCCTCGTGCTCCCAGGTGAACCCGATGCCGCCGTGCAGCTGCACCGCGTCGGCCGCCACCCGGTAGTACGCCTCCGAGCACGTGGCCTGCGCGATGCTGGTGGCCAGGAACGGGTCGTCGGAGCCGGTCTGCAGTGCCCACGCCGCGTGCTGCGCCGTCGACCGGGCGTGCTCCACCAGCACCAGCATGTCGGCGAGGCGGTGCTTCACCGCCTGGAACGAGCCGATCGGACGGCCGAACTGCAGCCGCTCCTTCGCGTACGCCACCGTCACGTCCAGCATGTGCTGTGCGCCGCCGACCTGCTCCGCGGCGAGCAGCGCCGACGCTGTGTAGAAGGCGTGGCCGAGGACGGCGTCGATCTCGTCGGCGCCCGCCAGCAGCCGGGCCGGCGCCTCCCGCATCCGGACGGTCGCCTGCCGGCGCGTGAGGTCCAGCGTCGTCAACGGCTCGGTCTGCACCTGCTCGGCGGCGCCCGGCACCGCGAACAGCGCGATGCCCTCGGGTCCGCTCGCGGCGACGAGCAGCAGGTCGGCGCCCGCCGCATCGACGACCTGCGGCACCACGCCCGTCAGCTCCCAGCCGTCGCCCGCGTGCACGGCGCCGACCGTGATGGCGTGCGGGTCGAACAGCCCGGCCCGTTCCGGGGCGGCCAGTGCCGCCGTGCGTGACCCGTCGACCAGCGACGGCACCAGCTCGTCGCGCAGCGGACCCGCCGACGACGCGACCAGCGCCGGCAGCGCAAGCCCGATCGTCCCCAGCACCGGCCCGCACAGCAGTGCCGCGCCCAGCTCCTCGACGACGATCGACTGCTCGACCAGACCGGCCCCGGCGCCGCCCAGCTCCTCGGGCACCGCGAGGCCCAGCACGCCCAGCTCGCGGCCCAGCCGCGCCCACACCGCCGGGTCGTGGCCGTGCTCGGACTCCATGTGCCGGCGGACTGCCGGGCCGTCGGACTGCTCTGCGCAGAACCGGCGGACCGCGGCCCGCAGCTCCTGCTGCTCCTCGGTGACGTCGAACTCGACGGGCCCGGTGTGCGGCTCGGTCGCCACCTCGGTCGCGGTGTCAGCCACGGGGCACCTCCTTCCACGCCTTGCCGGCGTCGGCGCGCAGGTCGCCCGGGAGCCCCAGCACCCGCTCGCCCAGGATGTTGCGCAGCACCTCCGACGTGCCGCCCTCGATCGTGTTCGCCCGCGACCGCAGGAACCGTTGCTGCACCGCACCCCGCCAGTCGGCCTCCCGGCCGTCGCGGCGCACCTCGTAGGAGGAGTACAGCGTCGACTCCGGGCCCAGCAGGTCCATGCAGAACTCGTACACGTCCTGGTTCAGCTCCGCCGACACCAGCTTGGCGACCGAACCCTCCGGTCCCGGCGACCCCGCGGACGCCACCCCGCGCCGCGCCCGCGCCGACGTCAGGCGCTGCGCCTCCGACCGCGTCCACAGCGCGGCCAGCCGGTCGCGCAGCACCGGTGTGCGGCGGTGCGGGCGGTCCGCCCACAGGGCCAGTGCGTCGGCGATCGTGCCCGACCCCCGCTCGGCGCCGCCCGCGCCGATCGCCGACCGTTCGTTCATCAACGTCGTCATCGCGACGCGCCAGCCGTCGCCCACGGCGCCGAGGCGGTGCTCGTCGGGGATGCGGGCGTCCTCCAGGAACACCTCGTTGAACTCCGCCTGGCCCGTCATCTGGCGCAGCGGCCGCGTCCGCACCCCGGCGGCCTCCATGTCGAGGACGAAGTAGGTGAGCCCCTTGTGCTTGGGCTGGTCGGGGTCGGTGCGCGCGAGCAGCAGAGCCCACCGGGCGCGGTGGGCCAGGCTCGTCCACACCTTCTGCCCGTTGACGACCCAGGTGTCGCCGTCACGCACCGCGCTGGTCGCCAGGCCCGCGAGGTCGGACCCGGCACCCGGCTCCGAGAACAGCTGGCACCAGAGTTCCTCGGTCGTCGCCAGCGGCCGCAGCCAGCTCCGGGCCAGCTCCGGCGAGCGGGCGTGCTCGCTGATCGTCGGCGCCGCCATCCCGTAGCCGATGGGGTTGAGCCGGAACGGGACCGGCCCGCCCGCGGACTGCAGCACGGCGTCGGCCGAGGCCTGCAGGCCCCGCGACACCCCGAGCCCGCCCAGGCCGTCGGGGAAGTGCACCCAGGACAGCCCGGCGTCGAAACACGCACCGAGGAACTCCTGCACCGGCAGACGGCGCGGATCGTGGTCGGCGACGACCCGGCCCGCCACCTCCTCCACCCGAGCGGCGTCGGTGGCTGTGCTCATGGTCCCCCCGGGCGGTGTGCGTCTGGTGCGACGATGCGCCGACCGTACGACGACGACCCGCGCACTGCCGAGGATGGTCGGCGAACCACGTGTGGACAGCCTCCGAAAGGGGTAGAAGAAGGTGTGACCCCTCCGGATCCGGAGACGCCACTGAGCTCCGCGGAGCGGCAGCGTCTCGAGCAGCTGGAACGCCAACTGGTCGTGCAGTTCCCCGACCTCGACGATGCGTTGCGCGGCGGCCGCCGACGACGACGCCTCGTCCCGAGAGCCGAGTTCGTCGTCGCTGCGGTCCTGGGTCTCGGACTGCTCGCGGCGGCGGTGCTGCTGGGCGGGTTCGGGCTCGGCGCGGCCGAGCTGCTGGCGATGTGCGTGACGGCGATCCTGGTGTTCGGCGTCCCGGCGCTGATGCGCCGCCGCGCGCAGTCCGCCGCGCCGGGCACGTCGCCCAGCACGGGTTCGCCGGCGAGCCCGCCGGTCTGACCCGGC
Source organism: Pseudonocardia sp. N23 (assembly GCF_002583555.1). Taxonomy (GTDB): domain Bacteria; phylum Actinomycetota; class Actinomycetes; order Mycobacteriales; family Pseudonocardiaceae; genus Pseudonocardia. The sequence goes on from NZ_BEGX01000005.1 coordinate 77,924, forward strand.
GTCCTGCGCAGGCAGGTCCTCTCACCGAACGTGTCACCAGAGCCACCTCGCCGCGCTGACGACACGTCGGGGTCGGGCGCCTCGTGGGTCCGGCCGCACGAAGGTCAGGGGACGACGGTGACCGGGCGCTGGCCCGTCCTGACCGTCCGCAGCGCGATCGAGCCGAAGAGCCGGTGTCCCGTCTGCTCGCTGGCGCCGACGACGATCGCGTCCGCCCGCACCGACTCGGCCACCTGCAGCAGCGCGACGACGGGGTCGGCGGCCAGCACCACCAGCTCCGTCCCGACCCCGAACTCCGCGCCCAGCTCCGCCACCGTGGTGGCCAGCGAGTCCCGGAACTCCGCGTCGGCCTCGCCGTCGATGATCGGGACCATCATCGGCGTCGCCACCAGAGGTGTCTGCCGCTCGGCGTACACGGCGACGACCCTGCTGCCCTGTCGCCGGGCCTGGCCGACCGCGTAGTACAGGGCGCGCCAGCCGGTGTCGGAGCCGTCGATGCCGACGACGAGCGTCGACGGGCCGTCGCAGCCCAGCTCGAAGCCGCGGGCGCCGGCGGGCGCCGGGCGCGGCCGGTCGGGATTGCGGGGCGTCCGTGGTTCCTGCTCGGGGTCCCGCTCCGGGTCGTGCCCGGAGTCGGCCGGCCCGGACGGCGCGGCGGTCATCGGGCGCGCCGCGCGGGCGCGACCCGCGCCTGTGCGTCACCGTGTCGTTGCGGCGGGACGTGGTGCGGGCTCCGGGGCGAGCGGTGCAGGGCGTCCTCGGCGAGCACGGCGTCCTCCTCGACGGCGGGCACCTCGACGGCGGGCACCTCGGTGGCGGCCTCCTCCGCGGCGGCGTCCCCGGCATCGAACGAGATGGCGCACGCGAACGCGACCGCCCAGACCGCCCTGGGCTGCGGGGAGGGGCCGGCGTCGGCGTGGGAGCTCATCGCAGGTCCTCCGTCCCGGGCTGGTCGGCGAGCCGGCCGAGGGCGGGCAGCGCCGCGAGCAGGGCGCGGCGGTCGGCCGCAGGCAGCGACCGCAGGCGCATCACGACCGTCTCCGCGCGCAGCCGGTGTCGTTCTCGCAGGTAGGCCTGTCCGGCAGTGGTGAGGGAGACGAGGGTGGCGCGGCCATCGGTGGGATCGGGGGCGCGCGCGACGAGCCCGGCCGACTCCAGGCGGGCGACGAGCCCGGTCATCCCGGGCTGCGAGATCGACTCGCGGGCCACCAGGTCGGAGACGCGCTGGGGCCCGGTGCGGTCGAGACGGTCGAGTGTGGACAGGGCGACGAGGTTCCACTCGGCGGGCGGGCTGGTCCGTCGCACCCAGCCGGCCACCCGCTCCAGGGTGACCGCGAGGTCGGCGAGCTCCGGGGCGTCGACAGGTGCGGACATACCCGAAATTTACATCGGTGCTTGATGTAAATGCACCGCCGGACACCAGGAAACGGATGCGATCCGCACCACCTACCCGCATCCGGACGATTCGAACGCCCGTTCTACGATCACCCTGTTCGGTGGAGCGACCACGAGAGGCGTGCACGTGACGACCCCTGACGACCCGCAGGCCGGCGACCCGACGGCTGCCCCGACCGACCCCGGCGCCGCCGCGGGCAACGACCCCGGTGACGGCACCGGCGCCGAGGCGCCGCGCCGTCGTGGCCGGCCGAAGGGGTCGACGTCGACGGCCCGCCGCACCCGCGTCATCGAGCTGACCCTCACGGTCAGCGGCAGCGCCGACGGCGAGTGGCAGGCCGACCTCAAGCGCGGCGCCGACTGGGTCGCCCGCGCGCTGCCCGTCACCGCCACCGCCGTGATCCGCGCGGCCGCCGAGCTGCACGCCGACCTCGCCGCCCCGATCGAGGAGGTCGTCTCCGCCGCGCGCGTCGAGCGCGAGGCCCGCGTCGCGGCGCTGGAGGCCGAGCTGGAGCAGGCCCGCAAGGCGCTGGCCGAGTTCGCCTGAGGACCGCCGTGACCGTCACCGAACCCTCCCCCACGCCCGTGGCCGGCCCCCCTGCGCCGGGGGTCGACCCCGCTGATCTCGCCGTCTGCCTGAGGGTGCTCGCGCAGGTCGACGAGCTGCCCACCGAACATCCCGACGCCGTCGCGATCCGCCGCGCCACCGCGGGCATCTGGAAGTCGGTGCGCCAGCGGCGGCGCAAGGCCAAGCGCGACGCGGTCACCGAGGCCGACAGAGCGGTCACCGAGGCCACCGCCACCGGCGCGCCCGGGCGGATCGACGACGAGACCCGGGGCGTCCCGCTGGTGTCGGCCACGCCCGGCGCCGTCGCGGGCACATTGCACCGCGCCCGGTCCTGCTACACGTGCAAACAGCGCTACACCGTCGTCGACGCGTTCTACCACCAGCTCTGCCCGCCGTGCGCCGAGCTCAACCGCTCCCGCCGCGACGCCCGCACCGACCTCACCGGCCGGCGCGCACTGCTCACCGGCGGGCGCGCCAAGATCGGCATGTACATCGCGCTGCGGCTGCTGCGCGACGGCGCGCAGACCACGATCACCACCCGCTTCCCGAACGACGCGGCGCGCCGCTTCGCCGCGATGCCCGACAGCGCCGACTGGCTCGACCGGCTGCGGATCGTCGGCATCGACCTGCGCGACCCGGCGCAGGTCGTGCGCCTCGCCGACGACGTCGCCGCCCACGGCCACCTCGACATCCTGGTCAACAACGCGGCGCAGACCGTGCGCCGCTCCCCCGGCTCGTACTCCGCGCTGGTGGCCGCCGAGCAGGAGGACCTGGACGCGGTCCTGCCCGCCGGGACGGTCCCCGAGGTGCTGCGCTTCGGCGACGTGTCCGCGGCGCACCCGGCCGCCCTGACCGGGGCGCTGCGCCCGGCCGCGCTGGAGTCGGCCGCGCTGTCGCCGCACGCGCTCACCGAGCTGGCCCTCACCGCGGGCAGCGCCGATCCCGAGCGGGTCGAGGCCGGCATCGTGTCGATCGACGCGGGCGGCCTGCTGCCCGACACCGCGCACGTCAACAGCTGGACGCAGCCGGTCGAGGACGTCGACCCGCTGGAGCTGCTCGAGGTCCAGCTGTGCAACCAGACCGCGCCGTTCATCCTGATCTCGCGGCTGCGGCCCGCGCTGGCGGCCTCGCCCGCGCGGCGCACCTACGTCGTCAACGTGAGCGCGATGGAGGGGCAGTTCCACCGCGCCTACAAGGGCCCCGGGCACCCGCACACCAACATGTCGAAGGCCGCGTTGAACATGCTGACGCGCACGTCGTCGACGGAGATGCTGGAGACCGACGGGATCCTCATGACGGCCGTCGACACCGGGTGGATCACCGACGAGCGGCCGCACCCGATGCGGCTGCGACTGGCGCAGGAGGGCTTCCACGCCCCGCTCGACCTCGTCGACGGCGCGGCCCGGGTGTACGACCCGATCGTCCGCGGCGAGGCGGGCGAGGACCTGCACGGGTGTTTCCTCAAGGACTACGCGCCGTCCAACTGGTGACACACAGCCGGTCACGGACAACTCGGGGACGGGTCCGCAAGATCGTCGGTGGTGGTCGATAACGTGCCGGGCGTGCTGCACGTCCACCGCGCCGAACGCGCCGACACCCTCGCCGACGCGCTCGCCGGGATCCTCGCCGAGGTCCCGGCCGACCCGTTCGCCGTCGAGGTCGTCGCGGTGCCCGAGCGCGGCGTCGAGCGCTGGCTCGCCCAGCGCCTGGCGCACCGTCTCGGCACCCGCGACGGCCGGGGCGACGGGGTGTGCGCCAACGTGCGGTTCCCCTCACCCACCGAGGTGGTCGACGCCGCGGTGTGCGCCGCGACGGGGACCGACCCGGGCGACGACCCGTGGCGGCCCGCGCGGGCGGTCTGGCCGCTGCTGGAGCTGGTCGACGAGGCTGCGGGCGAGGCCGGGTTCGCGCTGCTGGGGGCCCACCTGGGCACCGCCGCGGCCGACGGGCACCGCCGTGGCCGGCGCTACGCGCTGGCCCGGCGCCTCGCCGACCTCTACGCCTCGTACGCCGCGCACCGGCCCGGGATGCTCGCGGCGTGGCTCGCGGGGGTCGACGTCGACGCCCCGGGCGGCACGCCGCTCGCGCCCGACCTGCGCTGGCAGGCCGAGCTGTGGCGCCGGCTGCGGGCGCACATCGGGGTCCCCGGCCCCGCCGAGCGCGTCGAGGCGGCGTGCGCGGTGCTGCGCGCGGAGCCCGGCCGGACCACGCTGCCGCCGCGGCTGTCGGTGTTCGGCCCGACGCGGCTCGCCGCGAGCCGGCTCGCGGTGCTCGACGCGCTTGCCGTGCACCGCGACGTCCACCTGTGGATCGCGCACCCCTCACCGGTGCTGTGGGGAGCGCTCTCGGCCCAGGGCGGCACCGCGCCGCGGCGCGCCGCCGACGACAGCGCCGCCGCCGTCGCCAACCCGCTGCTCGCCTCGCTGGGCCGCGACGTGCGGGAGCTGCAGCTGCGGCTGCCCGTCGGGGCCGACATCCACCACGACGGTGAGACGCCGCCGCCGACGCTGCTCGGGGCACTGCAGCGCAGCCTGCGCGACGACACCGCCCCCGGCGCCGCGCCCGTGGTCCTCGCCCCGGCCGACCGCAGCGTCACCGTGCACGCCTGCCACGGCCCCGACCGGCAGGTCGAGGTGCTGCGCGAGGTCGTGCTCGGGCTGCTGGCGGCCGACCCGACGCTGGAGCCGCGCGACGTCGTCGTCATGTGCCCCGACATCGAGACGTTCGCGCCGCTGATCTCGGCGACGTTCGGCCTGGCCACCGGCGAGGGCGGCGCCGGAGCGGACGCGGGCCACCCGGGTCACCGGCTGCCGGTCCGGCTGGCCGACCGGGCGCTGCGCCAGGTCAACCCGCTGCTCGACACGGTCGCGACGCTGCTGGAGCTGGCCGATGCCCGGCTCACCGCCACCCAGGTGCTCGACCTCGCGGGTACCGAGCCGGTGCGCCGCCGCTTCCGGTTCGACGACGACGCGCTCGACCGGCTCCGTGAGCTCGTCGTCGGCGCGGGGGTGCGCTGGGGGCTCGACGCGGAGCACCGCGGCCCGTTCGCGTTGGGCGGTTTCCCGCAGAACACGTGGTCGGCGGGGCTCGACCGGTTGCTGCTGGGCGTCGCGATGGACGAGGCCGACCGGCAGTTCCTCGACACGGCCCTCCCGCTCGACGACGTCGGCAGCTCCGACGTCGACACCGTCGGCCGGTTCGCCGAGCTGGTCGAACGCCTCGCCACGGTACTGGCCGGGCTCCGCGGCGAGCGGACGCTGGCCCAGTGGGGCGCCGCCCTCGCCGCCGGCCTCGACGCGCTGACCACGACCACCCCGACCGACGCGTGGCAGGCCGCGCAGGCGCGGGCCGAGCTGGCCGAGGTCACGGCCTCGGCGGGCCCGCACGCGGGCACGGTCGCGCTGGGCCTGCCCGACGTGCGCGGCCTGCTCACCGACCGGCTACGCGGGCGCCCGACGCGCGCGAACTTCCGCACCGGCACGCTCACCGTAGCGACGCTGGTGCCGATGCGGTCGGTGCCGCACCGCGTGGTGTGCCTGCTCGGCCTCGACGACGGCGCCTTCCCCCGGGCGGGCGAGCCCGACGGCGACGACGTGCTGGCCCGCGACCCGCGCGTCGGCGAGCGCGACCCGCGCAGCGAGGACCGCCAGCTGTTGCTCGACGCGATCGGCGCGGCGACGGAACACCTCGTCGTCGTGCACTCCGGAGCCGACGAGCGCACGAACGTCCGCAGGCCGCCGTCGGTGCCCGTCGGTGAGCTGCTCGACGCGCTCGACACGATCGCGGTCGCCCCCGACGGCGGGCGGGCGCGCGACCACGTCGTGGTCCGTCATCCGTTGCAGCCCTTCGACTCCCTGAACTTCACCGGCGACGCGCTCGGCGGGCCGCGGCCGTTCAGCTTCGACCGGGCGGCGCTCGCCGGTGCCGTGGCCGCCACGGGCGTCCGCACCCCGCCGCCCCCACTGCTGCCGGGGCCGCTGCCGGCGCCGTCACCGGCCACCGAGGTGGAGCTCGACGACCTGGTCCGGTTCCTGGAGGGCCCGGCGAAGGCGTTCCTGCGCCAGCGGGTCGGGGTGTCGGTCTTCGCCGCCGACGACGACCCGGACGACGCGCTGCCCGTCGAGCTCGACCAGCTGCAGCGCTGGCACATCGGGGCGCGGCTGCTGGCCGACCGGCTCGCCGGCCACGACCTCGACGCCTGCCGGGCCGCCGAGTGGCGCCGCGGGGCGCTCCCGCCCGGCGCACTGGGGCAGCGGATCCTCGGCGACGTGGTGGCCGACGTCGAGCCGCTCGTGGCCGCGACGCTGCCGCTGTGGAGCTCACCGCCCGAGTCGCTCGACGTCACCGCGACGGTCGCCGGGGTGCGCCTGGTCGGGACGGTCGGCGGGGTGGTGCGCACCGGGTCGGGGCCGGGCGCGACGGGCGACGTCGTGACCGCCGGGTTCTCCCGGCTCGGCGCCAAGCACCGGGTCGGGGCGTGGGTGCGGCTGCTCGCACTCACCGCGGCGCGTCCCGACACGACGTGGCGGGCGGTCACGATCGGCCGCGGCTCCGACGGCCCGGAACGCTCGGTGCTCGGCCCCGTGGAGCAGGGCCGGGCCGCGGTGCTGCTGGCCGACCTGCTCGCCCTGCACCGCGACGGGCTGTGCACGGCGCTGCCGCTGGCGCTGAAGTCGTCCTACGCCTACGCGAACCGCCGCCGGATGCGCAACCGCACGCCCGACGACGCCGTCGACGCCGCCCGCAGCCAGTGGGCCGGCCGCTACGGGCCCGAACGCGACGACGCCGCGCACACCCTGGTGTGGGGCCCCGGCACCGCGCTCGACGTCCTGCTCGCCGACCCGGCGCGCAGTGGTGAGGAGCCGACCCGGTTCGGGGAGCTCGCGATGCGGATCTGGACGCCGCTGCTCGCGGCCGAGGAGATGAGCCTGCCGTGACCGCCATCGCGACCACCCCGGTCCTGCCGGCGCGGCCGTTCGAGGTGTGCGGGCCGCTGCCCGCCGCCGGCGCGACGACCGTGCTGGAGGCCAGCGCCGGGACCGGCAAGACGTACACGATCGCCGCCCTCGCGGCCCGCTACGTCGCCGAGGGCGTGGCCACGCTCTCGGAGCTGATGCTGGTCACGTTCGGCCGTGAGGCCACCCACGAGCTGCGCGAACGCGTCCGGGAGCGGCTCACCGCCACCGAGCGTGCCCTCGCCGACCCGGCCGCGGCCCGCGCCGCCGCCGACGTCGTGCTCCGCCACCTCGCCACGGGCGACGACGCCGCCGTCGCGGCGCGCCGGGAACGGCTGCGCCTCGCCGTCGCCGAGTTCGACGCGGCCACGATCGCCACGACGCACCAGTTCTGCCAGCGGATGCTCGCCGGCCTGGGCGTCCTCGGCGACGCCGACCCCGACGCGCTGTTCGTCGAGTCGGTCGACGACCTCGTCGAGGAGGTCGTCGACGACTTCTACGTCCGCAAGTACGCCACCACGGGCGCCGACCGGCCCGCGTTCGGCCGCGACGAGGCCCTCGACCTGGCCCGGGCCGTCGTCGGGGACCCGCAGGCCCGCATCGAACCGGTCGACGCCGACGCCGGATCCGTCGCGGCGACCCGCCGCAGCTTCGCCGAGGCGGTCCGCCGCGAGGTCGACCGGCGCAGGCGGGCGGCGAAGCTCTTCAGCTACGACGACATGCTCACCCGCCTCGACGCCGCCCTGTCCGACCCGGTCCGCGGCGAGGCCGCCGCGGCGCGGCTGCGCAGCCGCTACCGCGTGGTGCTCGTCGACGAGTTCCAGGACACCGACCCGGTGCAGTGGCGCATCCTGTCCGCGGCGTTCCACGGGCACACCACGCTCGTCCTGATCGGCGACCCCAAGCAGGCGATCTACGCGTTCCGCGGCGCCGATGTCGTCAGCTACCTGCAGGCGGCGGCGGGCGCGGGCGAACGGTTCACCCTCGACACGAACTACCGCAGCGACCGGGCGGTCGTGCGGGCCGTGGAGGCCGTCTTCGACGAGGCCGCACTCGGCGACCGCGACATCGTCGTCCACCCGGTCACCGCCGCCGAGCAGGGCCGCACACTGCGCGGGTCGGCCTGCGACGCGCCGCTGCGGGTGCGGATCGTCGGGACCGAGCGGCTGGGCAGGCTGTTCCACGGCGTGGGCCGGGTCGACGCGGCCCGCCCGCAGGTCGCCGCGGACGTCGCCGCCCAGATCGCCGGGCTGCTGGCCGGCGCCGCACGGATCGTCCCCGCCGACGGCCGCGAACGCCCCGTCCTGCCCGGCGACGTCGCGGTGCTCGTCCGCACCAACGACCAGGCCGAGCTGGTCAACCGGGCGCTGCGCGACGCCGGGGTGCCCGCCGTCGTCACGGGGACCCGCAGCGTGTTCGGCACCCCCGTCGCCGCCGACTGGCTGACGCTGCTCGAGGCGCTCGAGCAGCCCCACAGCGGGCTGCGGCTCCGCGCCGCCGCCCTGACCTGCTTCGCCGGGGTCACGGTCGCCGACCTGTGCGGCGCCGACGCCGACGCCGTCGTCGAGAGTCTCGGCGACGACCTGCGCGACTGGGCGGGCGCGCTGCGCGGCCGCGGTGTCGCGGCGCTCCTGGAGGCGGTGTCCGAGCGCCGCCGCCTCGCCCAGCGGTTGCTCGCCCGCACCGACGGCGACCGCACCCTCACCGACCTGCGCCACATCGGCCAGGCCCTGCACCATGCCGCCACCCGGGAGCACCTCGGGCCGTCCGCGCTGGTGGAATGGCTGCGCCGGCGGATCGGCGAGGCCGGCTCCGACACCGGCGCCGAGCGCAGCCGGCGGCTGGAGTCCGACGCCGACGCCGTCCAGATCGTCACCGTGCACCGCAGCAAGGGCCAGGAGTACCCGATCGTCGCGGTGCCGTTCGCGTGGGACCGCAACGTGCAGGAACCCAAGCTGGCCCGCCTGCACGAGGGCGCCGACCAGCAGCGGGTGCTCGACGTCGGCGGCCCGTCGGGGCCACGGTTCCTCGAACGGCAGGGTGTCCACCTCGCCGAGGAGGCCGGGGAGGACCTGCGGCTGCTCTACGTCGCGCTCACCCGGGCGCGGTCCCAGATCCTCGCCTGGTGGGTCCCTGCGACGACGACGGCGAAGTCGTCGCTGCACCGGATGCTCGCCGGCGGCGCCGGGCCGGGTGAGACCCCGCGCGAGACGTGCGCGGTACCACGCGACCCGGGCCCGATGTTCACCGCGCTGGTCGAGCGCGCAGGTCGCGGCCCCGACGGGGCACCACACGTCGTGGTCGAGCGGGTCGGCGACGACGTGCCCGCCCCGTGGGTCCCGCCCGCGGCGGCGGTCCCGATCCTCGGCGCGGCGCACTTCGACCGCGAGGTCGACCTCGACTGGCGGCGCACCTCCTACAGCGCGCTCACCGCGGCGGCTCACGACGCCGGGCCGCAGTCCCCCGCTGTCGTGAGCGAGCCGGAGGAGCCGGGGCTGGCCGACGAGCCGGCGCCCGATCCGCTGTCGTCCGTCGTCGATCCCGTTGCGGCGCGGGCGGTTCCGTCGCCGATGGCCGACCTGCCGATGGGCACGGCGTTCGGCACGCTCGTGCACTCGGTGTTCGAGGCCGCCGACACCTCCGTCCCCGACCTGCGTGCCGAGCTGGCCGCCCGCGCCCGCGTCGAGCTGGCGCGCCGGCCCGCCGCGGTCGACCCCGACGAGCTGGCCGCCGCCCTCGTCCCGGTGGCCCGCACCCCGCTCGGGCCGCTCGTCGGCGGTGCCACGCTGGCCGACGTCGCCCCTGCCGACCGGCTCAGCGAGCTCGACTTCGAGCTCCCCCTCGCCGGCGGCGACCGGCCGGGCCCCTCCCCCGTCCTCGCCGACGTCGCCCGGCTGCTGCGCGCGCACCTGCCCGCCGACGACCCGCTTGCCGGCTACCCCGACCACCTCGACGCGCCGCTGCTGGCCGACCAGCCGCTGCGCGGCTACCTCACCGGCAGCATCGACGCGGTGCTGCGCGTCGGGGGCCGCTACGTGATCGTCGACTACAAGACGAACTGGCTCGGCCCGGTCGGGCCCGAGGGGCACGTGCCGCTGACCTCGGCGCACTACGGCCCCGCGGCGCTCACGAACGCCATGACGGCGGCGCACTACCCGCTGCAGGCCCTGCTCTACGCGGTGGCGCTGCATCGCTACCTGCGCTGGCGGCTGCCCGGCTACGACCCGGCCACCCACCTCGGTGGTGCGCTCTACCTGTTCCTGCGCGGGATGTGCGGGCCCGGCACCCCGGCGGTCGACGGCGTCCCGGCCGGGGTGTTCTCGTGGGCGCCGCCGCCCGCGCTGGTCACCGACCTGTCCCGGCTGCTCGACGAGGGAACCGCATGACCGCTCCGACCCGCGTCCCGGACACCGACCCCCACGACCCCCGGTTCGCCCGTGGCGCCGGCGGGCTGCTCGCCGCGTTCAACTCCGCAGGTGTGCTCGCGGCGGCCGACGTACACGTCGCCACCCGGCTCGGCCGCCTCGGCCGGGAGACCGACGAGACGGTGCTGCTCGCCGCCGCCCTGGCCGTGCGGGCGGTGCGGCACGGGTCGGTGTGCGTCGACCTCGACGAGGTCGGCACCACGGTGCTCGGCGAGGGTGACGAGCTCGTCGACGTCTCGACCCTGCCGTGGCCCGATCCGCCCGCGTGGCGTGCCGCGTGCCTCGCGAGCCCGCTGGTGTCGGCCGATCCGGCCGAGGGCGTCGCACCCCTGCGGATGCCGGCCGGGCTGCTCTACCTCGACCGGTACTGGCGCCAGGAGGAGGAGGTCCGCACCGAGCTGCGCGACCGCGCCACCGCGGCGCCGCCGCGGGTCGACGTCGACCGTCTCCGGGCCGGGCTCGGCCGGCTGTTCGACACCGCCGCCGACGCCGCCGGGTCCGACCGGCAGCTGCTCGCCGCCGCCGTCGCCTCGTTGCGCCGGGTCACCGTCCTCGCGGGTGGGCCCGGCACGGGCAAGACAACGACCGTCGCCCGGCTCCTCGCCCTGCTGCGCGACCAGCCCGGCCCCCCGCCGCGCATCGCGCTCGCCGCTCCCACCGGCAAGGCCGCCGCCCGGCTCGCCGAGGCCGTCCGCGAACAGGTCCGCCACCTTCCCGACGCCGACCGCGAACGGCTCGGTGACCTCCCCGCCTCGACGCTGCACCGCCTGCTCGGCTTCCGGCCCGGCCACTCCAACCGGTTCCACCACGACCGCACCAACCGGCTGCCGCACGACGTCGTCGTCGTCGACGAGACGTCGATGGTGTCGCTGACGATGATGGCCAGGCTCCTGGAGGCCGTCAGGCCCGACGCCAGGCTCGTGCTGGTCGGCGACCCGGACCAGCTGGCGTCGGTCGAGGCCGGCGCGGTGCTGGGCGACCTCGCCCGGGCCCCCGGCGCCGGTGAGCCCGCCCTCGACGCGACGCTGCGGTCGCTCGGCGCGCTCGCACCGGACGACGCCCCGATCGTCCACGGTGTCGTCACACTCGACCGGACGTGGCGGTTCGGCACGGAGATCGCCGCGCTCGCCCGCGCCATCCGCGACGGCGACGCCGACGCCGCCGTCGCCGCGCTGCGTTCCGGCGAGGGGGGCGCCGTCGAGTTCGTCGAGGCACCGACGCTGGAGCTGCGCGACCCGCCGGGCCTCGACGCCGTGCGCGCCGAGGTCGTCGCGGCCAACGCCACGCTCGTCGAGCACGCCCGCGCAGGCGACGTCGAGAAGGCGCTGGAGGCACTCGACCGCCACCGGCTGCTGTGCGCGCACCGCCGCGGCCCCTACGGCGTGACCCGGTGGGGATGGGAGGTCGAACGCTGGCTCGCCGACGCCGGGGTCGGCCCGGGCGCGGACGACGGCGAGTGGTTCCCGGGCCGCGCGGTGCTGGTCACCACCAACGACTACGACCTGAACCTCTACAACGGCGACACCGGCGTCCTGGTCCGCGAGGACGGCCGGACGCGGGCGGTGTTCGGTCGCGGCGGGGCGCCGCTGCGGGTGGCCACGGCCCGGCTCTCGCAGCCGCAGAGCGTCCACGCGATGACGGTCCACCGCGCCCAGGGAAGCCAGTTCTCCCAGGTCACCGTGGTGCTGCCGCCGCCGGAGTCGCCGCTGCTCACCCGCGAGCTGCTCTACACGGCGGTCACCCGTGCCATCGAGCGGGTGCGCGTCGTCGGGTCGGAGGCGGCCGTGCGTGCCGCGGTCGCCCGTCCCGTCGGCCGGGCCTCGGGCCTGCGCGACCGCCTCGGTACCTGACCCTCGCGACCGGACCGACCCACCCCGGCGCCGAACTCGACACCACCCCGACACTGCCACCAGACTGGTTCGATCATGGTCGGAACCATTCTGAGGCCGAACTCGGCGGTGGGACGGGGCCGACCGCTCGCGCGGCCCCGATCGGCCGGGTCGCCCGGGCGGGTGACCATGATCGAAATCCCCTCGCGCCGAGAGGCCGGTCCCTGGCGTCCGCCCCCACGAGAGGGGCTGTGGGTGAACGATCTGTTGGCGGCGCCGTACGCAGGTGGCACAGGGGTGGCGCTGCTGGTGGTGTTGTGGCCGTGGCGCTGGCACGGCGTGCGCGTTCTGCGGCAGGGACACGCGCGGGACGTCACGCCGAGGAGGCAGCGCCGGCCGTCGCGCACCTGCGGCGGCGACGCTTCTGGTACCCGCCGCCGCTCCCGGCTCCCCGTCGGGGGCAGCGAGCGGGCCCATACCGTCCCGCAGCGTCGCACCGCGCGGACCGGATGGGCCGGCGGCGTTCGCGGCGGTCCTGTTCGCCGGGCGCAGCTCGTTCTGCGCCGGGCTCTTCTGCGCCGCGCTGGTCGCGTGGATGAGCTACGCGCAGGTCCCCGGGCACCGGTCCACGATGTACCGCGCCACCTTCCTGGCCCGGCCGTTCGAGCGGTTCGCCGACCGGCCGAACGCCGCCACCGCGGCGATGATCACCCGCAGTGACGCGAGCATGTGTGAGGACGACGCACAGGGCGCGCGTCAGGGACGACGCGCCCCGTGAGCATCCTGATCGGCGACGCGGTCCCGCCGGGTTCGGCCCGAGACGGCTCCCGACCATGATCGAACCAGTCTCCTGCCGAGCACGGCGGGGGGTGTGAGCGGCCCGGCCGGGCTGCGTCCGTCCGGGGGCTGGACGAACCAGGCAGACTCGATGTCATGACGGCGAGTTTGATCCCGGCCAGGCCCGCGATCGTCACGGTCGACGACGATCCCTCGGTGTCGCGCGCCGTGGCCCGCGACCTGCGACGCAGATACGGCGAGCACCACCGGATCGTGCGCGCCGAGTCCGGCGAACAGGCGCTGGAAGCGTTGCGCGAGATGACGCTGCGCGGTGACGAGGTCGCCGTGCTGCTGGCCGACTTCCGGATGCCCGGCATGGACGGGCTGCAGTTCCTGGAGGCGGCGATGGACCTGTACCCGGTGGCGCGCCGGGTGCTGCTGACGGCCTACGCCGACACGGACGCGGCGATCACGGCGATCAACGTCGTCGATCTCGACCACTATCTGCTCAAGCCGTGGGACCCGCCCGAGGAGAAGCTCTACCCGGTCCTCGACGCGCTGCTGGAGGCGTGGCGTTCCTCGGACCGGCGACCGGTGTGCGAGACGCGCGTCGTGGGTCACCGCTGGTCGGCGCGGTCGAACGAGGTGCGTGACTTCCTGGCCCGCAACCAGGTGCCCTACCGCTGGTACCCCAGCGACGACCCGGAGGCCGGCCGGCTGCTGGCCGCGGCGGGCCTCGACGGCCAGACACTGCCGGTCGTGGTGACGCCTGCGGGCGAGACCCTCGTCGCCCCGGGCGACGCGGAGCTGGCCGAACGCGTCGGGCTGTCGACGACGCCTGCCGCGGAGTTCTACGACCTCGTCGTGATCGGCGGCGGCCCGGCCGGGCTGGGCGCGGCGGTCTACGGGGCGTCGGAGGGTCTGCGCACGGTGCTCGTCGAGCGCACGGCGACGGGTGGGCAGGCCGGGCAGAGCTCCCGGATCGAGAACTACCTCGGCTTCCCCGACGGCGTCTCGGGCGCCCAGCTCACCGACCGGGCACGCCGGCAGGCGGTCCGGATGGGCGCCGAGGTGCTGACGGCGCGCGACGTCGTCGGCCTGGACGTCGACGGCTCGGGGCGCACGGTCCACTTCTCGGACGGTTCGGCGATCACGTCGCACGCCGTCGTCCTCGCGACGGGCGTGTCGTACCGGGAGCTGGCGGCGCCGGGCCTCGCGGACCTCGCCGGGCGCGGCGTCTACTACGGGTCGGCGCTGAGCCAGGCGGCGAGCTGCACGGGTGACGACGTCTACATCGTCGGCGGCGCGAACTCGGCGGGGCAGGCGGCGGTGTACTTCGCACGGCACGCGAAGTCGGTGACGCTGCTGGTACGCGGGGCGTCACTGGAGTCGTCGATGTCGCACTACCTCGTCGAGCAGATCGCCGGCATCCCCGAGATCATCGTCCGGACCTGTACCGAGGTCGTCGAGGCCGCGGGCGACGGGCACCTGGAGCGGCTGCGGCTGCGCGACCGGAACACCGGAGCAGAGGAGGTCGTCGACACGCCCTGGCTGTTCGTGTTCATCGGCGCCGCACCGCGCACGGACTGGCTCGACGGGCTCGTGGCCCGCGACCGGGCCGGGTTCGTGCTGGCCGGGCCCGACCTGATGACGGGCGGGGCCCGGCCACCGGGCTGGCCGCTCGACCGCGACCCCTACCTGCTGGAGACGAGCCAGCCGGGTGTGTTCGTCGCCGGTGACGCCCGTGCGGAGTCGGTGAAGCGGGTGGCATCGGCGGTCGGGGACGGCGCGATGGCCGTCTCCCTGGTGCACCGGTACCTGGAGCGGTCATGACCACCGCCGGTCAGGGAACGGAGTGCACTCCCACCCTGCTGCGCAGCCTGTTCCTGTTCGAGAAGCTGTCCGACGAGCAGCTCGACTGGCTGTGCCGGGAGGGCTCGGTCGAACGCTTCCCGGCCGGGCCCGTCTACACCGAGGGCGACGTCGCGACGTGCTTCTACGTCCTCGTCGAGGGCGCGGTGGTACTGCAGCGCCGGTCCGGCGACGAGGACGTCGAGGTCGAGCGCACCGAGCAGCCGGGCGTCTACGCCGGCGCCTGGCACGCCTACCTGGGCGACCGGGTGCCGCAGACCTACAACAACACGCTGCGCGTGACCCGCCCGTCGACGTTCTTCGTCCTCGACGCCAGCAAGTTGCAGGAGATGATGCGCCAGTGGTTCCCGATGGCGCTGCACCTGCTGGAGGGCCTGTTCTTCGGCATCCAGAACACCCAGCAGGCCGTCAGCCAGCGTGAACGGCTGCTGGCGCTGGGGTCGCTGTCCGCGGGCCTGACGCACGAGCTCAACAACCCCGCCGCCGCGGCGGTGCGGGCGACGGCGCTGCTGCGCGAGCGGGTCGCGGGCATGCGCCACAAGCTCGGGATGATCGCGGGCGGCTCGCTGGACAGGGTGGCACTGCAGTCGTTGACCGCCATCCAGGAGGAGGCGGCGGAGCGTGTCGCGAAGGCACCGACGCTGACGCCGATCGAGGCGGGCGACCGTGAGGACGCGCTCAGCGACTGGCTCGACGAGCACGGCATCGCCGACGGCTGGGACCTGGCGCCGACGTTCGTGCAGGCCGGGCTCGACGTCGACTGGTTCGAGCAGGTCGTGGCCAGGGCCGAGGCCGCAGGCCTGACGGGCGCCCTGGAGGGGGCGATCCGCTGGCTGAACTACACCGTCGAGACCGAGCTGCTGATGAACGAGATCGCCGACTCGACGACGCGGGTGTCGACGCTCGTCGGCGCGGCCAAGCAGTACTCGCAGATGGACCGCGCGCCCTACCGGACGACGGACCTGCACGAGCTGCTCGACTCCACGCTGATCATGCTGGGGCGCAAGATCGGCGACATCCGCGTCGTGAAGGACTACGACCGCTCGTTGCCGCCGGTGCCCGTCTACGCCGCGGAGCTCAACCAGGTGTGGACGAACGTGATCGACAACGCCGTCGCCGCGATGGAGGGCACCGGCACGCTCACGGTGCGGACGGCGCGTGAGGGCGACCGGGCGCTCGTCGAGATCGGTGACACCGGCCCCGGCATTCCCGCCGACATCCGGAACCGGATCTTCGAGCCGTTCTTCACGACGAAACCGTTCGGCGAGGGCACCGGGCTCGGGCTGGACATCTCGTGGCGGATCGTGGTGAACCGCCATCGCGGCGACCTGCGGGTGGAGTCGGTGCCGGGTGACACCCGGTTCCAGGTCCGGCTGCCGCTGGAGCCCAGTGCGGATGAGGAGAACGAATGACCGGGATCGATCCGTCGGTGGCGCCGTCGGGCGCGGGCTGCGTCGAGTGCGACGAGACCGGCGGCTGGTGGTTCCATCTGCGGCGCTGCGCATCGTGCGGGCACGTGGGCTGCTGCGACTCGTCGCCGTCGCAGCACGCGAGCAGGCACGCGGCCGGGACCGGGCACCGCGTCGTGCAGAGCTACGAGCCGGGCGAGGACTGGTTCTGGGACTTCGGCACGAACCGGGTGGTCGCCGGGCCGGTGCTGGCCGATCCGCAGCACCGCCCGCTGGAGCAGCCGGTCCCGGGTCCGGCAGGCCGCGTGCCCCCGGACTGGCAGGAGAAACTGAACTGACCACGACCCGCCGAGTTCGTCACGGGACCGGTTCCGATCATGATCGGACCGGGCCGGGGTCGAACCCGGCGGAGGTCGTGGAGCGTGTCAGCGCCCGGAGTGCCTCGTCATCGCACCGACCGGCGGCGGACGGCGCCGACGATCCCGGTGATCACGAACAGCACGATGCCGACGATCGCGAGCCACAACAGCGCCTTGACGGCGAACCCCACGACGACGAGCACCAGCCAGACGACCAGCAGCGCGATGATGATGCCCATTGGGGACTCCTCTCGTCGCGACGCCGGGAGGGCGTCGCATGAACGGCTCGGGCTACCCCGACGCCCGTCGGGCCAACCCGCCGCGATGCCCTGTCCGACTGTGATTCCCGTCGCCGGACTCCCCGTGCGAACCGGACCGGACGTGACGGTCGGGAGTCTCAGGGCGAACCCGGCGGGGTCCCGGGAGGCGTCTCGTCGCGGGGCGGTCCGTCGCGGGGCGGCCCGGGGTCGGGATCGCGGGAGCGGAGCACCGGGACCGCCAGCAGGACGGCGGCCGCAGCGGTGCCCGCCATCGTCACCGCCATGACGAGCGGGGTCACCCCGCCGGCCGACGCGGCCGGCGGGATCAGGGCGCCGGTCAGGAACTGGCCCAGCCCCAGCAGCGCCGACGCCGCCCCCGCCGACGTCGCCTGGCCCGACATGGCGAGGGCGGTGGCGTTGGGCATGATCATCCCGACGGCGCCGACGATCACGAACAGCGGCGGCAGCACGGCCCACACCGAGCGGGTCAGGAGCACCCCGGCGACGAGCACGAGCGCGGCGGCCAGAGCGGCCACCACGGCGGCGCCGAGGAGGCGTCGCGGCCCGACCCGGTCGACCAGCCACGCCGAGACCCGCCCGGCGAGCACGATCCCGGTGGCGTTGACGGCGAACACGATGCCGTAGAGCTGCGGCGAGAGCCCGTACCCGTCGGCCTGCAGGACGAAGCTGCCCATCGCGATGTAGACGAACATCGAGCAGCACCCCAGCGCCAGCACCGCGGCCGGGGCGAGGAAGGAACGGTCGCGCGCGACCGTGCCGAGCGCCCGCAGCGTGTTCCGTGCCCCACCGGTGCACCGCCGCGCCGGCGGGAGCGTCTCGGGCAGGGTGAACGCGGCGACGAGCAGCACCAGCCCGATCCCGGCGAGGACGACGAACACGCCCCGCCAGTCGGTGACCCGCAGCAGCTGGCTCCCGATCACCGGAGCGAGCACGGGTGCGGCGCCGCTGACGACCATGAGCAGCGCGAACACCCGCGCCGCGGCCCGCCCCTCCCACTGGTCGCGCACCATCGCCCTGGCCACGACGATCCCGACCGCGCCCGCGAGCCCACCCAGCAGCCGCAGCACGAGCAGCACCTCGATCGACGGCGCGAACGCGCAGGCCAGCGACGTCACCGCGAACAGGGCCACGCCGACGAGCAGCGGCAGCCGCCGGCCGCGGCGGTCGGACAGCGGGCCCGCGACGAGCTGGCCCACGGCGAGTCCGACCATGCACAGCGACATCGTGAGCTGGCCGGTGGCCTCGGTGGTGTGCAGGTCGTCGGTGAGCGCGGGCAGGCCGGGCAGGTAGAGGTCCATCGACAGCGGCCCGAACATCGACAGCCCGCCGAGGGCGAGGACCTGGCGCAGGGGGGGCCGGGTCCGGGTCTCGGTCGTCACCCCCCTGATCCTTCGTGCCGGCGGCCGGGAACGCCAGCGACCCTTCCGTTTCCCGGGAGCCGCCGCCCGCGACGCCCTCGCCGACTCCCAGCTGCGCCCCGACCTCGGGCACGCGACGTCGACGATCCGCGCGAAGCGGGCCGCCGTCGTCGCCGAGCGCGGCGACTGGGAACAGCTGCGGGTGGCGGGCGAGGCGATCAAGGCCGCGACAATGGCCCGGCTCGACGAGCACCTCGAACGTCTCGAGTCCGAGGCCACCGCCCGCGGCGGCGTCGTCCACCGGGCCCGGGACGCCAACGAGGCCAACGAGATCGTCACGCGGCTGGTCGCGGCGACGGGTGCGCGGGAGGTCGTCAAGGCCAGGTCGATGGCGACGCAGGAGATGCGCCGACCAGGTCGTGGCTCGGTGCCGGAGCTGGTCGCCGCGCTCACCCCGGCCCGGCCGATCACGTTCGTCAGCGGGCCGTCGGCGACCTCGGACATCGAGCTGCAGCGCGTAGAGGGCGTCCACGGCCCCCGCACCCAACTGAGCTGCGCCACGGTGCCGTTCTCGTTCACCGAGGTGGGTGCGAGCCGGTGGCCCGGCTACGGTCTGCGCATGGCACGACGGCACGACCACGACGCGGGCGGCGACCCCGAGGTGCTGGCGGCCAAGGCCGCGCTGCGCGACGAGGTGTGGACCTCGCTCACCGAGGGCGGCGTCGCGCGCTTTCCCGGGGCCCGCAACCGGATCTCCAACTTCACCGGCGCCGAGGCCGCGGCGCAGCGGCTGCGCGAGCTGCCCGAGTGGGCGGCGGCGCGCCGTGTGAAGTCCAACCCCGACTCCGCGCAGCTCCCCGTGCGGCAGCGGGCCCTGGAGGACGGCAAGACCGTCTACATGGCCGTTCCACGCCTCGCCGAGGACGAGCCCTTCTTCCTGCTCGACCCCGACCACCTCGCCGACCCGCCACGCAGGGCCGTCTCGATCAAGAACGCGATGCGCTCGGCCCGCCGCGTCGCCGTCGACGAGCTGGAGCCGGTCGACCTCGTCGTCACCGGGTGCGTCGCCGTCGGCGAGGACGGTGCGCGGCTGGGCAAGGGCGGCGGGTTCGCCGACCTGGAGTTCGCCCTCGCCAGTGCGGCCGGGCTGATCGGGCCGGATACGGTCGTCGTGACCACGGTCCACGAGCTGCAGGTCCGCCCTGCCGGCGTCATCCCGACGTCGTCGCACGACGCGCCCGTCGACCTGATCGTCACCCCGGACCGGGTGATCGACTGCCGCGCCACCCGCCGCGACCGCCCGACCGGCCACATCGAGTGGGCCTCGCTGACCGAGGAGAAGATTGCCGCGATCCCGCTGCTGACCGCGCTGCGGAAGAGGTCGTGAGCGCTGGCGACCGTCGCCACTCACAGGAGGTACGCGTGACCGAGATCGTGCTCGTGCGGGGCGACATCACCGCGGCCGAGGTCGACGCCGTCGTCAACGCGGCGAACTCGTCGTTGCTGGGGGGCGGCGGTGTCGACGGCGCGATCCACCGCCGCGGCGGGCCCGCGATCCTCGCCGAGTGCCGGGAGCTGCGGGCCACGCGGTACCCCGACGGGCTGCCCACCGGTCAGGCCGTCGCCACCACCGCCGGGGACCTGCCGGCACGCTGGGTGATCCACACCGTCGGGCCGGTGTACGCGAAGCGGGACGACCGTCGGCACCTGCTGGAGTCGTGCTACCGGGAGTCGCTGCGGGTGGCCGACGAGCTGGGCGCGGCCACCGTCGCGTTCCCCGCCGTGTCGGCCGGCATCTACGGCTGGCCGCTCGGCGACGCCGCCCGCGCCGCCGTGGAGACGGTGCGCGCCACCGGCTCCGCCGTGCGTGAGGCCAGGTTCGTGCTGTTCTCCGACGACGTGCTCGACGCGTTCCGGGCCGCCGTCGGCTAGCGGAGGTCGCGCAGGTCCGTCTCCGAGAGCTGCTCGCGCCCGATCCACTCCTGGGCCAGCCGGGTATCGCTGCGCAGCAGGTCGGCGGCGGCCCCGCGCAGGCCGTCGGGCAGCCACGCGGTCAGCTCCGCGACGTCGCCGAGGAACGGCCGGGCGGGCTGCGGCTCGCCCTCGTCGAGAAGCCAGGCGTAGAGGGTCGACGGGTTCAGGGCCGGCAGGCCGAGCGCCTCGGCGGTCATCTCGCCGCGGCGGGCGATCTCCAGGCCGCCGGCATCGAGGTCGCCGAAGTACGACAGCTGCTCCGGCGGTTCCTCGGCCAGCGCCTCCAGGACGACGCCGAGCTGGTTGCCCATCCCCCACACCACCTGGCCGACGGTGCCGTCGTCGGGCAGGGCGTCGGCGAGCGACTCCCACGTCGCGACGTTCTCGACGACGAGGGTGATCGGCCCGTCGCCGACGTGGCGGGTGGTGGGATGCCAGCGGGCCCGGCGGATGCCGAGAAGGTCCGGTGTGAGCCGCCCGTCGCGGAAGAGCCGGCCGCGCAGCATCCGGCCGAGGGCCTTCTCGTCGCCGGTCAGGCGCAGCGACCGTTCCTGGACGGGAACGACGTCGTCGGCGCCGCCCGCGGCGAGCAGCTCCTGGACACCGTCGAGCAGGGTCCGTTCGGTGGGGGTGGGGTACTCGTCGCGCAGGAACGCGGGCACCCAGCGCAGCTCGGCGTGCCAGGCGGTCGCGGTGGCGGGCTGCACGTCCGGGGGGTCGGGCACGAGGCCGGGCCGGCCCACGCGGGTGACGAACCGCGGCAGCGCGGGCCGGGGCAACGTCTCCCACCCGGTGCCGCCGACCCGCGGCAGCCGCACCACACCGGCCTCCGCCAGCTCCTCGCAGACGGCGCGCAGCCGGGTGCGGGCGTCGTCGGCACCCGCGAGGCTCGTGTCGGCCTTGTGCGCGGCGGCGTGCAGCACGTCGAGGGTGATGCGGCCGGTGCGGGCGGCGCCGACGACGTCGGCCAGCCGGGCGGCCAGCGGCGAGAGCTGCGGCTCGGTCGTGGTCACGGGCACCTCACATCAGGGTCAAGGCGGGTCACATCAGGGTGAGAACGGGGTCCTCGCGCCAGACCCGGGTCGTGTCGATCGCGTCGGACGGGTCGGCGTCGGCGAGGATGCGTTCCTCCTGGCGGACGTACTGGCGCCCCCGTGTCGACGCCGACGGCCCGCCCGCCACGTTGCGCATCCGGATGATGTTGGGGAACCGCCCGACGGCCTTGAGGTCCCCGACGCCGGTGAGGAAGATCAGCTGCACGCCGTTGGCGGCGGCGACCTTGCGCTGCAGGTCGAGGAACACGACGTAGTTGGCCTTGCCCAGCGGGTTGTCCAGCGGTAGCGCGCCCAGGCCGGGCACGTCGCGGCCGCGGCTGGTGGCGCGCAGCTTGGCGACCATGCAGAACAGCAGCAGCGAGATCGTCACCTTCTCCCCACCCGACCATTTGCGCATCCGCTCGACCGACACCCGTTCGACGGCGAACGTCGTCGACGGTTTGAGGACGCGCGCCTTCCAGTTGCCGTCGCCGACGACGGCGTCGGTGGCCTGCCACAGCAGTTCGAGGCCGCGCGGCACCTCGGCGCCGCGGGAGGTGAGGGAGTCGACGAGGCGGGAGCACCGGTCGCGGACGACGGCGTCGGCGGTCTCGACGCTCGCCCGCGGCCCGACCTCCAGGAACCGCTGCCCGGCCCACTCCCCCAGCGTCCCGGGCAGCTCCGACAGCGACTGGGCCCGTGACAGCGAGCGCAGTGCCTGGCGGACCATGCCGGTCATCGCGGTGACGACGACGCCCTTGTCCTCCTCCAGGTCGGTGAGCCGCTCGCGCAGGTTCACCGCGTAGACGGCGAGGTCGGCGGCGAGGGTGTCGGCGACGGGCGCGAGCTCCCCGGCGACGTCGGCGACGCGGAACCGGTCGCGCACATCGGGTTTGACCGCGGCGAACCGGTCGGCGGCCGCCCAGACGACGATCCGGCGGGCCACGTCCTCGACCGTCGTCGAGGCCTCTCGGGCCTGGGCGAGGGCGGCGTCGACGGCGGCACGGGCCGCGGTGACGGCCGCGTGCGCATCGTCGAGCGAGCCCACCTCGGCGGGGTCGTCGCAGGTGCCCGGGTCGACGCGCAGCAGTTCGAGCAGGTGGGTCAGCCCGGTCGACCGTTCACGGGCGTTGCTGCGCAACGCTTCCGCGTCGCGGGCGCTGTCCTCGGCGGCGGACCTGGCGGCGAGCAGCTCGGAGGCGCGGGCGGCGGCCTCGGTGGCGGCGTCGAGCGCCCGGGTGCGGACGGCGTCGAGCTCCGCGGGATCCGCTGCGACATCCGGCTCCTCGGACCCGGCCGGTGCCGGGTGCGCGGCCAGCTCGGCGTCGGCGTCGCGTTGCTCCGCGCGCAGCTCCCCCGTCGCCGACGTCAGCTGCTCGGCCACACCCTGGGCCCGCGCGGCGGCGGCGTCGCGCGTCGCGGGGTCGGCACCGTCGGGCCCGTCGAGCAGCGCCTCGGCGCGCGCCCGGACGTCGGCGCGCAGGCCGGCGACCCGGGCGGCCGGTGCGGCGAGTGCCCGGCGGGCCTCCTCCAGCGCGACGGCCAGGGACGACTCCGACACCTCCCGCCGGTAGGCCTGGTCGGCGCTCTCGAAGGCGCGCCGGGCGTCGTCGATCGACATCGCGGCCGTGCCGGGTCCGGGATCGGGCAGCGACGCGCGGAGATCGCGCTGTTCGGTGAGTGCCCGGCGCACCGCGACGACCTGGTCGGCGGCCGCCCCGGCGGCGGTGCGGGCCTGCGACTCGGCGGCCGTGGCGCGCTCCACCTCGGCACCGCGGGCGGCGATCCGGGCGGGCAGCTCCGCGGCACGCGCACGCCGGTCTGCGGCGTCACGGACGCGCGGGAGCAGCGCCGACAGCGTCGCGATCGCCGCGGCCGCGCTCCGGCGGGCCCGTTCCAGCTCGCCGCGGCGGGTCTCGGCGTCGGCCTCCCGCGCGCCCAGCGCGGCGACGTCGGCCGCGATCCGGGCCAGGTCGGTGTCAGCCGTGGCGACGGCCTCTGCGGCCTCCGCGGCGGCGGCGTCGAGGGCGGCGAGGGTGCCGGGCGGGCAGTCGGCGCGCAGCTGGTCGAGGCGGCGCCGCCGGTCGGCGTCGGCGTCGCGCTGGGCGACGAGCTCGGCGTCGGCACGGGCGCGGTGCGCGCGGGCGGCCTCGCGCCGGTCGATCTCCGCCCCCGCGGCGGCCCGGTCGGTCAGCGCGGCGGCGGGCGGCAACAGCCAGGCCCCGACGTCCGTACCGGCGGCACGGTCGAGATCGCGGGTCGTGGCCAGCACCACCGGCGACGTGGGGCGCAGCCCCGACGCGGTCAGCGCCGCGCGGGCGGCGGGCAGGTCGCGTTCCTCGTGGACGAGCAACCCACCCGCCAGCGCCGGTGCGACCGTCATCAGCTCGGCACGCCGCTCCGGCGGCACCGAGTCGGCGAGGTAGCGCCAGCCCGTCGTCACCGGGATCCCGGCGCGGTCGAGGACGTCGACGGCCCGGACGACGTCGAGCGCGGCCGGGAGCAGCCGGTCGGCGCCCAGCGTCGCGAGGGCGCGTTCGTCGTCGGCGTCGGCGACCGCCAGCTCCACCCGGCCACGCTCGGCGCGGGAGACCGCGGCGGTGAGCAGGGCCGCGAGGTCGACGGCCTCGGCGACGGGATCGACGTCGGCCCCACCCGCGAGCGCGCGCAGCCGCTCGTCGACGGCCAGCTCGTCGACCCGGGCCCGCAGCTCCTCGGCGCGCGCGCCGGTGGACTCCGCGGTGCGTTCGGCGGCGCGGCGCGCGGCACCGACGCTGTCGGCCGAGGCGGCGAGCTCGGCGCGGCGCTCGCGCAGCATGGCCCGTTCGGCGGTGAGCCGCTCGATCTCGTCGGCGGCGTCGGCGTCGAGGCCCTCGTTGCGGGCGATCGCGTCCTCGACCGCCGGCGCGTCGATCGCGGCGGCAGGGGCGTGGTCGAGGTGTCCGGCGACCGCGGTGAGGTCGGCCTCGAGGCCGGCGAGGGCCTGGGTGACCGCGGTGAGCTCCCCGGCGAGGGCACCCCGTTGCTCGGACGCCTCCTGCGCCGCTGTCCGCGCCGCGCGCTCGGCCTCCCGGGCCTGGGCGACCTCGGCGTCGAGCGCGGCGACCCGGGCGTCGAGGGCGGCGATGCTCGCGTCGAGTGCGTGGGCATAACCGGCGGCGGTCTCGTCGAGGCGGGCGCGCAGCGGGGCGGCCTCGGCGGTCGCCGCGGTGAGCTGCTCCTCCAGCGACACGACGCGACGCCGGGCGTGGCGGGCCGCGTCGACGGTCGCGACGGCGTTCCAGCCCGCGACGACGGCCGTTGCGGCGGAGTGTTCCTCGGCGAGCCGGGTGGCACGCAGCCGGGCGGCGGCGACCCGGGCGGCGGCGCCGTGGTGCCGGGCCCCGGCCTCGGCGACGCGTTCGGCGGCAGCCGCGGCGGCGTGTCCGGCGGCCACCTCGGCGAGCTCCGCGACGCGCGCCGTGTGGGTCTCGGCGTCGGCCTCGGCGCGGCGGGTCGCGGCGGCGAGCGCGCCCGCCAGGTCCCGGGCGGCGGCCTCGGCAGCCGT
>NZ_BEGX01000006.1 GCF_002583555.1 Pseudonocardia sp. N23
TGAAATTCAGGGGAATGGTTTCGGACTTCGGTCCGGAACCATTCCCCTTTTTTTTTTGTGCCCATTTTCAGGGCTACTGATCATTCGCGGCGGTCCGAGAGTGTGCGGGTCTCATGTTGGGCGTGCCGGCGGCGGGTTGGGTGGTTCGCATCGAACCGACGCCGCTTTGCCGCATCATCGACACCCGAGCCGGTTTGCGACATGGTGAGGCCGCGCAGCGGGTAGCCCGGGTGCCGGAATCGACTGTCGTCGACCGCTCGGCGTTGCGCAGGTCGCAGCGGACGACAAACCGACCCGCAAGTCGCTCGATCAGCTCGTCTTCCCCAGAAACGACAGGTCGTGCCGAGAAGCAGCCGCGCAGGGTCGCCCGGCGTGCCTGAGGTGACGTCGGACAGCGCGACGTCACCGACCGGAACGGGAGTCTCCCCGCGGGGAGACCGCGCGAGGCGGTGCGAGGTGCGACTCGTCGTTCTCGCCGGTGACGCCGGCGGGGCCCGATCGGTCGGTGGTGCCCGGAGGTGGATGGGATGCGTTGCCGCCGTTGGGTGATCGATCGTGGGACGGACCCCGGGCAGCGTCGTGGTCCCGGGCCGGGGAGGGCATACCGGGACGACAGTTCGGGCGTCGCCGGTTCGGGTTCGCCGCAGGTTGTCCACAACGATGTCAGCTGTCCCCAGATCGCGCCGGCGGACGCCCGGGGCCGCCCCCGCTCGCGATGATCGTTCCCAGACACCCGGTCCGAACAGGGAGAACAACGGTGAACGAGATCTACACGACCATCGTGGGCAACGTGGCATCGACGCCGATGCGCCGACGGACGGCAGACGGCACCGACCTGGCCAGCTTCCGGCTGGCCAGCAACGTCCGGCGCTTCGACCGCGACGCCGGCGAGTGGGTGACCTCGGGGACGTCGTACGTGACGGTCACCGCGTGGCGCCGGCTGGGCGTGAACGTCGGTGCGTCGTTCGTGAAGGGCGACCCGGTGGTGGTCTACGGCCGCCTGTCGACGCGTGAGTACACCACGAAGGAGGGCGACAGCCGGATCGACGTCGAGATCGACGCGAACGCGATCGGCCCTGACCTGTCGCGCTGCACCGCCGCGGTGTCGCGTCCGCGACCGCAGTCCGGAGTGCCCGGTTCCGATGCGGCGCAGGACCTCCCCGCCCCGAGAGACGGGGACGCGTCGGACGAGGAGGTCGACGGTGAGCTCGACGAAGAGCTGAGGATTGCGATCGCGGACGACGTCGAGGCGCACGCCGACGGCGCCCCGACGGAGGTCTCCGACGACCCGTGGAGCCTCGCTGCACAGCCCGCGACGGTCGGCTGACCTGGTTCCGGCCGGCATCCGGGCGGTGCCTCGTGCCCGCCCGGGTGCACCGGACAACGGCGTCGTCAGGAGCGTTACTACCATCGGGCTCGTGCCGGAGTTCATCTACACCATGAAGAACGTGCGCAAGGCGCACGGAGACAAGGTCATCCTCGACAACGCCTCGATCAGCTTCTATCCAGGGGCGAAGATCGGTGTGGTGGGCCCCAACGGCGCGGGCAAGTCCAGCGTGCTGAAGATCATGGCGGGTCTGGACCAGCCGAACAACGGCGAGGCCTTCCTCGCCCCTGGGGCCACCGTCGGAATCCTCCAGCAGGAGCCACCGCTCAACGAGGAGAAGACCGTCCTCGGGAACGTGGAGGAGGGCGTCGGCGATACGAAGGTCAAGCTCGACCGCTTCAACGCGATCGCCGAGCAGATGGCCACCGACTACTCCGACGAGCTGATGGAGGAGATGGGCAAGCTCCAGGAGGAGCTCGACCACGCCGACGCGTGGGACCTCGACTCCCAGCTAGACCAGGCCATGGACGCGCTGCGCTGCCCGCCGGGCGACCTCCCCGTCACCAACCTCTCAGGCGGTGAGCGCCGCCGCGTCGCGCTCTGCAAGCTGCTGCTGTCCAAGCCCGACCTCCTCCTGCTCGACGAGCCCACCAACCACCTCGACGCCGAGAGCGTGCTGTGGCTGGAGCAGTTCCTGAGCTCCTACCCCGGCGCCGTCCTGGCCGTCACGCACGACCGCTACTTCCTCGACAACGTCGCTCAGTGGATCCTCGAGATCGACCGCGGCCGCACCTACCCCTACGAGGGCAACTACTCGACCTATCTGGAGAAGAAGGCCGAGCGGCTCGC
Source organism: Pseudonocardia sp. N23 (assembly GCF_002583555.1). GTDB lineage: Bacteria > Actinomycetota > Actinomycetes > Mycobacteriales > Pseudonocardiaceae > Pseudonocardia. Next base: position 2,177 of record NZ_BEGX01000006.1, read on the forward strand.
CGTCCAGGGCAAGAAGGACCAGAAGCTCGAGAAGCGGCTCAAGGACGAGCTGGCCTGGGTGCGGTCCAACCCGAAGGCGCGCCAGGCCAAGTCCCGGTCGCGGCTCGACCGCTACGAGGAGATGGCTGCCGAGGCCGAGCGGCACCGCAAGCTCGACTTCGAGGAGATTCAGATCCCGCCCGGCCCGCGTCTGGGCAGCACGGTCGTCGACGTCTCGCACCTCGACAAGGGTTTCGACGGCCGCCAGCTGATCAAGGACCTGTCGTTCACGCTCCCGCGCAACGGCATCGTCGGGGTCATCGGCCCCAACGGCGTCGGTAAGACGACGCTGTTCAAGACGATCGTCGGGCTGGAGCACCCGGACTCGGGTGAGGTCAAGGTCGGCGAGACCGTCTCGCTGTCCTACGTCGACCAGAACCGCGGCGGGATCGACCCGAAGAAGAACGTGTGGGAGGTCGTGTCCGACGGGCTCGACTACATCCAGGTCGGTCAGGTCGAGATGCCGTCCCGGGCGTACGTGGCGGCGTTCGGGTTCAAGGGGCCGGATCAGCAGAAGCCGGCCGGGGTCCTCTCCGGTGGCGAGCGCAACCGCCTCAACCTGGCGCTCACGCTCAAGATCGGCGGCAACCTGATCCTGCTCGACGAGCCCACCAACGACCTCGACGTCGAGACCCTGGGGTCGCTGGAGAACGCTCTCGAGCAGTTCCCCGGGTGCGCCGTGGTCATCTCCCACGACCGGTGGTTCCTCGACCGAGTCGTGACCCACATCCTCGCCTGGGAGGGGACGGACGAGAACCCGGCGTCCTGGTTCTGGTTCGAAGGAAACTTCGAGGCCTACGAGAAGAACAAGGTCGACCGGCTCGGAGCGGAGGCGGCGCGTCCGCATCGCGTGACGCACCGTAAGCTGACTCGTGACTGAGAGCGATCCCGCGTCGGCGCGGTGATCTTCGTAAGGCGTGCCGGTCGGTCCCCGGGGTGCCTCGTTCCGCGGGAGGCTGCTGCGTGTCGACGGTCAGGTCCGGACGTGGGACGGACACCTCGGATCCGGCTCAGGCGCTGCTCGTCGCCGCGGCCGGATCGCGGTGGTCCCGTCCGGACCTGACGGCCACGTTCGGCCGTCTCGCGGCCGAGCAGGCCCGCGACGATGCGACGTGGGTCCTCGCCGCGGGGTGGACGCTGCACGGGCGTGCAGCCATCGGCGACGCCCGCGACGAAGCTGCCGCGGTGCTCACACAGCTCGAGGGCGGCGTCCGGCGCGACTTGGCTCGGGGCGCCGACGGTGCACGGCTACGGGCCGAGCTCGCCGGGGTCGCCCGCGACCACGGTTCGGCGGGCGTCGCGCGGCTCCTGCTCGACGGGTTGCTGCGCGACGCCTCGACTCCCGTCGACGTCCGGTTCGACGCGCTGGTGGCGCGCGCACGGGCGTCGCTGTCCGACGGGCCGGACAGGCTCGAGCAGCTGCTCAGCCCTATCGACGCCGTGGCACGCGAGGTCGCGGGCAACGCCGCCGCGGCGACCGCGGAGCTGTTGCGGGCCGCGGCCGAGCGGGCGCACTCGCGCCACCACATCGCCGCCGACCGCGCCCGAGCCGCCATGGGCCTGCTGGGCTGGCGCCGCGACCGTCCCACCGAGGCGACCGAGTCCGACCACCTCACCGCCGCGCTGGCGACCCAGTGGATCGGCGCCCTCCTCGACGCCGGAGCGATACGTGAGGCCCGGGCTGCCGCCGACGAGGTCGCGCCCCGGCTCGACGTCGACGGCCTCGCGAGCCGCCAGCTCGCGCAGCTGCGGCTGACGTGCGCGCGGGCGACGTCGCGTCCGTCCGGCACCATCGACGCACTGGAGCGGGCCGCAGCCGATGCCGGCGCGGCCGGTGCTCCCGACCTCGAGAGTGCCTGCCGCGCCGCACTCGCCGAACTCCACGAGGCCTCGGGCAGGCTCGGCCAGGCGCGGTCGCAGCTGCGGCTGCGCAGGCGGTCCGACGAGGACGACCGACGGCGGGCCGAGGAGTTCCGTGCCGGTGCACCGCTGCTCGCCGCGCTGGCCGACACCCGCCCGGGTACCGGGACGAGGTCCGGGCGCCCGGCCGCTGCTCGCCGCACCGACAGGACGTCCGTCGGCACGCGGGTCCCCGAAGCCGTCGGCGCCGCCCACCGTGACCCCGCGGGAGCGCGGACGGACCCGCGGGGCGTCGACCGCCCTGGCGCGCGACAGGCGCCTCGCGGCCGCCCCGGGGGCGGGCCGGGGCCGTCGCGGGACGTGCTGTCGGGGACGGTCCTCGACTCGGCGGTCCCCGTCGCGCACGACCCCGAGGTCGGGACGCCGCTGGCCCCCGACACCGCCGCGGATGCCGGGACGACCGCAACGGCGCCGGGTGCCGACGCGGGGACCGGCCCGACCTCCCGCCGCCGGCGGGTCGAGAACCCCGTCCGGGCCGACCGCGGTCGGCCCGCAGTGGACGACACACCCGCAACCGGACGTGTCTCCGGGCTGTCGACCGGCCCGCGCGGAACCCGGCCCGATGGCTCCGACAGTGGCCTCCCGCCGGGCAGTGGCCTCCCGACGGGCAGTGGCCTCCCGACGGGCAGTGGCCTCCCGACGGGCAGTGGCCTCCCGACGGTGAGTGGTGTCCCCACGGGCAGCGGCTCCGCTACGGGCAGTGGCCTCCCGACGCGCAGCGCGACCGAGGCCGCGCCCAGTGCCGTCAGCCGGCGCACCTCCCGGATGTCGTCGCCGATGGGCGATGCGTTGATGGCAGAGCTGCGCCGCGCCGGGACCCTCACCGACGAGGCCTGGGACGACCGTGAGGAGGCGTCGCGATTCCGGAGGTGGAGCACCGAGGTCGCGGCCGCGGTCGAACGGGCGGCACCCCCGCGCAGGGACCCGGCCCCCTCCGAGCCCCTGAGTGCGCGGGCGGAGGGCGCCTCGCCTGCGCTCGCCGTGTCCGACGCCGCCGCCGATGCCGCGGCGTGGCTCGCCAAGGCGATCGCCGAGATCGACGAGGTGTGGGGCCGGCCCGAGGAGAAGGCAGGTCGCCGACGGCGGGCGTCGGCCGACGAGGAGCCGGCGGCGACGGGTCGGCGCCGCCGGGCTGCCGCCGACGACGCGCCGAGCGCCCCCGCTCCCGGGGGCCGGCGTCATCGCGCCCCCGCCGACGAGGTCGCTGGTGTCGAGGTGGCGACGGGACGGCGGCACCGTGCTGCCGAGGACGCGACGGCTCCTGCGCCGGGCGAGGCCGCGCCCGAGACGCACGCTCCGAAGTCAGGCGGGCGACGTCGCCGGGCCGACGGTGAGCCGGCGACGGTCGCCGCCGAGCCACCGGGACTCGGTACGACGCGCAGCGCCCGGCAGCATCGGGCTGCGGACGCGGCCGTCGTCGGTGTGGAGACCGATGCCGCGGCGATGGCACTGGCACGGTGGTACCCGCGGTCGCCGATCGAGGAGTCGGCACTGCGGGCGGTCGCCAGGGAGCGCGAAGCCGCGGCCGGGCCGGAGGTCGGGGAGCGTGAACCGGTCGGCGACGGTCCCCCGGACCGGGACGAGCGGACGCCCACTCGGGCCTCCCGCCGCGCGCGGCGGGAGGCTGAGGAGCGGCGCGAGACCGTTGGTCGTGCCCGGGGCAGCCACAGGGCTGGGAACACGGACGACACCGAGGTTCGCAGGCAGACCGGGCACCGCGGCGCACATGTAGGTCCCGGGCACGACGACGAGCCGCCCGGCGGGCTCGGCGATCCGGCCCCGCGCGGCGACGACGAAGTGCGCGACGGGTTCGCCGGTACGAGCCCGCATGCCGGGCGCGACGGGAATCGCCTGGGCGCCGATCTCCGTGGCGACGCCCGGCACGGCGAACGCGTGGGCGGCCACCGACGAGCCGAGGACCAGGGTTCGCGCGGAGACAGCGCGGACGGCAGCCACGACCGCGACCCGCTCGACGTCCTGGACCCGCTGGGCGACCGGGAGCGAGCGGGGGACGCGGGTGCGGACTGTCGCGGGCACGTGAACGGCCATGGCCGCGCCGATCGCACCGGCGGGCGAGGCAGCGGTTCCGACGCACCGGGCCCCCTCCGCCCACCGCGCCGGAACCAGGCATCGGACGGTGGCCAGCGGTCGGACGGCGGCCAGCGGTCGGACGGCGGCCAGAGGTCGGACGGCGGCCAGAGGTCGGACGGCGGCCAGAGGTCGGACGGCGGACAGGCGTCGGACGGCGGCCAGAGGTCGGACGGCGGCCCGGCGCCCGACAGCGGCCGGGTGTCCGGGCGCGGCCGGACATCGAGCCGCGGACGCGCCCAGACCCTCGTGGACCCGCTCGTCGAGGACGTCGAACCCGCTACCCGCGCTGTGGAGCATGCCGTCGGCGAGGTGTCGGTCGTGGTGGACCTCGTGTCGGGGGACCAGCGGGTCGGCGGGTCGGCGGCGTCGGTCGCGTTGCGGCGCATCGCGCGCCGGGCCGGAGCGACCCTGCCCACGGGTGCGACCCTGCGGGGCGGGGAGAACGTCGTGACCGTCGGGTTCCCCGGCCTCGACCGCGCGGGGGCTGTGGCGTGGGTGCATTCCGTGCTCGAGGACCTCGCGGCCGGTCTCCCGGCGGCGCGCGAGCTCGACGGTGCGTTCCTGCGGGCCGCGGTCGTCGGCGCCGACGGGGTGCGCGGGGCACAGATCCTGCACAACCTGGGGACGCACCCGGTCGCGCGGCCCGTGACCGAGACCGGCGGGAACCCGGTGGAACGCGTCGCGGCAGCGCGGGCGGCGCGTCGGATGACACGACCCCGGGACCGTTCCGGCGCCGAGGACACGATGCAGTTCGGACCCGTTGCAGGAGGGCCCGTTGCCGGAGGGCCCGTTGCCGGAGGGCCCGTTGCCGGAGGGCCCCTTGCCGGAGGGCCCCTTGCCGGACAGCCCGGCGACGGACTCCGCGCTGGCCCGGGTCTGCCGCCGGGCCCGGCAACGGAACCCACAGCCCAGCACGGCGGTCGGCAGCGCCCCGGGCGGCACCGGGATCACGGCCTCGATGCCGCCGCCTCCGCACCCGGTGACGACGATCTCGGACAGGGAGGCGGTGGACGACACCGCGGCCACCAGACCGACCGCGGGGGCCCGCGCGCCTCGGTTGCCGCGGCCGGAGCGGCTGTCGGGGAGGGAACGGCCGGCAGGGCCGGAACAGGTGCCGGAGCCGGAACGGCTGCCAGGGTCCGAACACCTGCCAGGGTCCGAACACCTGCCGGGGTCCGAACACCTGCCGGGGTCCGAACACCTGCCGGGGTCGGAACAGCTGCCGGAGTCGGAACAGCTGCCGGAGTCGGAGTGGCTGCGGGGGCCGCAACAACGGCCGGAGGCGGACCGGCTGCCGGAGCCGGTACCGCTGCCGGAACCGGACCGGGCGCTGGTGACGCCGACGGCGCGGGGTTCGGAGAGGTCGCCGGAACCGGAGGACAGGCTGCCGGAGTCGGAGTCGGAGTCGGAGTCGGAGTCGGAGTCGGAGCGGGCGCCGGGCCCGGAGCGGCGGACGGGCTCGGAGCGAGGGACGGCGAGGCGCAGGTCGTCGACGTCGACATCCTCGATCCACGTCCGGCGGACGGTGGCCGGCGCCGGCTGCGGCCCGACCCGCAGGACGGCCCGGCCTGTGACCCTCCTCGTGCCGCACCCACCGGGGGCCGGCGCCGTCGACGGGACACGGACGCCGTGGCCGACCCCGTGGACGGGAGCGAACCCGCCGCCCCGGCCCCGGCGCCGTCGGCCGGCCGACCTCCTCAGGGCCCGCCCGGCGCCGAGCCGGCACCGCAGGGTGACACGGCAGAACCGGCACCGCAGGCCGACACGGCAGAGCCGGCGGACGAGGAGCCGGACATCGAGTCGCTCGGCCTCGCGGATCTCCTCGCGGGTGCGATGGCCGCGTACCGGGGGATGTGAACAGACGTCGACCGGCGCGGGCAGGGCCGTGTGGCTCCACCGGATGTCCACGGGCGGGCCGGGACCGCGGGGGTCGATCATCCGCGCGCACCCTAGGGTGAGGCGTCAGTCATCGACCGACTGGAGCCACGCCTGATGAGCAGGACCGGATCCGACGCCGGAACCCTCGACGCGGGCGATTCCGCCTCGCGTCCCGACGCAGCCCACGCGAGTGACGAGCCGGGTGACGCGCTCGGCCGCGTCTATCTGCGGCAGACGGCCGTCGAGGACGATCGGGCCACCCCCGCTGAGCGGCCCGACCCGGCGCGGCTGGCGGCGCGGGCGAGCGAGGTCGCGGCGACCCGGGTTCCGGGCGAGTCGATCGTGCGGGTGTCGCGGGAGCAGGGCGGTCCGTCGGTCGACATCGTCACCGACGACATGCCCTACCTCGTCGAGTCGGTGCTCTTCGCGGTGCGGCACGCGGGCGGGGAGGTGGCGCGGCTGGTGCACCCGGTCGTCGTCGTGCGCCGCGACGGTTCCGGTGCCCTGCGTGAGGTGCTCGACACCGCGGACCCGGACGCGCCACCGGCGGGTGCGCTGGTCGAGTCGTGGATGCACGTCGACCTGGCGGCCCCGGTGTCGGACGCCGACGTGCTGCGCGACGAGGTGCTCGCTGCGCTGCGCGACGTGCGTGACGTCGTCGCCGACGGGCCGCCGATCGCGGATCGGGCGCGTCGGGTCGCGGACGGGCTGGCCGCGTCGGCGCCGGCGGCGGGCCGGGCGGCCTGGAACTCCGCCGACGTCGCCGATCTGCTGCGCTGGCTCGCCGACGGCCACTTCACGTTCCTGGGCTACCGCCACCACGTCGTCACGGCGGACGGGACGTCGCGCCCCGACGCCCACTCGGCGCTGGGTGTGCTGCGCGGCCTGCCACCCGTCGGTGACGGCTTCGCGTGGGCGGGGCAGGCGGAGCTGGAGCAGCTCGTCTTCACCCGCGCGGAGATCCCGGGCCGGGTGCTGCGCCCGGTGCACCCCTGCTACGTCGGCGTGCGGACGTTCGACGCGCACGGGCGCATCATCGGCGAGCACCGGTTCGTCGGCATGCTGACGGTCTCGGCGACCCATGAGGACGTCCTGGACATCCCGCTGATCGAGCGCCGGGTGCGGCGGGCGATCGGCCTGGCCGGGTTCCCGCTGGCGTCGTACTCGGGGCAGCGGATGCTCGAAGTCGTCTCGGGGCTACCGCGCGAGGAGCTGTTCGGCACCTCGGAGCAGGTGCTGTGCGACATCGCGCTGGGCGTGCTCAAGGCCGCGGGCCGGCGCGGGGTGCAGGTGTTCCTGCGTCCCGACCCGTACGGCCGGTTCGTGTCGTGCCTGGTCTACGTCCCGCGCGACCGCTACACGACGGCGGCGCGGCTCGCGATGGCGGCGGTGCTGCGGGAGCGGCTCGGCGGCACCGACGTCGACTACACGGCGCGGGTGAGCGAGGCGAGCCTGGCGCTGGTGCAGTTCACCGTGCACCGCGATCCGACGGCGGCGGCCCACGAGCTGCCCGATCCGGTGAGGCTCGCCGACGAGCTGGCCGAGGCGATCCGCACGTGGGACGACCGGCTGGTCGCGACGTTGGGCGCCGTCGCGGTGCCGGAGCTGCTCGCGGGGATCCCGGACTCGTACAAGGCGTCGGTGGGGGCCGCGCAGGCGGTCGAGGACCTGAGGCACGTGCTGTCGCTGGAACCGGGCGGCTTCGCGGTGCGTCTGTACACGAGCGGCGCCGACGGAAGGAGCGGGGAGAAGCGGTTCACGCTCTACCTGGCCGACGCGCCGGTGACGCTCACCGCGGTGCTGCCGGTCCTGCAGCAGCTGGGTGTCGAGGTGCTCGACGAGCGGCCCGCCGAGTTCGTGCGTCCCGACGGCCACCGCTGCTGGGTCTACGACTTCGGGCTGGCCCTCGCGGGGAGCCCGTGGCCGACCGGCGACGGCTCCGGTGGCTTCTGCGCGGCGTTCTCGGCGGCCTGGCGCGGCGACACCGAGACCGACCGTTTCAGCGCGCTCGTGCTGGGTGCGGGCCTGCACTGGCGGGAGGTCGCGCTGCTGCGCGCCTACGGCCGCTACTCGCGTCAGCTCGGCAGCCTGTTCGGACAGAACTACCTGGCCGACGTGCTGCACTCCCACCCCGAGATCGCGCGCGGGCTCGTGGCGCTGTTCCGGGCCCGGTTCGACCCGGCGCCGGAGGCCGACGCCCGCACCGCCGCGACGGAGGCGGCGCTGGGGCACGTGACGTCGCTGATCGACGACGTCGCGGGGCTCGACGCCGACCGCATCCTGCGCGGCTACCTCGGCATGATCACCGCGACGTTGCGCACCAACTGGTTCCGCGACCGGCCGTTCTTCTCGTTCAAGATCGACCCGGCGGCGGTGCCGGACATGCCCAGCCCGCGGCCGAAGTTCGAGATCTTCGTGTACTCGCCGCGGGTCGAGGGCGTGCACCTGCGGTTCGGGCCTGTCGCGCGCGGCGGGCTGCGCTGGTCGGACCGCCCGCAGGACTACCGCACCGAGATCCTGGGACTGGTCAAGGCGCAGGCGGTGAAGAACGCCGTGATCGTGCCGGTGGGGGCGAAGGGCGGGTTCGTCGTCAAGGCGGCGCAGCCCGCGCCCGCTGAGGTCGAGGCCTGCTACCGGACGTTCGTCTCGGGCCTGCTCGACGTCACCGACAACCTCGTCGACGGCGCCACCGTCCCGCCGCCCGACGTGGTGCGTCACGACGGGGACGACGCCTACCTGGTCGTCGCGGCGGACAAGGGCACGGCGCGGTTCTCCGACGTCGCCAACGACGTCGCGGCGAGCTACGGCTTCTGGTTGGGCGACGCGTTCGCGTCCGGCGGGTCGGTCGGCTACGACCACAAGGCCATGGGCATCACCGCCCGCGGCGCGTGGGAGTCGGTGAAGCGGCACTTCGCCGAGACGGGCATCGACACCCAGAGCCACGACTTCACCGTCGCCGGGATCGGGGACATGTCCGGCGACGTGTTCGGCAACGGGATGCTGCTGTCCGAGCACATCCGGCTCGTTGCGGCGTTCGACCACCGGCACGTGTTCGTCGACCCCGACCCGGACGCGGCGCGCGGGATCGCCGAACGGCGGCGGCTGTTCGCGCTGCCCCGGTCGTCGTGGGACGACTACGACCGGTCCGCGATCTCGGCGGGCGGCGGGGTGTGGCCGCGGACGGCGAAGTCGGTCCCCGTCGGCCCGGAGATGCGGGTGGCGCTGGGGCTGGCCGACGGTGTCGTGAAGCTGAGCCCGCCGGAGCTGATCCGGGCGATCCTGCTGGCCCCGGTCGACCTGCTGTGGAACGGCGGCATCGGCACGTACGTCAAGGCTTCGACGGAGTCGCACCCCGACGCCGGCGACAAGGCCAACGACGCGATCCGCGTCGACGGCCGCGAGCTGCGGGTCGCGGTCGTCGGGGAGGGCGGCAACCTGGGCCTCACCCAGCGCGGCCGCATCGAGTTCGCCCGCGCGGGCGGCCGGATCAACACCGATGCCATCGACAACTCCGCGGGCGTCGACTGTTCCGACCACGAGGTCAACATCAAGATCCTGCTCGACGGGGTCGTCGCCGCGGGCGAGCTCGACCGGCAGGCCCGCAACGAGCTGCTGGCCGAGATGACCGACGAGGTCGCCGCGCTGGTCCTCGACGACAACCGCGACCAGAACGCGGTGCTCGGGGTCGGCCGCTCGCACGCCGCGGCGATGGCCAACGTGCACCGGCGCATGGTCGCGGACCTGGCCGAGCGCACCGGCCTCGACCGGCACATCGACGTCCTCCCCGACGACGACGAGTTCGCCGCCCTGGAGGCCGCCGGGCTCGGGCTGACCAGCCCGGAACTGTCGACGCTGCTCGCGCACGCCAAGCTCGACCTCACGCACCGGCTGCTCGGCACGGAGCTGACGGAGGTGCCCGCCTTCGCGGGCCTGCTGCCCGGCTACTTCCCGGAGCCCCTGCGCCGCCGCTACTCCCGGCCCATCGCGGCGCACCCGCTGCGACGCGAGATCGTCGCGACGATGCTGGTCAACGAGATGGTCGACGGTGGTGGCACGTCGTACGCGTTCCGGCTGGCCGAGGAGCTGTCGGCGGGTGTCGACGAAGCGGTCCGTGCCTACACGGTGTCGACCGCGGTGTTCGGGCTCCCCGAGCTCTGGGCGCAGGCGCGGGCGGCGGACATGCCCGTCGCGCTCGCCGACCGGGTCGTCCTGGAGTCGCGCCGCCTGCTCGACCGGGCGTCGCGCTGGTTCCTCACCAACCGGCCTCAGCCCCTCGCCGTCGGCGCGGAGACGGCCCGCTTCAGCGAGGTCGTCCGGGAGCTGTCGGGTCGCGTCGGCGGCCTGCTGCGGGGGCCGGAGGCCGCCGCCGTCGCCACGTCGACCGACGCCCTCGTGGCCGACGGGGTGCCTGCCGACCTCGCCCGGCGCTCCACCGAGCTCATGTACTCGTTCGGCCTGCTCGACGTCGTCGACCTCACCGAGCTGTCCGAGCGCGACCGGGAGCCGCGCGAACCCGTCGAGGTCGCCGCGATGTACTTCGCGATGTCGGCGCACCTCGGGGTCGACCTGGCCCTGACCTCGGTGACGGCGCTCGAACGGGGCGACCGCTGGCACGGCCTCGCCCGGCTGGCGCTGCGCGACGACCTGTACGCGTCGCTGCGTGCGGTCACCCTCGACCTGCTGCGCGAGGCGCCGCCCGGCACCCCGCCCGACGAGGCGATCGCGTTGTGGGAGAAGACGAACGCCTCACGGCTCGTGCGGGCGCGGGCGGCGCTGGAGGAGATCGGCGGCAAGGGCGCCGCGGGTGGACGGCTCGACCTCGCCACGCTGTCCGTCGTCGTGCGGCAGCTGCGCGGACTCGCCCGCTGAGCCCGCCGGCGCACCTGAGAGGCTGTGCGACGTGGCTCGTTTCGTCGCTCACGTCCCGCTTCGCTGGACCGACCAGGACGCCTACCGGCACGTCAACCATGCCCGCGCGGTGACGCTGCTCGAGGAGGCCCGCATCGACCTGGTCTTCGAACGGGCGCGCACCTCGGGCGCGGGGACGTTCGCCACCGGTCTGCTCGTCGCCGGGCTGGAGGTCCAGTACAAACGCCAGATCCCCTACCGGGCGGAACCGCTGCGCGTCGAGATGTGGGTGCGTGACGTGCGGGCCGCGTCGTTCACGATCGGCTATGAGATGCACGACGGCCCCGACGGCTCCGATCCCGTCGCCGTCACCGCCCGCACACACATGGCGTTGTTCGACCTCGAGGCGAACCGGCCGCGACGTCTTTCGGCCGAGGAACGCGCGTTCCTCGGGGAGTGGGGGGAGAGCTCGTGAGCTCGTTGACACTGGCCGACTCCGCCGAGCGCGACGACCTCGGCGCGTTCACCGCACGCCTCGTCCGTCTGGAACCCACCTCGCTGGTGCGGCTGCGGACCCGTGGGGACAAGCTGACCGCCTGGGCGGCCACCCCGTTCGACGTGCTCGCCACCCGCTCGGTGCGCGGCACCTGCGACCCCGCGGAGCTGACGGTGTCGGCGCAGGGGCTGCTGACGTCGCTGGCCGTGGAACGCGGTGAGACCGTCGACCCCGGCCCCGCCGCGGGCCTCTGGGGGACCGACGTGCCGCCGGACGACGGCTGGGCTGTCGTCGACACCGTGCCGGCCGCCGAGCTGGAGAAGCTCACCGAGCGGGGCCTGGCGCTGGCCCGGGAGCACGCCGGTCCGATGGGTCCGCCCGCGTCGCTGCTCGACCAGACGGTGCTGACCGTCGACAACGGCGCCGGCCCGCCGGTGCGCATCCCGATGCGCTGCCTGTTCGCGTTGTCGGGCATGGGGTTCCTGGGTGGTGCCGACACGGGCACCGACGAGGGCCCCGGCGGTCCGGTGGTGCGGGTCTCGGCCACGGGTTCGTGGCTGCGGATCGACGCCCGTTTCGGCGCGGTCGTCCGCCGCCGCGTCACGGCCCTGCCCCTGTTCGCGAGCTGAGCCCCTGTTCGCGAGCTGAGCCTCTGTTCGCGAGCTGAGCCCCGGCCCCGGCCCCGGTCCTGCAATGGGAGAGGGCAGGCGCGGATCGGGTCAGGCCAGCCAGGCAGCCGTGTCCGGGGGGAGCCGGCCGTCGTCGGTGAGGGGGCCGCTGGTGACGAGGACGTCGCCGGGCGGGAGGGGGACGGGGGTGTCGGAGGTGTTGAGGGCGCACGCCAGGGTCGTGCCGCTGCGCCGGAACGCCAGGCAGCCCTCGGGGGCGCCGTACCACTCGACGCGGGTGCGCCGGTCGTCGTCGACGACGAAGCCCGGGTGGGTGTGCCGCAGCTCCAGGGCGTGCCGGAACATCGACAGCGTCGAGCCGGTGTCCTCCAGCTGGTCGGCGGCGGTGAGCGCGTCCCAGTCCGCGGGCATGGGCAGCCACGGAGTGCCGGAGCTGAAGCCGTAGGCCGGGCCGCCGCCCTCCCAGGGGACGGGGATGCGGCAGCTGTCGCGGCCGCGTTCGGTGTGCCCGGAGCGTTCCCACACGGGGTCCTGCAACGCCTCGTCGGGGACGTCGACGTCGGGCATACCGAGCTCTTCGCCGTTGTAGACGTACACCGACCCCGGCAGGGCCAGCATGACCAGCGCCATCGCGCGGGCCCGGGCCAGCCCGGCCGCGCCGCCGCCGTAGCGGGTCACCGGGCGGGAGACGTCGTGGTTGGACAACGTCCACGTGGGGCGGGCGCCGACGGCGTCGACGGCGTCGATGGAGTGCTCGATGGCCTCGCGGACGGCGGCGGCGTCGAACGGGGTCTGCAGGAGCCGGAAGTTGAAGGCCTGGTGCAGCTCGTCGGGGCGGACGTAGCGGGCGAAACGTTCGTCGTCGCGCACCCAGATCTCGCCGACGGCCATCCGCCCCGGGTAGTGGTCGAGGACGGCGCGGACCATCCGGTGCACGTCGTGGACGTCGTCCTGGTCGAAGCGGGGGTCGCCGTCGGTGTTGGCGAGCAGCTCGGTGCGGGCCTGCGGGTCGTCGGGCAGGCCCTCGGGCTTGGCCATGCCGTGGGCGACGTCGATGCGGAAGCCGTCGACGCCGCGGTCGGCCCAGAACCGAAGGGTCTTGTCGAGGTCGGCCCAGACCTCGGGGTTGGTCCAGTTGAGGTCGGGCTGCTCGGGGGCGAAGAGGTGCAGGTACCACTCGTCGTCACCGACGCGCTTCCACGCCGGGCCACCGAAGATGCTCTGCCAGTTGTTGGGCGGCTCGTCGCCGTGCTCGCCGAGGCCGGGCCGGAAGTGGAAGCGCGCGCGCTCGGGGCTGCCGGGTGCGGAGTCGAGCGCGGCCCGGAACCACTCGTGCTCGGTGGACGTGTGGTTGGGCACCAGGTCGACGATGATCTTCAGGCCGTGCCGGTGGGCGTCCTCGACGAGGGCGTCGAAGGCGGCGAGGTCACCGAAGACGGGGTCGACGTCGCGGGGGTCGGCGACGTCGTAGCCGTGGTCGGCCATGGGGGAGCGGTAGAACGGCGTCAGCCACAACGCGTCGACACCCAGCAACTCCAGGTAGCCGAGCCGGCTGCGCACTCCGTCGAGGTCGCCCACACCGTCGCCGTCGGAGTCGGCGAAGCTGCGGACGTATACCTGGTAGACCACCGCGTCACGCCACCACTGCACCCGGACATCCTGCCATCCGCAACCGACGCGGAGCGTGACGAAACCCGTCACGGACGGGTGATGAAGGCTGCGGAGGCCTCAGAAATCGGCGTTGACCATGCTCGCAGCCGCGTATGTGATGTAGGCCCAGAACTGCTCGCGGTGGGCGTCGTCCATGCCCGACTCGTCGACGGCGACGCGCATGCACCGCAGCCAGGCGTCGCGCTGGACGGGGCCGATCCGGAACGGTGCGTGCCGCATCCGCAACCGCGGGTGACCGCGCTGGTCGGAGTAGGTGCGGGGGCCACCCCAGTACTGCTCGAGGAACATCCGGAAGCGCACCTCGGCGGGGCCGAGGTCCTCCTCCGGGTACATCTCGCGCAGCATCTCGTCCTCGGCGACCTGCTCGTAGAAGCGCGCGACGATCCCGCGGATCGTGTCGCCGCCGACCTCGGCGTAGAAGTTCTGCGGAGTACTCACGTCACCACTATCCCTTGTCACGCACGGTCAGTTCTTCCCGCCGGTGGGTGGCAGCGCGGGTGTGCCCGCACTCCCGACCGGCGGCGGGAACACGACGGGCCGCGGGATGTGCTCCTCGTCGAGCGCGTCGGTGATCGCGGCGTTGAGCGCACGCTGCACGACGAACTGCCGGCCGGGGCTGACCTTGGCGGTGAGCCGGAGCGTGACGCCCTCGGCGGTCACCTTGTCGACGCCCAGCACCTGCACGGGTTCGAGCACGTCGCCGGAGATGTCGTCGGCGCCGAGGCGCTCGGTGGCGACGCGCAGGACGAGCTCGGTGACCTCGGTGGTGTCGACGGTGTGCGCGAGCGGCAGGTCGACCACGGCGACGGCGTAGCCCTGCGTCATGTTGCCGACGCGGACGATCTCGCCGTTGCGCACGTACCAGAGGGTGCCCTTGATGTCGCGGATCGTCGTGATGCGCAGCCCGACGGTCTCGACGGTGCCGATCGCGTCCCCGACGTCGACGACGTCGCCGACCCCGTACTGGTCCTCGAGCAGCATGAACATTCCGGACAGGAAGTCGCGCACGAGGTTCTGCGCGCCGAACCCGACGGCGACGCCGACGATGCCCGCGGAGGCGAGGATCGGGCCGAGGGCGACGCCGAACTCGGCGAGGACCATGACGACGGCGATCAGCAGGATGACCGCGGAGCTGATCGACCGCAGCACCGAGGCGACGGTCTTGGCCCGCTGCGTGCGGCGGGCGGTGACGGCCTCGACGGAGCCGTTGCGCATCCGGGCGGGCGTGCGGCGCAGGATCGCCCGGGAGACCTTGCTGTCGGCGGTGCCCTCGACGAGCCGGCGGATCGCGCGGTGCAGCAGCCAGCGGGTCACGAGCGCGAGGACGACGATCAGCATGATCGCGAACGTCTTGGAGACGATCGTGTTGGCGGACTCGGCGAGGAAGTCGCTGTGCGTCCACTGGTAGAAGCGGGCGCACCAGGTGCCGGGCTCGGCGGCGCAGATCGGCTGGTCGGGGAGCAGGCCCTGGGAGTAGAGGGTCACGTCAGCTCCAGTCCGGTGTGGGCGGCGAGGAACGCGAGCTGGTCGACCGACAGCGCGACGGTCCGGGAGACGGACCGGCCGGCGTGGCCGACGTCGGTCTCGCGGCGGATCAGCACCGGCCGGGTCCCGGGGTCGCCGGCGGTGGCGTGCTGCAGCGCGGCGCACATCTTGCGGGCGTGCAGCGGGTCGACGCGGGTGTCGGACTCGAACACGGTGAACAGGACGGCCGGGTAGGCCGTGCCGTCGTGGACGTGGTGGTAGGGCGAGTAGGAGCGCAGCCAGCCGAACTCGGTCGCGTCGGCGGCGGTGCCGTACTCGTCGTTCCAGGTGCGGCCCAGCGAGAACTCCTCGTAGCGGATCATGTCGAGCAGCGGCGCCGAGCAGACGACGGCCCGGTACAGGTCGGGGCGCTGGGTGAGCGCGGCGCCGACGAGCAGGCCGCCGTTGGAGCCGCCCGTGACGGCCAGCTGCGCGGGGGTGGTGATCCCGTCGGCAACGAGGCGTTCGCAGGCGGAGTGCAGGTCGTCGAACACGTTCTGCTTGTTGCCGCGGTTGCCGGCGAGGTGCCAGGCCTCGCCCTCCTCGCCGCCGCCGCGCAGCGACACGAGCGCGTAGACCCCGCCCGCCTCGACCCACGTCAGCGCCGACGGCGTGTAGGCGGGCTCGCGGGTGATGCCGAAGCCGCCGTAGCCGGTGACCAGCGCGGGGACGGGCCCGGTGGGGGCCGTGGCCGGCCGGATGACGAACATGCGGACGGTCGTGCCGTCGGCGGAGGTGAACTCGACCTGCTCGGCGTGCACGGCGGGGACGTCGACCTCGCCGGGCGCGGCCTCCGACAGCACGGTCTCGCCGGTGGCCCGGTCGTAGCGCTGCACCTGGTAGGGGGTGACGAGGTCGGTCCAGCCGATCCAGAGCCGGCCGTGCTCGGCGGGGGTGTCGCGGTCGGCGACGGTCAGCCCCGACACCGAGCCCATGCCGGGCAGCGGGACGGTGCCGCGCGGGGTGCCGTCGAGGGCGTGCAGCACGAGCTCGGCCACGGCGTGCCGGGCGCGGACGAGGACGAGGAGCGGCTCGTCGGCGCTTCCGTCGGAGGGTTCGAGACGGCGGACCCCTTCCAGGACCGATCCGGGGTCCTCGGCCACCAGCTCACGCCAGTGCTCCCGCTGCGGGCGCTCCGGCTCGGTGACGCACAGCCTCCAGCGCGGCGCGCCGTCGGTGGTGAGCACGTAGAGCAGCCCGTCGCGCTCGACCCACGCCGCGGCCTGCACGTCGTCGTCCTGGGTGAGGACCGGGACCAGCTCGCCCGTCGTGCCGTCGCTGTGCAGGGAGGCGATCCACACGCTGTCCCTGCGTGCGGTCCCGACGTTCGCTGACACGACGAGCCAACGCCCGTCGCGGGAGACGCGCACACCGTAGTAGTTGTGCCCGTCGTAGAGGCCGGGGCCGTCGAGGAGGACGTCGGTCGCGGTGTCGGCGCCGATGCGGTGGCGCCAGATGCGCCGGTGCAGGTTCTCCTCGCCGGCGGGCACCTCGCCGTCGGCGACCTTGCGCACGAACACGATCTCCTCGCCGCCGGGCAGCCAGGAGACATCGGAGTAGCGGCAGCGGTCGATGGGCTCCTCGACGATCTCCCCGGTCGCGACGTCCATGACGTGCAGCACCGAGTTCTCGTCGCCGCCGCGCGAGACCTGGTAGGCGAGCCGGCGGCCCTCCAGGTCGGGCACCCACGAGTCGAGGGTGGTGAGGCCGTCGGGGTCGAGGACCATCGGGTCGAGCAGGACCCGCTCGACGCGTCCGCCGTCGGGTCCCGGTTCGCGGACCAGGACGACGGCGTGCTCCTGCCCCGGCGTGCGCCGCACCAGGAACGCACGCCCGGCCCGCCACAGCGGAGCCGACACCGAACCGGCGTCGAGCAGGCCGCGCAGGCGCGTGGCGAGCCGGTCGCGGCCGGGCAGGCCGGTCAGCTGCGCGGCGGTGAGCTCGTCCTGCGCCGCCGACCACGCGACGGTGCGCGCGTCGGCCGGGTCCTCCAGCCAGCGGTAGGGATCGGCGACGTCGTGGCCGTGCAGCCGGTCGACGAGGTCGAGACGCTCCGCGGGCGGGTAGGGGGAGTTCGCGCTGCTCACGCGGGCCGAGGTTACGGGAGCGCCCCGGGCGTCCCGTCACCCGTCGTGACCAGCGCCGATCCCGGTCGCGTCACTGCGCCGAGTCCGACGTGAGGCTGCTGGATCCGTGGTCGGGACCAGGCTCAGGTCGAACTCGGCGGTCGTGTCAGGGGCGGGCCTGTGACGATCGACGCGTTGTCACGTGCTCCGGTGTCGTCGGGGTGCCGGGGATCAGGTCGGGCGCCGGCTCGGCCTCGCCGAAGACCGTGCGCACCGGCAGGACCCCCGCCCAGTAGGCGGGGTTCGCGACGTCCTCGTCGTCGTCGCCGGGCGGGCCGGTGCGCACCTTGACGCTGGCCTCGGCGAGGTCGAGCGCCAGCACGCTGGTGGCGGCCATCTCCTTGCGCGACGGAAGCCGGGCGTGGTCCCACGAGCCGGGCGCCAGCTGCTCGACGAGCGCCTGCAGCCCGTCCATCCGTTCCTGCTCGTCGGTGAGCAGGCGGGCGGTGCCGTGCACCACCGCGGACCGGTAGTTCATCGAGAAGTGGAACACCGACCGCGCGTAGACGACGCCGTCGAGGTGGGTGACGGTGACGCACACCGGCATGCCCTGCGCCGCCGCGCGCAGCGTCGACGCCCCGGTGGATCCGTGCAGGTAGAGGGTGTCGCCGTTACGGCCGTAGCCGGTCGGGAGCACGATGGGCGCGCCGTCGAGCACGATCCCGAGGTGGCAGACGATCCCGGCGTCGAGGACGGCGTAGAGATCGTCGCGGTCGGTGCGGGCGCGCTCGGCGAGGCGGCCCAACGAGCTGCGGGGGGTCGACGACAGGGGTGTGGTGGAGGTGGCGCTCACCGTCCCAGCCTGCCCCGACCCTCGTGAGCGGCGATAGTCGTTATAGCGACCATCGCCGCTCACAGGCGCGCCAGCGCGTCTTCCAGCGAGACGACGTCGGCGTACTTGGCGTCGAGGTCGGCGAGGTTGGACTCGTGCAGTGCGGCCGACCGGTCCGCGCACGCGTCGCGCACGACCATCGGCCGGAACCCGGCCGAGAGCGCGTCGGTCGCCGAGGCCCGCACACAGCCCGACGTCGACACCCCGCACACGACGAGCGTGTCGATCCCCGCCGTCACCAGCCGCGGCGCGAGCGAGGTGCCCAGGAACGCCGACGCGTACTGCTTCACGACGAGTGTCTCGCCCGGATCGGGCGCCAGCGGCGGCGCGATCTCGCCCCAGCCGCCCGCGGCGCCCTCGGCGAACACCGCGAGCGCAGGCACCTTGCGGACGAACAGCCCCGCATCGGCGAGGTCGCGGGAGTAGCGCACCACCGTCCACACGACGGGACGGCCCGCGGCGCGGGCGGCGTCGACCAGCGTGGCGCACGCGGCGAGGGCCGGGCCCGGCTCGGGCAGTGCGAACGGCCCGTCGGGCTCGGTGTAGGCGCGCACCATGTCGACGACGAGCAGCGCCGGGTGCGACCCCCAGCCGAGGCGCCCGGTGAAGGGGCCGCCGTGCGGTCCGACCGTCATCCTCCGCACGGTAGATCGCGCGCAGCCGGAGCGCGACGTACGTTCGGTGGACCGACGGACGGGGGACACATGGCAGGCGCGGATGCCACGCCGGGAGCGAGGTTGCGGGCGCTGATCGCCGCCGCCCCGCAGGACGGGCCGGTGCTCGCGCCGGGCGCCTACGACGCGCTGACCGCGCGGCTGGTCGGGCAGGCCGGGTTCGACGTCGTCTACATGACGGGGTTCGGCACGTCGGCGTCGCTGATCGGGCGGCCCGACGTCGGGCTGCTCACCGGCACCGAGATGGCCGACAACGCCCGGCGCATCGCCGCCGCCGTCGACGTCCCCGTGATCGCCGACGCCGACACCGGCTACGGCAACGCGATCAACGTCGGACGGACCGTGCGCGTCTACGAGCAGGCCGGGATCGCGGGCATCCAGCTCGAGGACCAGGTGACGCCGAAGAAGTGCGGGCACATGAGCGGCAAGCAGGTCGTCGCGCTGCCGGAGATGATCGGCAAGATCCACGCGGCCGTCGACGCCCGCCGTGATCCCGCCACCGTCGTCATCGCGCGCACCGACGCCGCCGCCGTCGACGGGGTCGACGCGGCTATCGACCGCGCCCACGCCTTCCGCGAGGCCGGCGCCGATGTGCTGTTCGTCGAGGCGCCGACGTCGGAGGCCGACATCGAGAAGGTCGCCGGTGCCCTCGCCGCCACCGCGCCGCTGCTGTTCAACTGGGCGGAGGGCGGGCGGACCCCACCGATGTCGCTGGCCCGCATGCGGGAGCTGGGCTTCGCGCTCGTGCTCTACCCGATCGGCACCCTGCTCGCGACGACGGCGGCCGTCGGATCGTTGCTGGCCACCATCCGCGCCGACGGCACCCCCGCCGCCGCACTGTCCGGTCTGCCCTCGTTCGACGAGTTCACCGACCTCATCGGCCTGCCGGAGGTGCAGGCACTCGAACAGCGCTACACCGGCTGAGCCCGGCGGGACCGGGCGTGCCGTCGTAGGGTCCGAAGGTCGTCTCCGGAAGGGGTGACCGTGACCTGGGAGCTCGACGACGAGCACCGTGAGTTCCGCGACGTGTGCCGCGGATTCGTCGACAAGGTCGTACGGCCGCACGTCGACGCCGCCGAGGCCGCGGGCGCCTTCCCCGCCGACCTGTGGAAACCGTTGGGCGACGCGGGGATGCTCGGCCTGGTCACCCCGCCTGAGTTCGGCGGCTCCGACGGTGACGCGCTGGCCGTCGCGGTACCCCGCTGCTGCCGCTGCCACCGCGATGGTCGGTCCCGGCCCGGGTCGAGGGGCTTGCCGCCGCCCGCGCGCTGGACGCCGACGGCTACTGGGAATGGGTTGCGCGCCGACAGCGCTGGACGCGGGACTGGGACACCGTCCGCACCGGCGGGGTCACCGACGCCCGCTGGTTCGACGGCGGCCTGCTCAACGTCGCCGACGACTGTGTCGACCGCTGGGCCGAGCACCCCGCGACCGCCGGCCGGGCCGCGGTCGTGTGGGAGGGGGAGCCGGGCGACACCCGGACCCTGACCTTCGCCGAGCTCGCCGACGAGGTCTCCCGGCTCGCCGCCGGGCTGCTCGACGTGGGCGTCGGCGAGGGTGACGTCGTCGCGATCTACATGCCCAACCTCGGCGAGGCCTTCACGACCATCCACGCCTGCAACCGGATCGGCGCCGTCTACACGGTGCTGTTCTCCGGGTTCGGCGAGGAGGCCGTCGCGTCGCGGCTGCAGGCGGCCCGGGCCGCGGTGGTCGTCGTCGCCGACTCGTCCTACCGGCGCGGCAAGCGCATCCCGCTGCTGGAGACGCTGCGGGCCGCCCGCTCGCGGACCCCGGGCGTGCGCGCGACCGTCGTCGTCGACCGGACCGGCGACGCCGTACCGCTGGTCGAGGGGGAGCGCTCCTACGCCGACGTCCTCGCCGCGGGCGCGGACGGCCCCCGGCGGTCCCGCTGGACCCCAACGCCCCGTCGTTCCTGATCTTCACCTCCGGCACCGAGTCGCGGCCCAAGGGCGTCGTGCACAGCGTCGGCGGGTTCCTGCTCGGCTCGTGGGCGAACGCGCACTGGCAGGTCGGGTACGAGGACGACGACGTCTACTGGGTCGCCGCCGACGTCGGCCGGCTGACGTTCCCGATCCAGGCCGTCGTCGGCGGGCTGGCGTGCGGGATGACCGTCGCATGCTTCGAAGGGGCCCTGGACTTCCCGACGACCACGCGGTTCTACGAGATCTGCGAACGCCACGCCGTCACCAAGATCCTGGCGGCGCCGACGCTGATCCGGATGCTGCGCAAGTTCGGCGACGACCTCGCCGCCGCGCACCCGCTGCCGGGCCTGAAGCTGATCACCGCGCAGGGCGAGCCGCTCGACGGCGACACCTTCGCGTGGGCCACCGACACCTTCGACGTCCCGGTGATCAACGCCTACGGCCAGACCGAGACCGGCTCGACGTGGACCTACCCGGTGTACGGGGCCGAGCCGCTCAAGGCCGGCTCGGCCGGGACGGCGGCCCCGGGGCACACGTTCGCGATCGTCGACGACGACAACAACCCGGTGCCACCCGGCGTCAAGGGCAACCTCGTGCTGACCAGCCCGTTCCCGACGTTGTGCCGCACGGTCTGGGACGACCACCAGCGCTACCTCGACACCTACTTCGCCACGTTCCCCGGCAGCTGCCCCACCAACGACGAGGCCGTCCTCGACCGCGACGGGCACATCTGGGTGCTCGGCCGCGCCGACGACGTCATCAACGTCGCCGGGCACCGCATCTCGACGATGGAGATCGAGGCCGTCGTGACCTCGGACCCCGACGTCGTCGAGGCTGCGGTCGTCGGGGTGCCGGAGGCGACCAAGGGCACGGTGCCGATTGCGTTCGTGACGCTGCGCTCCTCCTGCGAAGACGGTGTCGCCGACCGGATCCGCGCCCTCGTGGCGGCCGAGATGGGCGGCTACGCGCGGCCCGACCGCGTCTACGTCACGCCCGCGACGCCCAAGACCCGCACCGGCAAGACGATGCGCCGGCTGCTGCGCGACGTCGTCGTGCACGGCGGGCCGACCGGCGACACCTCTGCCATGGAGGACCCGTCGGCCCTGGAGGCGGTGACCGACGTCGTTCGCGGGTAGCCCTAGGGTCGTCACCCATGAGTGACGGCAGGACGAGGGTCGCAGTGGTGTTCGGCGGCCGGAGTTCCGAACACACCATCTCGTGCGTCTCCGCGGGCAGCGTGCTCGCCCACCTCGACCGGGACCGCTTCGACGTCGTGCCCGTCGGCATCACGCCCGACGGCGCGTGGGTCCTCGGCACCGCCGACCCCGACCGGCTTCGCATCGAGGGCCGCACCCTGCCCGAGGTCGACGCAGGCGGCACCGCCCTCGCCCTGCCCGGCGACCCCACCCGCGGCGGCCTCGTCCGCCTCGACCGCGACCGGGCCGGTGAGGTCTTCTCCGGCGTCGACGTCGTCTTCCCCGTGCTGCACGGCCCGTTCGGCGAGGACGGCACCGTCCAGGGTCTGCTGGAGATGGCCGGGCTGCCCTACGTCGGCTCCGGCGTCCTCGCCAGCGCCGCGGGGATGGACAAGGAGTTCACCAAGAAGCTGCTCGCCGCCGAAGGGCTGGCCGTCGGCTCGCTCGTCGTGCTGCGGCCCGGCACCGCGTCGCTGACCTCGGCGGAGAAGGAGCGCCTCGGCCTGCCGGTGTTCGTCAAGCCCGCGCGGGCCGGGTCCTCGGTCGGCATCACGCGCGTCACCTCCTGGGGCCGGCTCGACGAGGCCATCGCCGTCGCGCGGGAACACGACCCGAAGGTGCTCGTCGAGGCCGCGATCGTCGGCCGCGAGGTCGAGTGCGGGGTGCTGGAGTACCCCGACGGCAGCCTGCGCGCGAGCCTCCCCGCCGAGATCCGGCTCGTCTCCACCTCGGCCGAGTTCTACGACTTCGATGCCAAGTACCTCGACGACGCCTGCGAGTTCGACGTCCCCGCCAAGCTCGACGACGACGTCACCGAACGCCTCCGGGCCGCTGCGATCGAGGCCTTCCGCGCGCTCGACTGTCAGGGCCTGGCCCGCGTGGACTTCTTCGTCGACGACGACGGCGAGCCGATCGTCAACGAGGTCAACACCATGCCGGGCTTCACCCCGATCTCCATGTACCCGCGGATGTGGGCGGAGACCGACGTCGACTACGCCACGCTGCTCACGACGCTCGTCGAGACGGCCCTGGCCCGCGGCACCGGCCTGCGCTGACCCCCGGTCCCGGACCTCAGCCGGGTTCGACGTGGGACTGGCCCCGTTCATGATCGAACCGGTCGGGTGTCGAGCTCGGCGTGGGACGGGGTGTGGGCCCGCGTCAGCGGACGGCGATGGGCGCGGGCGGGAGGGTCGCGGTGATCGTGTCCGAGACGGCCTGCAACGGGCCGCTGCCGACGGTTGCGGGCGTCGTCACCACGACGTAGGTGCCACGGTCGACCGCGACCCAGCTCGACTGCACCGGGTTCGGGACGTCGTCGGGCAGCTGCAACCAGCTCACCCCGTTGACGACGACGAGCGCGGAGGTCGGCGTCAGCTCCTGCGGCCGCGGCAGCCCGCAGCGCAGCACGACCGGGCGCGACGGCGCGGCCCAGGCCCGGACCCCGGCAGGTGCGGGATCGGCGAGGGCCCGGGTGGGCAGGCCGGCGTCGCCACCGGGGAGCGTCGCGGGCAGGGCCGCCAGCAGTGCTGTGCAGGCGGGTCCGGAGGCGTCGGGTGCGTCGACGGGCGCGGCGGCGAGCGGCCGGGTGTCGGCCGGACCTGCGTCGGGTGCGGCGGGGCCGGTGCCCTGCCGGTTGACCAGCGCCAGCACCGCGACCGTCACGGCGAGCACGAGCGGCAGCGCGATGGCCAGCAGGACGGCGGCGGAGGGCCGCGTCCGGACGGGACCACCGGGCTGCGACACGGGCTCAGCCCAGCTTGACGACCGGGCAGGTCAGGGTGCGCGTGATGCCGTTGACGCCCTGGACCTTGGCCACGACGAGCTGGCCCAGCTCGTCGACGTCGCCCGCCTCGGCGCGGACGATCACGTCATAGGGGCCGGTGACGTCCTCGGCCGACACCACGCCGGTGATGTCCGCGATGGCGCTCGCCACGGCGGCAGCCTTGCCGACCTCGGTCTGCACCAGGATGAAGGCCTGAACCACGGCGTACTCCTCTCGAGTGCGCGCTGCCGGGCAGCGCAGGCCGCGCCTACAGGGCGCGACAAGTCGTGTCGGGTAGGAAAGTCGGAAGCCGAACCGTACCGGAGGTGCCCGCCGTGCCCACATCGTCGGCCTCCCCGTCCGAGGGAACCGAGGCGATGAACACACTTGGCGATGTCGGCGAGTTCGGCCTGATAGGCCGTGTGACGGCCGATCGTGTACAGCCGCCGAGCACGTTGCTGGGGCCGGGGGACGACTCCGCGGTCGTCGCCGCGGCGGACGGGCGGGTCGTCGCGTGCACCGATGTCCTGGTCGAGGGCGTGCACTTCCGGCTCGACTGGTCGTCCCCGGACCAGGTGGGGCGCAAGGCCGCCGCCGCGAACCTGGCCGACATCGCCGCGATGGGCGCCGTGCCGACGGCCCTGCTCGTCGGGCTGGCCTGCCCACGCGACACCCCCGTCGAGACGCTGGAGGGCATCGCGTCGGGCATCTGGGCGGAGGCGGCGTCGGCGGGGGCGGGGGTCGTCGGCGGGGACGTGGCGTCGGGGCCGGCGATCGTGTTGTCGGTGACGGCGCTCGGCTCGTTGGAGGGCCGGGAGCCGGTGACGCGCTCGGGTGCCCGCCCCGGTGACGTCGTCGCCCTGGCCGGCCGGGTCGGCTGGGCTGCGGCGGGTCTGGACGTCCTGCACCGTGGGTTCCGGTCCCCGGTCGCGGTGGTCGGGGCGCACCGGGTGCCGGAGCCGCCGTACGCCGCCGGACCGCAGGCCGCGCAGGCGGGTGCGACGTCGATGATCGACGTGTCCGACGGCCTGCTCGCCGACCTGGCGCACGTCGCGACGGCGTCCGGGGTGACGATCGACGTGTCGACGGCCGCGCTCGCGGTCCCGGCCCGGCTCGCGGAGGTCGCCTCGGCCCTGGGCGTCGACCCGCTGACCTGGCTGCTCACGGGCGGCGAGGACCATGCCCTGGTCGCGACGTTCCCGCCCGGCGCGGTCCCCGCGGACTGGGCGGTCATCGGTGGGGTCACCGACGGAGACCCCACCGTCCTGGTCGACGGCGCCCCGCACGATGGCCCCGCGGGCTGGGACCACTTCGCCCAGGACACGTGACCCTGTGAGTGGCGCTGCGCCACTCACGGGGTCTCACAGGGGGTTCACACCGCGGATCGAGGCGTCGACGAGCTGGACGGGGTGCAGGACCGGGATACCCGCGTCGAGGAATCGGCGGATCTGCAGCAGGCAGCCCGCGTTCGCCGTCACGACGACGTCCGGGGCCACCGCCTCCAGGTTCTTCGCCTTCCGTTGTCCCAGCTCCTCGGCCGTCTCGGGCTCCACCAGGTTGTAGATGCCCGCCGAGCCGCAGCACAGCTCGGCCTCCGCGATGTCGCGCAGGTCGAGGTCGGGGATGGACCGCAGGACCGCGCGGGGCTGCGAGCGGATCCTCTGGGCGTTCGAGAGGTGGCAGGCGTCGTGGTAGGCGACGCGGGTGGCGATCGGGTGCCGCGGTGCGCGTGGGCCGAGCTCGGCGAGCAGCTCGGTGACGTCGCGGACCTTGGCGCTGAACGACTTCGCGCGCTCGGCCCAGTCGGGGTCGTCGGCGAGCAGGTCGGCGTACTCCTTGAGTGTCGACCCGCACCCGGCGACGTTGGCGACGACGACGTCGAGCCGGTACCGCTCGAACATCTCGATCGTCGCGCGTGCCCGGACCAGGCCCTCCTCCTCGCGCCCCGCGTGCACCGACAGGGCGCCGCAGCACTGCCGGTCGCGCGGCACGAACACGTCGCAGCCCTCGGCGGCGAGCACCCGCACGGTGGCGGCGTTGACGTCGCCGAAGAACACCCGCTGCGCGCAGCCCGCGAGCAGCCCCACCCGCATCCGGACCGGGCCGGTGGGCCTGGTGCGCTCGGGGGTGCGCGCGAGCAGCGCGCGGACCGTGACCGGCGGCAGCAGCGACTCCAGTGCGCGCAGCCGTGCGGGGAGCCGGTCGATCAGGCCGAGCCGGTGCACGAGCGCACGCAGGCCCGTGCGCTGGTAGACGAGCCCGCCGAGCGCGGCCACCCGCAGCCGGTTCGGGTACGGGAACAGGGAGAACACCAGGCCGCGGAACAGCCGGTCGGCGCGGGTGCGCGGCACGTTGCGCTCGACCTGCGGGCGCACCGACTCGATCAGCTTGTCGTACTGGACCCCCGACGGGCAGGCCGTGACGCAGGCGAGGCAGCCCAGGCAGGAGTCGATGTGCTCGCCGAACGCCTCGTCGACGCCGATCTCGCCGCGCGCCGCGAGATCCATCATGTAGATGCGGCCGCGCGGGGACTCGGTCTCCAGCCCGGTGACGGCGAACGTCGGGCAGGTGGGCAGGCAGAACCCGCAGTGGACGCAGTCGTCGAGGACGTCGCGCCGCGGCGGATGGTGGGCGTCGTAGGAGGTGCTCACGCCGGGACTCCTTCACGAGCGGGTGCGGGGGCGAGCCAGGGGGACAGGCGTCCGGAGCCGAACCGGCCCGCGGGGTCGAAGCGCGCCTTGACCGCGCGCATGACGGCGACCGCGGGCGGCGGCGGGCCCCACAGCGGGGTGGCGGGGTCGAGGCCGTCGTGGCGCAGCACCGACACCGAGGAGCCGGCGGCGGCGTGTGCGGCGGCGAGTACCGGCTCGTGCCGGCCGCCGGTGAGGGCGACGGTGTGCACACCCTGACCGACGGAGCTGCCGGCCGCGAGGGTGACGCCGGCGGCGTCGGCGGCCGAACCGAGCGCGGCGAGGAACGCCGGACCGTCCGAGGGCAGGGTGCCCGCGCGGAGCACCGTGACGTCTCTGCCGGACGGGTCGGCGACGGTGGCGACCGCGCTCCAGGCGGCCTCCTCGTCGTCGCCGGAGAGGACGCGGGCGGCGGCGTTCCTCCCGAGCACGGCGTCGACACGCTCGCCCACGCCGTCCGGGGTGCCCTCCAGCCGCACGAGCAGGCCGGTGCCGGGCGTCCACTCGAGCGCCACGGGCTCGGTGCCGGAGGCGATCAGGTCGACGCCGAGCCGGGTGGCGGCCGCGGCGTCGGCGGGCAGTGCGACCGTGGCCGCCCTGCGCGGCAACGGATGCACCCGCAGCACCACCTCGCCGACGACGCCGAGTGTGCCGAGGGAGGAGTGGAACAGCTTGGCCAGGTCGTAGCCCGCGACGTTCTTGATGACGTGCCCGCCGGACTTCGCGACGGTGCCGTCGCCGAGCACGACGGTCACGCCGATGACGAGGTCGCGCAGCGTGCCGTAGAGCTGGCGCAGCGGGCCGCCGTCGCCGCTGGCCAGCAGCCCGCCGACGGTCGCGCCGCGGCGGATGCGCGCGGCGTCGAACGCGATGTGCTGGCCGTGCTCGCCCAGCTCGGCCTGGATGTCGGCGAGCGGCGTGCCTGCGCGGACGGCGACGGTCATGTCGGCGGGGGTGTAGCCCAGGATCCCCGACAGCGCCGTGGTGTCGACGACCGCGTCGGCCGGGTCGGGCCGCCCGCCGGTGGTCGCGGCGGTCCCCGCGGCCGTGACGAGCAACCGGGGATGTGAGGTCATGGTGTCGGCGACGACGTCGCGCAGCTCGTCGACGTCGCGCGGGGAGTGCGTGGTGGGGGGCATGCGTCAGATCCGCTCGATGAGGCCCGCCGCCTCCAGCGGGTGCGATCGGTGGGGGCCGGGACGGTCGCCGCACAGGCGTGGCGTCGGCAGCAACTTGCCCGGGTTGCAGATGTCGTCGGGGTCGAATGCCCTGCGCAGCAACGTCATCGTCGCCAGATCGGCCTCGTTGTACTGGCGCGGCATGGAGCAGGCCTTGTCGGTGCCGATGCCGTGCTCACCCGAGAGCGACCCGCCGAGGTCGACGCACAGCTCCGCGATCGCCGTCGACAGGTGCTCGGCGCGGTCGTGCTCGCCGGCCTCCTCGCTGTAGAGCACCAGCGGGTGCAGGTTGCCGTCGCCGGCGTGGAAGACGTTGGCCACCCGCAGGCCCGCCTCGTCGGCCATCTCCGAGATCCGCACGAGCGCCTCGGCGAGCCGGGTGCGGGGGACGACGCCGTCCTGCACGAAGTAGTTCGGGCTGATCCGCCCGACCGCGGCGAACGCGGCCTTGCGCCCCTTCCACATCGCGGCCCGCGACTCGGGGGTCGGCGCGATGAGCAGCTTCGTCGCGCCGTTGTCCTTGCAGAGCTGCTCGATCTCGGCGAACTGGGTCGCGACCTCGGCAGGTGGCCCGTCGAGCTCGACGAGCAGCGCCGCCGCGGTGTCGAGCGAGTAGCCGGCCTGCACCGACGCCTCGACGGCTTCCAGCGCGAGCTGGTCCATCATCTCGACGGCCGCGGGCACGATCCCCGCCGCGATCATCCCGGTGACGGTGTCGCCCGCCTGCTCGACCGACGGGAAGTCGGCGACGAGCGTGCGCACCACCGTCGGCTTCGCCAGCAGTTTCACGACGATCTTCGTGACGATCCCGAGCGTGCCCTCCGACCCGATGAACGCGCCCAACAGGTCGTAGCCCGGTTGGTGCGGAGACGGGCCGCCGAGGGTGGTGAGCGTGCCGTCGGGCAGCACGACCTCGATCTCGTGGATGTGGTGCACGGTGAACCCGTACTTGAGGCAGTGCGCCCCACCGGAGTTCTCGGCGACGTTGCCGCCGATCGTGCACACCTGCTGGCTCGACGGGTCCGGCGCGAAGTAGAGCCCGTGCTCGGCGACGGCCTTGCTGACGTCGAGGTTCGTCACGCCGGGTTGGACGACCGCACGCCGGTTCTCGACGTCG
This sequence comes from Pseudonocardia sp. N23, assembly GCF_002583555.1. GTDB lineage: Bacteria > Actinomycetota > Actinomycetes > Mycobacteriales > Pseudonocardiaceae > Pseudonocardia. The sequence continues at coordinate 30,791 of NZ_BEGX01000006.1, forward strand.
ATCTCCAGGACCGCGCGCAGCTTCTGCAGCGAGATGACGACCCCCTCGGCGACCGGCAGCGACCCGCCCGACAGGCACGTCCCGGCACCGCGCGCGACGAACGGGACCGTGTGCCGTGCGCACACCCGCACCGCCGCCGCGACCTGCGCGGTGTCGACGGGCAGCAGGACGAACTCGGGGACGACGCGGTATCCGGTCAGTCCGTCGCACTCGTAGGAGCGCAACGACACCGGGTCGTCGAGCACCGCGTCGGCACCGAGTGCCCTGACCAGCTCCGCACGCAGATCGGCGTGCTTCATCGCGACCTCCCGGCCCCTCATGCACAACTGAGATACAAGTCGTGTGCGACGATAGCCTCGACGTTCCCCGCCGACAAGTGGCGTTGCGGATCAGTCGACGGTGAGCGGCCCGGGGGTGCCGACGGCCAGGCCGAGCGCCATCACGGTCCCCGACAGGTGCGCGCGGACGGCGTCGAGCAGCGCGTCGAGGTCGCCGGCGCGCACGGCCGCCGCGATCACGGTGTGCTCCTCGACGATCGTCGCCGTCCGGCGCGGGTCGCGCACCGCGGACTCGCCGATCATCCGCAGCTGCCGGTCGCGCAACGACGAGTACACGTCGGCCAGGATCGCGTTGCCGGCCGCCTCGACCAGCACGGTGTGGAACGCGCGGTCGGCGTCGAGGAACCCGCGCAGGTCGTCGGCCGCGGCACGCTGGCGGTCCAGCTGGGCGTCGAGGCCGTCGCCGATCCTCGCCCGTGCCGCGTCGTCGCCGTGGCACGCCGACCGGGCCGCGAACTGCTCGATCACCAGCCGCGCCTCCATGACGGCGCGGACCTCCTCGGGCGACACGGGTACGACCAGCGCACCCCGCTGCGGATAGAGCCGCAGCAGCCCTTCGGCCTCCAGGCGCAGGAACGCCTCGCGGACCGGGGTGCGCGACATGTCCAGCGCCGCCGCGACCTCGCCCTCGCTGATGAGGTCGCCACCGCGGAAACCGCCGGTCAGGATCGCGTCCTTCACGTACTCCAGCGCGCGGGTCTTGGCGCTGCCCCGGGGCGCGCGGGCACGTGCGGCGTCGCTCGCCACAGCCATCACGCTCCGCTCCGCACCCGTCCGACAGGTGCCGCGGACCTTATCCGAGCCTGCTCACGTCCCGAACACCCCGACGACGATGTGCGCCAGCCGCCACGCGATCGTCGTGAACGGTGCCGGGTCGGGCCCGGGGAACGCGACGTCGACGGTCCACGGCCCGGCACCCGGCTGCGGCGCCTCCGACGACGGGTCCCGCGGCCGGACGTTCCAGCACCCCGGCGCGGGTTCCCACAGGTACTCGGAATCGGTGAGGCCGTCGAGCCTGGGCGGCACGACGCCGGCCCAGTGCCGGTCGAGCTGCGCGGAGCGGGATCACCGGGCGGGGTCAGCGGCGGGGGACAGGGACCCCGCGGATGCTGGCGTCGAGGAGCTGGACGGGGTGCAGCAGGGGCAGGTCCCCGCCGCCCAGGTGCTTGCCCATCTGCAGCAGGCAGCCCGGGTTGGCGGTGACGACGACATCGGGTGTCACGGCCCGGACATTGGCGGCCTTGCGGGCGCCCAGCTCGTCGGCGGCCTCGGGCATGATCATGTTGTAGATGCCCGCGGAGCCGCAGCACAGGGCGGCCTCCGGGATGTCGAGCACCTCGATGCCGGGGACGCTGCGCAGCACGTCGCGGGGCTGGGTGCGGACCCCTTGGGCGTGCCCGAGGTGACAGGCGTCGTGATAGGCGACGCGGGCCTCGACGGGATGGCGCGGGGCGCGGGCGCCGCCGTCGGCGAGCAGGTCGGCGAGCACCTCGTGGACGTCTCGCACGGCGGCGGAGAACGTCGCGGCCCGGTCCGCCCACGCGGGGTCGTCGGAGAGCAGGTGCCCGTACTCCTTCATCGACGACCCGCAGCCGGCGACGTTGGTGACGACGTGGTCGACCCCCGAGGCGAGCAGCGCCTCGAACGTCTCGATGGTCCGCTTGGCCCGGGTCAGCGCCGAGGGCTCCCGTCCGGCGTGCAGCTCCAGTGCGCCGCAACAGCTCTGGTTGCGGGGAACGATGACGTCGGCGCCCTCGGCGGCGAGCACCCGGACGGTGGCCTCGTTGACACGGTGGAAGAACACGTCCTGCACGCAGCCCGACAGCAGTGCGATGCGGGCACGGCGCTCGCCGACGGCCGGGGTGACCGCGGGCAGCGTCGCGAACGCCTCCCGCACGGTCACCGGCGGCAGCAGCGACTCCATTGCGGCGAGCCGGGACAACCTGGTGCCGCGCAACCGTTCCGTGCCGCGGTCGACGAACCTCCGCACGGCGGGCACCCGGGCCAGCCGCTGGTACAGCGCGCCGGGCAGAGCGGCGGCGCGCAGCCGTCGCCGGTAGGGGAAGAGGGCGAAGATCGCGTCGCGGAAGAGCCGGTCGTCGGTGTCGCGGGTGACGTTGCGCTCCACCTGCGGGCGCACCGACTCCAGCAGCCGGTCGTACTGGACGCCCGACGGGCACGCCGTCACACACGCCATGCAGCCCAGGCAGCGGTCGATGTGGGTGGCGAAGGAGCCCTCGATCGGGATCTCGCCCTTCTCGGCGAGGTCCATCAGCAGGATCCGGCCGCGTGGGGAGTCCATCTCCTCGCCCCACAGCTGGTAGGTGGGGCAGGTGGGCAGGCAGAACCCGCAGTGCACGCAGTCGTCGAGCAGGTCGCGCTCGGGCGGGCGGTGCGGGTCGAACGCGCTGGGCCCGGTGCGCGGGATGTTGGTGTGCGCCGAACCTGCGGGGGTGGTGCTCATCGCGCGTCCTCCGGGAGCCACGGGGAGAGCCGGCCGGGTTCGAGCCGGCCGTCGGGGTCGAGGGTGCGCTTCACCGACCGCAGCAGCGCGACGGCCGACGGTGGCGGCCCCCACGCGTCGCCGGTGAACCCGTCGGGCCGGTCGCGCAGGACCGAGGTGCCGCCTGCGGCGTGGACCGCGGCGTGGGCGTCGGCCACAGCCTCGACGGGCATCGAGACGGTGGCGACGCCGGTACCCGGACCGGCTGCGACGCCCACGGCACCCGGGACCGATCCGACGAGCGCGGCGAGCCGTGACGGCCGGACGCCGATGCGCAGCACCGCCCGGCCGGCGGTGCCGCGGACGGCGGCGGCGTGGGCGTCCCACTCGTCGGCGTCGACCTCCGAGGAAGCGGCACCGAGGGTGGCGCGCAGCCGGTCGACGCGCCGCGGCAGGGCGCCGACGGTGCCCTCCATGCGGACGAGGAGCCTGCCGTCACCGGTCGCGGACCCGTGGCTGTACCACTCGACGGCGGCGGGGTCGAACGGTTCGGCGAAGACGCGGGCTGCGTGTGCGGCGGCGTCGGCGAGGGTGCAGCCGAGCGCGAGGGTCGTCGAGGCCTGGGGCAGGGGGTGCAGCCGCAGCACGATCTCGGCCGCCACGCCGAGCGTGCCGTAGGAGCCGTGGACCAGCTTGGCCAGGTCGTAGCCGGACACGTTCTTGATGACGTGCCCGCCGGTGCGGGCGACGGTGCCGTCGGCGAGCACGATCGTCATGCCGATGACGAGGTCGCGCAGGGTGCCGTGGACGAGTGCGGCCGGCCCGCCGTCCGCGGTGGCGACGAGCCCGCCGACGGTGGCGCCGCGTGCGGCGCGGGCGGCGTCGAACGACACGTGCTGGCCCTGGTCGGCGAGCTCGGCCTGCAGGTCGGCGAGGGGGGTGCCGGCGCGGACGGAGACGGTCATGTCGCCGGGGTTGTGGGTGATGATCCCGGTGAGGCCGCCGACGTCGATGATCGTGTCGACGGGCCGTCGCTCACCTGCCCAGGCGGCAGCGGTGCCGGCGCCCGTGACGCCGATGGTGCCCGCGGAGTCGAGCACGGCGTCGCGGAGCGTGGCGAGGTCGCCGGGGCGGACCGTGGTGGGGGTCGCGCGCGTCATGTGAGTGCTCTCCCAGAGCTCCGAGGTGGTCAGAGGCGGTCGATCAGGCCGGACTCCTCCAACGGGTGCGGGCGGTACCTGCCGGGACGTTCGCCGCACAGCCGTGGCGTGGGCAGCACCTTGCCGGGGTTGCTGATGCGGTCGGGGTCGAACGCGCTGCGCACCCGGTCCATCGTCGCGAGGTCGACCTCGCCGAACATCGTCGGCATCGAGCAGGCCTTGTCCGTGCCGATGCCGTGCTCACCCGAGAGCGCCCCACCCATCTCGACGCACAGCCTCGCGATCGCCGACGACAGGTGCTCGGCGTGGTCGGTCTCGCCGGCGGCGGCGCTGTAGAGGACGAGGGGGTGCAGGTTGCCGTCGCCGGCGTGGAAGACGTTGGCCACGCGCAGGCCCGCCTCGTCGCCCATCGCGGCGATCCGGGCGAGGGTCTCGGCGAGGCGGGTGCGGGGGACGACGCCGTCCTGGACGAAGTAGTCGGGGGAGATTCGCCCGACCGCGGCGAAGGCGGCCTTGCGGCCACGCCAGATCGCGGCGCGCTCGTCGACCGACCCGGCGATGTGCAGCCGGGTGCAGCCGTGCCGGTCGCAGATCTCCTTGACCTGCTCGAACTGGACCTCGCACTCCTCGGCGGGCCCGTCGAGCTCGACGACGAGCGCCGCGGGGGTGCCGACGGTGTAGCCCGCGTGCACGGCCTCCTCGGCGGCCTCGATGGCGAGGGTGTCCATCATCTCGACGGCCGCGGGCACGATCCCGGCGGCGACGACGTCGCTGACCACGTCGCTCGCCGCCTCGACGGACGGGAAGTCGGCGAGCAGGGTGCGGACGGTCTCGGGGGCGCGCAGCAGCCGCACGGTGATCGACGTCGCGATGCCGAGCGTGCCCTCGGAGCCGAGGAACACCCCGCGCAGGTCGGGGCCGGACTGTTCCGCGGTGTCGCCGCCGAGGGTGACGACGGAGCCGTCGGGCAGCACGACCTCCATCGACAGCACGTGGTTGGTGGTGAACCCGTACTTGAGGCAGTGGGCGCCGCCGGAGTTCTCGGCGACGTTGCCGCCGATGGTGCAGACCTGCTGGCTCGACGGGTCGGGCGCGTAGTAGAGGCCGTGCGGTGCGGCGGCGGCGGTGACGTCGAGGTTGGTGACGCCGGGCTCGAGGGTGGCGCGGCGGTCGACCGGGTCGACGTCGAGGACCCGGTTGAGCCGGGCGAGGGAGATCACGATGCCGTCGGCGACGGGCAGCGCCCCGCCCGACAGGCCGGTCCCGGCGCCGCGGGCGACGAACGGCACCCGGTGCTCGGCGCAGGCGCGGACCGCGGCGGCGACGGCGGCGGCGTCGCGGGGTAGGACGACGAGGTCGGGGACGACCCGGAAGCCGGTGAGACCGTCGCACTCGTAGGCGCGGCGTCCGACGGGGTCGTCGATGACGTTGTCGGGCCCGACGGCTCGGGCCAGCGCGGCGCGCGTCGCGTCGTCGAGCGCCATGAGGGCACCTCCGCGTCCTTGCGTGGTCGTCCGGCAACCGTAACGCCCCCGGTGGGCGGGCGCGGGTGCAGAACCCGGGCCCCGCAGGCCCGGCGAGGGCGCCCGACCGACGGCCGGGAGCTACCACACGATGAGTCCCGAACGCATCCCCCGGGTACGAGGTGTCAACAGGTGGACGAGGGCGCCAATTTCCACGTTGCGGAATCCACTGTCCATTGTTAGATCTATGATGGGCAGCATCGAGAAGAAGGGCGGATCCCCCGATGGGCGCAACACCGACCGTTCGAGGTACGGGCAGGGCGCCCGACGCGCACGAGGCGGCCCTGCAGGTCGATCCCGCGCTCGAGGCGTTCGTCCGCGACGAGCTGCTGCTGGGTCTCGACGACCTCGACCCCGACACGTTCTGGGCGACGTTCGCCGCGCTGAACCGCCTGTTCCAGCGACGCACCGCGGAGCTGCTCGCCCGCCGCGACGACTTGCAGCGCCAGGTCGACGGCTGGCACGCCGCGCACCCCGGCCCGCTCGACGAGGCCGGCCGCGACGAGTACGCGGGCTTCCTGACCGACATCGGCTACCTCGTGCCCGAGGCGGAGCCCCGGCTCACCGTCACCGGCGTCGACACCGAGATCGCCGAGCTCGCCGGTCCCCAGCTCGTGGTCCCCTCGACCGTGCCCCGGTACGCACTCAACGCCGCGAACGCCCGGTGGGGATCGCTGTTCGACGCCCTCTACGGCACCGACGTCCTGCCGCTGGACCACGAGCTCGCGAAGGGTTACGACGAGGCCCGCGGCGCCCAGGTCATCGCGGAGGCCGACCGGCTGCTCGACGAGCTGTTCCCGCTCGCCGACGGCTCGCACGCCGACGTCGGGGCCTACACCGTCACCGACGGCAGCCTCGCCCCGGCGCTCGCCGACCCCGCGCAGTTCGCGGGCCACCGCGGCGACGCGGCGTCCCCGACCGCGGTGCTCCTGCGCCGCAACGGCCTGCACGTCGAGCTGACGATCGACCCCGAGAGCCGGGTCGGGCGCGGCCACCACGCCGGGGTCGCCGACGTCGTGTGCGAGTCCGCGGTCACGACCATCGTCGACCTCGAGGACTCGGTCTCGACCGTCGACGGCGAGGACAAGGCCAACGCCTACCGCACGTGGCTGGGCCTGATGAACGGCAACCTCGTGTCGAGCTTCGAGAAGGGTGGCCAGACGGTCACCCGCCGCGCCGAGCCCGACCGCGAGCACACGGCGCCCGACGGCTCCACCGCGACGCTGCCCGGCCGTTCGACCCTGCTCGTGCGCGTCGTCGGACACCACATGCGCACCGACGCCGTCCGCACCGCCGACGGCGAGCCCGTGGGCGAGGGCCTGCTCGACCTGTTCGTCGCCGTCACCGCTGCCCTGCACGACCTGCGTGACCTCGGCGCGCACCGCAACAGCCGGACCGGCAGCGTCTACGTCGTCAAGCCCAAGCAGCACGGACCCGAGGAGGTCGCGCTGACCGTCGACATGTTCGCTGCCGTCGAGGAGGCGCTGGGGCTGCCCGGGTGCACGGTCAAGATCGGTGTGATGGACGAGGAGAAGCGCACCTCGGTCAACCTGTCGGCCTGCGTGGCCGCCGCGTCGGACCGGATCATCTTCGTCAACACCGGGTTCCTCGACCGCACCGGCGACGAGATCCACACCTGCTTCGCGGGCGGCCCGGTCGTTCCCAAGGGGGACATGAAGTCGCAGACCTGGTTCGGCGCCTACGAGGACCGCAACGTCGACGTGGCGCTGCGCGCCGGGTTCGGCGGCACCGCGCAGGTCGGCAAGGGCATGTGGGCCAAGCCGGCCGCGATGCGCGAGATGCTCGAGACCAAGATCGAGCAGCCGCGCGCGGGCGCCGACTGCGCCTGGGTTCCCTCACCGACCGCCGCGACCCTGCACGCACTGCACTACCTGCGGGTCGACGTCGGAGCGCGCCAGGACGAGCTGGCGTCGCGGCCGTTGACCGACCGGTCGCTGCTGCTCGCCCCGCCGCTGCTGGGCGGTGACCGCCCGTCGGCGGAGACGGTCCGCCACGAGCTGGAGACCAACGCCCAGTCGATCCTCGGCTACGTCGTGCGCTGGGTCGACCTCGGCGTCGGCTGCTCGACCGTGCCCGACCTCGACGGTGTCGGGCTGATGGAGGACCGCGCCACGCTGCGGATCTCGTGTCAGCTGCTCGCCAACTGGCTCGCCCACGGCATCGTCGACGAGCAGACCGTACGCGAGACCTTCGCCCGGCTCGCCGCGTTCGTCGACGAGCAGAACGAGGGCGAGCCGGGCTACCGCCCGATGACCGCCGACCTCGACGCCAGCCCGTCCTTCCAGGCCGCGCTCGAGCTCGTGTTCACCGGCCGCGAGGAGCCCAACGGCTACACCGAGCCCATCCTCACCGCGTGGCGGCGCACGGCCAAGAAGGCGGCCGCGCAGGGTCGCTGACGAGCACGTTCACCGCGGGGGTCGCGGCGTCGCAGGTGCGGCGCTGCGGCCCCCGCGGTGTCGTGGCAGGTAGGCTGGGCCGAGCCGGTCGGACGCGAAGGTCCCCGTCCGCGACCGGCAGCCCATCCGACAGCCGACCCGACGGTGACCCGACAGCCGGGCCGGCCGGCCGGACCGCGCCCCCTCGCGGACCGTGCCGTCCGAGCAGTCCGCGTGATCGCACGGTGCCACCCGCCCCCGCGGCGGGAGGCGGTCCTGCCCGCGTGCCGGGACGCCGCAAGGAGGTGCCTTGCTGCTCGCGCTCGTCCTCGCACATCTGGTGCCGGCCTGTGTGCTGCCCGCCGTGGCGGCCCGCAGCACGCGCGCCGCGTTCGGCCTGGCAGCGGTCCCACCGGCCGTGACGCTGGGCTGGGCGCTCGCGATGGCGCCCGCGGTGCTCGGCGGCGGGGCGGTGACGCAGTCGGTGGCCTGGGCCCCGGCCCTGCACCTGACGTTCGACGTGCGCCTCGACGCACTCGCCCTGGTGATGATCGTGCTGGTCTCCGGGCTGGGCGCGGTCATCCTCGGCTACAGCGCTTTCTACTTCGGCCGCCGCAGCCCCGACGCGGGTCGCACGAGCGCGCTGCTGCTGTTCTTCGCCGGCGCGATGCTGGGCCTCGTCGTCGCCGACGACCTGCTGACGCTCTACGTGTTCTGGGAGCTGACATCGATCGCGTCGTTCCTGCTCGTCGGGCAGAGCGGCCTGCACCGCGTCAACCGCCGCGCCGCCGTGCAGGCGTTGCTGGTCACGGTGTTCGGCGGGCTGTCGATGCTGCTGGGGTTCGTGCTCGTCGGCGAGGCAGCGGGCACCTACCGGATCTCCGAGATCGTCGCCGCACCCCCGACGGGCGGGGTCGTCACCGCGGGGATCGTGGCGATCCTGTTGGGCGCGTTGACCAAGTCGGCGCAGGCACCGTTCCACCCGTGGCTGCCCGCGGCGATGGCCGCGCCCACCCCGGTCAGCGGCTACCTGCACGCGGCGTCGATGGTCAAGGCCGGGGTGTTCCTCGTCGCCCGGCTCTCGCCGGCGTTCGCGGGCAGCGCCGAGTGGTGGCTGCCGCTGGTCGTCCTCGGGTTGACGACGATGCTCATCGGCGGCTGGCGTGCCCTCGGCGCCACCGACCTCAAACGGCTGCTCGCCTTCGGCACCGTCAGCCAGCTCGGTTTCCTGATGGTGCTCTTCGCCGTCGGCGGGCGGCTGGCGGCCGTCGCCGGGGCCGCGCTCCTGCTGGCGCACGGCCTGTTCAAGGCGACGCTGTTCCTCGTCGTCGGCACCGTCGACAAGGTCACCGGCACCCGCGAGACGGGCGCCCTGTCCGGGCTGGGCCGCGCGATGCCGGGGCTCGCCGCCGCGTCCGTGCTCGCCGCCGCGTCGATGGCCGGGATCCCGCCGCTGCTGGGGTTCGTCGCCAAGGAGGCCGCCTTCGAGGCGTTCCTGCACGAGGGCGACGCCCGGGGCTGGATCGTGCTGGCCGGGCTCGTCGCCGGGTCGATCCTCACCGTCGCCTACAGCGCCCGGTTCCTGTGGGGGGCGTTCGCCACCAAACCGGGGATCGACGTCACCGTTCCCAAGAAGGCCTCGCCCGGCCTGACGGTGCCGCTGTGGATCACCGCGGGCGCCGGGCTGGTGCTGGGGCTGATCGCGCCCGTCGTCGCGCCGCTCGTCGAGGGCTACGGCGACACCCTGCCCTCCCGCGACGCCGCCGAGGCCGGCTACCATCTCGCGCTCTGGCACGGCTGGAACCTCGCCCTCGCCCTGTCGGGCGTCGCGCTCCTCGGCGGCCTCGCGCTGCACGCCGGTCGCGCCCGCGTCGACGCGCTCACCCACGCCCTGCACCACCCGGTCTCCGCGCAGCGCGGCTACGAGCTCGTCGTCTCCGGCATCGAACGCGTCGCCGTGCTCGTCACCGGCCGGCTGCAGGCCGGTTCGCTGCCGTTCTACCTTGCCGCGGTGCTCCTCATGGTGCTGGCGCTGCCCGGCGTCGCGCTCGTCACCGGCTGGGCCTGGCCCGCCGACGCGCCCGTCGTCCACCAGTGGATGCAGATCCCGCTCGGCCTGGTGGTCGTCGTCGCGGCGCTGGCGCTCGTCCGCGCGCACCGCCGGTTCACCGCGGTGCTGCTGGTCGGCGCCGTCGGCTACGGCATCGGCGGGCTGTTCATCGTCGACGGCGCCCCCGACCTCGCGCTGGCCCAGTTCCTGGTGGAGACGCTCGCCGTCGTCGCGTTCGTGTTCGTCCTGCGCCGGCTGCCCACCCACTTCACCGAGCGCCGCCGCCCCCGGCGCAGCGTCCAGATCCGCAAGGGCGTGCTCGCGGGCGTCGCCGGGGTCACCGTCGCCCTGTTCGGCCTCGTCCTCTCCGGCGCGCGTACCGCACCCGCCACCACCAGCGACGAGTTCGTCCGGCTCGCCCCCGAGGCCGGGGCCACCAACGTCATCAGCGCGATCCTCGTCGACTTCCGCGCCCTCGACACCGTCGGCGAGATCACCGTGCTGCTCGTCGCCGCCGCGGGCACCGCGAGCCTCGTGCTGGCCACCCGCCACGACCGCCGCCGCAAGGGCAAGGTCACCCGCAGCGGCGCCGGCACCCCCGCGCACGAAGAGGAGGTCCTCGGATGACCGCCACCCCCGACACCCGCGTTCCCTGGGACCGCTGGGACGCGCCCGCCGAGGACTGGATGCTCTCCGGCGAGTGCCCCGCGGGCACCGAGCGGACGCTCCTGCTCGAGCTCGCCGCCCGCATCCTGTTCCCGACCGTCCTCGTCTTCTCGCTGTACCTGCTGCTCGTCGGCCACTACGGGCCCGGCGGCGGGTTCTCCGGCGGGCTCGTCGCCGGGCTCGCTTTCGTGCTGCGCCACATCGCGGGCGGCGGCAGCGACGGCGCCCAGATCGGAGCCAGGATCAAGGTCCGCCCGCCCGTCCTCGTCGGCATCGGGCTGGCCGTCGCCGTCGTCACCGCGCTCGTCCCCGCCGCGTTCGGCGCGCCCGTGCTCGCCTCGGTGAAGGTCGGCTTCCACCTCCCGCTGCTCGGCGACATCGAGATCGTCTCCAGCCTCGCCCTCGACATCGGCGTCTACCTGCTGATCATCGGGGTCGTCCTCGACCTGCTGCGCTCACTCGGCAGCGGCATCGAGCGCGACGCCCGCGAGGCCACCTCCGACCAGACGGGGGCCGCGTGACCACCCTGAGCCTCGCGATGGCCGCGGTCGTCGCCGTCCTGTACTCCGTCGGGTTCTACCTGCTGCTGCAGCGGTCGCTGATGCGCGTGCTGCTCGGCGTCGTCGTCCTCGGGCACGGCGCGAACCTGCTGCTCCAGCTCGCCGGTGGCCCGCCGGGGCGGCCCCCGATCCTCGACGGCAGCACCGACACCGCCGGCATGGCCGACCCGCTGCCGCAGGCGCTGGCCCTCACCGCCGTCGTCATCACCTTCGCCATGACGACGTACCTGCTCGCGCTGGGCTACCGCTCCTGGGTGCTCGTCGGGCACGACGAGGTGCAGGACGACCTCGAGGACCGCCGCATCGCACGCCGCCGCACCGTCAAGGCGTCGATGGGCGAGGAGCTCGTCGACCGCGGCGACGAGGCCGGGGTCGACCCCGGCTCGGCAGCGGCATCGGACGACCCGGTGGCCCAGGCCCCGGCGGGGGACCGCACGTGACCGCCTCCATGCTGCCCGCCCTGCCCGTGCTGCTGCCGCTGCTCGGGGCCGCCGCGACCGTCGTCGCCGGCCGCTCCGCGTGGGCCCAGCGCGCCATCGGCATCACCGTACTGAGTGCCGTCGCCGCCGTCGCCGTGGTGCTGCTGGTCATGGCCGACCGCGGCGGACCCGTCGTCGCCGAGATCGGCGGCTGGCCCGCGCCCGTCGGCATCGTGCTGATCGCCGACCGGCTCTCGGCCCTGCTGCTGCTGATCTCGACCGTCGTCACCCTCGCGGTCCTCGTCTACGCCATCGACCAGCGGATCGTCGACTACGGCAGGCGGACCGCCTCCACGACGTTCCACCCGATCTTCCTGGTGCTCTCCGCCGGGGTGTCGCTGGCCTACCTCACCGGCGACCTGTTCAGCCTGTTCGTCGCGTTCGAGATCATGCTTGCCGCGTCCTACGTGCTCATCACCCGGCGCACCGACGCCACCCGCATCCGCTCCGGCATGACGTACGTGATCATCAGCCTGGCGTCGTCACTGCTGTTCCTGACGACGGTCGCGCTCGTCTACGCCGCCACCGGCACCGTCAACCTCGCCGACCTGGCCACCCGCGTCGCCGAGCTGCCCACCGGGCTGCAGACGGTCCTCGCGATGCTGGTCGTCGTCACGTTCGGGATCAAGGCGGCCATCGTGCCGCTGCACTTCTGGCTGCCCGACAGCTACCCCAACGCGCCCGCGCCCGTCACCGCCCTGTTCGCGGGCCTGCTCACCAAGGTCGGCATCTACGCGTTGCTGCGCACCCGCACCCTGATCTTCCCCGAGGGCCATCCCTCGACGCTGCTGCTCGTGCTCGCCGCCGTCACCATGATCGTCGGCGTGCTGGGCGCACTCGCGCAGAACGACCTCAACCGGCTCCTGTCGTTCCTGCTGGTCAGCCACATCGGGTTCATGATCTTCGGGCTCGCCGTCTCCGACGCGCAGGGCGTCGCCGGCACCGCGCTCTACGTCGTCCACCACATCACCGTGCAGGCCACGCTGTTCCTCGTCTCCGGCCTCATCACCCGCCGCACCGGGACCGTGTCGATCGACGCCATGGGCGGCCTCGCCAAACGGGCCCCGCTGCTCGCGGTGCTCTTCGCGATCCCCGCCCTGACCCTGGCCGGGGTGCCGCCCACGTCGGGGTTCGTCGCCAAGCTGGCGCTGCTCCAGGCCGGGGCCGACAACGGGCCCGGCACCGCGGTCGTCGCCGGCGTCGTGGTCCTGGCCAGCCTGCTGACCCTCTACGCCGTCGTCCGCGTGTGGGTGCGGGTGTTCTGGGGCGAGCCGAAGGAACCGCTGCCCGACCCCGACCCGCACGACGACCTCGTCGTCGGCACCGCACGGACCTCCATGCCCATGTATGCGGCGTCCGCCGCGCTCGTCGTCGTCAGCCTCGCGATCGCCGTGGCCGCCGGACCGCTCTCCGGCATCACCTCCCGGGCCGGTGACGACCTCGTCGACCGCACCCCCTACCGCACCGCGGTGCTCGGGAACGGGGGTGCGCCGTGAGACGCCGGCTGACGCAGCTGTTCTGGCTCACCGTCGTCTGGGTGCTGCTCTGGGGGACGCTCAGCCCGGCGACCATCGTCGGCGGAGTGATCGTCGCGGGCATCGTGACGTGGCTGTTCCCGTTGCCGCCCATGCGCGACCACGTCCCCCTCCGGCCGTTGCGACTGCTCGCGCTCGCCGGGTACATGGCCGTCGACATGTTCCGCTCCGCGGCCGGCGTCGCCTGGGAGGCGGTGTGGCACGGGCCCCGTGCCCGCGCCGGCATCGTCGCAGTCCCCCTGCTGAGCGGGTCCGCCCGCGCCGTCGCCCTCATCGCCGGTGCCGTCACCCTGTCCCCGGGCAGCTACGTGCTCCAGATCGACCGGGGCCGCGGCACGTTCTGGGTCTACGCGCTGGGCATGCGTGGCGAGGGCGACGTCGAGCGCGTCCGCCGGGCGATGCTCCTCATGCAGCGCAAGGTGATCGCCGCCGTCGGCACCGCCGGCGAGCTGGCCGACTGCGACCGCGGCATCGCCGCGGCCGGGACGGAGAAGACCCCATGACCGTCGTGTTCACCGTGACCCTCGCGATCCTCGCCGCCGCGGGCCTGCTGACGATGCTGCGGCTGCTGCGCGGCCCCACCACCCTCGACCGGATCACCGCCCTCGACGTGCTCGCCGTGCTGATCGTCTGCGGGGGCGCGGTGTACGTCGCGATCAACCGGGACGGCTCCAACATCCCGCTGCTCGCCGCGGTCGCGCTCATCGGGTTCGTCGGCTCGGCGACCGCGGCGCGGCTCGTCGAGCGGGGGGAGCGGCACCGGTGACGGTCGTCGACGTCGTCACGGCGGTGCTCCTGCTGACCGGGGCGCTGTCCTGCCTGCTCGGCGCGCTCGGGCTCGTCCGGTTCCCCGACGTCCCCTCCCGCCTGCAGGCCGCCACCAAACCGCAGACCCTCGGGCTGCTGCTGATCCTCGTCGGCACCGCGATCCGGCTGGAGTTCGAGAGCGCCGCGACCCTGCTGCTCGTCGTCCTCTTCCAGATCTTCACCGCGCCAGTGATCTCCCAGATCGTCGGCCGCTCCGCCTACCGAGCGGGAACGCTGCGCAGCGACGAGCTCGTCGTCGACGAGCTGGCCGACCCGATGGCCCGCGACGACCTGCGTGCCGCCGGTACGCCCGTTGCCGACGTTGCTGTTGCCGACGTTGCTGTTGCCGACGTTGCTGTTGCCGACGTCCCTGCTGACGACGTGCCCGGCCCGGCCCCGCGCCCGGATGGCGAGGGCCCGTCCTAAGCTCCCGGGGTGCCCATCTACGCGCTCGGCGACCTGGAACCCGACATCCACCCCGACGCCTACGTGCACCCCGACGCCGTCGTCATCGGTGACGTGCGCCTGGGCGCCGAGGCGACGGTCTGGCCCACGGCCGTGCTGCGCGGCGACGACGGCCACATCGTCGTCGGGGCCCGCACCAGCATCCAGGACGGCACGATCATCCACACCACGGCCCGGCAGCCGACGCTCATCGGCGACGAGGTCACCGTCGGCCACAACGTGCACATCGAGGCCGCCGACATCGGCAACCGGGCCCTGATCTCGTCGGGCTCGGTCGTCCTCAACGGTTCCGTCGTCGGCGAGGGCGCGGTCGTCGCCGCCGGCGCCGTGGTGTCACCGAACGCCGTGATCCCGCCGTGGACGATGGCCCTGGGCATCCCCGCCCGCGTCCGCGAGGGCTACGAGGTCCCCGCCGACCGCTGGGAGTACGCCGTGCACTCCTACGTCGAACGCGGCAAGCGGTTCCGCGCCGGCCTGCGTCTCCTGGAGTCCTGATGGCCGCCAAGCCGCTGCACGAGGTCGTCGAGGCAGGCTGGGCGCACGCCCTCGAACCCGTCGCGCCCGTCGTCTCCGACATGGGTGAGTTCCTGCGCGCCGAGATGGCCGCGGGCCGCCGCTACCTGCCCTCGGGCGCGAACATCCTGCGCGCCTTCACCAACCCGTTCGACGACGTGCGTGTCCTCATCGTCGGGCAGGACCCCTACCCGACGCCGGGGCACGCCGTCGGGCTCTCGTTCTCGGTGGCGCCCGAGACGCGCCCGGTGCCGCGCTCACTGGCCAACATCTTCCGCGAGTACAGCGACGACCTCGGTCACCCCACCCCGGCCACCGGCGACCTGACGCCGTGGGCCGAGCAGGGCGTACTGCTGCTCAACAGGGTCCTGACGGTCGAGCCCGGCACCCCCGGCTCGCACCGCGGCAAGGGCTGGGAGGCGGTCACGGAGCAGGCGATCCGCGCGCTCGTGGCCCGCGACGCGGAGCCGATGGTCGCGATCCTGTGGGGCCGCGACGCCCGTGATCTCGTACCACTGCTCGAGGACGTGCCCTGCATCGAGTCGGCGCACCCGAGCCCGATGTCGGCCGACCGCGGCTTCTTCGGCTCCCGTCCCTTCAGCCGCGCCAACGACCTGCTGGAGGAGATCGGCGGCGAGCCCGTCGACTGGAAGCTGCCCTGACCGCCGGCCCCTCGGCACGTGCGGCGAGCACAACCCTCGCCGAGCTCGACATCCGACTGGTTCGATCATGGTCGCGACCAGCCTGATGTCGAGCTCGGTGGAGGGTCGTCGGCCCGGCATGCGACAGGGCGGCCCCACCGGAGTGGGACCGCCCTGTCGAGATTGCGTCGAGGCGTCAGCCGCGCGCGACCTTGCCGGCCTTCAGGCACGACGTGCACACGTTCTGGCGGCGGCGGTTGCCGCCGTCGTCACGGGTGCGCACGGTCTGGATGTTCGGGTTCCAGCGGCGGTGGGTGCGGCGGTGCGAGTGCGAGACGGACATGCCGAAGCCCGGACCCTTGCCACAGACGTCGCAGACGGCAGCCACGTCGATCACTCCTGCAGTAGACGAGATGTTCTGGTCGCGGGAGCCTGCTGCACGAACGCAGCAGTACCCCGCAGGTTCCATCAGAGTACCCAGCCCGCCCGACGCACCGCACACCGCCCGGTCGCTACCCTCGCGGACGTGCCCCCGATGATCGACGCGGCCCTGCTCAGCCGGTGGACCGCGGAGTCGGCGGCCGGCCTCGAACGGCGCTGCGCGGAGATCGACGACATCAACGTCTTCCCCGTCGCCGACGGCGACACCGGAACCAACATGCTGCTGACGATGCGCGCCGCGGGCGACGAGCTGCGCCGCCGCTACCGCGAGGACGGGGGCCCGCTGGCCCCGGGCAGCCCCGGGTGCGCTGAGGCGGCGGCTGCGCTGGCCCGTGGGGCGCTGGTCGGGGCCCGCGGCAACTCGGGCGTGATCCTGTCGCAGGTGCTGCGCGGGTTCTCCGAGGCGATCGGCGAGGCCAGGGGCGCGCTCGACGCGGCCGTCCTGCGCACGGCGCTGAGCCGGGCGCACCGGCTGGCCCGCGCGGCCGTGGCGCGGCCGCGGGAGGGCACGGTGCTCAGCGTGCTGGCCGCGGCGGCGCAGGCGGCCGTCGACAGCACGGCGGAGTCGCTCACCGACGTCGCGTCGGCGTCGGCGGTGGCCGCGGCGGAGGCGTTGCGGGCCACCACGGCGCAGCTGCCGGAGCTGGCCCGCGCGGGGGTCGTCGACGCGGGTGGGTACGGGCTGCTCGTCGTCCTCGACGCGCTCGCGACAACGTTGGGCCGGCCCGCGGACGAGGCGCCGTCGCCACCTCCGCCGCCGCGCACCCGGACCGCCCGCGGCACCGAGGCCCTGACCACCGACCGGGAGAGCGGCTCGGACCGGTTCTCCTACGAGGTGATGTTCCTGCTCGACGGCACCGACGACGCCCGGGTCACGACGTTGCGCGCGGAGCTGGTCGCCGTCGGCGACTCGGTCGCGGTCGTCGGCGACGGCACCCCGGGCGGGGCAGGGCTGTGGAACGTCCACGTGCACTGCAACGACGTCGGTGCGGCAGTCGAGGCGGGGATCGAGGCGGGCCGTCCGCACCGGGTCACGGTGATGCGCTTCGCCGACCAGGTCGCCGCGTCGGGCGCCGACGGGCGGTTCACCCGCGACCGCGCGGTGCTGATGGTGGTGGCCGGGCCGGAGGTGGCGGAGCTGGCACGGGAGTCGGGCGCCGACGTCGTGGAGGCCGGGGACCCCGCCCCGGACGCCGACGACCTCGCCGCGGCACTGGCCGGGACCCGGGCCCGGCACGTCGTGATGCTGCCCGGCGACCCGGAGCTGACGGCGCACGCCGAGCGGGCGGCGTCGGCGGCGCGCCGGGTCGGGCAGGAGGTCGTCGTGATCCCGACGTCGTCGGTGCTGCAGGGGCTCTCGGCGCTCGCGGTGCACGACGCCACGCGCCGCCCGGGCGACGACGTCGTCGCGATGGCCGAGGCCGCGGCGGGGACGCGCACGGCAGGGCTGCTCGTCGCCGAGTCCGAGGCGCTGACGTGGGTGGGGCGCTGCGCACCCGGTGACGTGCTGGGCATCAGCGACGGCGAGGTCGTCCTCATCGCCCCGGACCTTTCCGTCGGGGCCCTGTGGTTGGCTCACCGCATGCTGACGGCAGGGGGTGAGCTGGTGACGGCGCTACTGGGTGCCGAGGCCGACGCCGAGCTGGGCGCACACCTGGCCGACGACCTGCGCCGCACCCACCCGGAGGTCGACGTGCTGGTGTACCGGGGCGGCCAGGCCGACTATCCGCTGGTCCTGGGGGTGGAATGACCCTGCGGATCGCGGAGGCCGGGAGCGGGCCCGAGGGCGGGGTCGACATGGACACCCCGCTGGACGGGCCGCTGGGCAGGAAGGCGGCCGAGGCGCTGGCCGCGCGGCTCGACCTGCACACGGTGGGCGACCTGGTGCGGCACTACCCGCGCCGCTACGTCGACCGCGGCACGCTGTCGGACATCTCCGGCCTGGAGCTGGGCGAGCACGTCACCGTGGTCGCGAAGGTCGAGAAGGCGACGCTGCGGGAGATGCGGAGCCGCCGCGGCAAGCTGCTCAACGTCGTGATCCGCGACGACAAGGGCGGCCGGCTCTCGTGCACGTTCTTCAACGGCTACAAGGTCTCCCACGTGCTCACGCCCGGGGTGCGGGCGCTGTTCTCCGGCAAGGTCGGAGTGTTCCAGAGCCAGCTGCAGCTCACCCACCCCGAGTTCGAGCCGCTGGAGGAGGGCGAGGACATCCGGCCGTTCGTGTCGGTGTACCCGGCGGTCGACAAGCTCAACTCCTGGGACATCGCCCGCTGCGTGCGCCAGGTCCTCGACCTGCTCGACGACCCGACCGACCCGCTGCCCGAGGAGATCCGCCGCGCCGAGAAGCTGCCCGAGCTGGGCCGGGCGCTGCGCCGCATCCACCTCCCGGAGTCCGACGCCGACCATCACGCGGCCCGTGCCCGGCTGGTGTGGGACGAGGCGCTGGGCGTGCAGCTCGCGCTGGCGGTGCGGCGGCTGCACTCGCGGGAGCGGCCCGCGGCGGCGAGTCCGCCCCGGCCCGGCGGCATCCTCGACGCGTTCGACGCGCGGCTGCCGTTCACCCTGACCGACGGGCAGCGCGCCGTCGGCACCGAGATCGCGGCCGACCTCGCGCGCGAGGCCCCGATGAACCGGCTCGTGCAGGGCGACGTCGGCGCGGGCAAGACGATCGTGGCGCTGCGGGCGATGCTCCAGGTGGTCGACGGCGGCCGGCAGGCCGCGCTCCTTGCGCCCACCGAGGTCCTGGCCGCGCAGCACGCCCGGTCGCTGCGCGGCATGCTCGGGCCGCTGGGTCGTGCCGGCGAGCTCGACGGCGCGGACGGCGCCACCCGGGTCACCCTGCTCACCGGTTCGCTGGGCACGGCGGCTCGCCGGCAGGCGATGCTCGACGTGCAGTCGGGGGCGGCGGGGATCGTCGTCGGGACGCACGCGCTGATCCAGGACAAGGTGGGTTTCGCCGACCTGGGCCTCGTGGTGGTCGACGAGCAGCACCGCTTCGGTGTCGAGCAGCGGGACGCGTTGCGCGGCCGCGGCGAGCGCACCCCGCACATGCTGGTGATGACGGCGACGCCGATCCCGCGGACGGTGGCGATGACCGTCTACGGCGACCTGGAGGTCTCGGCGCTCACCGAGCTGCCCCAGGGGCGCTCACCGATCAGCACGACCGTCGTCCCGGCGGGGGAGAAGCCGTCGTGGCTGGAGCGGGTGTGGCAACGCATCCGCGAGGAGGTCGCACAGGGCCACCAGTGCTACGTCGTCTGCCCGCGGGTCGGCGGCGACACCGGTAAGGGCAGCGGTATCGAGGACGCCGACCTCGTCGACCTCGACGACCCCGACATCGGGGCCGACTCCGACGACGGCGCCCGCCGGCCCCCGCTCGCTGTGCTCGAGGTCGCCCCCCGGCTGGCCGAGGGCCCGCTCGCGGGACTGCGCCTGGGCATCCTGCACGGCAAGCTCCCCGCCGAGGAGAAGGACGCCACGATGCGGTCCTTCGAGGCAGGCGAGCTCGACGTCCTGGTGGCGACGACGGTGATCGAGGTCGGGGTCGACGTCCCCAACTCCACCGGGATGATCATCCTCGACGCCGACCGGTTCGGGCTGTCGCAGCTGCACCAGCTGCGCGGCCGGGTCGGACGTGGGCAGGCGCCCGGGGTGTGCCTGCTGGTCACCGACATGCCGGCCGGGACGACCGCGCGGGACAGGCTCGACGCGATCGCCTCGACCACCGACGGGTTCGAGCTCGCCCGGCTCGACCTGGAGCTGCGCCGCGAGGGCGACGTGCTGGGCTCGGTGCAGTCGGGCAAGCGGTCGACGCTGAAGCTGCTGTCGCTGCTGCGCCACGAGAAGGTCATCGAACGGGCCCGCGCCTACGCGAGCGACATCGTCGCCCGCGACCCGGAGCTGGCGGGGCATCCGGGGCTGCGCACACTGGCCCGCCAGGTCGTCGGCGACGACGAGCAGGCCGAGTACCTGTCGAAGGTCTGAGACCGGGGGTCGCCGGGTCAGGCGGGCAGCTGGCCGCGGGCCTCGGACTCCAGGGCGGCCACGGCCGTCCTCGGGAGGTGGATGACGCCCGCGCGGTCCAGCCTGCCCAGCTCCGAGCGGGCCTTGGCGTAGGCGGCGAGGCGCTCGGCCTCGTTGTCGGAGTCGCGTGCCGTCGTCAGCAGCTTGACGATGCGCTCGACGGTGCTGCGCTCCTCCGGCGACAGGTTCGACAGCCGGATGCGCTCGGCGGCGTCGATGGCCGCGCGCCACGCCCGGTCGGCGCGCTCGACGGCCGTGACGAACTGGGCGGCGTGCGAGTCGGGCGGGCGGGTGTCGGTCTCCAGGGCCTGCGCCTCGGCGAACGCGTCGACGAACCGGGCGGTGCTGGGCACGCCGACGTCGCACAGCGCGGGCAGCCGCAGCACGGCCATCGGGTCGCACTCGAATGCCGCGTAGTGCTCGCGGAGCGCGTCGAACCGGGACTTCGCGGCCTGCCACGGCGGCGGCTCGGGGCGGCGCGGGGGCGGCGCGTACGCGCGTGGCGGGTGTGGGACGGCCCGGGTGCCGTGGCCGACGAGGGCGTGCCGGCGGTTGCGGTGGCCGGCCGCGATGACGCTGACGAGGATGAGCGCGGGGAAGATCATCCCGCCGCTCACCCAGCCCATCAGCAGCAGCGGCGGCGCGGCCATGATCAGCAGGAACGGCACCATGAGCAGCACGGGCGAGACCCGCGGACCGTGTCCGTGGCGCGGGTGTCCGGGGCCCTGCAGCGGGCCGGCACCGTGCCCGCCGCGGCGCCGGTCGTGGAGGGGGTCGCCGCTGCCGCCGGGACCGCGGCGCCGTCGTCCCGGTGGCGGGACGGACCTGGCCGCCCACCCTGCCCGCGCGCGAGACCGTCCCATGACTCCTTGGTACCCGAACCGGAGCCGTTCGCGCATCGTCGTGCGGGGGAATCCACGCCCGATCGGCTGCTCCGAGCGGGTATCGCGGCAGATCGCGGCGTTCGCCCGGTCGGCCGCACCCCTCAGCGGCCTCTCAGCCTCCTGCCGCTCCCGAGGGACCCGGGCAGGACCCCGGCTCGCACGCACCGCGACGGTGGGCGGAGTCGCGTCGCGGTGCGCGCGCGTTGCGGTCGCGTCAGGTGTCCCTGCGGCCCCGACCGGCGGCGGAGGGGTCGTGAGACGATCTCGTCCGCATCCGGGAGCCACCGCACCCGGACGTGTCGTGGTCCCCCCACCCCAGGGAGTCTGATGTTCGGCAAGGTGTTGGTCGCCAACCGTGGCGAGATCGCGATCCGCGCGTTCCGCGCCGCGTACGAGCTCGGTGTCACCACCGTCGCCGTGTACCCGTACGAGGATCGCAACTCGCTGCACCGGGCCAAGGCCGACGAGTCCTACGAGATCGGCGAGCGCGGGCACCCCGTGCGGGCGTACCTGTCGGTCGACGAGATCGTCGCGGCAGCGCAGCGTGCGGGCGCCGACGCCATCTACCCCGGCTACGGCTTCCTCTCCGAGAACCCGGACCTGGCCGAGGCGTGCGAGGCGGCGGGCATCACGTTCGTCGGCCCGCCGGCCGACGTCCTGCACCTCACCGGCAACAAGGCCCGCGCGGTCGCCGCCGCCCGGGAGGCGGGCGTCGCGGTGCTGCAGTCGAGCGAGCCGGGCACCGACGTCGACGCGCTCGTCGCGGCGGCCGACGAGATCGGCTTCCCGATCTTCGTGAAGGCCGTCGCGGGAGGTGGCGGCCGCGGCATGCGCCGGGTCGCCGAGCCGGGCGACCTGCGGGACTCGATCGAGGCCGCGATGCGCGAGGCCGAGTCGGCCTTCGGCGACGCGACAGTGTTCCTGGAGCAGGCCGTCGTCAACCCGCGCCACATCGAGGTCCAGATCCTCGCCGACGCCGACGGCAACGTCGTGCACCTCTACGAGCGGGACTGCTCGGTGCAGCGCCGCCACCAGAAGGTCATCGAGATCGCCCCGGCGCCGAACCTGGACCCGGAGCTGCGCGACCGCATCTGTGCCGACGCCGTGGCGTTCGCCCGCCACATCGGCTACGTCAACGCGGGCACCGTGGAGTTCCTGCTCGACGAGCGCGGCAAGCACGTGTTCATCGAGATGAACCCCCGCATCCAGGTCGAGCACACCGTCACCGAGCAGGTCACCGACCGCGACCTGGTGATCGCCCAGCTGCGGATCGCGGCGGGGTCGACACTGCCGTCGCTGCGGCTCACCCAGGACCAGGTGCAGCTCACCGGAGCAGCGCTGCAGTGCCGCGTCACCACCGAGGACCCCGCGAACGGGTTCCGTCCCGACACCGGCACGATCAGCGCCTACCGCTCCCCGGGCGGCCCGGGCGTGCGCCTCGACGGCGGCACGACCCACACCGGGGCCGAGGTCAGTGCCCACTTCGACTCGATGCTGGTCAAGCTCACCTGCCACGGGCACGACTTCGGCAACGCGGTGCGCCGCGCGCGCCGGGCGATCGCGGAGTTCCGGATCCGCGGGGTGTCGTCGAACCTGCCGTTCCTGGCCGCGGTGCTCAACGACCCCGACTTCCAGGCGGGCCGGGTCACCACGAGCTTCATCGAGGACCGCCCGCACCTGCTCAACGCCCGCCCGTCGGCCGACCGCGGCACGCGGCTGCTGAACTACCTGGCCGACGTCACCGTCAACAAGCCGAACGGGCCGCGCCCCAAGGTGGTCGAGCCTGCCGAGAAGCTGCCGCGGGTCGACCTCAAGGCCCCGGCCCCCGACGGCTCGCGCCAGCTGCTGCGCGACCTCGGCCCGGAGGGCTTCGCCGTCCGGCTCCGCGAGCAGACCGCGGTCGCGGTGACCGACACCACGTTCCGTGACGCGCACCAGTCCCTGCTGGCCACCCGGGTGCGCACCCGCGACCTGCTGGCCGTCGCCCCGTACGTGGCGCGCACCGCGCCGCAGCTGCTGTCGCTGGAGTGCTGGGGCGGCGCCACCTACGACGTCGCACTGCGGTTCCTCGCCGAGGACCCGTGGGAGCGCCTCGCCGCGCTGCGCGAGGCCGTGCCGAACCTGTGCACCCAGATGCTGCTGCGCGGGCGCAACACCGTCGGCTACACGCCGTACCCGACGGAGGTCACCGACGCGTTCGTCGCGGAGGCCGCCGAGACCGGGATGGACATCTTCCGGATCTTCGACGCGCTCAACGACGTCGAGCAGATGCGCCCGGCGATCCGGGCGGTCCGCGAGACCGGGACGGCCGTCGCGGAGGTGGCCCTCTGCTACACCGCCGACCTGTCCGACCCGGGGGAGACGCTCTACACCCTCGACTACTACCTGCGTCTGGCCGAGCAGATCGTCGACGCCGGAGCGCACGTCCTGGCGATCAAGGACATGGCGGGTCTGCTCCGCCCGCCGGCGGCGAAGACGCTGGTCACGGCGCTGCGTGAGCGGTTCGACCTGCCGGTGCACCTGCACACCCACGACACCGCGGGCGGCCAGCTCGCCACCCTGGTCGCGGCCATCGACGCCGGTGTCGACGCGGTCGACGCGGCGGTCGCCTCCATGGCGGGGACGACGAGCCAGCCGTCGCTGTCCGCGCTGGTCGCGGCCACGGACCACACCGGCCGGGCGACCGGCCTGTCCCTGCAGGCCGTGGGCGACCTGGAGCCGTACTGGGAGGCGGTCCGCAAGGTGTATGCGCCCTTCGAGTCGGGCCTCGCATCCCCGACCGGGCGCGTCTACCACCACGAGATCCCCGGCGGCCAGCTGTCGAACCTGCGTCAGCAGGCCATCGCGCTCGGCCTCGGCGACCGCTTCGAGCTGATCGAGGACTGCTACGCCGCCGCCGACCGGATGCTCGGCCGGCTGGTCAAGGTGACGCCGTCGTCGAAGGTCGTCGGTGACCTGGCACTGCACCTGGTCGGCGCGGGCGTCGACCCGGCCGACTTCGAGTCCGACCCCGCCAAGTTCGACGTGCCCGACTCGGTGATCGGCTTCCTGCGCGGCGAGCTGGGCGACCCGCCCGGCGGCTGGCCCGAGCCGTTCCGCACCCGCGCGCTGGAGGGCCGCAAGCCCGAGCACGAGCCCGCCGACCTGTCGATCGACGAGCGTCGCGGCCTGCGCGACGACCGCCGCACGACGCTCAACCGGCTCCTGTTCCCCGGCCCGACGCGGGAGTTCGAGACCCACCGCGAGGACCACGGCGACACCAGCGTCCTGTCGACCAAGGACTTCTTCTACGGCCTCGAGCCGGAGGTGGAGCACATCGCCAAGCTGGAGCGCGGCGTCGACCTCATCATCGAGCTGGAGGCCATCTCCGAGCCCGACGAGCGCGGCATCCGCAGCGTCCTCACCACCCTCAACGGCCAGCTCCGGCCGGTGTCGGTGCGCGACCGCTCGGTGGCCACCGACGTCAAGGCCGCCGAGAAGGCCGAGCGCGGCAACGACAGCCACGTCGCCGCCCCGTTCGCGGGCGTGGTGACGCTGCAGGTCGGCGACGGCGACAAGGTCGACGCCGGGCAGACCGTCGCGACGATCGAGGCCATGAAGATGGAGGCCTCGATCACCGCGCAGAAGGCGGGCACGGTCGGCCGGCTCGCGA
This sequence comes from Pseudonocardia sp. N23, assembly GCF_002583555.1. GTDB lineage: Bacteria > Actinomycetota > Actinomycetes > Mycobacteriales > Pseudonocardiaceae > Pseudonocardia. The sequence goes on from NZ_BEGX01000006.1 coordinate 55,367, forward strand.
TCGGCAAGGTCCAGCAGGTCGAGGGCGGCGACCTGCTGATCGAGCTGTCCTGACGACGACGTGACCCGGATCATCGCCGGCCGTGCGGGGGGACGGCGCCTGACCGTGCCCCCGCGCGGCACCCGGCCCACGTCGGACCGGGTGCGCGAGGCCCTGTTCAGCGCGCTCGACGCCGACCCGGGTCTCGACGGCGCCCGCGTGCTCGACCTCTGCGCGGGGTCAGGCGCACTGGGACTGGAGGCGCTCTCGCGCGGTGCGGCGCACGCCGTGTTCGTCGAGTCCGACCGGAAGGCCGCGAACATCTTGCGGCGCAACGTGTCCGAGATCGGTCTCGGCGGCGAGGTCGTCGCCACCACGGTGGCGACGGCACTGGCCGGCGCCCCCCGCGGGCGGTTCGACGTCGTGCTCGCCGACCCGCCCTACACCGTGCCGGACGACGAGATCGCGGGCTGGCTCACGATGGCGGCCCGGGGCGGCTGGCTCGCCGAGGAGACCGTCGTCGTCGTCGAACGCGCCGCCCGCTCGGGTGCTTTCGGCTGGCCGGAGGGCTTCGACGGGCTGCGTGAGAGGCGTTACGGGGACACGGTGCTCCACCTCGGGGTCCGGTACGGTCCGGCCTCGTGAGCTCCCCGACGCTGGTCGTGCGATGAGGCGCGCCGTCTGCCCCGGTTCGTTCGACCCGGTCACCCTGGGCCATCTCGACATCGTGGCGCGGGCCTCGGGCCTGTTCGACGAGGTCGTGGTCGCGGTGCTGGTCAACAAACGCAAAGAGGGCCTGTTCACCGTGGACGAGCGCATGGAGATGCTGCGCGAGACGACGGCCGACCTGCCCAACATCCGGGTCGACTCGTTCCACGGGCTGCTCGTCGACTACTGCACGACCCACGACGTCCGCGCGATCGTCAAGGGCCTGCGCGCCGTCACGGACTTCGACTACGAGCTGCAGATGGCGCAGATGAACCAGCGCCTCTCCGGCATCGACACCCTCTTCATGTCGACGACGCCGGAGTTCAGCTTCCTGTCCAGCTCGCTGGTCAAGGAGGTCGCGACCTACGGCGGCGACGTGTCGCACCTGCTGCCGCCGACCGTGCACCAGCAGCTGCTCGACAGGCTCGCCGAGCGCGCCTGACGCACTCGGGACGACCGCGCCGCGACTTGTACCCGATCGCGTTGGCGCGCAACCACACATCACCCGGTCGGAACTTGACACGCGGGGCAGCGGCAATCCGGCGTCCGGCGGCGTCGTGATGCGAGGATGCGGGGCGTGTACCGGGTCTTCGAGTCGCTCGACGCGTTGGTGACGGTCGTGGAGGAAGCGCGCAGCCTCCCCATGACCGCAAACTGCGTGGTGCCGCGTGGTGACGTCCTCGAACTTCTCGACGATGTCCGGGAGGCGATCCCCGGCGAGCTCGACGACGCCCAGGACGTCCTCGACCGTCGCGACGAGATCGTCGCGACGGCTCAGCAGGAGGCCGACGAGACACGCGCCACGGCCACCGACGAGGCCGAGCGAATGCTCCTCGAAGCCCGTGAGGAGGCCGAACGGCTCGTGGCGGCCGCCCGCGAGGAGGCGGAGCAGACCGTCGCGCAGGCGCGCCACGAGGCCGAGCGCACCGTGTCGGAGGGGCGGCGCATCCATGCCGAGACGACCGACCGGGCCCGGTCCGAGGCCGAGCGGCTCGCCGAGGCCGGCCGCGCCGCCCACGACCGCTACATCGCCGACGGCCAGGCCGAGCAGGCCCGCCTCGTCTCGCAGTCCGACGTCGTGCAGGCCTCCAGGGCGGAGGCGGCGCGGATCGTCGACGCCGCCGACGGCGAGGCCGACCGGCTGCGCCGCGAGTGCGACGGCTACGTCGACGCCAAGCTTGCCGAGTTCGAGGACAGCCTGACCAAGGCGCTGCGCACCGTCAGCCGAGGGCGCAGCCAGATCTGGCGGCAGGGCTCGCCCAACGGCACCCCGGCGCCGTCGCTGGGGCGCAACGGCTCCGGCATGAGCGGCACCGGGATGGACCTGATCGACTGACCCGCGCGGACGCCGCGCGGGGGGTCATGGGGCCGGGCGTCGGCCCGCCGTGGACGAGCGGACTATCCTGGTCCCGGTCATGAAGAACATCGACGCCAGGCCCGCCAAGCACGACCCGCAGAGCCCTTGGGCCTTCAGCACCCGCGAGCTCCGCCGCCGTGCCGGCACCATGCGCACCGTCTCCCGCGAGATCCCCGCGCCCGGAACGTCCGACGGCGTCATCGGGATCGAGGGCGTCTTCGCCGTCCCGGAGGGGGCCCCCGTGGTCCTCGAGCTGTCGCTGGAAGCGGTCAGCGAGGGCGTCTACGTCTCCGGCACCGCGTCCGTCGAGCTGGTCGGGGAGTGCTCGCGCTGCCTCGACGAGCTGACCGACGAGCGGACCGTGCGCATCGGGGAGCTGTTCGCCTACCCGGACAGCATCACCGAGGAGACCACCGACGCGGACGAGATCCCGCGGCTCGTCGACGACTTCGTCGACGTCGAGCAGGCCGTCCGTGACGCCGTGGTCCTGGAGCTCCCGATGGCGCCGCTGTGCCGCGAGGACTGCCCCGGACTGTGCGTGGAGTGCGGTGGCCGGAAGGCGGATCTCGGCCCGGATCACGGGCATGAGACACTGGACCCTCGTTGGTCGGCGCTGCGCGAGCGGAGTTCGTCGGACTGACTGCTCAGGCACGCCTGACGCACCCCCTGTAGCACCATCATTGAGGAGATCTGCCGTGGCCGTACCCAAGCGCCGGATGTCGCGGTCCAACACGCGCTCTCGCCGGGCGCAGTGGAAGGCCACCGCGCCGACCCTCGTCGCCTGCTCCAACCGTGCCTGCAAGGAGCTCAAGCCGCCGCACCTGGCGTGCCCGACCTGCGGGACCTACGACGGCCGCCAGGTCGTCTCCCCGGCCTGATCTCACCGCATTGGCGGGCAAGGGAGTACAGGGGGCCGTGGAGGACCACGGCCCCCTGCTTCGTGCGCTCGGCGTCGACCTCGACGCCGAGCTGCTGACGCTCGCCCTCACCCATCGGTCGTACGCCTACGAGAACGGCGGGCTGCCCACCAACGAGCGCCTGGAGTTCCTGGGCGACTCGGTGCTGAGCATCGTCGTCACCGAACGGCTCTACCTCGACCACCCCGACCTCCCCGAGGGCCAGCTCGCGAAGCTGCGGGCCAGCGTCGTCAACATGAACGCGCTCGCCGGGGTCGCCGCGGGCCTGGTGCCCGACGGGCTGGGCGCGCACCTGTTCCTCGGCCGCGGTGAGGAGCTCACCGGCGGCCGCGCGAAGGCGAGCATCCTCGCCGACGCCACCGAGGCGCTGATCGGCGCCGTCTACCTGCAGCACGGCCTCGAGACGTCGCGCGACGTCATCCACCGGCTCTTCGACGAGCTGCTGCGCAACGCGCCCCTGCTGGGTGCGGGGCTCGACTGGAAGACGTCGTTGCAGGAGCTCACCGCCGCCGCCGACCTGGGCGTCCCCGAGTACCGCATCACCGAGGACGGGCCCGACCACCTCAAGACGTTCACGGCCACGGCCGTCGTCGGCGGGCGGGAGCTCGGAACCGGCGACGGACGCACGAAGAAGGAAGCCGAGCAGAAGGCCGCGGCACTCGCGTGGCGGGCGCTGTCGGCCGAGGACGCCGCCGCCGACGGGTCCGTCGGCTCGGTCGTCTGACCCGCGCGTGCCCGAGCTCCCCGAGGTCGAGGTCGTCCGCCGCGGTCTCGCCGACCACGTCGCGGGCCGCCGCATCGCCGCCGTCACCGTCGCGCACCCACGCTCGATCCGGCGCCACGCGGCCGGCGCCGCCGACTTCACCGGCCGCCTCGCGGGACGGGTGATCGGCGCCGCGCGCCGGCGCGGCAAGTACCTGTGGCTGGAACTGGCCGACTCCGCCGCTGCCGAGGCCACCCAGGGCGACGACGCCGTCCTCGCCCACCTCGGGATGAGCGGGCAGATGCTCGTCGCCGACCACGAGCAGCCCGACGAGAAGCACCTGCGGGTCCGCATCACGTTCGACGACGACGGCCCCGAGCTGCGGTTCGTCGACCAGCGGACCTTCGGCGGGCTGTCGGCGCACCCGCTCGCCCCGGCCGTGGGCGGCGGGCTGCTGCCGGAGCCGGTCGCGCACATCGCCCGCGACCCGATGGACCCGGCGTTCTCCCTCGACGACGCCGTCGCCGGCATCCGGCGCCGCCGCACCGGCCTGAAGCGGGCCCTGCTCGACCAGACCGTCGTCTCCGGGATCGGCAACATCTACGCCGACGAGGCACTGTGGCGGGCGAAGCTGCACTGGGCGCGCCCGACGGAGAACCTCACCCGCGCGCAGGGCCGCGCCGTCCTCACCGCCGCGGCCGGCGTGATGGACGAGGCGCTCGCACAGGGCGGGACCTCGTTCGACGCGCTGTACGTCAACGTCAACGGGGCGTCGGGCTACTTCGACCGGTCGCTCAACGCCTACGGTCGGGCCGACCGGCCCTGCCCGCGCTGCGGCACCCCCATCCGGCGCGACCCGTTCATGAACCGCTCGTCGTTCTCGTGCCCGCGCTGCCAGCCCCGCCCGCGCACCGCACACCCCTAGGCGTCACAACCACCCGCGCCGTTTGAAGATCAGGTACAGGACCAGCCCGAGCAGCAGCATCAGGCCGATCGCCATCGGGTAGCCGAGGAACCAGTCCAGCTCGGGCATGTGCGTGAAGTTCATGCCGTAGATGCCCGCCACGAGCGTCGGCGCGAACAGGATCGCCGCCCACGACGACACCCGTTTCATCTGCTCGTTCTGCACGAACCCGGCCTCGGTCAGCCGGGTCATCTCGTCGTTCTGCCGCTGCGCCACGAGCGTCGAGTTCACCGTGAGGATGTTGGCCAGCAGCTGGCGGAACCCGTCGGTGCGGTCCAGGACCCGCAGCGCGTGGTCCGCCACGTCGCGCAGGGCCCGGCGCAGCTCCGGGTCGGTGTCGGAGCCCGTCTTGGAGAACCGGAACCGCAGCTCGCCGAACAGCTCCCGCAGCGGCTCCACGGCGCGCTGGAACGCGATCACCTCGCGGGTGAGCTGGTAGATGCGCCGCGACGCCTTCGGGTCGCCGTCGAAGACCTGCACCTCGATCTGGTCGATGTCGTCCTGCAGCCCGTCGAGGACCGGGCCGTAGTCGTCGACGACCTTGTCCAGCACCGCGTACAGCACCGCGAACGGGCCGTGCGCCAGCATCTCCGGGTCGTCCTCCAGACGCCGCCGGACGCCGGCGAGGTCGGGCTCGTCGGCGTGGCGGACCGTCACGACGAAGTCCTTGCCCAGGAACAGGTGGATCTCGCCGAGCTCGACGACCTCGACCGGGTCGACGTAGCGCGCGGGCCGCAGTACCACGAACACCGTGTCGTCGTAGTGCTCGAGCTTGGGCCGCTGGTGTGCGTGAACCGTGTCCTCGACGGCGAGGTCGTGCAGCCCGAACTCCTTCGCGACCGACGAGATCTCGTCCTCGGTGGGGCGCAGCAGCCCGATCCAGCCGAAGCTGCGCCCGTCCGGGCAGCGGCGGAGCTCGGCGTAGGTCTGGTCGAGCGACGTGGGCTCGACCCCGCGCTTCCCGTCCACATACACGGCGTTGTCGACGACCGTCACGGCCCTCACCCCCTCAGGTCCCGGGGCGAGCCTATCCGCGCCCCCGACGCGCTGCCGGTCACCCGGCCTCCGCCGCCCCCTGACGCATTCCCGGTCGTCGATGTCCGGTACCCCGGCGTCGTGGCGCAGAATGCCGGGGTGGGGCCAGGGGTGCGCGTGCTCGTCGTCGACGACGACCCACAGATCCTGCGTGCCCTGCGGATCAACCTCGCCGCCCACGGCTACGACGTCACCCTCGCCGACTCCGGCGCCGCGGCGCTCCGGGCCGCCGCCGACGGGCGCCCCGACGTCGTCGTCCTCGACCTGGGGCTGCCCGACCTCGACGGCACCGAGGTCGTCGAGGGGCTGCGGGGGTGGAGCAGCGTGCCGATCGTCGTCCTCTCGGCGCGCACCGACTCGACCGACAAGGTCCGCGCCCTCGACGCCGGCGCCGACGACTACGTCACCAAACCCTTCGGGATGGCCGAGCTGCTCGCGCGCCTGCGGGCCGCCGTCCGCCGGGCCGCGGTGTCGGTGGCGGCCGACGGCGGGGCCGTCGTCGACACAGGCGGGTTCCGGGTCGACCTCGCCGCCAAGCAGGTGGAGCGCGACGGGCGGCCCGTGCACCTGACGCCGACGGAGTGGGGCATCCTCGAGATGCTCGCCCGCCACCCCGGCCGGCTCGTCGCGCAGCGCGACATCCTCCGCGAGGTCTGGGGCCCCGGCTACGCGACGGAGACCAACTACCTGCGCGTCTACCTGGCCCAGCTGCGCCGCAAGCTGGAGCCCGACCCGGGCCGCCCGCGGTACCTCCTGACGGAACCGGGCATGGGCTACCGCCTCCAGCCCTGAACCCACAGCTGCGCGGAGTTCGAGTTGCTCCTATGTCAAAGCAGCGGCGGGCTCGGTGATCGTGGTGGCTCGGTCGTGGCGGAGTTGGGTGAACCGCCGCCGGCTGCGCTCCCAGCCATGCGGTCCAGATCGCCACAGGTCAGGAACCTGACCACCGCAACAGCGGCGACACCACCCTGACACTGACACTGACACTGACACTGACACAGGACTGGCTCCGCGCATGACCGGAGCAGCCAGGTTCCGAACTCGGCGAGGGTCAGCGGGGTCCCCTCGGCGAGGGTCAGCGGGGTCCCGCGGTCAGCGGCCGAAGTCCTGGGTCCAGTAGTCGCCGTTTGCGACGTAGCCGACGCCGATCGTCGTCAGCGAGCAGTCCAGGATGTTGCGGCGGTGGCCGGGAGAGTTCATCCAGTCGTTCATGACCTCCTGTGCCGTCGGCTGGCCCTGGGCGATGTTCTCCGCCCCGGGCGAGGAGTAGCCCTCGGCACGGATCCGCTGGTCGAACGTGCGGCCGTCCTGGCTGTCGTGCTCGAAGTAGTTGTTGGCCGCCATGTCGGCGCTGTGCTTCTGCGCCGCCGCCGTCAGGCGGGAGTCGACCTTGAGCGCGCCGCAGCCGTTGGCGGCACGTTGCTGGTTGGTGATGGTCACGACCTGGGCTGCGGGTCCGCCGGAGACGGGGGGAGCGTCGGCGGAGGGGATGCGGGGAGCGGTCGTGGTCTTCGGGGGAGCGGGCTTGCTGGTGGATCGGGGAGCGACGGTCACCGGGGAGCTGCCCGGCGGAGCGTCGGTCCGTGGACCGAGAGCCGGTGGGCTCCCGGTCGCCGTCACGGCCGGTGGGGAGAGGCCCGGCAGCGACGACTGCAACGTGTCCGTCGTCGGTGGGGTGTACGCGGGGAGCGGGGCGTCGTCGGACATGCCGAGCACCGAGGCGAGCCCTGCGGGCAACGCTGTGGCGCCGACAAGCGTCCCGAGACCTGCGAGCAACGCACCGACGGTCAGGGCGATCAGCAGCGGACCGCCGCGCCTTCCCGCCAGTCGAGTCACGACCGGGTAACGTACCAGCACTGTGAGTATCAACGACGACTCCACCGTTCGGCTCACAGCCTGGGTGCACGGAGCGGTACAAGGAGTCGGTTTTCGCTGGTGGACGCGGTCGCGGGCGCTCGAGATCGGGCTGGTCGGCGAAGCGCGGAACCTCCCGGACGGGCGAGTGGCCGTCGTTGCGGAGGGTGATCAAGAGCGGTGCGAGAGGTTGCTCGGTCTGCTGCGGGGCGGGACGACCCCGGGCCGGGTCGACGACGTCGTGACCCAGTGGGGCGACGCCCGGGGCGACTGGGCGGGATTCCGCGAGGTCTGACCCCGGTAACCTCTGGCGACCATCGCAGTCTGGGAGTCCGCCCGTGCATCTCAAGAGCCTGACGCTGAAGGGCTTCAAGTCCTTCGCCTCGGCCACGACGCTGCGCCTGGAACCGGGCATCACGTGCGTCGTCGGGCCGAACGGCTCGGGCAAGTCCAACGTCGTGGACGCGATCAGCTGGGTGCTGGGCGAGCAGGGCGCGAAGGCGTTGCGCGGGGGCAAGATGGAGGACGTCATCTTCGCCGGCACGTCCGGCCGGGCGCCGCTGGGCCGCGCCGAGGTGACGTTGACGATCGACAACTCCGACGGCGCCCTGCCCATCGAGTACTCCGAGGTGTCGATCACCCGGCGGATGTTCCGCGACGGTGCCGGCGAGTACGAGATCAACGGCGACCGCGCCCGCCTGCTCGACGTGCAGGAGCTGCTGTCCGACTCCGGCATCGGCCGGGAGATGCACGTCATCGTCGGGCAGGGCCAGCTCGACGGGGTGCTGCAGTCCAAGCCGGAGGACCGGCGCGCCTACATCGAGGAGGCCGCGGGCGTCCTCAAGCACCGCAAGCGCAAGGAGAAGGCGCTCCGCAAGCTCGACGCGATGCAGGCCAACCTCACCCGGCTCACCGACCTCACCGCGGAGCTGCGCCGCCAGCTCAAGCCGCTGGGCCGGCAGGCCGAGATCGCCCGCCGCGCGCAGGCGGTGCAGTCGGAGCTGCGCGACGCCCGGCTGCGCATCGCCGCCGACGACCTCGTCGCCCTGCGCGACGCGCTGGCCCGCGAGGAGGCCGACGAGCATGCCGCCCGGACCCGGCGCGCGGAGGTCGAGGAGGAGCTCCGCGTCGCCCGGGAGACCCAGGCGGAGCTGGAGGAGGCGCTGGCGGCCGACGCGCCACGTCTCGCCGCGGCCCAGGACGTCTGGTATCGGCTCTCCGCGCTGGCCGAGCGGCTGCGCGGCACGGTCCGGCTCGCCCAGGAACGGGCCCGGCACCTCGCCGACTCCGAGGCCGCCGAGCGCCCCCCGGGCCGCGACCCCGACGAGCTCGACGCCGAGGCCGACGAGATCGCCGCCGAGGAGGAGCTGCTCACCGAGGGCGTCTCCGAGGCCCGCACCCGGCTCGCCGAGGTGCTGGAGGAGCGCACCGAGCACGAACGCACCCTGCAGGCCGCCGAACGCGCCCACCTCGCCGCCGTCCGGGCCCTGGCCGACCGCCGTGCCGGCATCGCGACGCTCGCCGGCAAGGCCGAGGCCCTGCGCACCGGCGCCGCCGCGACGGCCGACGAGATCGAACGGCTCTCGGAGGCACTGGCCGAGGCGCAGGCCCGCACCGAGGAGGCCGCGGGCGAGCTGGAGGCCGCGCGGGAGAGCGCCGGTGTCCTCGACGACGGCGACTCCGGCCTGGCCGACCGCCTCGCCGAGGCCGAGGCCGCCCGGGAGAGCGCCGCCGCGCGCGTCGCGGAGCTGGTGGCCCGCGAGCGTGAGGTCGAGCAGCAGCGGGCGCACTGGCGGGCCCGGGTCGACGCGCTGTCGGTCGGCCTCGCGCGCAAGGACGGCACGGGCGCGCTCCTCGGGGCCGACGGCGTGCTCGGCGCGGTGTCGGGGCTGCTCACCGTCGACCCGTCGGCGCGGACGGCGATCGCCGCGGTGCTGGGGTCGCTGGCCGACGGCGTCGCGGTGGCGTCGCCCGCCGACGCCGTGGCGTCGCTGCGGTCCCTGCGCTCCACCGATGCGGGCAGCGCGTCGCTGCTCGTGGGTGGTGCCTCCGGCCTCGCGCCGGTCGGCGAGCCCCCCGCGGGCCGGTGGGCCGCCGCGCTCGTCACCGCGACCGGACCGTTGACCGGCACGATCACCGCGCTGCTCCGCGACGTCGTCGTGGTCGACGACCTCGACGCCGCGCACACCGTCGTCGACACCCGCCCCGAGCTCACCGCCGTGACCGTCCAGGGCGACGTGCTGTCCGCGACCCGGGCCCGCGGCGGCTCCGGAGCGGCGTCGTCCGCGCTCGACGTGCAGGCCGCGATCGACGCGGCCATCGAGTCGCGGGAGGCCGTCGAGCAGGAGCTCGCCCGGCTTCGGCCGGCCGTCGAGGGCGCCCGCGCGGAGGAGGCGGCCCGGTCGTCGGACGTCGACGCCACCCGGGTCTCCCTGCGGGCCGCCGAGGCGGGCCGCACCGCGGCCACCGCGCAGCTGTCGCGGCTGGAGCAGGTCGTGCAGTCGGCAGAGGCCGAGGCCCGCCGGACCCGGGAGCGGCGCGACGCCGTCGAGACCCGCCGCTCGGACTCCCTCCTCGCGCTGGAGGCCGCCGAGCACCAGCTGTCGATCGCCGAGGACGAACCCGTCGACGACGAGCCCGACACCGAGGTCCGCGACGCCGCCGCCGACGCGCTGGCCGACGCCCGCTCCGAGGAGGTCGAGGCGCGCCTCTCGCTGCGCACCGCCGAGGAACGCGCCCGCGCCATCGCGGGGCGCGCCGACACCCTGCGCAGGCAGGCTGCGTCGGAACGCCAGGCCCGCGTCCGCGCCGAGGCCGCCCGCGCCGACCGCGAACGAGGCGCCGTCGTCGCCGGCATCGTCATCGACGCCGGGCAGACCGCGCTCGACCGCATCGACTCCTCCCTCGCCCTCGCCGCCGCCGACCGCGACGAGATCGCCGCCGCCCGCGCCGGTCGTGAGGCGGCCCTCACCGAGGCCCGCACCACCACGACGCGCCTCACCGGGCTGCTGGAGAAGCTGACCGACACCGTGCACCGCGACGAGGTGCTGCGCGCCCAGTCGCGGCTGCGCCTGGAACAGCTCACCGAGAAGGTGCTCGCGGACCACGGCCTCGGCGTCGACGACCTCGTCGGCGAGTACGGGCCCGGCGTGCCGGTGCCGCCGTCGTCGGCCGAGACCGCCGAGTACGAGGCGGCCCGCGAACGCGGCGAGGACGTCGTCGCACCCCCGGCGATGCCGTTCGACCGGGCCACCCAGGAACGCCGCCTCAAGCGTGCCGAGAAGGACCTCTCACTGCTGGGCAAGGTCAACCCGCTCGCCCTGGAGGAGTTCGCGGCGCTGGAGGAGCGCTACCGCTTCCTGTCCACGCAGCTCGAGGACCTCAAGAACACCCGCCGCGACCTGCTGGTCGTGGTGCAGGAGGTCGACGACAAGATCCTCGAGGTCTTCGCCGCCGCCTACGCCGATGTCGCGCGTGAGTTCGAGGTCGTCTTCGCGACGTTGTTCCCCGGCGGTGAGGGCCGGCTGGTCCTCACCGACCCCGACGACCTGCTCACCACCGGTATCGAGGTCGAGGCCCGTCCGCCGGGCAAGAAGGTCAAGCGGCTGTCGCTGCTCTCGGGCGGGGAGCGGTCGCTGACGGCGATGGCGCTGCTCGTCGCGATCTTCCGGGCGCGGCCCTCGCCCTTCTACGTGCTCGACGAGATCGAGGCCGCCCTCGACGACGTCAACCTGCGGCGGCTCATCCTGCTCATGGAGGAACTGCGGGCGACGAGCCAGCTCATCGTCATCACGCACCAGAAGCCGACGATGGAGGTCGCCGACGCCCTCTACGGCGTCTCCATGCGCGGCGACGGCATCACGACGGTCATCTCGCAGCGGCTGCGCCCCGCATCGTGACGCTGTGGTGGGCATGACAGGCTGAACCTGTGACGACAACCCTCTGGATCGTCGTGGCAGTTGTCGCGGCCCTGCTGCTGGTCGCGCTCGTCCTCGGGCTGGTGGTCCGCCAGCGCAGGCGCATCAGCCTGCGCGAGCCCGACCAGGTCGAGGGTGGCTCGACGACGGCGGTGAAGGCCCCGCCGAAGGGCGGGTCGTACCAGGCCAGCGGCGGGTTCAGCTTCTCGTCGGGCACCGCCACGGCCCCGAAGCCCACGGCCCCCGCCGAGCCCGCGACGGCGCCTGAGGACGAGGCCACCGCGGGTCCGGCTCCCGCGGGGACCGCTCCCGTCGGTGACACCGCCGACGACACCCGGACCCCGCCCGGCGGCATCGCCGCCGCGGGCACCGCCACCGAGGCGCGCACGCCGGCAGAGGGGTTCCCGGCGGTCCCGACGGGCGCCGCCAACGACATCCCGACCCCGGCGCGCGGCACCCCGGCGGTCGCGCCCGCCGACATGAACTCTCCCGCGGCCCCGGCCGCTCCTGCGGCGCCGGCCGCCACGGATGCTCCCGCGGCGCCGGCCGCCACGGACGCGCCGGCAGCCACGGACGCGCCGGCCGTTCCGGCCGCGCCGGCCGGGGCGGACGAGAAGCCGGACACCGGGTCGGGCACGAAGACGGGTGCGGTGGCCGGCGCGGGCACCGTCGTCGCGGGCGGCGCCGCGGTGGTCGCCGCCGGCACCGCGACCGACGAGAAGGCGCCCGCGGACAGGACCGCGACGCCGGCCGAGCCCGTCGCGACGGCCCCGCCGGAGGCGCCGCCCGCCGCCGTCCCGACCGCTGACAGCCCGGCCGGCACCGCACCGCCCGCGCCCCCCGAGGCCATCGACCCCGCCGCCGGCCGTCTCGAACGGCTCCGCGGCCAGCTTGCCCGGTCGCGGTCGGCGTTCGGGCAGAGCCTGTTGGGGCTGCTCGGCGCCGGTGAGCTCGACGAGGACTCCTGGGAGGACGTCGAGGCCACGCTTCTGCAGGCCGACCTCGGCCCGGAGATGACGGCCGAGCTGGTCGAGACCCTGCGCACCGAGATCGCGACCCGCGGGGTACGCACCCCCGACCAGGCCCGCCAGCTGCTGCGCGACGTCCTGACCAAGGCACTCGAGCCGGGCGTCGACCGCTCCGTCGCGGCCCTCCCGCACGACGGGCGGCCCGCGGTGCTGCTGGTCGTCGGCGTCAACGGCACGGGCAAGACGACGACCACGGGCAAGCTCGCCCGCGTCCTCGTCGCCGACGGACGCCACGTCGTACTCGGCGCTGCCGACACGTTCCGTGCCGCCGCCGCCGAGCAGCTGACGACGTGGGGCGAGCGGGCAGGTGCCGTCGTCGTCCGCGGGCCAGAGGGTGGCGACCCGGCCAGCGTCGCGTTCGACGCGGTCAAGCGCGGTACCGAGGACGGCGCCGATGCCGTGCTGCTCGACACCGCGGGCCGGCTGCACACCAAGACCGGCCTGATGGACGAGCTGGGCAAGGTCAAGCGTGTCGTGGAGAAGCAGGCCGAGGTCGACGAGGTGCTGCTCGTCCTCGACGCCACGACGGGCCAGAACGGCCTCACGCAGGCCCGCGTGTTCGGCGACGTCGTGAAGGTCACGGGCATCGTGCTGACGAAGCTGGACGGCACCGCGAAGGGCGGCATCGTCTTCCGCGTGCAGCGCGAGCTCGGGGTCCCGGTGAAGCTCGTGGGGCTCGGCGAGGGCCCGGACGACCTGGCCCCGTTCGAGCCCGGCGCGTTCGTCGACGCCCTGCTGGCCTGATCCCGGCTACCCGCGCACGCTCACGGCTCCCGCGCTCGCCCGGGACGACCGTGAGGGTGCGCGCGAGGACCGGGCACCCGGGGCGGTGACCCGGCCCCGGCGTCGTGACCTGCGCGTGACCTTCCCGGCGTCGCGGAGGGCCGCTCAGTGAGCCCCGCCACGCGGTAATCCGCTTGTAACGCCGTCGGTCGGTCCGTTCACCGGCGCGAAACCTCCGAGGGTGCCGGGGGAAACACGACGCTCCGAGTATTCCGTCACCTGCCGCACCACCCAGCGGCGTAGACGGGAGGGAGTTCCGTGCCTGACACCGGCGATACCGCATGGATGCTCGCCAGCTCCGCGCTGGTGCTGCTCATGACACCAGGGCTGGCGTTCTTCTATGGCGGCATGGTCCGCAGCAAGAGCGTCCTGAACATGATGATGATGAGCATCTCCTCGCTCGGACTCGTCGGAGTCCTGTGGGTGCTCTACGGCTACTCCGTGGCGTTCGGCAACGACGTCGGCGGCGGCCTGCTCGGCAACCCCGCGCAGTTCGCGGGTCTGAAGGGCCTGTTCGGCGGGACCTATCTCGCCACCGACGGTGGACCGCCCGTCGACATCCCGCTGGTCGGCACGATCCCCGCGACGGTGTTCGTCGCGTTCCAGGCGATGTTCGCGATCATCACGGTCGCACTGATCTCAGGTGCGGCGGCCGACCGTCTGCGCTTCGGTCCGTGGCTGGTCTTCGCGGGCCTCTGGGCGACCATCGTGTACTTCCCGGTCGCGCACTGGGTGTTCTCCTTCGACGGCGTCACCTCCGAGACGGGTGGCTGGATCGCCAACTCGCTCAAGGCGATCGACTTCGCGGGTGGTACCGCGGTCCACATCAACGCCGGCGCGGCGGCACTCGCGCTCTGTCTGGTCCTCGGCAAGCGCCGGGGCTGGCCGAAGGAGCCGATGCGTCCGCACAACCTGACGCTGGTGATGCTCGGCGCCGGTCTGCTGTGGTTCGGCTGGTTCGGGTTCAACGCGGGTTCGGCCGTCGGTTCGAACGGCGTCGCGGGCCTCACGTTCGTCAACACGCTGGTGGCCACCTCGGCGGCGATGCTCGCCTGGCTGCTGGTGGAGCGCCTCCGTGACGGCAAGCCCACGAGCCTCGGCGCCGCCTCCGGTGTCGTCGCGGGTCTGGTCGCGATCACCCCGTCCTGTTCGGCGGTCTCCCCGCTCGGCGCGATCGCGGTCGGCGTCATCGCCGGTGTCGTGTGTGCGCTGGCGGTCGGGCTCAAGTACAAGCTGGGCTTCGACGACTCGCTCGACGTCGTCGGTGTCCACCTCGTCGGTGGTCTCGCCGGCACCCTGCTCATCGGCTTCTTCGCCACCTCGTCGGCCCCCGCGGGTGTCGACGGCCTGTTCTACGGCGGCGGCGCGGACCAGCTGTGGCGCCAGGCGGTCGGTGGCTTCGCGGTCCTCGCGTTCAGCTTCGTGCTGAGCCTGATCATCGCCTACGTCGTCAAGGCGATCTTCGGTCTCCGGGCCACCCCCGAGGCCGAGGTCCAGGGTCTCGACGAGACCGAGCACGCGGAGACCGGCTACGACTTCGCCGGCCTGCGTGGCGGCGGCGGCCTGGGCACCCCGCGTCCCGATGCGGCGACCGCCGCAGCGGCCGCACACGTCCCCGCTACCGCGGGCAAGGAGGGCTGAGCGCGATGAAGCTGGTCACGGCGATCATCAAGCCGTTCGTGCTGGAGGACGTGAAGGGTGCGCTGGAGCAGATCGGCGTACTGGGAATGACCGTCAGCGAGGTCCAGGGCTACGGCCGGCAGAAGGGCCACACCGAGGTCTACCGCGGTGCGGAGTACTCGGTGGACTTCGTGCCGAAGGTCCGGGTGGAGGTCGTCGCCGACGACGCTCTGGCCGAGAAGGTCGTCGACGCGGTCATCGAGTCGGCCCGCACCGGGAAGATCGGTGACGGGAAGGTCTGGACGACGCCGGTCGAGTCGGTCGTCCGGGTCCGCACCGGCGAACGCGGCACGGACGCGATCTAGCGGGACGCAGTAGCAGCACGGTCGAAGGCCGGGCGCCCGGGGCCCGTCGCGGGACACACGCGACGGGCCCCGGGTCGTCCCGGCCCGTCCCGACGGGAGGGGCATGCAGCTCGTGACGGCCGTGGTCAAACCGTTCGCGCTCGACGACGTGCGGGCCGCACTGGGCGCGCTCGGAGTGGAGTCGGCGACGGTCGCGGAGGTGTCGGGGTTCGGGCGGCAGCGTGGCCACACCGAGGTGTACCGCGGCGCGGACTACCGGCTGGACTTCGTGCCGAAGCTCCGCGTCGAGGTCGTCGTGGAGGACGCGATGGCCGAGGCGGTGGTCGACGCGGTGGTCCGCGCCGCGCGCTCGGGCCGCATCGGTGACGGCAAGGTGTGGGTGTCCCGGCTGGACTCGGCCCAGGGGCCGGACGGCTCCGGGCCGGCGGAGGACGAGGAGGGGTGCGCGATCGTGTCGTGGGGGGACGCTGTGGGGGGAGCGGCATGGTGACGGCGGGACCGACATCGGCGGACGACCTGGTCAAGGCCAGGGTGGTACTGCTCGAACCTGTCGACGGCAGGCGGCGGCTGGCACCGGAGGCGCTGCGCACCGCGCTGGTCGACCTCCACGACTTCTGGCTCGCCGGGCGGGCCGCGGCGATCGGGATCGGCGGGACGGGATCGGGCGTCGCGCTGGCCGCGGTCGGCGCGCTGGGCCGCCGGGAGCTCGCGCCGCACTCCGACCTGGACCTGGTGCTGCTGCACGAGGCGCGCACCGGCGTCGACGGGCTCGCGGAACAGATCTGGTACCCGCTGTGGGACGCAGGGATCGGGCTCGACCACTCGGTGCGCACGCCGGGGCAGGCGGTGCAGGTGGCGGCGACCGACCTGCGGGCGGCGTTCGGGCTGCTCGAGCTGCGGCACATCGCGGGGGACCACGAGGTCACCGACCGCGTCCACACGGCGGTCCGGACGGCCTGGCGGTCGGGGATCCGCGGTCGGTTCGACGAGATCGCCGACGGCGCGGCGGACCGCTGGCGGCGCAACGGCGACGTCGCCCACCGGGTCGAGCCGGACCTCAAGAACGGGCACGGCGGCCTGCGCGACATCCAGCTGATCGACGCGCTCGCGGCCGCCCAGCTGCTCGACCGCCCGGCCGCCGACGTCGCCGCGGCCCGGATGCTGCTGCTCGACGTCCGCACGGAGCTGCACCGCCTCGCCGGCCGGGCCCGGGACGTGCTGCGCGCCCAGGATGCCGACGAGGTCGCGACGACCCTGGAGCTGGGTGACCGGTTCGAGCTGGCCAGGGCGCTGTCGGGGGCGGCGCGGGCGGTCGCGTTCGCCGCCGAGGTGGGGCTGCGCTCGGCGCGGGTGGCGTTGCCGCGCCGGGGGCTCGCGGCACTGCGCCGCCCGCCCGTGCGCCGCCCGCTCGACTCGGGCGTCGTCGAGCACATCGGCGAGGTCGTGCTGGCCCGCGACGCGAGCGCGGCGCGCGACCCGGCGCTCGTGCTGCGGGTGGCGGCGACGGCCGCGCGGACGGGGCTGCCGGTGGCGGCGTCGACGTTGCACCGGTTGTCGGAGACGGCTCCGGAGCTGAAGGAACCGTGGCCGCGCGACGCGCTCGGCGAGCTGTTGTCGTTGCTGGGCACGGGCCGCGGGATGATCGACGTCGTCGAGGCGATGGACCGCACCGGCCTGTGGGGGCGGCTGCTGCCGGAGTGGGGCGCGGTGCGCGACCTGCCGCCTCGCGACCGCGCCCACGTGTGGACGGTCGACCGGCACCTGGTCGAGGCGTGCGCGCAGTCGGCGCGGCTCACCACCCGGGTCGGACGTCCGGACCTGCTGCTCGTGGGGTCGCTGCTGCACGACATCGGGAAGGGCCGCGGCGCCGACCACTCCGTCGTCGGCGCGGAGCTGGCCCGCCAGATCGGGCACCGGCTGGGGTTCCCCGACGCCGACGTCGAGGTCCTCGGCGAGATGGTCCGACACCATCTGCTGCTGCCGCACACCGCGACCCGCCGCGACCTCGACGACCCGGCGACGATCGAGCGGGTCGTCGACACCCTCGACGGGAGCCCGCTGCTGCTCGATCTGCTCGCCGCCCTCGCCGAGGCCGACTCGCTGGCCACGGGCCCGGGTGTGTGGAGCCCGTGGAAGCAACGGCTGATCGGGGACCTGGCGCGGCGGGCGCGTGCGCTCATGGCGGGCGAGCCGTTGCCGCGCCCGGCGGAGCTGGGGGAGGCCTCCCGCGCGCTCGCCGCCGCGGCGGCCGCCGGCGGGAAGCCGCACGTGGACATCACCGGTGACCGGCCGGCGTCGGTCGTCGTGGCGATGCCGCACGGCCCGGGGACGCTCGCGGCCGCCGCGGGGGTGCTCGCGCTGCACTCGCTGGAGGTGCACGCCGCGGAGATCCACTCCGGCGACGAGGTCGTCGTCCACGAGTTCACCGTCTCCCCACGGTTCGGCTCGATGCCCGATCCGGCCCTCGTGCGCGGTGACCTCGTGCGCGTCACCGCGGGGTCGCTGTCGCTGCCGGAGGCGTTGGCGCGCAAGGAACGTGACTACGCCCCGGCGAACCCCGACCCGGACGCGCCCGAACCACGGGTGCTCTGGTTCGACGACGAGGCGAGCGGCGCGGTCGTCCTGGAGCTGCGGGGCACCGACCGGATCGGGCTGCTGTACCGGGTGGCGACGGCACTGGAACGGGAGTGCGGGCTGGACGTGCGGTGGGCCCGGGTGTCGACGCTGGGCTCGTCCGTCGTCGACTCCTTCGGTGTGGCGGGGCCCGGCCCGGACGGGGGCCTTCCCGTCGCCGCCCGGGCCGCGGTGGAACATGCGGTCCTGACCGCCGCGGGCTGACCCGCGGCCCACCCACTCCGGGAGCCGACCATGATGCTCGTGACCGCGATCGTCAAACCGTTCGCGCTGGCCGACGTCCAGGCGCAGCTGGAGCGGCTCGGTGTGCTCGGCATGACGGTGTCGGAGGCCCAGGGTTTCGGCAGGCAGAAGGGCCACACCGAGGTCTACCGGGGCGCGGAGTACTCCGTCGACTTCGTCGCGAAGCTGCGCATCGAGGTCCTCGTCGACGACGAGTTCGCCGACCGGGTGATCGACGCGGTGATCGCCGGCGCGCGCAGCGGCAAGATCGGCGACGGGAAGATCTGGGTGACGCGCGTCGAGACCGTCGTGCGGGTGCGGACGGGGGAGCGCGGCCCCGACGCGGTGTGAACCCTGTGAATGGCCCCTGTGAATGGCCCCTGTGAATGGCCCCTGTGAAATAGCCCCTGTGAATGGCCCCTGTGAACGGCCACTCACGACCTCGGTGCACGCGCTGTGAAGGTTCGGACATCAGGAACGCTTGGGACGCACCGGACGTTGGTCCGGCATGACCGCGTCGCTCGCCCGGCCCGCGCCCCTGCGGCTACCCGCGCCCGGCCGCACCCTCGTGCTCGTCGCCGGCCTCCCCGGAGCCGGGAAGTCGACGCTGCTCGCGGGCGTGGCCCCCGCCGCCGACGTCGCCGTCCTCGACTCGCAGCGTCACCGCGCCGCCGCCTCGACGACCCGGCTGCCCTACGGCGTCGTCCGCCCGCTGGTGCACCTCGCCCACCGCGCCGCCGTCGTCACCGCGGCCGTCGGTGGGCCGGCGTGCGTCGTCGTCCACCTGCCCGCCACCCGGCCCGGGCTGCGCGCCGCCGTCCGCGGTCTCGCCCGCATCACCGGCCGCGACGCGCACCTGCTCTGGGTCGACGCCCACCCTGGCGAGGCGCTGCGCGGCCAGCACGACCGTGGCCGCACGGTCCGCAGCGAGACGTTCGACCGCCACGTCGGGGACTCCGCGGGCCTGGCCGAACGGCTCCGCGCCGGTGCCGAGAACGGGGCCTGGACGTCGGTGCGGGTGGTCGATCGCGCCGACACCACACGCGGCCTGCAGGTGGACACCACACCCGTCGCGGTCGCCAAGTAGGCTCGCAGGGGTGTTCGACACCCTCTCCGATCGCCTCGGCGCGGCCCTGTCCGGTCTCCGTGGCAAGGGCCGGCTCTCCGAGGCCGACATCGACACCACCGCGCGCGAGATCCGCATCGCGCTGCTCGAGGCGGACGTCGCGCTGCCCGTGGTGCGAACGTTCATCGCCCGGATCAAGGAGCGCGCCAAGGGCGCGGAGGTGTCCGAGGCGCTGAACCCGGCGCAACAGGTCATCAAGATCGTCAACGAGGAGCTCATCGCGGTCCTCGGCGGCGAGACCCGGCGCCTCGCCCTGGCCAAGGAACCGCCGAGCGTCATCATGCTCGCCGGCCTCCAGGGCTCCGGCAAGACGACGCTCGCCGGCAAGCTCGCCCGCTGGCTCAAGGGCCAGGGCCACGCCCCGCTGCTCGTCGCGTGCGACCTGCAGCGGCCCAACGCCGTCAACCAGCTGCAGATCGTCGGCGAGCGCGCCGGGGTCACCACGTTCGCGCCGGAGCCCGGCAACGGCGTCGGCGACCCGGTCGACGTCGCCCGCCGCGGCATCGCCCACGCCCGCGACAAGATGTACGACATCGTCATCGTCGACACCGCGGGCCGCCTGGGCGTCGACGCCGAGCTGATGCAGCAGGCCTCCGACATCCGCGACGCCGTGCGCCCGAACGAGACCCTGTTCGTCGTCGACGCCATGATCGGCCAGGACGCGGTCACCACGGCCGAGGCGTTCCGCGACGGCGTCGGCTTCACCGGTGTCGTGCTCACCAAGCTCGACGGCGACGCCCGCGGTGGTGCCGCGCTGTCGGTCCGCGAGGTCACCGGCCAGCCCATCCTCTTCGCGTCCAACGGCGAGAAGCTCGAGGACTTCGACGTCTTCCACCCCGACCGGATGGCCTCGCGCATCCTCGGGATGGGCGACCTGCTCACCCTCATCGAGCAGGCCGAGCAGGTCTTCGACGCCGACAAGGCCCAGGCGACCGCCGACAAGATCGGCAGCGGCGAGCTCACCCTCGAGGACTTCCTCGACCAGATGCTCGCCATCCGCAAGATGGGCCCGATCGGCAACATCCTCGGCATGCTCCCCGGCGCCAACTCCGCGCAGATGAAGGAAGCACTCGCCCAGGTCGACGACAAGCAGCTCGACAAGCTGCAGGCCATCATCCGCGGCATGACCCCCGCCGAGCGCGACAACCCGAAGATCATCAACGGGTCGCGACGGCTGCGCATCGCCAACGGCTCCGGCGTCGCGGTCAGCGACGTCAACGACCTCGTGAACCGCTTCTTCGAGGCCCGCAAGCAGATGAAGCAGATGGCGGGCCAGTTCGGCTTCGGTGGCGCCGCCGCCCGCAGGGTGTCCAAGACCCGCAAGGGCAAGAAGAACGCCAAGGGTCGCAAGGGTCCGACGCCCGCACGCCGTCCCGCAGCGATGCCCGACCTCTCGCAGCTGCCCCCGAGCCTGCAGCAGCTGCCGCCCGGCCTCGGCGGCGGGCTCGACCAGCTGCCGCCCGGGTTCGACCCGTCCAAGCTGAACTTCGGCAAGAAGAAGCCGTGACGCCCGCGGCCGGGTACCGGCTCCGCGGCGTACTGCTGCCCGACGGCGAGTCCGGCGAGATCCACATCGACGGCGACGGCCGCATCGCCGCCGAGGGCACCGCCGGGGCGGAGACGCTGGTCGACGGCGGCTGGATCCTCCCCGGCCTGGTCGACGCGCACTGCCACGTCGGTCTCGGCCCCGACGGCGGGGTCTCCCTGGAGGAGGCCACCGAGCAGGCCCTCACCGACCGCGACAACGGCACGCTGCTCATCCGCGACTGCGGATCGCCGATCGACACCACGCCCCTGCAGGTCCGCGACGATCTTCCCGAGATCATCCGCGCCGCCCGCCACCTGGCGCGCCCCAAGCGCTACATCTCCGGCATCTCGATCGACCTGGACGATCCCGCCCTGCTGCCCGAGGCCGTCGCCGAACAGGCTGCCGCGGGCGACGGCTGGGTCAAGCTCGTCGGCGACTGGATCGACCGCGGCGAGGGCGACCTCGCCCCGCTGTGGCCCGACGACGTCCTCGCCGAGGCCATCCGCGTCGCCCACGACGCCGGAGCCCGCGTCACCGCCCACGTCTTCGGCACCGACGCCCTGCCCGGGCTCATCGGCGCGGGGATCGACTGCATCGAGCACGGCACCGGCCTCACCGACGACCTCATCGCCGAGATGGCCGCCCGCGGCACCGCCCTGGTGCCGACGCTGATCAACGTCGAGACCTTCCCCGAGATCGCCGACCGCGCCACCCGCTACCCGGCCTACGCCACCCACATGCGCGACCTGCACCGCACCGCGGGCGATGTCGTCCGCCGGGCCGGCGAGGCCGGGGTGCGGGTCTTCGCGGGCACCGACGCCGGCGGCGGCATCCGCCACGGCCGCATCGCCGACGAGATCGCCGCACTCGCCGCGGTCGGGCACCCCGACCCCCTCGGCGCCGCGAGCTGGGCCGCCCGGGAGTGGCTCGGCCGTCCCGGGCTCACCCCCGGCGCCCCCGCCGACCTGGTCGTCTACCGCGACGACCCGCGCGCCGACGTCACGGTGATCCGGGAGCCGGCGTTGATCGTGCTCCGCGGACAGGTCGTCCACGCGGCGGCCTGACCGTTCCCCCGGCCGGGGGGAGCGGCGGCCTGACACGCCCTCCCGGCAGTCCGGTGGGCGCGGACGCAGGTAGCGTCGTGTCGTGCGATCACCGGACGGCGACCCCCGGCCCGTACCCGATCTCGCCGGGTCGCCCGCAGGCGGAACGGACCCGGCGCCCGGTTCCGACGCAGCCGCGGGTTCCCGTGTCGCGGGTTCCGATGGCGCGGGTTCCCGTGCCGCGGGTTCTCGGACCGCCGGTTCCGCGGCCACCGGTTCCGCATCTGCCGTGGACTCTGCTCCCGTGGACGCTGCTCCGGTGGACGCCGCCGCAGTCGGCCGTGCCCGGATGGAGGGTGACCGGACGGACGGTGCCCGGACGGAGGGTCCTCCGGCCGTCGACGGTGCGACGGGGGAGTCGGCGGGCCCGGAGGCAACCTCGGGCGGTGGTCCCGGTGACGGGCCGGGCGCTGATCAGCCCGACCCTGATCAGCCCGACCCTGATCGCGCCGACCCTGATCGCGCCGACCCTGATCGCGCCGACCCTGATCGCGCCGATCCCGATCGCGCCGACCCTGATCGCGCCGATCCCGATCGCTCCGGCCCCGATCCGGTCGACCCCGACCCGGCCGGGACTCGTGCTGTCGATCCCGGTCGCGCCGACGCCGTCGCAGGCAGGTCGCCGGAGTCGGACACGTCGCCCTCGTCCGCGCCGGTCGGCGGGCCTGCGCAGTACGGGCCGCCGACCGGGTCGCCGACATACGGAGCGCAGACGTACGCGAATGCGACGCCGTACCCGGGTACGCAGCCGTATCCGGGGCAGTCGGCGTACCCCGGCCAGCAGCCGTATCCGGGGCAGTCGTCGTTTCATGGTCAGCCGTACGCGGGTCCGTACGTGGCTCCCGGCCGGCCGTACGCCGCGGCCCCGGCGGATGCCTGGCCGCCTGGGCCGGGCGGGGTGCCGCGTGTCGGGCCCGGCGTCATCGGACCGCCGCCGGTCACGATGGCCGGTCCCGGGGCACGCGGCGGACTGCCGGCCTCCGAGCCGCGCCGCCCGCATCGTTGGGGCTTCCCCGCCTACCTGCTGGTCGAGGGGGTCTTCCTCGGCGTCTCGGCGCTGCTGGGCTGGCTGCTCCTGAGGGGGACGCCGCCGGGCGTCTGGACCGTTGCGATCCTGCTCGGCCTCCCGACGTTGTGTGCGGCAACGGTCGCGATCGTCGTGACGGTCGTCCGCGGCAACGGACCCCGCATCGATCTCGGGCTGCGCTTCTCGTGGCACGACGTCGGGCTGGGTGTCGCGTTCGGTGTCGGGGGGCTGGTGCTCAGCGTCCCTGCGGCACTGATCTACATCGCGATCGTCGGCGCGGAGAACGCCAACTCCGCGGTGGGCGACGTCTTCGAGAACCTCACCGCGACCCCGGCGCAGGCTTTCCTGGTGTTCGCGCTGGTGGCGCTCGTCGCGCCGTTCTGCGAGGAGGTCGTCTACCGCGGCCTGCTGTGGGGCGCGATGGAGAAGCACGGCGCGAACCGCTGGGTGGCGTTCGCGTTGACGACGATCATCTTCGCCCTCGCCCACTTCGAGTTCACCCGGACGCCGCTGCTGCTGATCGTCGCGATCCCGATCGGGCTGGCCCGCGCGCTCACCGGGAACCTGACCGCCAGCATCGTCGCCCACCAGATCAACAACCTGCTCCCGGCGCTCGCGCTGGCGCTGTCGCTGATGGGCGCGCTGCCCGGCGCGACGTAGCGAGCGGGGCCGTCCGGGGCTCGGTTGGGGAGGGCGGGGGGGCGTCTGGCAGAATGGCGGATCGGTCCCGTGGTCGGCCCCTCTCACCGTGCCGCGACCGCAGACGTCGAGTGAGCGCAGCCCGCAACCCCACGCGAGCCGCGCCGACTCATCGCAGCAGCACCGATCCGCGAGGAGCAGTTGGAAGCGTGGCCGTCAAGATCAAGCTGATGAGGCTGGGCAAGATCCGTCAGCCGTACTACCGCGTCGTCGTCGCCGATGCCCGTACCCGGCGTAGCGGGCGGGCGATCGAGACGATCGGCAAGTACCACCCGAAGAACGACCCGAGCCTGATCGAGATCGACTCGGAGCGCGCGCAGTACTGGCTGGGTGTCGGTGCGCAGCCGACCGAGTCGGTGCAGCACCTGCTGGAGATCACCGGGGACTGGCAGAAGTTCAAGGGCCTGCCCGGCACCGAGGGCACCCTCAAGCCGCAGAAGGAGAAGGTCGACAAGCTCGCCCGGTTCCAGGCTGCGCTTGCGGCTGCCGGCGAGGAGCCGACCACCGAGGCCACCACGCCGAAGAAGAAGGCCGAGAAGCGCGCGAAGGCCGAGGAGGCCGACGCGGCCGAGGCTGAGTCGACCGAGTCGTGAGCGTCCTGGCCGACGCTCTCGAGCACCTGGTCCGCGGCATCGTCGACCATCCCGATGATGTGCGGGTCGATCTCGTGACGAACCGCCGTGGCCGGACCCTCGAGGTGCGTGTGCACCCCGAGGACCTCGGGAAGGTGATCGGCCGAGGTGGACGCACCGCGACCGCGTTGCGCACCGTCATGGGTGGCATCGGTGGTCGTGGCGTACGGGTCGATGTCGTCGACACCGACAGGTAGCACTGCGCCGGGGCCGGCCCGTCTGCTGGTCGGTGTCGTCGTGCGGCCGCACGGACTTCGTGGCGAGCTCGTCGTCGAGGTGCGGACCGACTCCCCCGAGGAGCGGTTCGCACCCGGCGCCGAGCTCGCTGCGCTTTCCGGAGCGAGGACGCCGGGGCCGGTTCCGCCGATGTTGACCGTCGTGGCGTCGCGCCCGCACTCGGGCCGCCTGCTCGTGACGTTCGCGCAGGCCGTCGACCGCGACACCGCCGAGGGGCTGCGGGGGGTGCGGCTGCTCGTCGACGCCGCCGACCTCCCGCCCACCGACGACCCCGACGAGTTCCACGCCCACCAGCTCGAGGGTCTGCGGGCCGAGCTGGGCGACGGCACCGTCGTCGGGACGGTCAAGGAGATCGCGCACGGGCCCGGGGGAGAGCTGCTGGTGCTCACCCGTCCCGATCTGCCCGAGGCGCTGGTCCCGTTCGTCAGCGAGATCGTGCCGATCGTCGACCTCGAGGGTGGACGCGTCGTGCTCGACCCGCCGGAAGGCCTGTTCGACCCCTGACCCGCGCTCGCGAAGAGGGCCCGCCGGATTCCGGCGGGCCCTCTTTCGTGTGCGCCCACACCTCGTCGTCAACTCACGTTGACGCCGGGCTTTCGTCAACGTAAGTTGACGACATGACGGATGCGACGAGTGTCGCGGCGGCGGCGTCCAGCCGGGACCCCGCCATCGGGCTGGTGGCGGTGGCCTCCCTGCGAGGGCTGCTCGACTCACTGGAGGAGCTGCAGGTGCGCAACGCCCGCGACCAGGGCTGGTCGTGGCAGCAGATCGCCGAGGTGTTGCAGGTCAGCAAGCAGGCGGTGCACAAGAAGTACCGCCGCTACGGGTACTGAGGGGGCGGCCATGTTCGAACGGTTCACCACCGGTGCACGACGAGCTGTCGTCACCGCCCAGGAGGAGGCCCGCGACCGGCGGGCGAGCGCGATCCGCACCGAGCACCTGCTGCTCGGGCTCTACTCGGTGCCCGACTCCCTCGCGCTGCGGCTGCTCGCCGACCGCGGCATCGACAGGGCCGAGATCGTCGCCGATGTGGGCGCGCTCGGCCCGGACCTCACGACCGAGCCCAGCGCCGAGGCCCTGGCCACCCTGGGCATCGACCTCGACGAGGTCCGTCGGCAGGCCGAGGAGGCCTTCGGGCCGGGCGCGCTGGAACGCACGCGGGTGGGCCGCAAGGAGCGCGGCAGGCGCAAGGGGCACATGGCGTTCCACGCGACGGCGAAGAAGGCGATGGAGCTGTCGCTGCGGGAGGCGTTGCGGCTCGGGCACGGCCACATCGGCACCGAGCACCTGCTGCTCGCACTGCTGCACCCGGGCACGGGCGCGGGCCACGACGTCCTCGCCCGCCACGGCATCACCCTCGACGACATGCGGGTGGCCGTCGCGAGCGCGGGTACCGGCGAGGCCAGCGGCTGACGTGCTCCCGGGCTCACTCGTCGAGTGTCTCCTCGCGGCCGGTCGCGGTGCTGCGTACGCCCGCCAGCTCGGCGACGTCGCCGGCGAGCGCCGTGAGATCGCCGCGGCCCGCGAGGTCGAGGGCCACGGCGGCGATGCGCCCGCCGTCGTCGGGGACGGTCTCCCGGTCGATCGCCAGGCCCTTCACAGTGGAACCGCGCTCGGTGCGCACGGTGAGGACGGTCCTCAGGACGCAGTAGCGGCCGGCGCAGCTCAGGCGCAGGGGTCGTCGCTCGACCGGAACGCGGACACGTGCTCCTCCTCGGCCCACCTGCCGACGCGGATGCGAGGATTCCACCGGTGCGGATCGACGTCGTGACAATCTTCCCCGGCTACCTCGCGCCTCTGCGCGAGGCCCTGCTGGGCCGAGCCGTAGCGTCCGGGCTGCTCGACGTGGCCGTCCACGACCTGCGCGACTGGACCCACGACGTCCATCAGGCCGTCGACGACTCGCCGTACGGCGGCGGCCCCGGCATGGTGATGCGCCCGCAGGTGTGGGGGGACGCACTCGACGCCGTCCTCGCCGCCGACCCGCGCCCGGCCCGGCTCGTCGTGCCCACGCCGGCCGGGCGGCCGTTCAGCCAGGCCGACGCGCACGCCTACGCCGCGCAGGAGCGTCTGGTCTTCGCGTGCGGCCGCTACGAGGGCATCGACCAGCGGGTCGTCGACCACTACGCGCGTTCGATGCCCGTCGACGAGGTCAGCATCGGCGACTACGTGCTGGTCGGGGGCGAGGTGGCGGTGCTCGTCGTGGTGGAGGCGGTGGCGCGGCTGCTGCCCGGTGTGCTGGGCAACCCGCGGTCCGCGGCGGAGGACTCGTTCTCCGACGGGCTGCTCGAAGGGCCCTCCTACACCCGCCCCGAGGTGTGGCGTGACCACCCGGTGCCCGAGGTGCTGCGCAGCGGCAACCATCGCGCCATCGCGCGCTGGCGTCGTGACCGCGCGCTGGAGCGGACCGCTGCGCGACGCCCGGACCTGCTCGCCGCGCTGCCCGCCGACGGGCTCGACAAGGCCGACCGCGCGTTGCTGGAGTCGTTGGCGGACACCGGCTCCGGTGCTCCGGACGGCAGCTGACGGCCACCGGTTTCACTCCCGCCGAAGGCGTCTGGCACTATGGATGAGTTGCCAGCTCCCGACATGTGCGTCGGGACAGCCCCGGCGCCAGCCCAGTCGCGTGGAGCGGCGCCCCTGCATGACCGCAATCAGACGAGGACGGACCTGCGCGATGAACAGCCTTGACGAACTGGACGCACAGAACCTGCGTTCCGACATCCCCGCCTTCCGGCCGGGCGACACGCTCAAGGTGCACGTGAAGGTCATCGAGGGCTCTCGCTCCCGGGTCCAGGTGTTCCAGGGCGTCGTCATCCGCCGTCACGGCGAGGGCGCCCGCGAGACCTTCACCGTCCGCAAGGTCTCCTTCGGTGTCGGTGTCGAGCGCACCTTCCCGGTGCACTCCCCGAACATCGACCACATCGAGGTGTTCACCCGAGGGGATGTCCGTCGGGCGAAGCTGTACTACCTCCGTGATCTTCGCGGCAAGGCCGCCAAGATCAAGGAGAAGCGGGACACCCCGAACGCGTCGTGAGCTCACCCGGCGGTGGACACGACCTCACCCTCAGGTGATCAGGCGGTGACGTAGCCTCGTGAGCGTGGCGCTTCCCGAGCTCCCCGACGACCGGCGGGCCCAACCCCGACGGTACGGACCGGCGAACCCGCCGCCTCCTCCTCCTGCTGGTGACGGCCGTGTGCCCGCCGACGAGGGCTGGGCGCCGGACGACGGTCGCGTCGTCGGTGGCGCAGGGCCCGTTCGGCCGCAGGTCCCCGGACGGCACGACGAGCGTCACGGTCCTCGGCGGCAGAACGGTCGCGCTCCCGAGGCGTGGTCTCCCGACGCCGCACCCCGCCACGGACGCAACGGCCAGGGCCAGTTCGGCCAGGCCCGGTCCGACCAGGGCCGGCACGACCGGAACGGTCGCGGCCCGGTGAACCAGGGCCCGCCGCCGCGCGGATACGACGGCCCGGCCGACGATCCTCGCGGGTACGACGGCCCGGTCGCCGACGACCGCGGTCCCGGTGACTCCCGCGACCGCACCATGCCGCAGCGGCCCGCCGGTCCGCCTCCTTCAGGAGGCAATCCCGCCGGTCCCCGCCGCGGCGTTCCCACGGACGACCCGCGCCCCAACGGCCGGCCCGGCCGTCCCGCCGGTGGACCGCCCCCCGGCCCGCGCGACCGCGTCGTCCCCGACGACGTCTTCGCCGGGTCCGGTGCGGGCGACCCCGGCCTCGACGAGACGGCCGACCTCGGCCGCCCCGCCCACGACCGGCCCCCGGCGAACGACCGGAACCGCGACGACGGCCCTGCCCAGCCCGCACGCCGCGACGACCGTCCTCCGCGGGAGCGGCGCGTCCGCGACGCCGCATCCGGCGTCTCCGACAGCTTCGAGACCGGCGCCGTCCCCGGACGCCACCGCCGCCGCGCGGGCGAGTCGCCCGAGGGCAGGCCCGCGTCGTCGTACTCCTCGGAGACGAAGCAGGACGGTCGCAAGCCGAAGTCGGGTCGTCGCCGCAAGACGTCGTTCTGGAAGGAGCTGCCGCTCCTCATCGTCGTCGCGCTGCTGCTGACCTTCCTGATCCAGACGTTCCTCGCGAAGGTCTACGTCATCCCGTCCGGCTCGATGGAGCAGACGCTGCACGGCTGCACGGGCTGCAACAACGACCGGGTGCTCGTCGACAAGATCACCTATCGGTTCTCCGACCCCACGCCGGGCGACGTCGTCGTCTTCCGTGGACCCGACAGCTGGGGTACCGAGCAGGTCGCCGTGCCGAGCAGTGCGCTCGCCCGCGGACTCCAGCAGGTCGGCTCGCTGATCGGCCTCGCCCCGCCCGACGAGAAGGACTTCGTGAAGCGGGTCATCGCCGTCGGCGGGCAGACCGTCGCGTGCTGCGACTCCCGCAACCGCGTCATGGTCAACGGCAAGCCCCTCGACGAGCCCTACATCTACTACCTGCCCGAGGCCGGACCGGCCCGCCAGGTGCCGTTCGGGCCGGTCACGGTCCCGCAGGGCGAGCTGTGGATGATGGGCGACAGCCGCAACAACTCGTCGGACTCCCGCGCCGCCGGACACGGCCCTGTGCCGGTGGAGAACGTCATCGGCAAGGCGCGGCTCAAGGTCCTGCCGTTCGACCGCTTCGGCGTCATCTCCGCGCCCGACCCGCAGTCGCCGGAACCCGTGGGCATGGGCGGCCCCGAGGGTGCCCCGCTGGCGCTCGGCCTGCTCGGGACGTTGCCGCTCGCGATCGACCGACGCCGGCGCTCCCGGTTCTCCGCGATCGACGATCTCGACGACTTCCTGCCGTCGCCCCCGCGCCGCCTCCCGCGGCCGTGGCGACGCTGAGGTGGCGGCCCCCACCCGCCGACGCCGCCGCTACGTCCCGCAGTCACTGACGGCCGACGGCTGGCGTCCCGAGCGCGCGATCGTCCGGCGCTCCGCAGGTACCTGGACGTTGCAGAGCACGCTGCAGCGACACGGCCTCGGTCCCGTGGCCGGTGTCGACGAGGCGGGCCGCGGCGCGTGCGCGGGACCGCTCGTCGTCGCCGCCTGCGTACTGCGCCCCGCCGACGCCGGACGGTTCGAGGGCCTCACCGACTCGAAGCTGCTGACGGCCGCGGCGCGCGAGGAGTTCTTCGCGCTCATCACGAGGCGCGCCGCGGACCACTGCGTCGTCGTCATCCCGCCGACGGAGGTCGACCGCCGCGGCGTGCACGTCGCCAACATCGAGGGGATGCGCCGGGCCGTGGCCGGGCTGTCGCAGCGCCCCGGTTACGTGCTCACCGACGGTTTCCCCGTCCGCGGGTTCGGCGCGCCCGCCCTCGCCGTGCCCAAGGGCGATCTCGTCGCGGCGTGCGTCGCGGCGGCATCGGTGCTCGCGAAGGTGACCAGGGACCGGCTCATGGTCGAGCTGGACGCGGAGCTCCCGCAGTACGGGTTCGCCGTGCACAAGGGCTACTGCACCCCGGTGCACGACGCGGCGCTCGCCGCCCACGGCCCGAGCGACCAGCACCGCTACTCCTTCGTGAACGTCGCCGGAGCGGCCGCCGCAGGGGCCGAACGGGTGCTGGTCCACAATGGGACGAGCACGTTGCCGGAGGATCCGGTGACGGCCGCCGGTGGAGGAGTGGGCTCGTGAGCGCCGAGGATCTCGAGAAGTACGAGACCGAGATGGAGCTCACCCTCTACAAGGAGTACCGCGACATCGTCGCCCAGTTCTCCTACGTCGTGGAGACCGAGCGCCGTTTCTACCTGGCGAACTCGGTCGACGTCGCCCCCCGCAACGCCGACGGTGAGATCTACTTCGAGGTCCGGATGTCCGACGCGTGGGTGTGGGACATGTACCGGCCGGCGCGCTTCGTCAAGAACGTGCGGGTGCTGACGTTCAAGGACGTCAACATCGAGGAGCTCGACAAGCCCGACCTGCGGCTGCCCGACGACGGGCCGTTCGGCTCCTGACGCGACGACCCCGACGCCTCGTGGCGCCGGGGTCGGACGATCCGGGGCGTCGTGTCATGCGTTGCTGTGGGTCGTCTGCCGGGACGTCGCGCGGGCGCCCAGTGAGCGGCCCCGGTTCCAGATGATCTCGGCCTGGAAACCGACCATGACGGCGATCATGATCAGGACCTCGCCGAAGCCGCCGTCGTCGCTGATGTGGGCGAAGTGGGCGTAGGTGCCCAGCCCGCACTTCGCGACGACCATCGCCAGGAACAGGCCCACCGTCAGCGCGGTGCCCCTGGCTGTAGACGTGGTGGCCGTCGGCGTCGTCCTCGGCCCACATCCGGGTCAGCCGGCCGCGGGCCAGCCCGACGACGACGCTGAGCACGATGGACGCGGCCAGCAGACCCCACTCGGCCGCGCTGTCGGGCCGCGAGAAGCCACCGACGGCCAGGCCGACGACGCCGTAGACGAGGGCAAGCTTGAAACGTCCCGCACCGACGACCTCGTGGCGCTGGGTCTGGCGGTAGATGGCGTATCCGATCATCGCAACCAGGAGCCCGATCTCGACGGGTGACGTCTCGGCTTCCTCTCGTGGCTCCCCGGTCCTCGTGGCCGGTTCGACGCAACGAGAATGCGGCCGGAGGTCGGCGGGAACATCCGCCATGTCACTCGGATCCGCCTACGCGTGCGCACCGACGGTTTCCGGTGGCCGGGTGGCCGGACCGCCCGGGTTGTCCACATGCGTTCGCGACCGTCCACAGCCACACCGGATCGGGCCCACGAATCTGCCGCGAGGCCCATCGTGGACGCCATGGCAGCGAAGGACGTGCTGGGTCGCCGCGGCGAGGACGTGGCGGCGGAGTACCTGCAGAAACAGGGGCTGGTCGTGCTCACGCGCAACTGGCGGTGCCGCGAGGGCGAGCTCGACATCGTCGCCACGGACGCCGGGGTGCTGGTGATCGCCGAGGTCAAGACGCGGTCGGGCACCTCGTACGGGGAGCCCGCCGAGTCGGTGACACCGCGCAAGGTCGCCCGCATCCGCCGCATCACCGACGTCTGGCTCGCCGCCCACGAGGTGCGGTGGTGCCCGATCCGGTTCGACGTCCTCGCGGTGCTGCTGGAACCCGGCCGGCCCGCGACGATCCAGCACTACCGCGAGGCGTTCTGATGGGCGGGCTCGCCCGGTCCTGGTCGGTCGCGCTGCAGGGTGTCGACGGCACGGTCGTCGAGATCGAGGCTGCGATCGGCGGCGGGCTGCCGGGCATCCACCTCGTCGGCCTGCCCGACGCGGCCCTGCACGAGTCGCGCGACCGTGTCCGCGCCGCCGTCGTCAACTCCGGCCACAGATGGCCCAACGAGCGCATCGTCCTGGCCCTGTCACCGGCGACGCTGCGCAAGACCGGATCGGGATTCGACCTCGCGCTCGCGTGCGGGGTGCTCGCCGCCGCCGGCACGGTGCCGCAGACCGCGATGCACCGCACCGTCCTGATCGGCGAGCTCGCCCTCGACGGCCGGCTGCGACCCGTGCGCGGCGTCCTGCCGTGCCTGCTCGCCGCCCGCGCGGCGGGGGTGCGCCGGGTCGTCGTCCCTGTCGCGGCCCTCGCCGAGGCCACCCTGGTCACCGGGCTCGAGGTGCACGGCGCCTCGACGTTGGCCGAGGCCGTCGACTTCCTGGTCGACGGTCGCGCGCTGCGCCGCCCCGAGCCCGTCGCCGACGCGGTAGCGCAGGACCCGCCCGACCTGGCCGACGTCGTCGGCCAGACCGATGCCCGGCACGCGCTCGAGGTCGCCGCGGCGGGCGGACACCACCTGCTCATGGTCGGCCCACCGGGCACCGGCAAGACGATGCTCGCCCGCCGCATCATCGGGCTGCTCCCCGATCTTCCCGCCGACGAGGCTCTCGCCCTCGCCGCGATCCGCTCGGTCGCAGGCAGGCTGCCCGCGGGCGCCGCGCTGAGCACGGTGCCGCCGTTCGTCGCGCCGCACCACTCGACGTCGGTGGCGGCATTGGTCGGCGGCGGCAGCGGCATCGCCCGCCCCGGCGCGGTGTCGCTGGCGCACCGGGGGGTGTTGTTCCTCGACGAGTCGGCCGAGTTCGGAGCCCGGCTGCTGGAGTCGCTGCGGACGCCGCTCGAGGAGGGGGAGGTCCGCATCTCCCGTTCCGAGGGCACCGTCAGCTACCCGGCCAGGTTCCAGCTGGTCCTGGCGGCGAACCCGTGCCCCTGCGCCCCGGCGCACGACCGCGACTGCATCTGCACCTCGCTGGTGCGCCGTCGCTACCTCGGCCGGTTGTCCGGCCCGTTGCTCGACCGCGTCGACCTGCGCACCTGGATGCACCCGGTCACCGCGCTGACCGGTGACGTGCCGGGGGAGAGCACCGAGATCGTGCGGGCCCGGGTGCTCGCCGCGCGTGCCGCCGCGACCGAACGCTGGTCGGCACACGGCTGGCGGACCAACGCCGAGGTGCCCGGGCCCATCCTGCGGTCCCGGTTCGCGCTGCCCGCAGGGGTGCTGCGACCGCTCGATGCCGGCCTGCGGGCGGGCGAGCTCACGGCACGCGGTGCCGACCGTGCGTTGCGCGTGTCGTGGACGATCGCCGACCTGGGCGGACGCGACCGGCCCGACCGCGACGCCGTCGAGGCGGCGCTGTACTTCCGGGACCGGAGGGTCGCATGAGCGCGCCGCGGACCACACCCACCACCCGCCCGGCGGTCGACGTCGAGGTCCTGCGGGCGCGGGCCTACCTGTCACGGGTGGCCGAGCCACCGGCCGCGGCGCTGGCGGCGCTCGTCGACCACGTCGGTCCGGTCGAGGCCGCGCAGCGGATCCGTCGCGGCGCAGTACCGGACGTCGTGCGGTCCGCGACCGGGGCCCGGCGCACCGTCGACCGGGTCGACGCCGACCTGGAGGCCGCCGCCGCCGTGGGCGCACGGCTGCTCGTCCCCGAACACCCCGACTGGCCGCGCTGGGCGTTCGCCGCGTACCCGGCCGCCGGGACCCGCGAGCTCGGCGCACCGCTGGCCCTGTGGGTACGAGGCCCGCTGCGGCTCGGGGAGATCGCCGAACGAGCCGTCGCGATCGTCGGGGCACGCGCCGCCACCGGCTACGGCGTCCACGTCGCGAGCGACATCGCAGGCGGGCTCGCCGCCGCCGGAGCGACCGTCGTGTCCGGGGCGGCGTTCGGCATCGACGCAGCGGCCCACCGTGGGGCCCTCGCCGCGGCGGGGCCCACCCTCGCCGTCCTGGCCTGCGGCATCGACCGTGCCTACCCCGCGGCCCACAGCGAACTGCTCGACCGCATCGCCACGACGGGGCTCGTCGTCAGCGAGTACCCGCCCGGCGCGGTGCCGGCCCGGCACCGCTTCCTCGTCCGCAACCGGCTGATCGCGGGGATCGGCGCGGGGACCGTCGTCGTGGAGGCGGGCCTGCGCAGCGGCGCCCAGCGCACCGCCGCCGACGCCCGCGCACTCGGCCGCATCCTCATGGCGGTGCCGGGTCCGGTCACGTCAGGCGCCTCGGCGGGATGTCACGAACTCGTGCGCAACGGAGCGGTCCTCGTGACCCGCCACGAGGAGGTGCTCGAAGGCGTCGGGAGGCTGGGCGCCGACCTCGCGGTCGAACCCGGCCGGCCGACTCGCCCGACCGACCGGCTCGACGCCACCCAGGCCGCCGTCCACGACGCGTTGCCCAGCCGTGCCGCCCGCGACGCGCGCTGGCTCGCGATGGAGGCGGGCCTGCCGCTCGACACCGTCCGTGCCGGGTTGCTCGATCTCGAACGGCTCGGCATGGCCGAGTACCGCGAGGGGCTGTGGCAACGACCGGCATCGGCCCGATGACGCTCGATGCCGTGGTGAGGCGGGTGACCGTGGGCGTGGCGCGCTTGACCGCCGCCCCACCGACGATGACCGTGGCCTGATGGGGACGCGCCGCACGGACCGCCGGGACACACCCGCCGACCTGCCGGAACGGCTCGGCGCGCATCTCGAGGCCTTCGTGGTGCACCTCGACCGTGAACGCGGCCGGTCCGAACACACCGTCCGCGCCTACCGCGGCGACGTCGCCTCCCTGCTGCACACCGTGTCCGGCGAACACCTCGCGGCGCTCGATCTGAGCGTCCTCAGGGCCTGGTTGGCCGCCGCCCACGCGAGCGGAGCGAGCCGCTCCACGCTCGCCCGCCGCGCCGCCGCCGCCCGCACCTTCACGGCGTGGGCGCACCGCACCGGCCGGCTCGCCATCGACCCCGGCGATCGCCTCGACTCGCCGCGTGCCCAGCGCACGCTCCCCGCCGTGCTGCGGGTCGACCAGGCCGCCGACCTCATGGACGCCGCCCAGTCCGGTGCCGCCCAGGAGGACCCGGTCGCGCTGCGCGACCTCGCCCTGCTCGAGGTCCTCTACGCGACCGGCGTGCGGGTGTCGGAGCTGTGCGGCGCCGACGTCGACGACCTCGACCGCAGCGCCCGAACCTTGCGGGTCCTGGGCAAGGGCGGCAAGGAACGCGTCGTGGTCTTCGGGGTCCCGGCGGAGCGGTCCCTCGAACGCTGGCTCGCGGCCGGACGTCCCGCGCTCGCCCGCGCGGACAGCCCGCCGGCGCTGCTGCTCGGTGCCCGAGGCGGACGTCTCGACCCGCGGGTCGCACGGACCGTCGTGCACGAGGCCGTCGCGGCTGTGCCGGGGGCCCCCGACATCGGCCCGCACGGTCTCCGCCACGCCGCGGCCACCCACCTTCTCGACGGCGGCGCCGACCTTCGTCACGTACAGGAACTACTCGGTCACGCTACGCTGTCGACCACACAGCTCTACACCCATGTCACGGTCGACAGACTGAAGGTGGTCCATGACCAGGCGCACCCCAGGGCGTGAGCCGGTCCTGGCGGAGAACCCACAGGTCAGCCGGCTGGTCTCGGTGCTGGTGTCCGCTCTCTCGCCGGGGCGCGACAACGTCGTCGTGATCGCCGATCCCGTCCCGGAGTCCGACTCTGCGCGCGTCGATCTGACTGCGCTGCGTGACCATTCGGGTCCGGAGAGCGTTGACACGCCGATGGGTGTCGAACCGGGTATCGAGGTCCCGAACCGGACGATCGGGGCCGTCCTGTCCGGCAGCGCCGTCCTGTCCGGCACCGCCGACCTGTCCGGCACCGCCGACCTGTCCGGCGCCGCCGACCCGTCGGGGGGTGCCGACCTGCCCGATGCCGTCGCCCTGTCCGACGACGCGGCTCGGCCGACCGATGCGGAGGTGTTGGGCGTAGGTGGTCCCGTCGCCGACGGTGACCGTGACGTCCGGGTGGAGGGGGTCGAGGACACCCCCGATGCCCTCGACGGCCGCGAACTGCCGGCGGCGGGGCCCGACGTCGTCGCGCAGCTGTGGGCCTACCGCGGTGGCCAGTGCGACCGCGCGGTCCGGGACCTGCTCGTCGCGCACTACGCGCCCCTGGTCCGCGGTGTCGCAGCCCGCACGGCGGTCGGGCTGCCCGCGAGCGTCGACGCGGCTGACCTCGTCCAGGCCGGGGTCTTCGGGCTCCTCGACGCCATCGCCCGCTACGACCCGTCCCGCGGGATCAAGTTCGAGAGCTATGCGGCGCAACGCATCCGCGGCGCCATGCTCGACGAGCTGCGAGCCCAGGACTGGGTGCCCCGCACCGTCCGCACCCGGCTGCGGGAGATCGACCGCGCCCGCGAACGGCTCGAGCGCCGCAACGGCCGGTCCCCGGCGAACGCCGAGCTCGCCACGGAGCTCGGCATCCCGGTCCGCGACCTCGTGCGCATCGCCCAGCACCGGCGCCTCGTCAGCGTCGAGGCGCTCCAGGACCGCAGGCCGGGAGCGGTCGTCGAGGAGGTCGTCGACGACGCCGCTCCCGATCCCGCAGCTGCCTTCGCGCTGCGGGAGACCTACCGCGAGCTCGCCGAGGCGGTACTCGCGCTGGGGGAGCGGGACCGGCTGGTCGTGCACCTGTACTACGTCGAGAACCACACGCTCGCCGAGATCGGCGCCCAGCTCGGGGTCACCGAGTCCCGGGTGTGCCAGCTGCACTCCCGCCTCGTCGGGCGGCTGCGCGGCCGGCTGGACGACGCCGTCGCGGGCTGAGGCCGCCGCCCGGCCGCGGACGAAGCGCCGGGTTCGACGACAGACCGTCCCGGCGCGTGGCCGGTCCGGTCTCACGCCGGGTTCGGCGTGTGCGGGCCGGTGGGCCCGGCTCGTTGCGGGGTGATCACCACGGCCAGCGCTGCGGGGCCGGGAGCAGCCGCACCCGGCCGGGACCGACGAGGACCAGGGGATCGAGGTAGTCGGCCTCGCCGCGGCGTACACCCCAGTGCAGGCACGCGGCGGCGGGACAGCCGGCGTGTCCGGCGTCGAGGACACCGAGCACGGCGCCCCGGGGGACGACGTCCCCGACCGCCACGGTGGCGGTGACGGGTTCGTAGGTGGTGCGGAGGCCGTCGGGATGCAGGACGGACACGACGCCACGGCCGGCGAGCGGGCCCGCGAACGCGACGACGCCGTCGCGTGCCGCGAGCACGTCCTGGCCCTGCGTCCCGACGAGGTCGGCCCCGC
Source organism: Pseudonocardia sp. N23 (assembly GCF_002583555.1). Lineage (GTDB taxonomy): Bacteria > Actinomycetota > Actinomycetes > Mycobacteriales > Pseudonocardiaceae > Pseudonocardia. The sequence goes on from NZ_BEGX01000006.1 coordinate 92,297, forward strand.
GGTGCCCCGGCGACCACCGGTTCTCCGGTGCCCGGAACCGTTCGGCGACCCGGTGCACCGGTCGCAGCGGCCAGCCGTACCGGGCGGTCCCGCCGGCCCGCCCGGGTGGTGCGCCGTCGTCCGCCACGGCCGGCGACGCGAGGCCGGACGATGCCGTCAGGGGTTGCGGGACCGCGGTGTCCGAGGGCGGCGCGGACAGCAGCACGACCGCCGCGAGCAGCACCGTCGTCGATCTCCGCAGCACCTGCCCAGCCTGCGCCGGCAGCGTCGTCGCCGGGGCCGGCGGCGGCCGAGTTGTGGATCGTTGCCCAGGTTGTGGACAGGTGCGTGCCGCAGACCTACGCCGGGTGAGGGGCGATCGGGTCGGCGCGTACACTCGACCTGCGCCTCGGAGCTGTTCGAGGTGACTTCGCGCGCTCGCGTACCTCGCTCGCCACCGGATCTCCGGCAGGCAGGCGGGAACGGTTCCCGGGCGGTCCCGCGAGTCGACGGTCCCGCCTGCGGGTGCCGCGTCGACGACCGGGTCCGGGTCCGATGCGGCGCCAGGGCAGACCATCGACCCGGTGGTAGGCGAGAACCGTGAGCGCGGCCCGTGCCGCGCCTGATCGAGAGGTGAACATCGGCTATGGCCGTCGTCACCATGAAGCAGTTGCTGGACTCCGGTGTGCACTTCGGGCACCAGACCCGCCGCTGGAACCCGAAGATGAAGCGCTACATCCTCACCGAGCGCAACGGCATCTACATCATCGACCTGCAGCAGACGCTGTCGTACATCGACCGCGCCTACGAGTTCGTCCGCGAGACCGTGGCCCACGGCGGCACGATCATGTTCGTCGGCACGAAGAAGCAGGCGCAGGAGGCCATCGCCGACGAGGCGGGCCGCGTCAACATGCCCTACGTGAACCAGCGCTGGCTGGGCGGCATGCTCACCAACTTCCAGACCGTGCACAAGCGCCTTCAGCGGATGAAGGAGCTCGAGTCGATGGAGCAGACGGGAGGGTTCGAGGGTCGTACCAAGAAGGAGATCCTCATGCTCACCCGCGAGAAGACCAAGCTCGAGAAGACGCTCGGCGGCATCCGGGACATGACCAAGGTGCCCAGCGCGGTGTGGATCGTCGACACCAAGAAGGAGCACATCGCAGTCGGTGAGGCCCGCAAGCTGGGCATCCCGGTCGTCTCCATCCTGGACACGAACTGCGACCCCGACGAGGTCGACTTCCCGATCCCGGGCAACGACGACGCGATCCGCTCCGCCGCGCTGCTCACCAAGGTCATCGCCCGTGCGGCGGCCGATGGTCTGATGGCCCGTTCGGCGCGCAGCGGCGGCCGTGACGGCGCCGAGGGCAAGCCCGAGGTCGGCAGCGACGAGCCGCTCCCCGAGTGGGAGCAGGACCTGCTGGCCAGTGGCAGCGAGGTCGGCTCGGACGGCGCGAGCCTGCCGGCTCCGGCCACCACCGAGGCGGCCGCCACCGACGCGGTGGCCGATGCCCCGGCGGCCGACGCGCCCGCCGCGCCGGCCACCACCAGCAACGGGACCCCGTCCGCGAACTGACCCGTCGTACCGCGGGTGGGCCGGGTCTCCGGCCCACCCGCGGTCCGGTTCGTCCCGGACCCCGATCTTCACGCACCGACTAGAGGACGAAGAGACCAGCGATGGCGAACTACACCGCCGCCGACGTCAAGCGGCTCCGTGAGCTCACCGGCTCCGGGATGATGGACTGCAAGAAGGCACTCGAGGAGTCCGACGGGAACCTCGACCAGGCCGTCGACCTCCTGCGCATCAAGGGCGCCAAGGATGTGGGCAAGCGCGCCGAGCGCTCCACCTCCAACGGCCTCGTCGTCGCCCAGGGCGGCACCATGGTCGAGCTCGACTGCGAGACCGACTTCGTCGCGAAGAGCGACGACTTCATCGCGCTGGCCGACAAGATCCTGGCCGCCGCGGTCGAGCAGAAGCCGGCCGACGTCGAGGCGCTCGCCGCCGCGACGCTCGACGGTGGCACCGTGGCCGACGCCGTCCACGCCCTGTCGGCGCGGATCGGCGAGAAGCTCGAGTTGAAGCGCTACATCCACCTCGATGGCCCGGTTGCCGTGTACCTGCACCGCCGCGCCACGGACCTGCCGCCGGCCATCGGCGCGCTGGTCTCCTACGAGGCCGCCGACGCCTCCGCCGCCGACGAGACCGCGCGTGGTGTCGCGATGCACATCGCCGCCGCTCGCCCGCGGTACACGCACCGCGACGAGGTCCCCGGCGACGTCATCGACAACGAGAAGCGCATCGCCGAGGCCACCGCGCGCGAGGAGGGCAAGCCCGAGCAGGTGCTGGCCCGCATCGTCGACGGTCGCGTCAACGGCTTCTACAAGGACGTCGTGCTCCTCGAGCAGCCGTCCGTGCAGGACCCGAAGAAGAGCGTCAAGGCGCTCCTCGACGAGGCCGGTGTGAAGGTCAAGGAGTTCGTCCGCTTCGAGGTCGGCCAGGCCTGAGCCGGGCCTGACGAGTATGAGCGACCCAGTCGACGCCACCCCCCGCCCCGGATTCCGCCGAGTTCTGCTGAAGCTCGGCGGTGAGATGTTCGGTGGCGGGGGGCTCGGCGTCGACCCACAGGTCGTCCAGACCGTCGCCCGCCAGATCGCCGAGGTCGTGGCGAGTGGCGTGCAGGTCGCCGTGGTCATCGGCGGCGGCAACTTCTTCCGTGGGGCCGAGCTGCAGCAGGGCGGCATGGACCGCTCGCGCGCCGACTACATGGGCATGCTGGCCACGGTCATGAACTGCCTTGCGCTGCAGGACTTCCTGGAGCGCAGCCACGGGATCGACACCCGCGTGCAGACGGCGATCACCATGGGCCAGGTCGCCGAGGCGTACATCCCGCGCCGGGCGATGCGGCACCTCGAGAAGGGCCGCGTCGTCATCTTCGGCGCGGGTGTCGGCATGCCGTACTTCTCCACCGACACCGCGGGGGCGCAGCGGGCCCTGGAGATCGGGTGCGACGCGTTGCTGCTGGCCAAGGGCGTCGACGGGGTCTACACCGCCGACCCGAAGCTCCACCCGGACGCGACGCTGTTCACCGAGGTCACCCATCAGCAGGTGCTCGAGCGGGGGTTGAAGGTGGCCGACGCCACGGCGTTCAGCCTCTGCATGGACAATCGGATGCCGATCATCGTGTTCAACCTGCTCTCCGAGGGGAACATCGCTCGTGCGGTGCGCGGTGAGAGGATCGGAACGCTGGTGACCACGCCGGACACCGCCTGAAAGCTGGGAGCAGCCGTGATCGAGGAGACACTCTTCGAGACCGAGGAGAAGATGGAGAAGGCCGTCTCGGTGGCCAAGGACGACCTCGCGGCCGTCCGGACCGGCCGGGCGACGCCCTCGATGTTCTCCCGCATCGTCGTCGAGTACTACGGGGCGATGACGCCGCTGAACCAGCTCGCGTCGATCCAGGTGCCCGAGGCGCGGATGGCCGTCATCAAGCCCTACGACGCGTCGCAGCTCGCAGCGCTGGAGAAGGCGATCCGCAGCTCCGACCTGGGCGTCAACCCCAGCAACGACGGTCAGATCATCCGCGTGGTGATTCCGCAGCTGTCGGAGGAGCGGCGCAGGGAGATGGTCAAGGTCGCGCGCGGCAAGGGTGAGGACGCCCGCGTCACCATCCGCAACCTGCGTCGCAAGGCCATGGAGGAGCTGCACCGCATCGTCAAGGACGGCGAGGCGGGTGAGGACGAGGTCGGGCGCGCCGAGAAGGAGCTCCAGGGTGCGACGGACCGGTACGTTCACCAGGTCGACGAGCTGGTGAAGCACAAGGAAACCGAGCTCCTCGAGGTCTGAGCAGATGTCCCGTCCCGTCCCCGGCCGTGCCGCGTGAGTCTCTCCGGTGAGACCGCTGCGGCGCCCGGCAATCCTGCCAGCAGGCGCTCGCCCGTGCCCTCGGCCGCCGGGACGCCGAACGCCGGGGCCCCGGACGCCCGGACCCCGGACGCTGCGCTGCCGGACACGAGGCGCTCGGACACCACCCGGCGGAACTCCGGACCGGGCTACGCAGGACCGGGCTACGCAGGACCGGGCTACGCAGGACCGGCGGACAGCCCGGCGGTGCCCGAGGGCCCCGTGGCCGGTGCGGTGAACGGCGCCGCGGCAGGCCCGGACAAGCGGTCGTCGCGGGCCGGGCGCAACCTGGTCGCGGCGATCGGGGTCGGCGTCGGGCTCGGCGTCGTCATCCTGGCGTCGCTGCTGCTGGAACGGCACTTCTTCTACGGTGTCATCGCGGTCGCGGCGGCCGTCGGCACCTGGGAGCTCGCCGGTGCGCTGCGCCGCGCGTCCGGGATCACCGTGGCGTTGCCGGTGCTGCTCGTCGGTGGGCAGGCGATGGTCTGGCTGAGCTGGCCGTTCGGTGTGCACGGCCTCGTCGCCGGGTTCGGGCTGACGGCGCTCGCCGGGATGATCTGGCGGATGCGCCAGGGCGCCGACGGCTACCTGCGCGACGTGGGCGCAACCCTGTTCAGCGCGGCCTACGTGCCGCTGTTCGCGACGTTCGCGGCCCTGCTGGTGCTGCCGGTCGACGGTGTCGGTCGGGTGCTGACGTTCATGATCTGCGTCGTGGCCTCCGACGTGGGCGGGTATGCGGCGGGAGTGCTGGCGGGCAGGCATCCGATGGCGCCGACGGTCAGCCCCAAGAAGTCCTGGGAGGGCTTCGCCGGGTCGGTGATCGCGGGGATCGTGGCCGGCTCGCTGTCGGCGGTGCTGCTGCTGCACAGCCACTGGTGGATCGGTGCGATCACCGGGGCGCTGCTCGTCGTCATCGCGACCCTCGGCGACCTGTGCGAGTCCCTGGTCAAGCGTGACCTGGGGATCAAGGACATGGGCACGATGCTGCCCGGGCACGGCGGTCTGATGGACCGGCTCGACTCGATGCTGCCCGCCGCGTTCGTCGCGTGGCTGGTGCTGCGCATCGCGCTGCCGGTCGGCTGAGCGTGGCGCGGCTCCACACCGGGTTCGGCGGGCAGCCGAAGCCCGGTCCGGCGATCCCCAGCCCGAACATCTGGAACTGGCCCGAGGTCTACGAGCGCGAGAACGAGGCGCAGGACGCCGACGGCGCGATCTGGGGCGTGCTGCGTGAGCTCGCGCCGTGGGTGGGCGCCGACGTCGTCGACATGGGCTGCGGCGACGGCTTCCACCTGCCGTTCTTCGCGCGGGACGCGGCGTCGGTGGTGGGGGTGGAGCCGCATCCTCCGCTGGTCGGGCGCGCTCGCGTCCGCGTCGCCGGGCTGGACCGGGTTCGGGTGCTGCAGGCAGGGGCCGCGACGGTGCCGCTGCCGGACGCCTCGGTCGACCTCGTGCACGCCCGCACCGCGTACTTCTTCGGGGCCGGGTGCGAGCCGGGGCTGGCCGAGACCGACCGGCTCCTGCGACCCGGTGGGGCGCTGGCGATCGTCGACCTCGACTTCACTGTCGGGCCCTACGGGTCGTGGCTGCGCGCCGACCTTCCGCGCTACGACGCCGGGACGGTCGAGCGCTGGTTCGCCGGACAGGGGTTCTCGATGCGGCGGGTGGACACGACGTGGCGTTTCGACGACCGAGCCACGCTCGAGGCGGTGCTGGGCATCGAGTTCTCCCGAGCTGTCGCCGCCCGCGCGATCGCCGAGACCCCCGGCCTGACGATCCCGGTCGGCTACCGGGTGCACGTGCGCCGCAAGCCGGCCGGACTCGTCGTCTGACGGCGGCGCCGGCTGTCGCGCTGCTCGAACCGGGAGTAGGGCGCTGCCGGCTGCCGCGCTGATCGGCCGAGCTCAGCCCAGGACGATCCGGCCGCCGCCGTCGACCGTGACGGCCTTGGCGGTCAGACCGGTCCGCGCGGGGCCCTTCTCGACCGACCCGTCGAGCGCGAAGGTGCTGCCGTGACAGGGGCAGACGATCGAGGCGCCCCGCACCTCGTTGACGTTGCAGCCCTGATGCGGGCAGCGCGTCGAGAAGCCGGCGTAGGTGCCGGCCGTCGCCTGCGTGACGACGACGCTCTGGTCGCCGTAGATCTTCGCGCCGCCGACGGGCACGTCGGTCGCGGGGCCGAGCGCACCCGAGGCCGAGCCTCCGGAGCTCCCCGAGCCGTCGGAGCCGCTGCCGGAACCGGAGCCTGCCGAGCAGCCTGCGACGAGCAGACCGGCACCGATCGCGGCGGCGCCGGCCCCGGCGACGACGGCGCGTCGCGAGAAGGTGGGCCCCGCCGGTGTCTCGGCGGTGGGGGCGTCGTGGGTGGGGGGCATGGGTCGTCTCCCGGTGGTGGTGCGGGCGCCGTTCGGGGTGGCGTCGCCGCGGAGCGGATCCGTTGCAGCTTCAACAATGCCAGCGACTGTGTGGGACTGGTGTGGGGCGAGGACGGTGCCGACGCCGCCGCGGCGGCTTGGCTACCGTGGGTGGCATGACGCGACCGATCCGGCTCCCCGACGGGGTGGCCGCTCCCCAGATCGAGACCGTCCTCGGTGCGCTGTGGTGGATCGCCGGCGCGCTGGCCCTCTCGAGTGGCGTGGGCACGGCCCTCATGGCGGCAGGACTCGGAGCGACGGGCGTGCTGTGGACGTTGGTCCGCGGACGCCAGGGCGACGGCCGTCCGCTGGGGCCGGCGAGGCGGGCTCGGCTGATCCGGCAGGGCGCTGTCGGCGGGGTGCTGGCGGCCGCGGCGCTCGTCGGGCTGCCGATGCTGTCATGGGGCGAGGTGGCGGTGCCGGTCGCGGCGGCGCTCGTGGCGGTCGTCCTCTTCTCCGTCGCGCCGATCGTGGGGTCGCGCTCGTTCGTCGCCGTCGGGAGCGGGTTGCTCGTGCTGTCCGCGGTCGGCGCGCTGGTCGCGCTCGGCACCGTGGGGGTCACGGCGCCGCAGGGCATCGTCGGATTCGGTGGTGCGGCCCTGCTGTGGCCGGCCGGCGCCCTGCGCACCGGCGTGCTCGGCGGTCCGACGGTGCGGGCGGTGGGGCGTTGGCTCCGGGTGCGGCTCACGTCGGTCCGGACCCTGCGGGAACGCCGCGAGGAGCGCCGGAGCGACCAGCCGACGATGTTCGCCCCCGCTGGTCCGCGTCCCCCCGCCCCACGGGCCCCCGCCGACCACGGCGCCCGCCCTGCCGCGCCGCCGCCCGCCGGACACGGCGTACCGCAGCCCGCCGGTCACGCCGTACCGCCGCCCGCCGGACACGCAGCACCGCCCCGTGCGGGACACGCCGGGCCGCCGTCACCCGTCGCCGGACACGGCGGGCCGGGGACCGTCGCCGGGAACGCCGCGCCGCCCCGCACCGAGAATCGCGCCGGAGGGGTTGTGCCGCAACGCCCCCGTGGCCCCGCTGCCCGACCGGTGCCCTCCGCAAGGCCGCCCGCGGGCGCGGGACGCGGCAGGACCGCCGACCCCTTCGCCCCCACCGTGCGCACGCGCACCGACACCCCGTCCGTCGACCGGGACGCAGGTGACCGCCCGACCGCGCCCGTCCGCACCCCGGGCCCGCCGCCCGGCTGAGCCGTTCCTGCCGGGGAGAACCGCGGGGCCGCCCGATCAGTCCGCGACCTCTCCGTCGTCATGTCTCCGACGGCCGGGCCGCGCGGGTCCGCCGGGAGAGGGGGAGCGCGTCGTGTCCCCGTGTGTCGTCCGGAGCGCACCGGCAGCCGCGGGGGGCCCGGCACGGCTGGCCCACGCCGGCCTCGACGGCGCTCCGCGCACCTCGCCGATGGGCTGGGTGCGATGGACGGACGGATCGTGATGGCGACCGTCGAGAAGGCCCCACTCGTGTCGGCGTTGCGGTCGAACCCGGTCGTGGCCCTGACCGTCGACGACGCGCCGCTGACGATCATCGGCGTTGCGGAGATCGAGATCGTCGACGGGGTTCCCGACGTGTACCTCGACGGCGCGCGGCCGTTCGTCGCGGCGGGCGCCTGGGACGGCTTCGAGGCGGGTGTGCGGGCGCTCTACGACAGGATGGCCGTCGTGACCGTCGCCCCGACCGGGCCGGTCGCGGTGCAGGCGGGCACGTCCGGGGGTGGGCGAGGCGCAGGTCACCCGGCGCGACCTGGCACAATCGGGTGGTCATGACATCCCTCCCGCTCGTCTTCGACGCGCCCAAGCGCGGTCTGCCGCCGCGCCATCTCGCGGACCTCGACCCGGCGGACCGCAAGTCCGCGGTCGCCGATCTCGGCCTGCCCGGGTTCCGGGCCGACCAGCTGGCCCGGCACTACTTCGGCCGTTTCACCGCCGACGTCGGGGAGATGACCGACCTGCCGGCCGCGGCGCGAGAGACGCTCGCGTCGCTGCTCCCACCGCTGGTCACACCGGTCACCGAGCAGTCGTGCGACGACGGGGCGACCCGCAAGATGCTGTGGCGCGGGCACGACGGGGTGCTGGCCGAGTCGGTGCTGATGGCCTACCCGGACCGGGCGACGGTGTGCATCTCCAGCCAGGCGGGCTGTGGCATGGCGTGCCCGTTCTGCGCGACGGGCCAGGGCGGACTGCAGCGCAACCTGTCGACGGGCGAGATCGTCGACCAGGTCCGGCAGGCTGCGGCCGCGGCGCGTGACGGCCTGCTGGGCGAGCCGATGCGGCTGTCGAACATCGTCTTCATGGGGATGGGCGAGCCGCTGGCGAACTACAACCGGGTCGTCGCGGCGTTGCGCCGCATCACCTCTCCGGCGCCCGACGGGCTGGGCATCTCCCCGCGCGGGGTCACGGTGTCGACGGTGGGGCTCGTCCCGGCGATCGACAAGCTGGCCGCCGAGGGCATCCCGGTGACGTTGGCGGTCTCGCTGCACACCCCCGACGACGAGCTGCGCGACACCCTGGTCCCGGTCAACAACCGGTGGAAGGTCGGCGAGGTGCTCGACGCGGCGCGTCGCTACGCGCAGGCCACCGGCCGGCGGGTGTCGATCGAGTACGCCCTGATCCGCGACGTGAACGACCAGCCGTGGCGCGCCGACCTGCTGGGCACGCTGCTGCGCCGGCGCGTCGGCACCAAGCGGGTGCACGTCAACCTCATCCCGCTCAACCCGACGCCGGGCAGCGAGTGGGACGCCTCCCCGCGCCCGGTGCAGGACGAGTTCGTCCGCCGTGTCGAGGCCGCGGGCGTGGCGTGCACGGTCCGCGACACCCGGGGCCAGGAGATCGACGCCGCGTGCGGCCAGCTGGCGGCCACCCACAGGTAGGTCAGCCGGGCAGGCCCAGGACGTCGCCGAGGTCGAAGCTCACCGGCTGCTCGAGCTGTTCGTAGGTACACGACTCGGGGGTGCGGTCGTCGCGCCAGCGCACGAACTGCGCGGTGTGGCGGAAGCGGATTCCCTCCATGTAGTCGTAGCGGACCTCGACGACCCGTTCGGGGCGCAGCGGCACGAACGACAGGTCCTTGCCGTTGTTCCAGCGGCTGCCCTCGTTCTTGCGCGGGGTGCGTTCGCCACCCATGTGCGCGGCCCAGTTCCACGGGTGGCCGTCGAACTCGGTGACCAGCGGCTGCATCTCCTCGAACAGCTCCCGGCGGCGCGCCATCGGGAACGCGCCGATGACCCCGACCGAGGCGAGGGCGCCGCGCTCGTCGAACAGGCCGAGCAGCAGCGAGCCGATCGCGTCGGGACCCGACTTGTGGACGCGATAGCCCGCCACCACGCAGTCGCACGTCCGCTCGTGCTTGATCTTGGCCATGACGCGCTTGTCGGGCTGGTAGGTGAGGTCGAGCGGCTTGGCGATCAGCCCGTCGAGGCCCGCTCCCTCGAACTCGCGGAACCACTGCTCGGCCAGCACCGGGTCCTGCGTCGCGGGGGTGATGTGGATGGGTGGCGTCGCATCGGCCAGCGCGCGTTCCAGCGCGGCACGCCGGTCGTCGAGACGGGCCTCGGTGAGGTCGTCGTCGCCGAGGGCCAGCAGGTCGAACGCGACGAAGCTGGCCGGCGTCTGCTCGGCGAGCAGCCGGACCCGCGAGTCGGCAGGGTGGATGCGTTGCTGCAGGGCTTCGAAGTCGAGCCGGTTCCGTTCCCTGTCGACGACGATGATCTCCCCGTCGATCACGGCGCGCTGCGGGAAGTTGGCCTTCACGGCCTCGACGACCTCGGGGAAGTACCGGGTCATGGGCCGCTCGTTACGGCTGCCGATCTCGACCTCGTCACCGTCGCGGAAGATGATCGACCGGAAGCCGTCCCATTTCGGCTCGTAGAGCCTGCCGTCGGGGATCGCGGCGATGGGCTTGGCCAGCATCGGCTTGACGGGCGGCATGACGGGCAGGTCCACGCGGCACATCCTGCCGGGATACTCCGACAGGATCGAGTGCGAAGGGGTACCACGATGGCGCATTTCAGCGCAGCGGAACTGGAAGCGGCCCGCGAGCGCACCATCGACGACGTGCTCCCGGGAACGGACGACCCGCCGCTGACGGTGCTGTTCTGCGGCATCAACCCAGGGCTGCTGTCCGGGGCGACCGGGCACCACTTCGCGCGGCCCGGCAACAGGTTCTGGCCGGTGCTCTACGACGCCGGCTTCACCCCGCGGCTGCTGCAGCCCGCCGAACAGTGCGAGCTGCGGGGACTCGGGCTGGGCATCACCAACATGGTGGCGCGCACGACGGCCCGGGCCGACGAGCTCTCCGACGACGAGCTGCGCGCGGGCGGTGAGCGCCTGCGATCCCTTGTCGCGCAGGAGAAGCCGCGATGGCTGGCCGTCGTCGGGGTCACTGCCTACCGGACGGCGTTCGCCTGCCCGAAGGCCGCGGTCGGCCCACAGACGACGACGCTGGGGAACAGCGGGATCTGGGTCCTGCCCAACCCGAGCGGCCTCAACGCCCACTGGTCCCGCGCGGCGATGGCCGAGGAGTTCGCCCGCCTGCGCGACCGCGCCTGACCGCTCCCGGCGACGTGCCCCGAACCCCTACGAGCGCGACGTGGGACTGCGCGATCTCCATGATCGAACCAGTCCGGTGTCGAAGTCGGCGACCGGCCTGGGTCCGGGGTCGAGGGACCTGTCGGACTGCGCGATCGATCGCCCACTCACAGGGGGATCAGAGGTCGTCGAGGTCCGGGAGGCCGTCGGCGGCGGAGGCGGGGGTGTCGCGGGCGTCGCGGTCGGCCCACTCCAGGAGCTCGTCGAGGACGAAGACGGCGTCGTCGATACCCGCGTGCAGGTCGCCGAGCTCGGCGAAGCGCGCCGGCACCGTGGCGATCGTGAAGTCGCGGGGATCGACGTCGGCGACCTCGTCCCAGCGGATCGGCGTGGAGACCACGGCCTCGGGGACCCCGCGCACCGAGTAGGCGGCGGCGATCGTGTGGTCGCGGGCGTTCTGGTTGTAGTCGACGAAGATCGAGGCGGGGTCGCGGTCCTTGCGCCACCACGTCAGGTCGACGAGATCCCCTGCGCGCCTGCCCACCTCGCGGGCGAACGCGTGCGCGGCCCGCCGGACGTCGGCGAACCCCCAGCGGGGCTCGATCCGCACGTAGACGTGCATGCCCGAGCCCCCGGAGGTCTTGGGCCAGCCGGTCGCGCCGAGCTCGTCGAGGACCTCGTGGGCGACGGCGGCGACGCGGCGCACGTCGTCGAACGTCGCGTCGGGCATCGGGTCGAGGTCGATGCGCCACTCGTCGGGCTTCTCGGTGTCGGCGGCGCGGGAGTTCCAGGGGTGGAACTCGACCGTCGACATCTGGACGGCCCACACCACGTCGGCGGGGTGGGCGACGCACAGCTCGTCGGCGTGCCGGTTGTAGCGGGGGAAGTGCACCCGCACCGTTGGTACCCAGTCCGGGGCGCCGCGGGGGAGCCGCTTCTGGTGAACCTTCTCGCCGGTCACACCCGTCGGGAAGCGGTGCAGCATGCAGGGGCGGTCGCGCAGGGCGCGGACGATGCCGTCGCCGACCGCGATGTAGTACTGCGCCAGATCGAGCTTGGTCTCCCCGCGGGCCGGGAAGTAGACCCGGTCGGGGTTGGAGATGCGGACGGTACGGTCCCCGACCTCGATCTCGACGGCCGGGCCCGCCCGCTCGGCCATGGCGGACCCGCCTCGGCTCAGCGGCGCCAGGCGTTGCGGCGCTTGATGAGGCCGCCGATCACGCCACCGAGCACGAACAGCGCCGGAACGACCATCCAGACGATCTCGGTCCAGCTGGCGTGGTGCCCGATGAGCAGGATCGGAAGGATGATGGCGGTGGCGATCGCCGCGATCAGGGTGCCGTTGGGGAAGCTGCCGTGCCAGCCCCACTCGGCCGACGGCTCGTCGAGCGGGTCGACCTCGACCTCGGCCCCGGGTCGCTTCGCCAGCTCACTACCTGCCACGCCGTCCTCCTGAACACGGATGCCTGCGGGCCACATACTCGCACAACACACCGCCGAGGATGATGTGCGGTCGTGAGCGAACCCTCGGCGACCCCACGGTCGGTACTGGTGCTGGGATCCACGGGATCGATCGGCACCCAGGCCCTCGACGTCGTCGACCACGCCGACGGCCGCTTCACCGTGGCCGGGCTCGCGGCGGGCGGCGGTGACGTCGGGCTGCTGGCGGCGCAGGCCCGCGCGTACGGCGTGCGCCGGGTCGCGGTGGCCGACCGGGCCGCGGCCGCCGCGCTGCGGGCCGAGCTGCCCGGCGTGGACGTCCTCGACGGCCCGGAGGCGGCGACGGAGCTGACGGCGACCACACCGGCGGACGTCGTCCTCAACGGCATCACCGGCTCCCGCGGCCTCGGGCCGACGCTGGCCGCGCTGACGGCGGGGGAGACCCTCGCGCTGGCCAACAAGGAGTCGCTGGTCGCGGGCGGGGCCCTGGTCACGAACGCGGCGAATCCGGGGCAGATCGTGCCGGTCGACTCCGAGCACTCGGCGCTGGCCCAGTGCCTGCGCGGCGGCACGGCCGAGGAGGTGGCCCGGCTCGTGCTCACGGCGTCGGGTGGGCCGTTCCGCGGCCGCAGCCGCGCCGACCTCGCCCAGGTCACCGTCGACGAGGCGTTGAAGCACCCGACGTGGGACATGGGCCCGGTCGTCACGATCAACTCGGCGACCATGGTCAACAAGGGCCTGGAGCTCATCGAGGCGCACCTGCTGTTCGACGTGCCCTACGACCGCATCGATGTCGCCGTGCACCCGCAGTCGATCGTGCACTCGATGGTCACGTTCGTCGACGGCTCGACGATCGCGCAGGCGAGCCCGCCCGACATGCGGCTGCCGATCGCGCTGGCGCTGGGCTGGCCCGCGCGGGTGCCCGGCGCGGCCGCGGCGTGCGCGTGGGACCTCGCACAGACGTGGACGTTCGAACCGCTCGACGACGACGCCTTCCCCGGCGTGCGGCTCGCCCGCGCGGCCGGGACCGCGGGCGGCTGCCTGCCCGCGGTCTTCAACGCCGCCAACGAGGAGGCCGTCGCCGCGTTCGTCGGCGGCGGGCTGTCGTACTTGGGGGTGACCGAGGTCGTCGAGCGTGCGCTGGCGGCGGCCGACGGGTGGTCGGGTGACCCCGCTACCGTTGACGACGTGCTGGCCGCGGAGGGCTGGGCGCGAGCCCGGGCCCGGGAGCTCGCGGCGTCGATCGGCTCAGAAGGGCTCTGACAAGTGGCATTCGCGTTCGGCGTCGTGCTGTTCGCCCTCGGCATCGCGATCTCCATCGCGCTGCACGAGGCCGGGCACATGGTCACCGCCAAGGCCTTCGGCATGCGGGTCCGCCGGTACTACATCGGCTTCGGGCCCAAGATCTTCTCGTTCCGGCGCGGTGAGACCGAGTACGGGATGAAGTGGATCCCCGCCGGCGGGTTCTGCGACATCGCCGGCATGACGGCGCTCGACGAGGTGACCGAGGAGGAACGCCCGCGGGCCTTCTTCCGCAAGCCGACGTGGCAGCGCGTCGTCGTGCTGTCGGCGGGCTCGGCCACGCACTTCCTGATCGGCATCGTCCTGATCTACGTTCTGGCGCTGACGTCGGGCCTGCCCAACGTCTCCGACACGGCGACCGCGGGGACGATCAGCTGCGCCGCGAACCAGACGTCGCCGACGGCGCTGGAGCCGTGCGGGCCCGGCGTGGCCGCCCCGGCCGCCGACGCGGGCCTGCGCGCCGGCGACACGATCGTCTCGGTCGCGGGCACGCCCACCCCGACCTGGACCGACGCCGTCAAGCTGATCCAGGCCGCCGGCGGGCCGACGCCGATCGTCGTCGAGCGTGGCGGCGAGCGCCTCACGCTCACGATGGACGTGCAGAAGGTCCAGCGGCTCGACCCGCAGACCGGGGCGTCCCGTGAGGTCGGCGCCATCGGCGTCTCCCAGCAGCTGGTCTTCGACTACAACGCGCTCAGCGCCGTGCCCGCCACGTTCGCCTACACCGGCCAGATGTTCGCCCAGGTGTGGCAGGGCCTGCTGATGTTCCCGGAGAAGGTGCCGCGCCTCATCGACGCCATCTCCGGCGGCGAGCGCGACCTGGAGACGCCGGTGAGCGTCGTCGGGGCCAGCGTCATCGGCGGCGACCTCGCCGAGCGCGGGCTGTGGCAGGTGTTCATCCAGCTGCTCGTCGTGCTGAACCTGTTCGTCGGGGTGTTCAACCTGCTGCCGCTGCTGCCGCTCGACGGCGGGCACATCGCGGTGAACCTCTACGAGCGGGTGCGCGACTGGGTCCGGGCACGGCTGGGCAAGGTGCAGATGCCGCCCGTCGACTACACGAAGCTGTTGCCACTGACCTACGTCGTCATCCTGATCGGTGGCGCGATCAGCCTGCTCACGCTGACCGCCGACATCGTCAACCCGATCCGGCCCTTCCAGTAGTGGCCGCTGCGGACATCCCGGACCGGCCGCTGGCCGTGTTCGACATCGACGGCGTGCTCGCCGACGTCACCCACCGGCTGCACCATCTCGACGTCAATCGCTGGGAGCGTTTCTTCTCCGCCGCCGACCGCGACCCCCTTCTGGAGGAGGGCGCGCGCCGGCTGCGGGCCGCGCTGGCCGAGCACGACGTCGTCTACCTGACGGGCCGTCCCGAGCGGAACCGGCGGCTCACCGAACGGTGGCTGGCCCGGCACGGGCTGCCGACCGAGCCGCTCTACATGCGCGAGGACGACGACTACCGCCCCGCCCGCTGGGTCAAGCGCGAGGTGCTGCGGGACCTGGCCCGCACCCGGACGATCGCGTCGATCATCGACGACGACCCGTCGGTCGTGCGGGTGCTGGCCGACGACGGCTGGCCCGTGGAGCTGGCGACCTGGCTGCCGCACTCGTCGACGCTGCAGGACGCGCAGGAGAACAAGGGTCGTACCTGACCGTTCGCCGCAGCTCACATCCACTGCGGCGTGGCTCGCGACACGCCCCCGGCATGTCGGGACCGCACGGAGGATACTGGGGGTCGTGAGCGTCTCCCTGGGCATGCCCGCCGCACCCGCCCCGACCCTCGCACCTCGCCGGAAGACCCGGCAGCTGCAGGTCGGGACCGTCGGCGTCGGCAGCGACCACCCGATCTCCGTGCAGTCGATGACCACCACCCTGACCGCGGACGTCAACGCCACGCTGCAGCAGATCGCCGAGCTCACCGCGGCGGGCTGCGACATCGTGCGCGTCGCGTGCCCCAGCCAGGACGATGCCGAGGCGCTGCCGGCGATCGCGCGGAAATCGCAGATCCCTGTCATCGCCGACATCCACTTCCAGCCGAAGTACGTGTTCGCCGCGATCGAGGCCGGCTGTGCCGCCGTGCGCGTGAACCCCGGCAACATCCGCAAGTTCGACGACCAGGTGAAGGAGATCGCGGCCGCCGCACGCGACCACGGCACCCCGATCCGCATCGGCGTCAACGCCGGCTCGCTCGACAAGCGGCTGCTGGAGAAGTACGGCAAGGCCACTCCGGAGGCGCTCGTCGAGTCGGCGCTGTGGGAGGCGAGCCTGTTCGCCGAGCACGACTTCCACGACGTCAAGATCTCGGTCAAGCACAACGACCCCGTCGTCATGGTGCGTGCCTACGAGCTGCTCGCCCAGCAGTGCGACTACCCGCTGCACCTGGGTGTCACCGAGGCCGGCCCGGAGTTCCAGGGCACGATCAAGTCCGCCGTCGCGTTCGGTGCGCTGCTGTCGCAGGGCATCGGCGACACGATCCGCGTCTCGCTGTCGGCCCCGCCGGTCAACGAGGTCAAGGTCGGCCGCCAGATCCTGGAGTCGCTCAACCTCAAGCCGCGGCGCCTGGAGATCGTGTCGTGCCCGTCCTGCGGGCGCGCCCAGGTCGACGTCTACACCCTCGCCGAGCAGGTCACCGCCGGGCTGACCGGCATGGAGGTGCCGCTGCGCGTCGCCGTCATGGGCTGCGTCGTGAACGGCCCCGGTGAGGCGCGCGAGGCCGATCTCGGCGTCGCGTCCGGCAACGGCAAGGGTCAGATCTTCGTCAAGGGCGAGGTCATCAAGACGGTCCCGGAGCACGCCATCGTCGAGACCCTGATCGAGGAGGCGATGAAGATCGCCGAGACGATGGGTGGCGAGGGCGCGCCCGAGGTCGTCGTCGGCTGACGCCGGCGTGATCCGAGATCGAGCCGAAACCGGGCCTCACATGGGCACCGGCGCCCAGGTGTGGCACCGTAGGAGGGTGCTCAGAGTCGCGGGTGCTCGACTGCTCGACGACCGCGACCGTGCCGGCGTCCGAGCGGCCCTCGAGGCCGATCCGGTGGCCGCCTGCATGGTCGCCGCCCGCATCGAGGTCGCGGGTCTGGATCCCTGGCGGCTCGGCGGGGAGCTGTGGGCCGTCGGACCCCGTCTCGACGCGCTCTGCTTCTCCGGTGCCAACCTCGTCCCGCTGCGCGGGGAGCGCTCCGCGCTGCGCAGCTTCGCCGACCGCGCGCGCCGCCACGGGCGTGGCTGCTCGTCGCTGGTCGGGCGGGCCGAGCTGGTGCTCCCGCTGTGGGACGAGCTGGCCCCGGCCTGGGCCCCGGCCCGTGAGGTACGGCCCGACCAGCCGCTGATGGTCCTCGCCGGACCGCCCACGATCACGCCGGACCCGCTGGTGCGCCCGGTGCGGCCCGACGAGATCGACGCGTACCTGCCCGCCGCCGTCGCGATGTTCACCGAGGAGGTCGGCGTCGACCCGCGTGCGGGCGACGGCGGGGCCGGCTACCGGGCGCGGGTCGCCGAGCTCGTGTCCGCCGGGCGCGCGTTCGCGCGCTTCGAGGACGGCCAGGTCGTGTTCAAGGCCGAGATCGGCGCCCTGTCGTCGCAGGTCGGGCAGATCCAGGGGGTCTGGGTGCACCCGTCGAAGCGCGGTCTGGGCCTCGGCACGACCGGCACCGCCGCCGTCGCCGCCCGGCTCGCCGCGCTCGGCCGCATCTCCAGCCTGTACGTCAACGGCTTCAACCACGTCGCACGGTCCGTCTACACGAAGATCGGGTTCACCCAGGTCGCGAGCTTCGCGACGGTGCTGTTCTGAACCGTCCCACGAACGTGGGGTCGAGGCTCCGCCGGGAATGTCGGGGTCGGCGGGCATACTCGGGCGCGTGACCGCTCCCCGTCGTCGCACCGCGAGCCCGCTGCGGCTCGGGCTGCTCGCGGGGCTGCTGGTGATCGCCCTCGTCGGCGCGAGCTGCTCGATCTTCGGGCCGAGCGGCGAGGAGAAGGCCGTGCAGGCCTACCTCGACGCGTGGACCCGGGGGGACGACGCCGCGGCCGCCCGCCTCACCGACGATCCCGCCGCCGCCCAGGCCGCGCTGGCCGATGCGCGCACGGCGCTGGCCCCCGCCGGCATCACCGCCACTCTCGGCCAGGTCCGCACCGCGGGGGACAACGCCACCGCGTCCGTCGACGTCACGTGGGACCTCGGGCAGGACCGGCGATTCGGCTACCTCGACGAGATCCAGGCCCGCTCCGCACCGCAGGCCGAGTCGGGCTGGCTGGTGCACTGGACGCCCGCGGCGATCCACCCGAAGCTCGCCGCCGGGCAACGGCTGAGCCTCGTCGTCGACACACCCGACCCGGCGCCGGTGGTCGACCGCGGCGGCACCCCGCTGCTCGCCCCCACACCCGTCGTCAACATCCTGCTCGACCGGACCGCCGCGGGTGATCTCGGTGCCGTCACCACGGCGCTCGCCCGCGCGCTCGTTCCGCTCGTCCCCGGGATCACCGCCCAGTCGATCACCGACGCCGCGGCCGCCGTGCCCGACGGCCAGGGCTACTCGGTCGCCGTGCTGCGCGACGCCGACTACCGCACCGTCAAGGCCGCCGTCCACGACCTGCCGGGTGTCCGCTTCGCCACCCAGACCCGCCTGCTCGCGCCGTCCGCGGGCTTCGGCAGCCAGGTCCTCAACCCCGTCCGTACCGAGGTCGCTCCGCAGGTCAGCGGCGTCCCCGGGTGGTCGGTGCAGATCGTCGGCGGCGGTGGGGCGACGATCGCCACGGTGGGGGAGCAGCCTGCGAAACCCGGCAGCACCGTCACCCTCTCGATCGACCACGCCGTCCAGACCGCCGCGGAGGACGCGGTCGACTCGCTGCCGCAGCAGGTCGCGATCGTCGCGCTGTCGCCGTCGACGGGCGACATCCTCGCCGTCGCGCAGAACACCCAGGCCGACGCCGCCGGAGCCATCGCGCTCACCGGCCGCTACCCGCCAGGGTCGACGTTCAAGATCGTCACCGCCACGGCGGCGCTCGAGACGCTCGGGATCGACGCGAACTCCCCGCAGCCCTGCCCCGGCACCACCACGATCGACGGCAGGCTCGTCCCCAACGAGGACCGGTTCGAGCTCGGCACGGTGCCGCTCACCCAGGCCTTCGCCCGCTCGTGCAACACCACCTTCTCCCAGCTCGCGGCGCAGATGACGGCCGACGCGCTGCCTGCCGCGGGTCTGCAGCTCGGCTTCGGCGCCGACTTCGCGGTCCCCGGCCTCACCACCGTCACCGGCTCGGTCCCGCCCGCCCCCGACCGCGTCCAGCGCGCCGAGGACGGGTTCGGTCAGGGCGATGTCGTCGCCACCCCGTTCGGGATGGCGCTGGTCGCGGCCACCGTCGCGAAGGGCGCTCCCGTCGTCCCCCAGCTCATCCGTGGCCGTGCCACCGAGGTCCCGAAGCCGGCCACCGCACCCGGCCAGGCCGCGCTCGACCAGCTACGGCCCATGATGCGGGCCGTCGTCACCGGTGGGACGGCCACGGCCCTCGCACGCAGCGGCGAGGTCTTCGGCAAGACCGGCACGGCCGAGTACTCGGTGAACGGCGTGAACCGGGCCCACGGCTGGTTCGTCGGCTACCGCGGCGACGTCGCGTTCGCGGTGCTTGTCGTCGACGGCGGCTCGTCCGGGCCGGCGGTCGGTGTGGCGCAACGGTTCCTCGCCGCCCTCGGCTGACCGGGTGGCCCGTCGCTGCGCCGCGCCCGGCACCGCGACGGAGGGCGTGACTACGGGGCCTCCGAACTCTGCTGTGATGTGTGCCAACTGTCGTCTGTGACGCCCGCACCCGGGCGCGCCGGGGCCGCGATCGGGACCGCCTACCCTGGGGTCGTGCCCGCTCTCCGAACGTCTCGCGTCGCCGCACTGGCCCTCGCCGCCGACGTCGTCGCCGTGCTGGTGTTCGCAGCGATCGGCCGCGCCGGCCACGACGAGGCGGGCGGGATCGGCGGCGTCCTGGTGACGGCCGCGCCGTTCGTGATCGGGCTGGGCGTGGCGTGGGCGACGCCGTGGGTGCGGGCCCGTCCCGCCGGGTTCGCCGCGGGTGGCACCGCCCTGGCCGGGACGGTGGTCATCGGCCTGCTGCTGCGCGCCGCGTTCACCGGCCGGCTGCCGCTGACGTTCGCCCTGGTCACCCTCGTCGCCCTCGCGGTGCTGCTGGTCGGCTGGCGCGGGGTGTCGGCGGTCGTCGCCGAGGTCGTCGACCGTCGCGCGTCGCGCTCCGCCCGCCGCTGACGGCTCGTCCGGCACACCCGGTCCGTCGCTGACCGCCCTGCTCGACGTGGGTCGACAGACCCGGCACACACCGACGTCGACAAGACCGGTGCTCGCCGCAAGGGCTCAGTCGGTGGGCGTCGCGACGGGGATCGCGGGCAGGCCGTCGAGGCTGGTGGCGTTCTTGAGCGTCCGGTAGTCGACCATCGCCTCCGGCGTCCTGCGCTCGGCCCACGAGTCGAGCAGGTCGCGCTCGCCGACGAGCTCCATCAGCGGCACCGCGTAGCCGCAGGAGTCGGAAACCCGCGCCACGTCGACGGTGACGATCGCCCGCGCCGGGTCGCGGCGGCCGGTGCCGGCGTCGCCGAACAGAGCGAGCCGCTCGTCGAATCCCGGGTCGCCGGTGAACAGGACGCTCCCCGTGCCGTGGAAGCGCACGATGTCGGGACGGGCGTCGAACGACACGAACATGATGCAGATCCGGCCGTTCTCCCGGAGGTGCGCGGCGGTCTCCGCGCCACTTCCGGTGAGGTCGACGTAGCTGAAGGTGTGGTCGTCGAGGACCCGGAACGTGCCCCTGGTGCCCTTGACCGACACGTTCACCATGCCGTCGCCCGAGAGCGGGGCCGTGGCCACGAAGAACATCGGCTGCTCGTGCACCCAGCGGGCGATGCGCTCGGTGATGGCGTCGTAGACCTTGCTCATCGCGGGCCTCCTCAGGGAAGGGTGAGAATCTCCGCGCCGTCACCGGTCACCAGCACGGTGTGCTCGAACTGCGCCGTCCGGCGCCGGTCCTTGGTGACGACGGTCCAGTCGTCGTCCCAGATGTCGTAGTCGACGGTGCCGAGGGTGATCATCGGCTCGATGGTGAACGTCATGCCCGGCTCGAGGATCGTGTCGACGTCGGGCTGGTCGTAGTGCAGGACGACGAGCCCGCTGTGGAACGACCGGCCGATGCCGTGCCCGGTGAAGTCGCGGACCACGCCGTAGCCGAAACGCTTGGCGTAGGACTCGATGACGCGGCCGACGACGTTGAGCTCACGGCCGGGCCGGACCGCCTTGATCGCACGCATCGTCGCCTCGTGGGTGCGCTCGACGAGCAGCCGGTCCTCCTCGGCCACGTCGCCCGCGAGGAAGGTCGCGTTGGTGTCGCCGTGGACGCCGCCGATGTAGCCGGTGACGTCGATGTTGACGATGTCGCCGTCCTGCACGACGGTCGAGTCGGGGATGCCGTGGCAGATCACCTCGTTGAGGCTGGTGCAGCACGACTTCGGGAAGCGCCGGTAGCCCAGCGTGGACGGGTAGGCGTCGTGGTCGACGAGGAACTCGTGGACCACGCGGTCGATCTCGTCGGTGGTGACGCCCGGCCGCACGGCCTCGCCGCCGGCCGCGAGGGCCTGCGCGGCGATCCTCCCGGCGACGCGCATCGCCTCGATGACCTCGTCGGTCTGCACCCACGGCTCGGTGCTGCGGGCCGGCGCGGCCTTGCCGACGTACTCCGGCCGCGGGATGTGCGCGGGGACGGGACGTTCGGGCGTGACGGTGCCGGGACTGAGCAGCGTGCGGGCGGGCATGTCCCCAGTTTAGGCGCTGCGCTCGCGGGCTTCCCGGCCCACTGCGGCGCAGCGCGGCCCCGGGCGCGCCAACCCATCGCCGAGTTCGACGACAGGCTGCCCACGACTGTCGGCGAACCAGTCAGCAACCCCGAACTCGGCGCAGGTCAGGCAGTGCAGGTCAGGCAGTGCAGGTCAGGCAGGTCGGGCAGTGCAGGTCGGGCAGGGCGGATCAGGCAGGCGCACCGAAGATCGTGACGAGGCGGCGCAGGGTGTCGCGGATCGACTTCGCGTTGCCCTGCGGGAACTTCATCAGCTCCATCCCGCGGGCGAAGCGCGAGCCGCCGTAGTCGAACGTCTCGGTGACGCGGGTGCCGCCGTCGACCGGGTCGAGCTCGTAGCGCCAGATCGCCTTCGCGAAGTGGCACCATGCGATCCGGCGGTCCTGCTCGAACTCCACGACGCTGTTGGTGACGCGGTAGGGCATGCCGATGCGCATGCTCATCGAGAAGCGGTCGCCGGGGCCGAGCCGGTCCGGGCCGGTGACGGCGGCGCGGACCGTGCCGGAGCCGTCGAACTCGTGGTGCCGGTGCGGGTCGGCGAGCAGGGCGAACACCTCGGCGGCAGGCGCGGCGACGACGGTGGACGCCGTCACCGTGCGGCCGGCGATGACGGCGTGGTCGGCGGGAGTCATGCGGCCCGGTGCGCGCGAAGTGCCGTGAGCGCCTCGTCGGCGTGCTGCTCGAACTTGGTCTCGCTGGAGAACTCGGCGACGACGCGGCGGTCGGTGCCGACGACGAACGTGCGGCGCCGGGTGTGCAGACCGCCGGGCAGCCACCGGCGGAAGGCGTCGAAACGCTTGGCGACGACGTGGCCGGGGTCCGACAGCAGCGGGTAGCCCAGGGTGTGGGCGGAGGCGAAGGTGCGCTGCGCGGAGACGTCGTCGCCGGAGATGCCGACGGGCGTGGCACCGACGGCGGCGAACTCGGCGGCGAGGTCGCGGAAGTGGCAGGCCTCCTGGGTGCAGCCGCCGGAGGAGGCGATGGGGTAGAAGAACAGCACGATCGGCCCGTCGGCCAGCAGCGCGGACAGGGACCGGACGGCGCCGGTCTCGTCCTGGAGTTCGAAGTCGTCGACGACGTCACCGGGCTTCATCGGAGGTCCTCTCGGTGGATGGGGACGGTCGGGTCCGGCGCGGTCATCGGTGGGCCGGTTCGCGCGGTGGCATCGGGATGAACCCGCTGGTGCGGCGAACGTAGTCGGCGTAGCCGGGGCGGCGCTCGCCGATGGACGACTCGAGCAGTTTCGCACCGGTTCCCTTGGCGAGCAGCCAGGTCATCAGCGCGGCGGAGACGAGTCCGACCAGTCCGGGGAGGTGGTGCAGGGCGAGCAGGGTCAGCCCCCACCAGACGGCGGCGTCGCCGAAGTAGTTGGGGTGCCGGGTGTAGCGCCACAGCCCGCGGTCCATGACCGTGCCCTTGTTGGCAGGGTCGGCGGTGAAGCGGGCGAGCTGGGCGTCGCCGACCGTCTCGAAGAAGAACCCGACGCACCACGACAGCACGCCGAGAACGGTGACGACGGTGGTGAGCACCCCGCCGCCGGTGCCGTACTGGCCGAGCTGCACGGGCAGCGACACGACCCACATGACGGCGCCCTGCGGCAGGTAGACCCTACGGAAGGCGTGGAGGTTCGGGTTGCCCTTCGCCTCGCGCATGATCTCGACGTAGCGCTTGTCCTCGGGCTTGCCGTGGTTGCGCCGGCCGATATGCCACGCGAGCCGCAGCCCCCACACGACGGTGAGTGCGGTGATCAGCCAGCGGCGCCAGGCATCGCCCTCGCCCGCCGACAGGATCAGCGTGGTCACGGCGACGGCGGCGAAGCCGGCGCCCCACACGATGTCGATGCCGTCGTGGCGGCCGCCGCGGGCCAGCGCGACGCCGAGGGCCACCAGCATCACGGCGAGCACGACGGCGGCGGTGACCCAGAGGTTGGTCAGCGCGGCCGACCAGGGAAAAGTCGTCACGGGATCATCGTGTCGGAGCCGGGACGTCGGCGCTCGCCGACGCGACCTCCGCCGGGGTGACGTCGGCGGCGAGGTGGGCGAGTGCCGGGTCGGGGCCGACGATCTCGGCGCGGCTGCGCGGCAGGCCGGAGCGACCGTCGGCGCCCGCCCGGACCATGAGGATCTGGTGCACACCCATGCGGTTCTCCTCGAACGCGAGCGACGCGCCGGCGAGGTAGAGCAACCACACCCGGAACTGTTCCTCGCCGACGAGTTCGACGGCGCGGGCCTTGTTGTCCTGCAACGTGTCCAGCCACGGCCGGACCGTCCAGACGTAGTGCTCGCGCAGGGAGTGGACGTCGACGACCTCCAGCCCGGCCTCCTCCAGGAAGTTCAGGGTGGAACCGAGGGGGCGCATGAACATGTCCGGGGCGACGTAGCGTTCCATGAACGCCCCGCCGCCGGGTGCGGTGTTGCCCCCGGACGCCCCGCGCGACATCTGCTGCAGCAGCAGCCTGCCGTGGGGCAGCAGCAGTGTGCGCAGCTGGGCGGCGTAGACGGGGTAGTTGTCCTCGCCGACGTGCTCGCCCATCTCGATCGAGGAGATCGCGTCGAACGGCTGGTCGGTGACCGCCCGGTAGTCCTGCAACCGGATCTCGATCTTGTCGGACAGCCCCAGCGCGGCGACGCGGGCGGTGCCGAAGTCGCGCTGCTGCGCAGAGAGCGTCACGCCGACCGCGGTCACGCCGTAGTACCGCGCGGCGTGGACCAGCAGCGACGCCCAGCCGCAGCCGACGTCGAGCAGTCGCATCCCCGGCTCGAGGCCGAGCTTGCGGCAGATCAGGTCGAGCTTGTCGCGCTGGGCGTCGGCGAGCCCGTAGTCGGGTCCGGCCTCCCGGGTCCAGTAGCCGCAGGAGTAGGCCATCTGCGGGTCGAGGAGGAACTCGTAGAAGTCGTTGGACAGGTCGTAGTGGTGGGCGATGGCGGCGCGGTCGCGGCGGCGGGTGTGCGCCCGCCCGGACAGCTGTGCCTCCGACGCCGGGGGCTTCGGTGGCGGGCCGAGGACCCCGAGCCGTGCGGCGAGCGTCGCGGCGGCGAGCTTGTCCGACGTGCTCAGCGAGACCCCGCCGAGCCCGTTGGTCCGGGCCAGCGACCAGAACCGGGCCAGCCCGACGGCGACGTCACCCTCGACGTCGAGCTCCCCGGCGACGAACGCCCGCGCCAGCCCGAGCTCGCCGGGTGCCCACAGCAGCCGCCGAAGGCCGCGGCGGTGGCGCAGCACGGCCACGGGTGCCGACGGGTCGTCGGTCGGGCCGGCCTCGCTGCCGTCCCAGGCACGGATGCGGACGGGTAGTGCCGCCCCGATGACGCGTTCGAGCAGGTCGGCGAGCTGGGGTGCGACGGGACGGGGCACGGCGGTTCCTTCCTCCAGGACGGACGGGGTCAGGCGGGGCGCTGCAGGGAGAACTGGAAGACGTCGAGGTAGCCGACGCGGAACCCGGCCTCGCAGTAGGCGAGGTAGAACTCCCACATCCGGCGGAACGTGGCGTCGAAGCCGAGGGCGGCGACCTCTGCCCAGCGGGCCTGGAAGTTGGTGTTCCAGTGCGCCAGGGTGCGGGCATAGTCCTGGCCGAGGGTGCGGCGCTGCGCGATCCGCAGCGAGCTGTGCTCGGCGAGGTTGGCCTCGATCGCCTCGACCGACGGGATCAGGCCGCCGGGGAAGACGTACTTGTGGATCCAGGTGTAGTCGCTGCGCGACACCATGAGCCGGTCGTGCGGCATGGTGATCGACTGCAGGCCGACGCGGCCACCCGGCTTGACGAGCCGGTCGAGCGTCGCGAAGTAGGTGGGCCAGTATCGCTCGCCGACGGCCTCGATCATCTCGACGGACACCACGGCGTCGTAGCTGCCCTGCGCCTCGCGGTAGTCGCGCAGCAGCACCTGTACCCGGTCGGCGACGCCGGCCTCGGTGATGCGCTGCTCGGCGAGGGCGGCCTGCTCGGCGGAGATCGTCAGGGTGGTGACGCGGGCGCCGCGCTGCGCGGCCCGGATCGCGAGCCCGCCCCAGCCGGTGCCGATCTCCAGGACGTGCATGCCGTCGGTGACCCCGGCCATGTCGAGGATGCCGTCGATCTTGCGGCGCTGGGCGTCGGCGAGCAGCCCGGGGGCCCGGTCGTCGGCGTCGGGCGGGAACCACGCCGCCGAGTACGACATCGTCTCGTCGAGGAAGATCGAGAAGAGGTCGTTGGACAGGTCGTAGTGGCGGTGGATGTTCTCCGCCGCGCCCTCGACGGTGTTCTCCTCGTCGTCGGGCTGGCGGGCCTCCACCCAGCGCCGCGCGAGCCGTTGCAGCGCGGGCGGGATGAGCTGGGAGAGCTTGGCGGCGAACGGGGTCAGCAGGTCGGCGGGGTGCGGCGAGGTCCAGTCGCCGACCATGTAGGACTCGCCGAACCCGATCTTCGACGACGTCCCCAGCCGCGCGAAGAACGCGTCGGGCCGGACGATGTCCATCCGCGGTGCGTCCGGTCCGCCCGCGCCGAGGGTCTGGCCGTCGGGGAACACGACCATGACGGGCAGGTCACGCACCGCACGCCGGAACAGCGACTCGGCGACCCGGGCCCGGAGCGGGACGCGTGGGACCTCGGCCAGCCCGGGCCAGACGCCTTCGTTGGGCCGGGGTACAGCGCGGACGGCAGGGCGCTGGACGGGTTCGGTGGTCACTGGACGCCCTCCTGGGGTGCGTGCGGCGGACGGGGGACCACGGGCAGCCGGCGCAGCCACAGCACGATGCCGTGGAGCCGGATCAACGCCGAGGTCCGGCGGGTGACGAAGGGGTGGTGCAGCACCGTCCGCAGCAGCGACGCGGGCGTCACGGCGCGGCGGGTCCCGGCGACGGTGGCGGCGAGCGCGACGCCGTCGCCCTGGTGCAGGGTCACGGCGACGGCGAGCTTCTCGCCCGGGGTGCGCAGCAGCATCCGGTAGCGGCCGTCGACGGTGAGGAACGGCGAGACGTAGAAGTCCTTGTCGGTCTCGGCGCGCCCGTTCTCGTCGGGGTGCAGCAGGTAGCAGTGCCGCTCGCCGTAGGTGTTGTGCACCTCTGCGACGACGCACACGAGCTCGCCGTCGGGATCGTGGCACCAGTACACCGACAGCGGGTTGAACACGTGGCCGAGCACGCGGGCGTTGGCGAGCATCAGGATCCGGCCGCCGCGCAGGTCGATGCCGTGCACGGCCAGATAGGTGTCGACGTTGTGGCGCAGCGTGTGCGCGGGGTCGCCGAGGTGGTCGCGGGCCTCGAAGCGGGCGAAGGGGCGCAGCGGCCGTGGCAGTCGGGGGAGGTCGTCGAGGTCGACGAGCCAGGTGTAGACGCCGTGCTCGAAGGAGCGGCCCGACGCGGCGCCCGGCGCCCGGCGCACGTGCCGCACACGGGCGTCGTAGATCGCGGGGACGACGACGCGGGTGCTGTCGAGGGTCCGGGTCACCAGGTCACCCCGAGCGCGGCCGCGGCCCGCACGCCGGACGCGGCGCCGTCCTCGTGGAAGCCCCAGCCGTGGTAGGCACCGGCGTAGGCGGTGACGTCGGTGGCGAGCCCCGGCAGCCGGCGCTGCGCGGCGACCGACCCGGGGGTGTAGATCGGGTGCTCGTAGCTCATCCGGGCGATGACGCGGGACTCGTCGACGCGGCCGGCCCCACCGAGGGTGACGACGTAGGGCGGCGCGTCGGGCAGCCGCTGCAGCCGGTTCATGTCATAGCTGACCAGCACCGCGGCGGAGTCGTCGGCGGCGCAGCGCGGCTTGAGGTAGTTCCACGACGCCCGCGCCCCGGCCCGTCGCGGCAGCACCGAGGTGTCGGAGTGCAGCCATGTCTCGTTGCGCGAGTACGAGAACGCGCCGAGGACGGCCGACTCGTCGGGGGTGGGGTCGGCGAGGATCGCGAGTGCCTGGTCGGGGTGGGTGGCGACGACGACCTTGTCGAAGTGCCGTGCCCCGCCCGCCTGGTCGCGGATCTCGACGCTGCCGCCGGTGCGCCGTACCGAGCGCACCGGGGTGGCTGTCCGCACGGCGTGCAGGTCCTTCACCAGACGTTCGACATAGCGCTGGGACCCGCCGGTGACGGTGCGCCACTGCGGGGAGCCGCCGACGCCGAGCATCCCGTGGTGGGCGAGGAAGGTGAACAGGTAGCGCGCCGGGTAGCGCAGCGACACCGCCGCGCCCGCCGACCACACCGCTGCCACGACCGGGACCATGAAGTGGTCGACGAAGTAGCGGGAGTAGCCGCCGATCGCGAGGAACGCGCCGAGGGTCACCGCGTCGGCGTCGGCGCCCCCGGTGTCGAGCAGCCGGCGGGCGTGCCGGTGGAACCGGACGACCTCGCCGAGCATCCGCACGTACGCGGGCCGCCGGAGGTTGGAGACCTGCGGGAACAGGCCCTGCACCCGGCGGGCGCCCGCGTACTCCAGGCCGCAGCCGTCGCAGCGCACGCTCATCGACATGTCGGAGCCCTGTGTGGCCACCCCGAGCTCGGCGAACAGCCGCAGCAGCGTCGGGTACGTGCGTTCGTTGTGGACGATGAACCCGGTGTCGACGCCGCGCACCATGCCGTCGGAGCCGGCGAGGTCGTGGGTGTGGGCGTGCCCGCCGACGCGGTCGTCGGCCTCGTAGACGGTGACGTCGCAGGCGCGTTGGAGCACGTGCGCGGCGGTGAGGCCCGCGACCCCGCTGCCGACGACGGCCACGGCCGGCCGGCCGGTCGTGTGCTCCGCTGTCATGACGCGGCTCCCATCCGTCCTCTGTGCAGCTCCCGCCGCAACCCACCGGGTGACGGCTCCTGCATGGCGTTCGTGATCTCCGGGTCGATCGGTTCGATGCCGAGCTCACCGAGCACGAAGCGGTGCACGAGCGAGGACCAGTCGCCGGCGCGGCGCAGCATGGCGTGGCCGTCGCCGTGCACGTCGTAGCGGGCGACGCGATCGGTCACCCGCTTCGCCGCGACGGCGTAGGCGTAGGAGCCGGCGGGGTCGGTCATCCGTTCCCGGTCGCCGTGGGCGATGACGACGGCGCGCCCGGCCAGCTGCGCGACCGGCTCACCCCCCTCCACCCACGGCGCGAGCGCGCAGACGGCGACGACGCCCGGCCCGTCGGCGGCACCGAGCGCGGCCCGCCCGCCCATCGAGTGCCCGACCAGCGCGATCGGCCGGTCCGGGTGCAGCCTGCCGAGCTCGGCGATCGCCCACTCGGCGTCGTGCAGCGCGTCGCGGGCGGCGCCGTTCCAGCCGCGGTAGCGGTAGCGAAGCAGGTACACCGCCGTCTCCGGGGTGTTCACCGCCCGCGCGAACGGAAGCATCCGCAGGTAGGCCAGTCCGCGGTGGGCGGGTTCGCGGCTGCGGGACCGGCCGCCGTGCAGCACGAGCACGACGCCGAGCGGCGCGGCCGGGACCGGGCCGAAGGGCTCGAGCCGCGGCCGGGGTTGGTCGGCGGAGTCGGGCACGGGACCTCCGGAAGGCCTCGGACGGGAGCGGGACGTGCCGTGCAAAGGTGGTGCGCCCGGTGTTCGATCCGTCCCCGACGACCGGATCGGCCCGGGGACGGACGTCACATCTCGAATCCTCACCCGCCCCGGGCCGTTCCGCGCGGCGAATCATGCGCGAGGATCGGGGCCGGACCACGACTTCCCACCGGACGGGTGGGACCGCCGGGAGGACGACATGCGAGGGAACGCCGCCGACCGGCCGCTGACTCTTTTCGAGAAGCTGCTGCTCACGCTGCGCCGGAGGCGTCGTGGGGCGGGCTTCTGGTTCGGGTTCGCCATCGAGGTGGTGTGGCCGTTCGCGATGCTGCTCACGCGGCCGTCGTTCCGTGGTGGGGAGCACATCCCGAAGACGGGCGGGGCGCTGCTGGCGCTGAACCACGTCTCGTTCTCCGACCCGGTCTTCGACACCGCGTTCGTCGTGTCGAGCGGCCGGATCCCGCGCTATCTGGCGAAGTCGGAGCTGTGGTCGGTGCCGGTGGTCAAGTGGGTGCTGGGCGGGGGCAGGCACATCCCCGTCTACCGGTCGACGACCCGGGCGGGCGACGCCTACCGTGAGGCCGTCGCGGCGCTGGAGCGTGGCGAGGTCGTCGCGTTCTATCCGGAGGGCACCTTCACCGCCGACCCCGCGGGATGGCCGATGAAGGCCAAGAACGGCATCGGCCGGATCGCGATGGTCACCGGGGTGCCGGTCATCCCCGTCGCCAACTGGGGCACCCAGGACGTGCTGCCGCCCAACGGAAAGCCCAAGCTGTTCCCGCGCAAGCGGCTGCGCATCGTGGCCGGGCCACCCGTCGACCTCTCGGCGTTCGAGGGCAAGCCCCGCACGCGCACCCATCTCGACGCCGCGACCTCGGCGATCATGGCCGACATCACCGCGCTCGTCGCGGAGCTGCGCGGCGAGCCCGCCCCGGCCACGGCGTTCGATCCCGGCCCGGCGCGCCCGGGCGTGCAGGGCACAGCGGCAGCGAGCTGACCACCAACCGGACGAACGGCGCAGTCGCGCAACTCAGCTGCGCGACTGCGCCGTTCGTTCGTGGAGCGGGAGTCGTTCAGGAGGCGCGGGTGATCCGCTGCAGCCGGCGCTCGGTGGGCCAGCGCACCGCGCTCGCCCAGCCCAGCTTCTCGAACGCCCGGATCACCCGGGCCGAGATGTCGACCTGACCGCGCTTCACGCCGTGGCGGGCGCACGTCGGGTCGGCGTGGTGCAGGTTGTGCCAGGACTCGCCGAACGACGCGATCGCCAGCGGCCACACGTTGGCCGACCGGTCGCGCGCGGCGAAGGGCCGGGCGCCCCACATGTGGCAGATCGAGTTGATCGACCACGTGACGTGGTGCAGCAGCGCCACCCGGACCAGCCCGGCCCAGAACAGCGCGGTGAGCGCGCCCTGCCACGACCAGGTGAACAGCCCGCCCAGCCCGGCAGGGACGACGAGCGTCAGCACGCTCCACAGCCCGAACAGCGAGTCGACCCGGCGGATGTCGGCGTCGGCGAGCAGGTCGGGGGTGAAGCGCTCCCTGTTGGTCTGGTCGCGGTCGAACAGCCAGCCCGTGTGCGAGTGCCAGAAGCCCTTGGCCAGCGCCACCGGGCCGGTGCCGTAGAGCCACGGCGAGTGCGGGTCGCCCTCCTTGTCGGAGAAGGCGTGGTGGCGCCGGTGGTCGGCCACCCAGGTGATCACCGGTCCCTGCATGGCGAGGCTGCCTGCGAGGGCCAGCGCGATCCGCAGCGGCCGCTTGGCCTTGAACGAGCCGTGCGTGAAGTAGCGGTGGTAGCCGACCGTGATGCCCAGCCCGCTGACGACGTAGAACACCAGCGCGATCGCGACGTCGGCCCAGCCGATGAGACCCCAGCCGACGGCGAGCGGGATCGCCGCGACCAGCGCGATCAGCGGCACCATCACGAAGACGTAGACACCGATCTGCTGGGACAGGGCCCGGGTGCCGTCGAGGATCGGCCTGGGGCCGTCGGCGCTCTCGGCCGGACGGGCCGGGCTGTCGGCAACGGTCATGGCTTCCTCACATCTGCAGGGGACGTCGCCCGGTGTTCGGCCGACGGCACGGGTGCGGATCGATCTCCATGGTAAGGGTCACCTTCGCCCGCGCGGGAGGCATGGTGATCTCCTCGGCTCAGTCGAGCGGCAGGCCGAGCAGCGCGTTCTCGACGACCTCCGGCAGCGCCGGGTGGATCCAGTACTGGCCGGTGGCCATGGTGCGGGCGTCGAGCCCGAACGTCATGGCCTGGATCAACGGCTGGATCAGCGTCGACGCCTGCGGGCCCATGATGTGCGCGCCGAGCAGGCGGCCGGTGCCGCGTTCGGCGATGAGCTTGCACAGGCCCGTCGTGTCCTCCATCGCCCAGCCGTAGGCGACGTCGCCGAACGCCTGCACCTTGGTGACGTAGTCGAGGCCGGCGGCACGGCACTCGGTCTCGGTGAGCCCGACCCCGGCCAGCTGCGGCTCGGTGAACACCGCCGACGGCACGAAGCGGTGGTCGGTGCGCCGGGGCTCGTCGGGGTGCAGCAGGTTGTGCTGGACGACGCGCATCTCGTGGTTCGCGACGTGCTTGAGCTGGAACGGGGAGCTCACGTCGCCCAGCGCCCAGACCCCCGGCGCGGACGTGGCCTGGGTGTCGTCGACGATGACGCGGCCGTCGGGGTGGGTGTCGATCCCCCCGGCGGCGACGTCGAGCCGGTCGGAGTTGGGGACCCGGCCGGTGGCGACGAGCAGCAGGTCGCCGGTGGCGGTCGAGCCGTCGGTCAGGGACAGCTCGACGGCGCCGTCGTCGAGCACCCGGGCGCTGTCGGCGACCGTGCCCAGCCGCACGTCCCAGCGCTCCTGCGCGATCGTCGTGAAGGCCTGGCCGAGCGTGTCGTCGCCGAACCGGAGCAGGTGGTCGCCGCGGGCGACGAGCGTCACCTCGACGCCGAACGCGGAGAACACGTGGGCGAACTCCGCGGCGATGAACCCGCCACCGAGGATCACGAGCCGCTGCGGCAGCTTGTCGATCCGCATGATCGTGTCCGACGTCTCGTAGGGCACGCCGGAGGCGAGGATCGGCTCGGGGACGTGCGGGCGCCCACCCGCGGCGACCACGATGCGGTCGGCCGTCACGGTCTCGGCCGGGCCGCCGTCGACGGGCTCGATCGACAGCGTCCGGTCGCCGGTGAAGCGGGCGTGGCCCAGGTAGGTGGTGACGTTCGGAGTGCGCACCGGGTCGAGCCGGTACTCCTCGCCGCCCGCGGCGATGGGGTCGATCCGGCCGAACACGCGGTCGCGGATGTCGGGCCAGCGGACGTCGTCGAGCGTGGCGTCGACGCCGTAGCGGCCTGCCCGGCGCACGGCCTCGGCGACGTCGGCGGCGTAGACGTACATCTTCGTCGGGATGCAGCCGACGTTGAGGCAGGTGCCGCCGAAGACGCCGTGCTCGACGATGGCGACGTCGAGATCGGCGAACCGGTCGTCGACGATGCTGTTGCCGGACCCGGTTCCGATGACGACGAGATCGTGATGGTGCACGCCCCGAGGCTACGTCCGTGTGCCGACGGCGGTGCCCCGCGGTCCGGTCCGTGGGCCGGTCCGGGAACACCGGCGGGGCGGTGCGTCTGGTAGGCAGTCCCGGTGAGTAGTGAGACCGGTCAGGACGGCCGCCCGGCCGACACGACGGGCGCGACGGTTCGGCGCTGCTGGGCGCTCGACCTCGACGCCGCCACCCTCTATGCGTTGCTGCGGCTGCGGGTCGACGTGTTCGTCGTCGAGCAGTCCTGCGCGTACGGCGAGCTCGACGGACGTGATCTCGAGCCGCGTGCCCGGCACTACTGGCTGGCCGGTCGCGGCAGCCCCGAACCGGTGCTGGGCACGATCCGGCTGCTCAAGGAACCCGGCGGGGGCTACCGCATCGGACGCCTGTGCACCGCCCGCGACGTGCGCGGACGCGGCCTGGGCCGCCGCCTCGTCGAGGCTGCGCTGGCCGAGGTCGGGTCGGGGGAGTGCGTCCTCGACGCTCAGGACCACCTCGCGGACTTCTACCGCGGCTACGGCTTCGAGGCCGTCGGTCCCGCCTACGACTGGGACGGTGTGGCACACGTCCCGATGCACCGGGCCGCCCGCCGCTGACCGTTCGGAGCCGACATCCCCCGGTGCCGTCCGGACCCGACACGCGCGCCGGAGTACCCACCGAACCGTCGTCACGACGGCGACGTACGGGATACTTCCGGGCACCGGGCGTGTCCACGCCGGGTGTGGCGTGACAGGAGGGTCCGAGCATGACCGACGACCGGGGCCGCGCGGGTCGCGGTGCGATCAGGTCCGGGAACGTCGGCCGGGCCGATCCGCACGCCGATCCGGCCACCGACCCGTCGATGCGTCCGGTGGAGGTGCCGGCGGACCCGTCGGGCGGGCCCACGATGCCGGTGCACACCGACCCGTCCGGCGGCCCGACCGTCCCGGTGCGGCTGCCGTCGGACGAGCCCGACGTCCCCGCCCAGCGCGACACCGCCGACGGTCCGACGCAGCGGATCCCGCGCGAGGAGCCGCCACGCTCGCGACTGGCCGGGCTGTGGATCGGGCTGATCCTGTCGGCTGTGGTCCTGCTGTTCCTGCTGATCTTCATCCTGCAGAACCTGCGTGATGTCGAGATTCACTTCCTCGGCGCCGTCGGCAACCTGCCGACCGGGGTGGCACTGCTGTTCGCCGCCATCGCGGGCGTCCTGCTCGTCGCCATCCCCGGCTCGCTGCGCATCCTGCAGCTGCGCCGCGCCGCCCGCCGCGCCCGCTCGGGCCACGCCGCCCGCGAGGCGAAGGGACGTTGACCGTGCTGCGCATCGCCGGAAACCCGCTGCCGGTCATCGGCCGGGCCCGCATGTACGTGTGTGGCATCACCCCGTACGACACGACACACCTCGGGCACGCCTCGACGTTCGTCTGGGCCGACGTGGCCGCGCGCGTCCTGCGCCACCTGGGTGTCGACGTCGACGTCTGCCGCAACGTCACCGACGTCGACGACGTCCTCGACGCCGCGGCCGCCCGTGCCGGCGTCCGCTACGACAGCTTCGCCGCCGTCCAGCAGTTCCGCTTCGACCGTGACATGGACGCCCTCGGGGTACGCCGCCCGACGCACGAGCCGAGGGCACACGTCCACGTCGCGCAGGTCGTGTCGCTCGCGGCGGCGCTGATCGAGCGCGGTGCCGCCTACCACCGCGACGGCACCGTCTGGTTCCGCGGCGCCGGGGTACGCGAGCGCGCCGGTCTCGACGCCGAGGAGGCCTCTGCCCTCTCGGCCGAGTACGGCGACCGTCGCGACGACGGCCGCGACGACCCGTTCGACGTCGTCATCTGGCGGGCGGCGGCTCCCGGCGAGCCGGCGTGGCCCAGCCCGTGGGGTGGCGGCCGCCCCGGCTGGCACGCCGAGTGCACGGCGATGTCGCTGACGACGCTCGGGCCGGCCCTGGACATCCACGTCGGCGGCGCCGAACTGCGCTACCCGCACCACGCCTACGAGGCCGCGATGGCCGAGGCCGTGACCGGGGTGACCCCGTTCTCGCGGTCGTGGCTGCATGTGGGCACCGTCCGGATCGACGGCCAGAAGATGGCCAAGTCGACGGGCAACCTGGTCCTGGTGTCCGACGTGCTGGAGACGTGGCCCGCGGCGGCGCTGCGCCTGCTGCTGGTCGACCGGGCGTGGGCGCAGCCGTGGGACTACCGGGTGAGCGACCTCGAGGCGGCCGGGGCCCGGCTGGAGCGGCTCTACGCGGCGGCCTCGCACGGTGTCACGGAGAACCCTGCCGCTGACGCCGCGGTGTCGGCCGCGCTGCTCGACGACCTCGACGTTCCCGCCGCGCTCGCCGTCGCCGAGGAGGCCGGGGGCACAGCAGCCCGCCACGTCCTGTCGATCCTCGGCCTCGGCGGCTGACGACCCCGGACACGACTCCGCGCGCAACCCGGTGATCGGGTTGCGCGCGGTCGTCGGTGACGCTCCTATGGTTCGTCAAGCTCTTGAGGTGACCGGTGGATGTTCGAGCTGT
>NZ_BEGX01000007.1 GCF_002583555.1 Pseudonocardia sp. N23
CGCCAACGTGCACGGCAACAACGCCCGCGGCACCTCGGCCAGCAACGAGGCCATTTCCATCGTCGGCACGAAGACCTTCGAGATCGTCGGCTCGGCCGTGCACGACAACGGCGAGGAAGGCATCGACGCCAAGTACGAAGCCGCCGACGGGCTCATCCACGACAACCAGGTGTGGGGCAACCGCGGCCCGAACATCTACCTCGACTCCGCCACGAACCTCACCGTCACGCACAACCAGGTGTGGGGGGCCACCGAGGCCAGCAAGTCCGGCATCGGGCTGGCCGTGGAGGACTACTCCACCACCCGCCGCCTGTCCGGGATCACGGTCAGCGACAACGTGGTGCGCGACAACGTCGGCGCCGGGATCGACTTCTGGGTCGAGTCCAGCGGGCAGCTCTCCGACGTCACGATCACCGGCAACAAGCTCGGCGGCAACAAGCGCGGCGCGATCACCTACAACACCGACTCCCTCAGCGCGATCACCGTGCGTGCCAACACCTTCGGCGACGGCAACACCCCACCCGCCGCGCACCCCGGCGTGACCCTGCTCGGCAACGTCACCGGCGTCATCCCCCAGGTCACCACCGCCCTGCTCGGCTCAGGGACATCGAGCGGCCCGGGGACATCGAGCGGCCCGGGGTCGCGGCCGGGATCCTCGGCGGAGGATCAGTGACCGCGCCTCGCCCCCGCCGGCGCTCGACCCGCGCCGCGCTAACGGCCCTAACCGCCTTCACGGTCGGCGGTTCGGCCCTCGTCGCCGCCGCTGCCCCCTCCACTCAGCTCCATGCTGCCGGTCCGGTCCGAGTTGCCCACGCCGACGGCGTCGTGGCGCCGCTGGCCTCGCCGTCGGGCCGGTACGGGCCGTCGCGGGCCCGCCCCGTGCGCGACGGGACGGTCCCAGCGGACAGCACTCACCGGCCGGCCCTCGACGCCGCCGCGGCCGCGGCCGCGGGCGCGGGCGGGGACGACTCGCGTGGCGCGCTGTACCGGGCGCCGCGCTCGGCGTCGGTGGGGCAGCTGCTATCGGCCACGACGTCCTGCACGGCCACCGTCGTGGGCTCGCGCACCGGGAACGTCGCGGTCACCGCGGCCCACTGCGTGTACTGGCCCGCGGCCGGGCCGATGGCCGCGGAACTGCCCGGCCCGCCCGGGTGGCTTGCGCTCGGCGAGCTCATCCCCGGCCGCGCCGGCGACACCACCCCCTACGGGCGGTGGCCGGTGCAGCGGGCCTGGGTCGACCCGCGCTGGACCCAGACCGGTGACCCGACCTTCGATGTGGCGTTCCTGCGCCTGGCCCCGCGCGACGGGCGGTCCGTGGCCGCCGTCGCCGGGTCGCAGACCATCACGTTCACCCTGCCCACCCCGGGCGCGCCGGTGACGGTGTTCGGGTATCCCGCCGAGGCCCCGTTCGACGGGCTGAGCCTGCGTCGATGCGCGTCGAGCGCGGTCACGATCAACCACGACCAGTGGGGTGCGCTGCAGATGCCGTGCGCGGTGACCCCGGGCGCCTCCGGCGGGCCGTGGCTGACCCGGTTCGACCCGGCCACCGGCGCCGGCACCGTCACCGCGGTCACCCAGCTACGTCGACCGCACCAGCGGGCGGCTGTCCGGCATCCCGATCGGCCGCTTCGCGGCCGCGCTCTACCAGGCCGCCGACCAAGCAGGCACCCGGTGAACCGCCCTCCACAGCCGCGCTCGCGCGTGGGCGGGTAGGCCTGCGGTGGGGTCCTCGCGCACCACGCTGGTGTCACCGCGATCGCTATCGTCGGCTGGCGGCCTTGCCGGAGTGCATGTCCGCCAGCCGACGTTACCCCACAGCAGGACTCAGGCATCTACTGATCTACCTGAGCGTCAGGGCTTGGCGCCGCCGTAGTAGTTCGGCGTAGCGCGGACGACGGTCGCCTCGTCGACGACGTCTCCGTCCTGGAAAAGGGTGACGCGCCAGATGCCGGTCTTGCCGCCGTTGCTTGGCCCCCGCTCTGCAACGAAGCTGTCGAACCCGGCTCGGGCGTCGTGGCTGCTGGCGAACCACCTGGCGCCGGGCTGCGACTCGCCTGCTCCCCGGAACTCGATCCGATGCTCTTCTACGGTGCCCGCTCGCATGCTCACGCCGCCTGGGCTCGCGCCGAGTCGCTGAGTGGGCGGGCTGCCCAGCACGTACTGTCCCTCCGGCGCCACACCGAGCCAGTCGTAGCGGCCGCTCTCGATCTTCGCCCACAGTGCTTCGGCGTTGCGGACGAACTCGATGCGCGTGTAGAGCTGCTGGCCGGGCTGGTAGTCGTCGTAGGACCGTGGCACGGGCGAGACGGTAGCGGTCTTACGGTCGGCGATCAGCTGAGCAGGTCCGGGGAATGAATCTCGAGGACATCTAGAGCAACCTCCGGCCGTCGTCTGATCGCGGCTCTGAGCTGCTTCTCCATGAATCGGTCACGGCCAGCGTCGATCGCGTCTTGTGCGCCATCTCGTCCCTCCGCCAGACCTTCGGTCAGCAGGAACTCCACCAGGTCTTCGAGGCCAGGGCGGTACCGCCGGCCGCCGACGGGAAGGTGGAGTCGGTCGAACTTGCGTGGCGGGGTCACTCCGTTCGAGGTGCCGGCTCAGTCGGAACCCGCTCCGTTCGGCGCGTGCATCCGCCAACTGAAGCTCATCCGCCCGAGACTCCACGTTCTCTGTTCGACCTCCTCGTCAACGACGAGTTCGGGTCGTTCGTCCATGATCCGGCGCCAACGCAGACCGTCGCTGTCGGTGAACTCGATCGTGTACTTGGTGTCGTCGGCGGCGGACCAGTTCAGCATCGACACGCCGAGGTGCTCTCCGTCGGCCGTCGTGTGGTGGTGCTGCCAGGAACCGTCAATCAGGGCGTTCGGGCCTCCGGGCGGGAGCACGCGGATGACCTTCGGCCGGTGCCCTTGGTAGAACACGCCGTTCACGCGGTTCTCGACGGTCGCGGTGACCGACACATCGCGGACCGGTGCCGCCGAGTAGTTGATCATTTGGAAGCCGGCCTCCATCGGCGTCGCGATGATCATCGCCGCCATGCGCTGCGATGCCTCGAACGCAGCTCGCTCGGCACGATGCCGCTCCCGGCGAGGAAGCCACAGCGCGACGATCACAGCGAGCGTGGTCGCGATAGCGCCGCCAACCTGGCCCCAGGCCGACAGCCAGTCAGCGAAGTTTGGTCCTTGATCCACACGCTGCGTTCGTTGGCGTTCGACCGGCCGTTACTGCGGCAGCGCAGATTCCGAGGGACGTCAGGCTGCATGTAACAAGGCCGAGAGCTGGCGCGAATACCTGATGCCGGCCGCAGCGCTCTTGCTGCTCTCGGCTCACAGCACCCCGTCGGGGGGTGCTGCACGCTACGAGTCCTGTCGGAGGACCCTCATGGCCTTGAGCCGTCTTGCCCGCGATTTCGCCGCGGAGATCAACTATCATGACTGGTCGGACGCGCCGTACCGACTCGACCGGGCCGGTCACCAGCGGGACCACGACCGCCACAACGCGACGCCGGACGTCCTCAACCAGGCCGAGACGGACAACGTCCGCACCAACGTGATGTGGGTCGTCGCCCAAGTGCTCGGCCACGCCGACCCCAACTTTGACGTGTTCGAGTTCGCCGAGTGGTGCGGCGTTGACACCCGCACCTCAGCCGGGCGCGCCCGTTCAGGACATATCCCCGCGGGCCTTCGCCACGATCTTGAGACCGGTGCACTGGCGCGCCCCGGAGACCCCGAGGTCTGGGACGAGGACGCCCCGGCCGCGCCCAGTCCGGTCGACACCCGGCCGGACCAGGTGGGCACGGCTGCGCAGCGGGCACGTACGTGGCCGGCTGACCCGAACACGCCGGGCTTCGTGACAGCCCGCAGCCGCAACATCCACCGGTCGCTGGACTGCGTGAAGTACACGCACAGCGTGCACGTGGCACGCACGCGCGGACGCACAGTTCACCCGCCGGTCTGGACGACCACAGGCGCCGCACGGGGCAACCAGAAGGGCATCTGTTCGCACTGCTGGTCCTGAGCCCGTAAGCCAGCACATCGGCTACATGCCGCGCTACTGCGGCATGCAGCCGATGTTGTTGCAGGACGCGAACCCCTCAGGCGTCCGCGCGCTGGAGCCCGCCTCGCGATCCCTGGTAGCCGTCCGCGGCGGTGGCCGGCGCGACGTCGACGGTGATCCGCACCTGCGGCCCGTCGCCCTCCGGGATGAGCGGGTCCTGGGCGGCGAGGACGTCCGGCGACTGCGCCTCCGGGCTGGTGAGGACCAGCCCCACCGCCTCAGCGGACCACCGGCCGAAGTCGTTGCTGCGCAACAGGTTGTAATCCCCGTTCAGGTTCCGAATGCGCCACTCCACCGCATCCGGCAGGCGATCGGACTGCGGGTCCCATCGCGGCACCGGCACGCCCCCGGTGTTGAGCCGGTCGGCGATCTCCGCGGGGGTCAGGCCATCCTCGTTGGCCCACCGGACCATCTCAGTCAGGCGCCTGGCCGGGAAGTCGGTGCTGGTGGTCGCGGTCTCGGCGTCCGCGGCCGAACGGCTCGGCGTTCTCCAGCACGATCAGGGCGCCGCTCAGGCCCGGGTTCCGCAGCTGATGTCGGTGCTGGACACGGAATCTGGGGGTTGACCTGCGAGAACGCCGAAGGCCGCCCGGACGGGCGTGTGTCCAGGCGGTGAGGTTCGTGCTGGTCAGAGCGTTGTGGCGGGCCCGAGTTCGATGATCTTCTTGGGTGCGTTGATGTCGAGCTTGGCGAGGATGTCGCGCTGGGCGGTGGTCAGCTCGGTGCGTTGGCGGAACGTGCCGGCGGGGCCGGTGAAGGTGCCGACGTGCAGGTCTTGGAGGTCCTCGCGGACGCGGTTCCAGGTAGCACCGGTGGTGGTCTCGACGATGCGGACCAGGAGCAGCGCGAGCCAGCAGAGGATGACGTGGGCACGGATGCGTTCTTCGAGGCGGTGATAGACCGGGCGCAGTTCCAGGGTGGTCTTCATGTCGCGCCAGCCGCGTTCGACCTGCAACAGCTGCTTGTAGCCCAGCGCGATGTCCTCCGCGGACAGGTGCGGGTCCGAGCAGCGCAGCAGGTACTTCCCGTCCAGGTTCACCTCGCCGGCGATCTTCTTGCGGTCGACGCGGAGCAGGCCCTTCGGGGTGACGCGCAGGAACCGGTTGAGCCCGGGCATGGTCGAGATGCGCCCGCGCAGCTCGGCCCGCTTGGTCACCGTGAGCCGGTCGGTGTCGGCGATGAGCGCGGTGAGCTTGCCGACCATGACCTCGCGCAGCGCGGCGTCCCGTTCGGCCTGCTCAGGGTTGAAGCAGATCACGAACCGCTCATCAGCGGCGATCTTGACCTCTTTGACCTGCAGGTTGTCCCGGACATGGCTGTAGCGGCCCTGGCGGGACAGCGCCGCGGTGGCCTCCGCGGAACCGGAGCGGAGCTTCTCTCCGATGATGTAGTGCCCGCCGCCGCGGCGCAGCTCCCTGCGGTTCTGCGTCGAGGAGAACCCGCGGTCCGCGACCCACATCACCCTCGCCAGGGTCCAGTCCCGCATGTCCTCGCGGGCCTGGCGGATCAGCGCCGAGTCGGTGGTGTTGCCCGGCCAGCACCACACCCGCACCGGGATCCCGGCGCGGGTGACGGCCATGCCGATCACGACCTGGGGCAGGTCGTCACGGGAGTCCTTCGACTTGCCGTAAGTCCGGAACCCCACCCCGCCGCCGGTGTCCTCGCCGTCGCCGTCGCCGTCGCCGTCGCCGTTGCCGTCGCCGTCGCCGGGGTCCTGGTCGGGGACCGGGCGCCCGCGGACGTCACGGGCGAGCGGGTCGTCGGGCTCGTCGGTCTGGAAGTAGGTGGAGGTGGTGTCGAAGAACAGCAGGTCGACCTCGTGATCGAGCAGGGTCGCGACCTGCCAGAACACCTCCCGTTCCAGATCGGGGGCGATGTCGAGGAGCCAGTCCATCGCCCGGTAGCAGGCGTCGTCGGAGGTCTCGGCCAGGCCGTCGATGTGCGCGCGGCGGTTCACCCAGCCCGCGGCGGCCAGCTTCGAACCCGGCGCCAGCGCCCGGTTCGCCACCAGCGCGAACAGCACCCGCTCGGTGCGCGGGTCGCGCTTGCGCCCGGTGAGCAGCCGGGTCATGACGGTGTCGATCCCGAGGCGGCGCCACAACGCGTCGAGGACCAGGGTGCCGCCGACCGGGCGCGAGGAGGTGAACGCCAGCCCCGCCGCCCCGGGCGCCTGCGAGCCGGTCAGAGCGGTGGCCGGGTCGAGCAGCCTCGTCAGCGACGCGACCAGGCGCTTGATCGCGTCGCGGTCGAGTTGGTCCTCCCGGCCGAAGCTGTGCAGCACCTTGGGCCGCGAGGTCTTCGTGGTCGGGTCCCACTCGTTGTGGGTCAGCTGCAGGTACCGCACCGCGGTGCCGTCCTTGTTTCGCCGTGTCGACACTCGTACGTGCACGTGTCCAGACGTTACATGAGTTCCAGCAGCTCAACAGTTCGAACACCGATCGAACGTGTGTCCAGTATTTTCGCCGCTTCCGGACCTGCTCCCGCTCGCTGACCTGGGAGAATACCGCGGCGTGTGTCCAGATCCGCCCATCAGCTGCGGAACGCGGGTCAGGCCGTTGCCTTTGTAGATGGACCCGAGCGCGTACCCGCCGCGCTTTTCGGGGTCCTTCACGACGTGGTCCAGCGACACGACCGCGGCGCCGGCTCGGGTGAACGGCTTCACCAGGGCAGCTCTGAACGCCGCGGCACCGTCCTCCTCGCGGATGGCCTGCCCGTGCAGTGCCATTGCCTCGTTCACGCCGTCCAGGACGACGAGAGAGGGGCTGGAGGCCGTCAGCCGTGCCACGTCCTCGTCGGTAATCGAAGCGGCCGGGCCAACGAACAGGAACCGCAGTTCGACGAGGGCGTGCTCGCCTTGGTATTCGTCACCCGGCGGTTTGGAGAGCAGACAGCTCGCCGCGGGCAATGACAAGGCGTGGGGTGCGCAATGAGTCGAGGGCCAATCGTGGATCACCATCTACCGCGATGAGGTCCGCGCACAGGCCTGGCTCAAGGCGGCCGGTGATGTCGGCGAGCCCGAGTGCAGCCGCAGCCCCGACCGTGGCGAGTTCGAGAATGCGCTCTCTAGGGAGACCAGCCCATTCGTACATCTCCAGCGCGCTGACGATGTCCCCGAAGGGCGCGTTCGCTGTGCCGGCACGGGTCCCGATGAGCAGCCTGACCCCCAGGCTGTCGAGCCAGGGCAAGCGGTCGTAGAAGGCCTCACGGGCGCGCGCCTCGCCCATGTTCTCGACAACCAGGCGCCATCGTCGAGAACCGACGACGCACACCGAGGTGCCCAGGGCTGCCATCTTCGCAGCGACAGCAGAGCTACGCGTCACCTGCCGCTCGCCGCTTACCCAGCTGCAGTGTCCGATGATGTCGGCTCCTGCTAGTACCGCGCGCTCGATCGCGTCGGATGCGTGCGCCTGGGCCGTTATCGGCAGGCCGGCGCGATGGGCTTCGTCGACGGCGGCGACCATTTCTTCCTGGCTGTATGTGGCCTGCCACGTCGGTGGGCTGTCGGGGCTGAGGTGACCACCGCTGGCAATCAGGGAGATGTGGTCGGCCCCGAGGCCCGCTCGAGCCTCGACCGCCTTACGGACACCAACTTCTCCTGTCGCTTCACCGCCGAAGAAGTCCCCGTCCCCGCCTTGCGTGGTCACCGGTGCGCCGCAAGCGAGAAGGCGGGGTCCGCGGCGTGCGCCGGTGAGGATCTCGTCACGCAGCTCGACGGCGACACCCTCCACGTCACCGGCGTCGCGCATGGTTGTCACTCCGGCGAGCAGGGCCTCCTCCGCGTGCTTTGCTGCTGTGGCTAGCAGCTGTGCGCGGTTTCCTCGGACAGCCGACAGGGCCTTGACAGGATCTGCACTGCCGTCGAGCACGAGGTGGGCGTGGGCGTCGACAAGTCCGGGAAGCAGGGTGGAAGCCGAGCAGTCGATCACCGTCTCGGCGCCGCCCGCCGCCGCGAGGACCGCCGCCCGCGGCCCGACGGCAGCGATCTTCTCCCCACGGATGAGGACAGCACCGTCCTCGATCGAGGCGCCGGGCGGGCCAATCAACACCCGGCCGCCCAGAATCAGCATGTCTGTCATCGCGTCGCTCCACTCCCCCGAGATTGTGGACGCTGTGCCGACCCTACTCGGCCGAGCGCCCTGGAGATCTCTACGAGCCGGTCTGTGTCTCTACGGACTGCTGCGCTGGTCGACACTTGTTCCTGCTCTGCCAGGTGGCCGAGGTCTGGGTGCTGCTTGAGGACCTCGACGAGAGCAAGCGCCGCTGGACTGGTCGTGTCGTCGCCGCGAAGATGATCGCGGACCTTAGTCAGGGCGTCGTAGCACTCGGCCCGTCGTCGATGCAGGCGGTAATCGACATCGACACCTCGCAGCCGTCGGCTCGTGGTCTCTGTCTCGGATTCGGTGACCTGGCCTCCGCCTTGTGGACCGGAGGGCTTGGGCTTGAGCTTGAACTCAGGGTGCAGCGCCATGGCCGCCTCCCACAGGGGCCGGAGCCCGACGTAGGACCGGAGCTGCCAACACCAGTAGCTGAAAGCTTTCAACCGCCCGACGAGGGTCGGCAGCATGAACCCGAGCACGATGGAAGGCGCCGCGATCGAGTTCACGGCCGTTGCCACCATCGCCGGGACTCTGAGGTGTGGTCCACCGAAGTAGACAATCACGACGAAGATAGCGTTTACTACACAGAAGGCGCCGACCAACGCGTTACCGATTCCGGTCAGTGCGAACCCGACCCGGATATGCCCCGCAGCTCTGCGAGCCTGCCTGAACATCCACACGCTACATCCGATCAGGATGCAACTAAAATAGGTACCAGCGCTGACATAGAACAGCGCAGCAGGCAGTCCCTGCAGGCTCGTTCTCTCGTAGTTCAAGTTAGAGCCGGACACGACTATCCCGATCACTAGGACAGTCAGCAGGAGAGCAACCGCGGCAGCGGTCCCGATGGCCATCCGAACCTTGTGGCTATCAACGACCTCGCGCGCCATGTGGAGCCAGAACAGACGCAAGGCCAGGGTCGCCACAACGATGACGAGGTTGACGAGCAGAATGCGAATTGCCGGGTTGAGCGCGGCGAGGAGTTCCCCGGGCTCAGCAAGGATTCGCAACGCCACGGAACCGCAGACCGCAAACAACGCAATGGTGATGGCCCATGACCCCAGGCTCGCGGCACGGTGGCGCAGCCGGTAGCCCTGCCAGACCAGGACGAGAACGCCTACGACGAGGATCGCAGGCGCCGTCCTCACGCCCAGACCCCAGGGTCTCCGAGCGCTGATTCCAGGCGCTCGTTCGTGGCTCCCCAGGACGTCTCCCTCGGGAGTTCAACCCACCTCATCAGCAGGGTTGCCAT
The DNA here is from genome assembly GCF_002583555.1 of Pseudonocardia sp. N23. Lineage (GTDB taxonomy): Bacteria > Actinomycetota > Actinomycetes > Mycobacteriales > Pseudonocardiaceae > Pseudonocardia. Next base: position 9,406 of record NZ_BEGX01000007.1, read on the forward strand.
AGTTTCGGCCTCCCACTCGATCGGGTCGTCGTAGACGGTAGACGTGCCCGAACGCACTGCTCCCGGCTTCTTCGGAACAGGGCCGAAGATCAAATCGATCATATCTCCGGAGACTTCGTGGAATTCATCTCGGGATGGCGCCTTGAACGTGTGGTTTACGGCCAGGCGCGGATGCCCGCATATAAGGTGGGCCATCTCATGAAGGATGATGTGCACCTGATGCGTCCGTGTTGTCTGCTGCTGATACATGATCACGTCGCAGTACTCGTCACCACCGGTGATGCCGAACGCCGCATCGACTGGCAGGTCGGCTGGAACCAGATCGAGCGCCTTTCCGCGGTGCGCACCGAAGCGCTCAGCAAACAGCTCGATGTCCAGCGGCGGTCGCAAGTCCAGCGCAGCCACGGTCGCGCGCGCGAGCCTATGTAGCGATCGTCTGTTCATTACGCTCTCAAGTCTTCCTCTCGCGCGGGCCCGCACATCGCGGCGAACTATTCTGATCGCCGCTGACGGCCAGAAGGGCGGAGGTGCGCCAAAACCACCAGAAGGATTATCAGTCGCTACTCGACGCGCTCGACGTCTGCCGTTGATCTAGGTCGTTCAGGTGAGGCGGATTGCCAGTCGCCACTCGGCCTCACTGTGAGTGGCGGGCGACCGCACGCGCCAAAGGCACGAGGATCGCCTCGAGGTCACTCGTCCCGACCTCTCCAACCCGGCACGGGCCGCAGAATCGCAGAACGCGGAGCTCGAAGTCGTCATCGTCGAGGTACTGGACCGGGACTCGGAAGAGGCCCGCGAGGGCTTCGAGCGCGTCTCCATCGCGCGTCTCAGTACGCCCAGCAATTGCCTCGTCGAGCCAGCCCAGCCGGACTCCTGCAGCGCGGAGAGCGACGTTGAGGTCGCGCCAGGTCCATCCGGGAGCCCTCTCTCGGAGCAGGCGCGAGACCTTCTCCCTGAGTCGAGTGTTAGCGCTCATGTGGCTCACCTCCGCCGCGCTGGCAGAAGCGCGAAGTACCGGCAGAGAAGTAGGACGGTCACCGGCAGAGTCCGCGTTCGCTTCAGCGAACAACTTTGCTAATCGTTCGCTATGCTACCGGACAGTCCCCCTGGCTCCGGAGCCATCGACGGTCCGTTCTACGAGCTCGCGCCGTCGCCGCGCGCCTGTCGGCGTTTCTGGAGGTGCGCCTCAACGAGTGAAGCCAGCGCCGCACGATCGCCGTCGTCGAGGCTAGCGGTCCGCTCGGCCAGCTCGATCAGGTGCAGGTCGCGATGTCGGGCCTCGATCTTGTCGAGTTCGGCGTCGACCCGTGCAGCCACCTCAGGATCGGTGAAGTACCCCGCGCTAACCCCGAACGCCTGTGCGAGCTGGATCACTCGGTCCAGCGTTGGACTGGTTTTGATGCCATTGCGCAGCTCAGAGAGGTATGCGGGCGAGATCGACCCGCCCTGCTCCTTCACTCGCGCAGCAATCTCCCTCGTACTGAACGGGCCGGCGCCCACCGGATGCATCACCTCGAAGAGCCTGTTGAGCTTCTCGGCGAACGTACTCGGCCGGCGCGCTGAGGCGCTCCCGTCAGTCATCGGCCTCCCTCGACTCGCATGCCACCACTCCCGCTGTGAGCGTCAGAGCGAACACATAGGCCACGAGTGTTCGCTGGCATGTTCGTTCGCTACTTAGTGTTCGCTGACGTCTGCTATGTTCGCCAGCGTAGTCGAACGGTCACGGAAAGACAGGGGCAAATCCTGCTCCGCTGCCGCTAGGCGACGGGTCCCCTGCCGAGGGCGGAACGTCGTTCACGCAGGTTTCGTGCTGTTCGCGCTGATCGGGGGTGAGGGCCACGATGTTGGAAGATGAGTCGCGAGCTGGCGAGAGAACACCCAAGTGCGCCCTTCCGGGGTGTGAGACCAGTGTCCCCAGGTCGCTGGATGGGCGGCCACCGCGCCGGTACTGCTCACCGGAGCACCACGCACGCGATCGCGCACGGACGGCCGCCTCCACCGCGGTCGAGGACTCCGTGCCACCGCTGTCGTCCACGGACGCTGGACCGCGCGCCGCATCCGTTGACCAAGCATCCCTGAGCCTCTCCGATTCCAGAGTGGCCCACAGGCTGCGCCCTCGTCCAGCGCGACGTCTCGTTGCGGTCGCGGGAGCCGCTGCGGTACTCGCCACCTGCGGCCTGTTCGTGATCCACGAACGCGTCGACTCCTTCAACTCCGACCACGTACCCCGACCCGTCGCCCCTGCGTCCTGGGAATCCCAGGCTCGAGTGGCGCTGAGCTCGATCGACCGACAGCTCGCCACGATCGCGACAACGGAGGCCGTGTGGAACACGCAGATCGCCCCGCTGTACGCGGGAACGCCGGAACAGGTCCGGGCGATGCTGACGCGGAAGACGATGCTCGAGCAGCAGCGCGCCGCGCTTCAGAGCCAGCTTGCAACCCTGAATCAGCTCGCAGAGGCGCGCGCAGCGATTGCCGACCTGGATCGGCAGATCGCACAGGTGACCGCCACACTCAACAGCCTGCCGCCCGCGGGCCGGTTGAGTCCCGATCAACTCTATGTACGCGACGCGCTTACCGCGCGGCGTGACCTGCTCCTGCAGGAACGTGCGGCCCGACAAGCCGACATCGATCGGCTACAGCAAGGCGTCGTGGCCGCTCAGCTCAGCCCGGTTCCCGATCCGGTCGACGAGACCACTCCTCTGACGCAACAGGTCCTCGACTTGCGCAATCATCCGCCAGCGCCAGCACCGCCCTCGCCCCAGCCGGCACCCCCGTCCACCAACTCCGGCGCCCGACGGGACCAGACGATCCTCGCCAGCGAGGATGTACCCAGGTCGGCTCAGGCACCGGCCTCGGCTGGTCTTCGCCCCCCTAGCGGTGTGGTTGAGGCAGTCACCAAACCGGTCCGTGCTGTGAACCGGCAGGCGACGCCGACGCATGCAAACAGCAGCTCATCGAGCAGGTCCGACACCGCAGGAACCGGGAAAGCCTCATCGCGCAACCCGTCGCCTCCACCGGAACGCGACAGCTCGGACGCTTCACGTTCGGACAGCGACTCGGCTGCTCCGGCTCCCCGCTCCGCATCTGCATCGCGGCGCTCGAGCGGGGCGAGCTCGGGTGGCACATCGAGTGGGTCGTCCGCGCAGCAGGCCTATGACTACGCGATGAACACCCCGCAGGGACGGATGGCCGGCTTCATTGCGGGGGCCTCCGGGGCACCGGTGGGATGATCCGATGGACATCAGTGAGCCCATGAGCCCGACCTCCAAGACGAGCTCATCGGCGACGCCATGGCCGTCGGCGGTCCCCGGTTCGTCGACGAGGTCACGTTCGAGGCCACCGCTCTGGCCCAGCAGACCTGCCCCTGGGACGGTCGCGGGGACGAGCCCGAGACCTACCGCAGCGCTTGGCTAGCGCACCTCGGCCAGCTGGTCGCGGCGCGCCGCGCTGCCCTCCTCCGGTCCTCGGCAACCCCGCACCCCGACCCGAGCGATGTGTTGCCCCCGGCCGCCGAGCGGCAGCAGTCACCCTTTGACCTCGACCCGCCCATTGAGAAATGACCACTCGCCCCCAGCAGCAGCCCGGGAAGAACTCGTGAACCCGAAGGAGCAACTCATGCGGTATCCGACTACGGACGACCTGATGCCGCCAGCCGGGATCCAAGACGAGTCGAAACCGGTCGCGCTCTCCCCCGCGGTCGACGATCCCGGCATCACGCCCGCCGAGCAGCAGGATGAAGTGCGGCGTCTCGAGATTCGCGCGGCGCTCGTGGCGACGGCGACCCAGATCGTGCTTGCGATGGGCGAGCTCGACGAAGACCAGGACTGCAGCCCCCGGTTGATCGGAGCCTTGGCCGAGCTGCAGCACGCGGTGGCGCTCAGCCGCGTGGGCTCTGCTGCCTGAACTGCGGAGCGGTCAGCAGCTTCCACGAACCAAAGGAGGCATCGTCGTGATTACCATACGATCGTACTCAGTAGAGTCGTTGGCGAACTCGCCACAGCCCATCACTGCTTCGCGTGAGCTCGATCGTCGCGGCGACCGACTCGACCGGGGGGACCGCCGCACCCTGCACGTCGCAGCTGGTCCGAAGGTTCCCAGTCACCTGGACGGACACGACGCTCGCAGTCCGTGGCGCCTCGGCTGGAATCACCCCGGCCGGCCCCTCGACCGTGGTCCTGCAGCGATCCGCGACGAAGTCATCCCAGTCTGCGCCAACAGACCCGGCGCGAGCCTGCTGATACTGCCTCTGCAGCTCGCCGGTGACCACCGGCAACGCCCGGTCGATCCACTCGGTCGGGCTGGCGTCCCGATAACTCAGCTCCCTCGATGCGCGCAACCAGGCGATCGCACTGGTCACCGGATCAGAGCGCGGGACAGCGGCCTGGAGAGGGACGTCGCCCCCGGGGACTGACACGGCCGTATCACCGGAGCTTGCAGCGGAGCTGCCAGAACTGGCCACCCCGACGAAGTAGGCGGCGACCGCGAGGGCGCCGACAACGAGCACGCACACCACCGGGCCGCGCCATCTGGACCGTCGAGGCCGTGCGTGATCCATGCCCAAGTTCCACCTCATGCGCGAAGTCAGCTCCCTGCTATGCCTCCAACTGTATAGTTCTATCTCTCAGTAGTCAGTACTCAAGGAGGGTCGTCGTTGATTCCACGGCTCCACATCCCGCAGGTTGCGGGCGTCGCAGGCGGTGTGGGTACATCGACGATCGCGACCGCGCTCCGCGCCGACGACTGCGGCATCTACCGAGGCGGAGCGCCCGTCGACGTGATGGTCTGCCGGTCGACCCTCTACTCCGTCGGGTGTGCACAGCGCGCGATCAACGCCACCCCACGACCTCCCGTCCTGGCGGTCGTCAGTGACACCCCCGCGGGAGTGGGCCCCAACACCCGGTCCCGTCTGCGCATGACCGAGCCCCACGTCCAGGGGATCGTCGTTGTGCCGTTCGTCAGCGAGTGGCGAGAAACGGACGCCCCATACGAGCAGGCCCGCGACGTCTTGGCCACCGATGGGGCCAGACACCTGCGCGCGTTCACCGACGCCGTCGAGCACCTCGTCGAGTACCTCGTATCCGCTCAGGAGCGCGCGGCTTTCACGCGGAGTTCTCTGCCTCCGTTCGCTTCACTCCACCACCCGGCATTCCCCTGAGGAGCACCCTTCATGTCGCTGTGGCACACCATTCTTTCCCAGGTCCCCAATCCGCCGGCAACCGAGCCTCCGGGGCTGGGCTCTATTACCAACACCGTTCTGGGCTGGCTCAAGTACGGCGCGCTCGTCGGCGGAGTCGCCGGCCTGCTGATCTGTGCAATTCAGATCATCATCGGCCGCCGCAACAGGAATCAGTACGCAGCAGAAGGATTGACCGGATCGATGTGGGTGATTGCTGGGCTCGCCCTCGCCTCTGCTGCCGCCACGCTCGTGGGTGTCTTCACCATCTAGTCAGCCCCTGGGCGGAATCGAACGGAGTGCACGGGTGGCATACATCGTAGGAGAATACGGCGGGAAGTCTCGCCGTCGACGGCCGCTCTTCATCGTCCTCGCGGTAGTCGCCGTGGTCGTCATCGTGGCCGGCGCGTTCGTTCTTGGCCATCGCGGGACTTCGAGCGCATCGCCGCCGCGTGCCGAGCAGGGCGACCAGGCTGAGTCCATTTCATGGGAGATGGCCGGCACTCAACCTGTTCCCGTCTCAAGCGATCACGGACCGCGAATGGTCTCCGATGGTCTCGCGTCCGGCTTCAGCGACGACGAGCTCGGTGCCGTGATCGCGGCCATCAATATCGATGCGCGTCTTTCGCCCGCTCTCGGCCCGGCAGTGTACGAGCCGACCCTGCGGCAGCAGTGCGTCGGCGATATCGACGGAGTGCTTCAGGCCTTGCCGACCGTCGTCCGCCAGGGGACTCCTGATTCGACATTCCCCACGCAGTACTACTACAAGATCATCGATGGCTCCGTCGCGGCCAGGGCCCTCGATGTCTCGATCGTCGCCGCTACGCCGCAGGCTACGCAGCTCGGTGGATACGCCGAGCTCACCCGGACCGTCTACTGGTACCAGGGCGACTGGAAACTGCAGGTCCCCACGCCGCGTCCTCGCATCGTCAACTCCACGGACGGCTACACGCCGTTGGGAGGCCGACCCCATGCCTGAGTGCGATCCGACCAAACCCTATTTCGAGCAGTGCACCCAGGCGGTGCAGCAGTTGAAGGACAAGGTCAGCCCCTTCGGCGGCTGCGGTGTCGACGTCGGCTGCCACGCCGAGCAGGTTGCGCAGGACGCCTTCGAGAAGATCGCATCCCGAGCAGGCGAGGCGGCGGCGGACCTCATCGGCAAGGCCTTCACGTGGTGGATCAAGACACCCACGACGGGCCTCGACGTCGGCGAAGTCGAGAAACTCCAGAACTACACACTGCCGATCGCGGCAGCTGTTCTGGTCGGCTCCGTCCTGTTTCAGGCTATTCGCATGACCGTGTCTCGCAAGAAAGACCCGGCCGTCGCTGTTGGTCTTGGTCTCATCCGTTACGCCGTCATCACCACTATTGGCGTCGGCTTGATCGCCGCGGCACTGACCGCCGGAGATCAGTTCGCTGGATACCTGGTCGACCAGGGCGTCGACGCCTACACCGAACGAATGAAACAGATATTCGCCGTCGGGCTGGCGACGAACCCGTTCCTCCTCCTGGTCCTGGCACTCATCGGCGTGATACTTGCCGCCATCCAATGGGCCATTGCGTTTATTCGACAAGCGGGCATTGTCGTTCTGGCCGTCCTGCTACCGCTTGCGGCATCCGGCTCGATCAATGACTCGACGAAGGTGTGGATGCAGCGCATCACCCCATGGCTTCTGACACTCATCTTCTACAAGCCGATCGCCGCGATGATCTACCTCATCGGTTTCAAGCTGTTCGGCGAGAGCGACGACCTGTCCACGATGATGATCGGGCTGCTCATCATGGTGCTGGCCGTCATCGCCATGCCCGCGATGATGCGCTTCTTCTCGTGGTCCCAAGTGGCCGCGACAGGCGGCAGCGGAGCGGGCGGGGCGCTGGCGATGGGCGCGATGGGCGCGATGGGTGCCGCGTCGCTGCGGTCTCGGATGATGGAGAACTCCGGTCCGGGTAGTGCGCCCGGCGCAGGGTCTGGCGCACCGTCGGGAGGTGCGCCCGGCGGGGGCCAGGGCCAATCGCCCGGCGGAAGCGCCGGCCGCCCTGGTGGCCTCCCGGGGGGCGGGCCGAGCGGGGCCGGCGTGCCCACAGCGAACGGCGCCGGAGCGGCTGGGGGTGGCGCCGCGGCCAGCGGTGGCGCCACCTCGGGCGGCGCGGCGGCGGCGGGAGGCGGCGCGGCCGCGGGGGGCGCGGCGGCCGCGGCTGGCCCGGCCGGAGCGGCAGTGGCCGCCGGAGCCGCAGTCGCCCAGCGGGTTCAGCAGGTAGGCCACGCCGCGGTTGACGGCTTCACGAACGGTGGGCAGCAATGACGGGCGCAGAGGTGCCGACGACCCGGACCTACGGGAACTGGCGCCGCGAGAGCGGCTTCGGCATCGGCCGGCTGGGACCAGCACAGACGATGACGGTGTTCGGGGCGGTCCTCGTCCCGATCTTCTGCGTCTACATCTCCCCCAGCGTCGCGTTGTTCGTCGCGGTCGTTGCGGTCCTGGTCCTGGCGGCGGTTCTGGTGCGGGTGGGTGGCCAGTCGCTCGCGGACGTCGTCACGCGCAGCGTCCGGTTCACCCGGGCCCGGCACGCGGGCTGGACGGAGCTTTCGGGCGGGTTGCTCACCGACCACCCCCGCAAGCACGATCTTCCCGGGCCGCTCGCGCCGCTGGTGCCCCTCGACGTCGACGACGGCCGTGGCGGCAAGCAGGGTCTGCTGTGGGACCGGCGAACCGGCTGGCTCACAGCGGTGATCCGGGTCAGCCCCGTTGGGCTCGACCTCGCCGACCGGTCCCAAGCAGACGCGTGGGTCGCGGCCTGGGGGGCGTGGCTGGCCGATCTTGGCTACCAGCATCTGGTGCGCCACATCGCGGTCACCGTGGACACCGCCCCCTCGGGCGGCACGACGTTGCAGGACTACGTCAGCGAGCGGATCGACCCCCGCGCGCCGGAGACGGCCCGCTCGGTGATGAGCGAGCTGGTCGCGTCCACGCCGACGACGATCGCCGATGTCGACACCCGGGTGTCGATCACCTTCGACCCCACGCGCGCCGTGCCACGTCCTGCTGACCTGCTCGGCGCGGTGACCGAGGTGACTCGATGGCTCCCGGGCATGGAGTCCAGCTTGGCGATGGCCGGGGTCGCGGTGCTCGGCCGGGCAACGGTCGAGTGGCTGACCGGTCGGCTGCGGATCGCGTTCGACCCGGCCAGCCGACCCGACGTCGCCCGCGCCCGCACCGGCGCCGGGTCCGATCTGCTGCTGTGGAGCGAGGCCGGGCCGGTCCGCGCCCAGGAGAGCTGGGAATCGTGGCGGCACGACTCGGGGATCTCGGTGGCCTGGGCGCTGTCGGAGGCTCCTCGGCAGGCCGTGGTCGACCGGGTGCTGACCCCGCTGCTGGCCCCGGGGCCGTTCCCGCGGCGGGTGACGCTGCTCTACGAGCCCTACTCGGCCGGCACCGCCGCCACAGAGGTCGAGCGCGAGATCACGAACACGCAGGTGCGACGCGCGTTTGCCCAACGCACGCGTCGAGATGAGACCCAGCGCGAGCGCGACGACTTCGTCCGCGCGTTGCAGTCCGCGCGCGAGGAGGCAGAGGGCGCCGGCGTCGGCAAGTTCTGCCTGTATGTGTCGACCACGGTCGGCGCCGAGGAGCTGCTCCCGGCGGCCACCGCCGACGTCGAGCAGCGCGCGGGGCAGTCCAAGCTGCGGCTGCGCCGACTTCGCGGAGCGCAGGCGGCCGGGTTCTCCGCGGCGCTTGGCGTCGGGCTGAACCCGGCGGAGCTGGCGCGGCGGGCGTTTCGGTGATCGCCCTTCGCCGTCACCCCAGCTCTCGGAGGATCAGATGAGCCGGTCCCTGCGCACGACGCTGTCCCTGCGGTGGGAGGCCGCCGACGACCCGGTGCGCCGCCCTGAACGTGGCCGTATCGACCCCGCTGGAGAAGCGCGCGATCGCCCGGTCCCGCGGTCATGGGGATGGGCCGCCCCGCACAGTGGCCGCGCGGCGAACGTCGAGGCCGGGATCTCCTACCAGGGCACCACCCAGCAGGTGTGCGGGCTGTTCCCGTTCGCGGTGAGCTCTGGCGCGGCGACACCGGGTGTCCCGGTGGGCCGCCACATGCACACCGCCGAGCCGATCGGCCTCGATCCCTCGGAGTGGCTACGCGAAGGCCTCGTGTCCAACACGGGGATGTGGATCCAGGGACAGCCGGGCATCGGGAAATCCACGATCGTCAAGCGCCTGATGACCGGGCTGGTCGCCTTCGGGTTCACCGGGATCGTGCCCGGCGACGTGAAGGGCGAGTACTCGGCGCTGATCGAGAACCTCGGAGGTCGGGTCTGGCGCATCGGGCGCGGGCTGCACTCGCTCAACCCGCTCGACGCCGGGCCGCTCAAGCAGGCCGTGGCGCAGACCTCCGGGGAGGAACGCACCCGGCTGCTGGAGACGGTGCGCGCACGCCGACGCTCGCTGCTCGAGGCCCTCGTGGTCATCGTGCGCCGCGCCGAGGTCACCGTCACCGAGCGGCGTCTGCTCGACGTCGCCCTCGACCTCGCCGTCGCCGCCGACCACACGATGGAACCGACGATTCCCGACGTCGTGCGGGTGCTGACCAATCCGCCGGCCGAGCTGCTGTCCATCACGGTCTGCGAGAGCGAGCAGGCGTTCCGCCGCGACTCGCGAGACCTCCTCAACACCCTCGGGCTGCTGTGCGCCGGCGCCATCCGCGGCATCTTCGACCGCCCCTCCTCCGTCACCGCAGACCTCGACACCCCTGCCCTGTCCCTGGACATCTCCGCCCTCGACGACGACGAGGACGAGGTCGTGGCCGCGGCGATGCTGTCGTCGTGGGCGTGGGCCGCCGCGGTCATCGACGGCTCGGCCGCCATCGGCCGGCGCCGCAACGTCTTCCGCGTCCAGGACGAGCTGTGGCGGGCCCTGCGGGTCGCGCCCGGGCTGGTCGAACGATCCGACCGTGTGACCCGTCTCGGCCGCCATCGTGGCGAGGTCTCGGCACAGGTCACGCACTCACTCGACGATCTGGAAGCGCTGCCGACGGAGGCCGACCGGGCCAAGGCTCGGGGCATGGCGGCCCGCAACGGGATCATGGTGCTGGGCGGGATGGCCGACAAGGAACTCGACGGGATCCGCCGCATCACCCCGCTGACCGCGCAGGAACGTGGGCTCGTGCGGTCGTGGGCGGCGCCGCCGACCTGGGTGTCGGGCTCGGCGCACCCCGGGCGCGGGAAGTACCTGATCAAGTCCGGGGAGCGGATGGGGCTCCCGGTGGCGATGTCGCTGGTGCCGACCGAGTTGCGTCTCTACGACACCGACCAGGCCTGGCGTCGGGAGCCGCTGCGATGAGCACGACGGCGCGCCCGCCGCTGCGGCTGCATGACGCCGGGGCTCCGCTGACTCTTCTCGGCGTGCTCGCGTTCGGGTTCGTCCTGAGCCTCACCACCTGGCTGAGCGCGTTGACCGCCGCGGCTCCCGGCTTCTCGGTGCCGGCGCTGGGTAGCCCGTTCCTGCGGGCCTTGGTGCGCGGCCTCGCCGCGGGCTCCTTGGACCCGTTGGTCGGCGCCACTGGCTCCCGCTCGGCGTTCTGGTTCGCCTTTGCCGCGATGTGCTGCCCGGTCATCGGCGGCGCCGTCTCGCTCACGATGGTCGTGTCGGACCGGCTGGGCCGGCTCGGGTCACCAGCGGCGTCGCTGGCCGGGCGGCGGGACTACCGCGATATGCACGGCCGCGGGGCCCAGCAGCGCGCGGTGACCCTGCGTCCCTCGCTGTCGGAGCGTGAGCTGACCCCTGCTGATCTGGGGATTCGGCTGGGGCGTCTGGGCAAGCAGGACCTCTACGCCTCCGAGGAGGACGTGCTGCTCGAGATCGCGGGCCCGCGATCGAACAAGACCTCGGCGATGGTCGTCCCGGCGGTGCTGTCCGCGCCCGCCTCGGTGATCACCACCAGCAACAAGGTGGACGTCTACACGCTGACCGTCGGCGTGCGCTCGCAGGTCGGCCGGGTCTACGTGCTGGACCCGCAAGGGCTCTCGGGTGTCGAGCAGACCTGGTGGTGGAACCCGCTGGCGTCGATCCAGGACATGGCCGACGCGCAGCTGCTCGTCACGCACTTCTCCCAGACCATCGGCGCCGGCCACGAGCGCGCCGACCCGTACTTCACCAAGGGCGCCGAGCGCTTGCTCGGTCAGCTGCTCGTCGCGGCCGCCCGCGGCGGCTCCGGCCACAGCCTGCGCGACGTGCGGCAATGGCTCGCGACCCGCAGCGAAGAGCCGGTCCGGCTGCTGAAGGACGCCGGATTCAACGACCTCGCCGAGGGCCTGCAGGGCACTATCGAGGCCCCGGCAGATCAGCGCGGCGGCCTGTACGAGACCGCCCTGACCGCGATCAGCTGTCTGGAGTCCGAGGCCGTCGCCCGCTACGTCACCCCGCCGTCGACGTGGACGAGCGCACCTCGGATCAACCGGGTCGAGGAGTTCGACCCGTGGTCGTTCGTCGTCGTCGGGCAGGGGCCCGGCGGCGACACGTTCTACATGCTGACCCGCGAGGGCGCGGGTACCGGCGCGCCGGTCGTCGCGGCCCTGGTCGACCACCTCCTGCGCATCACCGCCGCGGCGGCCACCGCCCGTGGTGGACGAATCGACCCGCCGGTGCGCGCGGTGCTCGACGAGGCGGCGAACATCTGCCCGATCCGCAACCTGCCCGACCTCTACAGCTACTTCGGCTCGATGTCGATCCAGGTCATGACCTTCCTGCAGTCCTACGGACAGGGTGTCGCGGTCTGGGGTCGCTCGGGGATGGACAAGCTGTGGTCGGCCGCGACGATCAAGCTCGTCGGGGCCGGCGTCCACGATCCCGAGTTCTGTGAGCACGTCTCTCGGCTGATCGGCGAGCACGACGTCCCGACCTGGTCGGACCAGCGCGGCCGGGGTGGATCGTCGACGTCCTACTCGACCCGCCGCGACCGGATCCTGGCCGCATCCGATGTCGCCGCGCTGCCCAAGACGCAGGCCGTCCTGATTGCCGCCGGCCGGCGGCCCGGGCTGATCACCCTGCTGCCCTGGTACGCCGAGCGTGACGCGGACACGATCAGTGAGTACGCCGCAGAGGCCGCCGACCAGGTGCGACAGGCCGCGGTCGCTTCCCTCGGGCCGGCCAACCCGCTGGCCCGCCTGCTCACTCACGAGCGTCAGCGCACGCTCGGGAACGCCCAGCAATGACCGCCGATGAGCCCGACAACCTCGCCGCAGTCGTCTACCGGCTGGCCGGCGACCATGCCGCGCTCGCAGCCCGGGTCACCGAGGTTGAGGACCGCGTCGACGAGATCGGCAGCGTCCTCGACGACCTCGAGGCAGCGGCCGCTACCGCCGCAACGCCCGTCGACACCATCTCGACCATCGCGCCGAAGCCCGCAGCAACCGAACCTTCCGACGACAGCCCCGCCACGGTCGAGGTGGGGCTGGATCTACGGCGCCTGGTCGACTGGGTCCGGGAGAACATCGCCCTGCTGATCGAGCGCAAGCTCCCGCAGACCGGCGGGCCGCCCTACTGGTGCCGCAAGTGGTGGATGCATCCCGAGGCGATCGCCCGTTTCGAGGCCTTGCGTCGGTCGTGGGCCGAAGCTGTGACCTCGGACGAAGGCAACGCGATGGTCGTCTTCTTCGAGCATCTCGACCTTCAGCTCGGCGTGCTGTGCGCCGACTACGGGCCCTTCTCCGGATGCACCCGTGGTCACGCACCGGCCGCCACCACGCTGGGGCACGACGACCCGGACGACAGCTACTTCCGCGACTTCGAACAGATCTGCGGTTAAGCCGCCCCTGATCGCCAGCGCAGCGCTATAAGCTGCAGAAACGGAGAGCGCCGTGCCCGGCCGCCGCCGTCGACGGACCGATCCAGCCGACGACCAGCTCCGGCTGGACTTCCTGTTCAGTGGTCCCGCTGAGCCGGTGTCGGACGTCGACACCGGCGTCGCGCCGAACGGCGTCGCGCCCGAGCCGCAGACCGCCTCCGCCCCGGACCTCGTCCATGACGTCGACCTCGAGGAAGCCAGCAATGAACCGGTACGCCCAGCAAGCGATGAGCCACTGGCGACGATGGCTGCCCCAGCGCTACGTCTCGATCCCGCAGCCGGAGAGGTTCTTCACCGAGCTGGGCGAGCAGGTGGAGAGCCAGATCATCGAGCTGACGCAGACCCTGGCCGGGGACGATCCGCCGGGCGAGGGCTACATGAGCAAGCTCGGGCGGCTCAACATGGCGCGGCTGCAGGCCGAGGAGATCGTGCTGGGCGAGCTGGTGCTGCTCCCGGCGGAGCCGGGCGTCGAGGAAGGCCCGCAGGCGACGCTGCCGCGCGAGTGGGCGGACCTGGCTCAGACACCCGAGCCCCCGACTCGCTAGCCGCCGCGGCGCCGCGGCCCGCGGTCGAGCACGCCCCGGGCTCCGAGGAGGCGCGCCGCGCCGCGCATCAGCTGTCGGTGGCCGCGCGCGCGGCATTTGACGGCTCTTCACGATTGAGGGTGTAGTCGCGGTCTGAAGCCTCCGGTCTCGAGCAGGGACCGCGCGATGTAGTTGGTCAGGTTGCGGAAGCCGAGGGCGGAGCCGCGGAGGTGCTCGAGGCGACCGTTGAATCTCCTATGTTTGTCAAGCGCCAGCGAGTTCGTTCTGAGCGGCGGC
>NZ_BEGX01000008.1 GCF_002583555.1 Pseudonocardia sp. N23
AGAATCTTCGCCCCAGCATGGACTGCGTCATCGATCCACTGCTCGATCCTGATGGCAGATGCCTCGTTAATGACAGGGCCGACATCGGTTGCGTCGTCGTTCGGATTCCCCTGCCTAAGTGCGCCAATATGACGCGAGAGCAGCACGGTAAACACCTCGTACAGCTCACGCGGCACATAGACTCGCTGCACCGAAATACACGATTGACCCGCCTGATAGTTCGCAAAGAGAGCGATCCGCTGAGCTGCCCACTCCAGATCTTGCTCGCTCGACCAGTCGGAACATACAACCGCTGCCGCATTCCCACCGAGCTCAAGCGTCACATGCTTACGAGGGACAAGGCTTTTAATATCCCAGCCCACAGGCCCTGACCCTGTGAAAGAGATAACAGGAAGCCTCGGATCGAGGATGAGGTGCTCCATCTGACTGTTTGGGACCGGCAACACAGACCAGCTACCCTGGTGCAGATCCGTTTCAGCGAGAAGCTGACCCAAGAACAACGACGAGAGCGGAGTCGACGGGGCAGGTTTGATAATAACCGGCGCTCCAACCGCGATCGCAGGGGCAACTTTATGCGCGACGAGATTAAGTGGAAAGTTGAACGGCGCAATCGCCAGCAGAGAACCTCGTGGAAACCGCCGAACAAGCGCAAGCCGTCCAGCCCCACCAGCATCGGTATCCAATCGCTGCAGGGTTCCCGACCAACGCCGGGCTTCCTCTGCCGCCCATCGGAACGTGGAGGCTGCGCGCGCTACCTCCACCCTGGCCCACTTGATGGGCTTACCGCTCTCGAGCACGATGACCTGAGCGGCTTCCTCTGAACGCTGCTCAAGCCTGTCTGCGACATGCGACAGTGCAGACGCTCGCCGATGAGCCGACGTTGCCCCCACAACATCCCTCGCCGCGTGCATCGCAGCGACGGCCTCTTCAACCTGCTCAGCGGATGGAACAAATACCGAGGCGACTGTTCGACCATCATAAGGATACTGGACATCAATCGCCGCGCTACCAGTCGCCGGACGACCTGCGATCCAGAATGGTTCAGCTTGCACTAGTCGGTTCGCTTCTTTCCTCTATCACGTCTCGCACCAGATTGCACAAAATAACGGATACTATGCGCGGGCTCGACTTCGACTTGCACAACCTCAATGATTTCATTACTCGTGCAGGCCGACCACCTCCGCAGAAACTCCGGGAGACTCGGAGCGGAGAGACTCCCGGAGTTCCCAGCGGGGAAGCCCGTCAATGACGGCATCCCAGCCCAACGGCCGCGCGGAGGCCCTAGGGAATCCGTGTTCCTTAAAACTACTTCGTCAAAGGGGCGCCGAGCGGTGCTGATGATCCTCCGAGCTCCTCTGACATGGCCCCGTAGAACAGGTAAGCTCCCACAAGGCAGAAGCCGAACACGGCGATTCCACCCCACACCAGAAGTGCCGAAGAAGCCGCCAGAACTCCAGCGAGAACGAGCGCGAGGGCAATGTCAACAAGCACGAAGAGCACTGTATAGGCGAGCGGCAATCTCGTAGTTGCCAGCGTCATCACTACAAGCACAATCAACCATGACAAAAGGAACGTGGCCTGCACCGACTGCACCTGGCTACCAGCTGCTGCCACATCTGTAGTCGATACCCCGAAAAGCCCATTAACCAGACCGAAAACTAACACACCAAAGCTAAGCCAGAATGTACCGAATGTGGCCAGGACGCCCGCCACCGCACTCTGGCCCAGGCGCGCTGCCCACGTCGCTCCGAGAATAACGCCAACCCCGGACGCAAAGAAGACACCCGCAACTAGTCCACCAGGAAGAGCTGTCGGCAGATAGTCAACGAGCCAAAGGCCTAGAGTGATGCTACCTACGAGAAAGGTCGGAAGAGCCACGAGCATTGGGTTACCCACGGCAACCGCATGCGCTGCAGTGCTGTCGCTTGCCAAAGGCGTCGTTTCCGGTGCCTCAGAATTCTCAACAACCATGACTCTCCTCAAGCTGCGGCGGCGTCCGTCCGAGCGAGACACCACCTAGGGAACAGATAGCATCAATCCAATACTGCGAAGCCTCCCAAATACCACAGCCCCGCTCTCGGGCCGGCATGAACTCCAGCCGGCCCGAGAGCAAGGATGGTGCAGGGGAGCAACACACCACCCCAATGAGGCTCCCCCACATCTCAAGGAGTGAAAAGCCACGTCACTC
Source organism: Pseudonocardia sp. N23 (assembly GCF_002583555.1). Classification (GTDB taxonomy): domain Bacteria; phylum Actinomycetota; class Actinomycetes; order Mycobacteriales; family Pseudonocardiaceae; genus Pseudonocardia. The sequence continues at coordinate 2,189 of NZ_BEGX01000008.1, forward strand.
ACCTGAGAAGCGAGATCACCTTGAGAATCCCCTTCCTACGACTCAGAGTTGATCAGCTCGATCAGCTCGAGGGGATCGGCGACCAGGATGAACGAGTCATCGGTCATTGCCATCCGGCCATAGTGAGTGGTCATATGTTCCTGAAGAACGTAACCATCCATGTCGCTGCCGAGTTCTTCGCCGACCGCGTCGAAGTTGACGATCAGCCGATCCTTGGCCCTGACATCGAGGAAAGTTGTGTTCGTGATGACCTCGACACCAGGAGTCTGCGAGCACACCCGGCCGACCGCTTCGCCTTCCGGAGTACGCTGCATAACCAGCCCCACATAATCATAAGCGGCGTCGCCGCTCCCCTGCGCAGCCGCCGGCGCAGCCGTGGCATCCGTCATCAGACCGTCACCTCGCTCGACTTGAGGCCGCATTCCTGAAGCAGGTCGGCATGATCTTGGTTGAGACGCTGACGGGTTTCAGAGTAGGCAGGGTCGATCGAGCTGAAAACGGGCTCCAGCGCATCGATCGCCTCGCGAGCCATCGTTCCCCAGTCATCCAGCCACTCCTGGACCTTCTGGGTGTTGGCCTCGGAATGCGTAGCGTCATTCAGGATGAAGCGAACGAGGGCCACGGACCAGTCGCGCACCCAACCCCACTCGGCTTGAGCAACCTGGCCGAGGGTCGGTGTAGTGGCGTCACCGTAAGAGCCGGCGAGTCGGATCAGCACTTCGCGGCGCAGCAGATTACCAATGAGCGGTTCGAAGCAGATATTGGCGGCGACGACCGTCTCCGCCCAGTCCGTGATCGACGCCAGCCGCTCAAGGTAGCGACGTGTCGGCTGCCATTCGGGATCCTCCAAGAAGCGACGCTTCCCGTCGGCGGTCGAAAATCCGGGAATCTCCCGCTCCAGCTCTCCCCCGTAGAGAACAAGTGCCTGAGCCTGTCGAAGTTTGTAACCGGCGCTGTAGCCGAGGCAGTTCGCGATGGCGTCACCCAGGGCGGGTCGGAGTGCCGCCGACTGCGGGGCAACCAGACCATACTCGGTAAGGCTGATCGGCAGAAGCTGAGCAGACAAGAAGTCAACCCACTCCTTGCTTGCCGCAACAAACAGATTGTTGTCCCGCGCCACCTGGAGATCATTCTCGATCTCGCGCTCATGAGTCGAGCCAGTCTGGAAGAACGTGCGCTCCCAAAGGCCGGCCGGATCACGAAACGCATACCAATCGCTGGACCGGATCGCAGTGGAGTCATCCCAGAATGACGGACGCCCGTTTGGAAATGCGATAGGATAACCGAACCTGGTATGCCGGTGGACGCTCGGCTGGACGTCGATAGTAACGTCCTCGTAGAGCGACGAGCGTTTCCGCTCCGGGATGAACCAATGCTGTGTCCGCTCGAGCTCTCGCAGCTCACGCCGCTCGGCAGCTGATGCACTCATTGCGCAGATCTCCCCTCTGGAGAACAAGTCTTAAAGCGACGATACAGAATCGGAATCGGCAGACTCCTCGGGGCCGGTCGACGTGAACTTGTCTACGAAGATCCGATTCTGCTCCACCTGATGCCTGAGCGTCAGCACATCATTAACCGCATCAACCATCGGTGGCGGGCCTGCCATATAGACGTCACATGCATCCAGGCGGAACCCGGAAGTCTCTATCCACTGATCAACGGCATCATGCACGAATCCGCATCGTACATCGTCACCGTCACTATCGGATTCATCCGATACTACCTGGATGAATTCGAACTGCTCGATTCGCTTTCCGAGCGACTGAACGAGCTCGGTATAGAAAAGATCGCGTCTCGCACGTCCACCGTAAAACACCGACACGGTGCGGCCCTGACCGTCCTCTGACATCTGGCGCAGCAGAGAAAGGATCGGCGCCATACCCGAACCACCGGCGATGAGTAACGCCGAACGGCTTCCGCCGGTATCCCGGAGGTAGCATGTACCATAAGGCCCAGTGAACTTCACTGAATCACCCACCGTCAGGCCCTCGTCGAGCATCGCCCCGAACCGGCCGCCCGGATACTGCTTGATGATGAACTCAAGGCGCCCGTCGCTAGGAAGATTCGCCATCGAGAACGATCGCCGCTGCTCTGTCCCGGGGATCCAGATGTCGACGAACTGGCCAGGAAGAAATCCGAAGCTCTGAGGAGATTCGATCTGAAGCTCCAAGCGTCGAATGTCGTGCGTCAACACCTCCACATCGACTACCCGGCCAACTCCATCAGTAATGGCGTGCTCAAGCCGATAGTGGTCTGGATCATAGTTGAGCAGCTCGATCGTAACGTCTGACTCCGGAACTGCCCGGCACAAAAGCGTATATCCTCCCTCCTCTTCCTGATCGGAGAGAGCGAAGCTTGAATATTTCTTTAGATATATCCATCCTTCATCGAGGACAAATGCCTTGCACGCCGAGCAGCGCCCCTCGCGGCAACCGTGCACAAGGTTCAAACCAGATCGGAATGCTGCATCAAGAATTGTCTCATCCTCGCCACATTCGATCTCTTCACCAATTGGCTCGAACCTTACGTTGAAGGTTCCCATCTGCTCGCCACCTTCCCAACCTGCGGCCACTCATCTGATGACTCGGCGAGAGTCATACGCCAAGCCCCGGCAGGTTGCCGAACCAAGAGTCGGCAGCCTGCCGGGACGAGACATTAGACTTACTCAGACCCCGAAGAGCGGCGGAATGGTGGGGGGCATGTCACCGGGCTTAGTGCCGGTGTATTCCACTCGCTTATAGGGCAGACCGAGACGCTCCGCAGTGAGGATATTCGGGCTCTGCATGATGTGGCCGAGCTCTCGGAGATCATCGATCGTCCACTGCTTAGCAGGGTCGGGGTCAACGTGCGGCTGGCCTGTGAGCGTCTTACCGTCCGGACGGAGGAAACCGAGGTCACGCACGATCTCGGAGTACTCCCAGCCGTGGTAGCGGTCGAACCAAACACGGTCACCGACATAGCGACCAGGGTTGGTCATGTCGATCCACTTGCACTCCGGCGAGCAATAGAACCGCGTGTGCTCGTCGACAATGCGGTGGCACTGCTCCTCGGGCCGCAGGCATCCGAGCTGGCAGGTCCAGCAGATCGGGCCGGCACCCTCGAGCAGCCCGGGCAGCTGCAAGGGACCCGAACCGGGGTAGCGAACGTCGGCGTAACCGCGCCAGAACGCACCGAACTTCTCGTTCCAGCCCGGGTACTTGCTCTCGAACCAGTCGTAGTCCTTCTGCTCGAGATTGCCGTACTTGTAGTAGTGGAAGGGCCACGAGGCCCAGACGCCGACAGCGACCTTGTGGTGGTAGTCGGCAGCGATCCGCTCACGCGCGCGCTTGAAGATCGAGTCGGGGATCTTCAAGCCCAGCTTGCCGAGATTGACGATGTAGGAACGGTAGTAGTCGTCATTCACCCACCGGTCCCACTTCGTGGTCCAGCTTTCCGGGTCGGTCGCATCCGTGGGGGCGTACTCGACGAGGATGCCCATGAAGGCGTCGACGAATGCGTGCACGGTCCAGAACATCTGCTGGATGTCCTGCTCAAGCAGGGGGGCGTTCTCCGGCTCCTGCAGGAGGTACAGAAGTGTCGCGTAACCGTTGTTGATGTGGCGCGCCTCGTCCGACTGCACAGAGTTCATGACAGTGGGCAGAGCGAAGTCATGGTTCCGGACTGCCACGTCCGGAAACGCGACCAGGATGGTGTTCGTGAAGGCTGTCTCAACAACAACCTGGAGCGCCACCGCGGCCTGGAAGGGGTCACCGGTCATGAAGCTTCCGGTGAGGTTCTGGGCAGCGACCAGGATGGAGTCGCCTCCGACCGCCTGGAGCCCGAGGTTCCAGCCGACCGGCTCGGGCATGTTCTTCATGTACCAGCGATACAGGTTCATCTGCATCGCGGTGTGACGCTGCTCGTCAAGCTGCTGGATGTAATAGGCGTTCTGCAGCTCGGGGTCGTCGATGGCATCAACAAGCATGCCCATACAGCGAGTAGCGGCGGCCTCGGCGCTAATAACGGTCAGCAGGTAAGGCTTGAGCAGCTCCAGCCACCGAAGCGGGGCCTTGCCGGGGACCTCTGCGCGGACGGCTGCATCGAGGCCGCCGTGGACGCGGTCGTCCTTCTCGTTCTGCATGTGCAGGTAGTCGCCCATGATCTGCTTCATGGGATCCCGGCCTGGCTTATTCGGCAGCTTGTATCGGCTGGGGTACTTCCCGCGCTCATGCGGGTAGTACGTCCGGTCCCAGCCCAGCTCGCCGATCTTGGCGTGGCTCGCCGTAATGCTTCGACGCGGCCTCTTCATCGGTGGGGCAGTCATCGTGATCTTAAGCCTTTCCCATTGATGGCGCCTTTATATGGTGGGTGGAGCGCCAGACGATGCGGGGTATCGAGTCCGAGATGTCGCGCTTACCTGGGCACCAATCGTCTCCTGAACGAGAGTGCTCCCCCTGGTGAGCGCAGTAGCGTCAGAGTGCGATACCGATCGACTTGACCTCGGTGTACTGGTCGATCGCGTCGCGGCCCATGTCCCGACCATATCCGGACTGCTTGAATCCGCCGAATGGGAGCGCGACATCGACCACATGGTGGGTATTGATACCGATCGTTCCAGCCTTGAGCCGCTTGGCGACCCGATGTGCGACGCTAATGTCGCGGGTGTAGATACTCGCGGCCAACCCGTACACCGAGTTGTTCGCCTCACGCACGACGCTATCGATGGTGTCTTCGTCGAAGGCCATGGCGCACAGCACCGGGCCGAAGATCTCCTCGCGCACTACGCTCATGCTCGGATCAGTCTTGGTGAGGATGGTCGGCTGAATGAAGTAGCCCCCATCACCGACAGTTTCTCCGCCCACGATCACCTCTGCGCCGGCCTCGCGGCCCTGTGCGATGTAGCCAGTGACACGGTCGCGCTGCTCCGCCGAGATCAGCGGCCCGATGCGGGTCGCCGGGTCGAGACCGTGACCGATCGGGAGAGCCGACGCCTCACTGGCGATACCCTCCACGACCTTGTCGTAGATCTTCCGGTGCACATAAAGACGAGAGCCCGCCGTGCAGGTCTGCCCGTTGTTGTAGAAAATGGCGCTGGAAGCACCGGCAACAGCCTGCTCGATGTCAGAATCACCGAACACGATCACGGGGGACTTTCCGCCAAGCTCGAGGGAGACCTTCTTCAGGTTCCCGCTCGCCGCCTGGGCGATCAACCGCCCCACCTCGGTCGAACCGGTGAAGGCGACCTTGTCGATATTATCGTGGGCGGCGATCGCTGCACCCGCCGTCTCGCCAAAGCCGGTGATGACGTTGAAGACACCCGGCGGGAAGCCGGCCTCCTCGGTGAGCTCGGCCAGGCGAAGTGCACTCAGCGGCGTCTGCTCGGCGGGCTTGAGGATCACGGTGCAGCCGGCGGCCAGGGCAGGAGCGACCTTCCAGACCGCCATCATGAGGGGGAAGTTCCAAGGAACGATCTGCCCGACCACGCCCACCGGCTCGCGAAGCGTATACGCATGGAAATCAGCCGGGTTGGTGAGCGGAATCGTCTCGCCATAAATCTTATTCGACCAACCAGCCATGTAGCGCAGCAGCTCGATCGAGAACGCCACGTCTACCGCACGCGCGTCCGTGACCGGTTTTCCGTTGTCAAGCGCATCGATCTGCGCGAACTCGTCCGCGTGCTCCTCGAGAAGATCCGCGAGCCGCCAGACCAGCCTGCCACGCTCCGAAGGATTCAGCTTGGACCATGGCCCCTCGTCGAACGCGTAGCGCGCAGCCGCCACAGCTCGGTCGACATCCTCCGCATCACCCGCAGCAACGGTGCAGATCTTCGTCCCAACCGCAGGGTCGTAGACCTCGAGAGTCTCACCCTTGATGGAGTCATGCCACTGACCATTGATGAAAAGCTTCTTCGGGCGATCAATGAACTTCTGCACATCGTCACGCAATAGATGATCGGGCTTGGCGATCACAGTCATCCTATTACTCCTTCAGCGGCGAGGGTAAACCGAATAGGCCCTACGTGCTAAGACGGAACCGAACATTCAAACGCATGGCCGGCGCCGCGAGCGAAACCAAACACCTTAATTATGATGGCTGATGACGACTCAGCCAGTCGCCAAAATAAAGGTCAATCAACGAAGACATAATCCTGGACAACTGCCGTCGGAACATTGTCAGGATCTGCAAAGTTGACCACGTCCTTCAGAACTGCATCGAACTCGGGAGATGCCGTTGCCTCGACAAAGGCTCCCTGGCTGTCGAACACCATTTCAGCGGATCCGAGGTACGGGGCCGAGCCCCCGTCAGCAGAGCTGAGGGCGTGCGTCTGAGCGTAATAACGCAGGCCGGGAATCTTGGACGCGAGCGGGCCATGCTGCTCGCGCCAATAACGCAGAGCCTCATCCCGATCGATACCCTCGCGCTCGTAGACGACAAACATGATCTTGAACATAATCCAGCCTCCGAGTCTCCACTGCGACGTAGCATGTAACATGCCACACTTTCCTAAACCAAGATACGTTGGCGAGGCCACGCTTAAAGCTTTCTGACGAACCGTGATCCCGAATCGTCATACACCCACTGGCCGGATTGCGATACCGCTGAACGAGCTCGGGATTAGCCATAGGTCGCTATACGCTACATTAACGCAACACGACAAACAACAACAGGCAACTAAGCGAATCGCGGAGCATGCGCGTTAGGACTAACGACCATGATATGACACTAACGGCGCCGAGACCCGACAGAAGGAGTAGTGACCTGATCCCGCCCAGCCGCACCCAGAGTTGCCGCCGTACGGCGTAAACCTCTTCAACGCCGGAGGTGAAACGAAAGACCTTACGAAACCTACACAGGTATCGGCCGACGCCCCGTCAACTCGAAGGCGCCAAGCAGTGTCACCCATAGCTGTTCCATCCCGACGATGCGACGGAGCGACTTCCCCTGGGCCCAGCGATTTGCTGGCTAAGGGATGCGCATACTGGCATGTAGCATGCTGCGGTGCAGAGTGGCATGTCACATGTAGAGCTGTCAAGCTCCCCACCGTGTGGCCGCTCGGCAGCAGGAAGTCGCAACGGAGGGGCAGGTGATGCGGGCTGGTCGAGGCTTCGTTGCTATACGTCTTGTTGGCGGTTCGCCAGAACTCCGGGCTGTGACAGCCCACCGTCAGGACGGACCCGCCGCAGTGATCGAATGTCGACCACCTGCTGCGGCGCTGTTCGCGCACCCGACGCAGCAGGCCGCTGGTGGAGGATCGGAGGACGGGTAGATGTGTGAGCAGGACGACGATGCAGACTATGGGGCCGGCACAGGTTCCACTGAGCTCCGATGAAGGGCGTTTCGAGCGGGATCACGACTCTTAACACTGCTGTGCTCAGCTCTCTCAGGAGTGCAGTAGTGAGCGGCGAGCTTCTTCCTGGAAGTCTGCACTCGGTGCAGGCGCTCGCCGCCGAGCTCGGCGTATCCCGGACACCGGTGCGTGAAGCCCTGATCAAGATGGCCGAGCAGGGCATGGTCCGCTTCGAGCGGAACCGCGGGGTACGGATCCTTCAAACCACGGTCCATGATCTGGAGGAGGTCTTCGAGCTTCGGCTCCTACTGGAGGTCCCAGCCACCCGACGGGCCTGCGAAAAGTGGCTCTTCACAATCCAGGGTGTAGCCGCGGCCGGAAGCCGCCGGCCTCCAGTAG
>NZ_BEGX01000009.1 GCF_002583555.1 Pseudonocardia sp. N23
ACAGCTCGAACATCCACCGGTCACCTCAAGAGCTTGACGAACCATAGGAGCGTCCCCGGCGGCCTGATCTGATCCCGGCAGCCTGTTCTGGTCCCGGCGGCGATCCGGTGCACGGGGCGACGGGTCCGTCGCGTCCCGTACCGGATCAGGGCTGCCCGCCGGCCCGTGCGGCGATCTCCGCTGCCCGCGCCGCGGCGGCCGGGACACCGGCGATGCCCCAGTCGTCCGGGTCGACCTGCTCGATCCGGACCCGGACCGAGCCCCGCGCCGCACCCAGGACGTCGACGAGCACGTCGGTGAACGCGGCGATGAGCCGGTGCCGCTGCTCGGCGGGGCGCCCGCGCAGCACCAGCGCCGTCGCGTACGGCGCCTCCGCCCCGGTCACCCCGCCCGCGCTGACGTGCTCGGCCCGGTGTGCGGTGACGAACCCCCGCACCCGTTCGACAGGTGACTCCAGCACTTCGGCGTAGCGGGCCGACAGCTCCCGCAGCAGCGTGTCGAGGCGCTCGGGCGGGTGCCGGTCCGCCACCACGTGCACCTCGAAGATCGGCACGTCAGCCGCCGTCGATCGCCATCACGACGGCCTTGGGCTCGGTGAAGAACTCGCGGCTGAAGGTGCCGCCCTCACGTCCCCATCCGGAGTCGCCGAACCCGCCGAACGGGGCCCGCAGGTCGCGGACGAAGAAACAGTTCGTCCACACCGTGCCGGCGCGCAGCCGCGCCGACACGCGGTGCGCCCGCGACAGGTTCTCGGTGAAGACCATGGCGTTGAGCCCGTAGCGGCTGGAGTTCGCGGCGGCGACGGCCTCGTCCTCGGTGTCGAACGGCGTCACCGTGACGACCGGCCCGAAGATCTCCTCACACTGGATCCGCGAGTCCGCCGCGACGTCGACGACGACGGTCGGGTGCACGAACAGCCCGTCGCCGCGGCCGCCGGTGAGGATCGTGCCGCCCGGGTCGTCGACGTAGCCGGTGACCTTCGCGTGGTGGACCTGCGACGACAGTGGGCCGATCTGGGTGCCGGTCTCCTTCGGGTCGCCGACGACGAGCTTCTCCGCGGCGGCGACGAAGCGGTCGAGGAACTCGTCGAGCACCGGGCGCTGCACGTAGAGCCGCGAGCCCGCGAGGCAGACCTGCCCGGCGTTGGTGAAGATCGCCTTGATCGACCAGTCGACGGCGGTGCCGAGGTCGGCGTCGTCGAAGACGAGGTTGGCGCCCTTACCCCCCAGCTCCAGGCTGACCGGGGTCAGGTTGCGGGCCGCCGCGGCGGTGATGGCCCGCCCGGTGCCGGACTCGCCGGTGAAGGTGATCCGGTCGACCCGCGGGTCCTCGGTCAGCGCCGAGCCCGCCGAGTCGGTCCCGTAGCCGTGCAGCACGTTGAACACCCCGGGCGGGATCCCGGCCTCGAGCGCGAGCCGCGCCATCAGCGTCGCCGAGACCGGCGAGTCCTCCGCCGGCTTGAGGACGACGGTGTTGCCCCACGCGAGTGCGGGCGCGAACTTCCAGCTCTCCAGCATCATCGGGAAGTTCCACGGCGCGATGGCCGCGACGACACCCGCCGGTTCGTAGCGTGAGTAGGCGTGGTGGCCGGTGTCGGCCGGGTAGGTCTCGGCCGACGACAGGCGGGCGTGGTCGGCGAAGAACCGGATGTTCTGCGCCGTGCGCGGGACGTCCTTGCTCCTGGCGTCGGCGACCGGCTTGCCCATGTCGCGGGTGTCGGCCAGGGCGAGCTCGTCGATGTTCGCCTCGATGCGGTCGGCGAAGCGGTGCAGCAGCGCGCCGCGCTCGGCGAAGCCCATCCGCGGCCACGGGCCCTCGTCGAAAGCCCGCCGCGCCGACGCGACCGCGAGGTCGGCCTCGGGCGCTCCGCCGAGGGCGACCGTGGCCCACGGCTGCTGCGTGTAGGGGTCGACGGAGTCGAACTCCGCGCCGTCGAGCGACGCGCGCTCCTCACCGTCGATGACGTGCCCGAACCGTTCGCTCATGGCAGTGACGCTCGCACCGGCCCAGGCGCCGTGGGAAGGGACGCGTTCGGATCAGCGGAACGGTCCGCCTCCGGTGGTGGGTGGGCCCGACCGGCCATAGCCTGCCCGGATGAGGCACCACGATCTCCTCGTCATCGGCGCCGGGTCGGGCAACACCGTCGTCGACGACTCGTTCGCCGACCTCGACGTCGCGATCGTCGAGGAGGGCCGGTTCGGCGGCACCTGCCTCAACGTCGGCTGCATTCCGACGAAGATGCTGGTCCGCGCGGCCGACCTGGCCGACGACGTCGCCGGCTCCGGACGTCTCGACGTCGACGCCGACCTGCGCGGTGTGCGCTGGCGCGATCTGCGTGACCGGGTATTCGGCCGGCTCGACCCTGTCGCCCGCGACGGCAGGGCCGGCCGCGAGGACACCCCGTGGATCACCGTCTACGACACGCACGCCCGCTTCACCGGCCCCCGCACCCTCGACGTCGGGGGCGCCGCGGTGAGCGCCGACCGGATCGTCGTCGCAGCCGGGTCCCGCCCGCTGGTGCCCCCGCCCGTCGCCGACTCGGGGCTCCCCTACGAGACGTCCGAGACCGTCATGCGCATCGACGAACCGCCGCGGCGGCTCGCCGTCCTGGGCGGCGGCTACATCGCCGCGGAGCTCGCGCACGTGTTCGCCGCCGCGGGCAGCGCGATCACGATGATCGACATGGCCGACGCCCTGCTCGCCGGGCAGGACGTGCTGATCTCCCGCGAGTTCACCGAGCTCGCCTCGAAGGAGTGGGACGTCCGGCTGGGCCGCGAGGTCACGTCGGTGTCCGGCACGCCGGGGGCGCTGGTGCTCACGCTCGACGACGACACGACCGTCGAGGCCGACATGCTGCTCGTCGCCGTCGGGCGCGTGCCCAACGGCGACGGGCTCGATCTCGACACCGCCGGCATCGACGTCCACGACGACGGGCGGATCGTCGTCGACGAGCATCAGCGCACCACTGCCGAGGGCGTGTGGGCACTCGGCGACGTCTGCACCGCGGTGCCGCTCAAGCACGTCGCCAACCGCGAGGCCGACGTGGTGCGCCACAACCTCCGCCATCCCGACGACCCGCGCTCGACCGGCGACGCCCCCGTGCCGTCGGCGATCTTCACCAGCCCGCAGATCGCGTCCGTCGGCGCCACCGAGCAGGAGCTCACCGACGCCGGGACGCCGTTCCGGCTCGGGCTGACCCGCTTCTCCGACGTCGCCTACGGCTGGGCCATGGAGGACACGACGGGCTTCGCCAAGGTCCTCGCCGAGCCGGGCACCGGACGGCTGCTGGGCGCGCACGTCCTGGGCCCGCAGGCGTCGACGCTGATCCAGCCGCTGGTGCTGGCCATGACCCTGGACCTCGACGCCCGCACCCTCGTCGAGCGCCCGTACTGGATCCACCCGGCACTCACCGAGGTGGTGCAGCAGGCGTTGGAGGCGGTTCTCTAGGGGTCCGCGAGGCCGGTGCGCAGCTGCTGCAGGGTGCGCGTCAGCAGCCGGGAGACGTGCATCTGCGAGATGCCGACCTCCTCGGCGATCTGGGTCTGGGTCATGTCCTTGAAGAACCGCAGGACCAGGATCGTGCGTTCACGCTCGGGAAGCGCGTCGAGCAGGGGCCGCAGCGCGTGCCGGTCCTCGACGTGGTCGAGCTCCGCGTCGAGGCTGCCGAGCCGATGTGCCACACCGGTTCCGGGCTCGTTGTCGACGGGGTCGAGGGTGTCGGCGTGGTGCCCTGCCTTGGCGGTGAGCGCCTCGACGACCTCACCGACGTCGACACCGAGGTGCGTGGCCAGCTCGCTGGGGCGCGGGGAGCGGCCCAGCTCCTGCGACAGCGGACCGGTCGCCCTGTTGATCGCGACGCTGAGGTCCTTGAGGCGGCGCGGCACCCGGGTCGCCCAGGTCCGGTCGCGGAAGAACCGCAGCATCTCCCCACGCACGCAGGGCACGAGGTAGCCGAGCAGATCACCGCCGGCGCGGTCGGGGTCCCAGCGGTCGACGGCGCCGAGCAGGCCGACGCTGCCGACCTGCACCAGCTCCTCGTAGCCCGCGGGATGGCCGGCGGCGTGGCGCTGCGCGATGTGGCGGACCAGCGGGAGCAGGGCGAGGACTATCTCGTCGCGCAGGACGCGGCGGCGCGGGTCCGAACGCGGGAGCGCGGCCATGCGGCTCATCGGTTCGACCAGGCGCGCGTACTCGCTGGGCGTCGGCCCGTCGGCCTCCGGCAGCGGTGCGACCTGCGGGGACGGCGTGATCTCGTCGGTGGTGGCCACGGGCCCTCCCCATCGTCACGGACGTGGGAGGCGACTGGCTGCACCTCGAGGACGGTGTCGGTTCGTACTGCCCACGACCGTACAAGTGGTGCCGACGGCGCGCCACGCCGACAGGCCTGTCGTGCGCGGGACGGTCAGGCGCGCGGCGAACGGCGGACGGCGACGAGTGCCGCGGCGAGTGCGGCGGAGCCGGTCCGAACGGGCCGGTGACGTGACGTCTCCCGTCGTAGCCTGCGGTGATGAGCGAGCGCGTCGACTACGAGACCCTGTTCACCGAGCACGTCGCCGACGGCGTCGTGCTGGTGACCCTCAACCGCCCGGACAGCGCCAACGGCGTCGTCCCGGAGCTGGCCCGCGACATGGTGCAGGCGCTCACGGCGCTGGAGGAGGACCTGTCGGTGCGGGCGCTCGTGCTGACCGGCGCCGGGCGGCAGTTCTGCGCGGGCGCCGACCTCAAGGAGATGAACCGCTACCTCGCCGAGGAGATGCCGCGCACCGGCGAGCCCTACAACGCGCGGGTGATCTTCCCTGTGATCGAGCGGATCGTCGCGTCGCGGCTGCCGGTGATCGCCGCGGTCAACGGCGGTGCCGCCGCGGGTGGGTTCGACCTGGCGCTGGCCTGCGACATCCGGGTGGCGTCGACGGCCGCGAAGTTCGGCGAGACCTACATCCGGCTGGGCCTGCCGCCGGGCAACGGTGGCACCTGGTTCCTGCCGCGGCTCGTCGGACCGGGGCTGGCGGCCGAGCTGGCGCTGACCGGCGACGTCATCGACGCGGCGCGGGCATTGCAGATCGGGCTGGTCAACCGGGTGGTGGAGCCGGAGGCGCTGATCGACGACGCGGTGGGCACGGCGTCACGCATCGCTGCGTGGTCGTGGCGCGCGGTGGAGATGACGAAGATGTCGTTGCGCTCGGCGTGGCAGGTCGACCTCGCGTCGAGCCTGGCGACGAACTACTGGGCGGCGGTCGGGCTGCAGGCCGGGCCCGACGTCAAGGAAGGTGTGGCGGCATTCGTCGAGAAGCGCCCGGCGGAGTTCAACCGGCAGAACCCCTGAGCCCGTGAACCACTCGTGAGGGGCGGGCGGAGCCGCCGGCCCGCTCGCACGGGCGGGGGGCGGACGGGGGCCGCCGGGCAGGGCGAATACCCTCGGACGGGTGTTGCGAGTGACCACGGCCCCCGTCCGCCCCGGCCGGCCGGCGTGAGCGCCCCCGCGGGAGCCCGCCCCGACACGTCGGGGCCGCAGCCGCGCTGGGGCCGGGTGCCGCTGTCGCGGCGCTCGCGCATCGTCGTGGCCGTGGTCGCGATCGTGACGGCGGTGGTCGCCGCGGTGGCGACGTTCGTGGCGCTCGGCGCCGCGCGCCCCGCCTACACCGCGTCGGCGACGATCGCGCTGGTCCCGGCGCAGGGCCTGACGGCGCAGCAGGCGTCGGACGCGTGGAAGGACATCGGCAACGGGCGCGCGACGGCGGTCGCGATCGTGGTGCTGCGCCAGCAGCAGTGGCTGGTCCCCGCGGCGGCCGCGGCCGGGGTGGCCCCCGATCGCGTCGAGGTCACGGTCGCGCCCGGGACGGCCGGCGCCACCGGCGCCAACACCGCGCTGATCGACATCTCCTCGACCGCGCCGTCGCCGTCGGGGGCCGAGGCCGTCGCCGCGACGGTCATCGACAAGGCGGGGCCGGCGATCCGGCTGGCCGCGGGCGCGTATGTGGTGCAGGTGACCAACCCCCCCGACGGCTCGGCCGTCGCGGAGGCGAAGCCGCGCACCGAGATCCTCATCATCGTCGCGCTGGCCGGTGGGCTGGCCGGGGGCGGTCTGACGTGGCTGCGGGTCCGTGGTCGCGAAGAGGAGCGACGCCGCCGGGCCTGACCGCCTCGCCGCTCCGACCGTTCGCCGCATCCGGATCCCGATCTGCGGCGCGGACTTAGGCCGTCGTTCCGCATCCGCGTTCTTGCGCCGCGGAGTGGGCGATCGATGTCTTGACCCCGGTCCTCGATTATCGATAATCGAGCACGGACGTGACGGCGCGCACACTTCCGGGGAGGCAGGGTGGCCGACGGTACCGGTGGACTGGCTCGCGCGGTACTGCGCGAGCAGCTCCGGGAGCGCCTGCTCGCCCGCATCCTCGACGGGGAGTTCGCCCCCGGTGAGCGCATCGTCGAGAGCCACGTCATGAAGGAGTACGGGGTCAGCCAGGCCCCGGTCCGCGAGGCTCTCCGCGACCTGGAGGCCATGCGGTTCGTCGAGAGCTTCCCGCACCGCGGGGTCCGGGTCAGGCTCATCTCCGAGCGCGAGCTCGCCGAGATGTACCCGGTGCGGGCCGCGCTGGAAGAGGTCGCGGGCCGGGCGGCGGCACCGCTGGTCGGCGACGAGACGCTGGCGCTGCTCGACGACGAGATCGAGGCGATGCGGGCCGCGACCCGCGACGACGACGTGCACGCGGTGCTGGTGCACGACGCCCGCTTCCACGAGCTCGTCTTCGAGGCCGCCGACAACGCCCTGCTGCTCGACGTGTGGCGCTCGCTGCACGCCGAGATCCGCGCGCTCGTCACCTACACCCGTGTCCGGGTGGGGCTCACCGACATCGTCGAGTCCCATGTGCCGATCCTGCAGGCACTGCGCCAGCACGACCCCGCCCTCGCGGGCAAGGAGATGCGCCACCACATCGAGCACTTCGGCGCGCTGGCCTTCGCGGAGAAGACCCGGACCGAGCACGACGACCCCGAGAAGATCGAGAAGACAGCACGTCCCGACTGACCGGACTCACCCCCGGTCGCCATGCAGTTCCCCGCACAAGGAGGTGTGGAGTGAAGCCTGCGGCGTTCGCCTACCTGGCACCGCGCGACCTCGACGAGGCACTCGACCAGCTCGCCGAACACGGCGCCGACGCGCGCGTGCTCGCCGGCGGCCAGAGCCTCGTCCGACTCATGAACGCACGACTGGCCAGCCCCGCGGTCGTCGTCGACATCAACCGGGTACCCGGCCTCGACTCGCTCGCCGTGACCAACGGCTCGGGTCCCGCGACACTGCGGCTGGGCGCGACGGTGCGCCAGCGCACCAGCGAGCTCTCCCCCGACGTCGCGGCGCACGCCCCGCTGCTCGTCGAGGCCGGCGCCCACGTCGCGCACGCACCGGTGCGCAGCCGTGGGACGGTCGTCGGCAGCGTCGCGTTCGCCGACCCGTCGGCCGAGCTGCCGACGGCGTTGCTCGCCCTCGACGGCCGCGTCGTCGTCCGCAGCCGCGCGGGCGAACGGACCATCGAGGCCGACGACTTCTTCACCGGCGCCTTCACCAACGCCCTCGACGCCGGCGAGATGGTCGTCGCGATCGAGGTCCCCGGCTCCCCACCGGGCACGGGCAGCGCGTTCGTCGAGGTGGCACGCCGCCACGGCGACCTGCCGGTGTGCGGCGTCGCCGCCGTCGTGACTCGCAGCGACGACGGGCGCGTGAGCAGCGCGCGGATCGCGCTGTGCGGCGCCGACGAGCGGCCCGTGCGCGCCCGCGCCGCCGAGGACGCCCTGACCGGTTCCGACGGTGGCGCCGACGCGGTCGCCGAGGCGGCGGCCCGGGCCGCGGACGGCCTGTCCCCCCGCGGGGACTGCCACGGCTCGCCCGACTTCCGGCGCCATCTCGCACGCATCCTCACCGGCCGTGCTGTGAGCACCGCCGTCCACCGAGCGGCCGGGGAGGCCTGACATGGGCGAGACGACCGCCCCCGAGAAGATCCGTATCGGGCTCACCGTCAACGACGTCCGCCACGACCTGCTCGTCGAGCCACGGACGCTGCTGGCCGACCTGCTGCGCGGCGACCTCGAGCTCACCGGCACCCACATCGGCTGTGAGCAGGGCGTGTGTGGGGCGTGCACCGTGCTCGTCGACGGCACCGCCACCCGCTCGTGCCTGGTCTTCGCCGCGCAGCTCGACGGTGCGGCGGTGCGGACCGTCGAGTCGCTGGCCGGCGCCGACGGCACCCTGCACCCGATCCAGCAGGCGTTCCACGAGAACCACGGCCTGCAGTGCGGCTTCTGCACCCCCGGGATGCTGATGGGTGCCTGCGAGCTGCTCGAACGCACGGCCGAACCGGATCCCGACGAGGTCCGGGAGGCGTTGGGCGGCAACCTGTGCCGTTGCACCGGCTACCAGAACATCGTCCGGTCGGTGTGCGCGGCGGGCCGGACCATGACCGCCGACAGGAACTCCACCGCGACGACCACCGCGACGACCACCGCGACGACGACGAACGGGGCACAGGCATGAGCACCGTCGAGGACCGTCCCACGACCGACACCACCGGCTCCCCCCGCGAGAACGGCGGCCGCCGCTGGGTCGGGCGCAGCGTCCTGCGCAAGGAGGACCCGAAGCTGCTGGCCGGGCGCGCCGTCTACGTCGGCGACGTCGCGCTGCCGGGGATGCTGCACGGCGCGGTGCTGCGCAGCCCCCACGCCCACGCCCGCATCGTCTCCATCGACACGAGCGCCGCCGAGGCGATCCCCGGTGTCGCCGCGGTGCTCACCGGGGCGCAGGCCGCCGAGCTGGTCAACCCGATGCCGGCGTTCTGCGCCGAACCGGTTCCGCAGACCGCGATCGCGATCGAACGGGTGCGCTATCCCGGCGAGGCGGTCGCGATCGTCGCCGCGACCGACCGCTACGTCGCCGAGGACGCGTGCGCGGCGATCAAGGTCGAGTACGAGGTGCTGCCCGCGGTCGTCGACCCCGAGGCCGCGATGGCGCCGGACGCGACGCGCATCCACGAGACGCTCGACTCCAACGTCGCGTTCCACCGCACCCTCGACTTCGGTGACGTCGACGCCGACGTGGCCCGCGCACACACCGTCGTGCGGACCCGGGCGCGCTGGCACCGGATGGGTGCGCAGCCGATGGAGACCGCGGGCGCGGTGGCGTCGTGGAACCCGTTCGACCAGTCGATGACCGTGTACTCGAACTCGAACTTCCACAACTTCCTGCCGTGGGCGTTCGCCGGGATGCTCGGGGTGTCGACGAACCGGCTGCGGATGATCCCCTGCGCGGTCGGCGGCAGCTTCGGCAGCAAGCACTTCATCACCAAGGTGCTCGCGATCGCCGGGGCGCTGACGAAGGCGACGGGCCGACCCGTGCAGTACCTGGAGGACCGCGTCGA
This sequence comes from Pseudonocardia sp. N23, assembly GCF_002583555.1. Lineage (GTDB taxonomy): Bacteria > Actinomycetota > Actinomycetes > Mycobacteriales > Pseudonocardiaceae > Pseudonocardia. The sequence continues at coordinate 9,405 of NZ_BEGX01000009.1, forward strand.
CAACATCTCGGCCAACGACAACGTCGGCTGCGACCGCATCTACGATGCCGAGCTCGCCCTCACCGAGGACGGCGAGATGATCTCGCTGACACTGCGGATCATCGACGACTACGGTGCGTACTTCCAGTTCGCCCACGGCCAGCACGGCAACGCCATGGCCCAGCCCACCGGCCCGTACCGGATCGGCAGCCTGCGCTACGACGTGTCGTGCGTGCTCACCAACAAGGTGCAACAGGGCTTCTTCCGCGGCGCCGGTGCCGACCCGGGCAACTTCGTGCTGGAGCGGCTCGTCGACAAGGCGTCCGAGGAGCTGGGCATCGACCGGGCCGAGATCCGGCGACGCAACTTCATCGCGCCCGAGCAGTTCCCGTTCAAGACCCCGCCGGGCAACGTCTACGACTCCGGCGACTACGCCGCGGTCCTCGACCGGGCGCTGGAGATCGCGGGCATCGACAAGTGGCGGGCCGAGCAGGAACGGCTGCGCGCCGAGGGCCGCTACCTGGGCATCGGGCTCGCGACCTGCCAGGAACGCACCGGCTACAACGCGTCGGAGTGGTGGTTCCTCTACGACAACCCGCCGCTGCCCGCGACGAGCACGCCCGAGAGCGTCAAGCTCGACGTCGACGCCATGGGCGGGGTGCGGGTCGAGATCGGCTGCCCGTTGTGGGGCAACAGCCCCGAGACCGTCGTCAGCCAGGTCGTCGCCGAGGAGTTCGGCATCGACCCCGCCGACGTCTCGGTCACCTACGCCGACTCCACGACCGGGGCGATGTCGGCCGGGCCGGGCGGCAGCCGGCTCACGATCATGCTGTCCGGCGCAACCCGCGGGGCGTCGCGCACCATCCGGGACAAGATGATCCGGATCGCCGCGCACGCCATGGAGATGGACCCCGACGACGTCGAGTGCGTCGACGGGACGTTCCGCGCCAAGGGTGCCCCGAGTACCTCGATGTCGATGGCCGAGATCGGGATGCGGGCGCACCTGTTCTTCCACGACACCCCCGAGGAGGAGTCGAGCGGCCTGGTCGCGGTGCATACCTACGACCACCCCTACTCGACACCCCCGTCGGCCGACCGCAAGGACATGGGCGCCTTCTACCCGATGGTGTCCCACGCCTGCCACATCCCGATCGTCGAGGTCGATCCGGAGACGGGTGTGGTGACGCTGCGCGCCTACTACGCCGTCAACGACTGCGGCACCCTCATGAACCCGACGCTGGTCGAGGGGCAGATCGTCGGCGGGATCGTCCAGGGAATCGGGGCGGCGCTCATGGAGGAGTACCGCTACGGCGAGGACGGGTCGCTCGACACCCCGACGTTCCGCGAGTATCTGATGCCGAGCATGCACGAGGTGCCCGAGATCGTCGTCGAGCACCTGGAGACGCCGTCGCCGTTCACCGAGTACGGCGTGAAGGGTGCGGGCGAGGGCGGCCGGCTGGTGGCCCCGACCGCCATTGCGAGCGCCGTCGACGACGCGCTCAAGCCGCTCGGGGTGTGGGTGGACGAGCTGCCGATGACGCCCGAGCGTGTCGTCGGCATGGTCGCGGGCGCGCGGGAGGGCCGCCCGTGACCACCACCCGCCCGCCCGCTGCCGGGCCCGCCGCCGACGTCCCCGACGCGGTGCGGGCCCGGGCGGCGGGCCTGGCCCGCACCGGCCGGTCGTTCTCGCTCGCCGCGACCCGGTTCCCGGGGATGCCGCTGTTCCCGGGGCACCCGCAGTTCCAGGTGACGACCTACCGGACGCCGCAAGGGTTGCGCTCGGCCGGACAGAACCTGTGGGCGCCCCACCCCAACGAGGTCGGCCTGGGCTGCATGACCGAGATCGTGTCGGGGACCGTGCACTCCGGCGCCCACGTCGACGCGCTGGCGCACATCACGATCGGCGACGAGAACCGCTGGTACGGCGGCGCCAACGCCACCGAGCACCTGGGTGACTTCGGCCCGACCGTCGGCGACGCGTCCAGCATGCCGGCGATGTTCACCCGCGGTGTGCTGCTCGACCTGGCGGCGCACCGCGGCGTCGACGCGCTGCCCGCCGGAGCGGCCGTCGACGCCGCGGAGGTGCAGGACATCTGCGCCGCCCAGGGCGTGACGATCGAGCAGTGGGACGTCGTGCTGTTCCGCACCGGCTACATGGGCAAGTGGCCCGACGAGGCGCGGATGGCCGAACACCGCACCGCGGGGCCGGACATCTCCGTGGCGCGGATGCTCACCGAGCGCGGGGTCATCGCCGCGGGCAGCGACACCGAGACCTTCGAGGTCCAGCCCGCACCCGACCCCGGCTCGCCCGCGAACCCCCAGCCGGTGCACGTGCACCTGCTGGTGGACAACGGCGTCTACATCATGGAGAGCCTCGACCTGGAGGAGCTCGCGGCAGCACGGGTGTACGAGTTCCTGTTCGTCGCGCTCCCGCTGAAGATCGCCGGCGCGACCGGCTCGATGGTCGACCCGCTCGCGGTCGTCTGAGAAGGGGGTTGCGATGGACTCCGGCAAGGTCATCGTCACGTGCGCGCTCACCGGGGGCATGACCGTCCCGGCGCAGAGCCCGGCCATCCCGATCACGGTGGCCCAGATCGTCGAGGAGGGCGTCGCCGCGGCCGAAGCGGGGGCGGCGGTGCTGCACCTGCACGTCCGGGAGGAGGCGACGGGACGCCCGGTGCAGGACGTCGAGCTGTTCACCCGGGTCGTCGCCGGGCTGCGGGAACGCACCGACGCCGTCCTGCAGCCGACGACGGGCGGCGGGCGCGGCATGACCATCACCGAGCGGGCAGCCGTGGTGCCCGCGCTGGAACCGGAGATGGCGACGTTCAACGCCGGCAGCTTCAACTTCGGGCTCTACCCCGTGGCCCGCCGCGACCTGGACCTGCAGGACTGGGAGCGCGAGTACCTGGAGGGCACCCGCGACTACGTCTTCCGCAACACGTTCTCCGACATGGAGTACCTGGCGGGGTTGATGAAGGCGGCGCGGACCCGGCCGGAGATCGAGATCTACGACGTCGGCCAGCTCTACAACGTCCGGCGGCTGGTGGCCGACGGCATCCTGGAGGCGCCGTTCAACCTGCAGTTCGTGCTGGGGGTGCTGGGCGCCAACGCCGTCGAGGCCGACCAGCTCGTGCACATGGTGCGCACCGCGGAGCGGCTGTTCGGGGTCGGCGGGTTCACGTGGTCGGCGGCCGGCATCGGCTATCCGGGGCAGTACCAGGTGGCGGCGCTGGCGCTGGTCATGGGCGGGAACCTGCGGGTCGGGCTGGAGGACAACCTCCGGGTCCGCCGCGGGGAGCAGGCGAAGTCCAACTCCGACCTCGTCACCAAGGTCGTCGACCTGGCGGCGCTGTTCGACCGCACCCCGGCCTCCCCCGCCGAGGCACGCGAATACCTGGGGCTGAGAGGAGCGTAAGTAGGGTCGGCGACGTGAGTCGATCCGGTGCCGTCGCCGCTGCCCACCCTCTCGCCGCCGCGGCAGCGCGTGACGTCGCGCGGCGCGGCGGCAACGCCGTCGACGCCGCGATCGCCGCCCAGTCGGTGATCTGCGTGGCGATGCCGAACGCGGCAGGCGTCGGCGGGGACGTGCTGGCCCTGGTTCGCGCCCCCGACGGCACGGTGTCGGCGGTCAACGGGACCGGCCGCTCCCCCGCGCAGTGGCCGACGCTCGGCGGGCCCGGCGTCGGCAACTCCGTCACGGTCCCCGGCGCGCTCGCCGGCTGGGCCGACCTGAACGAGCGGCACGGCGTGCTGCCCTTGCGCGAGGTCCTCGAACCGGCGACCCGCCTCGCCCGCGACGGAATGGTCGTCGGCGAGGCGCTGGTCTCGGCCCTGACGCTGCACGGCGCGCGGCTCGCCGCGGTGTCGCCCGGCTGCCCGGTGCTCCACGTCGCCCTCGGCGACCGGTGGACCCAGGCCGCCCTCGCCGACCTCCTCGACCGGGCGTCGCAGACGGGGCCCGGCGCGTTGTACCAGGGCGAGGCCGCCGATGCCGTGTCCCGGGCCGTCGTCGCCGCGGGAGGCTCGCTCGCACCCGCCGACCTGCACGACCACGCCTCGATGCTCGTCGACCCCGTCGCCGTGGCCTGGGACGGCGCGACCGTCCACGTGCAGCCGCCGGCCAGCCAGGGCGTGCTGCTCGCGATGGCGCTGCAGTGGCTCGACGGCCGCTGGGAGGACATCGACGGCGATCTCCGCGACCACGTCATGGTCGAGGTCATCGGCGAGGTCTTCGCCCATCGCGACGACTGCGCCGCCCGTGGCGCCGAGCTGCTCGGTGAGGCCCTCGACGTCGACACCGAGCGCGCGGCCGTGCACCCGGGCGGGCCACGCTCCTACCTGCACACCGCGGGCGTCGCCACCGCCGACGCCGACGGCTGGGTCGTGTCGTCGCTGGTCTCGGTGTTCGACGGCTTCGGTTCCGGCGTGTACGTCCCGGAGCTGGGGATCTTCCTCAACAACCGGGCCGACGGCTTCACCGGCGGCGCCAACGCCCCGCGACCCGGCACCCGGCCGGTGCACACGCTCGCCCCGAGCCTCACCACCCGTCCCGACGGGTCGGCGCTGGCGCTGTCCACCCCAGGGGCCGACGGCCAGGTCCAGACCCTGCTGCAGGTCCTCGCCCGGCTCCGGGCCGGCCGCGCGCTGGACGACGCGCTCGCCGCGCACCGCTGGCGCAGCGAGGACGGCAACCTGCTCGTCGAGGCGGGCCATCCCCTCGGCAACGCGCTGGCCCGCCGCGGCCACCAGCTCGTCGCCCGGCCCTACGCCTCCGACGTGTTCGGCTCGATGGTCGCCGCGGGCATCGGGGACGGCGGCACCGTCGCCGCGGCCGACCCGCGCCGGGAGTCGGTGTCCCTGACCTGGTGACCCCCTGCGCCATCCGCCGTCGCCGTCGCCGTCAGAGCCGAACGGTGTAACGCCGGACGTGACTGCCGACGAAGTACGTCCCACACGCCACCATCACGAAGGCCTCGGGAAACACGGGACATCAACCATGTCGGTCCAGCTCGTCGTGCTCGGCGCAGGCGTCGTCGTTCTGCTCGCCGTCCTGCTCAGCGCGTTCCGGCGGCGCGCCCGCCACGCCCCCGGCCGCGCGCGCCGTGGTCACATCGCGCTCGCGCTGGTCGACCGAGGGGTGGAGCGCCGACGCCACGGGCACGCCCGGCAGGCGTGGCCGCGAGGCGGCTGACGGCTCCCAGGACATGGCGGCGGATGTCGGAACCCCGAGACCCGAGGCTGCGGCTCAGCCTCCCGCCATCGTGTGGGACTGCTCGACCGCGAGCGCGTCGACGAGATCGTTCATCTCGTCGCCGGAGTGGCCCTTCACCCAGCGGAACGAGACGTCGCCGCGCTCGTTCACGAGCGTGATCAGCGGCTCCCAGAGGTCCCTGCTGATGACGGGCTTACGCGCGCTGGTCACCCAGCCACGCGCGATCCAGCCCTTCCACCACTGGTCGCGGAAGCAGTTCACGACGTAGGTCGAGTCGCTGACGACGACGAGCGGGCCGTCGAGGGCCCGCACGGCCTCGAGGGCGGCGCGGATCTCCATGCGCTGGTTGGTGGAGGGGTTCTCTCCCCCGCTGTCGCGGCGCCCGTCGCGGGTGGCCCAGGCCCAGCCGCCGGGGCCGGGGTTGCCGGAGCAGGCGCCGTCGGTCCAGACCTCGAGCGCGCCGTCGGGTGCGGGCATGTCGGGCCGGACGGGCCGGGTCCGCTTGGCGGGCACCGGCTTCGACGCGCCGGCCGCGGCCGGCTGGGCTGCCTCGCTGCTGCCCGCGCAGGCCACGTGCGCCCACCGTTCGCCGGAGCGGGCGATCTGCTCGCCGGGTGAGATGGCGGAGGAGCACACGCCGCACGAGGTGGCGTACTTCGCGGTCATCGGCACCCGTCCACCCTAGGAGGCGGCCGGCTCGCCCCCGCTCGCGGTGGGTGCGCATCCTCGCGTGCCCACACGCGTCCGTCTTTGGCCGGCGAGGGCGAAACCGGCGGTGCCGGTCATCACCGCGCACAACATGCGTTGACAGACCCGCGGCGCCGCCCGACGATCCGGGCGTGGACGCGACGCCGCCTGTCCTGCACCGGCTCCCGCCGCTCACGGCGCTGCGCAGCTTCGAGGCCGCCGGCCGGCTGCAGAGCGTCCGCGGTGCGGCCGCGGAGCTCGACGTCACCCCGAGCGCGGTGAGCCGGAAGCTGCGTCAGCTCGAGTCGTCGCTGGGAGTGGCGCTGTTCGTCCACGCAGCCCGCTCGATCCGGCTCACCCCGGAGGGCAGCCGCTACCTCGACGCCGTCACCGAGCACCTGCACGGCCTCGTCGCGGCCACCGACCAGCTCACCTGCCCGCGCCGCAACGAGACGATCCTGACCGTCCGCGCCGACGCCCTCGTCGCCAACTGGCTGGTGGCGCGGCTGGGCTGGTTCCACCGCGGGCAGCCGTGGGTCGCGCTGCGGCTCACCACGTCGAGCAGTCCCGCCGACTTCGGCCGCCACGACGTCGACGCCGAGATCCGTCCCGGCAGCGCACCCGTCCCCGGCTACGACGACGTGCTGCTGATCGCCGAGCCGCTCGTCTGCGTGTGCAGCCCCGGCTACCTCACCCGGCACCCGCTGACCGCGCCCGCCGACCTGCGCGGGCACGACCTCCTGCGCAGCTTCGACGCGACCGGCGTGTGGGAGCGCTGGCTCGTCGCGACCGGGCTTCCCGACCTCACCGCACGCAGCGGCCCGGCCTACGGCGACGCGGCGCTGGCGTGCCGGGCCGCCGTGTCGGGGCAGGGTGTGGCGCTGCTGCCGGCGACGCTCGTCGAACCCGAGCTGGCGACGGGGCGGCTGGTGCAGCCCTTCGGCGCGGTCCGCGTCCCGGCCGGCCCGGTCGCCGAGTTCTCGCTGTACTCGCCGTCGCAACGGGCGGACCGTCGTGCACTGCAGGCGTTCCGGCGGTGGCTGGGCGCCGAGGTCGCGACGGCGGCGCGGACGGGCTGACCCCGCCCGCGCGGCTACTCGCGGCTCATCGACACCTGGGTGCCGCCCACGGTGCCGCCCTTCACCTCGTCGAGCTCGATGATCACGGCGACGCCCGCCTGCTCGGGGTCGTGGTCGCGCTCGAACTCCGGGGAGGCGTCGAAGACGGTCTTACGGGTCTCGTCGTCGGACGCGACCGAGGCACGCCCTGAGAACACGTAGGTGGTGCGTTCCTCCGAGTCGCGGTAGAGCAGGCCCACGGCGGGGTTGCGGGCGATCGCGTCGACGATCCCGCCGCTCGCGTGGCGCACCCAGATCGCGAGCTGGTCGGGGCCGTGGACGTGGGTCGAGCCGCGCAGCGACATGTGGGGGCGGTCGTCGAGGCCCACGTAGCTGACGGTGATCGGCTTGCGGCCGACCTGCGCACCGTCGACACGCTCGATGATCTCGTCGGTCAGCTCGATTCCCGCCACCGGTGGTCCTCCCCGTCGAGTGGGCGGTGCCGCACGGAACCGCCGGTTCCGACGCTATCCGCGCCCCGGCAGCGCGGAGATAGATGTTTCGCGACGCACTGTGCCGCCACGGGCAACAGCCCGGATGGCGACCCCCGGCTCATCGGTTCTGCACAGCCGGCTCCCAGGATCCGGGCCGATCCTCGGAGCCATGACGAACGACCCGAACACGACCGGCGGCATCGATCGAGCAGCCCGCCGTGACCGGGTGCTGCGGCGGGTCCGGCGGACGACGGCGTGGACGGGGGTGTCCGCGACGGCGTTGTCCGCGGTCGCGGCCGCCGTCTTCGCGACGAGCGCGGCGGCCGACACCTCCGCGTCGGCCACCACGGGCACCACCGGTACGAGCACCACCGACTCCGGCACGTCGACCGACGACGGGACGGCGACCAGCGACGGCTTCGGATCCGCCCAGGCACCCGGCACCAGCAGCGGCGACAGCTCTCACACGCGGTCGGGTGCGTCGTGACCGCCGCCCTCGCGCCGCCTGCCGCCGACGCCTTCCCCGCACTGGGGACGACCGCACGAGTCGTCGTCACCGACGCTGCCGCGCTGCGGACCGCGACGGCACGGCTGCACGCCGACCCCTGGACCGGCACCGGCACACCCGGACCGGCACCCGGCTGGTGGCGGCTGCGGTGGGACCCGTCGCGCCGCGTGGTCGTCGCCGCGAACTGCCTGGAGGCCAACACCGCCGCCACAGCGGCGATGGTTCTCGGTGCCGACGCGCCGGCCCGGCTCACCGCCCGCGGCCTGCCCGCCCGCCTCACCGACGACGCCGGCCGGGTGCGTGTCGTCGCCGGCTGGCCCGCCGATCGGACCGTCTGATGTGGACGTGGTACGTCGCCAGGGCGACCGGTCTCGTCGCCCTCGTACTGGTGACCGGGACCCTGCTGCTCGGCATCGCCGGGGTGACGCGTCGGGTGCGTGCCCGCTGGCCCCGGTTCGCTCTCGGCCGGCTGCACCGCGACGGCTCGCTGCTCGCCGTCGCGTTCCTCGTCCCGACCCCGGCGACAGGGGCCCGTCCATGACCGCCGTGCTGACCCCGCGTGATCGGGGCGGCGGGCGCACGGCCGTGAGGGTGCGCCCGGTGCGACGGTGCCGGGTCAGCGGGCCGGTGTCACCGGGGCCAGCCAGATGCCGGTCACGGCGTCGACGAGCCCGGTGGCAGCCTCGTGCCACGTCGCCCGTGGGGTCGTGACGCCCTCCGCGAGCGCGCGTTCACGTTCGGCCGGGACGTGCATCATCAGCTGACGGACCATCGAGCCGCGCTCGGCGCGGACGGCGGCGGGCATCGTCGGCAGACACGTTTCCAGCCCGTCGAGGGCCTGCCGCAACGACGCCGACCCGAGGGACTCCCCGGCGACGGTCTCCCGCAGCACGGGGTCGGTCATGACCTGCGCCGCGAAGCGGGCGAACCAGGTGGGGCTGCCGAGCGCGTCGAGATGCTCGGTCATCGGGCGGACCAGGCACGCGACCCAGTCGCGGACGTCGTGCGACCCGGCGACCGTGGCGACGCGTTCCTCCCGCAGCCGGTCGACCTCGGCGCTGTGCCTGCGGACGATGGCGCGCACCAGGTCCTCCTTGGTCCCGAAGTGGTAGCCGACGGCCGCGGTGTTGCCCTGGCCCGCGGCCTCGCTGATCCGACGGTTCGACACCGCGCCGACGCCGTGCTCGGCGAAGAGGCGTTCAGCGGTGGCCAGGATGGCCTCGCGGGTCGCCTCGGCACGGCTGGTCCGGGCGGGCGTCCGGCCCTGCACCTTCGCCGTCATGATCACCTCCACGTCACGGTCCAGTGAACCCGCGCCGTGACGGCATGAGTCAACCGAGTGATTGAGATCATCAGGCGCTGACAGGGCCCTGCCCCGATGCCGGCCTCGTCTCAATCACGTGATCGAACTGCCGCCGCCCCCGAGCACGCGGCTACCGAGCCTGCTGAACGCGTCGAGCGCCGACACACCCACGAGGACCCCGCGGACCCGACCCTCACCCGACCCGGCGCCGTCGCAGCGGCACCGGTGCCGCTGCGGAAACGTCGCCGGACCCGGTGCCCGGGGTGAAGTACCGTGAGGCCATGAGCCCTGCCGGCCTGCCCGCCGACGTGCTGGGCCCGGTCGGCGGACGGCGCATCGCCGCGCCGTTGCGGGAGCAGATCACCGACGCCCTGCGGCGCGCGATCCTGGAGTTCCGCTTCGCCCCTGAGCAGCGGCTGGTCGAGCGTGAGCTCATGGAGGTCACCGGGGTCTCGCGGGCGACGATCCGCGAGGTGCTGCGCAGCCTGGAGGGCGAGGGTCTGGTGCGGATCGTCCCGCAGCGCGGCGCAGTCGTCGACGTGCCGGGGCCGGCTGAGGCCGCGGAGCTCTACGAGGTGCGGGCCACGCTGGAGAGCCTCGCGGCGCGCCGGTTCATCGTGCACGCCTCACCAGCCGACCACGCCGCCCTCGCGGCGTCGCACCACGCCTTCGCCGAGGCCGCGCGGGACCGGCCCGACGACATCCTGGACCTGTTGCGCGCCAAGGACGTCTTCTACGCGGCGCTGCTCGACGGGGCCGGCAGCTCGACGATTCGCACCCTGCTGGGGCAGTTGCAGGCGCGGATCCGGCTGCTGCGGGCACGGTCGCTGTCGCAGCCCGGGCGGCCCGCGGAGTCGGCTGCCGAGCTCGCTGAGCTGGTCACGGCACTGGCCGCGGGCGACGCCGCCGCGGCGGGCGCCGTGTGCGAGCGCCACATCGACAACGCCGCGTCCTCCGGACGCACGGTCGGGGCAGGCGAGAGCGAGGTCGGCCGATGACCGCCGCGGACTTCGTCGCGGCGCTGCCCAAGACGGAGCTGCACGTCCACCTCGAGGGCACCCTCGAGCCCGAGGACCTGGTGCGGTTCGCGGCCCGCAACGGTGTGGAACTGCCGTGGCGCTCCCCGGACGAGGTGCGCGCCGCCTACTCCTACACCGGGCTCGACGAGTTCCTGCGCCTGTACTACCTGGGCTGCACGGTGTTGCACACCCGCGCCGACTTCCACGAGCTCACCGCCGCCTACCTGCGCCGGGCGGCCGCGGACGGGGTGCGCCGGGCGGAGATGTTCGTCAGCCCGCAGTCGTTCCTCGGCCGGGTCGCGGTCGCCGACGTCCTCGGCGGTGTGCTCGACGCGATCGCCGACGCCCGCACCGACCTCGGCGTCGACGGCGCGGTGCTCGTGATCGCGCAGCGGCACCGCACAGAGGCCGAGGCACTGGAGCTGCTCGACGCGGTGGCCCCGTGGCAGGACTCCCTGCTGGGTGTCGGGCTCGGCGGCGCCGAGCTGGGCAACCCGCCGTCACGGTTCGCCCGGTTCTTCGCCGACGCCCGCCGCCGCGGGTACCGGCTGACCTGCCACGCCGGTGAGGAGGGCCCGGCCGGGTACGTGCGTGAGGCGCTGGACTGCGGCGTCGAACGGATCGACCACGGGATCGCCGCGGCAGACGACCCCGCGCTCGTGGCCCGGCTACGCGACGAGGGCGTGCCGCTCACGATGTGCCCGCTGTCGAACCTGCGGCTGCGCGTCGTCGACGACCTGGCCGGCTACCCGATCATGGCGCTGCACGACGCAGGGGTCGTCGTCTCGGTCAACTCCGACGACCCGCCCTACTTCGGCGGCTACGTCGCCGACAACCACCGCGCGCTCGCCGAGCACCTCGGACTGTCGACGGCACAGCTCGCAGCGTTGGCGCGCAGCGGTTTCCGGGCGTCGTTCGCGCCCGCCGACGAGATCGCGGCCGGGGTCGCCGCGGTGGAGGACCACGAGGCCCGCGCCGCGGGGTCTCAGCCGAACGTCGCCGACGCTCCCTGACGCGCGTCCCGGGCGTTGGCGAGCACACCGGTGGCGGTGCGCGTCGGTACCGCGGCGTCGAGGTCGATGTCGACGACGAGCAGCCCCGGCTCCGCGCCCAGCGCCCCGGCGACCGCGCCGGTCGGCCCGGCCACGAGGCTGTGCCCGACCCCGGTGGGCGCTTTGCCGCGCTCCAGCCCGGCGGTCGTCGGGTCGGCCTGGTCGCACGCCGCGACGAACGTGCCGGAGTCGAGCGCCCGGGCACGCACGAGCAGCTCCCACTGCGCGACCTTGCCCTCCCCCGCACCCCAGGACGCCGGGAGGACCACCGCGTCGGCGCCTGCTGCCGCGAGCCGCTGGAACAGTGCAGGGAACCGGACGTCGTAGCAGGTGGCGACGCCGATCGTGCGGCCGTCGACGGACACGGTCACCGGGGTGTCGCCGGGGGCGACGATGTCGGACTCCGCGAACCCGAACGCGTCATAGAGGTGGATCTTGTCGTAGGACGCCTCGACCCCGCCGCCCGTGACGAGCAACGTGTTGCGGACGCGACCGTCGGCGGGGGTGAACATGCCGGCGACGACCGTGATCGCGGCAGCCTCGGCCGACTCGCGGACCGCGGTGGCCCACGGGCCGTCGAGCTTCTCGGCGACCGGGCCGAGCGCCACCCCGAAGCGGCACATCGTGGCCTCCGGGAACGCGACGATCCGTGCGCCGGCGTCGGCGGCGCGGCGAACTCCGTCGCGGACGAGGTCGAGGTTGGCCGTCGGGTCGGTGGTCGCGGCGATCTGGGCGAGGGCGATGCGCATCGCCGACGAGCGTAACCCGCACCGCACGGGACCGGTCTCAGCCGCCGAGCATGCCGAGGACCGCGGCGGCGACGTCGTCGGGACGCTCCTCGGGCAGGTGGTGCCCGCACGGCAGGACGACACCGTGCGCGGCAGGCGCCCAGCGTCGCCACGCGACCATGACGTCGGCGTACCGGCGCAGCGCGCCGTGCTCGCCCCACATCACCAGCGTCGGGCAGCCGATCGTGCGCACGCCACGGTCGGCCCGGTCGATCTCGACGTCGACGTCCCAGCCCGCTCGGTAGTCCTGACACATGCCGTGGCGCACCTCGGGACGCGACCACGCCGCGCGGTACGCGGCGAGCGCCTCCGGTGCGCAGACGTCGAGGCCCCGGCCCAGCGTCGCGTCGGGTTCCGCCGCGAGGAGGCGTTCGGGCAGGTCGGGAGGCCGGGCGAGGAGGAACCAGTGCCAGGCCGCGCGGGCGAACGCGGCGTCGACGCGCTCGGCGACGTCGAGGGTCGGCAGCACGTCGAGCACCGCGAGCGCGGCGACGCGGTCCGGGTGGTCGAGCGCGAGCCGGTAGCCGACGCGGGCGCCGCGGTCGTGACCGACGACCGAGAACCTCCGGTGCCCCAGCTCGCTCATGGCCGCGACGAGGTCGTCGGCCATCGCGCGCTTGCCCGAGGCGGCCACGCCGGCGCCGGGCGGCAGCATGCTGTCGCCGTAGCCGGGCAGGTCGGCCGCCACCACGGTCCGCGTCCTGGCGAGCAGCGGCGCGACGAGGTGCCAGACCGCCGACGTCTGCGGCCAGCCGTGCAGGAGCAGCACCGGCGTCGCGGTGCCGTCCGCGGGCCCGAGCGTCCAGGTGCGGACGCGACCACCGGACGGGGTGGCGACGTCCCGGACAGCCGCGCCGGCGATCACCCGATGCCGTACCAGTGCGCGGCGGTGCCACCCATGACCGCGGCGCGCTCGTCGTCGGTGAGGACCGCAGCGAGCCGGTCGGCGCCGTCACCGTGGTCGTGCGGATGGTCGCTGGCGTGCATGAGCAGTGCCGGGTCGAGCAGGTCGAGGGCCTCACGGGCGGCGGCGGGGTCGGGCGGCAGGTGGATCGGTGCCGTCGTGAACCGGACGTGCTCGCGGACGATCTCCGACGGCGGCCGCTCGATCCACGGCACCTCCCGCCAGGTGCCCTTCCAGTCCTTGTCGAAGCGCCACAGCATCGTCGCCAGCCACGTGGAGCCGCACTCGGCGAGGGTCACCCGCAGGTCGGGCAGCGCCGCGAACACCCCCTCGACGACCAGGCTGGTGAGCTGCCCCTGCGCGATGAGCTGCGAGTTCGCGAGGTAGTCCTCCAGGTAGCTGTGCGTCATCCCGCTGGAGTTGGGCGCGTTGCCCGCCCTGCCCCACGCGTGCAGCGTCACGACGAGCCCGTGCTCGGCGGCGGCGCGCAGCACGGCCCGGTTGCCGACGGTCCCCCAGCGGGTCTCGTTGCGGACCGGGAGCAGGACCGCGACAACGGCCGGGTGCGCGCCGAGCCGCGCGATCTCCTCGACCGCCGCCTCGACGTGCAGGGTGGGGACGACCATCGCGACGCGCAGCCGACGGTCGCGGGCGTGCCAGCGCTCCAGCAGCCAGTCGTTGACGGCGCGGCACAGCGCGGCCTCGAAGTACGGGTTGCGGTTGGACTGGAACGTCGACGTGCAGGTGAGGACGGCGGCGTCGGCGTCGACCGGCAGCTCGTCGACCGCATGGGCGGGCTCCCCACCGGGCCGGATGCGCGGCGGGTAGGCGCCGCCCTGGTTCGCGGAGAGCCCGATCCCGGCCTCGAGGACGTAGGTCCGCCAGTAGGGGTGCATGTGCGCCGACAGGTCGTCGAGCGACGCCGGAGCGCAGTGGACGTCGGTGTCGACGACGCGGGTCGTCACCGGCGCGCTCATGCCGGCACCCGCAGCGGCAGGCCGTAGAGGCGGCAGGCGTTGGCGCCCATGATCGGCTCCCGGGCCTGCGCCGGGAAGAGGCGCGGCGTGTGCTGCGGCGAGTCGAAGTCCCAGTGGGGATAGTCCGAGGCGAACATGATCCGGTCGTCCATCCCGAGGTGGCGCAGCACCGTCGCGAGCTCGGCGGGGTCGGCAGGCTCCTCGATGGGCTGGGTGGTGAACCACAGCCGCTCCCGCAGCACCTCCGACGGAGGTCGTGTCAGGTGCGGGACGTCGTCGCGCAGCAGGGCCCAGCCGTCGTCGAGCGCCCAGAACAGCGCGGGCGCCCACGCGATGCCGCCCTCGACGCACACCAGCTGCAGCTCCGGCAGGTGCGCGAACACGCCCTCGGTGAGGAAGCTGGTGATGAGCGCGCCCATCATGTTGCCGTTCCAGACGTGCTCCTCGAGGTAGAACGAGGGCCATCCGGCGCCGCGGTGCTGTTCGAGCCCGCCGGTGTGCGCGCCGATCGGCAGGCCCGCGTCCACCGCGGCCTCGTAGATCGGCCAGTAACGACGCCGCCCGAAACCGGACTCGCCACCCGTCGCCAGCAGGACCTGCACGAACCGGGGGTCGCCCGCCCACCGCCGGATCTCCTCGACGGCCAGGTCCGGCGACTCGTAGGGCACCGCCAGCGACCCGCGCAGCCGCGGCTCACGGTCCAGCCACTCCTCGGCCATGCAGTCGTTGAGCGCCCGGCACAGCTCCGCCGAGTACGCCGGTTCCTCGGCGCCCCACTGGTGGCCCTGCAGCGGGATCAGCACGCCGTGGTCGACGTCGAAGGAGTCGAGGAGCTGGTCGCGCACGAGCTGCAGGTCGCTGCCGGGCGGCCCGGACTCCGGCCAGGAGTCGAGGCGGAACCCGGAGTTGCGCACCCGCGGGTAGATCTCCGGCGGCGCGGGCACCCGGCTGCCGAGTGTCTCGAACCGCCTCCGGGCACCGGTCGAGAGCCGCGCCAGGATGCTCGCCGCGGTGGCGACGGGATGGATGTCGGTGTCGACGATCGTGTAGGCGGTCCGGCGCGCGGGCCGGGCCGACGCGTCGAGGGTCTGGGTCATCGCGGTTCTCCGGTGACGGTGGCGGCAGGACCGGCCGCGGCGGTGGTGACGGCGGCGGCGGACCGCGCGGGAGCCTGCGCTCCGCCGGGCCGGGCACCGGTGTCGACGACGACGTGCGCATCGGCACCGAGCTGCTCGATCGCGACCTCGAAGGTCTCGGCGACGTAGGGCCCGGGCCGGCGCCCCGGCGGGTCCGTCTCCTCGGCCGCCTCGACGCTCACCTCGTACGTGCGCACCGGCTTCTCCTCCGGCCCGAACCACGACTGCCCGGTGGCCAGGTCGTACTCCCAGCCGTGCCACGGACAGGCCAGCAGCGTCGGACCGTCGTCGAGGTCGTAGTGCCCGGGTCCCGACGACCGCAGCTGCGACTGGGTCCGGCCCTCGCACAACGGCCCGCCCAGGTGCGGGCAGTGGTTGTTGACCGCGAAGAAGCGGTCACCGACCCGGAAGACACCGATCGACCGCCTGCCCTCGGTGACGATCCGGCGGGTTCCGGGCGGGAAGTCGTCGAGTCGCGACACCACGATCCGCATGTCGGGGACGGTAGGCCGGACCCTGCGCCGCACGGAAAGCAAACTTCGGCATGACGAGTATCAGGGGCGTCTATGCCGCCGCGCCTAAGCTCGGATCGGTACCGGACGATGCGACGGAGCGGGGGTGGCCGTGGTGGGACGACGCACTGTCGCCTCGCTCGCCAACATCGACCTGAACCTGTTGGTCGTGCTGCGTGAGCTGCTGCGGGAGCAGAACGTCACCCGCGCCGCCGAGCGGGTGGGCGTGACCCAGCCCGCCGCGAGTGCCGCACTGGCCCGGTTGCGCCGCCACTTCGGCGACGACCTGCTGGAACGCAACCGCAACGGCTATCTGCTGACCCCGCTCGGCCAGCAGCTCGCGGCACAGATCGAGCCGCTCGCGCTCGGCCTGGAACGGCTCTTCTCCCCCGACCCCGCGTTCCGCCCCGAGGCGTCCGACCGCGAGTTCGTCCTGATGACCACCGACTACGTGCTCGCCGTGATCGGTGAGCAGCTGTCGCGGGCGATGTACGCGGCGTCGCCGTCGGTCCGGCTCTACGTCGACGTCGTGACGGGTGCGCTGCCCAGCGACCTGCCCGACACGCTGCGCCGCGTCGACGCCATCGTGTCGGCCCCGAAGGCCGAGTTCAAGGCGTCCGAACTGCGCGGGACGGAATTGTTCCGGGACCACTGGGTGTGTGTCGTCGATTCCGAAAACGACATTACCGACGAAATCACCGTGAACGACCTCGAAAGAATGTCCTGGGTCATTCCCAACCATCCCGACGGCGAGTATCCCGCGAGCTCCCCGCTCGGCCCGGTCCTCGCCGGGCTGCGGCGTCGCCCGGCCGTCGCCGTGCGCGTCGACAACTACCACGCCACCCCGTACTTCGTGGCCGGCACCGACCGGGTCGCCATCATGCAGCACCGCCTGGCCAGGCAGTTCGCCGACCGACCCGACCTGCGGATCCTCGACTGCCCGATCGACGTCCCGCCCCTGACCGAGATCCTCTGGTGGCACCAGCGCAACGACGACGACCCCGGGCACCGCTGGCTGCGGACCCTCCTCGGCATCGTCTCCGCGCCTCTCAGGGAGTCGCCCCATCCCATTCACGGCGGTGATGCCGAGCATTCCGAGTCATGATTTCCGGCGCGCGTCACACCCGCCGTAGCCTCCGGATTCGACTCGACCGGTGACGCGTTCCCGGTCCCGGAGCGCACGAGGGAGTGTGCATGTCGGATTCCCTGTCGCCGTCACGGCCGGACCGTCCCGTGTTCGACGTCGTCCCGGTCATCGAGAACCAGCGCATCGGCCGGTTCTGGATCGGCCTGTTCGCCGTCGCCTGGCTCGTCACCTTCCTCGACGGCTTCGACCTCCAGATCATCTCCTTCGCCGGCCGCTACCTGCAGAAGGACTTCGCGCTGAGCAACACCCAGCTGGGGACGCTCGGCACCGTCGGCGTCGTCGGCACGCTGATCGGCGGCATCGCGATGGCGTGGTTCGGCGACCGGTGGGGCCGCAAACCGTCGATCGCCGTGTCCGTCGCAGGCTTCGGCGTCTTCATGGTCCTGTTCGCCCTCGCGGCGAACTACACCGAGCTGATGCTCCTGCGGCTGCTCACCGGCCTGTTCATCGGCGGCGCGCTGCCGCTGGTGTGGGCGCTGGTCAGCGAGTTCGCGCCCGCTCGGCTGCGGTCGACGTCGATCGTCATCGTGATGGTCGGCTACAGCCTCGGCAGCGCGACCGGTGGACCGGTGTCCAACGCCCTGATCCCGGAGCACGGCTGGGAGTCGGTGTTCCTCGCGGGCGGGGTGGCCTCGCTCGTCGTCCTGGCCCTCGTGCTGATGTTCCTGCCGGAGTCGATCAAGTTCCTCGCCCAGCGAGACGTGGCCGCGGACCGCATCCCGCCGATCCTGCGCCGCGTCGCCCCCGACGTCCCCGTGCCGCCGGACGCGCAGTTCGTCGTCGGCACCCAGGCGGTCGACCGCACCCCGTTCACCCCGGCGTCGCTGTTCCGCGGCAACCGCCTCGCGCTCATCACCCCGCTGATCTGGGTGGCCTACTTCTGCTCCGCGGCGATCGTGTTCTACCTGACGTTCTGGAGCCCGATCCTCAACGAGCGCATCGGGTTCAGCGTCTCCGCCGCCGCGCTGCTCGCGGCGTGCACGTCGGTCGCGGGTGCGGTCGGCCAGATCCTGATCAGCCGGTTCATCGACAAGCGCGGCGCCGGCACCATCGCCTGGATGCCGCTGCTCGCCGTGCCGTGCCTGCTCGTCATCGGGTTCGCGCCGCTCGGCCCCGCCGGCTACATCGTCGTCCTGGTGCTCGCCAACATCTTCATCATCGGCGGGCACGGCGGCGTCATCAGCATCTCGAGCATCTTCTACCGGCCGGCGATCCGCGCGAGCGGCGGCGGCTGGGCGACGTCGGTGTCCAAGCTCGGCGCGATGCTCGGCCCCTGGCTCGCCGGGGTCCTGCTCGACGGCGGGCTCTCGGCGCAGGGCACGTTCTACGTCTTCGCGATCTTCCCGGTGCTGATGGTCGTGCTCCTGGTGTTCCTCGGCCGGGTGCAGCGCACCCTGCCCGCGGGTACCGACGGCGGCCTCCACGCCCTGCCCGAGCCGGGGTCCTCGGCGGTCCCGGCGGAGCGCCCCGCCGCCTGAGCGCCGGGCCCCTGCCCGGCCACCCCGAACTGCAGGAACGGTCGTGAGTGGCGATGGTCGCTGGAGCGACCATCGCCACTCACAGGGGCTGTGTCGGCGGGGTGATGACGCCTTCGCGGATCGCGTAGAGCGCCGCCTGGGTGCGGGAGGTCAGCTGCAGCTTGGCCAGCACGTTGCTGACGTGGGTGCGGGCGGTCCGTTCGCTGATCACCAGCCGGCGCGCGATCTCGCGATTGCCGTGCCCCTGCGCGACGAGCGCGAGGACCTCACGCTCGCGCGGGGTGAGCGAGCCCATGCCGGTGTGCGGGGCCGTCATCCGCCGCGTCAGCTCGCGGGCGACGCCCGCGTCGAGGTGCACCTCCCCCGCCGCGGCGGCGCGGATCGCGGCCGCGACCTCCTCGGGTTCGGCGTCCTTGAGCAGGTAGCCGGCCGCCCCGGCGGCGAGCGCGGCGTGCACCCGCTCGACCTCGCCGAAGCTGGTGAGCACCACGACCTTCACCTCCGGATGGGCGGCGGCGATCGCGGCGGTGGCGGCGACCCCGTCCATGCGGGGCATGAGCAGGTCCATGAGGACGACGTCGGGCAGCGGCTCGCCGAGGGTCGCCCGCTCGCGCAGCAGCGCGACGGCGGCCTCGCCGTCCTCGGCCTCGCCGACGATCTCCAGGTCGGGTTCGGTCTCGGCGAAGGCGCGCAGCCCGCGGCGGACGACGGCGTGGTCGTCGACGAGCACGACCCGGATCCGGGGCGCCGTCACCGTCGCGCCTCGACGTGGCCGGGCAGCGGGACCGCGACCCGCACGGTCCAGCCCCCGCCGGGGCGAGGGCCGGCCGCGAACCGTCCACCCCAGCGTTCGGTGCGTTCGCGCATCGACACCAGCCCCAGGCCGCCGCTCCCGCCCGGCCCGGTACCGGCGCCGTCGTCGGCGACCTCCACGACGAGGTCCCCGTCGTCGACGGCGATGCCGATCTCCGCCGTCGCCGCTCCCGCGTGCTTCACCACGTTGTGCACCGCCTCCGAGACGATCCGGTACACATCCTCCTGCAGGTCCAGGACGCCCTCGACACGGTCCCGGTCGGCGTGCACGTCGACGGTGAGCCCGGTGCGCGCCTGCACGCCCGCGGCCTGACCCCGGATGGCCTCGACGAGGCCACGTTCCTCCAGCTCCAGAGGACGCAGCTCGAAGACGAGCTGACGCAGGTCGGCCAGCGCGGTCGAGCTCAGCGACGCCAGCTCCTCGGCGGCGAGGCGCAGCCGGCCCGGGTCGACGTCGTCGGCGTCGCGGTCGAGCTGGTTGCGCAGCACCCTGGCCTGCATCCGCATGGAGAACAGCTGCTGGACGACGGAGTCGTGCAGGTCCCGGGAGAGGCGGCGGCGTTCGTCGGATCGGGCGCGGGTGCGGGTCTGGGCGAGCAGCCCGGCGGTGTCGACGGCGATCGCGGCGTGGTCGGCCATCGCCTCCAGGAAGGACAGCGGCCCGGGTTCCGCGCCCGGGACGTAGTAGGCGTTGACGACACCGAGGGTGCGGCCGCGGACGGTCATCGGGGTCGCGACGAACCCGTCCCAGTCGGGGCGGTCCATGATCTCGCGCAACGGCGCCCACAGGGGGTCGGCCATGATCGCGGCCTTGCGGTGCGCGACGACGACGCGGTGGCCGGCGCCGAACGCGTCGAGGAAGCGGACGTCGGCACCGAGGCGTCGGCACTCGGCGAACCGTTCGACGAAGTCCGGGGCCGACCCGAACCCGGCCATGCCGAGAATGCGCAGGTCCTCGGCGGGGTCGTCGATGGCGAGGATCTGGACGGCGGCGATGGTGGCGGTCGCGACGATCTCGCGGGCGACGGCGTCCAGGGTCTGGGGCAGTGACGCGGACTCGGTGACGCCGGCGGCGACGCGGGCGATGGCGGTGAGCCGTTCCTGCTGGTGGAGGGCGTCGGTGACATCGCGGAACCACACGACGTGCCCGCCGGTGCCCGGGGCGATCCGGTACTGCAGGTCGCGGACCCTGCCGCCGGGCGGGGCCCAGGCGACGGTGGCGCCGTCGTCGGCGGGGGTGAGCGGGAACGGGCCGGGGGTCCCGGCCAGCGTGGCGGCGGGCAGGCCCAGCACGTGCGCGGCGGCATCGTTGACGAACGTGAAGCGCCCGTGGGCGTCGAGGACGGCGAGCCCGTCGGCGGAGACGTCGACGAGTGCCCGCGCGGCACGCGCGTCCGGATCGGCCACGACCAGTCCTCCCTGCACGAACGTCCGCGCTGATCGAAGCAGGTGTGCGGGCCGGCGGCCAACGGGCGGGGGTCGCCGCCGCACTACGTCATTCGTCGCGCGCCGATCATCGTCTCCATGGTTGACGATGTTTCATGGGTGCGAATACGTTGTCCCGGACAGAGACGATGTTCGGACGTGGGATCGTGCACGCATGACGCGGCGCTACCTCGGGGTGACCGGCGTTGCCGAGACACTCGGGGTGAGCCGGCACGCGGTCCACAAGTGGCGCGCCCGCCACCCGCAGGGATCGACCCATCCCTTCCCGGAACCGGACGTCGAGATCGACGGGGCTCCCGGCTGGGCGGAGGACAGGGTGGACGAGATCGAGCACTGGCGAGACGGGCTCCCGGGCCGGGGCGCGGGCGGCGGCAGACCCACGGCGCTGCAGCGTGAGTACTACGAGACGGCTGCCACCCGCGGGTTCGACCGCGACGATGCGGCACACACCCTCGTCGCCTTCCAGCAGTCGTTCCCGGACATGACCGAGGCCGAGGTCTGCACGTGGCTGATTCGCGAGTGGAACACCTGACAGCAAAGCGGCTGACCATGAGGACGGTCCGCAGCCGGCGGTCGGCGTCCGCGAGATGCCGGCTCATGGCGAACCGGTCGGCAAGGACACCGACCCCGGCGCGGAGCGCAGAGAGGTCGAGCGCGCTGCCATCGACGTGGGCGAACTCCACGCGCATGAAGAACGTGCCGCTCGCGGCGCTGCCGAACTGCTGGCTCTGCACGATCGTGCAGCGCTCGCGGACGAGTAGCCCGGACACGGCGTGGACGATCCCGGGCGCGTCGGGACAGGACGGCAGGAGCACCCGCGCAGCCCGCTCATGTCAGGCGCGCCAACAGGTTCTGCCGCCACGTCTCGGTCGCGTCGAGGTCGTTGAACGTGAAGACGTGGATCCCGGCGACGGGCCCCTCGAAGTCGGGCGCGAGCCGGGAGAGCAGCCGGTCCGCGCGGTAGCCGCCGGGCACACCGACGTGGACCGGGAGCGCGGTGCTGCGTGCCCAGCGGGTCGTCGCCGCGGCGTCGAAGCACAGCTGGGTGACGACGTGCGTCGCGTGCGGAGCCTTGTCCGCCAACGCCTGGGCGAGCGCAGCGTCGGGAATCGCGCCGTGTCCCTCGGGGTAGCCGCCGACCCCGACGGTCGTGAAGGGGTGCCCGATGTCGCCCAACGCCTCCAGCAGCCCGAGCGCGTCGGGGAAGTCACCGACGGGCTCGGCCGCGTCGCCGCCGATGACGAACACCCCGTCGACGCCGCCGTCGCGGAGCCGGTCCACGATGTCGACAAGGTGTTCCTTGTCGCGGACCAGCCGCGCCGCGAGGTGCGGCGACACCCGGTACCCGGCGGCACGCAGCCGGACGGCCAGGTCGAGCGTCGGCTCCAGACCCTTGGCCTCGGTCGTCGTGATGGTCAGTGGTACCTCGCGCGGGACGTGGGCGAGGACCTTGTCGTGCGCGCTGGGGAACGGCAGGACCTCGTAGCCGGCCCGGCGCAGCGCTCGGGCGAGCCGGTGGCGCGGCGAGGGGGTGTGGGCATCCTGGGGGTCGGTGACCGACGTCATCAACTGCTCCGACAGCGGGTTCAGGCGAACGGGACGTAGGGGGCGGGCGCGACCGTCGCGCGGATCAGGCGTTGCTCGTGGCCCTCCACCTGGGGTTTCGCGGTGACGGGGTGCTCACCCCAGACGACGGCGACCTCGGTCCGGAGTTCGGCGTCGGCGATGTCGACGGTCGCGATCGAGGGTGGCGCACAGGCACCCTCGACGTTGCCGCAGTCGAGTGAGACCCCGACGTGGCGCCCGTCGCGCAGCAGCGGCGGCACGGCTCTCGGTCATCGTCGTCCCTCCCCTGTCCGTCCCCGACGCCACGAACGCGGCGACGCGGGCGGATCACGCGGATGACCGGACCCGGCCGCGACAACTGACGTAGACGTGAGACGGCGGGCACGGGTCGGGACGGTCGTGGGCGGCGACGGTCACTGTGGCGACTGTCGCCACCCACAGGGGTCAGGCGGGCTGGGCCGTGCGGTTGTCGAACAGCGCCAGGCCGGCGGCGGTGTTGGAGGCCGGCACGTGGTAGGCGCTGTGCACCTTCCGGATCTGCTCGTTCATCGCGCCGCGCATCACCAGCCACATGATCAGCTCGATGCCCTCGGAGCCTGCCTGGCGGATGAAGTCCTCACGCGACAGCGCCGCCAGCTTCTCGGGGTCGTTCTCGATGGCGTCGAGGAACATGGCGTCGAACTCGGGGTTGATGAACCCCGCGCGGGCGCCCGCCAGCTGGTGCGACATCCCGCCGGTGCCGAGGATGCCGACGGTCCGCGCACACTCGAACGACGCGATCGCCCTGCCCAGTGCCTTGCCCAGTGCGTAGCAGCGGGCGGCGGTGGGCTGCGGGTACTGGATGACGTTGACCAGCAACGGGACCACCGGGCAGGGCCAGGCGTCGCCGGGATCGGGCGTCCACACCGAGAGCGGCACGGTGAACCCGTGGTCGACGTCGAGCTCCTGGAAGACCGTGAGGTCGAAGCCGTCGTCCATCAGGTTCTGCAGCAGGTGGAACGACAGGTCCGGGGAGCCGACGACGTCGGGCACCGGGCGACGGCCGAAGCCCTCGTCGGCGACCTGGTAGCGCTCGGCCGTGCCGATCGCGAACGTCGGCACGATGTCGAGGTCGATGCCGTTGGCGTGGTCGTTGTAGATCAGGATCGCGACGTCGGGGGGGTTGCCGGCGAGCCACTCCCGGGCCGGGGCGTAGCCCTCGAACAGCGGCGCCCACACCGGGTCGGCGGTCATGCCACGGTCCATCGCGGCCCCGATCGACGGGACGTGCGACGTCGCCAGACCCCAGATCACCTCAGACATCGGTACGCCCTCCCGCGAGCATCGCGGCCTTGAAGTCGGCCTCGGACATGCCCGTGAAGACACCGCCGAGGTACTGCATGGAGTGCCCGTCCATCATCGCGAGCTTGTAGATGTAGAAGATGCTGCCGCCTAGGTCGAGCATCGCCTGCCAGTCGCGGTCGAGCACCGCCTTGGTCTGGTCGTCCGTGAGCCCGAACCGGGCGCAGTACCCGGGCTCGTCGGCGAGGAAGTCGGTGCGGGCCGCCCCGGAGCGCAACGACATGAACAGCTTGTTCATGTGGAGCCCGCGGCGGCTGGTGGGGCCGTCGAACACGTAGGTTCCCGGCAGGTCCGGACTGATCCGGCTCGTCATCTGGGCGCTCCCTGGTTCGGGCCGGCGCATCGACATCGACGACGGACACCGGCGACCGTCCCCCCGACCGTAATTCCCGGCGGTCCCCACGGCCATCACGCACCCGACCCTTGTGCTGCGCGACAAATGTCGCGGCCCCGCGCTGGTCGGCCACGTCAAAGACCCCGGCTACGTCGAATGTCGCGGGTGCACCGGCCGCCCCGGGACGGCACGGTCCCGCCATCGGGCCGTGCCATCGGTGGCGCCCTGCTCCTAGCGTGAGGACAGCGACCGTTCCCTGCGCACCGGCGCGCGGGACGCGCATCTCGAGACGAACGGGTGGACATGAGCGCCAAGAACCTGCAGGACGTGCTGGACGCTTCGGGCGACACCGTCGGGCTGCTGCGGAACTCGCAGATCGGGGCGTACGTCTACCCCGTCGTGCCCGCGGAGTTCACGAACTTCCGCCGCGAGGTCAAGGCCTGGCAGCGCACGGCCGTCCTGTTCGACCAGTCCCACCACATGGTCAACCTCTGGGTGTCGGGCCGGGACGCGCTGAAACTGTTCACCGACACCGGCATCAACTCGACCGCGACGTTCCCCGTCGACTCGGCGAAGCAGTTCGTGCCCGTCTCCCCCGACGGCGGCGTCATCGGTGACGGCATCCTGTTCCGCCTCGCCGAGGACGAGTTCGTGTTCGTCGGCCGCGCACCCGTCGCGAACTGGCTGACCTTCACCGCGGGCAACGGCTACGACGTCGATGTCCGCAAGGACGACCGCTCCCCCTCCCGGCCCTACGGCAAGCCGGTGACCCGCGACGTCTGGCGATTCCAGATCCAGGGCCCGCGCGCGTGGGAGGTCATCGAGAAGGTGCACGGCGGCCCGCTGGAGCAGGTCCGATTCTTCCGGCTGGGCCACATGAACGTCGGTGGGGCGCAGGTCCGCACGCTGCGCCACGGCATGGCCGGCGCGCCGGGCCTGGAGCTGTGGGGCCCCTACGAGGACTACGACCGGGTCCGCGACACCGTCCTGGCGGCCGGGGCCGAGTTCGGGATGGAGCCCGCCGGGGCGCGGGCCTACTCCTGCAACACGTTGGAGTCGGGCTGGATCCCGTCCCCGCTGCCCGCCGTCTACACCGGTGAGGGGCTGCGGGCGTACCGCGAGTGGCTGCCCGCCGTGGGCTACGAGTCGACGAACGCGCTGGCCGGCAGCTTCGTCTCCGACCGGATCGAGGACTACTACCTCAACCCGTGGGAGCTGGGCTACGGCTCGTTCGTGACGTTCGACCACGATTTCGTCGGCCGCGACGCGCTCGCCGCGATCGACCCGGACACCCAGCGCCGCAAGGTGACCCTGGCCTGGAACACCGAGGACGTCACGACCCTGCTCGCCTCGCCCTTCGACCTCGACGGACCGGAGTACCAGTTCTTCGACATCCCCAACGCGAACTACGGCTCCTCGAACTACGACGCGATCCTCGACGCAGACGGCCGCACCATCGGGCTGTCGTTGTTCACCGGCTACAGCGCCAACGAGAAGCGCGCGCTGTCGCTGGCGACGATCGACCCCGGGGTGCCGCTGGGCGCCGAGGTCACGGTCGTGTGGGGTGAGCCGGGTGGCGGGTCGGGCAAGACGACCGTCGAGCCGCACGAGCAGTTCTGGGTGCGCGCCATCGTGAGCCCGGCACCGTTCGCCGCGATGGCCCGCGAGACCTACCACCAGGGCTGGCGCACCGCGGCGGCCGCGAACGCCTGACCCCCGACCGTCCGGCCGGCGCGCTCCGGCCGGACAACGGAGCCGCGGCCCCGGCGCTGCCCGCCAGAGCCGTGCCGGGGCCACGGTGCCCTCCTGGAGCCCGGCCGCGTTGACGCCCGCCGGTCACGCGGAAACCATGCGAGGGCGGGCGGCGTCGTGGCCACCGCCCGCGGACGACGTCCCGACGGCCACGCCCCGGGGGGATCGACGATGAGCCCGACCGACGCCCTGCGCAGCGCGCAGTGGTACTCCGGCGACGACCGCAATGCCTACATCCACCGCGCCTGGATGCGCCGGGGCGCACCGGGCGACGCGTTCACCGGGCGCCCGCAGATCGCGATCGCCAACACCGCCTCGGACCTGACTCCGTGCAACCGGCACCTGACCGAGGTCGCGGCCTCGGTGCGCGACGGCGTGCTCGCCGCGGGCGGGACGCCGCTGGAGCTGCCGGTGGTGTCGCTCGGCGAGACGCTGGTGCGGCCCACCGCGATGCTGTGGCGCAACATGGCCGCGATGGCGACCGAGGAGATGTTGCGCGCCAACCCCATCGACGGCGTCGTGCTGCTCGGCGGCTGTGACAAGACGATCCCGTCGCTGCTGATGGCGGCCGCGTCGGTGGACCTGCCGGCCGTGGTCGTGCCGGGCGGCCCGATGCTGACGGGCACGTTCCAGGGCAAGCCGCTGGGCTGCGGGACCGACGTCTGGCGGCTGTCGGAGGAGGTCCGCGCGGGGACCCTGTCCACCGGAGACTTCACCCGTTCCGAGTCGTCGATGATCCGCAGCCGCGGGCACTGCAACACGATGGGCACCGCGTCGACGATGGCACTGGTCGCCGAGGCCCTCGGAACGGTCGTGCCCGGCGTCGCCGGGACGCCCGCGCCGGACAGCCGGCTGCTGGAGTCCGCGCACATGACGGGCAGGCTCGCCGTGGAGATGGTGGCGGCCGACCGGCGGCCCAGCATGTTCCTGACGACGGCGTCGTTCCACAACGCGATCGTCGCGCTGGCCGCGATCGGCGGGTCGACCAACGCCGTCGTCCATCTGCTCGCGATCGCCGGCCGGGCCGGGGTGGAGCTGACCCTCGACGACGTCGACCGCATCGGGTCACGCGTGCCGATGCTCGTCGACCTGCAGCCCGCGGGCCGGTTCCTCATGGAGGACCTGCACCGTGCCGGCGGCCTGCGCGCCGTCCTGCGCGAGGTCCGCGACCTCCTCGACCCCACCGCGCTGACCGTCACCGGCACCCCGCTCGTCGACGGCCTCGACGAGGCCACCATCTGGGACCCCGAGGTGGTGCGGACGCGCGACAACCCGATGGTCGCCGAGGGCGGGATCGCGGTGCTGCGCGGCAGCCTCGCCCCCGACGGCGCCGTCGTGAAACCGGCCGCGGCGTCGCCGCACCTGCTGCAGCACCGGGGCCGGGCGGTCGTGTTCGACTCCATCGAGGACTTCAACGCCCGCGTCGACGACCCGGACCTCGACGTCGACGAGGACTCCGTCCTGGTGCTGCGCGGCTGCGGGCCGAAGGGCTACCCGGGGATGCCGGAGGTGGCGAACCTGCCGTTGCCGCCCAAGCTGCTCGCCCGCGGGGTGCGCGACATGGTGCGGGTGTGCGACGGCCGGATGAGCGGCACCGCCTACGGCACCGTCGTGCTGCACGTGGCGCCCGAGGCCGCGGCGGGCGGCCCGCGCCGGTCATCGATCACACAGGACCGCTGTGAGACAGCTCGGCCGCACGTGCGATCCTCCGGCGGCCCGACGGCCTCGGCGCTACGTCATGGCGTCCGGGTCCCTGGTCAGCACGCCCTTGATGACCCGGTTCATCCCGTTGCGCGGCAACGACTCCACGAAGTCGACCCGCACCGGGACCTTGTAGTCGGCGAGACTGCGCGCGCACCAGGCGATCAGCTCGTCGGCGGTGGGCACGACGCCGGACGCCACGACGACGGCGCGGACGTCGCTGCCCAGGACCTCGTTGGGCAGCGGAACGACGGCGACCTCCGCGACCCCCGGATGCTCCAGCAGCACACCCTCCACCTCGACCGACGACACGTTCAGCCCGCCGCGGCGGATCAGCGCGGCGTTGCGGTCGACGAAGTAGACGAACCCCGCGTCGTCGGTCGTCGCCATGTCACCGGTGCGCAGCCAACCCCCACCGGGCAGTGCCCGCGCCGTCGCACCGGGGTCGGCGACGTAGCGCGACATCGTCGACGGGCCGCGCAGGCACAGCTCGCCGACCTCCCCCGGGCCGGCGGGCTCCTGGGAGTCCTGGCGACGCACCTCGACGCCCACCCAGTCCCGGAACCCGGTCCGGCCGATCGACAGCCCGTTGTCCCCCATGCGGTCGAGAGCCTCGGCGTGATCGTCGTCGACCAGCATGATGCCCGACGTCCCACCCTCGGTGAGCCCGTAGATGTTCACCAGCTCCGCACCCCAGCGCTCGCCGATCTCCGACCGGATGCGCCGGTAGAACGCCTGGCTGCTGGGCTGCCCGCCGTAGCAGACCCGCTCCAGCGCGGACAGGTCGTAGGCGGCGAGCTCCGAGGGGGTGCGACGGTCGAGGATCAGGGCGAGGACCGTCGAGATCAGGAACACCGACGTCGTGCGGTGGCGCACCATCCGGTCGAGGGTGGCGTGCACGTCGAACTCCGGCTCCACGACGTAGGTGCATCCCGCGGCCAGGCAGCCCAGCAGGTTCGTGTGGCTGCCGGTGCTGGTGAAGAACGGCGCGAACGACTGGTAGACGCTGCCCGGCCGCACCCCCCACGCGCCCACCGCCTGGTAGCCGCACGCCACCGACCCGCGATGGCTCAGCGCCACCGCCTTCGGACGGCCGGTGGTACCGGACGTGAAGAGCCAGTCGGCGTCGTCGTCACCGGTGAGCGGCGCCTGCCCGACAGTCGGATTCGCACTCTCCAGCAGGCCCGTCGAGACGTCGAGGAGCACCGCGTCACCGCCGCCCGCCGAGGACAGCAACCCGCCGAACCGCGGCCCGTGCACGATCGCCGCCGGCTCCACGAAACCCAGGACGTAGGCCAGCTCGCGCGCGACGTAGCGGGTGTTGAGCGGCACGCAGATCGCGCCGAGGCGGTGCGTCGCGTGGTAGGCGACGTGGGCCTCCGCGGCGCCGTCGTTGTCGACCAGCACGCCGACCCGGTCACCCGGCCCGACCCCGGCGGCCGCCAGCGCCGCGGCGGCGACGGCGGCCCGGTCCGCCAGCTCGCGGTAGGTCCACGTGACCTCGCCGCCGGTGACGAGACTCGGTGCGATCAACGCCGTCGCGTCACCGACCCTCGCCACCCGCGACGCGAGCAGCTCGGGGACGGTCTCCTCCGGGCCCGGCGCGTCGGGCCACCAGAAGTCCCGAGCGGTCACAGCGGGTACCCGACCGCGACGCCGTTCTCGACCCGCTCGATGTACTCCATGATCCCGTAGCCGGTACGGCCGTCCCAGGTGTACTCGCTGAACGCCTCCGCGACCCGCGACCGCAGCTCGGTGCCGTCCTCGGCGCGGCGCCGGTTGCGCAGCGGCGCGAGGGTGAGCGTGCGGGCCTCGATGACCGCGGTGCCCTGCGCGGTCCGGACCCCCAGCCGTGCCGCCGCCGGCTCGTGCTCCTCGGTCCACTCCGTCCACACGTCGAGGTCGGTGACCTCGTGGTACTCCCCGTCGACGAGCAGTACCCCGCGCCGGCGCGACGTCCCGTCGGCACGGATGTTCTTGAGGATCATCAACGCGCGGTCCTCGCCGAAGTTGGCGATGAACAGGCGGTAGGCCCAGATCGCCTGCCAGTACCGCGGTCCCCACGAGTGGTCGCGCCAGCCGTGGCCGTCGATCGGGAAGTCCTCGTCCCCGACGGAGATGTGGCCGGTCACCGCGGTGTGCTGGTTGAAGTGCCCGCGGGAGAAGTCCAGTCCGTAGTACACGAGCGGCTCGTGCTCGGGCACCATCGCCTCGCCACCGTGCATCGGCGACACCCCGCGCGCACCGAACCGCACCGATGCCTGCGCCCGAGGCGCCTCGGCGAACATCCGCCTCGGGTCACGCAGCAGCGACGGGTCGTCGAGGACGAACACCTCGCCGTCGTAGGCCATGGTCACGCCCGCGAACGGCTCGTCCACCCGGTAGCGCAGGCCGCCGGCGTCGAACGCATCGTTGTGGCTGATCGACGGCTTCCCGAACGCGCAGGCCACCCGGCCACCGGGCAGGTACAGGCACACCGACAGCTCTGCGTAGCCCTCGTTGACGCGGTTGCCCAGGCGCATCCAACCGCCCATCGCCGACGTCGCGTCCCAACCGCTGGCGTAGACGCTCTCGTTGAAGTTCACGAGGTCGTCCGGCGGGTGCGGGTACTCGTCGCCGTGCTCCAGGCGCAGCCCGCCCGCGGTCGTCGTCACGTGGCCCCCTCATCGGTGAGTCGTCGCAGCCGACTCGACCCTCACACGCCGGATGCGGGCCGACAAGCATGATCGCCGCCCGACCACCGGTCGGCCGGGATCGGTCGGGCGGCGCGGCTCCGGGCTCCTGAGCGACGCAGGCGTCGCTCAGCCGCCTGCACCGGTGATCACCGGCTCGCACGGCGCCGCGGCGCGAGGGCAGGGGCCTGCCCGTGACGCGGTTCGCCCGGTTCTCCCCGCCGTGGCCGGCGCCGCGCGATACTCGGCTCCTCGTCGATGTCGACGCGACGACGCGGAGGTGGCGGTGGCCGACCCGGACGGTTCCCGGACCGAGTGGCTGCACGCCGCCGCCGACGTGCTGCGCGCCCTCAACGCCGAGGAGTCCCCCGCGACGCTCCTGCGCCGCGTCGCGCGGCACACCTGCACGCTGACGGGGGCGGACTCGTGCGCGGTGATGCTGCTCGACGAAACCGGGCAGCGCCTCGTCGTCCGGGCGTCGCACGGGCTCACCGAGGCCTACCGCCACGATCTCGACACGTTGCGCCCCTTGCTGGTGCACCCGACGGGCAGGGCGTTCGACGTCCCCGCGGCCCAGGCGGTGCGGGAGCGGCGGACGGTGGTGCTCTCCGACGTCGCGGGCCTGGGCGGGCCGTGGCGCGACGCCGCCGACCGCGAGGGCATCCGGACGATCCTCGCCGTCCCGTTGGAGACCGGTGACGAGTGCCCGGGGGTGCTGATCGGCTATTCGCGGCGGGCGCACCGCTTCGCGGGCTCGGAGATCGCGCTGGCGGAGCTCATGGCCGAGTACGTGGCCACGGTGCTGCGCACGTCGCAGGTGAAGGACGTGCAGCGGGCGACGATCGCCGAGCTGGAGAAGACGAACACCGAGCTGACGACGGCCGTCGCGAGCCTGCACCACGAACGGGCGCAACGGGAGTGGGCGGAGGCGCAGGACCGGCGCCTGGTGCGGCTGCTGCTCGACGACGCGGGTCTCGACGGTGTCCTCGCCGCGCTGGGTGAGGCGCTCGCGGCGCGGGTCGTGCTGGAGGCTGCCGACGGGTCGGTGCTGGCGCAGGCGGGCGACGGCCCGGCCCTCGACGTCGCCGACGCCGCCGCACCGGTCCCCGACACGGCGACGCTGCTGGACCTTCCCGGCGCCCGGGCGTGGGTGCTCCCCCTGGCGGTGGCACACGAGACCGTCGCCCGGCTGTGGGTGCTGCGCGCCGCCGACGCGGGGTCCGACGCCCCTCCCCTGGCCCGGTCGGTCATCGAGCGCTTCGCGCCGTTGGTCGCGTTGGAGCTGCACAAGCGCGACCATGCCGTCGACACCGCGCTGCGGTTGACCCGGGACCTGGCCGTCGACCTGGTGACGGGCGCGGGGCGTGACGTCGACCTGCGCGACCGGGCCCGCGCGCTGGGCCACGACCTGAGCCGGCCGCACACGGTGGTGCTGGTGGCGGGCGACAGCGCCGCCGCGCTGCGCCGCGCGCTGGGCCAGGGGGCGCTCGTCGGCGAGGACACGGGCTCGACGGTCGCGCTCGTTCCGGACGCGGACCGGGATGTCGTGGTCGCGGCGCTGCACCGGATCGGTGCGGCGGCCGTGATCGGCCGCGTGGTCGTGGACACCGCCGACTATCCGGCCGCGTGGCGGGTCCTGCGGACCGCGGTGGCGCTCGCGCGGTCGGGTGTCGTCGACATCGAGGACCTCGGGGTCGCGACGCTGCTGCTGGAGACGGGCACTCCCGACGGCCTGCGGCGCCTCGCCGACCGGCGGCTCGGCCGGCTGGAGGCGCACGACGCCCAGCGGTCGACGGAGCTGGTGGCGACGCTGCGGGCCTGGCTGGACGCGGGCGGGTCGACGGGTGCGGCGGGGCGGGCGCTGCACGTGCATCCGCACACCGTCGGGTACCGGCTGCGCCGCGTCGCCGAGCTGACGGGGCTGGACCCGCAGCGGGCCGACGACGTGTTCGAGCTGCGGGTCGCGGTGATGGTCCGCGCGGTCCAGGACGCCGCCGCCGGCGGGTCGTGAGTGGCGATGGTCGCCCCAGCGACGATCGCCACTCACAGGACGGACGTCGACGGCACAGGAATCCCGGCCCGGATTGGACCCAGGTCCATGGCGCCGGTCACACGCGACCCGCGACGATGGTCCGGCGGCCGCGCCGACGCGGCCGGGGACCGGAGGCGCAGATGTACCGGATCGGGATCGACGTCGGCGGCACGTTCACCGACTGCGTCGCGGTGGACGAGGACACCGGCGAGGTGCGCACCTGCAAGGTCCCGACCACCCCCGCCGACCAGTCCGACGGGTTCGTCGCGGGCATCGAGGCCCTGGGCATCCCGATGGCCGAGATCTCGCTGGTCCTGCACGGCTGCACCGTCGGGCTCAACGCGGTGCTGACGCGCACGGGCTGCCGCATCGGCGTCGTCACCACCGAGGGCTTCCGCGACGTGCTCGCGATGGGCC
Organism: Pseudonocardia sp. N23; assembly: GCF_002583555.1. Lineage (GTDB taxonomy): Bacteria > Actinomycetota > Actinomycetes > Mycobacteriales > Pseudonocardiaceae > Pseudonocardia. The sequence goes on from NZ_BEGX01000009.1 coordinate 41,736, forward strand.
GCGGCCAGCGCCCGGGCAGCGACCAGTTCAACCCGCGCTGGCAGCGCGAGTTCGGCGACGCGCGGCGCCCGTTCGCGCCGCGGCACCTGCGGCGCACGGTGAGCGGCCGGATCGACCGCGACGGCCGCGAGGTCGTCGCGCTCGACGAGGCCGGGCTGGAACGGGAGGTGCGGTTCCTCGTCGAACAGGGCGTCGAGGCGATCGTGGTCTGCTTCGTCAACGCCTACGCCGACGACAAGCACGAGCGCCAGGCCGCCCGGATCGTCGCCGACGTCGCACCCGGCCTGCCCTGCTGGACCTCCACGGGCGTGCACCCGTGCTTCAAGGAGTACCCCCGCTTCTCGACGGCGGCGGTGAACACCTACGTCGGCCCGCTGGTGCAGCGCTACCTGGACCGGGCGCAGCAGCGGCTGGCCGCGATGGGCTACGCGGGCCCGTTGATGCTGATGCAGTCCAACGGCGGGGTGCTGCCCGCGACGACGGCTCGCGACCGGCCCGCGTACACGCTGCAGTCGGGCCCGTCCGGCGGGGTGATCTCGGCGCAGCGTGGCGGTGGGCGCATCGACGCCGGCAACCTGATCACCCTCGACATCGGCGGGACCAGCGCGGACTGCGCGATCGTCGCCGACGGCACGCCGGTGGTGACCACGGAGCTGGAGCTGGAGCACGACGTCGTGATCGCGCTGCCGGCGCTCGATGTGCACAGCATCGGCACCGGCGGCGGCTCGATCGCCTGGGTCGACGCGCGGGGTGCGCTCCGGGTGGGTCCGCACAGCGCGGGCGCCGACCCGGGCCCGGCCTGCTACGGCCGCGGCGGCACCGACGCGACGGTCACCGACGCCCTGGCCGTGCTGGGTGTCCTCGGCCCGGCGCAGTTCATGGGCGGCGCGGCGACGTTCGACACCGACGCCGCGGCGGCCGCGGTCGCCCCGCTCGGCGCCGCCCTCGGGTTGGACGCACCCGCTGTGGCGCAAGGGATCGTCGACGTGGCGACGGCGGCGATGGTCGAGGCTGCGCGGGAGGTGTCGGTCTACAACGGCGTCGACCCGCGGCGGTTCGCGCTCTACGTCTACGGATCGGCCGGGCCGGTGTTCGGGTCCCGGATCGGGCGGGCGCTGGGCTGCGAGTCGGTGGTGGTGCCACCCCAGCCCGGTGAGGAGTCAGCGTACGGGCTCGCGCTGGCCGACCTGCGGATGGACGTCGGCGAGCCGGTGGTCAAGGAGCTGGGGGCACTGCCAGCGGGGGCGCTCGACGACGCCTACGGCCGCCTGTCCGACGACGCGCGACGCACCCTGGGCAGCCGCGACGACGTCGAGGTCACCCGCTGGCTCGACGGCCGCTACCAGGGCCAGACGTGGGAGACCCCCGGCGTGCCGGTGCCCGAGGGTGACCTGGACGCTCCGGCGATGGCCCGGCTGCGCACCAACTTCGACGACACCCACCGCCGGACCTGGGGCTACGCCGTCGCGCACGCCGACGTGAAGGCCACGATGGCCCGGGTCACGGCGACGGTCGCGCTCGGCACCCCCGACCCGCCCGACCTCGGAACGACCGGGGACGTCACACCGGGCGGAACGGCCCGGATCTTCCGCGACGGCGCGTGGCGCGACATCCCGATCGTCGACCGGTCCGCGCTCGGTGCGGGGGCCCGGGTCACCGGCCCGGCGCTCGTCGTGCAGCCGACGGCAACGACGGTCCTCGACGACGGCGACACCGCCGAGGTCCGCCCGGCCGGGCACCTCGTGATCACCTGGGGGAACCGATGACCGACGAGGCGAGCAGCAACGTCGAGCTGGAGATCGTCCGCAACGCCTTCTACGCGACGGTCCGCCAGGCCGGGCGGATCATCCTGCGGTCGAGCTTCTCCCCCATCATCCGCGATGCGTTCGACTTCTGCGTGACGCTCGTCGGCCCCATCGCGCCGCCGCGGCTGGACCTCGACATCGTCGCGATGAACGAGAGCCTCGCGCACTTCTCCGGCGTGATGCCGTACATGGTCCGCAACCTGGTGTGGGAGTACGGCGCCGAGAACCTCCGCCCCGGCGACCTCATCGCCTACAACAACCCCTTCAAGGGCGGCAACCACGTCTACGACAACGGGTTCTTCCGGCCTGTGTTCGTCGGCGACGAGATGATCGGCGGGGTCGCGGTGAAGGCGCACCTCGTCGACATGGGCGGGGTCACCGCGGGCGGTTACTCGGTGCGCAAGCGCAGCGTGTTCGAGGAGGGCGTCGTCATCTCCGGGGTGCAGGTGTACCGCGACGACAAACCGTTCGTGCCCGGCTTCAACCTGTACTTCGACAACTCGCGGCTGCCGCAGAACATGCTCGCGGACCTGCAGGCGCTGCACAGTGCGGCGTCGTTCGCCGAGCAGCGGCTGCTGGCGCTGGCCGCGCAGCACGGTGTGGATACGGTCCACGACGCGATGGCCTACACCCTCGACTACGCCGACCGCTCCACCCGCGACGGTCTGCGGGCGCTGCCCGACGGCGACTTCGTCGGCGAGGACGGCATCGACGCCGACGCCTACAACGACGAGCCGTACGTCATCCGCACGACGGTCCGCAAGCGTGGCGACGAGGTGGAGGTCGACTTCAGCGGCACGAGCCGGGAGGCGGCGTCGTCGGTCAACTGCTCGGTGTTCGACGCCATCAACGGCGTGTTCACCGCGGTGAAGTTCCTGTGCGACCCGGGGAACCCGAACAACTCGGGGGCGTTCCGCTGCGTGAGCGTCGTGATCCCGGAGGGCACGTTCGTCAGTGCCCGCCCGCCGGCGGCGACGACGATGTACTTCGACGCGGCCGAGGCCGTGTTCAACGCGGTGACGAAGGCGTTCCTGTCGGGGGCGCCACCGGAGGCCGGGTTCGGCGGGCACTTCGGCACGAACATGGGGCTGCTCATCACCGGCTCGGTCGGCACCGGACCGGCCGGTCCGCGGCGCGGCCTGCCGCCCGCGGTCGCCGAGCAGCTGGCGGCGGCGACGCAGTCGATCCCCGCGATCGTCGACGATCCCGACGCGGCCGGGCGGCGGCTGTTCGTCGCGCCGCTGTTCGCCCTCGGCGGGTTCGGCGCCTCGGCCGAGGGCGACGGCGAGAACTTCGTGTCGATGAGCCAGCAGAACCTGATGGAGATGTCCGCGGAGGCCATCGAGGAGGACCACCCGGTCATGGTGCTGCGCAAGGAGTTCGCGGCCGACTCCGGCGGTCCGGGCGAGCACCGCGGCGGCGCGGCGGTGGTCTACGACCGGATGGTCGTCTCCGATGCCGACATCTACCCGCTGCTGCTGCACCTGCGGGTGCTGCCGTGGGGGACCCAGGGCGGGCAGCCGGGCCGGCCGGGCGCGGCGTGGGTCGGCCGGTCACCCGACGCGGGGCCCGACGACCCGGCCCCGGGCACGGCGGTCGCCCGGACGTGGCTCGCGGGCAACGGCGACACCCCACCGATGCAACCGATGGGCGGCTACTTCGACGACGACGGCGCGGGCACCGACCGGGAGTCCGGGACCTGGGTGAACGGCCTCGGTGACATCGCGGCGACCCCCGGCACGCTGGTCAGGGTGCGCACGCCCGGCGGAGGTGGCTGGGGCGCGCCGCTGCGCCGCGACCCGGCCGCGGTGCTGCGCGACGTCCGCGACGGCTACGTCACCGTCGACGGGGCGCGTCGCGACTACGGTGTCGTCGTCACCGGGGATCCGGGTACGGCGCCGCAGGAGCTGGCCGTCGACGAGAGCGCCACGAACGCCCTACGGGGGACGGCACTGCGAGAGGGAACGCGATGACGATGCTGTTCGGCCGGCCCGAGGAACCGACACTCTCGGTCACCCGGACCGCGCTGCACGAGACCTGCCCGCAGTGCGGCGGCGCCGGCGTCGATGGCTACCCGATGCTCGACCTGCGCGGATGGTGCCTGGTCGCGCGGTGCCCGGACTGTCTGCACGTGCTGCGCCGCGAGCCGAGCCCGACACCGTTCGGGTTCACCTACGTGCCGTTCAGCGCGCACCTCCGGGACACCGATGGCTGACCGCGTCGCCGTCGTCACCGGCGCGACCCGCGGGATCGGGCAGGCGACGGCGTACGCGCTGGCCCGCGACGGGTTCGCCGTCGTCGTCACGGCGCGCGAGGTCGACCGGCTCGCCGCGACGGTCGACGGGCTGCGCGGCCTGGGCGCCACGATGGAGGCGGTGGCCTGCGAGGTGTCCGACGAGGCCTCGGTCGCCGCGCTGGCCACGGTCGCGGACGGGCTCGGGCAGGTGCACACCGTCGTCGCCAACGCGGGGGTGCCCGGCCCGGTCGCGCCGCTGCGCGACGTCACGCTCGCGCAGTGGCGGGACTGCCTCGCGACGAACCTCGACGGCGTGTTCCTGACCTTCCGGGCGTTCCTCCCAGGGCTGACGGCGCGCCGGGCGGGGTCGTTGATCGCCGTGGGGTCGATGACGGGCAAGCGCCCGATGGCCGACCGTGGGCCGTACGCGGCGTCGAAGCTCGGGCTGATCGGGCTGGTCCGCACCCTCGCGACCGAGCTCGGCCCGTCGGGGGTGCGGGCGAACTGTGTGTGCCCCGGGCCGGTCGAGAGCGAGCGGCTCGACACCCTGGCGCGGCGCAACGCCGAGCGCGACGGCATCTCGCAGGAGCAGGCCCGGGCGGCGTTCACGGGGCTGTCGCCGATGGGCCGGGCGGTGACCGCCGACGAGGTCGCCGCGATGTGCGCGTTCCTCGCCTCCGACGCAGCGGCCGGCATCACGGGTGAGGACGTCAACGTGAGCGCCGGCGCGGTCATGTACTGACCCGGCTGCCGCCGAGCTCGACACAGCTGGCCGGACCGGATGCGCGACGAATGGGGCGACGACAGGGGCGTCGCCGCCGCGGCCGGGCACCGCGCCGCGCTCGTCGACAACCTGGACCTGGAGTGGTCCGAGCTGGTCGAGTCCGACGTGTTCAACTCGAACAAGTGCTTCGCCGTCTACGCCGACGGCGCGGCCGCACCGGGAGGCGTCGCATGAGCCGGTCCGCAGTTCGCGTCTCCAAGCTCGGCTACGACGCCGCTGCGCCCGACCAAGCTCGGCCACGTGGCCGCCTACGCCCCCGAGCTCGCCCCGATGCAGTCCATCTACCAGGACCTTCTCGGGTTCCGCTGGTCCGACACCGTCGGCGACTTCTTCGTCTTCCTGCGTTGCAACGCCGACCACCACGCCGCGAACTTCATGGCCAGCGCGAAGTTCTCCGGCATGCACCACGTCGCCTACGAGATGCGCGACCCGAACCACCTCATCGGCATGCTCGACCACCTGGCCAAGCACGGGTACCGGCTGCACTGGGGCCCGGGCCGGCACGGGCCGGGCCACAACCTCGTCACCTACCACCGCGACCCCGACGGCAACGTCGTCGAGCTGTTCACCCAGATCGACGTCGTCCACGACGAGGCGAAGGGCTACGGGGAGCCGCGGCCGTGGCACGAGGAGTACCCGATGTACCCGAGGACGTGAGGTCGACCTCGCCACCGTCAACCAGTGGGGCCCGATCGACCCGCCCTCGCTCGACCACTGACCCCTGTGAGTGGGAGCGCGACGCTCCTTTGACACGTCCGGCGCGCCGTGCGCTCCCCGGCGGGCGCTTCCGGCGCGGTCCTCGCACGGGTGCACCGGCCGTTCCTCGGTGGTCCGGACACCCCGTCGGACCCGTCCGAATGACCGGTCATTCGGACGGTCCCGAACGGCTGCGGCGCAGGCCACATCGTCGCTGATCGTCTTGACACGGCCGCCTCCCGGCGCGTTCAGTTGAACCGTCCATCCAGAGCGGCCGAGAGACCGGGCTCGTCGACGCCGCAGCAACCACGCGTTCCACGCGGGGTGCTACCGCCCGGATCGATGGGAGACCGTGGTGCACCGAGCGTGCCTGCCCGCTGCCGGGCCCGAACGCGGCCATTGGAACGGCGGCCACTGGACCAAGCGTCGTCATCTCGACCTGGGCCGGCTGCACGCCACCCTCTGTCGCTGACCGACCCCGCCCGGCCCTCCCGCACACGCCCGAACCGGTCCCGCCCCGCACCGCTCCCCCCGCCGGGCACGGTCCCGGTGGGCGCACCTGCGCACGGACCCGCGCGACCGCATGTCCGGAAAGCACCCGTCGGCCCACGTCCCGGAGGCACCATGTCCCGCACCGGTCCCATCCCCGTTCCACGCCGGCCCGTCGGCGGACCGCGATCCGGGTGGCCGTCGTCGGAGGTCGACGTGGTCGTCGTCGGCGGCGGGGTCGTCGGGGCCGCCGCGGCGTGGCAGCTCGCCGCCCGCGGCCGCGAGGTCCTGCTGCTCGACCGCTTCGGCCCCGGGCACACCCATGGCGCCTCGCACGGCACGAGCCGTATCTACCGCCAGACCTACACCGCGGAGCCCTACGTCCGGCTCGCCGTCGAGGCCTACGACCTGTGGCGATGTCTCGAGGACGTCACCGGTGCATCGTTGCTGCAGATCACCGGCGGCGTCGACCACGGCGACCGGACGTCGACGACCGCGCTCGCCGCGGCGCTCACCGCGCACGGCATCGCCCACTCCTGGCTCGACCCGCGGGAGGCGGAGACCCGATGGCCGGGGATGCGGTTCACCGGCCCGGTGCTGCTGCAGCCCGACCGGTCGGGCCGGCTGCACGCCGACCAGGCCGTCGCCGCCCTGACCGCGGCCGCCGCCGGGCACGGCGCGGTCCTGCGCCACCACAACCGGGTCGAGCGGCTGGTCGTCCGCGGCGACGACCGCGTCGACGTCGAGTCCGCCGGCGGCCGCATCCGGGCGCGGCGCGTCGTCGTCGCCGCGGGGGCCTGGTCGGCGGGTCTGCTCGCCGGGCTGGTCGAGCTGCCGCCATTGCGGGTCACCCAGGAGCAGCCCGCGCACTTCCCGCTGCTCGGCTCCGACCCGTGCCGGCCCGCCGACCCCGGCTGGCCGACGTTCGTCCACCACACTCCACCCGGGGACGGATGGCCGTCCGGCGTGTACGGCCTCCCGGCACCGGGGCGGGGCGTGAAGGTCGGGTTCCACGGGGTGGGAGCCGAGTGCGATCCCGACCGCCGAACGTACGCCGCCGACCCAGTGCAGCTCGCCCGGCTCCAGGACTACGTCGCCAGGCACCTGCCGGGTCTCGACGCCGCCCGGCCCGACCCCGTGAGCTGCACCTACACCACGACCCCGGACTCCGGGTTCTTCCTGCACACCCGCGGCCCGCTCGTCGTGGCCGCCGGCTTGTCGGGCCACGGCTTCAAGTTCGCCCCCGCGCTGGGCCGGGTGCTCACCGACCTCGCCGTCGGTGCCACCACCGGATCACCGCTCGCCGTCGCGGGCTGACCCCCACCACCACCCGAAGGACCGCCCGATGCCCTCCCGACCCCTGCACCTCGCCGTCGACCTCGACGGCGACGGCGCCCACCCCGCATCCTGGCGCCGTGCCCGGCACGCACCCGACGCGCTGCTCACCGCGGCGCGCGTCGGACGTGTCGTCCGCGTCGCCGAGAACGCCGGGTTCACGCTGGCGACGTTCGAGGACTCCCCCGCCCCACCCGGCCGCGGGCCCGACCCGGCCGGACGCATCGGCGCTGTGGAACGCGCCGCGTTCGCCGCGCCTCTGACCAGCGTCATCGCCCTCGCACCGGTGGTCTCGACGACGTACTCCGAGCCGTTCCACGTGGCCTCGCAGTTGGCGTCGCTCGACTTCGCGGCGGCGGGCCGGGCGGGCTGGGTGGTGTCGGCGACCGACGATGCCGCCGTCGCCGTCGCACTCGGCCGCCCGTTCGTCGCCGGCGGGGAGGACCTGCGCCGGGAGGCCCGCGACGCGGTCGCCGTCAACCGGGCGCTGTGGGACTCGTGGGAGGACGACGCCGTGGTCCGCGACGTCGCCACGGGCCGCTACCTCGACGTCGACAAGCTCCACCACCTCGACTTCGTCGGCGAGACGTACTCGGTGAAGGGCCCGGCGATCGTGCCGCGCCCGCCACAGGGCCAGCTCGTCGTGGTCGCACCGGAGGGGCTCGTTCCACCCGACCTGGTCGACGTCACGCTGGTCGCCGACCCGACCGTCGACGGTGTCGCCACCGCCGCGCGCCGGGTCGCGACGCCACGCGTGTTCGCCGAGGTCGAGGTCGTCCTCGACACCGCCGACGGCGACGCGGTCGACCGGCTCGCGGGCCTCGACGCCGCGACACCGTGGCCGCGGACCGAGCGGCTGCGCCACGTCGGCTCCGCCACCGCGCTCGTCGGCCTGCTCACCGACCTGGCACGCGTCGTCGACGGGGTCCGGCTGCTCCCCCTCGTCCTCGACGAGGAGCTGCCGGTCCTGTCGGCCCACGTGCTGCCGGCCCTGTTCCACGCCGGCGTCGCGACCAGGCCCGTCGCCGGGTCGGCGCTGCGCACGACACTCGGGCTGCCCCGCCCGGCCAACCGTTTCGCCACCCAGGAGGTTCCGGCGTGAGTGCCCCCGCAGACGTCCCGTTCCCCGATGCGCAGGTCCATCTCGGGGTGTTCTTCCAGGGGGTGAACCACTGGACGATCTGGTCGGAACCCGAGAGCGGATCGCAGATCGACTTCGCGTCGTTCCGCCGGATGGTCACCACCGCCGAACGTGGGCTGTTCGACGCGTTCTTCCTCGGTGAGGGGCTCCGGCTGCGCGAGTCGCGCGGACGCATCCACGACCTGGACATCGCCGGACGGCCGGACGCGATCACCCAGCTCGCCGCGCTCGCGGCGCTCACGAGCCGGATCGGGCTCGTCGCCACCCAGAACACGACCTACAACGAGCCCGCCGACCTGGCGCGGCGGCTCTCGGGCCTCGACCTGCTCTCGGGCGGGCGTGCGGGCTGGAACGTCGTGACCACCGACAACGCGTGGACCGGGGAGAACTTCCGCCGCGGCGGCTACCTCGACCACGCCGACCGCTACGTCCGCGCCGAGCAGTTCCTGCACGTCGCGCGCGGGCTGTGGGACGGCTGGGACGACGGCGCCGCCGCATCCTCGGCCGACGCTCCCTCGTGGTCGCGCCCGGACTCGATCACCCCGGTCCTGGCGCGGACCTCGCAGTTCGCCGTCGACGCCGTCCCGCTGCTGCCCCGCAGCCCGCAGGGCCATCCGGTGATCTTCCAGGCCGGGGACTCCTCCGAGGGCCGCGACTTCGCCGCCCGCAACGCCGACGTGATCTTCTCGGCGCACGGTTCGGACTTCGACGATGCGCTCGCGTTCGCCACCGACGTCCGGGCGCGGCTGCGTGCGGCGGGCCGTCCGGACGGCGACGTCCGCATCCTGCCCGGCACCACGATCGTCATCGGCGACACGGGCTCCGACGCCGAGGAGAAGGCCCGCTGGCTCGCGCACCGGCAGGTCACCCCGGCGACGGCACTCGCGATCGCAAGCCAGGTGTGGGGGTTCGACCTGTCCGGCCGCGACCCCGACGGCCCGTTGCCGGCGGAGGACCCGGTCGTCGCCGAGTCGACCGGCGAGATGGGGTCGCGACGGTGGACCGACAAGCACGCGATCGTGGCCCGCTGGCGCGACGTCGCGGCCGCACAGAAGCTGTCGCTGCGCGAGACGGTGATCGAGCTGGAGCCGCGCCGCGGGCACGTCGGTACCGCAGCAGGGCTGGCCGAGAAGTTCGCCCGCTGGGTGCGCCACGGCGCCGTCGACGGGTTCAACGTCTCCCCGTACTTCACTCCCGACGGGCTCGACGACATCGTCGACGAGCTGGTCCCACAGCTACAGGAACGCGGTGTGTACCGCCACGCCTACGAGGGGGCGACGCTGCGCGAGCACCTCGGGTTGCGGGCGCCGCTGACCCGACGGGACCGACGGCCGGCCTGAATGGTCCGAACAATTCCAGTGCATTTCTCGGAATCGGCGCCCGGGCGGGACGGGAGCCCTCTGCAACATTGACACGAAGACGTCACGGAATTAGCGTTCACACATACGAGTGACGTGACCGCGACAATGTGGGACCTTCTCGACTCGATGCCCCGGACACCGGGGCCGGACCAGGACGACGGTGACCCGATGACTACTCCGAACTGCGCGAACGTGCAGTGGCGGCGTGTCGGTCGTGTCGTCCGGCGCAGCCGCAGGCACGTCGACCTCCACCGGGTCGACAGCGCGCTCTGTCGCCTCCCGCAACAGTCCCGCTGACCGGCCGGCAATTCGCCCGGCCGAACCACGTCCCGACAGCACGCTGATTCCCGGGAATTGCATTCCCGGGTCTCCGCGCGCCCATTTCCCTGGAGTCCACCGCCCATGGGCGACACCGACGAAACCTCCCGCCCGGGGGTCACCCTCGTGCGCGCCGACGAGCCCGTCACTCCTCCCGGCGGGCCACGGCCCGACGCGGCAGAACGCGTCGTCCCGCTGCGCCGTCCCGGCCGGTGGATCGCGACCGTCGTGGTCCTGGTCGTGTTCGCCCAGATCGTGCACGGGCTGATCACCAACCCGTTCTTCCAGTGGGACCGGTTCGGCTACTGGTTCGTGCGCCCGGTCGTCCTCGAGGGCCTGCTCATCACGCTGAAGGTCACGGCCCTCGCCGGGGTGTTCGGCCTGCTCGGCGGGGTCGTCCTCGCGCTGTGCCGGCTCTCGCGCAGCCCCGTCCTGCAGTCGATGAGCTGGATCTACATCTGGCTGTTCCGGTCGGTCCCGCTGATCGTGCTGCTGCTGTTCCTCTACAACTTCAGTGCGCTCTACCCGACGCTGGGCCTCGGGATCCCGTTCGGCCCGACGTTCGTCGAGTTCAACGAGTCGGCCCTGGCCACCGAGATCGTCATCGCGGTCGTCGGGCTCGGTCTCAACGAGTCCGCCTACGCCGCCGAGGTCGTCCGCGGCGGGATCCTGTCGGTCGACCACGGCCAGCACGAGGCGGCCGCGGCGCTGGGCCTGCCGCGCCGTTACCAGTTCCGGCGCATCGTCGCGCCACAGGCTCTGAGATCGATCGTGCCCAACTACGTCAACCAGCTGATCAACCTGATCAAGGCGACCTCGCTCGTGTTCTACGTGTCGCTGCTCGACCTGTTCGGGCAGGTGCAGAGCCTCGGCAGCACCTACCCCGGCGACATCGTCCCGCTGCTGATCGTCGCGACCGTCTGGTACGTGATCCTCACCAGCCTCGTCTCGGTCGTGCAGTACTACGTCGAGCGCTACTTCGCGCGCGGCGCGGTCCGGACGATGCCGCTCACCCCCCTCCAGAAGCTGCGGGCCGGCATCGCCGAGCTGCGCGGCCGGATCGCCGCAGGAGCCGTGCGATGACCACCGATGCGAGCCCCGACTCCACCACCGGCGCGCGGGGTGGGACCTCGCCATCGTCCGGGGACGCCTTCGACCTCCTGGCGGACGTACGGCCCGCCGCCGTCGAGGTCCACGGCGCGCACAAGTGGTTCGGCACGAACCACGTCCTCGCCGGGATCGACCTCACCGTGCGGCCGGGCCAGGTCGCCGTGGTCCTCGGGCCCTCCGGTTCGGGCAAGTCGACGCTGCTGCGCACTGTCAACCACCTGGAGAAGCTCGACCGGGGCCACGTCAGCATCAACGGCGAGCTGATCGGTGTGCGCCGCCACGGCACTCGGCTCAAGGAGCTCGGCGCGCGCGCGATCCTGCGCCAGCGGGCCGGGATCGGGTTCGTCTTCCAGAACTTCAACCTGTTCCCGCACCTCACCGCACTGGAGAACGTCGCGGCTGCACCCGTCGCGACCGGCAGGGCGGGCCGGGCAGAGGCCCGCGCCCTCGCCGCGACGCTGCTGGAGCGGGTCGGCCTGGCCGACAAGGAGGACGCCTTCCCTCGCCAGCTCTCCGGCGGGCAGCAGCAGCGCGTCGCGATCGCGCGGGCGCTCGCGCTGCGCCCCGGCGTCATCCTCTTCGACGAGCCGACGTCCGCCCTCGACCCCGAACTGGTCGGCGAGGTCCTCGGCGTCATCGAGGACCTCGCCAGCACCGGCACCACCCTGGTCGTCGTCACCCACGAGATCGGGTTCGCCCGCAAGGTCGCCGACCTCGTCGTCTTCCTCGACCACGGCGTCGTCGTCGAGCAGGGCACCCCCACCGAGGTCCTCGACCACCCCCGACACCCCCGCACCCGCGAGTTCCTCGCCAAGGTGCTCTGAACCATCCCAGGAGAGAACGTGTCCGGAGTCAGATCCCGTTTCATGACGCGGTGGGCGCGCGTCGCCACCGCGGGCGTCGTCACCGTCCTGCTCGGGGCCACGGCGGCCGCCTGTGGCGACGCCGACGCCGCCGGCGGCGGCGGGTCCGGTGGGACCACCGACGTCACGATCGGAGCGGTGTCCAACGGCGCCGCCAAGGAGACCGTGGTGAAGGTCGACCCCGTCGAGTCGATCCGCAACGAGGTGCCCAAGGAGATCCTCGACAAGGGCCGGCTCGTCATCGGGTCCGGCTTCCTGCCGACCGGCGCCGCGCCGCTGGGCTTCGTCGGCACCGACCAGAAGACCCTGACCGGCTCCGAGCCCGACCTCGGCCGCCTGGTCGCGGCGGTGCTCGGCCTCGAGCCGGTGAACAACAACGCCACGTGGGAGAACCTGTTCGTCGGTATCGACAGCGGGCGCACCGACGTCGGCTTCTCCAACATCACCGACACCGAGCAGCGCAAGCAGAAGTACGACTTCGCCTGCTACCGCCAGGACAACCTCGGTTTCGAGGCGCTCGCGAGCAACCCGTTCACGTTCGACGGCACCGCGAAGAGTCTTGCGGGCAGGACGTTCTCGGTCGGCAAGGGCACGAACCAGGAGAAGATCCTGCTGCAGTGGCAGACCGAGCTGCAGGCATCGGGCCAGAACCTCGACATCAAGTACTACCCGGACGTCAACAGCACCTACCTGGCGCTGACCTCGGGCAAGATCGACGCGTACTTCACCCCGAACCCGAGCATCTCCTACCACGTCACCCAGACCGCGACCTCTCCGCAGCCGACCAGGAGCGCGGGCACCTACTCCGGCGCGGGCGCGTCGTTGCAGGGCCTGATCTGCGCGACGACGAAGAAGGACAGCGGGCTCGCGAAGCCGCTGGCCGACGCCGTCAACCACCTGATCCAAACGGGCCGCTACAAGCAGTGGCTCGACACCTGGAACCTGGCCAACGAGGCGATCCCCACGTCGGAAATCAACCCGCCCGGCCTGCCGTTGACCAATTCGTGAGCTGTACGGACACGACTTCCGGAGGGAGCGGGATGACGGTCCCGTCCGACGTACGACCCGGCCCCGCGGCGGAGCCCGCTGCGGAACGGGTGCTCGACAACGCCGCCTACACCTCGCTCGCCGGCCCGCACCGCGGGTTCGCCGAGGCCTACGGGACGGCGCTGCGTTACCGGCCCGACGTGTCCGTGTTCGCCGCGCTGCCGAGCGCGGCGAACCCGGACGACTGGGCCGACCTCGCGGTCCTCGCCGGACCCGGGGCGATGCTCGCGGTGTCCGGCCAGGCCGCCGACGGCGTCCCCGCCGGCTGGGAGGTGCTCGAGACGGGCCAGGGCGTCCAGCTCGTCGACGACGGGCTCGTCACCGGACCCGACGAGGAGGCCGTCCGGCTCGGGGCGGCCGACGTCGAGGAGATGCTCGCCCTGGTGGCGCTGACCAAGCCGGGACCGTTCGCGGCCCGGACGGTCGAGCTGGGCACGTACCTGGGCATCCGGCGCGGAGGGGCGCTCGTCGCGATGGCGGGTGAGCGCCTGCACCCACCGGGGTGGACGGAGATCAGCGCCGTGTGCACCCACCCCGACCACCGCGGCCAGGGGCTGGCGACCCGGCTGGTGCGGGCCGTCGGACACGGGATCCACGACCGCGGGGAGACGCCGCTGATGCACGCGGCGGCGTCGAACACGAACGCGATCCGGCTCTACCTGTCCATCGGGTTCCGGCTGCGCCGGCAGACGACGTTCATGGCCGTCCGCGTCCCGGACGTCGCAGGCCGATGACGACACCCGGCCCGGTGTTCCACTGGTTCCTGCCCACGGGCGGGGACTCGCGGACCCTCGGGCCGGGCAGCCACGGAGTCAGGATCGGAGCAGCCGCCGGCGGCGCCGCTTCCGCCGCGGGCCGCCCGCCCACGCTCGGCTACCTCACCCGGCTGGCGACGGCGGTCGAGTCGCTCGGGTTCACCGGCATGCTGACCCCGACGGGCGCGCACTGCGAGGACGCCTGGCTGACCACCGCCGCGCTGCTGCCCGCGACCCGCACCCTGCGGTTCATGGTCGCGTTCCGGTCCGGGCTGGTCGCGCCCGTGCTCGCCGCCCAGATGGCGTCGACCTACCAACGGCTCTCCGGCGGTCGGCTGCTGCTCAACCTCGTCGCCGGCAGCAGCGACGCCGAGCTGCGCGCCTACGGCGACGGGCTCGCCCACGACGAGCGCTACGACCGCGCGCAGGAGTACCTCGATGTCGTCGACAAGTCGTTGTCCGGCAGGCGTTTCGACCACGACGGCCGGTACTACCGCGTCGAGGGCGGGCACGTCCCCGACCCGGCCCGGCCGCGCCCGCCGCTGTACTTCGGCGGCTCGTCACAGGCCGCGGTACGCGTCGCCGCCCGCTGGGCCGACGTCTACCTGACCTGGGGCGAACCGGTCGAGCAGGTCGCCGAGAAGATAGCCACCGCCCGGACAGCAGCGGCCGGGCACGGCCGCGAGCCCCGGTTCGGGCTGCGCGTGCACGTCGTCACCCGGGAGACCGCCGACGAGGCGTGGGCCGCCGCGGAGCGGCTGATCGCCGGGGTCGACGACGACATGATCGCGGTCCGCCGACGAGAGCTCGCGGCGCTGGAATCGGTGGGCCAGTCACGGATGCTCGCGCTGCACGGTGGCGACCGCGACCGGCTCGTCGTCGCCCCCAACCTGTGGGCCGGGATCGGGCTGGTCCGCGGTGGCGCCGGCACCGCGCTCGTGGGCAGCCACGACGAGGTCGCCGCCCGGATCGAGGAGTACCGCGCCGCGGGCGTCGACGAGTTCGTGCTGTCCGGCTATCCGCATCTCGAGGAGGCCTACCACGTCGGCGAGGGCGTCCTGCCCCGCTTCGGTGTGGGGCCCACCGCTACAGAAGGAGCAGTCCCGTGAGGTTCCAGGTCCTCGACATCGTCCCCCACACCCCGCACCCCGTGACCGGGGAGATCATCTCCGTCCACGAGCGGCTGGCCCGCGTCGTCGACACCGCGGTGCTCGCCGAGAAGGTCGGGTTCGACTCCTACGCGGTCGGGGAGCGGCACGCGGGCGAGTTCGTGTCGTCGGCACCGACGGTGCTGCTCGGTGCGCTGGCCCAGGCCACCGACCGCATCCTGCTGTCGACGGGGGTGACGGTGCTGTCGCTGCTCGACCCCGTCCGCGTCGCCGAGGACTACGCGACGATCGACCAGCTCTCCGGCGGCCGGCTCGAGATCGTGATCGGCAAGGGCAACGAGGACAAGCACTTCCCGCTGTTCGGCCTCGAGCTCGCGAAGCAGTACGAGTACCTCACCGAGAACTACGAGCTGCTGCGCCGGCTGCTGCGTGAGGAGGGGGTGTCCTGGCAGGGCACCCACCACGCCGACCTCGACTCCGTCACGACGTTCCCGCGCCCCTTCGACGGCCCGTTCCGCATCTGGCACGGTTCGGCGACCTCCACCGCCGCGGTCGACCTGGCGGCGGAGTGGGGTGATCCGATCTTCTCGGCGAACGCGTTCCAGCCCCGGGAGAACTACCTGGTCCTGATCGACCGCTACCGCGAGCAGCTGGAGGCCAACGGCCACGACCCGGCGGTCGGCTACGTCGGCTCCGGATCGGGCGGGCTGTTCCTCGCCGACACCGACGAGGAGGCCGTCGCCCAGTACCGGCCGATCTACGAAGGCTTCGTCGCCAAGCTGACGGCGCTGCACGCGGGGGACGACCGGCCCGGCAAGACCACGTCGTTCGCGACGATCGAGGAGGCCGTCGCACATGGTCCCGCGCTGGTCGGGACCCCGCAGCGGGTCGCGGAGAAGATCGTCGAGTACCACAAGTCCTACCGCCACGACGTGCAGTCGGTGTCGGTGAACCCGGTGCTGCCCTACGCCCAGCAGCACGAGGTGCTGACGCGGTTCGCCGAGGAGGTCGTCCCGCTCGTGCGCCGCGAGGTGTCGACGACGCTGTGGACCGAGGCGGACCCGGGCCGCGCACGAGGCCTGTGAGTGGCGATGGTCGCTGCAGCGACCATCGCCACTCCCGAGCTCAGGCCAGGTCGGGGCGCGGCGGGGTCTTCTCGCCCGCCTCGACCGGGGCGGTCACGACGTTCCCGGCGGGTGGGAGCGGGCACGTCGCGTGGGAGGTGAACGCGCACGGCAGGTTCGACGCGCGGTTGAGGTCGACCGTCACCGAGCCGTCCGCGGCGGGATCGGCGTTCAGCACCGCCCGGCCGCCGCCGTAGGTCGAGTCCCCGGACGAACCGTCGCGGAAGTGCACCGACAGCCCGGCGAGCGCGACGAGCCGCTGCTCAGCACCGTCGAGGTCGAACACGACCTCGCCCATGGCCTCGAACCGGTGCATGAGTCCCTCGACGACGGCACCGACCGTGATGGGCCGCGGCGCGGGGTAGGGCTCGAAGCGGCCGGGCCGCACCCAGCGCTGCTCCACCGGGAAGGCGGGGACTCCCGCGAACGCGGTGCGCGTCACGGCCCGCGGGTCGCGCACCCGCAGCGCGTAGGAGTCGGTGCGGCGGATGACCTCCACCCGCCGCTCCCGCACCGCGACGAGCACACCGGGCTTGCCGTCGACGGGATCGACCCGGACCGTGCCGGCCACGGGTGTGCCGTCGACGGACACGGCGGCGTCCGCGTCGACGACGAGCTCGACGCCGCCGTCACCGGTCGCCCGCCACGTCCCCGGCAGGTCCGGGTAGGCGGCCGGCGCCTCGTCGAGCCAGTGCAGGCCGGTCAGCGACAGCCAGCCGTGCGGGGTCGCCAGCAGGTCCTCCCGGTCGCGGTGCCAGGTCTCCCAGTCGGCGACGAGAGCGCTCTCGGTGGTGGTCATGCGGAGGTCCTCCGTAGTGCGCCGGCGCCGCGGTGTGCCCACTCCGCGGCCAGCAGCTCGTGGCTCGCGACGCGGTCGGCGTGGTCGGTGGTGATGGTCGTGACCAGCAGCTCGTCGGCGCCCGTGACCCGCACGAGCGTCTCCAGCCCGGCGGCGACCGTGCCCGGGGAGCCGACGAACTGGGTGTCGACGCGGTCGGTGACCGCGGCCCGTTCGGCGTCGGTCCAGGCCCTGGCCCTGGCCTGCGCGGGCGTCGGGTAGGGCTGGGCGCCGCGGCCCGCGCGGATGTCGAGAACCCATCCGCCGTAGGGGGCGGCGAGGTCGCGGGCACGCTCGTCGGTCTCGGCGACGACCACGTCGGCGGACACCATGACGTGCGGCCGGGCCAGCCGCGCCGACGGGCGGAACGCCGCCCGGTACGCGGCGACCGTCTCCAGGACGGTGTGCGGCACCGTGTGGTAGCTCGCCGCGAAGGGCAGTCCGAGCGCCCCGGCCACGTCCGCGCTGGTACCGGCGCTGGAGCCGAGAACCCAGACGTCGAGGTCGGCGCCCTCGGCGGGCAGCACCGTCAGCGGCCGGCCGTCGGCGTCGGTTGCCGTCCCCTCCACATAGGACAGGACGTCGGCGACCTGGCGGTGGTAGTCCTGCGGCGGGGAGTCCGGGGAGATGCCCAGCAGCCCCGCGAGCGCCACGAACTGCGACAGGTCACCGATGAACCCGGCCTGCCGCGGGATCAGCAGCCCGCCGACGACCCGCGCCGGGGCAGGCTCGCCGCCGGGTCCGGCCGGGCCCGCGCCCCGCGCGGCGATGGCGAGGATCTTCTGGAGGTCGAAGCGGCCGAGCCCGAGGTCGACGCGGCCCGGGTACAGGGCGGCCGTGGTGCCGAACTGCTCGGCTATCTGGATCGGCGCGGTGTGCGGGAGCTGGACCGCCCCGGACCCGACGCGGATCGTGGTCGTCGCGGCGGCGAGGTGGGCCACCAGCACCGACGTCGACGACGACGCGACGCCCGGCACGAGGTGGTGCTCGGCGACCCAGTAGCGCAGGTAGCCGGCGCGCTCGGCGGCGCGCGCGAGGTCGAGGGTGTGGTGCAGGGCGTCGGCGGGCGTGCCACCGGCCGGGACCGGGGACAGATCGAGTACCGACAACGGAACGGTCATGACGCGGCCTCCACCTTCCGGGTCCTGCTGCCGGCGACGGCGGCCAGCAGCTCACGGGTGTAGTCCTCGCGCGGCGCCGCGAACAGCTCCTCGGTGGGCGCGAGCTCCAGCAGCTTCCCGTCGCGCATCACGCCGACGCGGTGGGCGATGCGACGCACGACGGCGAGGTCGTGGGAGATGAACAGGTAGGCCAGCCGCTGCTCGGCCTGCAGCTCGGCGAGCAGGTCGAGGACCTGGGCCTGCACCGACACGTCGAGCGCGGACACGGGTTCGTCGCACACCACGAGATCGGGTTCCAGCGCGAGGGCCCGGGCGATCGCGACGCGCTGGCGCTGGCCGCCGGAGAGCTCCGCCGGCCGGCGGTCGAGTACCGACACCGGCAGCGCCACCCGGTCGACGAGGTCGGCCGCCCGGGACCGTTGCTGGGCCGCCGTGCCGACCGTGAAGGCGCGTAGCGGTTCCGCGATCACCTCGGTGACGGTGAAGCGTGGGTCGAGCGAGGCGTAGGGATTCTGGTAGACGAGCTGGGCCCGGCGCCGCAGCGCCCGCCACGCCTCGCCCCGCAGCCTCGTGACGTCGGTCCCGTCGAACGTGACCGTGCCCGCGGTGGGGTCGGCGAGGCGCAGCACGAGCCGCGCGGTCGTCGACTTCCCGGAGCCGGACTCGCCGACGAGGGCGAGCGTCTCACCGCGCCAGATGTCGAAGGAGACGTCGTCGACGGCGCGCTGGGTCGCGTCGCGCCCGGCCGAGCGCGGCAACGGGAAGTCCTTGACCAGGCCCTGCACCGACACCAACGGAGGGGCCGTCGGGTCGACGTCCTCGGTGGGCGCGCGGCGCGCCGGCACCACGACCCGCGCGGGTGCTCCGGTCAGGCCGGGCGCGGCCGCGAGCAGCTTGCGCGTGTACGGGTCGGTGGGCGCGGCGAGGATCCGGGCCGTCGGTCCCTGCTCGACGAGCAGCCCGCCGGACATGACCGCGATCCGGTCGGCCCGGTCCGCGGCCACGCCCAGGTCGTGGGTGACGAGCAGGACCGCGGTCCCGGTCTCGCGGGTCAGCTCTTCGAGGTGGTCGAGGATGCGCTTCTGGACGGTCGCGTCCAGCGCGCTCGTGGGCTCGTCGGCGATCAGCAGCGCGGGCCCGGCGGCGATCGCGATCGCGATGAGGACACGCTGGCGCATCCCGCCGGACAGCTCGTGCGGGTACTGCCCCGCCCGCACGTGCGGCTCGGGCAGCCCGGCACGTCCGAGCAGGTCGATCGCGGCGAGCCGGGCACCGCGCCGGGAGGCGAGGCCGTGCACGCGCAGCGCCTCGGCGACCTGGCGGCCGACGCGCTGCACCGGGTTGAGCGACACCGTCGGGTCCTGCGGGACCAGCCCGATGCGGCGGCCGCGGATCGGGCGCAGCGCCCGCTCGGAGCGCCCGAGCAGCTCGTCCCTGCCGAGCACGACGCTGCCGGCCCCCACGGAGGCGTTGGGCGCCAACAGCCCGACGACCGCGTGCGCGAGCGTGGACTTGCCGGACCCCGACTCGCCGACGACGGCGACGACCTCGCCGGGTGCGATGTCGAGCGACACCCCGCGCAGCGCGGGCACCTCGGTCCCACCGGTGCGGTAGGTGACCTCCAGGTCCCGGACCTGCAACAACGGCTGGTCCGTCATCGCGCCGCCGCCCACTCGCCGTCGAGCGCCCGGGAGATGCGGTTGACCGACAGCACGGTCGCGGCGATCGTCAGGCCGGGCATGGCGCACAGCCACCACGACGTCGCGAGGTAGTTGCGGCCCTCGGCGATCAGCGAGCCCCACTCGGGCGCGGGTGGTGGAGCCCCGAAGCCGAGGAAGCTCAGCGACGAGATCGCGAGGATCGCCAGCCCGAACTCCAGCACGGCCAGCACGGCGATCGGTCCGGCCGCGTTCGGCAGCACGTGCCGGCGCAGCGTCACGTACCAGCGGGTCCCGACGGCGCGCGCCGCCTCCACGTACACCGACTGCCGGATGCGCAGCGTCTCCGACCGCATGACGCGGGCGAAGTTCGCGACGCTCGCCACGCCGACGGCGATCGCGACGTTGAGCGTGCCGTAGCCGAGTGCGGTGATCAGGGCGAGCGAGAGCAGGATCGCCGGGATCGCCATCAGGACGTCGACGATGCGCATCAGGGCCTCGTCGACCCAGCCGCGGACGAACCCGGCCAGCAGCCCCACCAGCCCGCCCGCGACGAGCGCGACCGCGACGGCGACCACCGTGGCCTGCAACGACAGTGCCGCGCCGTGCACGACCCGGGTCCAGATGTCGCGGCCGAGGTAGTCGGTGCCGAACCAGTGTCCGGGAGCCGGTGGGCGCAGCTTCTGCGCGGGCAGGCCGGCCGACGGGTCCCCCGGCGCGAGCACGTGCGGCGCGAACGCTGCGACCAGCACGGTGAGGACGACCAGCACGGCGACGACGAGCCCGGGCCGGTGCAGCAGGAACCGGCCGAGCCGGCGCCACCGCCCACCCGGGTGCGGCACCGGGACCGGTGGCGCCCCGGTCCCGGTGGCGATCTCCCGCACGAGCAGTTCGGTCACGCGTACACCCCCGTCGCGATCCTCGGGTCGAGCAGCGGGTGGACCAGGTCGACCACCAGGTTGACCACGACGAACACCAGCGCCGCGAACACGACGATCCCCTGCACCAGCGGGATGTCCTGGGCCCCGACCGCGGTCACGGTGAGCCGGCCCAGCCCGGGCCGGGTGAACACCGTCTCGACGACGACCGTGCCCGCCAGCAGGTTGCCGGTGACGTAGCCGAGCACCGTCAGCGCGGGCACCGCCGCGTTGGGCAGCGCGTGGCGCAGGTGCACCGCGACCGGGTCGGCACCCTTCGCGCGTGCGGTCGTCGTGTACGGCTGGTCGAGCGCCTGGCTCAGGCTCTTGGCCAGCACCTGCGCGACGAGCGCCCCAGTGGTCAGCCCCAGCGTGACCGCGGGAAGGATCGCCGACGCCGGGCCCGCGACCCCGCCCGACGGCAGCAGCCGCCAGCCGAACGCCACGATCTGCACGAGCATCAGCCCGACCCAGAACACCGGCAGCGACACCGCGAGCGACGGCAGCGCCAGCAGGGACTGCCGCAGCCAGCGCGCCCGCGTGTACGTCGCCAGCAGCGCGAGCGCGCCGCCGAAGACGATCGCGAACCCGAGGCCGAGCACCGCGATCTCCAGCGTCGGCGGCAACGTCTGTGCCACCGCGACGCCGACGTCCTGCCCGTTCTGGATCGAGGCCCCGAAGTCGCCGGTCAGGGCGGCACCGAGGCGGTGCAGGTACTGCACGGCGAACGGCTCGTCGAGCCCGTAGCGGGCGCGCAGCTCCGCGAGCTGCGCCGGGCTCACCGGCTCGCCGTCGAGCCCGCCGCTCGCCATCGTCGCGACCGGGTCGCCCGGCAGCAGGTAGAGCACGACGAACGACACCGTGAACGCCGCCCACAGCACCCCGGCCGCCAGCACGACTCGCCGGAGGAGGTAGCGGGCCAGCGGCGGAACCGTCACTGCGACTTCCAGGCGTCGTGGAGCTGGATGCGCGACGACGCGTCGAACGTGACACCGTGCGTGGTGGACGCCAGCGCCAGGACCGTCGTCAGCTCGACGACGGGGACGACGTAGTACTGGGCCAGCAGGTTGCGCTGGGCGTCGGCGACCAGCGTGCTGCGCGTCGCCGGGTCGGCCGCCGAGGCCTGCGCGGTCAGCGGCTGGTCGAGCGGGCTCGGCGGGAACCGCAGGATGTTGACCCCGCCGCTCCAGTACTGGCTGCGCAGGATGTCGGGGTCGGCCCGGGTGAGGTTGAACCACAGGCCGGAGAAGTCGCCGCTCTGCTGGATCGCCGCGACGTCGGAGATCTGTTTCTCGTCGAGCTGAAGGTCGATACCCGCCGCTGCGGCCTGCTGCTGCAGCAGCTCCAGGGTCGGCTTCACGCTGCCCAGGTTGTTCGCGTAGACCACCGGGATCGTCAGGCGCTGCCCGTCCTTGGCGCGGATGCCGTCCGGTCCGCGGGCCCAGCCTGCGCTGTCGAGGGTCTGCTGCGCCTTCGCGAGGTCGAACCCGAGCTGCGCCGACTGGTCGGTGTAGTCCGGGGTGCTCGACGCGAGCGCGCTCGTCGCCGGCTTGGTCTGCGAGGTGTAGATCGCCGAGACGACCTCGGGCCGGTTGATCGACAGCGACAACGCGGTCCGCACCGCCGGGTCGGACACGACCGGCTTGGACAGGTTGAACGCGATCTGGAACGGCAGGCCGGGGTTGGCCCGCGCCAGCAGCTGGACGCCCGCGGCCGTCAAGGGCGCCTCGTCCTGCTGGCCGATGCTGGTGATCGCGTCGACCTCGTTCGACTGCAGCGAACCGGTGCGCACCCCGGACTCGGGGACGACGCGGAACTCCAGCTTGTCGAGATAGGCCTCGCCGGGGTGGGCGAACAGCGCCGAGCCCCACGCGTACCCCGCCCGCTTGGCGAGGACGGTCGACTGGTTCTTCGTGTAGCTCTCGACGACGAACGGGCCCGATCCGACGACCGCGGCGCACCGTTCGTCATCGCTCTCCGCGACCGTCGCCGCCGACAGGATGCCCAGGCTGTGGGTCGACGTCGCCTGCAGGAACTGGACGTTCGGGACCGAGAACGAGACGGTGAAGGTGTCCGGCCCGGTCACGGTCGTGCCGGTGTAGCCCGCGAGGTAGCCCTTGGGCAGCGACGCCCGCACACCCAGCTTCGGTACCGCGTCGAAGTTCGCCTTCACGACGTTCGCGTCGAGCGGGGTGCCGTCGCTGAAGGTGACGCCCGGGCGCAGCGTGAACGTGTAGGACGTCGCGTCGGGCGCCACCGTCCATGTCGTCGCCAGCCAGGGCTTGATGTCGCCCGTCGCCGGGTCCTGGTCGGTGAGCGAGTCGACCAGCTGGCGCACCGAGTAGACCGAGTCGTTGCTGGTGACCTGCTGGGGGTCGAGGCATCCCTGGTCGCTGGACACGGCGAAGCGCAGCGTGCCGCCCGCAGTGGGCGGGCCGGCGTCGGCGGCCGGGCCGGTCGCGGCGCCGGAGCCGCACGCGGCCAGCAGCAGTACGGCGGATGTCGTGAGGGCCGCGGCGGCGGCGCGCAGCCTGCCGGGGCCGCGCCGGGAGCCGGCGAGGTGGATCGTGCGCATCGGGGGTGTGCGTCCTTCGGGGTGCCCTGCCCGGTCCGCGCCACGCAGGTGCGGCGCCGACGGGGTCGGGTGGGGTGAGCGGGAGGGGTCGACGACCTGCTCAGGCCGGACAGGCCGCGCTGGTCACTCGCAGGAGATCGACGTGCAGCCGGTATGCACCCCGGTATGTCCCCATGACCGCCTCCATCGTTCCCGGCATGAGCACCCTCGCCCGCGGTCGCGGGGGGTTGCTGCGGCGTCGTCGAGCCAGGTCTCTCGGCCGCTCTGGATGGTCCCGGCGGTCACCCGCCGTGAGCCGACAGTACGGAGCGGGCGGCGGTTCCTGTCAATCCGGACATCTGATCCCGTGATGTGGAACGGCTCCGCAACCGGTCCGGTCCTCTCCGACCCCGAGCGGGTCGTCGCAGGTCGGCGAGGGTGCGGCCGATCATCTCCTGTCCCCCGGACAGGGCGGAACCACGACCGGAGTGGCGACGGCCACGTGCGGACTCGCGCAGCGAGATACACGTGAGCGCCCTCCGTCGGCCCGCGGACCGCGGTGGTGCGCCTCGCGTGTGGCCGGCGGCGCGACGTGCTCGAGGAGGTCGGCTCCGACGCGCTGTTCGCCCTGTTGCGGGCCACCGAGGGTGGAGGGGCTGGCCAACGCCCGCGCCTGCGTCGACCGCTGCCGCCGCGACGACCTCGCGCCCGCCGTCGCCCAGACCGACGTCAAGGGCGACCGGTCGCTCGGCCCGTCGCAGCAGGCGGCTCCCGACCTCTACCTGCGCATCGTCGACAGCGACGCGGACTCCATCACCGTGCGCGAGACCAAGACCCACACCTCGTTCTCGGCCGATGCCGACGAGATCGTCGTGCCGCCCACCCGCGCGACGGGCCCAGGCGACGCCGACTGGGCCGTGTCGTTCGCGGTGCCCGTCGACACCCCGGAACTGAGCCGCCACGTCTCCGCCTACCTCCCGGGCGAGCTCGACGGGTTCGGCTTACCGATCCCGTCGCGGCACAAGCTGCTCGGGTCGCTGACCGTGTTCGACGACGTCCCCATCCCCCGCGACCGCGTCTTCCGCGACCGCCGCCCCGAGCTCGCCGGCTCGTCGCGGACGTCCCCGACGGGCATGTCGAGCGCCGCCGCGATCAGGCCGATCACACCGGATGTCGATCACGCGCGACTGCGGCGGACAGTACGCCGCGTCCAGACAAACACGACACCTGGGGGTGACGACGGATCGACTACCCAACATGTAGTGTCTGGATCACTGGTGGTTCGCCTCGCATCCCGCGGGGCGGAGCAAGAGGGAACCCGGTGCGAGTCCGGGACTGCCCCGCAGCGGTGAGTGGGAACGACCGCCGTCATGACGCACTGGGCGAGAGCCCGGGAAGCGACGGTCAGTAGGTCCGGCAGGTGTCCCTGCCACGCCCGCGAGTCCGAAGACCTGCCATCAGTGCGCGCACCTCCGGTGCGCGCGTCCGGAGCCTCGAGGGAAGGCGCCACGGACGGGCGCCGGTCCCCGGCCCTCTCCGCGCGTGCCCCCACGGCTCCGGCTCCGGTCGAGCTCGCGAGGAGAGAGCCCGTGGCAGCACCGACGATGCCCGATACACCCGTCCGTACCGACACACCCCCCGAACAGCTGCGCGTCGTGCGCCGCGACGCGAGCGTCTCCGACTTCGACGCCTCGAAGATCTCCGTCGCGCTGACGAAGGCGTTCGTCAACACCGAGGGCGCGGCCGGCGGGGCGTCGCGGGTGCGCGAGCTGGTCGAGGACCTCACCGGCCAGGTCATCGCCGCCCTGCGCCGGTTCCCGGTGCCCGCGGTGCACGTCGAGCAGATCCAGGACCAGGTCGAGCTCTCGCTGATGCGCGGCGGGCATCACAAGGTCGCCCGCTCCTACGTGCTCTACCGGGAGGAGCACGCCCGGGCCCGCGAGGCCGCGGCTCCGGCCGCCGCCGAGGCGACGCTGCACGTCACCGACCGCGGCGGCAGCCGCGTCCCGCTCGACTGGGACCGGGTGGAGACGGTCGTCGGGGAGGCCGTGACCGGCGTCGACGACGTGAGCGCAGGGCCCGTGCTCGCCGAGGTCCGTCGCACCCTCTACGACGGCATCGCCGCCACCGAGCTCGCACAGGCCCAGGAGATGGCCGCGCGCACGCTCGTCGAGCGGGAGCCGAACTACTCCCTCGTCGCCGCCCGGCTGCTGCTCGACCGGCTACGCGGGGAGACCCTGACGTACCTGGCCGACACGCCGCGCGCGCTCGGCCACGCCGGGATGCGGGAAGAGTACCCCGCGTACTTCCGCGCCTACCTGCGCCGCGCGGTCGAGCTGGAGCTGGTCGACCCGGAGCTGGAACGGTTCGACCTCGACCGCATGAGCGCCGCGATCCGCGCCGACCGGGATCTCGACTTCGGTTTCCTCGGCCTGCAGACCCTCTACGACCGCTACTTCCTGCACCACCACACCACCCGGTTCGAGCTGCCGCAGGCGTTCTTCATGCGGGTCGCGATGGGGCTGGCGGTGCGCGAGATCGACCGCGAGGCCCGCGCGATCGAGTTCTACGAGCTGCTGTCCTCGTTCGACTTCATGGCGTCCACCCCGACGCTGTTCAACTCCGGGACCACGCGGCCCCAGCTCTCGTCGTGCTTCCTCACCACCGTCGACGACGACCTCGACTCGATCTTCCAGGCCTACAAGAACAACGCGCTGCTCGCCAAGTACTCGGGCGGCCTCGGCAACGACTGGACACCGGTCCGCGGCCTCGGCGCGCACATCAAGGGCACCAACGGCGAGTCCCAGGGCGTCGTCCCGTTCCTCAAGATCGCCTCGGACACCGCGGTCGCGGTCAACCAGGGCGGCAAGCGCAAGGGTGCGGCGGCCGCGTACCTGGAGACGTGGCACGTCGACATCGAGGAGTTCCTCGACCTGCGCAAGAACACCGGTGACGACCGGCGTCGCACCCACGACATGAACACCGCGAACTGGGTGCCAGACGAGTTCCTGCGCCGTGTCGAGGCCGACGCGCACTGGACGCTGTTCTCCCCCGACGAGGTCCCCGACCTGCACGATCTCTACGGCACCGCCTTCGCCCGCCGCTACCGCGAGTACGAGGCCGCCGCGGAGCGCGGCGGGATCCGGGTGTCGAAGCGGGTGCGCGCCGTCGAGCTGTGGCGCCGGATGCTCACGATGCTGTTCGAGACCGGGCACCCGTGGATCACGTTCAAGGACCCGTGCAACGTGCGCTCCCCGCAGCAGCACGTGGGCGTCGTGCACTCGTCCAACCTGTGCACCGAGATCACGCTCAACACCTCGGCAGGCGACGAGGTGGCCGTCTGCAACCTGGGCTCGGTCAACATGCTCCGCCACGTCACCGCCGACGGGCTGGACACCGAGAAGCTGCGCCGCACCGTGACCACGGCCGTGCGGATGCTCGACAACGTGATCGACATCAACTTCTACACGATCCCCGACGCCCGCCGGTCGAACCTGCGCCACCGGCCGATCGGGCTGGGGCTGATGGGCTTCCAGGACGCGCTGTTCGCCCAGGGCATCCCGCTGGCCTCGGACGCGGCCGTCGAGTTCGCCGACCGGAGCATGGAGCACCTGAGCTACCACGCCATCGCGGCGTCCAACGGCCTCGCGGTCGAGCGCGGCCGCTACGCGAGCTTCGACGGCTCGCTGTGGAGCCAGGGCGTGCTGCCGATCGACTCGCTCGCGCTGCTCGACGCCGCGCGTGCGGGCGACGGGCTCGACGTCGACCGGTCGACGACCCTGGACTGGGACGGGCTGCGCTCGCGCGTACGGGAGACCGGCATGCGCAACTCCAACGTCATGGCCATCGCGCCGACGGCGACGATCTCCAACATCTGCGGCGTCGGCCAGTCGATCGAGCCGCAGTTCCGCAACCTGTTCGTGAAGTCCAACATGTCCGGCGACTTCACGGTCGTCAACCCGCACCTGGTCGCCTCGCTCAAGGACCGGGGCCTGTGGGACGAGGTGATGGTCGCCGACCTCAAGTACTTCGACGGCAGCCTCGCCGAGATCGACCGGGTGCCCGCGGACCTCAAGGCGCTCTACGCCACGGCCTTCGAGATCGAGCCGCACTGGCTGGTCGACGCGGCGTCGCGGCGGCAGAAGTGGATCGACCAGGCGCAGTCGCTGAACCTGTACCTGGCCGCCCCCAGCGGCCGCAAGCTCGACGAGCTGTACCGGCTGGCCTGGCACAAGGGCCTCAAGACCACCTACTACCTGCGTGCGCAGTCGGCGACCCACGTCGAGAAGAGCACGCTGCGCGGCACCGACGGCAAGCTGCGCGGCGTGACGGCCGCGCCGGGGACGGCCACCGCGACGACGTCCGCCGATGCCCCGTCGACCGTGACCGCGGTACCCGTCCCGCCCACTCCCCCGTCGGCGCTCGGGGACACCCCGTTCGCCGCGCCCCTCACCTGCCGCATCGAGGACCCCGAATGCGAGGCCTGCCAGTGACCGCGACCGAGCCCCTCTCCCTCACCGGGCTGGAGAGCATCGACCGCGGCGGCGAACGCGTCGCCGCCGACGCCAAGCGGATGATCAACGGCCGCGCCGACGTCAACCAGCTGCTGCCACTGAAGTACCGCTGGGCGTGGGACAAGTACCTGGCCGGATGTGCCAACCACTGGATGCCGACCGAGGTCTCGATGCAGGCCGACATCGCGCTGTGGAAGTCCCCCACGGGGCTCACCGCCGACGAGCGCTTGATGCTGAAGCGGAACCTGGGCTTCTTCGCGACGGCGGAGTCGTTGGTGGCCAACAACATCGTGCTGGCCGTCTACCGCAACCTCACCAACCCGGAGTGCCGGCAGTACCTGCTGCGCCAGGCGTTCGAGGAGGCCGTGCACACCCACACGTTCGAGTACGTGTGCGAGAGCCTGGGGCTCGACGAGGGCGAGCTGTTCAACATGTACCGGGAGGTCCCGTCGATCACCGACAAGGACGCCTGGGCGCTCGAGCACACCCGCGCGCTGTCGGACCCGGACTTCCGCACCGGCACGCCCGAGGCCGACCGCGCGTTCCTGCGTGACCTCGTCGCGTTCTACGTGATCTTCGAGGGCATGTGGTTC
The DNA here is from genome assembly GCF_002583555.1 of Pseudonocardia sp. N23. Lineage (GTDB taxonomy): Bacteria > Actinomycetota > Actinomycetes > Mycobacteriales > Pseudonocardiaceae > Pseudonocardia. The sequence goes on from NZ_BEGX01000009.1 coordinate 70,104, forward strand.
TACACGGGCTTCGTGCAGATCCTCTCGCTCGGGCGGCGCACCAAGATGGTGGGCATCGCCGAGCAGTACCAGTACATCCTGCGCGACGAGTCGATCCACCTGAACTTCGGCATCGACGTCATCAACATGATCAAGATCGAGAACCCGCACCTGTGGACGGCGGAGTTCGCCGAGGAGATCCGCGGCATGCTGCGGGAGGCGTGCGCGCTCGAGGTCGCGTACGCCCACGACACGATGCCGCGCGGCATCCTCGGACTCTCGGCCGACCTGTGCGAGCAGTACCTGCACTTCATCACCGACCGCCGGGCCGAGCAGATCGGCCTCGCCCCGCTGTTCGGTCAGACCGAGAACCCGTTCCCGTGGATGAGCGAGGCCATGGACCTCAAGAAGGAGAAGAACTTCTTCGAGACCCGCGTCATCGAGTACCAGACGGGCGGCGGCCTGGACTGGGACTGAGGCCCTGTGAGTGGCGATGGTCGCTGCGGCGACCATCGCCACTCACGAGATCAGCCCGCGGCGCGGACCTGCGCCGCGGCAGCCACCAGGTTGCGCAGGGTCGCGACGACCTCGGTCTCGCGGCGGGTCTTGAGCCCGCAGTCCGGGTTGGCCCACAGCCGCTGCGCACCGATCCGGTCGAGCGCGGCTCGGAGCAGGACCGTCATCGTCGCGGCCGACGGCACCTCCGGCGAGTGGACGTCGTACACACCCGGGCCGAGACCCCGCGGCACACCGCTGCCCAGCGCGTCGAGCACCTCCATGCGCGAGCGGGCGGCCTCGACGGTCGTGACGTCGGCGTCGAGGGCGTCGATCGCCGCCACGACCTCACCGAACTCCGAGTAGCAGAGGTGGGTGTGGATCTGGGTCGAGTCGGCGACCCCGCCGGTGACGAGCCGGAACGCGTCGACCGCCCAGTCGACGTACGCGGGCTGGTCGGCGCGGCGCAGCGGCAGGGTCTCCCGCAGCGCCGGCTCGTCGACCTGCACGATCCGCAGCCCCGCAGCCTCCAGGTCGCGCACCTCGTCGCGGAGCGCGAGGCCGACCTGCCGGGCCGTCTCGCCCAGCGGCTGGTCGTCGCGGACGAACGACCACGCGAGGATCGTGACCGGTCCGGTCAGCATGCCCTTCATCGGACGGTCGGTCAGCGACTGCGCGTACGTGCTCCAGCCGACGGTGATCGGGGCCGCGCGGGAGACGTCGGAGTGCAGGATCGGCGGACGGACGCACCGGGACCCGTAGGACTGCACCCAGCCGTGCTCCGTCGCGGCGAACCCGGCGAGGTGCTCGGCGAAGTACTGCACCATGTCGTTGCGCTCCGGCTCACCGTGCACCAGCACGTCGAGCCCGATCCCCTCCTGCAGGCGCACGACCCGCTCGATCTCGGCGCGCATGCGGCGCACGTACTCGGCGTCGTCGATGCGGCCGGCCTTCAGTGCGGCGCGGTCCTTGCGGATCTCCCCGGTCTGCGGGAACGAGCCGATCGTGGTCGTCGGCACCGTCGGGAGGTCCAGCGCGGAGGCCTGGGCCTTCGCACGCACCTCGCCGTCGGCCCGCCGGTAGTGGTCGGCGCCGAGCGCGTCGAGGCGGGCCCGGACGCGGTCGTCGCGACCTGCCGGACGCGCGGCCCGGGCCCGCGCCGCGTCGAGCTCGGCGGTGACGTCCTCTCCGTCGAGGGCGCGTCCGAGCAGCACGACCTCGGTGACCTTCTCGCGGGCGAACGCGAGCCGTTCGACGAGGTCGGCGGGCAGCGTGGTCTCCCGCGACGCGTCGTAGGGCACGTGCAGCAGCGAGCAGGACGTCGAGATCTCGACGCGGCCCGCCGACCCCAGCAGCCGCGCCGCCCGCGACAGCGCGACGTCGGGGTCGGTGCGCCAGACGTTGCGGCCCTCGACCACCCCGGCGAGCACGGTCTTGTCGCGCAGCCCGGTGAGGGCGCCGGCGGCGTCGACGTCCGCCGTGCCCGCGACCAGGTCGAGCGCGATCGCGTCGACGGGCGAGTCGGCCAGGATCGGCAGCGCCTCCCCCAGCGAACCGAAGTACCCGGCGACGAGCAGTCCCGGCCGCTCGGCGACATCGCCGAGGCGGGCGTAGGCGCGGCGCAGCGCGCCGAGCTCCGCCGGAGTGCGGTCCGCGGCGAATGCGGGCTCGTCGAGCTGCACCCACTCCGCGCCCGCCCACGACAGCTCCGTCAGCAGCTGCGCGTAGACCTCCAGCAGCGGGTCGAGCAGGTCCAGGGGCGCGAAGCCGTCGGGCGCGCCGTCGGCCGCCTTGGACAGCAGCAGGAACGTCACCGGACCCACGAGCACCGGGCGGGTCGGGATGCCCTGCTCACGGCCTTCGACGACGTCGTCGACCGGGGTGCGGCCCGCGAGCCGGAACCGGGTGCCGGGCCCGATCTCGGGGACCAGGTAGTGGTAGTTGGTGTCGAACCACTTGGTCATCTCCAGCGCAGGCACACCCTCGGCGCCGCGGGCCATCGCGAACAGCAGGTCGAGCGGGTCTCCCGCGGCGTGCCCGGCGAACCGGGCCGGGACGGCGCCCACGGTCAGCGCCGCATCGAGCATCTGGTCGTAGAACGAGAACGTGTTGCCCGGCACCGAGCCGAGACCCGCGTCGCGCAGCTCGGCGCGGGTGGCCGCACGCAGCTCGGCGGCGGTGGCGCGCAGCTCGTAGGCGGTGGTCTCACGTCGCCAGTAGCGTTCGACGGCGCGCTTGAGCTCCCGGTCGGGCCCGATGCGGGGATACCCCAGCACGGTCGTACCCAGGCGGGGACGGTTCGTCCCCTGTGTGTCGGTCACGGCTCTCTCCTCGCGAGCGGTGGGGAGATCGGTGACACCGCAGCGAGGGGACGTACCGGGCACACGTGTGCCCGGGGTCCGTCCGGCCCACCCGCGAGGCCACGGATCCGCGCACGCCGGACGGCGCACGCACCGGCGGCAGGTGTTCGGACTCGTGGGCGTGACAGGTCGTCCTGCCGGACCTACTGGCCGTCGCTTCCCGGGCTCGTTCCCAGTGCTGATGACGGCGGTCGTTCCCACTCACCGCTGCGGGGCAGTCCCGGACTCACACCGGGTTCCCTCTTGCCTCGCGACGCTCCCTGGGGAACGGCGCGAACCGTCGGCGTGATCACGATAGCCGAGCGGGCCGGGTTCAACCATGCGCTGCCCGAGCTGTTGCAGGCGCAGCGCCAGCGCGACGTTCGGACCGTCGTCGTCGCCCATCCGCACGACGACGGTGCCGCACGACCGGCTGACGACCATGACCTGGCCCTGGTCGCCCATCCCTACCAGGCCTCGGCAGGACCCACCAGCCGTTGCGGTGGCCGACGTCGCACCGTCCTGGGTGAACGCCGGTTCGCCCGGCATCCCGCTGCGGGCCAGGAACTCCGGCGGCACCCGGCCGTCCAGGACCGCCTGCCCCACCCGGGCGAGGTCGCGGGCGGGCACCACGAGGCCGCTCTCGTGATACGGGAAACCGTTGTCGTCGACGGTCCACAGGGCCGGGTCCTGCGCGCCGGGGGCGGCTCGGAGCCGCTGCAGGGCCGCGCCCGTGAGCAGCTCACCGGTGAGGCGCTCGTGCGGGCCGGTCCCGCTGGACGGGTCAGCGGTGCGAACCGGACGGCGCGCCGGTGCGGACGAGGTCGCCGCCGCGTTCGTAGTCGTCGTCGGCACCGTGCGCGGCAACGCCGACGACAACGCCGTTGCGTCCGTACCAGGCGGTGAACGCGCCGTCGCCGTGGTCGACGACGTCGATCTCGTCGTGGCCGTCGCCCCAGGCCGCGTACTTCAGCGTGTGCCTCCCGACGACGGTCCAGAACCCGGGCGGTCCGTCCCAGACGGCGTCGCCGCCCGCGGCGGTGATGCCCGCGACAGTCCCCATCGACTCGGCGTCACCCCAGTGCTCGACGGCGAGGTGCCGCCCGGCGGAGGCGTTGAGGGCGTATGCGACGTCACCGGCGGCGAGGATGCCCTCGGCGCCGGTCCGCATGTGGTCGTCGACGACGATGCGCCCGTCGTGGGTGTCGAGCCATCCGGCGGGTCCGGTGCGCGGCCGGGCACCACCGGCGACGAGGACGAGATCGGCGTCGAGGGTCCGGCCCGGGATCCGGACGCGGCGGCCGCCGTCGATCGACTCGACCTGCGCACCGGTGACCAGCTCGATGCCGAGCTCGCGCAGCCAGCCGGCGATCCGCCCCGCGACCTCCGCACCGAGCCGGTCCTGCTGGGGCGCCTCCTCGGCGCTGACGACCGTCACCGACACGCCCGTCGACACGAGTGACGCCGCGACCTCGCAGCCGATGAACCCTGAGCCCACGACGACGGCGGTCCCGGCCTTGCCGGCTCGTTCGCGCAGTGTGCGGGCGGTGGCGAGAGTGCGCAGGTACGCGACGTCGGGATGGTCGGCGCCGGGGACGGGCAGCGTCACGGGTTCGGCGCCGGTGGCGAGGACGCAGGAGCCGAACGTCAGCCGCTCGTGACCGTCGAGGGTGACCGATGCGGTGTCGAGACCGGTGACGGTGCGGCCGGTACGCAGGTCGACGCCCGCGGAAAGCTCGAGCGGGAACTCACCCTCGGCGGTCTCGCCGCGCAGGTACTCCTTCGACAGCGGCGGACGCTCGTAGGGCGCGGCGTCGTCGTCGGTGACCATCACGACCGCGCCGGCACCATCGTTCTCGCGGTAGGCGCGGGCCGCGGCGACGGCGGCGGGGCCGGTTCCGATGACGAGCAGATCGGCGTCGGGCACGGGAGTCCTCTCGGGTCGGTCGGTCACGGCCGGGGCCACGGAAGCACGCTGCTGTACCCCCGTGACCGCGGACGGCGTACCCGGTGGCGGGCGCGAATCACCCGTTGCCGGGCAGGAACTCCCGCAGTTTCGTGCGCACCCCCTGCGCCACGAGGTGCCGCGCGTCGGGGTCGCCCTTGAGGACGGCCTGCAGCACCGAGATCGCCTGTTCGGGGGTCGCGTGCGGCGGGATCGGCGGCACGTCGGGCCGGACGTCGCCGCGCACACCCCGACGCCGCCGGAGAACTTGGCGTACCCGACGGCGGCCGACGTCGCGCAGCCGCGCGAGCATCACGTCGCCGACGGTGTCCGTCACGTCCCACCTCGCCATCCGCCTCGATCGGTGCGGCGACCCGGTCGGGCCGCCGACCAGCGTCGGCTACCCGTGTGGCGGGCGTTCACAGACTGCGCGACGGTGCGTACAGGCGGCGGTGGATCGCCCGCGTCGCAGCCCGGTAGAGCGGGCCGGCCGCGCCCGCCGCGGCGAGCGCCGCACGGGCGGCGTTGGCTCCCGGCGCGCCGTGGACGGCACCGCCGGGATGGGCGGAGGCGCCCGCGAGGAAGAGCCTGTCGACCGGGGTGTCGGCGCGGCCCGTGCCGGGGACGGGCCGGAAGACGAGCTGCTGATGGATCGAGGCGGTCCCGGCGTTGATGGCGCCGTCGACGAGGCTCGCGTTGCGGCCCTGCAGGTCGGCGGGCCCGGCGACGCTCCGGGCGCGGATCATGGCGCGGAACCCGGGGGCATTGCGTTCGACGGCGTTCTCGACGAGGTCGGCGTGGCGGCGTACGTCGTCACCCGCCCAGCCGAGGTCGCGCGGCACGTGGGTGTAGGCCCAGGCCGACTCGGTGCCGGCGGGCGAGCGGGTCGGGTCGGCCGTCGTCATCTGGCCGAACAGCACGAACGGCTCGCGCGGCACCCGGCCCGCGGCGAGGTCGGCGGCGTAGCCGCGCATCCCGTCTGTGCCGACGCCGAGGTGCACGGTGCCGGCGCCCCGGGCGCCGGGCGCCGTCCACGGGACAGGGCCGTCGAGAGCCCAGTCGAGCTTGACGGTCGCGAAGTCCCACTCGAACCGGCGCAGGTCGTCGACGAACCGGCCCGGCAGGTGCTCCTCCCCCACCAGGTCGCGGTAGAGGACCGGGGCGGCGACGTCGGCGAGGACCGCGCGCCGGGCGCGCACGGCGACGCCGCCGGCGTCGCGCACCCCGAGCGCGCGCCCGCCCGCGACGAGCACCCGCCGCACGGGGCGCCCGACGTCGAGCCGGCCACCGCGGGAGCCGAGACGGGCGACGAGGGCGTCGGTGAGCCGGCCCGCACCGCCCTGCGGCACCGGGAAGCCGACATCCTGGCCGAGCATCGCGAGCAGCCAGCCGAACACGGCGCTGCCCGCGGCGTCGGGCCCGAGGTCGGTGTGCAGGGCGTTGCCCGCCAGCAGCAGCGCGGCGCCGTCTCCGGTGAAGTGCTCGCGGGTGAACCGGGCGACGGGCTCCACGAGCATCCGCGCGAACCGCAGCGCGTCGGCGGTGCCCAGGGCGCGCAGCAGCCGCGGCGCGGAACGCACCGGGGGGAAGGGCCGCAGCACGGTTTCCAGCAACGGATCCCTGATGCGCTGCCACTGTGCGGCGAGCTCGCGCCACGCGTCACCGTCGCCCGGTGCCCAGGCGTCGAGCCCGGCGGCGGTGACGTCGAGGTCGCGCGACAGCACGGCGCAGCGATCGTCGGGGGTGACGTGCGCCAGCACTGCCGGGGCGTGGCGCCAGCGCAGGCCGTGGGCCGCCAGGTCGAGCTCGCGCAGCACCGGCGACGCCGCGCCCAGCGGGTAGAAGGCGCTGAACAGGTCGCTGGTGAACCCAGGTGCGGTGATCTCGGCGCTGCGCACCGCACCGCCGGGCGCGTCGGCCGCCTCGCACACCAGCACCTCCCACCCGGCGTCGGCGAGCAGGTTCGCGGCGACGAGACCGTTGTGCCCGCCACCGACGACGACCGCGTCGACCTCGGAGTCGCTCACCGCCCGCCCCGCCGGGTCGCGATGGCCGCCAGGCGGGCCAGCGACTCCCGGTTGCGCGGCGCGATCACCATGTCCTGCACCACCCGCGGCACCAGGGTGGCGGGCCCGGAGTCGGCGAACTCGTCCATCTCGACGCGCGTCCCGGCGCTGTCCGCGTGCAGGGCCAGCACGATCCGGGCCGAACCCGTCGGCCACAGCCGGGCCCGCAGCTCCAGCATCTCCCCCGGGCGCACGTCGACGACCTCCGTCGTGTCGTGGGCCTGCAACGGCCACACCCCGACGCTGTGGTGCAGCCGGGTCCCGACGGCGGGCCAGCCGTCGTCGACGTCACGCATGTGCGTCGCACCCACCACCCACAACGGGTAGCTCCAGCCGTCGGCAAGAACGGCGAAGACCTGGCCGGGCGTCGTCGGCACGGTCAGCTCGACCACCATCACGCACCACCTCCGCCGGTCGCCTACCCCGTGGCGTCCCCCGGAACCGCCCTGTGCGGCGGACGGTACGTCGCCTCGCCGCGTGCCGCACGAGCGTGTCCCCCGGGAGCGGCGTCCAGCACGCCTCGCCTCGATCGGGCGGGTGACGGTCGACCACCCGGCTCGGTGTCTTCGGCCACCTGTCCCTCCCGGCCTGGAGGGCGCGGGCGACTTCGGGCTAACCGACCAGATGCTCGCCACCCGCTGGGCCCGCGACGGGGCCCGGCGGGTGCGACGCTGCAGCGCGCGCCCGCCGACATCGCCGCCGAGCACCGGTGCGGGTTCTGGCAGTCGGTCGGGCGGTGAGCGCCGGCGCCGTCGGGAGCAGCCGTCAGCCGATCGTGACGACCTCGGCGAGCCCCGACAGGTCGACCGCCCGGCGCACCACCGACCCCGGCGGTACCCGCAGGTCGAGCCGCACCTGCAGCAGCTCCAGCCGTGAGGCCAGTGCGAACAGCAGCCGCAGGCCGGCGCTGTCGAGGTAGTCCAGACCGGAGAGGTCGACGGTCACGGACTCCGTCGTGTTGGCGACGAGGTCGTTGACCCGGCGTTCCGTCGTGTCGGCGTTCTGCAGGTCGATCTCGCCCGACAGTGTGATCTCGACGTGCCCGCCGCCCGTCTCGCGTGAGGTCACGAGTGCCTCGGTCATCGGTCCCTCTCCCGTTCGCCGCCGATCGTCGTCGTCAGCACGACGCGAGTGCCCGTCGGGTGCCGGTGGACCTGCACCTCGTCGACCAGCTCCCGGATCATCGCCGTCCCCCGGCCGCGGTTGACGCCACGGGCGTCGCGCCACGAGCCGGTGTCGGCGACGGTGATCGTGAGCCGGTTCCCGTCGCGGTCCAGTTCCACCTCCAGCATGCCACCCGCGGGCCCGTAGGCATGCTCGACCACGTTGGCCGCGGCCTCCCCCACCGCCAGGACGATGTCCGCGACGTTCTCCGGACTCGCACCCGCGGCGCCCAGGTAGGTGCGGACGGCGTGGCGCACCACCCGCAGCGACCGCGGCACGGCCGGCTCGACCAGCCGCAACGACCCGTCGGGCGGCCCCGGCGTGCGCATCACGACGAGCAGCGCGACGTCGTCGACGGCCAGCTCGCCGCCGATCATCCGGCCCATCACCGCGGCGCAGACCACCTCGGCCGGCCCCGGGGACACGGCGTCGGCCAACCGGTCGAGGCCGGCATCCAGCGGCTCGTGGCGGCGTTCGACGAGGCCGTCGGTGTAGAGGACCAGCCCGCCGCCGACGGGCAGGTCGACGGTGACCGAGCGCCGGGTGCGCGGGCGCGGCAGCCCGACGGGTGGGTCGGTCGGCACGTCGACGAGCTCGCTGCGCCGCCCCGGGGCCGCGTACACCGGCGGGGGGTGCCCGGCCGAGGAGATGCGCACGGTGTGCTGGGTGGGCTCGACGACCGCACACAGGACCGTCGCCAGGACGTCGCGCTCGAAGTGACGGACCTGCTCGTCGAGCCGCCGCAGGATCTCGGCGGGGTCGTCGCTGACCAGCGCGTACGCGCGGACGGCGCTGCGCAGCCTGCCCATGGCGACCGACGCGGGAAGGCCGCGGCCGACGACGTCACCGACCACCACGCACAGGCGACCGGACGGCAGGTCGAACACGTCGTACCAGTCGCCGCCGACGTCGCCCCCGCCACCGGGCACGTAGCGCGCCGCGAACTCCAGCCCCGGGATGTCGGGGAGCAGCCCCGGCAGCAGGCTGCGTTGCAGCGCGGACGCCGCCGTCTTCTCGGCCACGGTCATCCGTGCTCGCGTGGCCGGCGCGATCCGGTCGGCGGCCAGCTGCAGCAGCTCGGCGTCGTCGTCGGTGAACACCCGCGGCGCGAGCGTCCCGACGTGCAGGACGCCGATGAGGTCCTCCCCCACGCACAGGGGCACGCCGAGCAGGGAACGGATCCCCTTCTCGCGCAGGATCGGGTTGAGGACGTTGCCGTGGTCGACCTCGTCGATCGTCACCGGCGACCGTTCCTGCGCGATGCGCCCGGCGAACCCCCGCCCGACGGGGATACGGACGCCCTGGCGGGTCTCCTCCTCGAGGCCGAGTGTCGCCGTCGCGACCAGGTACGCACCCGACGGGTCGAGCAGCAGGACCGCGCCGGTGTCGACCGACAGCAGGTCGCGGACCCGTTCGAGCACGACGTCGAGCAGTTCGTCGACGCCGAGCCGTGCCAGGTCCGCGTCGGTCAGCGCCTGCAACCGGCGCAGCCGCTTTCCGTACGTGTCGGCCGGGTGCACCGGGTGATCCTGCACCTCGTGCGCGTGCCCGTCACGCTCGGCGGGCGCCGGACCGGCCGTGGATGCGCGGCCCGGGATCGTCGGCGTACCACGTCGCCACGCCGCCGGCGGGTCTGCGGGTGTCCGGCACCGCCGGGCGGCCGGTCGACGACCCGATGGCCTGACGACCGGGCAACGCAGCACCCGGATCTTCCGCGACGCCGATCGCGACTCCGCGGCGCCGCGCTCTGACGGCATGCCCGGCTCAGGTGCCGGGCGTCGCGCGTGGGCCGGGCGCCCGCCTGCTGCCCACCCACGCCAGCGTGCACGCCAGCGCGTCCTCGGCGAGCGCTCCGGGCACGTCGGATCCCAGCCGTCGCGCGAGCACGGCCCGCATCCGCACGCCCCCGAGCGCGGCCGCCGCCGCAGCGGCCCCGGCGACCAGCGCGTACACCGCCGTCCAGGCGTCGGGCCCGGCATCGTCGCGGTGGTCGGCGGCGACGGCGACGGCGGGGGCCAGCAGCAGACGCGGGATCAGCCCCGTCGGCCGGGTACGAGGTGGGGCGATCGGCAGCTTGTCGGCCGTGAGCTCACCGAGCACGGCCGCCGACGCCGCGAGCCTGGCGGGAGTCGTCGCGAGCCGGTGCAGCGGTGAGCGGTCCGTCGGCATCGAGGACAGCACGAGTGCGGCGGCCGCCGTCGTGCTGCGCGCACCGGTGGCGAGGCCCAGCGCCGCCGCCCGGGCCGCCACCGCCAGGGCCGACGTGCGCATCGCGTCGGGGTCGGCGCCGTTCGGTGTGACGACGTCGGCGGCGGGGTCTCCTCGCAGTGGTCCCATTCCCCCCGCCTACCCGGCCCGGCCCCGTCGGAACCCGAGCGTCGTCGGCGCCGGCACGTTTGACCCCCGGTGCAGCGGGCACGCCGCCTCCGTGCCGGACCGCTGAGGCGGCCACGGCGGCGGTACCCCGCTGAACCTTCCATCCGTACCGGTGGCACGACGAGCCGGATCACATCGAGAGAGAGGACCCATGACCCACACCGACCGCGTCCACTACACCGTTCCCGGCCTGGGCCAGGACGCCGCCGGCGAGGTGATCACGCTCCTGCAGGGCAGGCTCGACGCACTGAACGACCTGGCGCTGACCCTCAAGCACGTGCACTGGAACGTGACCGGACCGAACTTCATCGCCGTGCACACCATGCTCGACCCGCAGGTCGACGGTGTCCGGGTGATGGTCGACGATCTCGCCGAACGCATCGCCACCCTCGGCGGCTCGCCCGTCGGAACGCCTGGCGCGCTCGTCGAGCAGCGGACCTGGGACGACTACTCCATCGGCCGCGCCGACGCGATCGCGCACCTGGGTGCACTCGATCTCGTCTACACCGGGGTGGTCGGCGACCACCGGTCCGCCATCGACGCGACCGAGAAGCTCGACCCGGTCACCCAGGACATGCTGATCTCGCAGTCCGGGGACCTCGAGCAGTACCAGTGGTTCGTCCGCGCGCACCTGGAGACCTCCGACGGTCGGCTGAGCACCGCCTCCGCCGGCACCGAGCGGGAAGCGGCCCAGCAGGCCTGACTCCCGAACGACCCGGGCGGGCGGGCACCGACACGGTGCCCGCCCGTTCGCGTGCGCTCCCGGATCAGCCGGCGGTACGAGCGCCGAGATCGCGCAGCAGGTCCGCGAGACCGCCTGCCGCCCGACCGTGTGTGCGGGCGCTGGTGCGGACACGCAGGCCCACCGGCGTCACGATCCGCCGGCCCGCCCCGCGCAGCGCCGCGAGGAGCGCGTGCTCCTCCCCCGCCGCGACCACGGGGAACCCGCCGACGGCCTGGAACGCGTCGGCCCGTACCCCCAGGTTCGCGGCATAGGCGTGCGTGTGCGCGTCGGGCGTGATCCCGGCGTCGACGAGGTCTGTGTAGCGGCACTGCACGTCGTCGGGCAGCAACGTCAGCCCGTCGAGGTCGACCATGCCCACCACCGCGTCCGCGCCTGCGCCGGCGTGCCTCAGGTGGTCCCGGACCCAGGTGGGTGGGACGCGGGTGTCGGCGTCGGTCGAGAGCAGCCACACCCGGCCGGGCGGGACGTCGCCGAGACGGCGCACCGCGTCGTCGAGCCCGAGGGTGCGCAGCTCGCCGACCGTACGGTCACCGGTGGTCACGACCGTCCGCACTACCGCGGGCCGGTGCCACCGCCCGACGGCGTCGCGCACGACCCGCGGGGTCGCGTCGCTGCACCGGTCCAGGACCACACACACCGCGATCCGCAGGTCGGCGACCTCCCGTACCGCTGCGTCCAGCGCCTCGTCCAGTGCCTCGAGACATCCCCCGACCAGCGCCTCCTCGTCGTGGGCCGGGACCACCACGGCCACCGCGTCGATGCCCACGGCGGAGTGGCGACGCGGTGGGACGTGTTCGGCGGTCACCGGCGGCGGCGGACGTGCAGGGCGAACTCGCCGTCGAGGTGCTCGACGAGCGGGACGAACCGGTCGTCGGCGTCGAACCGCGCCCGGACCGCGCGCGTGTCGTGCGGGGCGTCGGCGGGCCAGCCGCGCCAGTGCACGACGACGACGTCCCCGCCGGGGTCGACGGCGTCGGCGAGCCGGTCGATCGTGGCGTCCAGGTCGGGTGCCGAGAGGTAGTAGAGGACCTCCGACAGGACGGCCAGGTCGAGCCCGTCGGGCAGGGCCGCAGCAGTGGGCAGCGCGGCCTGCGACACGGTGACGTGGCCCGACGCCGCGACCGCCGCGCCGGCCGTCGCGACGGCGGCGGGTGCGAAGTCCGAGGCGTGGAGGGTGTCGCAGCGCCCGGCGAGCTCGCGGGTCAGCTCACCCGTCCCGCAGCCCGGCTCGGCGGCCCGCCGGTAGTGCTCGCGGGGCAGGCACGCCATCGTCACGGCGCGCTTGCGACGCTCGTACCAGCTGGTCCGGGTCGACCAGGGGTCACCATCGGCGGTGGCGTAGAGGTCGGCGAACCGCGACGCGGGGGCACCGGTGCGACGTGGTGACCGCAGGAAGAGCTCGACGCCGGTGTCGAAGTGCGCCAGCACCTCCGGCGGGAGGACGGGTGCTCCGCCACCGGGCGGCGCGCCGACCTGCGTGGCGAACCGGGCGACGGCGTCGCGCTTGTCCTGCGTGGCCGTCGCGCCCAGGTCGTGGCGGGCCGCCCGGTCCCACGGCAGCGCGACGTCGTCGGGAGTCCCCCGGACACACGCCCAGATCGGGAACGCCCAGCAGTGCGTGGTGAGCGGCGCCGCTGCGGTCGTGGCCGCCCCGACGGCGGCGTGGTCGGGGTGCGGGTCGTCCGACCACGGGGCCAGGCACGTCGTCGCGCCGTCGAGGAGCGGGCGCAGCGCGTCGACGAGGGTGTCGTGGTGGGCGGCGAGGCCGGAGTCGGGCAGGCCGAGCCAGGTCACGTCGACATCGGCCAGTCCCAGCGTGCGCAGCGCGTCGCGCAGCTCCTCGCGCCGGGCCCGTCCCAGCGCGGCGCGCCCGTCGGGGTCGAGGTCGGGGTAGGCGGCCTCGCCGTCGGTGGCGACGACGAGCCGCACCTCGGCACCGGCCGAGTGGACCGCGGCGACGTACCCGCCGGCGCCGAGGGTCTCGTCGTCGGGGTGAGCGGCGACCACGACGAGGGGTCCCGCTCCGGCGACGTCCATCGGCGGCAGGTCGTGCGTGGCGAGGGCGTCGGCCCACACCTGAGGAGCCGTGAGGGTCATCGGTCACCGTCCGTGGCGAGTACCGCGGCCCCGAGGGCGGCGAGGTCGCGCTCCCCGTGGTGCTGACGGACGTAGACACCGAGGTCGGCGAGCCGCCCGGCGAGTGGGCCGCCGCGGGTGAGGGCGGCGACCCCGGCGAGTCGCGGCGCGACGTCGAGCACCCGGCGGCAGGCGAGCTCGACGGCGGCACGGACGGTCCAGGCGGCGTCGCGGTGCGGGGCGGCGGGTGTGTCGTCGATCTCCGACGCCGTGGCCGACAGCAGCGCGTCGCACGCCGCGAGGTGCGCGTGCAGCTCCGCGAACAGGGCGAGCCGGTGCTCGTCGGGGTCGGTCTCCAGGAGGGCGGTACGCAGGTCGTCGAGCACACCCGCGGCACCTCCCAGCCAGACCGCCGCGACGCCGGCGCCGCCGTGCCAGAAACCGGGGCGCGCGGTATACCAGCGCGGGCCGCCGACCAGGGCGTCGTCGCCGACGGGCACGTCGTCGAGCTCGACGTCGACGCTGTCGCTGCGGGCCATCCCGACCGTCTCCCACGTACCGGGGACCCGGTGGACGCCGGCGCGGTCGAGCGCCACGTCGGCGACGCGGGCGCCGTCGGCCGTGAGCGCGACGACCAGCGCCCGGTCGAGTCCGTGCGCGCCGGAGCAGAACCGCACGCGACCCTGCAGCCGCCACGAACCGGGTCCGCCGGTGAGGACCGCACCGGTGCCGCCGGAGCGGGCTGCCCACACCCCGTACGTCGCTCCCGGCACGGGCTCACGACCGGCCTCGGCGAGGATCGCGACGGCATCGGCGTGTCCTTCGCCCAGTCGCGCCAGCGAGAGATCGGTCCGGCCCCACCGGGCGAGGGCGGCCCAGCGCGCCGGCGTCGCACCGCTGCCCGGCGCCGGCAGATCGGCCGTCCCCTCGGCCAGGAGGGCACGCAGCTGCGGCACGGCCGACGGCGGGTCACCGGCCGGGCCCGACGCGGCGGGCGGCGGGGTGCGGTCGAGCAGGCGTGGGCAGACCGCGGGCGGCGACACCGACATGGAGCAGGACCTCCTCAGCACCGCCTCGGGGGCGGCGCGACGACCGGGCCGAGCTTCGTGGCTGAACCCGACGGATCAAGCACAGCACTACCCCGTCCGCACCGGATCAATCGTCACCCGCGGCCGGCCGAGCGGTCATGCCCGCGGCCTGCGAGTCACCGGCGCGGATCGGCCGCGGTCACGGGCGGCGCGGTCACGGGCGGCGGGGTCACGACGAGCACGCGCTCACCGCCGACGGCGACGACCGGCTCGTCGGCGCGGCTCACCACGACCCGCTCGACACGACCCGCTCGACGCCCTCGTGGCGCAGCCCGCATCGCGGGCGGCCCCGCCAGCACGGCAAGCCCTGACGAGTCGATCCTGTCGTCGTTCGCCACGAGTGCGCGTGTCACGAACCGGACGTACCCGGCGTCGTCGCCGCTCACGCCCGGTCAGGCGGGGCGGTGTGGCACTCCGCGCAGCGTGCACCAGAAGGCCGCGACCTCCGCGGTGCTCAGCTCCGTCCGGACCCGCGCGGACATGTCCGTGCCGAACCTGTCGTGCAACGACCGCCGGACGATCTTGCGGACACGCCTGTCGAGCCGGCGCGGCGGTCCGCCGTCACCGAAGGTCAGGATCGCGACGAACCCGTGCGGCCGTGACGAGCCGCGCTGCGACGGGGTCAGCACGTCGCGCGCGAACGCGATCTCCGCTGTCATCCGGTGCTTGCGATGCCCGCTGACGGCACGGCTCAGCTCTGCGGCGATCAAGTGTGGGTCGACGTCGACGGGTGCCCTGACGTGCAGGACCGCCATCACCTCGGACGGAACCGCGGTACCAGCCCCGGTGTGCTCGACGGTCATCCGTGCTCCCTTCGCCGACGGCGAGGCAGCGTGCTGCACCCCGGTTCGATCGTAGACGGCGCCGACGACCTGGGCCGACGCCGGCCAGGCGGACCGCGGCGCCCGGTCCGGCTCACCCTCCGATGATCGCGCGCGGATCGAACGTCACCCGGATCCGTGCGATGCGCCCGTCCTCGACGTGCATCCAGTTCGCCGTCGGCGCGGGTGGGGCGTCCTCGGTGTGCAGGTCGAACCAGGTCACGACATCGGGCCCGTTCGTGAACACCTTCAGGACACGGACCTCGGTCATGATCTCCGACATGCCCCGCAGCCCGGCCACGCACTCGTCGCCGCTGTCGGCGGTGCCGAGCGGGCCGCGGAAGGTGGCGTCGTCGGTGAGGATCGACCGCAAGGTGTCGAAGTCCCGCTCCTGCCACGCGGCGAAGTAGGTCTCGGCGACGACCTTCGGATCCGTTCTCGGCATCGGCTGCTCCTCCGGTTGCGCATCGGCGACGACGGACGTCGATCGTCGACGGGCCACGCGTGCCCTGCAACCGGTGGCACCGCTGCGGCGCATCCGGATCAGCGGGCGGGCGCCTGACCCGACGCCTGCAGGTGCAGCCCGCTCGGGTCGACGATGCGGATCCCGGCCGGGTGCCGCTCCACGAGGCCCGCCTCCCGCAGCTTGCGCAGCGCGCGGGCCACGACCTCCCGGACGGACCCGATCGCGTCGGCCAGCTCCTGCTGCTCGACCTCGACGACGAGCCCGTCAGGCGAGTTCGACGCGAGATCGAGCAGGTGCCTGCTGACCCGTTGCTGGACCGAGCCGAACAGGTTGTCCCCCAGGAAGTCCATCGTCTCGTACAGGATCTGGCAGGCCTGCTGGGCGAGCAGCCAGGCCACCGTCGCGTCGGCCACCGCGAACCGGCGCAGCGTCGAGACGTTGAGCATCGACGCCTCGCAGACGGTGACGGCGTCGGCGCCGACGGGTGCGCCCTGGGCGATCGCCGCGGGCAGGCCGATGACCTGGCCCGCCCCGGCGTACCGGACGGCGACGGCCCGGCCCTCCTTCGACACCATCTTCACCCGGGCCTGCCCCCGGTGCAGCAGGGCGAGCTTGGGGACGCCGAAGGCCTCGTAGATCGGTTGCCCCGCAGGGATGGTGACGACGAAGGCGTCGCACAGCATCGCGTCGCGGAAGTCGGCCGACAGTGCGGCGAAGTAGCTGCTCTCCCAGGCCGTGACCGTCGCAGCGGGCGGACCTCCGCGGACCGTGGGCATGCCGCCTCCCTCCGGGCGCCGGGCATCGAGCCTAACCGTGGCCGAACCCGGTCACCTGCCGCACCTGCGTCCGGATCCGTCGACGTGGACGACGCCGTCGCGACGCCTGCCGCTCAGACGCCGGCGCCATGCGGGCTGAACATGGCGTCGATCGCGGGCTTGACCTCATCTGCGAACGTCCGGATGCCACGGACGGTCTCGTCGTGCTCGAGGAACCCGGCCTGTCCCATCAGCAGCAGGTGGCCGAAGCCGCCGACCCGCTCGTGGAACTTCTCGATCTGGCCGCGCACCGTCGCCGGGCTGCCGGCGAAGACGATGCCCTCGTCGATGAGGTTCTCCAGGGTCAGCGAGGAGAAGTCGTACGCCGACTTCTGACCGGCGAGGCCGGCGGCGCGCACGAAGTAGGGCGTGTAGCCGGGCGGCTGGACGAACTCGAAGGGCACCTTGTTGGCCTTGACATACCACATGAGCTTGCGGGCGCCCTCCAGTCCTTCCTCGTCGGTGCGCCCGGTGTAGGTGAGCGCGGCGTAGGCGAAGCGGTCGTCGCCGGGAGCGGGCCGGCCCGTGTCGGCGAGGCGGTCCCGGTAGGCCTGGAACACCTTGCGGGTGCCTTCGTAGCCGGTCAGGAAGGAGGCGACGACGAAGCCGTTGTCGGCGATGCGCGCGGCGCTGCCGGGCGTCATCGCGGTGACCCACACCGGCGGGGCGGGCTGCTGGTGGGGCCGCGGCCAGATGTTGACGTGGCGCTGCTGGAAGAACCGGCCCTCCCAGTTGAAAGGTCCGTCGTGGGTCGTCCATGCCTTCTGGATGAGCTCGATGGCCTCCCACATCCGCTCGCTCATCTGGACCGGCCGGCTGTTGACGGCGGAGACCTCGTACGGGACCCCCCGCACGAACCCGACCTCGAGGCGGCCGTGGCTGAGCAGGTCGACGAGGGCCATCTCCTCCGCGACCCGGACCGGGTCCTTGCGGTTGGCCACCGGGTTGCCGAGCACGAGGATCCGGGCGTCGGTCGTGATGCGGCCGAGGATCCCGGCGATCACCGGCGCCGCGGGGTCCATGCAGGTGGCCGTCGCGTGGTGCTCGTTGATCATGACATTGATGCCGCACTCGTCGGCGATCTGCCATTCGTCGAGGTAGCGGTCCCAGAGAGCCGCCGCCTTCGCCGGGTCGACCACGCCGTTGGGCAGGGTGACCCGGACGGAGTCGTAGGTCCCCTCCGGCGGGAGGTACGGGTAGGCGGTCTCGCTGAAGTGCCAGTACTGCATCGGCTGTCCCCTCAGTGTGCGCCGGCGCGGACGGCGGCGTGCTCCGCGACCAGCCTGGCGATGGTGTCGGGCCGCTCGACCTGGGCGCGGTGGCCGGCGCCGTCGACGACCTCGAACCTCGCCCCGGGGATCGCGGCGGCGTACGCGCGGCCGTAGCCGACGTCGACGATCCCGTCCTGCGCGCCCCAGGCGACGAGGGTCGGCACGTGGACCCGCGGCAACCACCGGCGCAACCGCGGGTTGTGCAGGTAGGGCTCCCAGCCGTAGAGCGCGAGCGCCTCCTCGTTGCGGGCGATGTGCAGGACCTGCTCGCGCGGGGCACGGGTGAGGTCGCCGGGCCCGTGGCGTGCGGGGTCGGCGTGGTTGCGGGCGTCGACCTCGGTGCGGGGCATCGCGAACACGTCGGCGATGTCGCGGTCCGCGCAGCCCCCGACCTTGATCCCGACGGGATCGACCAGGACGAGCCGACCCAGCCGCGACCGGTCGCGCACCGCCATCTCCGCCGCGATCCAGCCACCGAACTGCAACCCGACGAGGACCACGTCGCGCAGGTCCTGGCGCTCCAGCCACTCGAGGTAGAGCAGGGCGAGGTCCTCGACGGAGTCGCACCAGTCGGGCCGTGGCGACAGGCCGAACCCCGGGTGGCTGGGCGCGAGGACGGTGAACCGCTCGGCCAGTGCGTCGACGAACGCGGCGTCGGCCTCGCGGCCCTCGACACCGTGCAGGAGCAGCAGGGTCGGTCCGGTCCCGGACGTGTGGACGTCGAGAACGACGTCGGCGTCGTCCACCCGCCCCACCACGGTTCCGTCGCCGGAGTCGACGAGTGTCAGCATGCGTGGGTTCCCTTCGTGGGGTCGTCGGGCCGGTGGACGAGCGCCGGGGTCAGGCGCCGTTCCACGGGGCCGACCGGGCGGGCAGGAGCTCCAGCCGGTCGAGCGTCATGAGGTAGTGCTCGACCGCCGCGGGCAGGGTGAACTGCGGTGTCCAGCCGAGGTCGGCGTGGGCTCGGGCGCTGTTCAGCGCGCCGTAGTAGCTCGCGTCCATCCGCATCGGGTCCAGGCCGGGACCGATCCGGATCGTCGCGCCCGGCACGGCGTCGCGGACGGCCTCGGCGAGGTCCTCCAGCGCGACGACGCGTCCGGTGCCGACGTTGTAGGCGTCGTGCGGGAGTCGGCCCGGCGTCAGCACCGCCGCCACGACCGCGTCGGCGACGTCGGCCACGTAGACGACGTCGTCGCGTTCGTCGCCACCCTGCTCCAGGTGGACCGGCTCACCCGCGGCGGGCAGCTCGATCATCGAGCTGTAGACGCCGAACCCGCCGTGCCGCTGCAGCTTGCCGGGGCCGAAGATCGTCGAGAAGCGCAGCGACACGAACTCGAGGCCGCGGCTGCGTGCGTACCAGCCGCCGATCTCCTCGCACGCCAGCTTGGTGACGTCGTAGAGGCCGACGGGGCGACGGGGATGGTCCTCGGTGATCGGCGTGTAACCGGGGTGGCCGTGAGGTCCGGTCAGTGCGCCGTAGACGGCCCGGGAGCTCATGTATACGACGCGGCCGACGCCTGCCCGTGCGGCGGCCTCGCACACCGCGACCGTCCCGGACACGTTGACGCGCACCGCGGCGACGGGGTCGGCACCCGCGGCGATCACCGCGGCCGCGTGGACGATGCGCTCCGGGCGGAACCGGTCGACCTCGGCCCGGACCGCGTCGGCGTCGGCCACGTCGGCGACGGCGACCCGGATGTCGTCGGCCACGTCGGGCAGCAGGGTCCGGTCGTCGTGGGCGTCGAGCACGAGCACCTCGTGTCCGAGCTGGACGAGCCGGCGGGTGATCCAGGAGCCGTTGACCCCGAACCCGCCCGTCACCAGTGCCCGCATGTCCGATCGCCTCCCGCAGGTCCGCGGCTCCGTCCCCGGACGGCCGTCCGCGGTCACGTCGACCGTACGACGGGCATCGCCCATCCCGAGTGACCTGAGTCACGCGACGCTGTGACCGCCGTGCGGTCGGCCGCCGCCCCGGAGGTCGGTCACCCGGCCGCGACGTGGTCGGCCGTCCTGCGCAGCCGCCCCAGCGCCGGAGCAGCAGTGTCGGCCCCAGCCGCACGCGTCGCCGGTCCAGCCGCCGGTCAGCGACCGACCACGGTGCCGACCGTGCTCACCCGCACGCCACGGCAGGAGCCGGAGCAGGTCGACGCCGTTCCGCGTTCCTCCGACGTCGACCGGCCCGAGGCGGTCGGCCCCGAGGACTGAAACGGCCGGACTCGTTCAGCGGCCCTCGTTCAGCGGCCCCGGGCCACCGCGGCCTCACGGCCGGGTGGCGGGGTGTCGGCGGTGAGCCCCTCACGCAGCGTCGCCAACGTCCGCGCGAGCAGCCGCGACACGTGCATCTGGGAGACCCCCACCTGCTCGGCGATCCGGGACTGCGACTGGTCCTCGAAGAACCGCAGCCGCAGGATGCGCCGCTCCCGCTCGGGCAGCTCGTCGATCAGCGGCCGCAGCGCGAGCTCGTACTCCACCCGCTCGTAGGCCCTCTCGACGGAGCCGATCCGCTCCTCGCCGGAACCGTCGTCGTCGACCGGGTACAGCGGCGCCGAGTGCCGGTCGGCGGTCGCGGCCAGCGCGTCGATGATCTCCTCGCGGTCGACGTCGAGGTGCGCGGCAAGCTCGCTGGGCCGGGGTGCGCGGCCGAGCTTCTGGGTCAGCGGTCCGGTCGCCTTGGCGATCGAGACGCCGAGGTCCTTGAGCCGGCGCGGGACCCGCATCGACCAGGTCCGGTCGCGGAAGTAGCGCAGGATCTCCCCGCGCACGCACGGGATGAGGTAGCCGAGGAACTCGCCCTTGGCCCGCTCCGGGTCCCAGCGGTCGATCGCGGTGATCAGGCCGACGGTGCCGGTCTGGACGAGGTCGTCGTAGCTCGCGACCCGGTACCCGTTTCCGTGCCGGCGGGCGAGGTGCTCGACGACCGGCAGGAATGCCAGCACCAGCTCCGAGCGGATTCCGTCGCGCTCGGGATGGTCGTCGGGCAGCCCGGCGTAGCGGCGCAGCAACGGCATCCGGTCCGCGTACTCGCTCGGGCCCAGGTTCGACGACCCCTGGTCGACCGGCGCGGGTTCGGCAGGGATCGGCTCGGCGCGGGTCGGGTCCGATGGTGTCGGGTCCGATGGTGTCGGGTCCGATGGTGTCGGGTCCGATGGTGTCGGGTCCAGCGTGACGGGCTCGGCCCGGGGTGTCGGGATGTCGACCTTCGGCCTGGCAGCATTCAGCACAGGGCCCTCCTCGCGGATCGCCAACGGGAGGCAGCTGTCTGTACCTCGATGGGGCCGGCGCGCGGGGCGGCCGGTCGGTCTCGCACGGCGGCCCCTCGACTCCGGGCCGCGATACCGGCGAGTACCCGCCGCGCCGGGTGCCAACCCCATACCGCGAAACTCGCACTCCCACCTGCGAGAACTATGCGGGCGGCAACAGCTCCTCGTCGTCGGTCCACACGGTCACCCGGGTCCCCGCCGCGTCCGTCGCCACCGACATCCCCAGCGCGATCGAGCGGATCAGCGCGAGCCCGTTTCCGCGACCTCCGGGTCGGGCGCCCTGGTCCCGCCAGCGCCCGGCGTCGGCGACGACAGCCGTTGCCCGCCGTCGCCCGGGTGCGGTCGACTCCACCGCGACATCGATCGTCACCCGGCCCTCGTCGAACCCGCTGTAGGCGTGCTCGACGCTGTTGCCGAACGCCTCCACGACCGCGAACACCAGTGCGTCCGCCGCCGAGACGGGCCACTCCTGTGCCGCGAGCCACGTCTGGACCGCGCGCCGGACGAGGCCGAGCTCGGCCGGCTGTGCATCGACCCGCAACTGCAGCTGCGTGACCATCGGTCACCTCCGTCTGGTGAGGGGTTCCCGTACCGGACGCGATGAAGCATCCGCGGGTGTCCGGGTGTGTCGGGCGGCGACGATCAGCCGCGGGACGGCCCGGTCAGGACAGGACCGCGTCGACGGTCTTCTTGAGCGCGCTGGGCTGCTCCGGCCGGCGCGGGGCCTTCTCCCGGGCCGCGGTCATGCGTTCCCCGATCTCCTGCAGCTCCTTGCGGCCCAGCGCCTCCCGCACCTGCGGGAACCACTCCTTCTCCTCCTCCTCGATGTGGTGTGAGACGTTCTCGATCAGGACGGCGGTCTTGGCGTCGAAGCGCTCGTCGCCGGGGCGCATGGCCGACAGCTCCGCGCACAGCACATCCGCGACGTGGTGCTCCTCGTACGACTCGAGCACGTCGTCCTCGAGCGCGGGCACGCGCTCGCGGACCTCGGGGTACATGACCTCGTTCTCGATGTAGGTGTGCACGGTGAGCGCCTCGAGGATCGACTCGACGATCCGGCCCTTGGTCTTCTCGGCGTTCTCGCCGGCGTTCTCGAAGTCGCGGAACAGTGTGCGGATGTTCTTGTGGTCGTCCTTGAGCAGCACGATCGCATCGGTGGACATGGTGGTGGGCTCCAGCCTGGGTGGTGGTGACAACATGTGGGCCGGTCCGGGACGGACGGACCCATCGGGGTGCGTAGCCCGTTGCGGCCGGGTCCAACCCCCGACGCCCGCCCCGATGTGCGCCGCGTCGACGGAACCGGACCCGGCGGTTTCCGCCGGGCCGGCCTGGGTATCGCCTGCGCCGTGACACCGACCCCCACCACTGCCCGGCGGCGCAGCGACACGGCCGGGACGCCATGAGCAACCCCGTCGTCGCCCAGACGGCGCGCCACGATGTCGTCACCGTCGCGTCCGTGCCGGAGGGTCACGTCTACGTCCGGCACCTGTCCGACCCGGTGGATCGCGACCGGGTGCGCCGGCTCCCCGATCCGCGTCCCTGTCCCGCGCCGAGCGACCAGTCCGTCTGGTGGCCCCCGGTGATGCTCGATCCCGAATGGGTCGCCGCGAACCACCGCTGCTTCGACGTGTACCACCTCCACTTCGGATTCGACGCGCAACCGGTCGAGGAACTCGACGCGCTGGTCCGCACCTTGCAGGCGACCGGGACACCTCTGGTGCAGACCGTCCACGATCTCCGCAACCCGCACCACGCCCGTCGCGACGAGCACGACCGCCATCTCGACGTCCTGATCCCTGCCGCCGACGAGATCGTCACGCTGACCCACGGTGCGGCCGACGAGATCGCCCGCCGCTGGGGTCGCGACGCGCTCGTACTGCCGCACCCGCACGTGGTGGACCTCCCGTCGATCGACACACCTCGGGCCCCACACGACGGCGTCGTCGTCGGGATCACCCTCAAGAGCCTGCGCGCCAACATGGATCCGCTCCCCGTGGTGGAGACGGCAGCGGTAGCGGTCGCGGGGCTGGACGACGTGGTCCTGCGCGTCGACGTCCACACCGACGTCATGGACCCCGCGGGTGAGCACCACGACCCCGCGCTCGCGAACCGGCTGCGGGAGGCCGAGCGGCGCGGACTCCTGACGCTCTCGGTGCACGGCTTCCTCTCCGACGCCGAGCTGTGGACCCACCTGCGCGACGAGATCGACGTATCGGTGCTGCCGTACCGCTTCGGAACCCATTCCGGCTGGTTGGAGGCCTGCCACGACCTGGGGACGGCCGTCGTCGCGCCGGACTGCGGCTTCTACCGCGAGCAGCGCCCGTGCCTGACCTACCGCAACAACGAGCAGGACGGCCTCGACCCGGGCTCGCTGGCCGACGCGATCGGGGCGGCAGCCCGCACCGCGCCGCCGGCCCGTCCTGGGCGGGCCCGGCGCACCACCGAGCGGACCGCGCTCGCGCGCGCCCACGACCGCGTCTACGCCCGCGCGCTCGAACGGGCACGCGGATGACCCCGTTACGGATCGCGCTCATCGCCTCGTCGAACCATCCGCTCGCCGAGCCCTTCGCCGGTGGTCTGGAGGCGCACACCGCGCTGCTGGCCCGGGGGCTGACGAGCCGCGGGCACCACGTCACGGTGTTCGCCGCGCCCGGCTCGGACCCGGTGCCCGGCGCCCGCGTCGAGGAGATGCGGGCGCTCTCGTTCAGTGCTGCCGCCCGCACCGACGTCTCGATGCCCGCGGCCCGGTTCATGGCCGAGCACCACGCCTACCTGGACCTCATGCTGCGCCTGGCCCACGGGCACGAGTTCGACGTCGTGCACAACAACAGCCTCCACCACCTCCCGGTGGTGATGGCGCGGACGCTCGCCGTCCCACTGGTCACGACCCTGCACACCCCACCGACACCATGGCTCGAGTCCGCGATCATCGCCGCGGCCGGCCGGCACGGGACGCTGACGGCCGTCAGTGGCCACACCGCCGGGGCGTGGCGCCACGTCGCAGACGGGATCACCGTGATCCACAACGGCGTCGACGTCACGACGCGCACGCCCGGCCCGGGTGGCGGACCGCTCGTGTGGGCGGGCCGGATGGTCCCCGAGAAGGGCCCCCACCTGGCGATCCTCGCCGCCCGCACGGCGGGCCGGGCGCTGTTGCTCGCGGGTCCGGTCAGCGACCGCACGTACTTCGACACGACGGTCGCCCCGCTGATCGGCGGGGACGTCCGCCACGTGGGTCACCTGTCCCACTCCGAGCTCACCCGGCTGGTGGCAGAGGCCTCGGCGATGCTCGTGACGCCGTCGTGGGAGGAGCCGTACGGGCTGGTCGTCGCGGAGGCGCTGGCGTGCGGCACGCCCGTCGCCGGGTTCGCCGTGGGCGCGCTGCCGGAGATCGTCGACGACTCGTGCGCACGGCTCGTGCCCGCGGGCGACGTCGCTGCCCTGGCCGCGGTCGTGCCGACCGTGGAGGCGCTGCCGCGCACCGCCGCCCGGCGACGGGCCGAGCGGTGCTGGAGCCACCGTCGCATGGTCGACGACTACGTGGCGCTCTACTCCCGGGTCGCGGCGTGATCGGCTACTACGTGCACCACCAGGGCCGGGGCCACCTCACCCGGGCGCTCGGGATCCTCGGGACCCACGGCGGCCCCGCCACCGTGCTGACCAGCCTGCCCCGGCCTGCCGACGCGCCGGCGACCCGGCTCGGCTGGGTGGCGCTCCCCCGCGACGACGAGGGTCTGCCGCCGCAGGACCCGACCGCGGGCGGGGCGTTGCACTGGGTGCCCCGCCACGACCCGGGGCTGCGCGGGCGGATGGCCACGATCGCGGCGTGGGTCGAACGAGCCGCGCCGCGCCTGGTCGTCGTCGACGTGTCGGTCGAGGTGGCGCTGCTGTGCCGGCTCATGGGTGTGCCGGTGCTGGTCGTCGCGATGCCCGGTGACCGCACCGACCGGGCCCACCGGCTCGGCTACGACGTCGCCGACGCGCTGCTCGCGTGCTGGCCGCGCGAGGTTCTCGACCCGCCGTGGCCCTCGGCGTGGACGGCGAAGGCACGGTTCGTCGGCGCCCTGTCCCGCTACGACGACCGGATCGGCAGCGGGGACCCGGCCGTCGGCGCGGACCAGGCCGGGGCGGGTCGACCCCGGCGACGCAGCGTCGTCGTGCTGCTCGGGGCCGGCGGACGCGACGTCGCCGACGCCGAACTGGCCGCGGCCGCGCGCGCCACACCGGGCTGGGACTGGACGGTCCTCGGCGGCAGCGACGTGTGGGTCGCCGACCCGTGGACGCTGCTGCGTGCCGCCGACGTCGTCGTCACCCACGCCGGCCAGAACGCGCTCGCCGAGGTCGCCGCGGCCCGCAGGCCCGCGATCGTCGTCCCCCAGCGCCGACCTCACGACGAACAGTTCGCTGCGGCTGCGGCGCTCGCGCGGGCCGGGCTCGCCACGGTCTGTCCACACTGGCCGGACCCGGCCGCCTGGCCGTCGCTGCTCGACGACGCCACCGCCGACGACGGCAGCCGCTGGCAGCTCTGGTGCCCCGGTGGTGCGACCGCCGCTGCGGCGGACCTGATCCACGAGCTGACCGGGGACGAGTCGCCGTGCACGTCACGCTGATCACCGTGGTCCACGGGCGCCACGAGCACCTGCGTCGTCACCAGGAGGGCCTCGCCGATGTCGACGAACCACCCGCCACCCGCATCGTCGTCGCCGTCGACGATCCGGCCGTCGCGCCGATCGTCGGCGACGGGCCCGACGTCTGCACCGTGCCGGTGGCCTCCTCCGTCGCGGCCGGGGGCAGCGGCGACGGGCTGCCGATCGCGCACGCCCGCAACGTCGGCGCGGACACCGCGATCGTCCGTGGCGCCGATCTGCTCGTCTTCCTCGATGTCGACTGCATCCCCGGCCCCGGGCTGTTCCGGCGCTACCGCGAGGCCGCGTCCGGTGCGCGGGACCGCCTGCTCTGCGGCCCCGTCGCCTACCTGCCGCCGCGACCCTCCGGCGGCTACCGGGCCGATGCGCTCACGACGAGCGCGCAACCGCATCCCGCCCGGCCTGCCCCCGCCGACGGCACCCACCTCGACTCGGACGGCCACGACCTGTTCTGGTCGTTGTCGTTCGCGCTGACCACACCCCTGTGGTCGGTGCTCGGCGGGTTCCACGAGGGCTACCGGGGCTACGGCGCCGAGGACACCGACTTCGGGCAGCAGGCTCGCGCGGCCGGCGTCGGGCTGCGCTGGGTCGGCGGCGCCACGGCCTATCACCAACACCACCCGGTGAGCGACCCACCGGTCGAGCACCTCGACGACATCCTGCGCAACGGCGCGTTGTTCCGCCGGCGGTGGGGCCGGTGGCCGATGACGGGCTGGCTGGAGGCGTTCGCGGCGGCCGGGCTGGTCAGCCACGACCCGGTGACGGACCGGTGGGCGCGGACCGGCGTCGCGAGCGGATGATCGCGTGCGGTCCCGGCCGTCGCCGGGCAGGTGGCGCCCGCCCGCGCCGATCACGTCGGGGGCAGGCTGCCGGTGTCGAGCAGGTCCTTCGCGACGTCGGCGACCTTGCGCCTGCGGTTGCGCGACGCGCGGCGCAACAGGTCGAACGCCGTCACCGCGTCGACCCGCCTGGCCGCCATCAGGTACCCGACGGCGCGTTCGATGAGGACGCGGTAGTCCAACGCGTACTGGAGCTGGCGGGCGAGCTCGTCGGAGTGCCGCGCCACCAGCAGCGACCGCAGCGTCGTCTCCAGCACGTCGGAGTAGCGGGTGAGGGCGGACCGTTCGGAGTCGTCCCAGCGATGCGGGCGGTCGAGGTAGACGTCGAGGGAGCCGACCGTGACGCCGCCGAGCCGGACCGGCACGCCCAGCACCGCGTGCACCCCGTGGTCGACGAGCACACCGCGGCTCTCGGGCCACCGGTCCTCGCAGGTGAGGTCGTCGGTGCCGACCGGTTCACCGTTGACGAACGTGTCGATGCACGGGCCCTGCCCCGTCTCGGTCTGGACCTTCTCCAGGACGCGGCCCGGGCCGTCGGTCGCCGCGGCGTAGCGAAGAGAGTCCTGTTCGTCGGCGACCATCAGGCCGGCGCCGGTGACGGCGAACAGGTCGACGCAGGCGGTGACGACGGCGTCGAGCGCGCCCGAGAGGTCCGCGTCGTCGGCCGGCTGGAGGCCACGCAGGCTCGCAGCGAGCTGGTCGACGTCGATGTTCGGCATCGGTACGAGGTCTCCTGACGGTGTCGCGACGGCGGTCGCCGGGGCTCACCCCGGCACCTCTGACGGACCGGAGTGCCCCGTAGGTCGGCCGGGCATGCACGCGTCGCTGTCCGTGCGCGCTCCCCCGCACGTGCCTACAATTTTCGGCTACGGGCCCCTGCGCCCCCGCCACCGTCGCCCTGTGTCCGCGACAACCGGCTGCCGATCGTCTCGCTCGGCCGGCCGGTCGACGTGTACCCGAACGGCGACCATCGATGACCTCGACCACCGCGGCCGACCTCGCCGCACACCTCCTCGACCTCGCTATCCTGCTCGCGGCACCCGACCCGCTCGACCGGGCCCGGTCCGAGACCGCGGTGCTGGGCCTGCTCCGCGACCACGTCCCCGGCGTGGCCTCGGTGAGCGTGACGCGGGGCCCGGCCCACCGCCCCGTCACCGTGGCGAGCAGCGATGCCCTCGCCGCGCGCGCCGACCGCATCCAGTACGAGAGCGGCGCGGGCCCGTGCCTGCACGCGCTCGCCCACGACGAGATGGTCGTCGTCGACCTGACCGGCGGTTCCGACGACGAGCGCTGGCCCGCGTTCCGCCGCCGGATGACGGCCGAGGCCGGGATCGGCGGGGTGCGGAGCCACCCGCTGCGCGACGGTTCCCCGGGCAGTCTCAACATCTACCTGGGAGTTCCCGGCCCGGACCCGGACCTGGTGGCCACTGCCGCCGCAGCGGCCCGTCTCGCGCTGTTCGCCGTCGCGACCCGGGCCCGTGCCGACCAGCTGTCCGACGCGCTCGCCACGAGCCGCACGATCGGTGCCGCGATCGGGATGCTGATGGCCCGGCACGGGTGGTCCCGGGACGCTGCCTTCACCGCGTTGCGGGAGGCCAGCCAGCACACGAACCGCAAGCTGCGCGACGTCGCCGCGGACGTCGTCGCCGACAGGGTGGACGCCGGTCCCGGCTGACCGCGGGCGGTGCCGTCAGCCGGCGCTGCCCTTGGTGTTCCAGCCGCCGTCGACGGGGAGGATCTCACCGGTGCAGAAGCTCGCGTCGTCCGACAGCAGGAACGCGGCGGCCGCGGCGATGTCCTGCGCGGTGCCCAGGCGCGGGATCAGGTGGGCGGAGACGAAGTTCTCCCGCATGCTCTCGGTGATCCCGGCAAGTATCGGGGTGTCGATCGTGCCCGGGCAGATGCAGTTGACCCGGATGCCGCGCGGGCTGTACTCCATCGCGACCTGCTGGGTCAGGCTGACGACGCCGCCCTTCGCCGCGGAGTAGGCCGCCAGGTTCTCCAGTCCCTTCAGCGCGGCCATCGACCCGATGTTGACGATCGCCCCGCCGCCGTTGTCCAGCATCCGCGGGATCACTGCCTGCATGCCCAGCCAGACGCCCTTGAGGTCGGTGTCGATGACCAGGTTCCAGCCGGTCTCGTCCAGGTCGACGACGTTGTCCGGGCCGACGGAGTTGACGACGCCCGCGATGTTGCCCAGCACGTCGATCGTGCCGAATCCGCCCACGGCCTCGTCGACGAGCCGCTTCCAGTCGCCCGGCTTGCGGACGTCCATCACGACGTGGGTGGCGCGGCCACCGTCGGCGACGATCTGCGCGGCGGTGGAGTCGTCCTCCTGGAGGTCGCCCACCACGACGGCGGCGCCCTCGGAGGCGAGCCGCAGTGCGACGCCACGCCCGATCCCCTGCACCCCGCCGGTGACGACCGCGACCTTGCCCTCGAACCTGTTCACGTCCACTCCTGTCCCACGACGATGTGACGACCGGCGGCGAGCCACCCACCTCGTTGGCAAACGACGGGTTGCTTATCGCCACCGTCAGCGTGGCTGCGATCGTGGAGAGTGTCAACGGTGGCGTGGTCCGACCTGGTATCGGTGAAAACCCGTTCAGCGGTAGGCAACCACGTGTTCGCCTACATCCATCCGTGCCTGCCGGCCGGTCCGGAGTGATTGACCCCGGCCCGGCCCCCTGCGAGCATCGGCTCAACCGACCGGTCGGTCGACAGCGACCGGTCCTCACCAACGGCCAGGAGGACGACGTGACACTCGACGGTGAGATCGCGGTGGTGACCGGCGGCGCGAGCGGTATCGGCCTCGCGTGTGCCCAGCTGCTCGCCGAACGCGGGGCCCGCGTCGTGCTCACCGACATCAACGAGTCGGCGCTGCAGGAGGCCGTCGGCACCCTCAAGGGCGCCGACCACGTCACCCTCACCCTCGACGTCACCGACGACGATGCCGTGCGCGCGACCGCGGACCGCGTCGAGCAGGAGGTCGGGGCCGTCTCGATCGTCGTCACCGCAGCCGGCATCACCCACCTGCCCGTCCCCGCCGAGGAGCTCGCCACCGAGACCTGGGACGAGGTCATGCGCGTCGACGTGCGCGGCACCTGGTCGGCCGCGGTCGGGTTCGGCCGGGCCATGGTGGCGCGGCGCAGGGGCACCGTCGTCACCATCTCGTCCATCACCGGGCTGCGCTCGACGCCGCTGCACTCCTACGGCATCGGTAAGGCCGCGGTCATCCGCATGACCGAGAACCTCGCCGGCGAGTGGGGCCGCGCCGGGGTGCGGGTCAACGGTGTCGCACCCGGTTACACGCTGACCCCGCTCGTCCGTCGGCTCCTCGAGTCCGGAGAACGCGACGCCTCGGCGATCACCGAGGCCAGCGCCATGGGCCGCATGATCGAACCCGAGGAGATCGCCAGCGCCGTCGCCTTCCTCGCCGGCCCCGAGTCGTCGGCGATCACCGGCGTGACGATCCCCGTCGACGCGGGCTGGCTCATCTCCCCCACCTGGCAGACCTACGGTGGCGTCCGCCCCCACGACTGACCTCGGTCCCACGATCCGGCGCGCGGAACGACGGAGTCGTCGCCCACGCACCGGCTCAGTGCGCCCTGGCCGGAGTCGCCGCGTCCGGCACCGACGGCGTCGGGTGGTCGCGTTCCAGCGAGGCCCCCTCGACGTCGACGTTCGGCAGGAGCCGGTCGAGCCACCTCGGCAGCCACCAGGCGGCGTCGCCTGCCAGGTGCATCAGCGCGGGGATGACGAGCATCCGGACGACGAAGGCGTCGAACAGCACGCCGAAGGCCAGCCCGAAGCCCATCGGCCGGATCATCGCGAGGTGGGAGAACACGAACCCGCCGAAGACCGAGAACATGATGATCGCGGCGGCGGTGACGACGGCACGGCCTGCGTGCAGGCCCTCGGTGACGGCACGCCGCGCCGGTGAGCCGTGCACGAACGCCTCGCGCATGCCCGAGACCAGGAACAGCTGGTAGTCCATCGCCAGCCCGAACAGGACACCGACCAGCAGCGTCGGCAGGAAGTTCAGCACCGGCCCCGGGTCGTGGACGCCGAACACCGGACCGAGCCAGCCCCACTGGTAGATCGCGACGACGGCACCCATCGCCGCGAAGTAGGACAGGACGAAACCGGCGGTGGCGGTGACCGGCACCAGGATCGACCGGAACACGACGATCATGACCAGCAACGACAGCCCGACGACGACCGCCAGGTAGATCGGCAGGGCCGCGGCCAGTTTGGCGGAGATGTCGATGTTGCCCGACGCCGATCCCGCAACGCCCAGCGGCGTGTTCGGCGCGGACGGGGTGGTCATCGACCGCAGCTCGTCGACGAGCTGCTCGGTCGCCTCGCTGGTCGGCCCGTCGGTGGACAGCACCTGGAACAACGCGAACGACCCGTTCGGCGCGACGGCGACCGGGGCGACGGCCGTGACGTGACCGGCGCCGCCGATCTCCTCGGCGATGCGTGCCTGTGCCGCGGTGCGCGCCTGCTCGTCGAGGTCCGGGGGCAGGTCGGCGACGACGACGAGCGGGCCGTTGGCGCCCGGCCCGAACTTCTCCGCGACCGTCGCGTAGGCCTGGTACTGCGTGGACTCCCGCGGTTCCGAGGAGCCGTCCGGCAGGCCGAGGCGCATCGACAGCGCGGGGACGGCGATCACCACGAGCAGCGCGATCCCACCGACGGCGCGCAGTACGGCCGTCGCCGTCGACATCGGGGAGCGTTGTGCGGTCGTCGGGGTGGCAGGCTGCGCCCGGGCCCTGCGCGACAACAGCCGCGGCCCGATCAGCGAGAGCAGCGCCGGGGTGAGCGTCACCGCGACCAGCACGGCGACGGCGACGCAGACCGCGCCGACGATGCCCATCAGCCCGAGGAACGGGATGCCGGTGATGGTGAGCGCCACGAGCGCGATCACGACGGTGAACCCTGCGAACACGACGGCGTTGCCGGACGTGCCGGTGGCCAGCGCGATCGACTCGCGCAGGGGGACTCCCGCGCGCAGCTGCCTGCGGTGGCGGTTCACGACGAACAGGGCGTAGTCGATACCGACGGCCAACCCCAGCATGAGCCCCAGGATCGGGGTCACCGATGTCATCTCGACGATCCCGGAGAACGCCATCGCCCCGGCGACGCCGACCCCGACGCCGACGAGCGCGGTGAGGATGGGCAGCCCGGCCGCGACGAGCGTGCCGAGCATGACCAGCAGCACGATCGCGGCGATCGCCACGCCGACGACCTCCGCCGGGCCGGCGATGCCGTCGATGCTCTGGGTGATCTCGGAGGAGAAGTCGACGTCGACGCCCGGGATCGCGGCGTCGCGGACGGCGGCGACGACGGCGTCCTTGGTCTCCGTCGGGATCGCGGTCTGCGACGCCCCGAACGCGACGGTGGCGACGGCCGCGGAGCCGTCCTGGGAGACCGTGCGGATGCCGGCCGCCAGGGCCGCGAGGGACTGCCCCGCGGTGAGCTGCGCGGCGCCGGCCTGCAGGCCCGCGCGGGCCTGGTCGAGCTGTTGCTGCTGCGCGGCGAGTGCCGCGGCGGGGGCTCCGGCGGCACGGGCGGCGTCGAGCTGGGCCTGTCCCTGGTCGAGCTGGGCCGTCGCCCGGTCGAGCTGCGCGCGGCCGCCGGCGAGCTGCTGTTCCTGGGCTGACCTGGTGGCGGCGACCGCGAACGGGTCGACGACCTGGGTGACGCCCTCGATCCCGCCGACGCGCTGCAGCGCCGCCGACACCGCGGCGCGTTGCTCCGCGGTGAAGGGCGTTCCGTCCGCGGTGCGCAGGACGACCAGGCCCGTGCCGCCGCCCGCGCCGGGCAGCTCGGCCTGGAGCCGGTCGGACACCTGTTCGGTCGGGGTGCCGGGGATCGAGGTCGCTCCCGTCAGCGAGACCCCGGTGACGAGGACGGCGACGACCGCCGCGACCAGCGCGACGGCCCAGGCGGTCACGACCCGCCACGGGCGGCGGGCCGCGAAGTGGCCGAGGCGGTACAGCAGTTCTGCCATGACGAGGGAGCTCTCCCGGTACGAGGGTCAGGTGGCGAAGCCGGTGCGAAGGGCGGTGGTCAGTCGGTGCAGGAGGCGGTCCCACTCCCGCCGGGACGCGTCGTCGTCGACGGCGCCGGTGCGGTCCCACCAGTGCCCGTGCAGGACGTGCACGCCGGAGAGCAGGCAGCCGAGGACGAGCTCCGCGTCGAGCGGGTCGACGTCGGGGTAACGGTCGGCGACGGCACCGAGCAGGTGCCGGCGGCACCGTCCGAACGCGGCCTCGACGATCACCTCGACGCGGGCGTCCTGCCCGGCGCGGGCGCCGACGACGTGGGTCAGACAGGCCATCGGCCCGACGAGGTCGGTGGCGTGCACGGCGCGGACGACGTCATCGACGACCGCGGCGAGGCCCGGTTGCCCGGGCGGGGCGGCGGCCGCGGCCTCGACGAACCCGTCGACGAGGACGTCGAGCATCTCGGTGCAGGCGGCGAGCACGATCTCGTCGAGCGTCGCGAAGTGGTTGAAGACGGTGCGGCGTGAGACCCCGGCCCGCTCGGCGACCGCATCGACGGTCAGCCCGTGGCGGCCTCGCTCACCGGTCAGCGACAGCGCCGCGTCGATCAGTGCCCGGCGGGTGCGCGCCTTCTGCACGTCACGCACGGTGGGCGTCTCGGTCGTCACCCGATCGAGAGTAGGAATCTCGCTGCACTGAGTGCAATGAGTCGCGTGCCACTCCGGCGCCGCGCCGTCAGCGGTTGCCGAACGCCCCGCCCACTCCGGACGATCATGGTGTGGGACCAGGGCTCGTCGGCCTCCGCGACCCTGCCGACGTCACCGCCCCGACCACACAGAGCGATCGCGGCGGCGTCAGCAGTGCAGGTACTGCGCGTTCGGCGGGGGCGGCTGGACCTGGCAGGCGTCGGGCCGCACGTCCTGCACCAGGATCGCCCACCCGATGCAGGCGAGCAGCACCACGAGACCGAAGACGACGACCGCGCGGCTGGTGCGGAGCTCACGGTGGCTGCTCATACCATCGAGAACCTCTCACTGTGGACGGCGCGCGGCGCGATGCCTGCCGCCTGGGCTGCGGCGCAGGCGGCGTCGGTCATGCCGGGCGGGCCGCACACGAAGGCGTGCACCTCGCCGAGGTCGGCGGGGAGGTATCGACGCAGGTGGTCGGGATCGACACGGCCGCGCTCACCCGTCCATGTCGCCGCCGGGCGGCTGAGGATCGGCACGACGGTCACGCCCGGGTCGGCGGCGAGCTCGGCGAGCAGGTCCTGCGCGACGAGCGACTCCTCGTCGCGGGCCGCCTGGAACAGCCACACGGGCCGGTGGTCGCCGCGGTCGCGGCGCGTCAGCAGGATCGAGAGCATCGGGGTGATCCCGACGCCGCCGGCGATCAGCACCCACGCCGACGCGTCGACGCGATCGGGGCTGAAGTGCCCCCACGGACCGTCGACGTAGACGTCCGCCCCGGCGCGGACGTCGCCGATGCCGGCGGTGAACGGCCCGATGCCCCGGATGACGAACCGCACGCGCTCGGGGTGCTCGGCGCTGGAGGCGTAGGAGAACGGGTGGTAGGTCAGCGCGAACGGTGAGCGGCCGACCATGATCCAGGCGAACTGGCCGGGCGCGAACGCGCGGGCCGCCGCCGGCGTCACGGGTTCGAGCTCGAGGCCGTGGCTGCCGCCGCCCTCGGCGGTCACCGCGACGACCCGGAACCGGCGCCGGTACCGTCCGATCGGCTTCACGACGCGCACGTACACCCCGACCCAGACGAACGCGGCGGTGTAGGCGATCCAGAGCACCTGCTCCCAGCGCTGGTCGACGTAGTAGCCGATCATGATCACGTGTGCGAGCGCGGCGCCCGCGACCACGAGCGCGAGGCCGGCGTGCAGCGTCTGCCAGGCCGGGTAGCTCAGGCGCAGAGTGGTCCGCCAGATCGACGTCGCAACCAGCACGAGCAGGGCGACCACCGACAGCACCGCCAGCTTCGCACGCATCGGGGCGGAGACGACGTCGAGCAGGCCGAGGAAGCGGCTGTCCCACACGAACAGCACGGTCGGGTGCCCGAGCGCCAGCACCACGATCAGCACCGTGACCTGCCGATGGAACTGCAACAGCACATCGGCGCCGAACGGTGTCGTCGCCCGCGGCCAGCGGGCGGCCAGCAGGAACTGCAGCCCGAGCAACGACAGGGCCACGAACCCTGCCGCGACCGACAGGTTGACCCAGAACCCGCGGCCGGGGTCGAGGTCGATCAGGCAGAGCGCGAGCGGGGCGAGGGCGAGGGTGAGGTAGCCGAGCCGCCACGCCACGACCCGCGCCTGCCTGCCCTCCCACTGGGCCCGTGCGGGCGCCGCGGCCGGGACCACCCGTCGGGTCACGGTACGAACCGGTCACACGGGCGACGACGACGTTCCACGCGGTGCAGTCCATCAGCCTGCGGTCCGCGGCGACACCGGTGCGCCGTCACACGTCCGGGTGACGCGAGGCTCGCTCCCGCCCGGCACGCGCTGGGCCTGCGCGTCGACGCGACCGCCGGCCCGTCCCGCCAGGAACCCGGCCCGGCGCAGCGCCGCCGCAGCCGGCGTGGACGGCCGTGGATCGGGGAACCCGCCCGGATGCACACCTTCTCGACCACCCGGGCGTCGGAGATCGTCGTCGCCGCCGACCGCGACGCCATCTGGGACACCCTCACCGACCCCGGCCTGCTCGCCCGCCTGACACCCCTGCTGCGGCGCATCGACGCCGACGGCGACGTGTGGCGCTGGCACATGTCCGGCGTGTCGGTGCTGGGCGTCGGGATCAGCCCGTCGTTCACCGAGAAGATGGCCTTCGACCCTCGACGCCGGATCGGCTACGCCCACAGCCCGCCGCCCGGCACGGTCGAACGCACCGGCGCCGACGGCTGGTACTCCCTCGACGACGCACCGGGTGGTACCCGGCTCGGGATCAGCCTGACGTTGCGCGTCGAGCTGCCGCTCGCCCGCGTCACCGCCCCTGCCGTCGTCGCCGGCATGAACGCCACGCTGCAGCGGACCGGTGACCGGTTCACCGCGAACCTGCTCCGTCACCTCGGGGCCCCGTCGCCGGACCGGACGTGACACCGACGCCCGCCGGCCCGGAACACCCAGGTCGACCCCGGCGGTATCGGCCGCCACACCAACCTGCGCGAGCAGGGACGGGCCCGCGGGCAGGGCGCGGAGTTCGCATCGATCTCCCCCTGCACTCCGACGTCGACGACGCACTCGGCGCCACCGGCTGCCCGCCCGGCCGGGCATCGACGTCGCGATCATGCTGGTACTCGTCCACGAGCAGGTCGCCGCGGGCATGCACGACGCCGACTTCCTGCAGCCGTGCACCGTCGGCCGGGACCGGTTCGACGCCCACCTGCTCGGCCGCACCGACGGCGTGCCCAAGACCCCCGGGTGGGCGGCGCGGATCAGCGGGCTGCCCGTACGGGACACGGCAACGCGAACGTCCTGACCCGCCACGTCGGCACGTCGGGGCTCGCGCAGGGCCCGAGCACCCACACCTGCCTGGTCCCGATCGAGCCCTACGACGGGGTCCCGCCGCGGGTCACCGCCTTCGACCCGCTCCGCACCGCACCCGACGGCTGAGCTCCCGCCGACCTGTCCGGGCGCGCCCGGTGCCGGCCCGCCGCGGGGGCTACGGTGCCGCGATGCGGGTTCTGGTCACGGGTGGGGCGGGATTCATCGGGTCGCACGTCGCGGATCTGCTTGCGGCGCAAGGCCACCAGCTGGTCGTGCTCGACGCGCTGCTGCCCCAGGCGCACGGCGCGGACGTCCCGGGGTGGACCGCGGAGCACGAGTTCGTCCGTGGCGACGTCCGCGACCCGCAGGTCCTGCAGCGCCTGCTGCCCGGTGTCGACGCCGTGTGTCACCAGGCGGCGATGGTCGGGCACGGCGTCGACCCCTTCGACGCCCCGGACTTCACGACGCACAACGACCTCGGTACCGCCGTGCTGCTCGCCGAGATGCACCGGGCCGGGATCGGCCGCCTGGTCCTGGCGGGGTCGATGGTCGTCTACGGAGAGGGCCGCTACGACTGCGCCGAGCACGGCGTCGTCCGACCCGGACCGCGCACGCAGCGCGACGTCGACGCCGGGGTGTTCGAGCCGCGCTGCCCGCGGTGCGGGCGGGAGCTCACCTCCGGGCTGGTTCCCGAGGACGCACCGCTCGACCCGCGCAGCACCTACGCTGCGACGAAGCTCGCCCAGGAGCACCTGGCGAGCGCCTGGGCCCGGCAGACGGGCGGGTCGGTGTGGTCGCTGCGCTACCACAACGTCTACGGCGCCCGGATGCCGTTCGGGACCCCGTACGCGGGGGTGGCGTCGATCTTCCGGTCGTCGCTGGAGCGGGGCGAGGCACCACGGGTGATGGAGGACGGCCGGCAGCGACGCGACTTCGTGCACGTCAGCGACGTCGCCGCCGCGAACCTCGCCGCGCTGACCACCCCCGTCGACGGGTTCGCGGCGGCCAACGTCTGTTCCGGCGAGCCGCACACGGTCGGTGACCTGGCCTCGGAGCTGGCGCGGGCGATGGGCGGGCCGGCGCCGGAGGTGGTCGGCGGGGCGCGGCCCGGGGACGTGCGCCACGTCGTCGCCGACCCGGCCTTCGCCCGCGAGCGCCTCGGGTTCGCGGCGCGGACGTCGTTCGCCGACGGGGTGGCGGCGTTCGCCACCGACCCGCTGCGCTCCCCGATCGGGTGACCGGCGGGGACGTCATCGATCGGTAAGCACACGACATCGATCCGCTCGGCCCTCCGGGATCGAAGATCGGTGTGTGTACCGTCCTGAGATCGTCCTGCCCTGTCTCGACGAGGCGGAGGCGCTGCCGGGAGTCCTGGCAGCGCTGCCACCGGGCTGGCCCGTGCTCGTGGTCGACAACGGATCGGTCGACGACACCGCGGACGTCGCGCGGGCACACGGCGCGCGGGTGGTCGTCGAGCCGCGCCGCGGGTACGGCGCCGCCGTCCACACCGGCCTGGACAACGCCGAGGCCGAACTGGTCGCGTTCCTCGACGGGGACGGCTCGCTCGACGCGGGCGCCCTGCCCGACATGGCCGAGACGGTCGGGTCGGGCCGGGCCGACCTGGCCGTCGGGCGACGGGTCCCCGAGCGCGGCAGCTGGCCGTGGCATGCCCGCGCGGGCAACGCGCTGATCGCGGCCGAGCTGCGGCGGCGCGGCGTGCCCGTGCACGACATCGCCCCGATCCGGGTCGCCCGCCGCGAGGCGCTGCTGGAGCTGGGCATCACCGACCGCGCGTTCGGATATCCGCTCGAGCTGCTGCTGCGGGCGGGGTCGGCGGGCTGGCGGATCGACGAGCGCCCGGTCCGGTACTCGCGGCGCGCGGGCGGGCGGTCGAAGGTCTCCGGCTCGGTGACCGGGACCGCGCGGGCGGTGCGGGACATGGCAGGGCTGCTGCGGTGAGGGCGGCGTCGGCGGAAGGACAGCAGCGGTGAGGGCGATGCTGATCGTGCTGGCGAAGTCGCCCGTGCCGGGACGGGTGAAGACGCGGCTGTGCCCGCCGGCGACGCCCGCCGAGGCCGCCGAGGTCGCCGCCGCCGCGCTGCTCGACACCCTCGACGCGACGGCGGCGGTGCCCGGAACGCGGACGGTGGTGGCGTTCACCGGCGACGTGGACGCGGCGGTGCACGGGCCCGAGGTCGGCGCGGCGCTCGCCCGGGTCGATGTGGTCGCCCAGCGCGGGCCGGACCTGGGCTCGCGGATCGCAGCCGCGCACGCCGACGCCGCGGCCCTCCGCCCCGGTGTCGCGTCGCTGCAGATCGGGATGGACACCCCGCAGGTCGACCCCACCCTGCTCACGCGCTGCCTGGACGCGCTCGACCGCCCCGGGACCGACGCCGTCCTCGGGCTCGCCTCCGACGGCGGCTGGTGGGCGCTCGGGCTGCACGACCCCGCGTCCGCGGCAGCGATCGCCGAGGTGCCGACGTCACGGTCCGACACCGGGGTGCGGACGCTGGAGGCGCTGCGCCGCAGTGGGTTGCGTGTCGCTCTCCTGCCGAAGCTGACCGACGTGGACACTGCCGCCGACGCGCGCGCCGTCGCCGCGACGGTGCCGGGTTCGCGGTTCGCGGCGGCCGTCGAGTCGATCGCCGCGTTCGCCGGGGTCGCGTCGTGACCGCGGCCGTCGACGAACCCTTCGACGCGCTACTGGCCGGCCGCGCCGGGCACCTGCACCGCGACGACGGCGTCGTCGTCCCGATGGACGCGGGCCGCTGGCGCGCCACGGCCGGACCGGCGGACACCTGGGTGCTGGACCGGTGCTCGGGACCGGTCGTCGACCTCGGCTGCGGACCAGGACGGCTGGTCGCGGCACTCGCCGACCGCGGGGTCACCGCGCTGGGCGTGGACACCTCCCCCGTGGCCCGCACACTGTGCCGGCGCCGCGGGGCCCCGATGGTCCGGCGCAATGTCTTCGACCCCCTCCCGGGCGAGGGGACGTGGGCGCACGTGCTGCTCGTCGACGGCAACATCGGCATCGGTGGTGACCCGGTGCGGTTGCTGGGCCGGGCGGTGGCGCTGCTCGCGCCGGGTGGGACGGTGCTCGTCGAGACGGGACCGCAGCCGGGTGAGTGGTGGTGCGGGACCGTGCGGACCTGCGCCGACGGGACGCTGGGCGAGCCGGTGCCGTGGGCGTGCGTCGGCGCCGCGGCGCTGCACGCGCACGCACCGGGCGCGGGGCTGCGGGTGAGCGAGGTCGCCCGCGCGGGCGGCCGGTGTTTCACCGAGCTGGTCGCGGTGTGAGCGGGTCAGGCCCGCAGCGCGGCACGCGGTGCCATCGCGTGCGGAAGTGCCAGCTCGAACACGCAGCCCGGGCCCCGGTTGCGGACCCCGATGGTGCCGCCGTGCGCCTCGGCGAACGCGCGTGCGATCGCCAGCCCGAGACCCGCCCCGGGCCCCTCGCCGGGGGTGCGGGCGCCACCGCCGCCGCGGAACCCGACGGTGAACAGCCGCGGCAGGTCCTCCTCGGCGATGCCGCCGCAGCCGTCCTGGACCCGCAGCCAGGCGTGGTCGTCGCGCAACCCGGCGGTGAGCTCGATGCGTCCGCCGGCCGGGGTGTGGCGCACGGCGTTGGCCAGCAGGTTGCGCACGGTCCGGGTCAGCTCGGAGTCGCTGCCGCGCACCACCGGCCACACCTGTGGCGAGTCCGCGACGATCTCGATTCCCGCCGCCGTTGCCGCCGGACCTTCGGCGGCCACTGCGTCGGACACGACCTCGCCCAGTGCCAGGGGCACCAGCGACAGGTTCAGCGCCGCCGACGTCGCCCGCGACAGCTGGAACAGGTCCTCGACCATGGCGGCCATGCGGTCGGACTCGCGGCGGATGCGCGCCAGGTAGTCGGCGACGTCGGCGGGCTCGGCGACGATGCCGTCGGCGAGCGCATCGGTCATACCGCGGATGCCGGCCAGCGGCGAGCGCAGGTCGTGGCTCATCCACGCGACGAGCTCACGGCGGGCCGCCTCGGCGTCACGGACCGCCTCGAGCTCCGCGACGTCTGCCTCTCGCTGCCACGTCGCCTCACGGGCGAAGCGGCGCCCCAGCCACCACGCGACCGGCACCGTGACGACGCCGACGACGCCGCACACCGCGATCGTCCCGACCAGCTGCGGGGTGTACATCAGCCCGCTGACCCCGACGACGCCGCCGAGTGCTGCGGCCAGCGGCACGAGCCCGAGAGTGACCATCGCGGCGGTGATCGACCTGCGCCGCATGACGTGCAGCAGCACCCCGCCGACCACGGCGACGGGCAGCGCGAACAGCAGTGCGAGCGGGACGGCGTGCGCGAGGTCGGTCAGCACGGCTCAGTCCCCCGTTCCCGCCGGCGTTCCCGTCGGCTCGGCGTCGTAGCGGTAGCCGGTGCCCCAGATCGTGGCGATCCGGCGCGGGGCCGTCGGGTCCTGCTCGATCTTCTCCCGCAGCCGACGCACGTGGACGGTGACGGTCGAGCGGTCACCGAACTCCCAGCCCCACACCCGCGACAGCAGCTCCTCGCGGGTGAACGCCTGGCCGGGGTGCGCGAGCAGGAACGCGAGGAGGTCGAACTCGCGGGTCGTCAGTGCGAGCACCCGGTCGCGCAGCGTGGCGACGCGGGCGGCCGGGTCGAGGCGCAGCCCACCGTCGGTCAGCACCGGCGACCCCGGCTGCGCGGCGGTGCGGCGCAGGATCGACGCGACCCGCAGCACCAGCTCGCGCGGGCTGAACGGCTTGGTGACGTAGTCGTCGGCGCCCAGCTCCAGGCCGAGGAGGCGGTCGTCCTCCTCGCCGAGCGCGGTGAGCATGACGATCGGTGGGAGCTCGCCGTCGGCGCGCAGCGCCCGGCACACCTCGAGGCCGCCGAGGCCGGGCAGCATGAGGTCGAGTACGACGACGTCGGGCCGGGTCGCGCGGGCCGCCCGCAACGCGGCGTGCCCGTCGGCGACCAGGGCGACGTCGTGACCCGCGGCGCCGAGGTAGCGGCCGACGACGTCACGGACGGTCTCGTCGTCGTCGACCACCAGGACGTGTGCGCACACGCGGCCCACGCTAGCGCCGGTCGGGGCCGCCGCCGGGTTCCGTCACGGATCGGTAAGGCCGTCTCACGGGATGCTTACCGATCGCCCGGATCCCGGATGCCGACGCGGTGGCGGTCCTAGTGTCGCCGACCATGCGGATCCGTTGGCGCAGCCCGATCCGGGGCCCCTGGTTGACCTCGGTGTTCGGCCTCGTCCTGCTCTGTGCCCTGCCGGTGGTCATCGTGACGGGGCTGCTCGACCGGGTCGCGTACGGGTCCGCCCCGATCCCGGCCGACGTCGGTGGCCTGCACCTGCCGCGCTTCGACTGGCCGACCCGGCCGGCGTGGCTGTTCCGGCTGACGCAGGGCCTGCACGTCGGGCTGGGGATCGTGCTGGTCCCGGTGGTGCTCGCGAAGCTGTGGTCGGTGATCCCGAAGCTGTTCACCCGGCCCGACCGGAACCTGCTGAAGCTGGCCGAGCGGGCCACGCTGGTGCTGCTCGTGGGCGGGATCCTGTTCGAGATCGTCACCGGGCTGCTCAACATCCAGTACGACTACGTGTTCGGGTTCAGCTTCTACGCCGCGCACTACGTCGGGGCGTGGGTGTTCATCGCCGGGTTCGTGCTGCACGTCGCGTTCAAGCTGCCGACGATGGTGCGCAGCCTGCGGTCGCGGTCGCTGCGGACCGAGCTGCGCACCCCGCTCGCCGGGACGGTGCCGGAACCGCCCGACGAGGGCGGCCTCGTCGCGCCCGAGCCGGATCCGCCGACGATGAGCCGCCGCGGCGCGCTCGCCCTCGTCGGCGGCGGAACGCTGCTGCTCGCCGGGCTGACGGTCGGCCAGACCCTCGACGGTCCGCTGCGCTCCACCGCGCTGCTGCTCCCCCGCGGCCGCACCGCGCCGGGCGACTTCCCGGTCAACCGCACCTTCGTCGCCTCCGGCATCTCCCCCGGCGCGGTGGGCGAGAGCTGGCACCTCGACCTCGGCACCGTGCAGCTGACCCGCGACGAGCTGGCCGCACTCCCCCAGCACACCGCCGACCTGCCGATCGCCTGTGTGGAGGGGTGGTCGACGCAGCAGACGTGGAGCGGGGTCCGGTTGCGCGACCTCGCAGCGCTCGCCGGTGTCCCGGAGCCGTCGGGGGCGTCGGTGCGGTCGGTCGAGGAGGGCCCGTTCGCCCAGGCCCCGCTCACCGCCGGCCAGGTGCTGCACCCCGACTCGCTGCTCGCCCTGCGCGTCAACGGGTCCGACCTCACCCGCGACCACGGCTACCCGGCTCGGGTGATCGTCCCGGCGCTGCCCGGGG
Organism: Pseudonocardia sp. N23; assembly: GCF_002583555.1. Lineage (GTDB taxonomy): Bacteria > Actinomycetota > Actinomycetes > Mycobacteriales > Pseudonocardiaceae > Pseudonocardia. The sequence goes on from NZ_BEGX01000009.1 coordinate 112,343, forward strand.
TGCACTGCACGAAGTGGGTCGCCGCGATCGGGTTCGCCCGATGAGGACCGTCGCCCGCGCCGCGGGGCTCCTCGGCTGCGTCGCCCTCGCCGGGTACGCGGCGACGATCATCCTGCGCGACCCGACGTTGCACCCGTCGATCCCCGGGATGCTGATCTGGTTCGTGGGCGCGCTGCTGCTGCACGACCTCGTGCTCTTCCCGCTCTACGCCGCCGCCGACCGGGCCCTCACGCTGCTGCCCGCGACGCGGGTGCCGCTGGTCAACCACGTCCGGCTGCCGCTGCTCGGCGCGGGGCTGACGTTCCTGGTCTACCTGCCGGGCATCGTCCGGCAGGGCGAGCCGGTCGTCCTCGGGGCGTCGGGGCTCGGCCAGGCGCCGTTCCTCGCCCGCTGGCTGTGGCTCGTGCTGGCGATGACGGCGGTGTCGGCGCTGGTCTGGGTCGTGCGCGTCACCAGACGGTCAGCAGCAGGTGGTTGACGGCGAGCGCCAGCACGGCCTGGGCGACCAGCCACCGCCGGGGATGCGGCAGGGCCCCGCACGCCACGACGGCCCACACGGCGAACGGCAGCCAGATCCGCTCGACCTCGGCCTTCGACATCCCCGACAGGTCGGCCAGCACGATCGCCGTGACCGCGGCAGCGACCAGCCACGCCGCCGCCCGGGGCAGGGACGGTGTGCGGCGCAGGCCCGCGACCGTCGCCGGGCCGAGCGCGAACGCGAGCGCCGCGAGGTTCGCCCACACGAAGTAGCCGTAGGGCCGCGTCGACGCGATGCTCGCGGCGTAGATGACCTTCACGTCCGCGTAGCCGGTGAGCCACCAGAACCCCGCGGCGGTGAAGGCCGCCACCACCGCGGCCACCCCCACCAGCGCGGGCACCAGCAGCCGCCACCGCCGGGTCGCGACGAGCACCGCGAGTGGGAACAGCCCACCCAGCACGAGCCCGTAGGACAGGTACAGGGCGTAGCCCAGGACGACGCCCGCCCCGACGGCGACCGCCGTGCTCCTGGCGTCGCGCCGGGCCGCCGCCACCGCCAGCAGCGCCACGCCCCACGCGAGCCAGCCCGCGAAGAGCCCGTCGGCCGACACCCCCACCCACACCGCGCCGGGGAACAGCACCGAGAACGGCAGCACCCGCCGGGCGAGGTCCTCGTGCCCCAGCGCCCGCAGCGTCACCGCGACCGCGACCGCCACCGACGAGCCGATCGCCATCACGACGACACCCGCCGCGCCCCCGGAGCCGAGCCCGACCCGGTCGAGCACCGTGAACAGCAGGAACGCGCCCGGTGGGTGGCCGCCGACGTGCGTCGTCCAGAACCACGTCTGTGCCGGGTCGACGGCCGTGGTCAGGATGTGGTCGGAGAACACCCGCAGCATCGGGCCGATCCCGCCCAGCTCGGCGACCCGCGGCACGTCGTGCAGGTACTCCTCGCCGCTGGTCAGCCGCTCGACGACACCGCGCTGCCAGCCGTCGACCAGCGCGAGCGAGACCGTCCACGCGAACGCGGCCGCCCAGCCCGCCCACAGCAGCGGGGCCCACCGCATGCGCGCGGCCAGGTCCGGCCCCCGTGTGACGGTCGCGACCGCCACGACGACCGCGGCCGGGGTGCCGGGCCCGACGTGCGGCAGCCACTCCGCCAGCAGCGGCGGCCACACCAGGAAGATGTCGACGCCCTCGGCCAGCAGCCGGCGCCCCACGACGACCGACGCGACCGCGAGCGCGACGACGCCCCCGACGACCAGCAGGTCCGTCCGGAGGCCGGTCCGCTCCCGAATGGCGCGCACGCCGATCACGCTATCGGCCCAGCCGCGCGCTCACCCCGCGCGAACCCTTACGAGGTGCTGACGAGGCGCATATCCTGGCGGATCCTCGCACGTCACACGCCTATCGTCGGTACCGGCCGATCCCACGTGACACCCGAGGCGACCATGCGATCCCCACTGTTCTGCGACGCCGGACCGGCCGCGCGCATCGAGCGCCGAGGCCGGTCTCATCGAGGTCGTCAGCCGCGCCGCGCAGGCGCGGTCCGGGGTGGACGGATTCCTCACCGCGATCGCGGGCGGCACGGCGAGCTTCGCCGGGGTGGACTCGCCGTACACCACGCTGCCCGACACCCGCGCGACGCTGGTCAGGCCGGTGGACCGGGACGGACCCCGGGCAGGCAGGACTCGCACGGGTCCGCCCGCCTGCTCAGCGACCGGGCCGCGGGGAACGTGTGCGGGAACCGGCTGCGCGGCAGTCCGCACAGGGTCCGCGTGGCGTCGTCGCCGGCGGCGAGGTGGGTCTGTCCGCCGGCGTGCCTCGTCAGGTCGGGCTTGCCCGCATACAGCCGCCCTGCCCGCATGCCCGGGTAGTCCGACCACACGTAGGTCTCGGCGACGACGACGTTCTCCCCGTGCACAACGGTCCCCTCGTCGTCGGCAGCCCGAAGCGTAGCGGCCCCGCGAGACCGACTCCGACGCGCCGACGCCCCCAGCCGGACCGCGGTGTCGGGTCAGGGACCCGACCGCGTGGGCAGGGTGAGGATCTCCGCGCCGTCGTCGGTGATGGCGATCGTGTGCTCACTGTGGGCGGTGCGGCAGCCGGTGGCGCTGCGCAGCGTCCAGCCGTCGGCGTCGGTGACGAGCTCGGCGGTGTCGGCCATGATCCACGGCTCCAGCGCCAGCAACAGGCCGGGGCGCAGCTTGTACCCGCGCCCGGCCCGGCCCTTGTTGGGGATGTGCGGGTCCTGGTGCATCGTCGAGCCGACGCCGTGCCCGCCGAACTCGGTGCTGACCGGGTAGCCCTCCGCCTCGAGGACCGTGCCGATGGCGTGGGAGAGGTCGCCGATGCGGGCCCCGGGCGCGGCCGCGGCGATCCCCGCGCCCAGCGCCCGCTCGGTCGCGCGGATCATCGCGATGCTGCCCGGCGGAGTCGTGTCGCCCACGACGAAGCTGACCGCCGAGTCCGCGACGACCCCATCGAGCGACACGGCCAGGTCGAGCGTCACCAGGTCGCCGTCGGCCAGCGTGTGGTCGTAGGGCTTGCCGTGGAGCACCGCGTCGTTGACCGACGTGCAGATGTAGTGCCCGAAGGGCCCGCGCCCGAAGGACGGCTCGTAGTCGACGTAGCAGGACTGCGCGCCGGCGTCGACGATCATCGACCGGGCCCAGCCGTCGATGTCGAGCAGGTTGGTACCGACCTCGCTGCGACTCCTCGTCGCCTGCAGGATGTCGGCGACGAGCGCGCCGGCCCGCCTGGCCCGGGGCAGGTCGGCAGGATTCAGGATCTCGATCAATGCAACACCCAACTCGGTGTACCAATAAGTATCCCGGCCATACTATCCCGGTACTACTATCGGCGTCATGGTCAGGTTGCCGCTCACCCCCGCCGAGGTCGAGCGTGGGCAACGCCTCGGCACACTCCTGCGCCGTGCACGCGGCCGACGATCGATGCTCGAGACCGCGCTCGACGCCGGAGTCTCCCCGGAGACGCTGCGCAAGATCGAGTCCGGGCGCGTCGCCACCCCCGCGTTCCCGACCATCGCCGCGATCGCCGACGTCCTGGGCCTCTCCCTCGACGAGGTGTGGTCGGAGATCAGCCGTGCCGGAGACCGCCGCCGGTCACGCGCGGTCACCGCAGACCACCCGTGAACGGCGGGCCCCGCCCGACACGCCGAGGCCGGTCGCGAGGTATGTGACCGGAACCACCCGGGCGGGTGGTTCCGCGCTCCTCGGCCGGATCGAGGTCGTTGAACTGGGCAGGGATGGGCGGCGTCCTGATGCCCCGGCGATGCCGCCCATCCGTTCGTCCTCCGGTGCCTGTCGGTTCGACGGCGCGAGGGTCACGCCTCGAGGCATGGCTCGGCCGACAGATGCACGCGGCGGTACTCCCCCGCGCCGGCTGACCACCGGGACCGGACCGGATGCCGGTCCGGCAGTCCCGCTTGTGCGCTCACGCATCCGGGACCTCGCCCGGGGGCCGTGGCGACGACCACCGACGGTCGTCGCCACGCACGGTCTCACCTCTCGTAGACGGCGGTGATCCGCGCCCGCGCCAGCGTGTGGGTGAACAGCATGAACCCGAGGAACGCGGGGGTCGCACCCGTCGGGATGCCCAGCGTCGCGACGTCGACGGCGTGCACGACGAAGTGGTAGCTGTGCACCCCATGGCCCTCCGGCGGGGCGGCGCCGAGGTAGCGGCGCAGCCCCGCGTCGTTGGGCAGGGTGATCGCGCCCTGCGGCAGGCCCGCGCCGTCGGGGTCACCGGCACCGGCGGGCAGCCCGATGGTGTCCGCGGGCAGGTCGGCGACGGCCCAGTGCCAGAACCCGCTGCCCGTCGGGGCGACCGGGTCGTAGCAGGTGACGGCGAAGCTGCGGGTGGCCGTCGGGAAGTCGCGCCAGGTCAGCTGCGGCGAGCGGTCCTGGCCGCCCGCGCCGAAGATGCCGCTGACCTGCGGACTCGCCAGCGGGACGCCGTCGGCGACGTCGGTGCTGCTCAGGGTGAACGCCGGCAGGTCCGGCAGGAACGAGTAGGGGTCGGGTGGTGCGGCCGTTGCGGTGGTCATGTGTGCCTCCGATCGGTCAGGCGAGCGTCGCGGCGAGCTCGGTGGCGATGTAGTCGGCCTGCCGGATGGCGAGCGCGACGATGGTGAGCGTCGGGTTCGCCGCCGCGCCGGTGGTGAAGACGCTGCCGTCGGTGACGAACAGGTTCGGCACGTCATGGGCGCGGCCGAACCGGTCGACGACGCCCTCCCCCGGCCGCCGGCTCATCCGGCAGGAGCCGAGGTTGTGCGTCGACGGGTACGGCGGGGTCTCGATGGTCCGCGACGCCCCGACCGCCTCGTAGACCGCGGCCCCCTGCCGGAGCCCGTGCGCACGCATCGCGACGTCGTTGGCGTGGTCGTCGACGTGCACGTTGGCCACCGGCAGCCCGTACTGGTCGACGGTGTCGCCGCTGAGGGTGATCCGGTTGGTCTCCTGTGGCATGTCCTCACCGACGATCCACATGCCGGCGGTGTTGAGGTAGCCGTCGACGATCTCGGTGAGGTTCGGACCCCACGCTCCGGGGGCGACGAATTTCGCGAAGAACGCGGGCCCGAGGGCGATCGTCTCCATGTAGTAGCCGCCGGCGAAACCGCGGTCGGTGTCGAGCCGCGACTCGTCGGCGATGACTCCCGCCATCGTCTCGCCGCGGTACATCCGGACCGGCTTGTCGAACTGCCCCCACACCGTTCCGGTGGTGTGGCGCATGTAGTTGCGGCCCACCTGGCCCGAGGAGTTCGCGAGACCGTCGGGGAACTGCGCCGACGCCGAGAGCAGCAGCAGCCGGGGCGTCTCGATCGAGTTGCCGGCGATGCACACGACGGCGGCGCGCTGGCGGCGCAGGGTGCCGTTGCGGTCGACGTAGAGCACACCGGTGGCTCGGCCGCTCGCGTCGTGCAGGATCTGCGCGACGTGGCTGTCGGGGCGCAGGTCGAGGTTGCCGGTCTTCTCGGCCTTGGGCAGCTCGGCGACCAGCGTCGACCACTTCGAGCCGTTCTTGTCACCCTGGAAGTTGAAGCCGTCCTGGATCGAGGCGGGGCGGCCGTCGTAGGGCTCGGCGTTGGTCGCGTACGGCCCGGTGGCGTACTTGCGGTAGCCGACCTTCTCCGCGCCGTTGGCGAACACCTTGTAGTTGTTGTTGGCCGGCAACGGGGGCCGGCCGTGGCGGTGGGTGACCCCCATCTTGATCTCGGCCTTGTCGTAGTACGGCTCGAGCTCGGTCAGGTCGATCGGCCAGTCCAGCAGGTTCGCGCCGTCGATGTCGCCGTAGGTGGTGCGGGCGGCGAACTCGTGGGGCTTGAACCGTGGGCAGGCACCCGCCCAGTGCGTCGTGGTACCGCCGACGGCCTTCACGATCCACGCCGGCAGGTTCGGGAAGTCCTTCGCCACGCGCCAGCTGCCCGACGTCGTCCGCGGGTCGGTCCAGGCCATCTGGCCGAAGGCCTGCCACTCGTCCTGGTGGTAGTCCTCGCCGGTCAGGTGCGGTCCGGCCTCGAGCACCACGACCTTGATGCCACGCCGGCACAGCTCGTTGGCGACCGTTCCGCCACCGGCTCCGGAACCGACGACGACCACCACGTCGGAGTCGTCGTAGTCGAATCGGGTCATGACTACGCCACCTCGTTGTCGATGCTGGGATCGGGGAGCCAGTCCAGATCGTCGAAACCGCGGTCGATGTAACCGCCCTTGTCGAAGGAGGCACCCTCGTAACCGAGGATCTCCCACACCTCGTGGTCGTCGTAGAGCGCGACCACCGCGACGTCGACGATGCCGGTCAGGAACGGGGTGCGGTCGAGACCGCGCAGCACCAGCGCCGCGGTGGCCGCCGGCAGCTCCGAGAAGGGGACCTCGCGCTCCTCGTCGACGTCGCTGAGCCCCTGCACCAGCAGGCCGTGCAGCCGCGGGTCGCCCGCGGCCTTGTCGAGGACCGCCTGCGCGGTCCGCTCGTAGGCGCCGAGCGGGAAATTGTCGTGCGGAAATGCGACCCGCAACAGATCGACGAGCGTGCGCCGCTGTCGGTCGGCTATCAGACCGGTCATGTAACCCATCCTTTCCTGCGTCCGAACTCCACTGTCACAATTCCGGTCGATCATGGCAAGAGGTGAGATTCCGGCTCACCTGAAAACTTGTTTCCCCTGCTCACGCGCACACCGAAGGAGCCCGCGTCGGCGGGCTTTCGTGGTGGGATCAGTGCGTCAGGACGTTTCGAGAACGGCCGAGACGCGTGTTGCCCCGGCCCGCACAGCGTTCTGCAGATCTGTACGCCGAATTGTGAACAACGGCGTCGGTTCCGAGAGTGCGACGGCGCCGACGACCCGGCCGTCCGGTCCCCGCACCGGTGCCGCGACACACGCCAGGTCCGCTCGGAACTCCCCCACCTCGTGGGCCAGACCGGTCCGCGCGACCTGCGCGAGCTCCTGCTCGAGGCGGTCGCTCGACAGCAGGCCGGCCGCGGCCAGGTGCGCGCGGCGTTCGTCGCGGCGCAGCGCCGCGAGCATCACCTTGCCGAAGGCCGTAGCGTGCGACGCCTCGTGCAGTCCGCGGTCGAACTCCCCCGTCCGGACCGCGGCGGGACCGACGGCCTCGGCCACGACGGCCCGCCCCGCCCGGAACACCGCGAAGTACACGGCCGCCCCGGTCCGGCGGTGCAGCTCGCGCAGTGCGGCCCGCACCTCGTCACCGGCGTCGACGGTCTCGCGCAGGCGGCTGAACAGGCCACCGATCTTCCACCCCAGCCCGAAGCCGCGGCCGTGCCCGAGGCTGACCAGGTATCCCTCGTGGACCAAGGTGTTGAGCAGGTGATACGTCGTGCCCAGGGTGTACCCGGCGCGGCGGGCCACGGCCTTCGCGGCGATCCCGTCGCCGGCCGCCGCCACCACCTCCAGGACCCGTAGCGCGCGCTGCGCGGATGCGATGAGCCCAGGCGGCTCGGCCAGCGTGGCCGCCGCGACGCTCATCCGGCGTCCCGGCCATGCGTGCGGATGCCGTACTGGGCGATCCGGCGATAGATCGTCGCCCGGCTGATGCCCAGCTTCGCGGCCGCACCGGCGACCGTCGCGCCCGGCTCGGTGAGGCAGTGCACGATCTCGTCGCGCTCCATCGTCTCCAGCCGCGTGAGCCTGCGGTTCGCGCCGCTGAACACCTCTGCGGCGAGGTGGCGGGCGTCGACGACGTCGCCGCGCGTCGCCGCCTCGCGCACGATCTCGCGCAGCTGCGCGACGTTGCCGGGCCAGTGGAAGCTCGTCAGCGCGCGGGCCGCGGCCGCGGTGAACCGGACCGACCGGCCACGGGCCACCTTGCCGAAGTGGTGGGCCAGCGGGAGCACGTCGTCGGGGCGGTGCCGCAACGCCGGGAGCTCGACGAACGTGTCGAACACCGCCGCCAGCGGGGCCGGGACGCCGCTGTGGCGGCGGGCGGTCAGCGAGAACGGGTGTGCGACCCGCGTCGCGGTCGTCGTGAACAGGTCCGCCAGCTCCGAGGCCGCCCACAGCGGCAGCGAGTCGACGCGCCCCAGGATGACGCCGGTGTTCGCCTTGCCCACCTCGGGGCCCCACAGCGACAGCCACGACTGCGCGTCCTGTGGTTCCGGTGGGCGCGCGGTGAGCACCCGGTCGTACGGACGCAGGGCGCGGTGCGCAGCAGCCAGCAGCGTCGTCTTGCCGACGCCCGTCTCCCCCAGCACCCCGACTGCCCGCCCCTGTGCCAGCGCCGTCTGGACCTCGGCGAGCGCGGTGTTCCACGCGTCCGACAGCTCGGGCAGCGCGACGCCGTCGTCCGCGTGCGGCAGCTGGACCCGGAACACCTCGCCCCGGGCGACCGGGCGCGGGGTCCGGCCCCGGCCGCGCGCCAGCATCAACGCCGCGGTGTTGCCCGCTGCCATCTGTGCGAGCGCCAGCAGCAGGTTGTCCGACTGCTGGGCCCAGGTCGTCAGGTTGACGCTGCCGACGAGCTCGCCGGTCACCGGGTCGGTCACGGGGACCGCCGCGCAGGTGTAGCCCCACAGGCCGGTGCAGTAGTGCTCGTCCGCACGCACCAGCGACGGTGCCCTGTCGGCCAGCGCCAGCCCCAGGCCGGTCGTACCCGCGTCGCGCTCGGCGTAGCCGAAGCCCGGCGCGAGATGGACGGCGTCGAGCGCCCGGACCAACGACCGCTCGGCACAGACCCGGCTGAGCACCAGGCCCTCGGCGTCGGTGAGCATCAGGCTCACCGGCTCGTTGGCCAGCGTGCCGTGCAGGCTGGCCAAGACCTCCTGGCCGCACTCGTAGAACAGCGAGCCCTCGTCGACGCCGCCGGCGAACACCGGGCTGACCGAGTCGAGGGAGATGCCGTAGGTCGCGCTGCGCCGCCACGACTCCGACAGCCGCGACGGGACCGTGGGCGCGCCCGACACCCGCCGCGGCAGGGCGATCTGCTCGCGGTCCGACAGCTCCACCTGCTCGTCCACCCGCCACCCCCGCCTCGACGCGCCGTCGCGTTGTGCCCGACGCGTCGACTGTGACACAGCCGATGTTCCGTGGGTGATGACCGGAGTCTCAGCCTGAGACAGTCCCCGGACCGGGGACGTGCACGTCGCGGCACACGTGGTCGGCGATGCGTCAGGGCTGCGCGGTGCTGAAGTCGACCGTGCCGGCCGTCGACCTCGGTGACGGTGACGGTGACGTCCACCGATCGCGCGACGCCCGGACGGAATCCGACAATCGTGCCGAGAAGTTTGCGGCGGGGGTTCGTCGGGAATCGCACGTGCGGAATCCTGCGTCGCGACCGCACGTACTCGGACGCCCCTCGGGTCGGTTCTGCCACGGAATGCCGACCGTGATCCCACGTGCGTGTCGCGAAGACCCCCGGCTCCTGACCACCCGGGCCGGTCGTCCGGCGCCGGCGGCCGCCGTCAGCCGGCCGAGCCCCCGTCGTCGGGTCCGGGGTCGGGCACCGACGCGGGCCGCGTGCTGCTGAGCTCTGCGCTGAGCACGGCCGAGACGACGAGCAGCAGACCGAGCACGACCAGCCACGACAGCAGCGCGACGGCCACCCCGACGAGTCCGTAGCGCTCCGCCTCGCGCCCGACCACGAGCGGCAGGTAGAGCCCCGACACCACCACGACGACGGCCTGGCCCACCCCGGTGAGCGCAGCCCCCGGCAACAGCGGCCGCCAGCCGACCCGCCCCCCGAGCAGCAGGTACTGCACCGGCCACCACAGCAGTGTCGCGCCGGTCGCTTGCGCGACCACGCCGGTCGCCCAGCTGCCGAGGACGATCGCCAGCAGCGGCCCGAGGACCGTGAGGGCGACGAACTCGACGATGAGGGCGACGGCCGCGAGCAGCCCGTACCCCAGCCCCCACACGCCGCGCGACGGCAGCCCCCACGCCGCCGCGTAGGTCCGCTGCAGCGTCCTGGTGAAGCCCAGCACCGACAGCACGAGCAGTACCACCCCGACGACGGTGGTCCCGCCCGCGTCGGGAGGCCGGTCGAGCAGCTCCGCCACCGCTGCCGCCGCCTTCTCCGACAGGCCGAGCCCGGCGAACAGCGTCTGCTCGGCCGCGCCCTGCGCGTCGTCAGGGAGCGCCGCCGCGACCACCACCAGCATCGGGACCAGCGCCACGAACGCCTGCGCGGACAGGGCCAGCGCCCGGTCGTAGCCACCGATCCCGATCATGCGCCGGGACGCGCGGACGACGAGCGAGCCCCCGTAGCGGCTCAGCATCCGGTCCCGGCGGGCGCCGAAGGTCACGCCGGGCCGCGGTCCGCGGCGGGATCGGGGTCGGCGGGATCGGGGTCGGGGTCGGCGCCGAGGGCGGGCGGTGCGTCGTCCACCGCGGGGGCGGGGCCGGGCGGCTCCGGTGCGGGTCCGCTGGAGAGCAGCCCGGAGATCCAGCGGGTGTCCGGGTCGGCGTCGAGCAGCAGCGCCTTGGCCAGCAGGGTCAGCGGGATGGCCAGCACCGCGCCGAGCGGGCCGATCGCGAACGACCAGAAGACCAGCGACAGGAACGTCAACGTCAGCGAGAGGTTCACGGCATCGCTGAGGAACTTGGGCTGGATCACCGACTGGATGACGAAGTTGATGATCACGTACGCCACGACCACGATGATCATCAGCTGCGGGCCGCCCTCGAGCAGCGCCAGCAGGGCGGGCGGCAGCAGCCCGATCACGAAGCCGATGTTCGGGATGTAGTTGGTGACGAACGCGAGCAACGCCCACAGCAGCGGCAGCGGCACCCCCAGCGCCCAGAGGAGGGCGCCGTCGACGACCGCGACGATCAGCCCGAACACCGTCGTGACGAGCAGGTAGCTGCGGGTCCCGTGGACGAAGTCGCCCAGCGCGGCGACGACCGCGTTGCGCTCACCGCGCAGGCCCTCCAGCCGGTGTGAGAAGTGCAGGGCGTCGAGTCCCATGAACGCGACGACGAAGAGCAGGAAGAGCAGGTTCGACAGGGTGCCGGCGAGCCCGGCCAGGATGTCACTGACGATCCCCAGGAGGGTGCCGAACGACAGCCCGTCCAGTGCCGCCCGGAACTGGTCGGGCCCGACACCGAGCTGCTGCAGCCAGGCGGTGACGTCGGCGATGAGCGTCGCGAACCGGTCCTGGTAGGCGGGCAGCAGCGACGCGAGCTCGGCGACGGACAGCGCGAACGCCGCGGCCAGGCCGATGACCACGGCGAACACCGCCACGAGGGTGGCCGTCACGGCGAGCCACATCGGCGCCCCGCGGCGGCGGAGGATGCCGGTCAGCGGATGCACGCCGATCACGAGGACCAGGGCGAGCAGCGTCGGGGCGAGGATCGACGAGATGCCCTGCAGCCCGGCGACGATGATCACGAACGCGGCCAGTCCGAGCACCACGATCAGCCCCCGCGGCAGCATCCAGCGGGGCTCGGGGGAAGGGCGGACGGTTGTCATGCGGCGACGATCCCACCTCGCACCGCTCCTGCCTCGTCCGCCCCGGGTCGACCGACTGTCCACTGTCGGCAGTGCGGACCGGCTCGTGTGGACGCTGTAGTCAGGCGCGCGGCGGGCTCAGGCCCGATCAGCCCAGTGTCACCAGCGCACCCGCCGCGATGTCGACCTGCACCCGGGTGTCCGCGTCGAGCTCGACGACCTCGCCGTCGAGCTGCATCGGGGTCGGCTGCCGGACGACGAACCCGTAGTGGGTGGCGCTGGGCTGCCTCCCGAGCCCGCGCACCGCCGCCCTGATCGCGACGCCCAGGACCTTCCACCGGGACACGTGCGGCAAGGCGATCACCTCGAACCGGCCGTCGTCGGGCCGGCCGGCGTCGCTCAGCGTCGCGTACTTCGCCATCCGCCGGATGTTCGCGAAGAGCAGGCTGTCGAAGTCGCGCCGGGTGCCGTCGTCGAGGGTGACGGTGAACGGGTGGAGCCGCCCGAACGTCCGCACGACCGACACGATCTCCCGCAGTGACCCCTTGCCGCCCTTCTCGAGGTCTACGGCGACGATCGGCGTCAACCCCAGGCCGACGTAGGAGTGCGCGTAGCGGACGACGGCGTCGGGTCCCTCGCCGATCGTGAGCCGCAGGAGGTCGTGACGGCGGACCTCGCCCGCCACGATGGCGTCGCCGAGGGGGCGGTCGCGGGTGGCACTGCGGTGGTCGTTGGCGTTGCCCGCGGCCATGACCGCGCAGACCGCGTCGCTCCCCTCGGCCTGCTGCACCCCGTCGACGACCTCGTTGTAGCCGCCGTCGCCGCTCACCGACACGATCAACGACCGCGGGACGGCGGCCGCGTCGCGGGCGAGGTCGCGGGCGTGACCGGCGTGTTCGGTGGGCCTCAGGGTGACCGGCACTCCCGGCAGCCGGCGGTCGAGGTCGGCGCGGAGCTCCTCGGCCAGGTCGGCGGCCGGTCCGGTGCTGTGCGGGTTGAAGATCAGGACGACGTGGTCGAACGGGCTGTCGGTCTGGATGGTCATCGACTGCATCCTGTCCTCGCGCGAGACTCAGCCCATTTGTACCCGCTCGCGCCGTCGGCCGCGCTCGCTGCCGCGCCCTCCCGAGGGTCGTCACCGCGTGCGGCGGACGCGGTGGCGGAGGTGGGACCCATCGGTCGGTCGCGATCCGCCGCCCCTCCGCACGGCCGCATGTACGTCTGCAGCACCATGGCGCAGAGTGCCGGCAGACGCGGACCAGTGACGCGGAGGTGTCATGTTCGGCGACGAGATCGTGCTCGCCACCATCGACAGGGGCGAGCGTCCGGGGTGCGCTGCATCCACGGTCCGTCAGGTGAGCCCGAACTCCCGCATCTTCCGGTAGAGGGTGTTGCGGCCGATCCCGAGCGCTGCTGCGGCCCTGCTCCGGTTGCCCTCGGCAGCGCGTAGCGCCTCCGCGACCGCGTCCCGCTCGGCGGACTCCATCAGGCCCGACGTCGGACGTGCCGTCCGCAGCTCGTCGGGCAGGTCGTCGACCTCGACGATGCGGCCCCTCGCCCGCCGGGCGAGCAGCCGAACGGTCATGTCCAGCTCGGCCAGGTTCCCCGGCCAGCGCCAGCCGGCCAGCCGTTCCCACACCGCGGCGGACAGGGTGGTGGCCGACTCCGGCTCCGGCAGGGCCGCCAGCGTCGCCCGGACCAGTGCGGGGATCCGTTCACGACGCTGGTCGAGGGAGGGCAGCCGCACGGTGGTGGCGACCCGGCGGACGACGGCGAGAGCGTCGTCGTCGGCCGCGTCGAGGTCCGCGGTCAGCGCGACGGGGGCCCCGGTGTCGATCAGCGCCTGCAGCTGCGCCGCCGAGGGCACCGGGTCGGCGTGCACCCGCCGGACGATCACGGCACGCCCCGTGGAGGTGGCCGAGCGGGCGGCGTCGAACCATCCGGGGTCCAGCTGTGGTTCGGCCACCAGCGGATCCCCGGCACCCCGCTCGCGCAGGGCCCGCAGCGCCGTCCGCAGCTTCCCGGTCCCGGCCGCGCCGGTCACCGCCAGGGTCTCGCCGTGGCGGACCGCCACCTCGAGCTCCCTGTGCACAGCGGGATCGTCGTGCAGCGGAGCGTGGGGCGGGCGAGGGCCGCTCCTGCGTTCCGACGGTGCCCGGTGCGGCAGGGGACGCACGCTGAACGCCCGCCTGCCGCCCTCGTCGATGGGCTCGACGAGGGCGTCGTGCAGCCCGTCGGCCAGCGGGACCCGCATCCGTCCGGGACCGGTCGTGGCGTGCTCGCTCAGGTACTGCCAGAGCACGGCGTGCAGCTCCGGCCCGGTGTGTGCGAGCCCCGGCCGGTTGGCCAGGACGGTGTCGTCGTCGACGACCAGGGCGGGCCCCGAGACCCGGTCGAGCGCCAGGTAGGCCCGTACCAGTCCACGGTGCCGGTCGCCGGCCTCGTCGAGGATGCGGTCCTCGATCTGGCGGCCGATGTCACCTGCCATCACGGTCATCAGCGGATGGACGTCCCGCAGCGAGCTGGCGAGTGAGAAGCTGCCGACGAGCCGGCCGGTGTACGGCTCGACGATCGGGGTCCCCGCGCAGGTCAGCTGCTCCAGGAGCGTGCTGTAGTGCTCCGGGCCGCGGACCAGGACGGGCTTGCGCTCGATCAGGACCGTGCCGATGCCGTTCGTGCCGATGGAACGCTCGGAGAAGTCGAAACCCTCGGCGGCGCTGGCCCGGTCCATCACATCGCGCTGGCGGCGGATCGGGACGTGGCGCATGACGATGCGGCCCTCGGCGTCCGCCAGCACCATCGCGACGGGCACCTCGGCGAAGCTGTCACGCAGTCGCTCGAACACCGGTCCGGCGGCTCGGCGCAGAGCGGGGAGCGCGTCCCCGGGGTCGCGGTACCCGATGTCGGTGGCGGCTGCGGGGACCTTGTCACCGATGCAGCGTCGCCAGCTCTTCTCGATGTGTTGCGGCACCCCTGCCGCGCCCGGCGGTGCGCTCAGCAGCCCGCCCCCGACCAACGCCTCCCGGCGCGACCGGATGAGCTCGCGTTCGGCCGACGACAGGGCCGGCAGATTCCTGACCTCGTCTCGACGCATCGTTGCCTCGATCCTCCGGTGTCTTCCCCCCAGTCTCCCCCATCGTTGCCGGCGACGCCCTGTTCCGTTCCGGAACACCGGCGGGTGTTCCAGAACGGAACACGCGCAGACATGGAGGTCCCGGCGATGGTGAGTGCCCGTCACAGCACGAGTTCGAGGAGGAACACGATGACGACGGCGCTCCGCTCCGACGCCCTGCGCGCGCTCTACGCCGACTGGGCCGACATCCTCGCCACCACACCCGGGCTGACGACACGGCTGTCCCGCAGCATCTTCGACGAGTGGCACCAGCCCACCCGGGAGCCCGAGGACGTGACCTACCGCGAGGACGTCGTCGGCGGGGTCCCCGGCATCTGGACGTTGCCGCTGGGCGCCGATCCCTCACAGGTGCTGCTCTACACCCACGGCGGCGGGTTCGCCGTCGGGTCGGCCGCGAGCCACCGCAAGCTTGCGGCCCACGTGGCCAAGGCGCTCGGAGCGACCGCGTTCGTGCTCGACTACCGCCGCGCCCCGGAGCACCCGCATCCGGCCCAGGTGGAGGACGGCGTGGCGGCGTTCGCCGCACTGCGCGACCGCGGGATCACCGACATCACGACGATCGGCGACTCCGCGGGCGGCAACCTCGCCGTCGCGATCCCTCTCGCCCTCCGCGAGCAGGGGCTCCCGCTGCCCACCCGGATCATCGCGTTCTCGCCCTGGCTGGACATGGAGAACAGCGGCGCGACGCTGGTGACCAACGACGCCTCCGACGCACTGATCACCGTCCCGCTGCTGGAGGGCATGATCGCCGGCGTCCTCGCCGAGGGACGGATCGACCCACGCACCCCACTGGCCAACCCGCTGCACGCCGACCTCACCGGCCTGCCACCGCTCTACGTCAACGCGGGCGCCGTCGAGGCCCTGGTCGACAACGCCACCCGCCTCGCGGACACGGCGCGCGCGGCCGGGGTCGACGTGACCCTGTCCGTCGTCGACGGCATGCAGCACGTGTTCCCGTGCATGGCCGGCAACGCACCCGAGGCGGACGCGGAGATCGCCGCGCTCGCAACCTGGTACCTGGGAGGTTCCCGATGAGCACCATCGACCCCGATGTCGACGCAGTGGTGATCGGCGCCGGCTTCGGCGGCATCTACATGCTGCACAAGCTCCGCAACGAGCTCGGCCTCAGCGTCAAGGCCTTCGAGAAGGGTGGCGGCGTCGGCGGCACCTGGTACTTCAACCGCTACCCCGGGGCCAAGTCCGACACGGAGGGGTTCGTCTACCGCTACTCCTTCGACGAGGACCTGCTGCGGGAGTGGGACTGGACGACCCGCTACCTCGACCAGCCCGATGTCCTCGCCTACCTGGAGCACGTCGTCGAGCGCTTCGACCTGGGCCGGGACATCACGTTGGACACCGAGGTGACCGGCGCGGTGTTCGACGAGGATTCGGCCCTGTGGACCGTCACCACCGACGACGGCGCGCGGTTCACCAGCCGCTACCTCGTCAACGCCGTGGGCCTGCTCGCGAGGAGCAACATCCCGGACTTCCCGGGCCTGGACGCGTTCGCGGGCCGCCTGGTGCACACGAACGCCTGGCCTGCGGACCTCGACATCACCGGCAAGCGGGTCGGGGTGATCGGCACCGGCTCGACCGGCACCCAGTTCATCATCGCCGCCGCGAAGCAGGCCGGCCACCTGACCGTGTTCCAGCGTTCGCCGCAGTACTGCGTCCCCTCCGGCAACGGACCCGTCGACCGGGCCGAGGTCGCCCGCACCAAGGAGAACTTCGACGCGATCTGGCACCAGGTCCGCAACTCGGTGGTGGCCTTCGGGTTCGAGGAGAGCGGCGTCGAGGCCATGAGCGTGTCCGAAGAGGAGCGCCGCCGGGTGTTCCAGGAGAACTGGGACAAGGGCAACGGCTTCCGCTTCATGTTCGGCACCTTCTGCGACATCGCCACGAACCCGGAGGCGAACGCGGCCGCGGCGGGGTTCATCCGCTCGAAGATCGCCGAGATCGTCGACGACCCGGAGACCGCCGCGGCGCTGACCCCCACCGACCTCTACGCCAAGCGCCCGCTCTGCAACGAGGGCTACTACGAGACCTACAACCGCGAGAACGTCGACCTCGTCCCGATCAAGGACAACCCGATCCAGGAGATCACCGCGGCCGGGGTGCGCACAGCCGACGGAGTCGAGCACGAGCTCGACGTGCTCGTCCTCGCGACCGGCTTCGACGCCGTCGACGGCAACTACCGTGCGATGAACCTGCGCGGCCGGGACGGCCGCCACATCGACGAGCACTGGACCGACGGCCCGACCAGCTATCTGGGTGTGTCGAAGGCGGGCTTCCCGAACATGTTCATGATCCTCGGCCCGAACGGTCCCTTCACCAACCTCCCGCCGAGCATCGAGGCCCAGGTCGACTGGATCGGTGAGCTCGTCGCACACGCCGAGCGCGACGGCGTACGGACGGTGGAGCCAACCCGGGAGGCCGAGGACGGGTGGACGGCCACCTGCGAGGAGATCGCGAACATGACCCTGTTCCCACAGGCCGACTCGTGGATCTTCGGAGCCAACATCCCCGGGAAGAAGAACGCCGTCATGTTCTACATGGCCGGGATCGCCGCCTACCGGCAGCAGCTGGCCGACGTCGCGGCTGCCGGGTACGCGGGTTTCGAGCGCTCGACGCGACAGGAGGCCGTGAACAGCGAGAACGGAGGCCGCACCGGTCTCGGACTCGCGACAGGATCTCGCGCGGGCAGAGAAGCATGACGGAGGTGTCTGCGGAGGACTTCGAGTTCGTCCGCCGCCAGGTCCGGGACTTCGTCCGTGCCGACGTCGTCCCCCGCGAGGCCGAGATCATGCGCGAGGACCGCATCCCCGACGACCTGCGCACCACCGCCGCGGCGATGGGCCTGTTCGGTTATGCGATCCCGGCAGAGTGGGGCGGCCTCGGCCTCGACCTGACCCAGGACGTCGAGCTCGCGATGGAGTTCGGCTACACCACCCTGGCCCTGCGCTCGATGTTCGGCACCAACAACGGCATCGCCGGCCAGGTCCTCGTCGGTTTCGGCACCGACGAGCAGAGGAAGGCCTGGCTCGAACGGATCGCGTCCGGAGAGGTGGTCGCGTCGTTCGCGCTGACCGAGCCCGGGGCAGGTTCGAACCCGGCGGGGCTGCGTACCCGCGCCCGCCGCGACGGCGCCGGCTGGGTGATCGACGGACAGAAGCAGTTCATCACCAACGCCCCGATCGCGGACCTCTTCGTCGTCTTCGCCCGCACGGCCGACCCGCTGCCCGGCAGTCCCGGCATCGCGGTGTTCCTCGTACCCGCCGACACCCCCGGGCTGCTCGTCGGCCCCAAGGACCACAAGATGGGCCAGGAGGGCGCCTGGACCTCCGACGTCACTCTCGACGGTGTCCGGGTTCCGGCGGACGCGCTGGTCGGTGGTGAGGAGGAGGTCGGTTACCGGGCGGCGATGACCTCGCTGGCCCGTGGCAGGGTGCACATCGCCGCCCTCGCCGTAGGTACGGCCCAGCGTGCGCTCGAGGAAGCCGTGTCCCACGCCGCCGGGAACACGCAGGGCGACGGACGGATCGGGGACTTCCAGCTGGTCCAGGCCATGCTGGCGGACATCCAGACCGGTGTGCTCGCCGGGCGGGCGATGGTCCGTGAGACCGCGCGGGCCTACGTGTCCGGCGAGGACCGCCGAATCGCCCCCTCGGCGACGAAACTGTTCTGCACCGAGATGGCGGGGACCGTGGCCGACCTCGCCGTCCAGGTCCACGGCGGTTCCGGCTACATGCGGGAGGTACCGGTCGAGCGCATCTACCGTGACGTCCGTCTGCTGCGGCTCTACGAAGGCACCAGCGAGATCCAGCGCCTGATCGTCGGCGGAGCACTCGTTCGCGAGGCGACGAGGAGGTCGTGAACCGACCGGATCATTGGTGTGACGAAAATCGAGTGACCGTCGCCAAGTCGTCATCCATATTCGCGCTGTCGACGGGAAGAGCTCCCGTTGCAGGGTCACAACTCCCGCCCAGGCGGCCGGGGCCACGCCGGGCACCCGCACCACCGGGAACGCATCCGTCTGCGGAGTGTCACAGTTTCGGGCAGATACGACCGAGCGGTTGACACCCGTTCGCGTAATTCGACAGGATCGGCGTCCTCCGACAGCCAGTCGTAGCACGTCGGCCACACCACATCGTTCGACAAGGAGCGATCCCCGATGGCGGAGTTCACCCTGTCCCGGCGCACCCTGCTCGCGCTGTTCGGCGCCGCAGCAGCCACGCCCGTCCTCGCGGCCTGCGGCAGCAGCGTCGGTGGTGGCTCGACCGGCTCGTCCGGCGGCGGCGCCGGCGGACCGATCAAGGTCGGCCTGGTCGTCCCGCAGTCCGGGGTGTACGCCGCTCTCGGCACCGACATGCAGCGCGGGTGGGAACTCTGGCTCCAGCAACACGGCAACAAGATCGGCGGCCGGGACGTCACGACCATCGTCGCCGACGAAGGTGAGAACCCGCAGACGGGCGTCCCTGCGGTGCAACGAGTCCTGCAGTCCGACCAGGTCGACGTCGTCGTCGGGCTCGTGAACTCCGCGACCGCACTCGGCGCCGCGCCGCTGATGAGCGAGGCCAAGAAGATCCTGGTCGTGACGAACGCGGGGGCTGCGGACATCACCGGGAAGGCCCGCACCCCCTACGTGTGGCGGACCTCGTTCCAGAACGCGCAGGTCGCGGCCGCGGCCGGGCCGTACCTCGCGCAGCAGAACGTCGCCGGCGGCGTCTTCCTCATCGCCCCCGACTACGCGGCGGGCACCGAGGTCCGCGCCGGGTTCAAGGCGGCCTACGAGGCGGCGGGCGGAAAGATCGCCGGCGAGGCCGCGCCGCCGTTCGGCACGACACAGGACTACCAGCCGTTCCTCTCCCAGATCCGGCAGTCCGGGGCGGGAGCGGTGTTCTGCTTCTTCGCGGGGGCGGAGGCGGTGCGCTTCGTGCAGCAGTACGCCCAGTTCGGGCTCAAGGACTCCGTCCCCCTCTACGGCTCGGGCTTCCTCACCGAAGGCGGCGTGCTCACCGCCCAGGCGGGCGCCGCCGTCGGCGTCCGCACCTCGCTCTTCTACACCGACCGGCTCGACAACCCCGCCAACACCGCTTTCGTCCAGGCCTACAAGGCCGCCCACCAGTCGGCCCCGACCTGCTACTCGGTCTCGACCTACGACGCTGCCGCGGTCCTGGAACGGGCGCTCGCGGGCGGGGCCGCCCTCGACGGCGACAGCATCAGCGCCGCCCTCGGGGGGATCGGCGCGATCGACGACAGCCCCCGCGGCTCCTGGACCTTCGACGGCCAGAGCCCCAGGCAGACGATGTACCTCCGCACCGTCGAGGGCACCCCGCCGCAGCTCAGCAACGTCGTGACCCAGGACCTGGGGCAGAAGGCGCAGGTATGACCGGCTGGGTCGCCGCCAACCTGATCAGCGTCCTCAACGGGCTGGCCATCGGGGCCCTGCTGTTCGTGCTGGCCGTCGGCCTGTCGCTGGTCTTCGGGATGATGGACGTGCTCAACCTGGCCCACGGCGCGCTGTTCGTCGTCGGCGCCTACCTCGCCGCCGCGCTGGCGGGCGGCGGGCCGTCGTGGGGCGGGTTCCTCGGAGCCCTCGGTGTCGCCGCGGTGATCGGTCTGCTCGCAGGCGGGTTGCTGTCGGCGATGACCGAGCCGCTACGCACACGCTCGCATCTGGACCAGGCCCTGCTCACCCTCGGTGTCGCGCTGATCGTCGCCGAGGTGCTGCAGATCGTGTTCGGCGACGACCCCCTCGCGGTGCCCGCCCCACCCGGCCTCGACGGGTCGACCTCGGTGTTCGGTGCCGCCTACCCGACCTACCGGCTCGTCCTGATCGGGGTCGGCGCCGTCCTCGCGGTCGGCGTCCACGTACTCGTCGAGCGCACGACCCTCGGCGCTCTGATCCGGGCCACCGTCGCCGACCGGGAGATGGTCGCGGCCATCGGGGTCGACAACCGCCGGGTGAAGATCGCCGTGTTCGCCGCGGGCTCGCTGCTCGCGACGGTCGCGGGTGTGCTCGGCGGCCCGGTCTACGGCGCGAGTGTCGGGCTGGACTCCACGGTCCTGATCCTCGCCCTCGTCGTGGTGGTCATCGGCGGGCTGGGCTCGGTCAAGGGCGCCCTGGTCGGGGCGCTGGTCATCGGCCAGATCGAGTCGCTCGGCCGGGCGCTGCTGCCGGACCTGGCGTCCTTCGTGCTGTTCGGTGCGCTCGCGCTCGTGCTGATCGTGAGGCCGCGGGGGCTGTTCGGGAGCCGCTCCGGGGCGGCAGCATGACGGAGGTGTCGCAACGACCGGAGGCAGTGCCGGACAACGTGGTGGGCGGGACTCCCCCACCACGCCCCCGGCGGCGCCTCGGGCCCGTCCCCGCGATCGTCGTCGTCGTGGTGCTCGCGGCGGCCCCACTGTTCCTGGCTCCCTTCGCCACCACGACCCTGACCCGGTTGCTGGTGTTCGGGCTGCTCGCGGTCAGCCTCGACCTGCTGGTCGGGATCACCGGCCTGCCCTCGCTCGGGCACGCCGCCTACTTCGGGGCCGGGGCCTACGCGGCGGGGTGGGTCTCGATCCACCTCACCCCGGCGATCCCGGTGCCGCTGCTGGTCGGTGCGGCGGTCGGCGGGCTGGCGGCCGCCGCGACCGGGTGGGTGGCCGTCCGGTCCGCGGGCGTCTACTTCCTGATGTTGACGTTGGCGATCGGCGAGGTCCTCGCCCAGCTGGCGCAGAGCTGGGACGGTGTGACCGGCGGCGCCAACGGCCTCTCCGGCATCCCCGCCGCGCGCCTGGGCTCCGAGCCGCTGCTGGGCGTCGGCTACCTCTACTGGTACGTGCTGGCCGTCGGCGTCGTCGCGTTCGCCCTGGTGTGGTTGCTGGCACGGTCGCCCTTCGGCGCGACGCTGCGCGGCATTCGCGACAACGAGTCCCGGATGCGCGCCATCGGATACTCCACGACGCTCTACAAGTACGGCGCGTTCATCGCCGCCGGGACGATCGCGGGCGTCGCCGGATCGCTGCTCGCCGCCCAGCAGCGCCTGGTCACCCCCGGTGACCTGGGCTTCACCACGGCGGCGCTGGTGCTGCTCGCCGTCGTGGTCGGCGGGGCCGGATCGTTGTGGGGCCCGGTCGTCGGCGCCGCGGTCGTGGTGCTGGTGCGCGACGCGCTGGGCCCCGGCCTCGGCGGGCACGGCGAGCTGCTGCTCGGCATCGTGTTCGTCCTGGTCGTCTACCTGCTCCCCCGCGGGGCCGCCGGGCTCACCTCCTTGCGGCCGTTCCGGAGGAGACGC
This sequence comes from Pseudonocardia sp. N23, assembly GCF_002583555.1. Classification (GTDB taxonomy): domain Bacteria; phylum Actinomycetota; class Actinomycetes; order Mycobacteriales; family Pseudonocardiaceae; genus Pseudonocardia. Next base: position 134,152 of record NZ_BEGX01000009.1, read on the forward strand.
TCATGAGCGCCCTCACGTGCCGGGGCCTGAGCAGGTCGTTCGGGGCGCTGAGAGCGGTCGACGACGTCGACCTGACCGTCGCCCCTGGCGCCCGGCACGCGCTGATCGGCCCGAACGGCGCCGGCAAGTCGACGCTGTTCCGGCTGCTCACCGGCCGGATGCGGGCGGACGCCGGCACCGTCGGCCTCGGCGAGCACGACGTCACGTCGCTCTCGGAGGTCCGGCGCTGCCGCCTGGGGATGAGCCAGACCCTGCAGCACTCCAGCCTGTTCGCATCGCTCACCGCTGCGGAGACGGTCGCCCTGGCGGCCCGTCGGCACGACGGGACGCGGATCGTGCCGTGGCCGCGCAGGCAGCCCCGGGTCGGGACCCGCTCCGCCGAGCTGCTCGGCCTGGTCGGGCTGGCCGACCGGGCCGGCGACACGGTGCCGTCGCTGTCCCACGGCGAGCGCAAGCAGCTGGAGGTCGCACTCGCGCTGGCCTGCTCACCGTCGGTACTGCTGCTCGACGAGCCCGCAGCCGGGATGTCGCCCGCCGAGAGTGCCCGGCTGCTCGCCGTCCTCGCCGACCTGCCGTCGGAGGTGACCGTGCTGTTCGTCGAGCACGACCTCGACCTCGTCTTCGACCTGGCCGACCGGGTCACGGTGCTGCACCTCGGGCGGGTGCTGCTCTCCGGCACCCCGGACGAGGTCCGGGCCAGTGACGCCGTCCGCGAGGCCTACCTCGGCACCAGCCGTCGCGAGGAGCTGTTCACCTCATGACCTCCCTCGACGTCCGGGCACTGGTCGCGGGCTACGACCGCAGCACCGTTCTCGACGGGATCGACCTGTCCGTCGCCGAGGGCGGCGCGCTCGGCCTCCTCGGGCGCAACGGCGTGGGAAAGTCGACGCTGGTCATGACGCTGATGGGGCTGGTCGTACCGACCTCGGGGCACGTCCTGCTCGGCGACCGCGACGTCGCGGGACTACGCCCGGACCTGATCGCCCGCGCAGGCGTCGCGATCGTGCCGCAGGGCAGGCGCATCTGGGCACCGCTGACCGTCCGCGAGACCCTCACGCTCGCGACCCGGGGGCACGGGAGGCGATGGACCGTCGACGCCGTCCTGGACCTGCTCCCCCGGCTGCGCGAACGGTTCGGCCAGCAGGCCGGGCAGCTCTCCGGCGGCGAGCAGCAGATGCTGGCGATCGCCCGTGCCCTGCTCACCGATCCGGCCGTCCTGCTGCTGGACGAACCGTCCGACGGCCTCGCGCCGGCCATCGTCGACCAGATCGCCGCCCTGCTGCGGACCCTGCGCGGCGAGGGGGTGACGATGCTGCTCGTCGAGCAGGACCTGCACCTCGCCTTCGCCGTGTGCGACGAGATCGCGGTGATGGAGAAGGGCCGCATCGTCCACCGGGTCAGCACGCCGGAGTTCCGTGCCGACCGCGCGACCGCCCACCGGCTGCTCGGCGTCGCCTGAGCAGGGACCTCGACCCGCTGCGGAGCGATCGGGCCGAGACTCAGGGCCGGGCGCAGACGGCGGCCACGAGTGCGGCGACGCGGCCTGCCGCCACGGAGGGTTCGGGCCGGTGGGCGAGCACCAGCGGCACGTCGACCGGCGCCCCTGCCAGCGGGACGTAGGCGACTCCGTCGAGCCTGAGTGCGCGGACGGACGCGGGAACGAGCCCGATGCCGATTCCGGCCGCGACGAAGACGACGAGGGTTCCCGTCTCGCCGACCTCGACGATCTCCGGATCGAGGCCCGCCCGGCGGAAGGTGTCGAGGACGAGGGGCTGCATCGTCGAGCGGCGTCCGGACGGATGCGTGATCACCGGCGCGCCGGCGAGGTCCGTCAGCGACACGTCGGCGGCTCCGGCCATCGGATGGTCGGCCGGCAGCACGGCGACCAGCGGCTCCGTGCGCAGTTCGACGACCTCGACCCCCTCGGGGAGCACCGGTCCGGGCCGGAGCACGGCGATGTCGAGGTCACCTGCGAGCAGCCCTTCGAGCAACGCCGGCCCGAGGAGCTCCCCGTGGAGCTCCAGCTCGACGTCCGGCAGCTCGTTGCGGACCCGCAGCGCGACCCGCGGCAGCACGTCGTAGGTCGCGGTGCCGACGAAACCGACGCGGACCAGGCCGGCGCGTCCCGCGGCCATGAGTGCGAGGTCGGTGGACGTGCGGTCGACCGACGCGACGATCTCGCCCGCCCGCTGCTGGAGCAGCCGACCCGCCTCCGTGAGCTCGACCCGCCGGGTCGACCGGTCCATCAGCGCCGCGCCGACCTCCCGCTCCAGCTGCCGGAGCTGTTGCGACAGGGCGGGCTGGGCGATGTGCAGTCGCGCTGCCGCGCGCCCGAAGTGCCGTTCCTCGGCCAGGACGACGAACGAGCGAAGATGCCGCAGCTCCACCCGCGACAGCTTATGCACTCTGCTTATCAATCAGCGACATATGAGTATTGGACGTGATGGAAGCCCGTCCTTAGCGTGGTCCGCATGGTGTCCTCCTACCTCTACGCGAGCGCGCGCACGACGTTCGGCCGCTTCGGCGGGGCGCTCGCCGGCGTCCGCCCCGACGACCTCGCCGCCGCCGCGCTGACCGGGCTGCTGTCGAAGACCCCGGCACTCGACGCGGCGACGATCGGCGACGTCGTGTGGGGCTGCGCCAACCAGGCAGGCGAGGACAACCGCGACGTCGGGCGCATGGCCGTACTCCTGGCCGGGCTGCCGGTGTCGGTGCCGGCCACGACGGTCAACCGGCTCTGCGGGTCCTCGCTCGACGCCGCGATCCAGGCCTCCCGGGCCGTCGAGGTCGGCGACGCCGACGTCGTGGTCGCCGGCGGCGTCGAGTCGATGACGCGGGCGCCGTGGGTCATGCCGAAGCCTGCGCGCGCATTCGCTCCCGGTGACGTCACCGCGGTGTCGACGACACTGGGCTGGCGGCTGGTCAACGAGCGCATGCCGGCGGAGTGGACGGTGTCGCTCGGCGAGTGCAACGAGCAGCTCGCCGACCGGTTCGCCGTCTCCCGCACCCGTCAGGACGAGTTCGCGGCCCGCTCGCACCGCCTTGCGGCGCAGGCGTGGGCCGACGGCTTCTACGACGACCAGGTCGTGGACGTGCCCGGCATCGAGCCGGCCCGCGACGAGAGCATCCGGGACGGCTCCACGCCCGACAGGCTGGCCGGGCTCACGCCCTCGTTCCGGACCGACGGGACGATCACGGCAGGCAACGCCAGCCCGCTCAACGACGGTGCCGCCGCCGTCCTCATGGGATCGGCGGAGGCGGCCCGGACCATCGGGTCGGACCCGATCGCCCGCATCGCCGGCCGCGGCGTGCACGCGCTGGACCCGCGGGAGTTCGGGTTCGCGCCCGTCGAGGCCGCCGGACGCGCGCTGGCCAGGGCCGGAATCGGCTGGGCGGACGTGAGCGCCGTCGAGCTCAACGAGGCGTTCGCGGTGCAGGCCCTCGCCTGCACGGACGCATGGAAGGTCGATCCGGACATCGTCAACACCAAGGGCGGCGCGATCGCGATCGGCCACCCGCTCGGAGCGTCCGGTGCGCGGATCCTCGGGACCCTTGCGGCCCGGCTGCGCGAGTCCGGCGACCGCTGGGGCGTGGCCGCGATCTGCATCGGCGTCGGCCAGGCGCTCGCCGTCGTGCTCGAGAACGTGTCCGGAGCCCGGTCGTGACCGCACGCGTGTGCGCCGGCTACGACGAGGCCGTCGCCGGCACCGCCGACGGGGCGACCGTCCTCGTCGGCGGGTTCGGCATGGCCGGCATGCCCGTCGAGCTCGTCGACGCCCTGATCCGCCAGGGCGCGGCCGACCTGACGATCGTGTCGAACAACGCGGGCAACGGCGACACCGGGCTGGCGGCCCTGCTCGCCACCGGCCGGGTGCGCAAGGTGATCTGCTCGTTCCCGCGGCAGAGCGACTCCTGGGTCTTCGACGGCCTGTACCGCGCGGGACGCATCGAGCTCGAGGTCGTCCCCCAGGGCAACCTGGCCGAGCGGATGCGCGCGGCGGGCGCGGGCATCGGCGCCTTCTACAGCCCGACCGCCGTCGGCACACCGCTGGCCGAGGGCAAGGAGGTCCGCGAGATCGACGGCAGGTCGTACCTGCTCGAATACCCCATCCACGGCGACCTCGCGCTGATCAAGGCCCACACCGCCGACCGGATGGGCAACCTCGTCTACCGCCGGACCGCCCGCAACTTCGGCCCCGTGATGGCCACGGCCGCCCGCACCGTCGCGGTGCAGGTCGACCGCGTCGTCGAGACCGGAGCGCTCGACCCGGAAGCCGTCGTCACCCCGAGCATCTACGTCGACCGCATCGTCGCGGCCACACAGGAGAGCGCCGCATGAGCACCGACCACCGAGCCGACCGCCGGAGCAAGCACGACATCGCCGCCGCCATCGCCCGCGACATCGCCGCCGAACACCCCGACGGGTCCTACGTCAACCTCGGCATCGGCCAGCCCACGCTGGTCGCCGACCATCTCCCGGCGGGCTCCGGAGTCGTCCTGCACACCGAGAACGGCATGCTCAACATGGGCCCCGCCGCACACGGCGACGACGTCGACCCGGACCTGATCAACGCCGGCAAGGTCGCGGTCACCGAGCTCCCCGGGGCGGCCTACTTCCACCAGGCCGACTCCTTCGCGATGATGCGGGGCGGACACCTCGACGTCTGCGTCCTCGGCGCCTTCCAGGTCTCCGCCCGCGGCGACCTCGCCAACTGGCACACCGGCGCGCCCGAGGCCGTCCCGGCCGTCGGCGGTGCCATGGATCTCGCCATCGGGGCCCGTCGCGTCTGGGTCATGATGACCCTGTTCGACAAGCAGGGTGCTCCGAAACTGGTGCCGGAGTGCACCTACCCGCTCACCGGCCTGGCCTGCGTCGAACGCGTCTACACCGATCTCGGCACCTTCGCCGTCGGCCCCGACGGCGTCCGGCTGCTCGACGTCCACGGCATCACCGCGCAGGACCTCGTCCGGCGGCTCGCCCCGATCGAGGTCCGCATCGACGCGGCCGTCACCGACGAGGCTCGAGCCGCTCGGCGGTGAGGCGCCGCGACAGCGTGGAGACCACTGCCGGGTGTCCTCCACATCGCTCACCCGCGTGAGCGGCTCGCAGGTTCGTCCGCCACCGTGTCCGCCGCCTCGGCACCGCGCGACCCCAACGGTTCGGCCGGACCCCGGGTCGTGTCGCGCTCGGTCCGACGTTCGCTCTCCGCGTTGATCTCCGCCCCGAGCAGGACGATGTAGCTGGTCAGGTACAGCCACAACATCAGTACGATCACCCGGCCAGCGCTCCCTCTCGTCCTCGTCGTAGGCGAGGTTGGTCGCACGGATCAGGTTCATCGTCCCGGTCGACGCGCTCCAGAACGCGGCCAGCAACGACACGACCAACCCGATCCCCAACGCCCCGTTGCCGGTGCTGGTGATCGAGTCGAGCTGGTCGGTGATGATCGGCCGAGCCGACTCCGGCAGCGCGGCGGCGAGGCTCTGCACCTGGGCCGCGACCTGGGCCGGGTCGGCGACGAGCCCGTAGAGGGTCGGTGCGGCGATCATCGCCGGGAACAGGGCGAGGAACGCGAAGAACGCCACACCGCCCGCCAGGATCGGCACGTTGTCGGCCTTGGCCTCTGCTCGACCACCCCGGAGGCCGGCGTCGAGCGGTACCGGCGAAAGCTCGCGAAGCCGAGGGGCGGATCAGCCCTCGCCGTGCGAGGCGAGCCGCCCGCGGAGCTCGGTGAGCTCGTTGCGGGCGTCGGTGAGCTGGGCCCGGGTCGCGGCGAGCTCGTCGTCACGCTGTCGCAGATCTGCTCGGGCGTCGTCACGGGCATCGGTGGCGTCGTCGCGGGCACGGTCGGCGCGGTGGCGGGCGGACTCGCTGACGTCGAGCTGTTGTTCGAGGCCCAGGATCGTCTGCGCGGAGAGCAGGGAATGACCGCCGTCGAGGAGCTCGCGCAGCCGCGTCGCGAGCCGGAGCTGGCGTCGGGAGAAGCGACGGTGGCCACCGTCGGTGCGGAACGGGCTGAGGATGCCGGCAGCGTCGAGGCTGCGCAGGAAGGCAGGCTGGACGTCGAGGAGCTGCGCGGCCTGTCCCATCGAGACCGCCGGGTAGTCCTCGTCGTCCAGCCTGCTCAGGTTGTCGGTCACGTGAGCACTGCCGTTCTCGGCGTCATGTTGGTGGGTGTGGTCATCATCCTCCTGCGCAGGCGTCGTGGTGGGTGGGTGGTCGACCGCCCGGCCCAGGACTGCGGCCGGGCAGCCGACCGGGAATCCGGCTCAGGACGGGGTCGCCGACATGTCGAGTGAGCGCTGCGGTCCGTGGTCGGTGACCGCCGCCGAGGTCGTACCGTCGGTCACGCGGGTGACCGCGACCCGGCGTGGTTTGGCCCGTTCGGCGACCGGGATCGTGATCGACAGGACGCCGTCGTGGTAGGCGGCGGTAAGCCGCTCACCGTCGAGGTCGCGGCCCAGCATCAGCCGCCGACTGTAGCCACCCCGCGGCCGCTCGCGGCAGAGCCATTCCCCGTCTTCGTGCGGTGCGGAACGCTCGGCACGAACGGTGAGGGAGTTGCCCTCCACAGTCACGTCGATCGACCCGGGGTCGACGCCCGGCAGGTCGAACGTCGCGATCAGGTGGTCGTCGAGACGCTGGACGTCCATCGCCATCCCGCGCGGCATACCGGCCTGACCACTGCCGGCGACCCTGTCCAGCAGGCGAGCCGCATCGGCAAAGGGCTCGTAGTTCAGCAGCATCGTGATCGCTCCTCTCGTCGTGCTGCCATCTCGTGACACCCAGAATTTATAGCGGCGACTGGAGATTGACGCAAGACCAGCTTGAGCAATTCTCGAGCGCGTAGTGGTATCTCCGACGTTGCCTGTTGTCCGGCTCACGGATGGCCGCACTCATGACCCGGCACACCTCGACGGAGACGACCCGGTTTCGTCCATCCGACCTGGCCACCGATCCCCCGCGGGGCCCTGCCACGGCCCGGGGACCGGCCACACGCTCGACCCGCCCTGAAATGGTGGCCGGGCCCCATGGCGGGGACCGCGTGGCCCGCCGGTCAGCCTGCTGCCCGGCTCTCGTCCCCCGCCGCGTGCACCGCGACGTCCGGAACCGCCCCACCCAGCTGGCCCCGGATCGTCGGGTGCAGCAGCATCTCGCGCAGCTCGTCGAGGTGGTGGTCGCGC
>NZ_BEGX01000010.1 GCF_002583555.1 Pseudonocardia sp. N23
ACCCAAGGTCAGCGCCGCACCTGGATCCGGATCCAGCAGACCTGGCCCTGGGCCCAACAGCTCGCCGAGGCCTTCGCCCAGCTCCACACGCTGCCCTCCCCGCAGGCTGACACCCACCCCGATCGGCACGAGCGGCGCGGAGCACCCGGCAGAACCGCAGGCCGGACGATCCCTCACGCCCCGACCCGGAAACCCGAAACGATCATGGATCTAGATCAACTACCGGACCCCATGAATCACCAGGGCTAGAGCGGGCTCGAGTGATCGCTACGTAGAGCAGGCGTCGGCCCTCGTCGTCCGCGGGGAACCATCGCTTCGACGCTGGTAGAAGGATCATCGCGTCGAATTCCTTACCCTTTGCCTGGTGGACGGTCATGAAGTAGAGCCCGTCAGGGTCGTCGTGACCGGAGGTGTGGGCGGCGGTGTGGGCGGCTCGGTCGCCGTAGGCATCAAGGAGATCGGGCAGCGGCACGCCGGCCACTGCCATCTTGGCGGTGTCGAGAAGCGGGCGGACCCCGCGTCGCTGGGGGATGTGGTGACCCGCGTTTCGGCAGGCGTCGAGGGCGGCCAGTCACGGTGGTGAAGTAGGAGCGCGGCCCGTCGTCGTACAGCACGGCCAATTTCCCGAGGAACGGCCGAGCGTTCGTCCCGGCACCCTTGAGACGGACACCGGCGATCTCGAGCCATCCTTTGATCTGGGTGATCGCGGTACTGGTGAGACCGGGAATAAGGTCTGCGATCCGGTCGATGGCATGGCCGGCGAGGGTTGGCCCGTCTGGCGAAGCTGAGAGCAGCTCGATGTCGCGGCGGGTGGCGTCGAAGTCTGACGCGCCAGCACTTTCACGCGGGAGCAACCCCTGGCGGCAGTCAGTGAGGTCGTCAGCAGCTGGATTGGAAAGGGCGGACCCAGATCCCGTTCTTGGTCTGGACGAGGCTGAGGCTTCGTCCGTCGGTGCATGCTCCTGATTCGCGGTGGTCGTCGAACAGGGCTGGGTCATCGAAGGTCTGGCAGCACGAGGGGCAGTGAGCTCGGTCCGTCCCGGCCCACACGCTGCCGCAGCGCGGGCAGCGCGGGCGCAGCAGGTCCGGGCGGTCATGCATTGGGGCAGGGTACGACGACAGCTATCAGGAGTCGCTGCCGATTATGCGTGCCGTCGCGGTGAGCGACGGCTGAAACATGATCGCCGCGCGATGGCACCTGGTCACGCGCTGCCAGCCTACAGCGGCATCGGTGACAGCAGATCGCTCGATGGGTTATGCAGCCGCTCCCGGGGACATCGAGTTCGCGACTGACCGGACCCGGAACCGACACGGCCACACTCCCCCTGAGCTCAGCTGCCACTACGACGACCAGCTCCCGCGCACGCTCTGGCGGTGCCTGATCAGCGATCCCGCCCGACGATGACCGAATGGTCGGCTGCAGGGGCTGTACTACACCGGCGTCGGGTTGTCAGTTGCTGGAGTCGGTCACCGAGTCTCCGGCCCCCGTGTCGAACCGGTCAGGTCCAGGGCGGCGATCACCAGTCGGTCGCCCCATTACCTTTTTGATCAAGCCCGGTGAGGGCTTGCAGGCCACCGGCCATGGCATGACTGGTTGCCCCTGTTGTTGATGATCTGGGAGGGGTGTTGTCACCGTGGTTGGCGGGCACCAACGACCCGTTGATAGAGACCTGACCCGCTTGCGTGGTCTGCTCGCAGGCGTGGCCGCCCGGCGCGGGCGTCCCGGTCGGGCCTGCGACCACGAGCGAGGAGTCTCCGGACAAGTCAGCGATGCCGTGGACGACCCGCGGGTGGTCGTCCGGATTCTCGCCTTGTCGGGCTGCGAGGCCATCACCCGCATCATCGTGGGGGAAGCTCGGGGTGCATCGCGTAGGTGGTGAGCGACAGGGTCAGCTGCCGTCCGTCCTTGTCGAGATACCCCGTCGCCGTCGGAGTCGCTGTAGCCGACCCCTCCGGCGCGCGCCGGCGCCGGACCTCCACGGGCATGACCGAAGCCTGGGGCGCCCCGCACCCGCCCCGGCCGACGGGTTCCTCTGTCCTGATCGGGGCAAAGGGGGGCCCCTGCGGGGGCGCGCCCGGGCGACCGCGCCGGAAGACGACGAACGCTTCTGCTGCCACACGGCTCCCCGCCAAGCATCGCGCGCCCGAGGGCAGCGAGTCCCCCGTCATCTGACGGAGCCCGGCTATCGCGCCTCGGACGCAAGATAACCGGCATTATCTTGTGGTTATTAGATTTCATTGCAGAGCGAAAATATAAAACGCTATGAAACGTTACTTGACGTAACGCTACTAAACTGCTAGCTTAGTTGCGTGACTGAGATCAGCGCCGCAGGCGGACCGCAGGTTCAGACGATCGCCTGCGAGTTCCCGATGCCGGGCGGCTGCCGCAACGTCATGGAGTACGCCGGCGTCGGCCGTAAGCCCAAGTACTGCCAGCAGGTCGTCGACGGCCTGCGGCACGCCGCCTACAACGCCCACCGCGTCGCCAACGGCGCGGTCACCGTGCCCGAGCCCGGCAGTCGGCCCGCGCCGGCGTCGGCGCCCGGCGCTACTCCCCCGCGCCCGGTCACCCAGGCCCGCGCCGATGCCGCGAAGCTGCACGAGCAGCTCGGCAACCTGGTCGACCGCCAGCTGCAGCCTCTGATCACACAGCTTGTCGAGGCGCTGCAGGTCGCCGCCGACCCGGACTCAGCCACCTCCGAGGTCGAGTCCGTGCAGCGCGAGGCCCGTACCCGTATCGACGTCGCGGAGGGCGCCGCCGAGGACGCGCTCGCGCGCGCGGAGGCCGCTGAGCGCGCCGCTGAGACCGCTCGGGCCGCCCAGGCTGCCGCCGAAGAGGTCGCCGACCAGGCGCTGACCGACCGCGACGAAGCTCGCGAGCAGCGCGACCAGCACGAACGCGCCGCCGCGGTACTGATCAACGAACTCGCCGAGGTCCGGGCCGCCCTCGAGTCGGCCCAGACCGAGGGCGCCGCCACCGCCACCGTGCTGGCCGAGGCCCGTGCTGAGGTCGAACGCCTTACCGCGCAGCTCGCCGCGGCCGAGACCGCCCGCGACGACGCCCGCACCGAGCTCGCCGCCACGGCCCAGCAGGTCCGCGACCTCACCGAGTCCCGTGACGACGCCCGCGCCGCGCTCGCGACCGAGCGCCGCGAACTGGGTGAACAGCGCCGGCGCGCCGAACTAGCCGAACAGCGCACCGCCCGCGACGAGCTGACCATCTCCTCGCTCACCGATCAGCTCACCGCAGCCCGCGGCGAGGCCCGCGACCAGCAGGAACGTGCCGCCACGGCGCGCGCCGACCTCGCTGGGGCGACTGCACAGATCGAGGCGCTGCGCGATGCCGCTACCACGGCCGCGGCGCATGCCGAGCAGCGTCTCGCGGATGCCCGCGCCGCCCACGACCAGCAGCTCGCCGAGCTCCGTGGCCAACTTGAGCGCGTGCGCTCGCAGTCTGAATCGGACAGCCGATGACCACGCCACCGAGTCGACCCGCGACCCGAGACCAGCGCCCCCACGCTCAGCCAGCCGACGTGGGCGCCCGCGACGAGCTCCGAGCCCGCATGGCCAGCCCGGGTGACTGGGGCACCCATGGCTCTGCGGTTGACCACGTGCAGTGCACCCGGCCCGCCGCCGACGCCGTTGCGACTGCGGATGCGGCGGCCGAGCGACCCAACGTCGGGATGGGGCCATCCCCGACCGAAGCAGACGTTGACTCCGAGGAGGAACACACCGATGACGCCACTTCACGACTTCCGTCGCATGGCCACTGCGCACCGTGCGGCGCAGACCGACCATCGCGCCGCGCTCGCAGCCGACGACCGCGGCGGTATCCGGGCTGCCGACCGGCGCGCCAGTGCCGTCCTCACCGCCTTGGTCAAGTTCGGTTCGGCCGAGCTGGCCACCCGCCTCGATGCCGAGACACGCAGCGGCGACGCCCTGCTCGTGGCTCTGACGTGCGAAAACACCGGACCTGACGGGGTCGACGACGCGCTTGCGGACTACCAGAGCGACCGCGGCCTCGTCGAGGCGCTCCTAGCCGTCCTCTCCACGGGCGCCACCGGAAGCTGAGCTGTCGGATTATCAGGCCAGGTCCGGTGGCGTTTGGCGAACCGGGTTCCGCCCGGTATCGCTCCCCGGGCGGGAGAGCGAGTGGCAGGGTGAGCGCTCGCCCTGCGGCCTCGATCACTGGCGGGGGTTATTGTGTCTGGGTGACCGAAGCGGGTTGAGGCCGGTGAGGGACTGGAGATCTTCACCCCGCGTAGCCCGGGCGAGCGCCAGGACGGCATCGACTCTCTCGATGTTCCGAACTACTAAACTCATCATCGACGGCGGCGACCCGCGACAACGGCAAGGATCTCGTCGATCATCTCCGGCAGTAACTACGACACCAGCCACATCGACCTGGTCATCAGCACGCACTCCGACAACGGTCACATCAGCGGCCTGCTCGTGGTCCTCGACGAGCCCGACGTCGACGAGTTGCTAATCCACCAGCCTCGCCTGCACGTTGGCAACGTGTCGTTGCTCAGTAAGATCTGATCTCGCGGTGACAGCTGTCATAATATGCCGTCTGCCGACGCGGACAGATTTGGTCCGAATTGCCCTTGCCGACTCGACCCGGGCGGTCATACATCCCCCGTCATCGGGGCACTAAGTCTGTGTCGCCAATCCCGGGACGTCCTGGACCAGGCCAGCCTTCCGGTAAACGGCGTTTATCGAGCAAGGAGCCTAGGAGCTGCTGGTGGCCGACCGAACCGGACGGCCACCAGCTGGTGGGGCCGGATCTAACTACGGGTACCGAGTAGACGAAGAAGCTCGGCAAGCTCGTCGGGAGTGAAGAGCTTGCGGATTGACTCCGCGGCTTGCTCGGGAGTGCCCGCGGAGATCCGCCGGATCGACGGACCAGCCTTGGCCGCAGCGTTGACCGGTTGCGGCCGGTAGGGCTGCCCGGCGTCGGCGATCGCCTGCTGTTCGGCTTCGGTCAGCGTGCCGAACTGACGGGCGAGCTCAAGCTTGAGTATGCCCATCGTGAACGCGTCGCGAAGCGGCGGGATGAGCCCCAGTAGCGCGAGGCGCTGACTGACGTACATGGCGGTTCGCCCGACCCGCCGTGCGAGTTCCTTCTGCGTGATCCGCTCTTCCTTCAACACCCGCGACATGGCCTGAGCTTCGTCGAGCGGAGACAGGTTCTTGCGGTGTCCGTTTTCGACGAGCATCACCTCGTACATTGATGTGATGCGGTCGTCGTTGACGATAGCGGGCACTGCGGGGAGCCCTGCGTCCGTCGCAGCACGCAATCGACGATTACCGATGAGAGCGACCCAGCTGGCCCCGTCGATCGAGCCCGTGTGATCGGGGTACTTGCTGGTGAACGCCTCTGCCGAGCACACGAGAATCGGCTGGAGCACGCCGTGCGTCCGGATCGTGTCGACGAGTTCGCGGAACTCATCGTCATCTGTCTCATCGTCCGCGCCTGGGCGGTTGAGCGGGTTGCAGGCGATGTCGGCGATGGGCAGAGCGGACTCACCAAGACTGGCGACCTCGGGCCCCGGTTCCGATGTCGCAACGACTGTCGCCGGAGGAACCTCCTGCAGCCCGAGTCGCAAGCGAGCCGGCGGAGCGAAATCGGGAACCTCCTCGGCCGCCAGGGCGGCGAGATCGACGCGCTTGCCCATCAGTCTTCAGCCCCGGCGTAAACGGCGTCTGCCCCACTCGCCTCCTGCAAGTCACTGGCGTGACGGGGCACTCCACCGCTACTGCTCCCCAACACTTCGAGAGCGAGTTTGAAGAAGTCCTGCCTAGCCTCCAGGGCGACACGGTTCTTCGCGTACTGAACGACGGTGACCCCCTCAGCGGACGCCCTCGTGTGCAGCTTGTAGTGGCGGATGACAGTGTTGAAACACGGCCACCCCTTCGCCTCGACGAAGCCCCTGGTCTGGATCAGGTCGCCGCTGCCGTCGCGAGGATCCCAGTTGTTCAACAACACCCGCCACGGAACACCCGCCGGCTCGACGACCCGGGCGATCGACCGCGCAGCCGGAGAGAACGACATCGGCTCCGGCTCCAGAGGCACGATCACGTCGTCGGCCTGTGCTAGAACCGTCTGCAAGATTCGCTCGTCCTCTAGGCTGCCCGGGGTGTCGACGAAGATGTGCTCGTAATGGGTGATGGTGCGAAGCTTCGCGAGAACCTCTGGCCGATCGTGACACTGCTCGAAGTCGAACGGCAACGCGTCGCCCACGCGCGTTGCCCACTCCAGCATCGATGCCTGCGGGTCGGTAGAGACACCCAGTACCCGTGGCGACTCGGTGTTTCCTCCAAGTGTGTCGGCGACCACTGCCGCCAAGTTGACAGTGACGGTAGTCTTGCCGACCCCGCCCTTCTGATTGGCGATGACGTGGACACGCGCCATGTGAGAACCCCTCCGTTTGCTTCCCACCCGGCGGGCGGTACTTCGGATCGAGCCGCATCTTGCCAGATCAACGTGGATGTGCGTTGGCGACTCTCCGAGGGGGCTGTCAAGTACTTCGTGTGTTGGAAGATGCTGGATTGCGGTTGTCTGTGGGCCCTTCGGTCAGGCTATTGAAGATCAAATGCAATCAACCGTCGTCTGTTGCGCCTCGGCTGTCCCTCGGCACGAGGGGGGCGGCGGTGTCGCCGCACGGCGCCATAAACGCCGTTTATCGCCCGCGCTAGAGTCGGAGCCGTCCGCTCTGAGGCAGCTCTGAGTATGGCCGAGCACTGCTGGCGATTTGGCTCCGGCGGGCGATGTGGTTGCGGCGCGACGCGGACTCTGGCCATCGGAGTGATGCTGTAAACGGCGTTTACCCAGTGAGTCGAAGCCCACGCTGCATGATGCAGACGGGACATGCATCGCCGTCGTCCCAGCGATCGATCTAGCGCGTGGTGGTTTCGGCAGCGTCCCTTTGCCGATGGGCGTGGACTGGCAACTCGTGGGGGCCCGACCTATACGGCGCTGCCGGTGACTCAAGCTGTGCAGCCTCCGTCCCGCGGGCGACGACGACTCGACGATGTTGCAGATCTCCTCCAGGAGGATGTCATGTCGGCAATGCGAAGGCTGGCTGCGTGACCGCCATGCCCACGGTTGCTGGGGAGCTTCGACGTGAGCGGCTCGTGTCGGTGAACCCAGTCAGGATCTCGAGTGTTGACCCCGGGTCGGCATCCTTACGTATAAACGACGTTTACAGGTGTAGCCGAAGACCTATGAACGGTGGCACAGCGTGCCGGACCGCGACGGGGGGATCCGGGGTTCGGTTCGACGGCATTCGTGCCGGAGGAGCCTCAGGATGGTTCTACGGTCACACGGACTGACCGTGTCACGGCTGAGGTTCGATATGCGAGCTGGTGCGCTGTAGGCGGTGGAACCCCCATCCCTCTCGAGTGTTACGAGAAGCGCGGTGTTCACTTGGCTCAACTCCCGTGGCGGTGCAGGAGATAAACGCCGTTTACGCCGGCATCAACTCCACGAGGTCCTCTCCAGCGTCGCGATCGAGACCTGAGGCCCCCGACGAACTCGACCGTAATCAGGTCGGGCGGCAGGTCGTCGCCGTCGCCCGTCACGCCTGACCGACTTCAGGACCAGTCGATCCAAGGCACAGCCAGCATGAGGCGGCGCCGAGGCATGGCACTGTCGTCGATCGACAAACTGCCTGGACGACAACTCATGGCAGGCTAAACGACGCTTACGTGACCCCGTCCCCGATCGCCCGTTCTCCTGGCCGGGCTTCGGGTCCAGCGATAGGACGGCATCGACCCGGATCCTAAGCAGCGCACGCCGGTTCCGCCCCGCGGGATGACACTAAGACCGCGCGCATAGATCCGCGCCTCAGTCCGGAGGACCAGTGACATTCGATGAGCCGACGGGGATTCGCCACGCCGACCGCCTGACCATGCGCCTTGTACTCCGTTCAAGCATGAGTCGACTACCGAGTGCGGGCGCCACGCAGACGACATCAACCTTGAGTCGTCGCCAACGCGATAACACCGTTTGCCGCGGGGCTCACCCGTACCCAGCTACTACTCGTGCTCCTGCGCGCCCATCGCATGCCGCACGTGGCCCCCTCGGTGGACGAACTCCTGACCTTCGTGCGGACAACAAGGGAGCGATCCGTGCATCTGGATGCGGTCGTCGCCTCGCCGACGGCCCTAAACGCCGTTTACGTGATGCGCCGGCGCAGCCTCCGCCTCCAGGATTGGTCGATGCGATAGCTCGGCCTCGTGATCGGGTGCTAGTGAGACTGTCCGCCTGTTCGGCCGTCAGCTCGGCAGTTCGCCGATCCCGTCCCGGCGCAGCTTCTCCCACATGTGCGAGCCCCAGCCGCCTCTGGAGAGGAGGAGGGGCGGCCCGTCAGATGCCCACCTCCGGACAGGTCCAGACGGGCACATGTGGTGGATCGAGAGCCTGGCTCAGCTCAGTCCGTCGCACATGCGACTCAGTGCCCGGTAGCCTGGCCGACTCGGTCTCTAGGGGTGGCAGGTACCCGATGCCGCCGACAGGTGCCCACTTCGCGACTTGCGGAAATCGCCGACCGAACGCCGTTACTGACCAGCGCCGGGAGCCGTCGCGTGAAGGCGGGTCCGTATAGGGCAACTCCTGACGGCCTCAGTCCACGACAAACGCCGTTTACGGCGTCGGCAGCGTGTGGCGCGACGTGCAGCGCCGAATGAGGGCGACCGATGGAGGCCGCGCAAACGGCCTCTATCCGCTCCAGCCGACATGGGCGGGACACCTCGGATTCGGGAGCCAGCCATCGCCAGGCTCACGATACGTCGCGGTGCCTGGGACCTATCTAGTTCCGCGCCACGACGAGGCCAGTTGGGCGGTCAGTAGACACCGTTACAACGTCCCGCGCGGCCCACGCGCGCCGCTACGTCGCGGACTTGCTGGCCCTCGGGATCGCCGCACTAAACGCCGTTTATCGTCAATGAACCGTTCGGCCCACTCGGGGTAAACACAGCGCAAAGCTAGCCCACTCGATCAACGGATCGGCGTGTCGCGACCATGATGCGGCGCATCACCAGCCTTGCCAGGGTATCCTCTCCATCGTAAGCAACCCTTCTCGACAGGTTGGGGAAGTCGCTTCGGCTCACCGAAGCACCGGCGTCGCGTAACCGTGCTGGGTATGCGTGACGTGAGAACTAGACGGGACAGCCCCCGGCCAGGGGCTGTCCCGATCCCCTGGGCAGCGCTTCAACATCGAACATGTGTTCGAAAATCGCTCGTAATGTTGTGGTGGTAGCAAGGACGGACATCCTGGTGCCCGGAGTCGACGTATGGTCGTCGGCGACGTCAGAGGTCGTGCGGGAACCGGGTGTGTCTGGAAACGTCTGCCGAGGCCTGGATCGCAGTCCGAGGCGTCGAGTGGGGCCGTCGTTCCAGACGGCCCCCCCGTCGATGCGCCCCCCGCATCGCTGAGCTGGACCGCCAGCAACTGTGTCGCATGGGCGCGATCTCGGACTCTCCCGAGCGATAAGTGGTAATGGCGAAACGCCGCCGTAACGAGTGACCGGCCCAATGGCCCTCGAGGTCGGCCGCAGCGGCGGGCGCCTCGACGATCTGTGCGATCGCCCGATCCGAGATGGCCTGCCGCCCCAGGTCCCCCCCCAACGGTCGATCCGGACAAAGGTCGCACCGGAGAGGTCGGTGCACGCCCCGCCGATCGGTCCCCTGGCCGAGAGACACCTGAACCTGGGCTGTCCGCCTCACAGGGCGGCCGCGGCGGGGTTCCACTGCGGCGGACTCGCCGTTGGTGCGGCGCCGGGTGTGCGATGGGCCAAGCATCCCTGCCCGGCCCGGACCGGGCAGCTCTCGGGATGGGCGCCGTAGGACCGACCTCGGATATGGCCCGTGCTGGTCGGGTCGGTCTTCACCGCAGCGATGAACACGCGCAGCCCGTCCCAGTCGACGGTGAGGTCCTCCAGGGTCCGGGCCAGGGCCAGGGCCGCGAGCTCGCTGCGGCGAAGGCCCCGCGAACCCGATCAGGATCAGCGCCCGGCCCCGCGCATCTCGGCTGTTGCGGGGGTCGAAGTTGGCAAGGCATCGTCCGTAGCTGCGGTGGGCTCGCCGCAGCGACCCGGTCAGGCCTTGAGCGGTGAGTCCGGCGAATGCGGGCAGGGCATTATCGGACGGGTCTCGCTGACGACAACCGGCCGAGGTGGGGTCAGGTCAGGTGATCACACCCAATCGGAACCTGGCGACGCAGCCGGGGCATCTGAAGGGAAGTTGGCGTCCCGTTCTCGCCTGTCAGGATTCACGTCTGTGAAAATCTGACGCATGGTCACGCCTCCGAGAATTTTGGCCGCTGAGCGGGACGCCGCGATCGCCCGGATCGACCGGCGACACGCCCGCTTCGACGATCCCCGCAGGTCAGAGCTCGGCAGCGAGCCGCGCGAGGTTCTGGAATTCGTGCTGGGCCGGGGCACGGTCGGGGTGCCGCGCTGGGTCAGCGCCGCCGACCACGCCGACGCCCTGGTGCTGTGGACCTGGTTGTGGTGGGAGGACCGGCGGACCGAACGCCGACTGCTCCGCCAGGGGCTGGCCGCGGGGTTGTCTCTCAGCGATCTCGGCTCCCCGCTCGGCATCACCACCCGGCAAGGCACCCAGGACCGGATCGACCGGCTCGGGGCGCTGCTAGAGTACGACCGCCCCGACGAACAGCTGACCCGCGACCTCCGCCGGCAGCTTCGAGCCCGCGACGCCCGCCAGGTATGGATCGACGATCACCGCGACGAGGTCCGCGCCGTACTGCTTGCGCTACTGATCCAGGCACATCGCGTCCTTGCCGAGGGCGACGCCGACCTCGATTCGGGCGCTGACGGCTCTACCCCAGGCCCCGGTCGCGACATCGAAATCGAGGTGCACCCCGCGCGTGAATGGCTCGACGCGATCGGCGCTGACTACACCGACGACACCCTCACCCCGGCTACGCTCGCCGCAGCTGGGCTGGCAGCCGCGGAACTGCGCACGGACAGGTCAGTGCTGAACCTGGATCGACACCACCGCATCCACGGCGCGCTGCACGCTCTCGACGCGCTCCGCGCCCAACTCGGCACCGCGTGAGCGTAGGAACCCCGCGGTCATGGACCGAGCGACGGAACGCGGTCCTGCGCGAGCGTCGCCGACATTGAGAGATCAGCTCTACGCCCTACGTCGGTGCCAGCCACTGAGCACCCGGTAGTTGCCGACTCGGTCGATGCGCACCAGCGTGCCGTCGAGGATCACGAACGCCTTGCGCTTAGCTACCTTGATCACCTGCTCCAGCGTGGGCACCATGTCGGCGGCACGTTGAGAGCCTCCCGAAGGTACCGTAGACCGTCGAGGTGCCGATTTTCACGCTGCAGGTCAGGTCGGCGTAGGTCTCGCCCTTACACAGGTACGCGACCACGAGCAGGGCCTGGCTCGATAACAGGCAGCTTGCGCCACCGGTTAGTACTGCAACGGCAGTTCATCGGTCCGGTGGTCGTTCGCCGCGTCTGCGGTAGTGGCAGTCGCGGGCTTGTTGCTGGCGTTCGCGTCGCCAGTGCGACCAGTGCATGACGTGGTCGAGGCAGGTGAGTGGGGCGAAGACGAGCGCGGCGAGGAGGCGGCGGATCTCGTTGGCCGACAGCCGGATCAGTGTGCGCCGACCGGCTGGGGATCCCTCTTTTCGGCCTCGCGGGCATGTTCGGTGGCGCGGGTGACGGCGAGGTAGGCCGCGGCGAGCATCGCGAGGGTGATGTGGGCGTGCCAGGCCCGGTAGGAGCGGGCTTGGTAGTGGTCGAGCCCGGCTTCGTTCTTCGCGGTCTGGAAGCATTCCTCGATCGCCCAGCGCGCGCCGGCGACCCGGATCAGCTCGCGCAGGGGCGTGTCCGCGGGTGCTGCGCAGCGGTAGAACGCGAGCTCACGCACCGTCTTGCCCTCAGCGGGTTCGGTCTGGCGGCGGACGAGCAGCCAGTGCCCCCACCCGGCCGGGAGACCCTCGGCGTCGAGGGCGACGGCGGTCCAGTCATAGACCCGCATCCCGTGCGCGCCCGGCCCGATCGACCGCCGCTCCCACTCGCACCCCTCGGTGTCGGGGTCGGTGATCAGCTGCCGTGCCCCGGCGATGGTGGCGAGAACCTTCGCGGGGCGTCGGTTGCCGTCCGGGCTGGTCAGCACATCGTCGTTGCGGGTCGCCAGCACGAACGGGATCTCCCACTCGGCCAGCTGGTCGCGGAAACCGGGGTTCTGTCCGTAGGCCTCGTCCGCGGTCACCCACGACGCCGGCGTCAGCGCACCGGCAGCATGCGCGCGAGCGAGCATCGCGGTCCCCAGCTGCGGCTTGGTCGCGAACTCGATGTCGTCGGGGACATCGGCCCGCGCGCAGCGCTCACGGTCGGAGGTCCAGGAGACCGGCAGGTAGAGCTCCCGGTCGATCAACGCCCGCCCCTTGGTAGAGGCGTAGGCGAGGAACACCCCGAGCTGACAGTTGTCGATCTTCCCGGAGGTGCCGGTGTACTGGCGTTGCACCCCGGCCGAACGCAGGCCCTTCTTGATGAACCCGGTCTCGTCCACGATGAACACCCCGGACACGGGGTCGCCGAGCTCGTCGATCACGTAGCCGCGCAGGTCGTCACGGACACCGTCGACATCCCAGTCCGCGGTGCGCAGCAGCCGCTGCATCCCGTCCGGCGACACCGCCCCCGCATGCTCGGCCAGCGTCCAGCCGTTCTTGCGCTCCAAGCCCGCCAGCAGTCCACGCAGGTAGGTCCCGACCCGCCGACGGGGCTCGGCCCTGCGCAACCGGCCCGCGATCAGCTCCACCACCGCGTCCAACGAGGCCACCCACCCGGCAAGATCAACCACGCGGTGATCATCACCGCCCGACCAGGCTGAACCCTCTCACGACACGCCCAACTGCCGTTGCAGTATTAGGCGCTGTGCACTCGCAGTGCGTCGGCCAGCAGGGCCGAGCGCGCGGCTGGATGCGGTCATCCCGGACGGGTAGGAGAACACTTCGAAGCTCCTGGTCGGATGAGTTGATCTAGGCAGTCGCCGGCCTACCAGGAGCTTTACCCATCCGAGGCCACGCCACGCCGCTTGACGTGATGTGGCTGGACTGACTGTGAGGGTGGTCTGAGCAGTCCGGTGGTGGTGGGCTGGTGATGACAACGACGGGCGTGGCTCTTGGCCTGACTGGTGTGATGCCTTTGACGGGACTTGCCCGCTCGTTGTTGTCGGCGCCGGCCCGGCCGGAATCAGGAGCATGACCGCCAGATAGCCGCTGGGGTGTCCCGTCACAATCCTGCCGAACTCCGATCCGGACCGGACCCACGTCCGTCCAGGTCAGGAGAACGCATGCCCATGCTGGCAGAAATGGTCGAGCTCGTCATCGGGGTCGACACCCACGCCGAGACCCACACCGCCGCCCTCGTCGCGATCGGTTCCAGAGCAGTGCTGGCCACCGCGACGGTCACCGCGGACGAAGACGGCTACACCGAACTCGTCGCACTCGCCGAACACCACGGCGGTCTTCGTGGTTGGGCCATCGAGGGCACCGGCGGCTACGGCGCCGGCCTGGCCCGTCACCTCGCCGAGCGCGAAGAACTGGTCATCGAGCTCGATCGGCCGGTCCGACCGGCTCGACGCGCCGGGGCGAAATCAGATGTGATCGATGCCGAACGCGCCGCCCGCGACGCGTTGTCACGCACGCGGCTGGCCCAGCCCAAGACCGGGCCCGACCGGGCAGCGTTGCAGAGCTCCTCAGCGCTCGACGGGCTGCGATCGCAGCAGCCACGACCGGGCAACGACAACTCCGCGCGCTGGTCATCACCGCCCCGAAACCGATCCGAGCCCGGTTCCGCGGCCAGTCCACCCAAGAGATGATGCTGGCCACCGCAACACGGCTGCGCCCCGCGGCGAGGACGGGAGTGGACCCGCGGCGAGGACGGGAGTGGAGATGTTCACCGCGTCGTCGGTGTTGCGGGCTCTGGCTCGACGAGTCCGGGCGATGGAAGCCGAGGCGGCCGAGCATGAACGCGCGATCCGGGCCATCGTGGGTTCATGGCGGCCCGACCTGCTCGAGCGGTCGGGAGTGGGCCTGATCAACGCCGCGACCGTGCTGGCCGCGTGGTCACATCCCGGGAGGTGTCGAAGCGATGCCGCGTTCGCCATGCTCGATGGTGCTGCCCCGATCCCGGCATCCTCGGGCAAGACAGCCGCTTCCGGCTCAACCGCTCGGGAGATCGCCAGCTCAACCGGGCATTGCACAACATCGTGCTATCCCGGTTGCGCTACGACCAGTCCACTCGGGCCTGCGCCGGGCGTCGCCGGGGTCAGAGGGAAGGACCGACCGTGACATCAAACGCTGCCTCAAGCGCTACATCAGCCGTCAGCTCTACCGCCAGCTCGAGGCGCTCCCGCATCACCTTGACGAACCATAGGAGCGTCCCACGCTACCGCTGGGGAGAACCACGCCGGGGGCGTCCGGCTGGGCGAATCCTCGATCGTCGACTGCGATGTGGCCGGCTCGAACACTGCTGACATCGGCACGGATCTGCTGCCAGTCGGGTCGCTGCGCGACGTCGACGGTACGGGCGAGGAACGGCTGCAGCGCCCGATGCAGGATCAGCACGCGGCCGCGTTCGAGCGTCCGGAGCTCACCAGGGCGCAGCGTGGGGACGGTCTCGAGGCCGTATGAGCTGCGGCCGGCGCCGCCACTCCACCATCCCTCGCTGTGGTGCTGCGCGCGGACCTGCTCGTGGTGCCCGGCCAGGGTCGAGAGCCATTCCAGGGCGTGGGAGTCCTTGAGCCCGCCCCAGACACTGAGGGTGGTGGTGTTGTCGAGCAGCTGCCGGGCGCGGGGCGGGGTGAAGGTGTTTTCGAGCTGCGCCAACGACTGCGCCGCCCAGTGGATCACCACGCCACGGCCGGCGGAGTCGGAGACGATGTCGGGCAGCTGCGGGAGCGGGGTGGCGTTGGCCAGCTCGTCGAGCACCGCGGTGGCCGGCGGGTCCAGGCGCCGGGCCGGGTAGCCCAGGGCCATCTCCTGGGCGGTGGTCAGCCAGTGCTCGGCGACCGCGGCGAGCAGCGGGGTGGCCTGGGCGGCCTGGTGCTCGCCGGCGATGAGGAACACCGAGCCTTGGCGGCCGATGAATGAGCGCGCGTCGAACCCGTCCCCGTGCAGCGGTGAGCACAGCTCACGCAGCCGGGGGTCGAGGAAGGGCTCGATGACCCGGCGCACCGACATCCACACGGCGTCGGCGGTGCGCGCGACCATCCCGATCTCTGATGCCAGGTTGGCTGCGATCTGCGGGTAGTCACGTTCGAGCATGGAGACGGGCTCGAGGTCAGCAGGTTTGGTGGTGGCCCACCGGATCAGCGACTCGATCCCGCGCCCGTAGAGCGCGGCGGCGAGCAGGTAGGCGGCGAGCACGAACGTCGCCCGCTCGCGGAACACCCGGTCGTTACCGGCACCGCCCCCGCCGCCTGCTTCGACAGCGACCGCGGACGCCTCGACCATGGTGTGCGCGCGCCGGTAGGCGGTCGGGAGGTCGTGGCAGCCCTGGACCGGGGACCAGCGCAGCCGCGCCGGCCAGCTGGCGGCGGCGGTAGCGTCGAAGACCAGGACGGGCCCGGCGAGGTAGCGGCGGGTCCGGGCGAGCGCGGCGAACTCGAGCAGGTCCGGTTTCGTCGTTGAGCACAGCAGCGCCCCCGGTGCGGCCAGCGCCTTGTGCACGAGGTCGCGCCGCGACTTGCCCGACTGGGTCGGGGCCAGGGTGCCGGTGGGGTTCTCCAACGGCGTGCACAGCGGGCGGCCGCGGCGGTCACGGTGCAGCGGCGCCGCCACCTCCTCGAGCGGGGCGCGGCGCCGTTCGGCCGGCGAGAGGCTGGGGCGGGTCCACGCGGCGGTACGCCGCGCAGCAGGCAGCGACAGTTCGCGGGCAATCTCGGCGCGGGTGGCGTGCCCGGCCGGGCCGGGTCCCCACCGCCGCCACGCCCACACCCCGCCCACGCCGGCGGCGGTGAAGAACACCAGCTCGAGGACCCCGGCAACGACCCAGTAGAGGCCGGGGCGCCCGGCGAGGCTCACCGACCACGGCGCCCCGACGGCGGCACCGGGATCGGAGAGATGGGTCAGGATCGCGAACCCGAGCGGCGCGACCTGGCCGGGGGCCGCCCAGAACAGCCCGCCCCCGGCCAGCGGGGCCGCCACGGTCAGAGCGGCGACCAAGAGCCCGCCCGCGGCGAAGGCCGCCATCGCCAGGCCGAACCCGAGCGCGGCCAGCGCGAGGTCCTGCTCGGAAATCGCGGTCCGCTGGGACGAGGAGGTGCTGGTCATCGGGTGGCTCCTGCGGCGAGCGCTGAGGATGTGGAGGGTTCGCCGGCGGGGCCGGCGATGTGGCGGATGGTGACGATCTGCGGGGTCCATTTCGACAGCGGGGAGACGATGACGCCGGTGGAGCTGTCGTAGGCATCGACGACGACGCCGTGCCCGACATACATCCCGACGTGGCGCGGGTTGGTCGCCGACCCGAGCGAGCCCGGGGTGAGCAGCAGGTCGCCGGGGGCGAGCTGGGACAGCGATCCCACGGGCGTGCCGGCGTTGCGCTGGGCGACGGTCCCGGCGGGGATCGGGACGCCGGCCGAGGCCCAGGCGGCGAGCATCAGCCCGGAGCAGTCGAACGCGTTGGGGCCCTTGGCTCCCCACACGTAGGAGGCGCCGATCTTGGAGATGACGTAGGAGACCGCGGCGCGCTGCGGCGGGTCGGCCGGGAGGGTGAACCCGGGCGGCATGTGGTGGCGGTCCAGATCCTCGGGGGACAGCTGGATGCTCGACCCGCCCTGATCTGAGCAGCCGAGGGTCGCGAACGCCGCGGCCTGCGCGTCGGCACCGGAGACAATCGCGGCGTCGGCGGGCGGGACTGGGTTGTCCGGGCCCTTCCAGAACCGCTCGACCAGCGCGGCCGCCGGGGTCTCGGCGGGGGCGTAGCGCTCGGGGAACGCCGAACGCTGCACGGCCTGCTCGGCCACCCCCGCCGGCATGCTGGCCCAGCCGGGGACCTGCAGCAGGCGGTCGTAGAAGGTGGCGGTGGCCAGGGCCGGGTTGAGGATGGTGGCTGGGCTGCCCCAGCTCTGGGAGGGACGCTGCTGGAACAGACCGAGGGAGTCGCGGTCGCCGTAGGTGACGTTGTTGAGCTGGGACTCCACGATCGCGGTCGCGACGGCGATCACCGCCGCCCGTCGGGGCAGGGCGCGGGCGACGGCGATCTCGACGATGGTCTGGGCGTTGGCGGTCTGCTCGGCCGACCAGGACCGCGGCCCGATCTGCTGGCTGCCCCCGCCGGTGCCGCCGTCCCCGCCGCAGCCCCCGACCAGCGCGCCGCCGAGGGTGGCGATCGCGGCGAACCCGCCCAGGACCGCGGTGCAGAGCAGGAACCACACCGCGACCGCGGCGACGACCAGTGTGGTGCGTGACAAACCCACCGCCGGCCTACCCGACGCCTGTCGAGTTTCGGGCCCCGCGCACCGGTCGATGGCCCTGGACCCGGTCCGGGCGGGCGGTGCCGGTGCTCATGCGGCGCTGTTCTGGCCAGCACCGCTGTTCTGGTCGGCAGCTCTGGTAGAGCGCGTAGCCGATGTCGCCGAGGGGACGCGCGGAGAGTAGGCCGGTGTCGTCGTGGAAGCTGGTGACGGCAACGATGGTCCCGGCGCCGGTGCCCGGGTTGAAGCCGGTCAGCCACGGCCCGCCGGAGGCACCCGGGGTCATCGCGCACGGCATCGTCAGCGCGTTGTCGCTGCTGGGGTCGATCGCGACGGCGCTGGTGAAGCAGCGCCGCAGAGTGCGCCCGTCGAACGGGGCCTCCACCGGGTAACCGAGCGCGGTGACCGCGGTCCCGGCCGCGGGGGTGGTGAACGCGATGCCCTGGGAGCCAACGACGTCCTGGACGCTGCGGCCGCGTTGCGGGCGGATCAGCAGGAACGCGACGTCGTAGGCGATGTCGCCGGTGTCGCGCCACCGGGGGTCGACCCAGGCCCGCTCGATCTGCCAGCGCCCGTACGGGGTGCCGTCGCCGGTGCGGCCGGGGATGAACTGCTCCAGCCGAACCCAGCCGTGGCTCGGGAACGCGCCGGCCATCGGCCCGGCCGCGGGCCAGAACACGCAGTGCGCCGCGGTGACCGCGACACTGCCGGTGTTCGAGGAGACGACCGTGGCGGTGCACGAACTCTGCGTCGACAGCAGCTGCCCGACCGAGATCGCCCGCTCCGCCTGATAGAACGCGCCACCGGCGCCGGTGCTGGCCGCGCGGGCGGAGCCCGGCGCGGAGCTGGCCGGTCTCGGCTGGGCCGGTGCCGGTCCGGCGACGTCGTCGCGTGGCGGTCGAGCCGGGGCGAGAACCAGCACGCTGGTGGTGGTGGCGGTCGGCGACGAGGCGGCAGGATGCGCGGCGCCGGGAGCCAGGGGTGGCGAAGCCGCGGAGACGGAGGCGGCCATCGGCAGCACACCCAGCGCTGTGGCGGCGGCTGCTGCAGCCAGAACGTGCGCGACGGCCGGTCCGAGCCGGCCCCGCCGCCGGGTGGACGCGGGCCGAGTGGCCGGGTGCGGGCTGGTGGTCATTGATGGTCCGTCCCGAGAAGTGGCTGCGAGTCGCCGGAGCCGGAGCCGCCGCGGTCGAGCAGTGCGCTGGTGACCTTGGGGATGACGCCGGTGACGTTGTCGAGCAGCGTCACGCCGGTGTGTGTGGCGGGTGGGGTGTTGCCGTCGCCGAAGGTGTTGGCGCGCACGGTGATCCCGCTCAGGTCACTGGTGTTGTAGGTGATCCCGCCGCGGCCGTTGGCGCCGATGTGGTTGCCGGTGATCGTGACGTCGGAGAGCTGCCCGCTGGACTCGATCCAGAAGTCGATCCCGGCGCCGACGTTGTCGCGCACCACGTTGTTGGAGACGGTGATGTTCGCGAGCCGGCGGGTGGTGGAGTAGTTCTCCACGGCCAGCCCGATGCCGGACTTGCTGGCCTCGGTGGCCCCCCACACCTTGTTCCCGGTGACGGTGAGGTCGTGGGCGGAGTCGAGGTAGATGTTCGGGCCGCGGTTGCCCCAGACCTGGTTGTCGTGGATGAGCCCGTCGGAGGCTTCGTACTTGGCGTCGATGCCTTCCTCGCCGTTGTCGTGCACCGTCGAGCCGACGATCTCGAAGGTCTTCGTCCCGACGATCGAGATGGCCTCGTTGCTGGCCGAGGTGCCGCGGGCGTTGTTGCCGTGCACGTTGGCGTCCTGGACGAGGACGTCGCGGCCGTTGGAGAGCACGATGCCGCCGTCCTGGGAGTCGGCGACCTCGCAGTCCCGCACGACGATGTGGTCGATCTTGTCGCCGTAGATGCCGTGACTGGACGAGCCCTTGATGGTCAGCCCGACCAGCCGGACCCAGGAGCGGCCGTCGAGGGAGACCAGCCCGTTGCCCGAGCCGGATGAGTCGCCGCCGCCGATGACGACCGCCGCACCGGGTGCCGCGGCGATGGTGAGCCACTTGCCCGGCGCGCCGTCGCGGGAGACGGCGAAGCCGGGGTAGGTGCCCGCGGAGACCTGCACGGTGTCACCGGGCTGGGCGGCGTCGACCGCAGCGCTGATGTCGCGGTAGGCCCCGCCCGTACCGACGGTCAGCGTCCGGCCCCCGCCAGGCGCTCCGTCGTCGATGCCCTTTACCGCTCCCGTCCCGGGCTCAGCGACTGTCCCGGCGCCCGCGCCCGTGCCGGCCCCGGGGCCGGTCCCGCTGCTGCAGGTGGCGGGCGTGCTGGTGCTGAGCCCGGCCTTGACGAGCGCGTCGTGGATGGCTTTCGCGCGCGGGTCGGTGGCAGTGGCGGTGGCCGCGGCGAGGTCGGCGGCCGCCGCGCGCCACCCGCACGACACCGCAGCGCCCGGAGCGACCCCCGCGAGCGGCCGGGCCCCGGCGAGTGGCTCGTTGTCGGCGGCCTGTGCGGTCCCGGCGCCGGCAGTGAGCAGGATGAGCCCGGCCGCGGCCGCGACCACCCAGCGACGCCGGCCCACCAGGACACGGATGTGCGGGCTGGTCACCGGGG
This sequence comes from Pseudonocardia sp. N23, assembly GCF_002583555.1. Lineage (GTDB taxonomy): Bacteria > Actinomycetota > Actinomycetes > Mycobacteriales > Pseudonocardiaceae > Pseudonocardia. Next base: position 20,056 of record NZ_BEGX01000010.1, read on the forward strand.
AACCCCGAGGTGGTGGCCGTTGACCCGCCCCAGCAACGCCGCAGCACCTACCGAGCCGGGACCCGGCTGCTGCTGTGGGTCCCCGTGCTGGGGGACTGGTGCGGGGGTGTGGGCGCGGAGCTGGGCGTTGGTGTCGAAGATCCGCTGCTCAGTGGCCGACAGGACGGTCTGCACCTTCCACCCCGGATGGTTCTCGATCTTCCACAGCGCGCGGCCGCGGCGTTCCATCGCCCACCCGTTGGTGACGTCCTGCTCCCGCTCGGACAGCGCGAGCTCGGTGGCCAGCTCATCGGCGACGCGGGTGGACTGGCCGAGCAGGATCCGGGTCGAGCACAGCGCGAGGAGGTCTTTGGCGATCGCGACCTCCTGGGAGCCGGCGGCGCCGACCGAGAGCAGGTCCGAGGGCTTGTGCATGACCAGTAGCTGGATCTTGCGTTCCGCACGGGACAGACGCAGGTCCGAGTCCACGGCGTGCACCGCCCGCAGCCCGAGCCGCATCTGGCGCCACACCTCGTCGCGCACGACGATGCGGATCTCGCCGTCGTCCTGCAGATCGGTGATCATCGAGGACCAGGAGCCGAGGCAGGTCAGGGCCACAGCGATGGCCTGATCTCCTCTCGAGCGCAGCAGCGACAGGTCCATCGACTGGATCGGGGCGTCCCAGTCGAGAGCGAAGTTCGTCGGCTCGTCGAACAGCCCCGCGAGCGGGCCGTGGACGAGGTTGGACAGGGCGTCGGTGATCAGGCGGGTGTGGTCGAGGAACTCCCGGGGCCCGGCGAACCGGGCGACCTGCCACAGGTCGGCGTCGGGGTCGGCCAGGGCGCGGGCGACGTCGGGGATGGTGATCGGGCGCAGCCGGGTCGCGCCGGCCTCGGCGCCGACGAGGCGGCGCAGCACCACCGAGAGGACGAGCTCGTCGGTGACGGTGGGCTGGTAGCCCTGGGTTTCGGCGAGTGCGGCGAGCAGCTTGGTCCAGCGGGCCAGGATCCCGGTGAGCTCCTCGCGCTGGCGTGCAGCGGACCAGCCCGACCAGCGGGCGGCGAGCGGGCCGAGGTCGAGTGCGTTGAGCCGGGCCGAGCTGCCCCGGCCGAGTGCGATCGGGGTGATCCCCAACGACCGCAGCAGCGGGGTGTACTCGCCCTTGACGTCCCCGGAGATCAGCGTCTTGATCCCGAACAGCATCATCCGCAGGCAGAACGCCACCACGGTGCTGCTCTTGCCGCGGCCGGGTTCGCCGAAGATGACCATGTTCGGGTTGGTCGACAGGCCGCGGAGCAGCCATTCGATGGGGTGGCAGTAGAACGCGCCCCCGGAGAGCACGTCGTAGCCCATGCGGGCGCCGATCGCGGGGACACCGTTCGCGGCGAGCAGCGGGAACAACCCGCCGATCTCGCCGGTGGTGGCCTGGTAGACCGGGACCCGGGCGGCGGCCTCGACCGGCGCCCATCCGTTGCCGGGCTCGGTGCGGCCGCGGCGCGGGGCGAGCGCGCGGTTGATCCGCTCGGTGCGCGGGTCCTTGTCGTCGAGGCCGTCGCCGGCCGCGGAGCGGGCGGGGCTCATCGCGGCGCCCGGGGTGAACAGGCTCATCAGGTCGTGGGCGTCCCGCGGCCCGGACGCGGGGCCCCCGGCAGCGCGGGCGGATCGGGCAGGTCGGGGGGAGCGGGGAAGGCGCATCAGTCCAGCGCCCCCCGCAGGCGGGGCAGCCCGATCCCGACCGGCAGCGCCGCGGCGACGAACGCGCTGTCCTGCGCGAGCTCCAGGCGCAGCAGCCGGAACCGGCCCGAGGCGTCGTTCTCCAGCTTCGCGGCGTGGTCCTCGAGGTTCCACCCGGCCGGGACGGTGATCGAGGCGGCGACGGTGAACCGGACCATCGAGTGCCCGGCGGCGACCGCGGACTCCTGGTTGCGCGCCCCGCCGGCCTTGCGGTGTTCGGCTGCGGTGGTGTTGAAGCCCTTGTTGGCCTTCCAGTCGGTCATGACGTTGTTGCGGAAGCGGTTGGACTGCACCGCCCGGTTCGCCGCCCGCGCCGAGAGCACTTCGTAGTGGATGGCCAGGGTGCGCCGCTCCCCGGCGGTCCGGACGGCGAGCAGCGGCCCGAGGGAGCCGAAGATGGTGCCGGGTTCGGGCATCATCACCGCGTAGGACACCGAGGAGAACCCGTCGTGGTGATACGCGCGGGCGGCCGGGGTCGGGGCGAACGTCGGGCCCGCCGCGGCCATCGGCAGCCCCACACCGCCGTTCTGGCCGGCCGACACGGCTCCGGCGTGGACGAGCTGCTGGTTGGTCAGGACCGCGGCCGCGGCCGGGTTGAACCCGGTGCGGATGGCCTCGGCCATCCCGGCGCTGGTCAACCAGCTCACCGACCGGATGCCCAGGGACTTCAGCGCGTCGTCGAGACCGTCGAGGACCCGGTAGAGCACCGCCGCGCGCCCGGCGGTCCCGCCGCCGGCAGCGGCGGCGGGGCGGCGCAGCGCGGACTCGGTGCCGGACACCGTCACGAACAGCTCCGTGCGCACCGACACCGAGCCGATGGTGGCGTCGAGCTCGTCGGTCGCGAGCCGGGCCAGGTCGGGGGCGCCCGGGTGTTCGTGAGCGGTGCGCCAGACGTCGTACTCGGTGCCGTCGTCGGGGACTGTGCGCACCAGCAGGGACATGCGGTCGATGACCTCGCGGTGCCCGATCGCGATGAGTAGGTTCCCCAGCCGGGCGGCGAGGCGTTCGCACTCGGCGTCCGACAGCATCCCGACCCCGGAGTGGGTCAGCCGCGCGGTGGCACCCCAGCGGCCGTCGCCGGTGTCGTGGATCAGGCACAACCGGCCCTGGTCACGGAACGGCGGGCCGTCGGGGAACGCGACCCGGGCCAGCACGCCCGGGAGGTCGGGTTCTTCGCGGGGACCCGGCAGCCCGGTGGCGGCCTTGGACTGCCACAGCGACCAGCGCATCAGGACTCCTGTCTGGAAGAAAGTCAGGTCGGCGAGCCAGCGGAACGCCGAGCGGCCACGGACCGGGACGACGATCAGCGCGGCAGCCAGGCCGTCGACGAGCAGCCAGCCGAACGCCGCGACCCACCGGCCGGCCGACAAGCTCAGCAGCACCGGCACGACCAGCGCCAACAGCGCGACGGCCTGGGCCGGGGTCAGCCCCAGTACCCACCCGGCGCGTTCACGGTTGTTGAGCTCGCGGTAGATCCGCAGCGACCGCACCGACGCGGTGTCGCTGCTGGTGCGGGTGCTCATGCGACCGGCGGCACGTCAGCCGCCGCGGCCGCGCCGCCCCCACCACCGGGACCACCAGAACCGCCGGAGCCGCCGCCCGGGCCGCTGCTCACCCCGGCCGGTGCCCCGCCCGGTGTCGGGGGCGCGATCGCCTGCGCGGGGGCGTCCGGGGACACCGGCAGCCCACCATCAACCGGCGCGGACCCATCACCACCCGAACCCGACGAGGAGTCCGTCGAGTTCGGGTCACGCTGGGAGCGGTCCTGGTTCTGGTTGCTGCTGTTGCTGTTCCCAGCACCGGCCGGGCCGCCGTAGCCCCAGCCGATCCCGGCCCCGTCCATCTGGGCGTTGCCGAAACTCGTCGCGGCCGCGGCCGCACCGCCGACCAGCCCGCCCAGCTGCGACACCCCACCACCGGACCCGCCGGACGAGCCGGAGGAGCTGCCGCCCCCGGACGAGCCGGAGCTGGCCGCGTCGAAGCGGGAGGTGTTGGACTCCTCCGCGCTCGAGCCGCCGTCCGCGGCGCCCGCCGAGCCCGAACCCGAGGAGCCCGACGCGGAAGACAGGTTGGAGCGGAACGTGGCTCCGGCGGCGGTGCCGGGCTCGACGAAGGCGAGCAGCCGGAACACCGCCAGCGGGCAGAACAGCGACACCAGCAGCACCCCGGCGCCGGCGAGCAGCCCACCGATCCCTGAGGGCTGGGCGAGCATGTTCACCCCGATGACCAGCACCAGGGCCAGCGCGGGCTTGAGCATGATCGCGGCGATCGTCCAGCGCAGCGCCCGCCAGAACCAGCTCGAGGTCGTGTTGGTCATCAACCCGGCCGCGGTGATCGGCAGCGTCGCGACCAGCACCAGGATCACCGCCTGCCGGAAGACCATCTCCAGCAGGTAGCCGATCCCGGCGGGGATGACCCCGAACACGCTCACGATGCCCAACACGACCGAGCGGGCGCTGCCCTCGACCTGATCGCCCAGGTCGGGCGGGGTGTCGGTGAAGACCTTCCCGAGCTTCGCGCCGTCGAGGATGCCGACGAAGTTGTCCGAGGACAGGCCCTTCTGCAGCAGCAGCTGGGTCAGCCCGTCGGCGCCGCCGAGCAGGACCGTGACCACGCCCAGGCTCAGCGCGCACGCCACCCCGAACGCGACCGGGCCCGACGCGACGCGCCAGAACCCGACCCCGCCGCGCAGCACGGTGACGGCCAGCTGCCAGAAGAACAGCCCGAGCGCGACCGCCCCGGCGATCCACAGCAGCGTCGGCCACACCGTCGAGAACGGCGACCCTGCCGCAGGCATGCCGTCGGCCCCGGCCAAGTCGGTGTTGAAGGCGAGCAGCCCGTCGACCAGCTCCAACGCGGTGCGCAGCAGCCACACCGACGCCGACCAGATCGCCTTCATGATCGAGTCGAGGACCGTGTTGAACGCCGACTCGATGCCGTCGCTGATACCGGGGATGTGAGGGATGAGGCTGGTCGGCATCAGGGGCTCCGCAGCGGCAGGTAGCCCGCGTCGAGTGCTTCATCCGATCCGGGCCACGCGATCGGACCTGCAGCGGCCGCGGCCCCCGGGGCGATCTGCCAGGTCCGCCCGTTCCACCGGAGCGCCTGGCAGTCCCCGCCGGTGCTGGTGATCGGCGTGCCGTTAGCCGTTACGTCGACCTCGCCGATTACGCAGACGACGGCGTAGCGGCCGCCGTCGGTGGTGCCCTTGATCAGCCCGGCCATTGGGGTGAACGTCATGGACAGGTTCGTCAGCGCTCCCTCCATCGGGAGCCGTCCGGCGCGGCGGGCGTCGACCAAGGTGCGGTGCATCCCCGTGGAGTCGACCCCCGGCGCGCCCGGGGCAGTGATCGAGGCATAGGCCAGCTCGTAGGCCTTGGGGTCCGCCCCCTGCAGCCCGACGCGGGTCAGCTCGGCCAGCTGCGCCAACGCCCCCTCCGGAGTGGGCGGGAACTGGTCAGCGAGTACGCCGTTCCGGCCACCCGCGGGTGGCAGGGTGATCAGCGCGGGCGGGGTGCGGGTACTCAGCGCGTGGGGGAAGGCTGCGGCCTCGGGCAGCTGCGGCATCGGGCGGGTGGCCAGCGCGGTCTCGGCGGCCAGGTCCCAGCCGGGTTCCCCGGTGACCGGGTCGGCCGGTGGTGAGCCCGGGTCGGGGTCCTTGCCCAGCCCGAGGGTCACCGCGACGAGCCCGATGAGCAGCAGCATCGCCAGCGCTCCCAAGCTCGCCAGCAACAGCCCACCCCGGCCCCGCCGCGGCTGTGAACCGGGGGCGGTGACCGGGGACCCGGGGCCGGTCGGCGGCGGGAACGGTGAGCTGGGAGTGGGGCGGGTCTGCTCGTCGGGGGAGAACGGTGCCCCGTTGGGGTTCATCGTCGTCATCCCCGGGTCAGGCGTTGCCGGCGATGGTGGACAGCAGCACGTAGCCGATGGCGTAGAGGAACGCCGACCCGACCGAGGCGAAGATGGTGATCGCGCCCATCCGCCCGAAGCGGTGGTGATCAGCGATCCGCCCGCCGGCGAACATCGCCACGCCGGCGAAGAAGCCGAGCACAATGGCAGCCCCGGCCCCCCACTTCACGTACCCGATGACCTGGGTGATCTTGTCCGCGCCGGGCGGGGCCGTCGCCCCCGGATTCGGGATCTGGGCGGGCAGCGGGATCTGGGCCGGCAACGTGCTCATCCAGCGCAAGGTGTGGTCGGTCAGGGCCAACGTGAGGCTCATCGGGGTGCCTTTCGGGAACGGGAGGCAGGCGGGGGGAGCAGGTTCCAGCGGGTCAACAGCGGTGCGAGCGCGTCGAGGAGCCGGTCGGGCAGCAGCTCAGGGGTGACACCGCCGATCGCGACGTCGTCGTCGTGGGGCAGGAAGACCGCGGTGTCGGTCATCGGCTCCAGCCGCCGCCCGGCCGCGCCCACGACCCCGGCGGGCCAGCGTTTCCCGCCGACCACGACCAGCTGGTAGGGGTAGGTCGCGGCACCGACGTTGACCCAGGGCTCGAGGCGGGCGAGGACCTGTTCGGCGTGACGCAGCGACGGCCGCGTCGGGCGGACCACCAGCAGCGGACGCTGCGCCGGGGTCCCAAGCCGGAGCCAGCCGCCCGCCCCGGCCAGCGGACTGGCCGCAGCCCGCCAGCCGTCATGGCCGACATCGACCACGGTGACGTGCAGCGGGTCGACCTCGGGCAGCCACTGCGGCGGCGCCGGGACCATCCCCGGCGTGACCACCGGCAGCGAACTCTCCAACCGAGCGAGCAGGGCTTGGCCGCGCCAGGAGTAGCGCAACGACAGGTCGGGGGTCAGCGGCGAGGTCCAGGGGCCCTCGGCCTCGGCGGCCGCGGCCAGCCCAGACCGGGCGGGGTCGGCGGCGTCGATGAGCAGCACGCACCGCCCGGCCAGCTGCAGGAGGTCGGCGATCGCCGCGGCGACCACCGACGCGCCCGCCCCCGGGGAGCCGGACACGACCGGGATCAGCGCACCGAACCCGGCCCAGCTCACCGGCTCGACCGCCCCGGGTGGCAGGTCCAGGGAGGTCATGGCGGCCGCGGCGCCCCCCATTCGCGCCGCGACCGCCCCCGCATCACCGTCCCGGCCCGCGGCCGCGCAGCGGGCCGCGGCGGCCGCGGCTTCGGTGAGATCGACCTGGTCGATCCGGGTCTGCCCCGCTCCAGCGCGGGCCGCGCGCTCGAGCTCGGCAACGAACTCCGCCACCGTCCCCGCCCGCCGCCGCCCCGGGCCCAGCCCGGGTGCTGCGGCCTGACCGGAGTGGTGTCCGGTGACTGTCACGACAGACCGAGCTTGCGAGAACATGCGGGCCAGGCCGAATAGCCGCCGCGGTCGGCCTTGACCTTCTCCGCTACCGCGATCTGCTGTTCACGGGTGGCCTGGTCCGCGCTCGGCGCGTACTGGTCGCCGCCGTAAGCCTTCCAAGTGGAGGCCGCGAACTGCAGGCCGCCGCCGTAGCCGTTGTTGGTGTTGATGGCCCAGTCGCCACCGCTCTCACACTGGGCGAGTTTGTCCCACGTGGTGTTCGTGCTGGTCGTGGCATCCGAGCCGGACTGCGTGTCGCTGCCCTGGCCGCCGGCAGTCGCCGAGTCGTCCGAGGTTCCCTGGTCCTGCGGTCCCTGCTGGTCCTGGGACTTCTCGTCGTCCTGCGCTTCCTGGTCCTGGTCGTCGGAGCTCTGATCGTCGTCGGTGCTCTGCTGACCGCTGCCCGAGTCCTGAGCACTGTCCTGGTCGCTGTCGTCCTGGTCACTGTCCTGGTCACGGTTGGCGTCCGCGGCGCCGTCGGAGGTCGAGGAGGTGCCCGCCCCCGCGGTCGTGCCGGTGGTGTTGGTGTCGGTGCTATTCGTGGTGTCGGACTGCTGGCCGCGGCCGGTGATGCCCTGGGCAGCGAGCTGCTCGGAGAGGTTGCGTGCGACCGGGTCGTCTCCTGCGGAGGACAGCTCGTCGGCCAACGTCTGGGCCTTCGCCTCCCACGCCTCCGCGCCGCCGGTGGACGTCGTGTCGGTCGCGGCCCCCGAGCCGGAGGAGCCGCCACCCGCGTGGCTGGTGTCTTGGGCCGTGGTGTCGCCACCGGTGGTGGTGTCGCTGCCTCCCCGGCCGGTGTCGCTTCCGGTGGTGGAGGTGTTGTTGCCGCGTTCGGTGACCTGGTCGTTGACGGTGTTGCCGGTCCCTGTCCCCTTGCCGCGGGCCTGCTCGATGATCTGGGCGAGCTGGCGAGCTGCGGGATCGGAGTTGCCGGTCAGCTCAGCGAGCAGGGCGTCCGCCTCGGCCGACCACCCGCCCGCACCGGCACCGCTGCCCGCACCAGCGTCGGTGCCTGCTCCAGCGTCGTTGCCCGGGTCGGCGACGCCTGCGGCGCTGTCGCCGGGGTTGGAGTCGAGTCCGCAGACCTGGAGGCCGTCGGCGGGCAGTGCGCGGACCGCGGCGGCGAGAGCGCCACCGGCGAGCAGCACGGACCCGGCCGCGGCGCTGGGCACGATCACCGGCCCGGGCCCCCCGCCCGTGCCTGCACCTGTGGCCGTGCTGGTGTCGGCGGCTTTCTCGATGCTGGTCCGGAGGTCGGCGGGGGTGGGGGAGTAGCCGGCCTTGGCCAGCGCGACCGCGAGCGTTCCGGCGGCCGGGTCATTGCCCATGGCGGACAGCGTCGAATCGGCGAGGTCGTGTACGCGCTGGCGCCAGCCAGCGGCCACCGAGGGCGTGATCCCCAACGCGCGGATGCCCGAGCTCAGCGCCGCGGCGCGGGTATCCGAGCCGGCGAGAGTCAGTGAGGTCACCAGCTCTCGGACCTGCCCGAGGAGCTTCGCTGCCTGCTCGGGCGTGAGCTGTCCACCGCCCCCGCCCGGGCCACCGGTCATGTCGGAGTCCTTGGTGGTGGTGGTGTCGGCGGTGGTGGTGTCGGTGGTGGTGTGGACGGTGCACGTCCTGGTGTCGGTCTGGTCGGCGACGAGCGCGGGGGTGGTGGTCAGGGCCGGTCCCGCGGCCAGCGCGGCGGCGACGGCCAGGGCGCCGACGGTGGTGGTGACGGGCATGGTCACTGCTCCTTGGTCACGAGACGATCGATCTGGGCGGGTCGGCGGCCGGTTACCGAAGACGAGGCACGCAGGGCGTGGGCCGCCTCGCGGCGGCGGGGGCGGCTCATCGCGGCCCGTTTCCGCAGGTCGCCGCGGTCGGGTCGACCTCCCCAGAGCCCGAGCCCGAGCCTGAGTCGGAGGCGGAGTCGAGGGGGGTCGTGTCGGCGGCGCCGGTGTCAGTGGTCCCCGTGTCGGTGTCGGCGGGAGTGGTCTGGGTGCCGCCGCTCCAGTCGGACAGGACGCGGAGCTTGGCCCACGGGATGTGGTCGAGGGCGACGAAGTCCCCGGAGAGCCCGGCCTGGGAGTAAGCGTCGGAGTCGGGGGCGTACTCGGCGATGAGCGCCATGCGGGCGCCGCCGTTGTCCCCGACGTAGGCGCCGTAGGTCTGCAGGGCCTTCGCGATCGCTTTTTCGCCGCTGCTGATGCCGGGGATGGTGTCGACGTCGATGCTCGGGTCGAGCTGGACTCGTGCGCCCTCGGGGATCGGCGAGCCGGCGCCGTCCATGTTCGAGCCGTCGGTCTTG
>NZ_BEGX01000011.1 GCF_002583555.1 Pseudonocardia sp. N23
TAGGCGACCCCGGTCTCCGCGGCCTGCGACAGGTCGATCGTCCAGTGCCGGTACCGCTCGGGCGCGGTGCTGAACTCGACCTCGTGGACGTCCACTGACTCTGGAACGCGAGGTGGAGCCGGGTCCTGGGCAGGCAGAGTGGTCGTTGTGGAAATCATGGCGTCCTCCGAGTCATCGGGCAGCGCATCCCGACTGCAATGTTCTACATTCTTTCCGCGACACGTCAAGAACTTGTCGAGTATTCGGCGGGCGGAGCCCTGTCCGATGGGACACGAAGACCGACACGGGTTTCGGGGGGTCGATGAAGCGGGGGGGCATTTCCCCTATCCGCCATGGCGGCCCCGAACGACTCGATGGTGCCTCGGTGGTGTGTTCACGGGATGCGAGAGCAACACCACATCGACAACAGTCTGCACGTCGAGGCCCGCTCTGCCGTCCGGATCGCCCCGGGGGAACGGGACTGCAGACCGCGTCCGCACCAGGCGGCCGGCGGATGTGTTGAGGAAGGCTGACATGTACTTCGACGACATCGTCGTGGGTGCAGGCTCGGCGGGAGCACCGCTCGCCGCCCGGCTGTCTGAAGACCCAGACCGGCAAGTACTCCTGCTCGAATCAGGACGCGACTACCCCGCTGCCGGATCCACACCCACATCGTTGCTCAACGCCGCCCGCTGCCCCGTCGACCACGACTGGGGATGGACGGCCGAGATGGTGCCGAACCGACGCTTCGGCTATCCGCGAGGCCGCGTCGTCGGTGGCTCCTCGGCGACGAACGCAGCACTCGCATTGCGTGGGATGCCCGAGGACTACGACGACTGGTCCGCTCGCGGCAACCCTGGCTGGGCGTGGTCCGACGTCGCACCATGGTTCCGCGCGATCGAGGACGACCCGGCGGGTGATCCGGCGCACCACGGACGCGGCGGACCGATACCGATCCACCGGCCGGCAGTCGATGATCTGACCCGACCGCAGTACGCGTTCCAGCAGGCCTGCGTCGCGCTGGGGTTCCCCCTGACCCACGACCACAACGCTCCGGATACGACCGGGGTCGGCCCCGGACCTGCCAACATCCGCACAGGTGTCAGAATGTCCACCTCGATCACATATCTCGATCCCGCCCGCGGGCGTCCGAACCTGACGGTCCGGGCCGGCGCCCACGTCGACCGGGTGCTCGTCGAGGACGGCCGGGCCACGGGCGTCCTCCTGGCGGGAGGTTCCGGCGAGGGCTCGACCGAGATCCGCGCCGGGCGCGTCACCCTCGCGGCCGGCGCGCTGGCGACTCCTGTCATCCTCCTCCGGTCGGGCATCGGCGACCGAGCAGAGCTCGCACGGCACGGAATCTCGGTCGTCGCGGACCTGCCGGGGGTCGGGGCAAACCTCCGTGAACACGCCCACGTCGGGATCAACCTCAATGCCAGCGGGCCCCCGGCCGACGACGACACCCGCTGGTGGCAGGTACTCCTGCAGTGGACGTCGCCCGGCTCGGCCCTTCGCAATGACATGCAAACCCTGCTGTTGCAGGAACCGGCTCAACCCGCTCTGCGCCTGATGCTCAACCTCATGGCACCACAATCGGCCGGATCGGTGACGTTGGGCGGGCCCGATCCCACGTGTCCCCCTGACATCAGGCTGAACCTCGTGTCCGCCCCCGCCGATCTTGACCGCCTCGTCGCGTCGTTCCCGACCCTGATTGCGATGGCCGGCTCCGCGGCAATGAGCCCCCATCACGACGGCACCGCCGTCCTCGACACCGGCGAGACACTTCTCGTGACCGGACTGCCTGCCCGTTTCGCCGAGCCGCGGACCGTCGAGGACTACGTGCATGCCTCCGTCACGCACTATGTGCACGCCGTCGGGACGGCCCGGATGGGTCCGGCCGACGACCCGGACGCGGTCGTCGACGAGCAGCTGCGAGTGCACGGCGTCGCGGGCCTGCGGGTGGTCGACGCCTCGGTGATGCCGACCGTCCCGCGCGCGAACACCCACCTCACCTGCGTGGTGATCGCTGAACGGGCAGCCCGGTGGATGCAGGAGGACATGGCAACCGAGGAGCGCCACCGCGCGTCGGCTCAGGAGGCGACACGATGACCACCGCTGTCACCCTCGAGCAGACCGGCATCTTCGTCGGCGGAGATTGGACGCCGAGCGCAGCCCGCGGCCGTCTCGTCGAGATCGACCCGACCACAACGTCCACGCGGGGGCGGGCGTGGTCGACTACTACGCAGCAGTCGCCGACGAGGTACGCCTCGAGGAAATGCGCAGCACGACGCTCGTACGCCGCGAGCCCGTCGGCGTGGCGGGCTTGATCGTGCCGTGGAACGCCCCTCTGCTGCTGGCACTGATGAAGATCGCCCCGGCGTTGCTGGCGGGCTGCACGGTCGTGCTCAAGCCGGCGGCCGAGACGAGCCTCTCGGCCGCCTTCCTCACCGATGCCACCCGAGCGGCCGGGCTACCGCCCGGAGTGGTGAACATCGTGACGGGTGGCCGCGAGACCGGTTCCGCACTCGTCGCGCATCCCGGGGTCGACAAGATCGGGTTCACCGGCTCCACGGCCGCCGGCCGGATCGTGGCGGCGCAGTGCGGGCAGACACTGAAGCCTGCGACGTTCGAGCTCGGCGGGAAGTCCGCCGCGATCCTGTTGGACGACGCGGAGCTCGACACCTACCTCGACCGGATCACCGAGGTCAGCCTGCTGGGCTCGGGTCAGGGCTGTCTGTTGAGTACGAGGCTACTGGTGGCCCGTTCACGTCACGACGAGCTCTGCGACCGCCTGCGCGAGACGCTGGCCGCGCAGGTCGTCGGGAACCCGCTGGATCCGGCGACGACGTTCGGCCCGATCTCGCTGCAACGTCAACGGGCACACGTCGAGGACTATATCCGCATCGGGCGTGACGAGGGCGCGGCCGTCCTCGTGGGTGGGGGCCGCCCCGCCCACCTCGACCATGGCTTCTTCGTCGAGCCGACGGTGTTCGTCGGCGTGGACAACGGCATGCGCATCGCCCGCGAGGAGATCTTCGGCCCGGTCCTCACGGTGACTCCGTTCGACGACGAGGACCACGCCGTCGCGCTCGCCAACGACTCCGAGTACGGGCTCGGCGGCTCGGTCTTCTCCGCCGATCGCGAGCACGAGGTGGCGGTGGCGCGCCGGGTGCAGACTGGGACGATCGGGGTCAACGGCTACCAGCTGGACCTGGCCGCCCCGTTCGGCGGTGTCAGGAACAGCGGGATCGGACGCGAGCTGGGGCCCGAGGGTCTCGCCCCGTACCAGCGGCTCCAGTCGATCTACCACGCGGGCTGACCGCGCCCCTGTCCTACGAGGCTCGGCCACCGGCCCGGCAGACGGTTCTCCGTGGGTCGCTCCCACGGGTGCCGGTGTCATATCCTCGTACGCCCGGGATCGGCACGGACCCCTCGCACGACGATCGCGCGTCGACCGGAGCGTGTCACGAAGGAGCCGGACCGTGCCCGAGGTCGTTGCAGCCCCCGGCCGGGTGTTCCCGTGACCGCGTACGAGGAGCTGTACGGGCGCGCCCAGGACCTGGAAACGCTCCGTAGCCTGTTCCGGGAGGCCGTGGCCGGTCACGGCGGTGTGTGCCTGGTCGAGGGCGCAGCCGGGTCGGGGAAGTCCGCACTGGTCCGCGGCCTGACGCGCGAGGCGGCAGCTTCCGGCGCAGCAGTGGTCGTCGGCCGGGCCTACGACGTCGCGTTCACCTCCACCTTCGGACCGTGGGCCGAGGTCGTCGCCGGCCTGCGGGCGTCGCCGGAGATCAGTGCCGAGGAAGCCACCGAGCAGGTGCTGCCGGCGTGGTCGCGTCCGGGTTCGCCCGACGTCCCGGACCAGACCGCCTTCCTCGACTGGCTCTGTTTCGCCGTAACGACCGTCGCGGCGAAACGGCCACTCGTCCTCGTCGTCGATGACCTGCATTGGGCCGACCAGGACAGCATCCAGCTGTTCCGGCACATCGCTCGCCAGGTGGCGGGCGCTGCTGTGCTGCTCATCGCGACGGTCGACGAGGACCAACTCGGGCACTCGCGGCCGAAGGCGCGGATGCTCCGCGCGATCGAGCGCGAGGTCCAAGCCCACCACCTCGCTCTCGGCCCCATCCCGGCGAGGGAGCTGCGACACATCATCGGGCGGCGGTACGCCCTACCTGACGCCGATGGCGACCGCCTTGCAGCGCACGTGGGCGACATGACCTCCGGCAACGCCTTCTTCGTCGTCGAGCTCCTCCGCGCGTTGGAGGGCACGATCCTGCGCCGGCTCGACGGGGTGTGGGAGCTGGGCGATCTCAGCGACCCGGCGCTGCCGGGGAGGTTGCGCCAAGTCGTGGAGTCACGGTTCGTCGCGTTCACCGACAGCGACCTGGACGCGCTTGCCGCAGCGGCGTTGATCGGGCCGAAGGTCGACTTCTCACTGTGGGTACGCGCCTTCGCCGACCACCTCGGGCTCGCCGAGGACGACATGGTGAAGGTGCTGGAGGCGGCGTCGGCGGCCGGCATCGTGGAGCCTGAGGAGGGGGGTTCGGGTTTCCGGTTCTGCCACGAGCTCGTCCGCAAGGCTCTCCAGGAGCACACCTTTCCAGTCCGGCGCCGACGGCTCCATCGGCTGCTCGCCGACGTGCTCGCATCGCGTCCGGACCCCGACGTCGACGCGATCGCCCGGCACCTGGCCGCAGCAGACGACCCCGCCTACGGCACATGGCTGGTCCGGGCCGGCGAGCGTGCCGAGTCGCGGGGTGCGCTGCTGACGGCCGTCGAACGTTACGAGGCTGCCCTCGACCCGCTCGTCCGGGCGGGAGCGTCTTCGGCCGACCAGGCCGAAGTCCTGCTGCGCCTGGCCCTGCTCCGACGGATGGACGACGCCGCCCAGGCAATGGACTACGTCGAGCGGGCCAGTCGCTTCGCGCTCGTCGCGGGCGACCACGTGCTGTCGCTGCGGGTGCTCGCCGGGCGCGGTCTGGTCCGTTGCTACGCCGGGTTCCTCGACGCCGGGCTCGCCGACCTCGATGCCGGCCTCACCGAGTTGGAGACCCTGTCCTGCACCGGGACCGACGACGAGACCGACCGACTCGCGACTCGCAAGCTGGTCCATCGTGGCAGCCAGGTCTACTGGCTCGCGGCGGCAGGCAGAATCGGTGAGGCAGTGCGCCTGAGCGAACAAGTCCGCACTGGCACCCCGGCCCGCGTTCCCGGCGGGCCCTCCGCGAGCGCCGCCGGTGTCGAGTGGGGCCTGGGCCTCGTCGACGCCGCCGCCGGCCGCGTCGAACGGGCGCGCGTGCGGTTCGCCGAGGCGAGCCGGTTGCACAAGCGGGCCGGCCAGGCGCGGCTCACGTTCATCTCTGCTCGCGACGAACTGGTCCACGTCGTGCTGCCCTACCTCACCGACGACCGCGCCGAACGGCGGCGTTTGGAGGACGCCCTGCGCCGGTTGGCCGACCAGGGTGCAGCGGCCCGTTCCTTCGTCGATGCCATCGACAACGTCACCTACCCGCTGCTGCATGTCATGGCCCTCGACGGCCGGTGGGACACCGTACGTCGGGTGGTGGCGGCGATGGAGGGGTACGGGATACCGCTGCTGCGTCATGTCGTCGGCGCCGTCCTGGGCCCGATCGCGCACGCGCAGGGCGACACGGCGCTTGCCTGGTCCTTCGTGGAGGAAGCCTGGCCTCAGGGCCCGGAGACGGAACCGCTGACGGTGGGCTGGTACCACACAATGCCCCAGCAACAGCTCGCCGTCGAACTTGCCCTCGACGCCGGCGATGCGCGGCTTGCACTCGCATGGCTGTCGGCGCACGAACGGTTCCTGCGCGAGACCGGGATCGAGCAGGGGGTCGCTCAGGCCCGCTGTCTGCGGTCACGGCTCGACATGCTGACCGGCCGTCCGGCCCAGGCGAGGAAGCATGCCGAGGCGGCTCTCGCAATGGCGTCGCGGCCGCGCCGGCCGCTTGTCCTCGTGGAGGCGCACCGATTGCTGGGGGAGCTCACCGCCGGCGACGACGCGGACCGCGCCCAGGAGCACTTCGCCGAGTCCTCAGCGCTGGCGGCGGCTTGCGGCGCGCCCTACGAGGAGGTGCTGACCGCGCTGGCGGCCGCGGAGAGCCTCGAGCGCCCGCTCGACCACACCGAGCTCGCCTACGTTCGCCAGTGGTGCACTGACCTCGCAGCAACGCGTGCATTGCATCGCCTAGAGCGGTTGACCGCGCCCGCCGACGACGTGGCTCCCGTCTACCCCGCCGGTCTCACCAGTCGCGAGGCGGAAGTGTTGGGGCTGCTCGCCACCGGGATGTCGGACCGCGAAATCGCGGTGGCGCTCGGGCTGAGTCACCACACGGTGGGCCGGCACGTCGAGAAGGCCTACCGCAAGACCGGGGCGCATCGCAGGGCGGAGGCGGCAGCGTTCGCACTTCGTCACGGACTGGCCACCTGACCGAGCCTGGGGCGTTCGCCCCATCCTCACACCGGGACCTGCCTGCGTCCGCTGCGGAGCGGGTGGTGTCTTCACGGGAAGCGAGACCCTACCCACATCGGCGACAGTCGTGGCATCAGTCCAGCCCCCGTGACCTCAGGAGGACGCAAGATGGTCCCTGACCTGACGACCACACCCGGCGATCCGACGGTCGCTCGTCCCCGGCCCGTCATCGCCGACCTCGTCCGCTCAGCCACGTTCAACATCGCCGCCGAGATTCTCGACGGCGCTGTGGCCGCCGGGCTCGGTGACCGGATCGCGCTGCGCACCGACACCGGGTCGACGACCTACGCCGAGCTCGCCGACAGCGTCGCGCGTGCTGCCGGAGCCCTCGCGGAGCTCGGCGTCGCCCCGCATGACCGCGTGCTGCTGCGTTTCGACGACGTCCCCGCCCTGGCGGTGTGGCTCTTCGCCGTCCAACGCATCGGCGCCGTCCCCGTGCCGGTCTACGCCCTCGCACGCGCCGGCGACCTGGTGTACCGCGCCAACGACGCCGAGGTGGTAGCTGTCGTGACCGCCGCAGATCTGATCGATGAGGTCGACCGTGCCCGACCGCGGTTCACCTCCGTCCGCCACCTGATCGCCGAACCGGCCGCACCCGACGCCGCCTATCTCGACGCGGCCGAGCTCCTCGCGACAGCCACACCTGCCGCAGCAGCCCCGACTTCGCCCGACGATCCGGCGATCCTTCTGTATACCTCCGGCAGCACCGGCGAACCGAAGGGCTGCCTGCACAGCCACTCCGACATCGCGGCCGGCATCGACAGCTGGGGTGCGGAGGGGCTGCGTCCCGAGCCCGAGGATGTGTTCGCCGGCCCGCCACCGCTGCCCTTCGCACTGGGCTACGTCTACTTCTTGATCGTCCCGCTCTGGGCGGGCGCGTCGTCTGTGCTGAGCACGGAGAAGTCCCACGACGCGATGCTGCGGACAATCGAGCGGCACGGCGTCACTGTGTTCACGGCTGCGTCGAGTTACTTCGGCGGGCTCGGCGAGCGGTACCGGCAGTGTCCGGAAGCCTACGACGTCGCATCGTTGCGGAAGGTGGTCTGCGGCGGGGAACCGCTGCAGGAGTGGATCGCCGTCAGCTTCGAGGAGACCTTCGGCCTGCCGCTGATCCAGTACCTCGGCACCACCGAGCTGCTGCACGTCGTGATCACCTACGGGGCCGACGAGGCCCGCCGGTCCGGCATCATCGGCCGCGCCATGCCGGGTTACGACGTCTCGGTGCGCGATCCCGAGTCCCTTGCCGCGCTGCCACCCGGGCGGCCCGGTCTGCTCGCGATTCGCGGGGTGACCGGCACGCGGTACTGGCGGAGGCCCGAGATGCAGGCTGCCGCGGTCCACGACGGCTGGTCGGTGTTCAAGGACCTCGTCCAGATCGACGACGACGGCTACATCGCGTATGTCGGCCGCACCGACGACATGATCGTCTCGTCCGGGTTCAACATCCCTCCGGCATACGTCGAGGGGATCCTCGCGACCCATCCGAGCGTCCGGCAGGTCGCCTGCGTCGGGGCCCCGGACCCAACCGGGCGACGATCCACGGTGGTCAAGGCCTACATCTCACTGCGTGACGGATCACCACCGTCACCTGAGCTCGCCACCGAGCTCCAGGACTACTTCAAGTCGAACGGCCAGCCGCACATGTACCCGCGGATCGTCGAGTTCCTCCCGCAACTACCCCAGACACTGACGGGCAAGATCAGCCGATCCGACCTGACAGCCCGTTCCTCGTCCACATCGTCGTCGACAGGGAAGGCCGAATCGAATGGCTGACAACGGATCCACGGCCGCGGACAGCTCCGCGAACGACACGGCAACGGATACCGGCCCAGGGCCGTCCGACCGCCGACAGGTCCCGATGCGCCGAATTGCCACCGTCGCCCTCGCCGGGTCCGCGATCGAGTGGTACGACTTCTTCATCTACGCGGCCGCGTCCGCGCTGGTGTTCAACAAGCTGTTCTTCCCCACCGTTGACGGCACCGCAGGGACCCTCCTGGCGTTCAGTACTTTCGCGGTGGGTTTCCTGGTGCGTCCCCTCGGCGCGGCCGTGTTCGGTCACTTCGGCGACCGATTCGGGCGTAAGCCCACCCTCGTTGTGGCGATGATGCTGATGGGAGTCGCCACCCTCGCCATCGGGCTGCTCCCGACGTACTCCTCGGTCGGCTTGCTCGCGCCCATCCTGCTCGTCGTCCTCCGGCTGCTCCAGGGCCTTGCCCTTGGTGGGCAGTGGGGCGGCGCGGTCCTGCTCGCGACCGAGAACGCCCCGCCGGGCAAACGCGGCTTCTACGGCGGCTTCGCGCAGCTCGGCGTGCCCATCGCACTGATCATCTCGAACGTCATCTTCCTCGCGCTGGCGGAGGTCACGGCCCCCGACGCGTTCCTGTCGTGGGGATGGCGGATCCCGTTCCTGCTCAGCGTCCTGCTGATCGGCGTCGGCATCTACGCCCAGCGCTCGATCGAGGACCACGTCCCCGCCGCGAAGACCGGTGCGCGGTCGCCGTTCGTGGAGCTCCTCCGCACCCATCCGCGGGAGATCCTGCTCGCCGCAGCCACCAGCATCGTCAGCGGCGCGGCCTACTATCTGCTCGCCGTCTACTCGCTGTCCTACGCGACGACGGCGCTCGGTGTGCCGCGGCCCCGCATCCTCACCGCGGTCCTGATCTCCGCCGTGGCGTCGGGGATCGCGATCCCGGTCTTGTCGGCGCTGTCGGACCGCATCGGCAGGCAACGGTCCTACCAAATCGGCACCATACTGCTCGCCGCCTGGGCGCTCCCGCTGTTCTGGCTACTCGACACCGGCTCCGCAGTTCTGATGACGCTCGCGCTCGTCATCGGGCAAATCATCTTCAGCCTGCCCTACGGCGCCCTGCCCGCCCTGCTCTCGGAGTCGTTCGGCACTGGAGTCCGCTACACCGGGGTGGCCCTCGGCTACCAGATCGGAGCGGTGCTGGGCGGTGCGTTCGCGCCCATCATCGCAACGGCACTCTTCGCTGCGTACGGCTCGTCGACACCGATCTCGGTGTATCTCATCGCCGTCTCAGCGATCTCCTTCGTCGGCGTGATCCTGCTGTCGCGGATCCGGCCGGAGCGGCCGGCCAACCCGAACCCGAACTGAGCACCCAACCCGTAGGAGCAAGACATCTGATGAGCGGTCTCACCGTCGGCGTGTCGGTCAACAACCTCGCCGAGCACTACAACCTCGACGACCTCCTCCGAGCCGCCGTCCAAGCCGAGGACCTCGGTTTCGACGCCGTGTGGGTGCACGACGCCCCGCTGGGCCGGCGCACTGTCGCGGCGTGGGACCCCGTCCCGGTGCTCGCCGCCTTGGGCCGGGAGACCCGGCGTGTGAAGCTGGCGACCGGCATCTACCAGCCACACCTGCGAAACCCCGTCACCGTCGCCCAGACCTGGGCGACCGCTGACGAGCTCTCCGGTGGCCGGACGATCATGGGTGTCGGCACCGGTGCCGGGAAGTCCCGCCTGGTGGCACGCGAGTACGACGCGCTCGCTGCGCTGCGCCCCGACGGCACACCCGACCCACAGGCGCTCTACCAGCACCGGGCCCGACTGTTCCTCGAGAGCGTCCAGGTGATCCGTCGCCTCTGGACCGAAGACCACGTCAGCTTCGACGGCGAGTTCTACACGCTCGACGACGTGACCCTCGGGCTCGCGAGACCTGTCGGCCGCGCGCACCCACCGATCGTCATCGGTGCCGGGCACTACATCCCGAAGGCGGTCGGCGGCGCGGTCCACCACATGTGGACGGAAAAGCGTGCCGGGACCTGGCTCCCCGGCCCGCTGGAACGGGTCGGGGAGTTGGGCGACGGATGGATCACGGTGCAGGTCACACCCGAGGAGTACGCCGGCGCGCGGGACCGCGTCCTCGCAGCGCGTCCCGAGCACATGCGCGGCACCCCCTTCACACTGGCGTTCAACTGCGTCGTGAACATCAGTGAGGACCCGGACACTGCGTTGGCCGAAGTAGATCACCACCTCAACGAGTTCCACGGGCCGCCCGTGCCCGCAGACCTGGTCCGCCGGTGGGGCGTCGTCGGGTCCCCGCGCTCGGTCGCGCAGCAGCTGGCCCGCTATGTCGAGCAGGGGGTCTCGCTCTTCCAGCTCGTCATCGGGTCGAGCGACGAGCTCGGCCAGATGAAGCGGCTGGGCGAGGAGGTCCTTCCCCTGCTGCGCGATATGACCGGCTCGTCGGCCGGCGCGGTACCAGACATCCACATATGAGGAGACGCACAGCCTCGTGAAGGGTGCCGAGGACGAACCTGGACAATCGGGCGACCGTTCCTCCGGCGGCGCGATCGTCGCCTCCATCAGCGGGCCAGCGCGGGACCGGAGTGCCAATGCGCTCACCGCCGAGACGGCCGTGCCCGGCGGCAGCCAGCGCAGGTGGGGCGCCGACCGCGCACGGTGGGATGAGAACCTCGCGGCCCCAGATCGCTTCGAGCTCAGTCCGCGGTTCAATCAACGAGGAGTTCTACCCGAGTTGACACGTTTCGCCCCGGTTCAGCAGATGCGGCTACTCGGTAGCCGACTCTTCACGCCCCTTTCGGCGCTGATGACGGTCGGGACTGCCCAGACTTTGGTTGACCCGGACGGATAGGGGGTTCAGGCCGCGTGAGCGGCCAGGGCGAGTATCTCGAATTCCAGTGAGGTGAGCCGGCCGAGGCTGTCCTGTCGTCTGCGGACGTAGATCGCGTGCTCGCTGATGTCGAGACCAGAGGCGACCTGGGCGACGCGACGGCCGGCGGCAACGAGGTCAAGGGCCTTACGGCGGAACTCGGGTGGGTACCTCTTCGGCACCGTGCGGATGATCCTTCTCGCTCGGACAAGCGTGATCATCCAGCAAGTCGACTCCGCGGTTTCCAGGGCACATCAGCGTCGACCGCTCGAGCTGCGCCAGCTCACAATGCTTGTCCAGCAACTCGTCGACCGTCGCCGCAGTCTGCGGATGCCGACGCTCGTCGATCTGGTTGCCGAGGCGTCGCAGCACTCGCTCAGCCTCAGCTGCGGCTCCCGGGCCCGCGGGGACGACCTCTCGAACGCAGTTCCGACGGTTCGTGACCGGGTCGTACCCCGTGTAGACGGACACCGGGTACGAGCCCTCGGGAGCTGCTCGATGCCACCCTTCGGCCGCTTCGCCCTCCGGCTACTGGGCGTCGCAACGGAGGCACAGTACAGCCGTTCGCTCCACGTCTGTCCTCATGAGCGTGGATCACCCGATCGCTGCGCCTACATTTCGCCTGGTCGACCCAGTGGGGCGGGTGGGGCTCGAACCCACGACCTGACGGATTATGAGTCCGCTGCTCTGACCAGCTGAGCTACCGCCCCGGCGCGGACACGATAGCGCCAGTCGCGCCGGTCACGGGTGCAGGTGCCGGGTTGCGGAGTCGTCGGTGGTGCGCCAGATGGTGTTGGCCATGGGCTCGGCCAGCTCCTCGCGCAGGTGACCCACCAGCCCGACGGTGCGGGCGATGACGCCGAGCCCGCGGGCGATCCGCCAGTCGACACCCAGCAGGACCACGCTGCCACCGATCGCGCCGGTGATGTTGGGCGGCAGGGCGCGACCGGAAGCCCTCGACGATCCGGGTGGCCTCGGCGGCGACGGCGGCGTCGTCGGCGTCCGGGCCGAGGGCGTCCGCGCCGGCCGCGAGGTACTGCGCCGAGCCCTCGATGGTGCCGACGAACCGGCTGCCCAGGCCCAGCAGACCCGCGGCGACGGCGCTCTGCAGGGACTCGGGGGCGCCGAGGTAGGTCAGCCACGTGGCGAGGGCGTTGGGGGTGATGCCGTGCTCGACCAGGCTGACGAGGGCGGCGTTGAACAGGGTGGCCTCGGCGTCGGACGGCATCCGCTCGGTGAGCAGCAGGAACGCGAAGCTGCCGAGGTCGACCTTGCCGATGAGGTCGGCGCACAGGTCGCGGCCGAGGACGGTCACGGAGGTCTCGTCGCTCCAGCAGATGTCGCTGCGCACGTCGAGCGCGGGGGCGTTGTCAGTCATCGGTGTCGTCCTTCTCGTGGGTGAGGAGCTTCTCGAGCTCGTGGCGCAGCAGCTTCCCCGACGCGTTGCGGGGCATGGCGTCCGAGGAGACGAAGTGGATCTCCTTCGGTGTCTTGAAGCCGGGCAGGCTCGCCCGGCAGGCGTCGATCAGCTCGGCCTGGGGGACGGAGCCGTCGGCGTGCACGACGAAGGCGACGGGGACCTTGCCCCAGCGGTCGTCGGCGCGGCGGACGACGCCCGCCTCGAGCACGCCGGGCGTCTGCAGCAGGACGCGTTCGATCTCGGCGGGGTAGACGTTCTCGCCACCACTCTTGATCATGTACTTGACCCGGTCGACGAAGCTGAAGGTGCCGTCGGGGTGGCGGACCAGGACGTCGCCCATGTGGAACCAGCCGTCGCGGAAGTCGGCGCGGTTGGTCTCCTCGTTGTCCCAGTAGCCGCTGAACAGGGTGGGGCCGCGCATCGCGACCTCGCCGGGCACGCCGTCGGCGACGTCGCGGCCCTCGGGGTCGACGAGCCGGACCTCGCAGTAGGCGCTCTGTTCCTTCGCGAACCCGGTGGGCTCGACGCCGACGGGGATGACGCCTGCGGAGCAGGGCGGGCAGCCGGTCTCGGTCGAGCCGAAGGTGTTGGCGTAGGGCGCGTCGAGCAGCGTGGTGAGCTCCGCGATCTCCGCGGGTCGCACGAGGTCGGGCATCACGCCGCACAGCCGCACCCCGGCGGGACGGATCCCGCTGTCGCGCAACGCCTCGACCAGCCGCGCGACCGTGCCGGGCATGACGAGCAGCCAGCCGATCCGCTCGCACGCCAGTGCGTCGAGGAGGGCGGCGACGTCGAACCCGTCCACGACGACGACCGTGCCGCCCGACATCAGGGTGCTCAGCGAGTTGTCCAGCGCGCCCATGTGGTGCAAGGGCGACCAGGCGACGAAGGCGTCGTCACCGCCCAGGCCGAGCTCGGCGCGGGTGGCCATCGACCGGGCGATCTCGGCGCGGTGGCTGATGCACGCGCCCTTGGGCGTCCCGGTCGTCCCGCTGGTGTAGAGGATCACGGCGAGGTCCTCCGCGCCCGCGGCCGACGGCTCGGACCGCTCGGGCGCGGCGGCGACGTCGGCCTCGAACTCCGGACCGACGACGAGCACCGGTTCGGGACGGCCGTCCAGGGTGTGGCGCGGTGAGCACAGCGTCAGGCTCGGGGCGACGAGGTCGAGACAGGCGTCGATCTCCGCGGCGGTGGCGCGGGTGCTCACCGTGGCGACGACGGCGCCGACGCGGGCCGCGGCGAGGATCGTCTCCAGGTACTCGGGGCGGTTCTCCGAGACCAGGCCGACCCGGTCGCTGTGGCCGACCCCGTTGCGCGCCAGGACGGTGGCGAGCCGGCGCGTGCGCTCCCCCAGGTCGCGGTAGCTCACCCGCACGTCGCCGCACCGCAGCGCGACGCGGTCGGGGTGCATCCGGGCCTGCGCGTCGACAAGATCGACGACCGAGCTCCCGGCCGACGCCCGGACGAGCGCCGCGGCCGGGACGAGCGCGTCGCTCATCGGTACACGGCCGAGTCGCCCGGGAGCACCGGGTCCACCACGCCCGACGCGTCGGCGGGCGGCCGGGCCAGGGCGACGCCGACGAGGCCCGACGAGGCTGGTGAACACCATCCAGCCCGCGATCCCCCACGGCGCACCGCCGGCCCAGCCGAGCAGCGCGGCGGCGATGAGCGGGGCGAGGCCGCCGCCGATCGCGGTGCCACCCTCGCGGCCGATCCAGACCGCGCTCATCCGGCTCTTCGTCCCGAACATGGCGGTGAAGCAGGCGGGCTGGATGGCGTCGGACGCCGCCGAGCCGCCCGCGATGCCGACCGTCACGGCGATGACGACGAGGGTCATGCTGCGCGAGTTCACGAGCAGGAAGAACGGGAACGCGAAGACGGCCTGCACGATCAGCGCCGTGATCATGACCCTGCGGAACCCGAACCGGTCGCCCAGGTGCCCGTAGAGCGGCGCCAGCACGCAGGCGACGGCGGCGCCGACGACGGTGGCGGCCAGCACCGACGAGCGGGACATGCCCAGCGTCGTCGTCGCGTAGGTGAGGACGAAGACCGACACGATGTTGAACGTGGCGTTCTGCCCGACGCGCATCAGGAAGATCGCGATGACGTTGCGCGGCCGGCGCAGCGCCTCGACGACGGGCGCCTTCTCGCGACCCTCACGCTTTGTCACCTGCTCGAACTCGGCGGTCTCGGTGAGCCCGCGCCCGATCCAGAGCGCGACGCCGATCAGCACGATGCTGAGCAGGAACGGGACGCGCCAGCCCCAGCTCAGCAGCGCCTCCTCGGTCAGGACCGCGGACAGTCGGGTGTAGACGAGCGAGCCGAGGATGAGGCCGGCGAAACCGCGCTCGACAGGAACGACCCGAAGAAGCCCGGCCGGCGGCTGCCGTTCTCCTTGGTCATCAGGGCGGCGCCGCCCCACTCGCCGCCGGTCCCGAGGCCCTGCACGACCCGCAGGATCACGAGCAGGATCGGAGCCGCGACGCCGATCTGGGAGTACGTCGGGAGCAGGCCGACGCCGACGGTCGCGACGGCCATCAGGACCAGCGTCGCGATCAGGACGGTCTTGCGGCCGAACCGGTCGCCGAGGTGGCCGAACAGGAAGCCGCCGAGGGGCCGGGCGGCGAAGCCCGTCGCGAAGGTGGCGAAGGACAGCAGTGCGCTGGTGGCGGGATCACCCGCCGGGAAGAACAGCTTGGGGAAGATCAGCGCCGCGGCGGTGCCGTAGAGGAAGAAGTCGTACCACTCGATGACCGTGCCGACCGTGACCGCGGCGGTGACCTTGCGCGTGGTGACCGTGGGTGGACTGCTCGCCAGCTCGCTCGCGCGCGGGATCGCGGTACTCCGAGCCTTCGGGCCGGGGACGCCGGAGCTGACGCTGAGCCAGGTCGCCGCGGCGACGCAGCTGAGCCCGGCCGTCGCGCGGCGGTTCCTGCTCACGCTGGTGCAGCTGGGCTACCTGCGCCAGACCGACCGGCGGTTCGTCCTCACCCCGACGGTCATGGAGATCGGCGCGAGCTACCCCGACTCGATGAACCTCGCGGAGGTCGCGCAGCCGTTCCTGCAACCGGTTCGCGACGAGACCGGCGACAGCGTCTCGCTCACGACCCTGGCCGGCGACGACATCATCCATCTCGCCCACGTCCAGACCGAGCGGATGCGGCGCTTCGCCGTCACCCCCGGCAGCCGGGTGCCCGCCTACGTCTCCGCCAGCGGCCGGGCGATGCTGGCGTTCCTGCCGCAGGACCGGCTCGACGGGCATCTCGCAGACCTGGACGTCGAGCAGCGCACGCCCTACACCGTCACCTCCGTCGCCGACCTGCGGGAGCGCCTCGCCGAGGTCCGCAGGAAGGGCTACGCGCTGGTCGTCGACGAGCTCGACATGGGCATCACCGTCATCGGCGTCCGATCCTGATCGGCGGCAGGCCGCTGGCCGGCATCAGCTGCGCCGCGGCGTCCGGGACGCGCTCACCCGAGGAGTTCGCCGCGACCCGGCTGCCTCTGCTCCAGTACGCCGCGGGCCTGCTCAAGAAGCAGATCGAACGCTCCCCCGCGCTGGTGCACTCGCTCGAGCCCACCGGCTGACGCTCAGCCCGCGGCCAGCTCCTCGCGCAGCAGGGCGGCGAGATCCTCGGGGTGGGACAGGAACGGCGAGTGTGCCGACGGCAGGTGCCGCACCCGGCCGGCCCGCTCGGCCATCTTCTCCTGTGCCCGCGGGGCGAGGGCGGCGTCCTCGTCGCACACGATGTAGGTGCTGGGGACGGTCTTCCATGCGGCCACGGTCAGCGGGGTGGAGTAGGCCACCAGCGACTGGTGGCCCAGCCTCGCGACGGCGGCCTCCGCGACACCGGCGTCGACGTCGCCGTAGAGGAAGCCCTCGGGGTTGCGGGTGTCGATGTAGCCCTCGTCCTGATGGACGTCCCACCACGACGGCCACGTCCCGCGCAGGCTGCCGACCACGGTCTGGCCCACGTCCATCATCATCGCGGTGAGGTAGACGAGCCGGACGACGCCGTCGGCACCGTCGAGGGCCTCGGTGATCGGGACCCCGCCGTAGGAGTGCCCGACCACGACGACAGGGCCCCCGACCGCGGCGACCGCCGCCCGGACCACGGCGACGTCGTCGTCAAGTGTGCCCAGCGACCTGGGATCGGGGCCCGACGACGGCAGGTCGACGGCGATCGTCTCGACGTCGGGCAGCTCGGGACGCAGCGCGTCCCAGGCCCAGGCTCCGTGCCAGGCACCGTGGACGAGGACGAGGGCGGGGCTCATGGACGGGCCTCCAGATAGGTGGCGGCAAGGCGTTTCGGGGCGCGGGCGAGCCACGCACCTTCGACGACCTCGGCGAGCTCGTCGACAGCGATGTCGTCGAGACGGACGAGGACGGCGCGGTAGCCGTCGAAGTGGGGGGTCGTGAAGAACACGGCGGCGTCGTCGGCGATCAGGGCCTCCTTGACCCCGAGGTCGGCGACCCAGGCGCCGAGGACCGGCCCGGTGGGAGCGGCGGCGCCGAGCGCCTCGTGATCGGCCCGGCGAAGCGGCCGGTCCCACACGAAACCCTTGCCCCGCACCAGCCACTGCGGGTTCTCGCCCGCGCGCTCCGTGACGTCGGGGAGCGCGAGGGCGAGGCGGCGGACGTCGTCCCACCCGGCCATCAGCGGTCGTCGTCGATGACGTGGACGGCAGCCTCCTCGGCGGAGGCGCCCGCCCCGTCGATGCCGGCGTCGACGGCCCAGTTCTCGTCGTCGGTCACGAGCGGGTCCTCGTCGCGCTGGACGAGCCGCCCGGCCCGCCGTGCCCCGACCTCGTCGGTGGCCAGCAGCTCGCCGTCGGTGTCGGAGGCGTCGCCGAGCCCGTCCCCTTCGTCGTCGTCGTATGACGCCGACGGGTCGGGCACCTCGCGGGCGAGGCGATGGTCGAGGTCCTCGCCCTCGGCCTCCTCCTGCGACGTCGTGCCGAAGTCGTCGACCGCCCAGGGGCGCTCCGGCGGGGAGTACCCCTCGTCGAGGATGTCGACGACGCCGCGGTCCTCGAGCGTGTCCTCCGGTTCGAGCTGCGCGTTCTGGTCGAAGTCGTCGTCCTCGTCACCCATGCGAGTCACCCATGCCCGACAGCCTGGCAGAACTCAGCCGCCGAAGTGTTCCTGCAGGGCCCTGATCCCTCCGCCGTACACGCCGCGGGCGTAGGTCTTGGTCAGTTCGGCCTCGTCGGCGGCCTCGGCGTCGTACTCGGCCCACCACTCGACGAACGCGTGCCCGGTGTCGGTGACGGGTGCGACCCGGAACGTGGACACGTAGCGGCGCACCGCGAACGGCCCCGGGTCGGTGAAGGTGTAGGTGCAGCTGCGGGCGTCGTCGTCGAGCTGCACGAGGCGCTCGGAGACGACGGCGTCGCCACCCAGGCCGAGCCTGCGGACGGCGCCGACCTCGGCGCCGGAGTCCCCGCTGGTGAGCTCGCTGCTCTGGATCCCGGGGTGCCAGTCGGCGATGCCGTTGAAGTCGCGGATGCGGGCCCAGACCTCGTCGGCCGAGGCGGCGACGACTCCACTGGCGTACGGACGCGGCATGTCAGTTCTCCTTGAGGACGGTCTTGAAGAGACGGGTCTGTTCGGTGAGGGCCTTCTCGGTGGGCAGCCGTTCCATCGACGAGGCACCGTAGAAGCCATGGCACCCCGTCGTGCGCGAGAGCACGTACGCGGCGTCGTCGGGCATCGAGACGGGGCCGCCGTGCACGAGTACGAGGACGTCGTCGCGTTCGTCGAGGGCGGCGGCGGACCATTCGTCGACGAGCGCGACGCAGTCGTCGAGAGTCTTCGCGGTCTCGGCGCCGATGGAGCCGCCAGTGGTCAGTCCCATGTGGCACACGACGATGTCGGCACCGGCGCGGGTCATCGCGCGGGCGTCGTCGGCGGAGAACACGTAGGGGGTGGTGAGCATGTCGGCGGCGCGGGCGGCTGCCACGAGGTCGACCTCCAGCCCGTAGCCCATCCCCGTCTCCTCCAGGTTCGCCCGGAAGGTGCCGTCGATGAGCCCGACGGTCGGGAAGTTCTGGATGCCGGCGAAGCCGAGGTCGTCGAGCTCGCGCAGGAAGCGGTCGGTGATCATGAACGGGTCGGTGCCGTTGACACCCGCGAGCACCGGCGTCTCCTTCACGACGGGCAGCACCTCCGCGGCCATCTCGACGACGATGTCGTTGGCGTTGCCGTAGGCGAGCAGCCCTGCCAGTGAGCCGCGGCCGGCCATCCGGTAGCGGCCGGAGTTGTAGATGACGATGAGGTCGATACCGCCGGCCTCCTCGCACTTGGCCGAGAGCCCGGTGCCCGCTCCCCCACCGACGATCGGTTCGCCGCGCCGGGCCATGTCCTGGAAGCGCTCGACGAGATCGGCCCGACGGTGGCGTTTCACGCGGTCACCTCCTGCCACGCGGCGGTCACCGCGTCGGCGAACCCGGGGTCGTTGACGTGGTGCGGCACCCTGCGCACGACGCCGTCGCGGCGCACCGACGACTCGATCGTCTCGAACAGCGCCGCGTCGGCCGCGGGGTCGTGGAACGGCTGGCCGGCCGCGTCGAGCGCGGACACGCCGCCCTCGGGGATCAGGAACACCGCGGGCGCGGTGAGGGCATCGAGCTTGCCCGCGATGAACGAGCCGAACGCCCGATTCTCCTCGACCGTGGTCCGCATGAGCGTGACCTGCGCGTTGTGCTCGTAGAACCTCCGGCCCGCGAAGGCCGCGGGGACCGTGTCGGGCGCCCCGAAGTTGACCATGTCGAGCGCCCCGCACGATCCGACGTACGGCACCCCGGTGCGGGCGATCGCGTCGAGCCGGTCCTCCGCGGCGGCCATCACGCCGCCCACGAGCAGGTCGGCGATCTCGGTGGTCGTGACGTCGAGGACCGAGCCGATCAGGCCGTCGTCGACGAGCTTCTCCATGGCCTTCCCGCCGGTTCCGGTGGCGTGGAAGACGAGCGGGTCGACGTCGTCACCCAGCCGTTCCAGGATCTGCGTGACGCAGGGCGTGGTGACGCCGAACATCGTGATGCCGACCGCCGGGCGGTCGGCGGCCGCGGGCACCTGGTGCAGCAGCGCACCCGCGAGCATGTGCGCGGCATTGCCCAGGACGTGGCGCGAGATCCGGTTGAGCCCCGCCACGTCGGTGACCGAGTGCAGCATCGCGATGTCGGCGGCGCCGACGTAGGGTGCCACGTCTCCGGACGCGACCGTCGACACCATGATCTTCGGGACACCGACGGGCAGCGCCCGCATCGCCGGGGTGACCAGCGCCGTCCCTCCGGAGCCGCCGAGCCCCAGCACCCCGCCGACGTCGTCGCGCGAGGTCAGGAACGCCCGCAGCGCGACGGACATCGCCCCGACCGCACTCCCCCGGTCGCCGGTGAAGACCGCACCTGCCCCGTCGGGGTGGTGCGCGGCGACGTCGGCGGGCCCGACGTCGGCGTCACCGGAGGCGTACTCCGAGGTCGAGACGTCGACCGTCCTGACGTCCACACCGGCCGCGCGCAGCAGACCGGCCACGTAGGACAGTTCGGCGGACTTCGTGTCGTGCGTCCCGACGACGTAGGCGAGGCTCACACCGTCCGTTCTAGTCCACGCGCCGCGATCTTTCGACCGCTGACGCGGTCAACACCCGTCGAGCCGCCCGTAGGCGGTCTGCGGCGAGATCCGCGACGCGCGAGCCATCGCGCGGATCTCCAGTCCCTGCTGCTTGCCCTCGCACAGCAGCTGCTGCTGGCGGGCGCGGAGCTCGTCGATGCGGTCGGCGACCTCGGCCATCTCGGCCAGCAGCGCCTCCGCCTCGGGGCCGGCGCCCGTCCTGCTGCGGCCCGCTCCCGGGCGCGGCCACGCCCGGACCTCGCCGGCGTCCCACAGCTTGCGCCGGCCGCCACCGTCGAGCGGGCGGGGCGCCTGCCCGCGGGAGACGTAGCCCAACCAGGTCTGCGTCTTCACGCCCCACGCCTGGGCACACTCGTCGCTCGTCCAGGTCTCGGCGCTCATGGCCGTACATCATCGTGCATCGACGTCCACCATGGTGCATTTCCCCGCCGCGGACATGGGAGGGCCCGGGCACCAGCCGGTGCCCGGGCCCCGTCGTCGGTCGGTGAATCAGCGGGTCGTGGGAGCCGTCAGCCGATCTTCGCGAGCCGCTTGCGGGTGTCGGCGGCCGCACCCTCGGCGGTCTTCGCGGCGGCGGCGCCCAGGTCGGAGGCACGCGAGGCGAGGTCGCCCCGCAGCTTCGCGGCCTGGTCGGCGGCGTCGGAGGCCAGCGCGGAGAGCTGGTCGACGTAGCCCGGGGCCTTCTTGCGGGCCTTGGCAGTCGCCTTCGCCGCCTGCTTCTCCCAGGCCGCGCGGCGCTTCTCGGCGGCCTTGAGCCACCTCTTGCCACGCCTGCCCGCGTGGGCCTGCAGCTCCTCACCGCGCTCGGCGAGCACCTGCTGCCACTGCGCGCCCCGCTTCTCGACGAGCATCTGCAGCCGCGCACCACGCTTGTCGGCGCGGCGCTGGAGCCGGGCGGCGCGCTTGCCCGCGTCGGCTGAACGGTCGGCCAGGTCGTCGCTGAGCTGGGCGGCCCTGGCGACGACGGTGTCGCGCACAGCAGGGGCCCGGTCGGCCACCGTGGCGCCGACCTTGGAGGCACGGTCCGCGAGCTGCGCACCGACCACCGGGGCCCGGTCCGCCAGCAGGGCACCGGTCCTGGTGGCGCGGGCGGCGAGGACGGCCCCGACCTCAGGAGCCTTGTCCGCCAGCACCGCACCTGCCTTCGTGGCCCGGTCGGCGACGGCGGCACCCACCTCGGGCGCCCGGTCGGCGACAACCGCGCCCACCGCGGCGGCCTTCCCGGCCAGCACCGACCCGGCCTCGGACGCCTTGCCCGCGAGCGCCGACGACTGCGCCGAGGACCGCGCGGACGCGGCGCTGGGCACCAGCCCGGCCAGGCCCGCGGCGAGGCTGGTCACGGCACCGCCCGCGTCGTGGGCGACGCCGGAGACGCGGTCGGACACATCGTGCGCAGCGCCGGTGACGGCGTCGACACGCTCACCCGCGGCCGCCGCGGCGAGGCGGGCGGCCCGCTTGCCCCGGTAGGCCACGGACGGCTTTCCATGGGTGTCGGCGGCCGCGATGAGCAGCCCGCCGAGCAGACCGACGTTCTTGAAGAAGTGGATCTGCTGGGCCTTGCGCTCCTCGGGGTCCTCGACCTCCCAGAAGCGGTGTCCGGCCAGCGTCGTCGGGATCAGGCTCGCGGCCAGCGCCGTCGACGCCAGCCGCGGCGCCTTGCCCAGCGCCAGCAGGGAACCCGCGGCGATCTTCACCGCGGCGTCGACCTTCACGAGCGTCTCGGCGTCGGGCCGGGAGTCGATCGGGGTGACCTCGACCGCCTTGTCCAGCACGGGGTCGAGCGCGGGGGCTGCCGCGTCGAGGATCGGTTTGGCGGCCTGCGCGTGGCCCTCGGGCGCGCGCAGGGCTGCGATGCCGCCTTGGATGAAGATCGCGGCAAGCATGGGTCTGGCTACACGTCGCAGGACCGGCATGCTCGCACGTTCCCCGCCACGGAGGACCCCAAACACATCCGCGGATGGGCCATGATTCGGGTGTGAGCCAGCCCAGCGGCACCCACGCGATCGGCCTCGACATCGGCGGCACCAACATCCGCGGCGCGGTCGTCGCCGACGACGGCACGCTGCTCGCCGAGGTCTCCGAGCGCACACCCGAGACCTCCGACGGCACGACGATGACGAAGATCCTGCTCGGCATCACCCAGCAGCTGCACGCCGACCATCCCGAGGTCAGCGCGATCGGCGTGGGTGCGGCCGGGATCGTCGAGTGGCCGACGGGGCTGATCCGCTGGGCGCCCAACAACTCCTACCGCGACTGGCGGGTGCGCGACGAGCTCGAGGCGGCCACCGGCCTGCCCGCGACCGTCGACAACGACGCCAACGTCGCGGCCCTGGCCGAGGCCCGGCTCGGCGCGGACCGGCTGCGGGAGATGGTGTTCCTGACCGTCGGGACCGGCGTCGGCGGCGGGCTCGTGCTGGGCGGGGTGGTGTACCGCGGGCCGTCGGGGCTCGGCGGCGAGCTCGGGCACATCGTCGTGGCGCCCGACGGCCCCGTGTGCGGCTGCGGCAACCGCGGCTGCCTGGAGGCCGTCGCGTCGGGCACGGCGCTGACCAGGATGGGCCGCGAGGCCGCCGAGGCCGACCCGGACGGCACCATCGCGCGCATCGCCCGCGAGGAACAGGGCGGGCACGTCACCGGGCAGACCGTCACCAGGGCGACCGAGCTGGGCGACCCCACCGCACTGGACCTGTTCGCGCGGCTGGGGCGCTGGCTGGGCATCGGCATCGCGTCGCTGGCCAACATCTTCGAGATCGAGGCCGTCATCATCGGCGGCGGCCTGGTCACCACCGGCGACCTGCTGCTCGAACCCGCGCGCGCCGGCTACCTCGAACACGCCTACGCCCGCGAGGCGCGGCCCGTCGTGCCCGTCCGGGCCGGGACGTTCGGCACGGACGCGGGCGTCGTCGGTGCCGGGCTGCTGGGACTGGAGCACGCGCACGACGGCGACGTGCACAGCCGATAGGTTGGAGCCGTGACGTCTCTGGTCCTCGGTCCTGTCCTGCGTCACGTGGGCGACGACTCCGCGACGGTCTGGGTGCAGACCGACGGGCCCACGACCGTCGAGATCCTCGGCACCCGCACCCGCACCTTCGAGGTGTCGGGGCACCACTACGCCCTCGTCGTCGTCACCGGGCTCATCCCGGACACCCGCACCCCCTACGAGGTGCACCTCGACGGCGAGCGGGTCTGGCCACCGGCCGCGTCGCCGTTCCCGCCGAGCAGCATCGCGACGCGCGGGCCGGCGTCGGCGTCGGCGGGACGCCACCGCATCCTGTTCGGCTCCTGCCGCTACGTGAAGGTCGCCGACCCGAGGACCGCCGCGACGTTCGGCATCGACGCCCTCGACGCCTACTCCGCCCGGATGGCGGGCCGGCCGCCGCAGGAGTGGCCGGACGCGTTGTTGCTGATCGGCGACCAGGTCTACGCCGACGAGCTCACCCCGCAGACGGTGCGCCGCATCGCCGGCCGCCGCGACCAGCACCCCGACTGGCCCGACGACGAGATCGTGAACTTCGAGGAGTACGTCGGGCTCTACCGGGACGCCTGGACCGACCCCGAGATCCGCTGGATCATGTCGACCGTCCCGACCGGGATGATCTTCGACGACCACGACATCCGCGACGACTGGAACACCTCGGACGTGTGGCGCCGGCAGATGGCGCAGGAGTCCTGGTGGGCCGAGCGGGTCCGCTCGGGCCTGGCGTCGTACTGGGTCTACCAGCACCTGGGCAACCTCTCCCCCGACGAGCTCGCCGACGACCCCGACTACGCGAAGATCATCGCCCACGACGGCGACACGTGGCCGCTGCTCGCCGAGCTCGCCGACCGCGCGGACGCCGAGGTCGACGGCTCGAAGGGCATCCGGTTCAGCTTCCGCTGGGCGTTGGGGCGCACCAGGATCGTCGTCATCGACTCCCGTAACGGGCGCATCCTCGGCGACGGCGACCACCTCATGGTCGGTGACCGTGAGTTCGGCTGGATCGAGGAACGCGCCCTCGAGCCCGGGCCGACCGACCACCTGCTGCTGGTGACGTCGGTGCCGTGGTTGCTGCCGCCCGCCATCGGCGACCTCGAGACGGTCAACGAGATCGCCGCGGCCCGCCCCGGATGGCGCGGACGGCTGGGCGAGAAGATCCGCCAGGCCGGCGACCTGGAGCACTGGCCCGCGTTCCGGGAGTCGTTCGACCGGCTGGCCGGGCTGATCGCCGCCGCCAGCAGCGCCCGTGGCGACGAGCCGGCGCCGGCGTCGGTCAGCGTGCTCTCCGGCGACGTCCACCACAGCTACGCAGCACGCGCCGATGTCGACGGCGCGGGGGAGGCACCCGTGCACCAGCTGACGTGCTCTCCCGTGCACAACCACGTGCCGCCCTACGTCCGGGTCGGGTTCCGGCTGGGCTGGAGCCGCGCCGCGGGCCGTCTGACCCGAGCCTGGTCCACCCGCAAGGGTGCGTCGACACCGCCGGTGACCTGGCACAAGCTGGGCGGACCGTACTTCGGCAACACGATCGCGTCGCTGGAGATCGACGGCCGCCACGCCGACGTCGTCTTCGAGCAGCCGACGGGCGCGGCGTCCCTGCGCGAGGCCGCCCGCCACACCCTGACATCCGCACCGAGGAGCTCTCGATGACGACCGCAGGACACTCGCCCGGCAACGCCGCTCCGCTGCGGGGTGCCCCGGCCCCCGACACCGACGGCACCGACGCGCTCGCCGGACAGGTCGTCGTGCTGCGGCCCACCGGGTCCGAGCACGTGACCGCATTCATCGACATCCTGCGGCACCCCGAGGTCGAGCGCTGGTGGGGCGGTTACGACCTGGAACGGGTGCGCCGGGAGCTGCTGGGCCCGCACGGCTACGCCGTCGAGCTGGCGGGCGACGTGATCGGGCTGGTGATCTTCCACGAGGAGGAGGACCCCGACTACCGGCACGCAGGCGTCGACATCGCGCTGCACCCCGACGCGCACGGCCAGGGCCTCGGCGGCGACGCGCTGCGCACCCTGGTCCGCTACCTGTTCACCCGCCGCGACCACCACCGCATCGTCATCGATCCGGCCGCGACGAACGAGCGCGCGATCCGCAGCTACGAGCGCGTCGGGTTCCGGCCGGTCGGCGTGATGCGCCGCTACGAGCGCGGCACCGACGGCGTCTGGCACGACGGCCTGCTGATGGACCTGCTGCGCGAGGACTTCCTGGGCTGAGCGCCCGTGAACGGGTCCTGTTCCCGCTCACGACCGCGGGGCCTGCTCCGCCTCGGCCGCGAGGCCGCCGACCAGCAGCCGTAGCCCGAATGCGAACCGTTCGTCGGCGTCGCCGCTGGTCAGGTCCACCGCGAGCGAGGCGAGGACCGGGAACAGCTCCGCGGGCAGGCTGCGGAAGTACGTCGCGACCTGGCTGTAGTACGCCTCCTGGTCGATCCCGGCCCGTTGGTGCTGCGCGAACTCGATCGCCGACGCGGCGACGAACATCCCGATGACGTCGACCGCCCACGCGGCCGGCCGCGGCGGGACGCCGCCCGCACGCAGGATCGCCGTCGTCGCCTCGGCCAGGCGTAGCGAGTTGGGACCCATCGGCACGGCCCCGATCGCGACCCGGGCGATGTCGCCGTTGCGGGCCATCACCGCACGCGACTCCGTCCACAGGTCGGTGACCTGTTCCCGCCAGCGAGCGCCGTCGGGCTCCGGGAGCGCGATCTCGCCGGCGACCTCGTCGAACACCAGGGCCAGCAGCTCGTCCTTGTTCGCGACGTGGGCGTAGAGCGACGCCGCGCCCGTCCCGAGCTCGGTGGCGACCCGGCGCATGCTCACCGCGTCGATCCCCTCGGCCTTCAGCACGTGCAGGGCCGCGGCGACGATCGTCTCCCGGCTGAGCGTGCGCCGGTTCGCCGGGTCCTTGCGCGGGGTGCGCCACGGGGGTTCGGGCAACGCGGGGGCCGTGCTCATGGCGGGAAGCGTAGCCGCCCGCTGTTCGTATCGAACAGTGTTCTTGACGACGTACGCCGTTCGATAATAGAACAGCGTTCGTCAACGAACACCGTTCGAAACGAGGCACACATGACGACCACCACGGAGGACCCGACCGCCGCCCCGCCCTACGCGCTGCGGTGGGTCGCGCTCGTCGTCGTCCTCGTCGCCGAGATCATGGACCTGCTCGACGCGACGGTCGTCGGCATCGCGGCACCGTCGATCCAGCGCGAGCTCGGCGGCGGCGCCACGACCATCCAGTGGATCGCCGCCGGCTACACGCTCGCCTACGCTGTCGGCCTCGTGACGGGCGGCCGGCTCGGCGACCTCTACGGCCGCAGGCGGATCTTCCTGGTCGGGCTCACCGGGTTCGTCGTCTTCTCCGCGCTCTGCGGGCTCGCCCCGACACCCGGCGTCCTCATCGCGTGCCGTGTCCTGCAGGGCCTCGCCGGCGCGATCCTCATCCCGCAGGGCTTCGGGATCGTCAAGTCGACCTTCCCGCCCAAGGAGCTGGGCGCGGCGTTCGGCGCGTTCGGCCCGGCGATGGGGCTCGCGGCCGTCGGCGGCCCGATCCTCGCCGGCGGGCTCATCGCCTGGGACCTCGGTGGCGCCGGCTGGCGCACCGTCTTCCTGGTCAACGTCCCGATCGGGCTGGCCTGCCTCGCGCTCGCCCTCAGGGTACTGCCCGAGTCGCGCGGCGAACGGACCGCACGGCCCGATCCGCTCGGCACGGCGCTCGTCACCGCCGGACTCCTGCTGCTGGTGTTCCCGCTCGTGCAGGGCCGCGAGCTGGGCTGGCCGGCGTGGACCTACGTGATGATGGCCGCAGCCGTGCCCGTCCTGGGTGTGTTCGCGTGGCACCAGGTCCGCCGCGCCCGCACCGGCCGCTCACCGCTCGTGGAGCCCGCGCTCTTCCGGGCCCGTGCGTTCTCCGGCGGCATGGCGGTCGGGCTCGTGTTCTTCGCCGGCATGACCGGGCTGTTCCTCGTGCTCGGGCTCTACCTGCAGCTCGGGCCCGGCTTCACCCCGCTGCGGGCGGGACTGGTCCTCGCGCCGTGGGCGCTGGGCGTCGCCGTCGGGGCGACGCTGTCGGGCACGTGGCTCGGCCGCAGGTTCGGACGCCCCGTCCTGCAGGGGGGCGCTGTGGTCATGGCCGCGGGGATCGCCGGGATCGTGCTCACCCTGCACGTCGCGCCGCCGTCGACGGGCTGGGAGCTCGCCCCGGCGCTGCTCGTCAGCGGCATCGGGATGGGCCTGTTCATCGCGCCGTTCTTCGACATCGTGCTGGCCGGTGTGACCCTGCCGATGGTCGGCTCGGCGTCGGGGGTGCTCAACGCCGACCAGCAGCTGGGCTCGGCGATCGGCGTCGCCGTCCTGGGCACCGTCTTCTTCTCGACGGCGACGACCCGTGGCATGGGCCCGGCGTTCGAGGTGGTGCTCTGGGTGACCGCGGCGATGGTGCTCGCGGGCGCCGCGCTGGCGATGCTGCTGCCGCGGCGCGCCCGCGAGCAGGACTAGAAGGGAGTCGCCGACAGGAACGACGTCAGGACCGACCGGTCGCCGACGACCTCCAGCCGGGGGTTGTCGGCGTCGATGCGGCGCAGGACGGCGAGCATCAGGTCGGCGGCCGAGCCGCGGACGGCGACCGTCGACTTCTCGTGACCGTGGTCCCAGGTGATCGAGTCGCCCTGCGGGCGCACCACCCACTCCCCCGAGGCACCGAGGCCGTCGGCATCGTGGGAGTGCAGGTGCATCGTCGCGCCGCCGGGCAGCATGTCCCCACCCGCGCCGGGCCGGGCCGCGAGCAGGTCGAGCCACTCCGACAGCCCGTCCGCGGCCAGCGCCGGTGAGATGTCGAAGCTCGCGCCGACGGCGATCGCGGCGTCGGCGCGGTGCACGGTCTGCTCGTGCAGCCGCCGGCGCAGCCACCAGGCCGCGGGCTTCGGTCCGGTGAACGTCCACACCGGAGTGTCGGGGCCGACGTTCTCCACGGCCTCGGCGAGCGCGGTGACGCCACCGCGCATCCAGGCCCCGAACTCGTCGGCGGGCAACGGCGCCTTCCCGTCGGCCACGGTGCGGGTGTCGACGGGCTCGGTCGCCCGCGTCGCGACGATCGCGGCCGCCCATCGGTCGCCCCGGCCGACGTGGGCGCCGAGCTTGCGCATCGTCCACTCGGGACACGTCGGCACGGGGAGGTCGGGGTCGGCGTCGCGGACGAGGTCGGCGAACAGCACGTTCTCCTCGAAGAGGACGGGGACGATCTCGGAGGGGTCCGCGGTGGGCGCGGCGCCGGAACCGGTCATGTCCCGACGCTAGTCCCTGTCACCGGTTGGGGCGGCGGATGTGCATGGCCTCCGCTCGTTCGGGGTAGACCCCGCGCATGGGAGACAGGGGGCAGGACTGGTCACCGCCGGGCATGCTGCGCGCGATGCTGTGGTGGCCACCGGTGGCATTCGTCATCGCGATCGCCGTGCCGGGCGCCGGGCTGCTGCCGATCGCCGTCGCAGGGCTGGCGCTCGCGCTCATCGGCATCGCAACGGCCGCCGTGTCCCGCAGGCGCCGGCCCGCCGAGGACGTCACCCCCGCGACCGGGACCACCGCCGCGGTGGAGACCTCGGACGCCCTCGCCGGCACGCTGCAGGTCCCGCAGCAGCGCGCCGCCTGAACCCTCCCGGGCCCCGCTCCGAACTGTGTGGGAGACGTCGCTCCGCGAGAAGTTGTACGTCCGATACTAGGATGTCAAACTAAATTGGTCGGTTGTATTCCCCCCGCCTGGAGGACCCGTGGCGTCGTCAGAGCTGCACGTGCCCGCGAACCCCGTCCGCTTCGTGACGGCCGCGAGCCTGTTCGACGGCCACGACGCGGCGATCAACATCATGCGGCGCATCCTGCAGCGCCAGGGCGCCGAGGTGATCCACCTGGGGCACAACCGGTCTGTCGACGAGGTCGTCGCCGCCGTCATCCAGGAGGACGCCCAGGGCGTCGCCATCAGCTCCTACCAGGGCGGACACGTCGAGTACTTCAGCTACCTCGTCGAGCTGCTGCGCGAGCGTGGCGCCGGGCACGTCAAGGTCTACGGCGGCGGGGGCGGCGTCATCGTCCACGAGGAGATCGAGCTGCTGCACTCCCGCGGCGTCTCGCGGATCTTCTCCCCCGACGACGGCCAGCGCCTCGGCCTGCCCGGGATGATCAACCTGATGATCCGCGAGTGCGACGTCGACCTCACCGCGACGCCGCCCGCCTCCTACGACGGCGTCTTCGCCGGCGAGCATGCCACCCTCGCCCGCGCGCTCACCCTCGCCGAGGCCGGCACGCTGCCCGCCGACGTGCTCGACCGCGTCCGCTCGACGACCCGCCAGGTGCCCGTCCTGGGCATCACCGGCACCGGCGGCTCCGGCAAGTCCAGCCTGACCGACGAGCTCGTCCGCCGCTTCCGTCTCGACCAGGAGGACAAGCTCCGCATCGCCGTCCTCGCCGTCGACCCCACCCGGCGGAAGGGCGGCGGCGCGCTGCTGGGCGACCGCATCCGGATGAACAGCCTCGTCGGTGAGCAGGTGTTCTTCCGCTCGCTGGCCACCCGAGGTGTCGACGGGAACCTGCCCGAGAACCTCGGCGACGTCGTCTCCGTCCTCAAGGCCGCCGGGTTCGACCTGGTCGTCGTCGAGACCCCCGGCATCGGCCAGGGCGACGCCGGCATCGTGCCCTTCGTCGACCGCTCGCTGTACGTGATGACGCCCGAGTTCGGCGCCGCGTCGCAGCTGGAGAAGATCGACATGCTCGACTTCGCCGACGTCGTCGCCATCAACAAGTTCGAGCGCCAGGGCGCCGAGGACGCGCGCCGCGACGTCGGGCGCCAGCTCGTGCGCAACCGCGAGGAGTTCGGCGCGGGCTGGGAGGACATGCCGGTCTTCGGCACCAGCGCCGCGACCTTCAACGACGACGGCGTCACCGCGCTCTACCAGCACCTCTCCGGACTGCTCGCCGACAACGGGCTGACCGTGCACGACGGACGGCTGCCGAAGGTCGAGGGCAAGACCTCCCACCTGCACGCCGCGGTCATCCCGCCCGACAAGGTGCGCTACCTCGCCGACATCGCCGACACCCTGCGCGACTACCACGCCGAGACCGACGAGCAGGCCGCCGCGGTCCGCCGCCGCGAGCACCTGCGCACCGCGCACGCCGAGCTCGACGCCGTCGGCGCCGACGTCACCGCCCTCGACGGGCTGCTCGAGAACGCCGGTGAGGCCGTCACCCGGGAGTCGTCCGAGCTGCTCGACAGCTGGGACACGATGGTGTCCGACTACTCCGGCGACGAGCTCGTCGTGAAGGTCCGCGACAAGGAGCTGCGCACCCAGCTGACCCGCGAGACGTTGTCGGGCAACAAGGTCCGCCGTGTCGCGCTGCCGCCCTTCACCGAGGAGGCCGAGCGGCTGCGGTTCCTGCGCAAGGAGAACCTGCCCGGCCGTTTCCCCTTCACCGCCGGGGTCTTCCCGTTCAAGCGCGAGGGCGAGGACCCGGCTCGCATGTTCGCCGGTGAGGGTGACGCGTTCCGCACGAACCGCCGCTTCAAGTACCTGTCGGAGGACTCCGACGCCAAGCGCCTCTCGACGGCGTTCGACTCGGTGACCCTCTACGGCCGCGACCCCGCGACCCGCCCCGACATCTACGGCAAGGTCGGCACCTCGGGGGTGTCCATCGCGACGCTGGAGGACATGAAGGTCCTCTACGGCGGCTTCGACCTCTGCTCGCCCACGACCTCGGTGTCCATGACGATCAACGGCCCCGCGCCGACGATCCTCGCGTTCTTCCTCAACACCGCCGTCGACCAGCAGATCGAGAAGTTCCGCGAGCACGAGGGCCGCGAGCCCGACGAGGCCGAGCGCGAGGAGCTCGCCGCGTTCGCCTACGCCAACGTCCGCGGCACGGTGCAGGCCGACATCCTCAAGGAGGACCAGGGCCAGAACACCTGCATCTTCTCCACCGAGTTCTCGCTGCGGATGATGGCCGACATCCAGGAGTGGTTCATCCGGCACAAGGTCCGGAACTTCTACTCCGTCTCGATCTCCGGCTACCACATCGCCGAGGCCGGGGCGAACCCCATCAGCCAGCTCGCGTTCACCCTCGCCAACGGGTTCACGTTCGTCGAGAGCTACCTGGCGCGCGGCATGAGCATCGACGACTTCGCGCCCAACCTGTCGTTCTTCTTCTCCAACGGCATGGACGCCGAGTACACGGTCATCGGCCGGGTGGCCCGCCGCATCTGGGCCGTGGCCATGCGGGAGCGCTACGGCGCAGGTGAGCGGTCGCAGAAGCTCAAGTACCACGTGCAGACCTCCGGCCGGTCCCTGCACGCGCAGGAGATGAACTTCAACGACATCCGCACGACGCTGCAGGCGCTGTGCGCGCTCTACGACAACGCCAACTCGCTGCACACCAACGCCTACGACGAGGCCATCACGACGCCCACCGAGGAGTCGGTCCGCCGCGCGATGGCGATCCAGCTGATCATCAACCGCGAGTGGGGTCTCTCGATGAACGAGAACCCGCTGCAGGGGTCGTTCGTCGTCGACGAGCTCACCGACCTCGTCGAGGAGGCCGTCCTCCAGGAGTTCGACGCCATCGCCGCCCGCGGCGGGGTGCTCGGCGCCATGGAGACCGGCTACCAGCGCGGCAAGATCCAGGACGAGTCGATGCTCTACGAGCACCGCAAGCACGAGGGCACGCTGCCGATCATCGGCGTCAACACCTTCGTCA
The DNA here is from genome assembly GCF_002583555.1 of Pseudonocardia sp. N23. Taxonomy (GTDB): domain Bacteria; phylum Actinomycetota; class Actinomycetes; order Mycobacteriales; family Pseudonocardiaceae; genus Pseudonocardia. The sequence continues at coordinate 31,865 of NZ_BEGX01000011.1, forward strand.
AGCCGGAGTCCGACGAGCCGCCCATGGAGATCGAGCTGGCGCGGGGCACCGAGGCCGAGAAGCAGTCGCAGCTCGACCGGCTCGCCGACTTCCAGTCCCGTCACACCGGCAGCGCGCCCGAGGCCCTGCGGGCGCTGCAGGACGTCGCGACCGGCGAGGGCAACGTCTTCGACGAGCTGATGAAGGCCGCCCGCGTGTGCTCGCTGGGCCAGCTGACCGAGGCGTTCTTCGAGGTCGGCGGGCAGTACCGACGCAACATGTGACCCTGTGAGGGGCGATGGTCACCACAGCGGCCATCGCCACTCACGATGGCCGGAGGCCGGGCCGGTACAACCTCGTCGCAGCTCGCCGGCGCGCTTCCCGTCCTCGCGGGCCGGGAGGGCGGTCAGGCGTCCGGCCCCCGCGGAGCCGGGAGGCGGTCAGGCGTCGCGCGCAGCCGCGTCGAGGACGCGGGTGAGGCCCGTCGTGATGGCCGTGCGTTCGTCGGCGGTCAGGTGGTCGGCGAAGTGGCGGGCGATGCCGTCGAGGTAGCCGGGGGCGGCGGCGCGAAGGCGGGCGCGACCGTCGGCGGTGATGACGGCCCAGCTGCCGCGGCGGTCGTGGGGATCGGGTTCGCGGGCGGCCAGCCCGGCGCGGGCCAGCTCGTCGACGATCCGGCTCACCCGCGACCGTGACAGCACCGCCCGCTCCCCCAGCTCGTGCATCCGGAGCCGGCGGTCGGGTGCGGCGTTGAGCTCCAGCAGCACGTCGTACCAGGCCAGCGGCAGGCCGTCGCGATCCATCTCGCGTTCGAGCACGCGTACGACGGCGGCATGGGTGCGCAGCAGGGCCGCCCAGGCGGCGACTCCGGAGTCCTCGGTCACGTCGACACCATAGACCTTGTGCGTGCGCACGCATCCTGCCTATTCTGTGCGTGCGCACGCACTGTCGAACCGAGGAGAACACCATGACCCGACTGCTGCACGTCTCCGCGTCGCCCCGCGGCACCGCGTCCGAGTCGCTCGCCGTCGCCCGCACGTTCGTCGACACCTTCGCCGCCACCCGTCCCGACGCCACGATCGACGAGTTCGACCTGTGGGACGGCACCCTCCCCGGGTTCGGCCCCGCCGCCGCGGCGGCCAAGATGGCCGTCTTCGCGGGCGAGACCCCCAGCGGCGAGGGCGCCGCCGCGTGGGAGGCCGCCCGCGCCACGTTCGCACGGTTCGACGCCGCCGACCGCTACCTGTTCAGCGTCCCGATGTGGAACGCCGGCATCCCCTACGTCCTCAAGCAGTTCATCGACGTCGTCAGCCAGCCCGGGATGGTGTTCGGCTTCGACCCCGAGCAGGGATACAGCGGCCTGCTGACCGGCAAGAGGGCCGTCGTCGTCTACACCAGCGCGGTCTACGGCCCCGGCCGCGGGCGCGCGTTCGGCAGCGACTTCCAGGCCCCCTACCTGCGGGACTGGCTCGCCTGGGCCGGCGTCGACGACGTCGAGGAGATCGCGTTCCGGCCGAACCTCGTCACCGCGGACGCAGAGGCCGGTCGCGAGGCCGCCCACGCGCTGGCCCGGGATCTCGGGAAGGCGCTCTGAGTCGAAGGACGACGACGAGCGCGCTCGCGAGCAGCACCGTCAGGAAGCAGGAGACGCCGAGCCAGCCAGCCAGAACAGCGCCAGCAACCACAGCGCCGCCGAGACCGGCCGTCATCATCCGGGTCCGGCCCCACGACTCGGTGACCGTCGACGGCGGCACGACGGCCGGCGCCAGCGCCCGGGGTGGTCGCCGAGAGCGCGAGGCCGGAGGTCGACGAGGAGACGCCGAACTCGGCGGCGAACGTCGGCAACAGGGCCTGCGGGCTGGACACGCCCGCGCCGAGACGGCGGTAGCCGGGCGTCCCGCGCTGGTGCCCGACGTCTGCCGACTGCATCGTTGCCATTGCCAACGACGGTGGGTCGCCGGATGCGGCCCGTCCACGTGGGACGGCCCACGCCGTTCGCCACGGCGGCCCGGCGCGGGCCCGGCTACCGTCGCGGACGTGAGACAGACGTTCATGGTCACCGACGACGAGGGCCGCGACGTCGACGTCCCGCTGCCGGTGCAGCGGGTGGTGTCGATCGTCCCGTCGCTCACCGAGGCGCTCGCCGAGTCCGCGCCCGGGATGCTCGTCGGCGCGACCGACTGGTGCACCCATCCCGCCGGCCTGGACGTCCCGCGGCTGCGCGGCACGAAGAACCCCGATGTCGACGCGATCGTCGCGCTCGCGCCCGACCTGGTCCTGGCCAACCAGGAGGAGAACCGCCTCCCCGACCTCGACGCCCTGCGCGCTGCAGGCGTCGCCGTCTACGTCACCGACATCCGCACCCTCGAGGGCCTGCACGGCGCCTTCGACTCGCTGGGCCGCATGCTCGCCGCCTGCGGTCTCGACGAGCCGCCGTGGCTGGTGGAGGCGCGCAGCGCGTGGGCCGCCGTCCCGGAACCCGCCGCCCGGCGACGCGCGGTCGTCCCGATCTGGCGCAAGCCCTGGATGGCGTGCGGGCGCGACACCTTCACCGGCGCCGTGCTCGCGCGGCTCGGGGTCGACAACGTGCTCGCCGACGACCCGGAGCGGTACCCGAAGTTCGATCCCGCGGCACTCCCGGAACACGATCTCGTCGTCCTGCCCGACGAGCCCTACCTCTTCACCGCCGACGACGGGCCCGAGGCCTTCGAGGCACCGTCCGCGCTGGTCAGCGGCCGGTTGCTGACCTGGTACGGGCCGAGCCTCGCCGAGGCCGCAGCGGTGCTTCCCGGCGCTCTGGAGGTCGGATGAGCGAGCCGCCCGTCCTCGTCCGGCGTGAAGGTGCGCTGGGCCGGCTGACGCTGAACAAGCCCCGGGCGCTCAACGCCATCGACCACGAGATGGTCCGGCTGCTCGCCGCGGCCCTCGACGAGTTCGAGCGCGACGACGCCGTGACCTCCGTCGCGGTCGACGGGGCCGGCGACCGCGGACTCTGCGCGGGCGGCGACGTCCGGTTCCTCCTCGACGACCTCGCCACCGGCGGGCACCACGGCGCCGCACTGCTCGCCGACGAGTACCGCCTCGACGCCCGGATCGCCGCCTACCCCAAGCCCTACGTCGCGTTCATGGACGGAGTCGTGATGGGCGGCGGCGTCGGGGTCTCCGCGCACGGCAGCGTCCGGGTCGTGACCGAGCGCAGCGTCGTCGCCATGCCGGAGGTGACGATCGGGTACGTGCCCGACGTCGGCGGAACCTGGCTGCTCGGGCACGCGCCCGGCGAGACCGGGCTGCACGCCGCGCTCACCGCCGCCCGCCTCGGCCCCGCCGACGCCATCGCCTGCGGGCTCGCCGACCTGCAGGTCGACGACCTCCGCGCGCTGCTCGACGCACTGCGCGACGGCGCCTCCGCCATGGCCGCGGCGGAGGACCTCGCCGTAGACCCCGGTCCGAGCGCCCTGTACGCGGCGCGGGAGTGGATCGACCCGTGCTACGAGGCCCCCGACCTGCCCGGCATCCGCGACGCCCTGGCGCGCGACCCGCACCCCGACGCCCGGGCCGCCGCCGACGCACTGGGCCGGGCCGCCCCGCTCGCGTCCACCCTGGCGTTGCGGGCGATCCGCGACGCCCGCGGACTACCCGACCTGGAGGATGCGCTGCGCGTGGAGTACCTGCTCACGCGCTGCGCCGTCCGCTGGCCCGACTTCGCCGAGGGCGTTCGCGCGGTCCTGGTAGACCGGGACGGCACCCCGGCCTGGACCCCGGCGACGTTCGAGGACGTCACAGCGGACACCGAACACGCCTTCCTGTCCCTGACCCGCCCGGACGACCCACCGCTGGTGTTCGGATAGCCGTCGAGATGCGCACCAGCGTGGTTCGGCTCGCCCTGAACGACGCTCATGTGCATCTCGGCAGGGCTCTTGTCAGGTCCGCGACGATGCGCGACGGACCGTGCAGGACGTCCTGCTTCGTGTAGCGGTAGATGCGCCAGCCCGCCGACACCAGGCGGGTGTAGCGGTCGGCATCCCGGAGGAGGCGGTCGACACCGGCATGGCCTGCACCTTCGTACTCGATCCCGATCCGATGCTCCGGGTAGGCCAGGTCCAGCCAGACCGCCGTGCGGGCCACGTCGTCGAGGACCGGGTGCTGGACGGTCGGGCGGGGCAACCCGGCCAGGACGAGCACCATGCGCAGCCGGGTCTCCATCGGCGAGCCCGCGGCGGCGTCGGCGAGCTCGACCACCCGCGGCAGCCGGGAGATGCCCCGCGCCCCTCGGTGGCGGGCGGCGACGTCCAGGACGGCGGCGGGGTCGATGCGGCAGGTGTTGGCCACGGCGTCGACAGCCACGACCGCGCGCACGAGCCCGGGCTCGCGACGGGCCAGGTCGTAGGCGGTGCGCTGCGGCGACGTGACCCGGACGCCTCCCGTTGCGAGGACGCGGACCTGCTCGGACAGCGGGCGCCGCCGTCCATCGGCGTCGAGCAGCCACACGTCACGACGCCGCAGGTGGTCGCGCCGCAGGACGAGGTCGCGGTGGGCGCGCCTGCCCGTGGCGGGGACGATCACCTCGGCGGGTGCGTCACGCGGGGCCGCCCGGACCCCGAGCAGCTCGGCCGCCGACCACCCCGACAGGACCCCGCTCCGGCCGACGTGCCGCAGTGCCGCGAGGGAGCGCACACGGAGGTCGACCTCGACGCCTCGCGCGACGTAGGTGTCGGGGAACACCCGCACCCAGTTCGGCCCCCGCAGCTGCGACGCCGTGACCAATCCCGCCGCCACGGCGGCGCTCCCCCGCAGAACCTCCACGCGCGCACCCTGTCCCGCACGGCGCCCGAAAGGGGTCCGAACCCCGCGAGCCGTTCGCGATCGGGACCGCCACGACGCCGCACGAGATGCGCAGCAGCGCGGTTGCGCTCGCCCCGAACCACGCTCATGTGCATCTCGGCGGGGCGGGCGGCCCGCTCAGCCAAAGGTCCAGCCCTCGCCGCGGTAGGTCGGGGTGCTGCCGACGACGTGGCCGTCCTCCACCAGGTGCATCCCGGTGAAGCGTTCGCAGATCTCGCCGGCCTTGGTGTGCCGCCACCACACGCGGTCGCCGATGGCGGGGACGGTGCGGCCGCGGACGGGCGTCTGCACCTCGCCGGCGCCCTCGGTGCCCAGCAGCCGCAGCCCGGCGGGGTAGACGGGCGTCGGGACCCGGGAGGCGCCGGCGGGCCCGGAGGCGATGTAGCCGCCGCCGAAGGTCGTCGCGACGGCGGCGGCGGGACGTCGGACGACGGGCAGGGCGAACATCAGCGCGGGGCGCGGGGTGAAGGCGCGGTAGCCGTCGAACAGGGTGGGGCCGTACAGGCCGGAGCCGGCGGTGACCTCGGTGACGACGGGATCGGCGGCGCTGGACTCGAGGCTGCCGGTACCACCGCTGTTGACGATCTCCAGCTGTCCGTTCCCCGCCACCGCGGCGACGACGGCGGCGCGGCGGTGGGCGAGCTCGCCGATCGAGACGCGCTTGACGAGGCGGACCGCGAGCGAGGAGTCGGGCAGGCCCGCGACCTGCGCCTCGTAGAACATCACCCCGACGACGTCGAACCCGAGCCGGCGTGCGGCGCTCGCCAGGGCCGCGGCCTGCGACGGGGTACGGACCGGGGAACGACGCACACCCAGGTGCAGGGGCCCGATCCGCAGGGAGGCGTCGACGTCGATGCAGACGCGCAGCCCGGCGCGGCCTGCGGCGTCGCGGGCGATCCGCAGCTGGGCGGGGTCGTCGACCATCAACGTCACCCGCTGCCGGGCGACCGGGTCGGCGGCGAGCTCGGCGAGGGCGCCACGGTCGACGCTGGGGTAGCCGAGGAGCACGTCGTCGACACCCGCGCGGGCGAGCAGGACGGCCTCGCGCACCGCGTAGGCCATGACGCCGCGGAAGCCGGGCGTCCCGAGCGCCGCGTCGAGGACGGCTCGGCAGCGCACCGACTTCGACGCCACCCGTACCGGGGTACCGGCGGCCCGGACGACGAGGTCGGCAGCGTTGGCGCGGAGCGCGCCGAGGTCGAGGGCGAGCAGGGGCGCGTCGAGGTGGGCGGTGGCGGCGTCGAGCCGGGTGGCGGCGACCGCAACGGACGTGGTCGCGCCGGGGCGCAGCGAGACGGTCATCGGGCGTCCTTCGTGTGGGGGACGAACCCGCGCGCGAGCGCGACGAGCGCGACCGCGAGCACGAGCGGGACGACGAAGCCGGCGCGCAGGTCGACGGCGGTGCCGACGAGCCCGACGGCGACCCCGCCGACGACGGCGCCGAGGTAGTTGAAGACGTTGACCCGGGCGACGACGGCGTCGGTCGCACCCGGGGCGAGGGCACCGGCGGCGGAGAAGCAGAGCGGCGCGACGACGGGCAGCCCGAGCCCGACCAGCGCGAACCCGGCGATGGCGACTCCGGCGTTGGGGGCGAGGACGGCGAGCGCGAACCCGCCGGTGCCGACGATCGCGCCGATGCGCACCGTCGCGACCGCGCCGATGCGCCGCACGAGGTGGTCGCCCGCGGCCCGCGAGGCGAGTGCGGCGCCCTGGTAGGCGGCGAACCCGAGGGCGGCGGTGCCGACGCCGGCGCCGAGCAGGTCGTGCAGGTAGAGCGCCGACCAGTTCGAGACGCCGGCGTCGGCGACGTAGAAGCACGCCATCGCCGAGCCGAGCAGCAGCACCGGGCGCCAGGGCACGGCGGCCGCGGGCTCGGTCCCGGCGACGGGGAGCGCGCGGCCGGGCAGGATGCCGCGACGGGCGAACACGGCGAGCACCGCGGCGGCCGCGGCGGCGACCAGCAGCCCCGCCGGCAGCGAGGTCCCGATCCGCTCCCCCAGCGCGGTCCACAGCGCGCCGACGATCCCGGCGCCGGACCACCAGGCGTGGAACGAGGTGAGGATGCTGCGGCCGTAGCCCCGCTGGACGGCGACGGCCTGCATGTTGCTGCCTGCGTCGACGGCACCGACCCCGAGCCCGTAGCAGCCGAACCCGACGAACAGCGCGACGGCGCCGGGCGCGACGGCGATGACGAGGGTGGCGGCGACGATCGTCACCAGGCCCGCGGTGAGGGCGACGGCGCTGCCGCGCCTGCGGGCGAGTGCCTCGGCGACGACGCTGCCGACGCCCGCGAGCAGCGACACCCCGAGGACGACGAGGGTGACGGTGCCGTCGTCGATGTGGTGGCGTTCGGAGAACTGCGGCAGGTGGGTGAGCAGGACCGCGAAGAGGAAGCCTTGCGCGGCGAACGCGGCGGCGACGCCGCGGCGGGCGCTGCGCAGCCGTGGGGTGACGATGCCGGGGCTGGTCGCGATGGTCACGACGCGTCCGCCGGTGCGTCGTCGGGGACGGCATCGGACTGCAGGGTCTCGGCGAACCCGTCGAGCCGGGCCAGCGCGCCCTCCTGGTCTCCGTCGACGAGCCAGCGCAGGCAGACGCCGTCGATCACGGCGAGCGTCATGCCGGCGAGGTCGGCCACCGGGCGGGTCCAGCGGTGGCCGCTGGTGTCCGCGGCGTGGGTCAGGAACGACTCGACCGCCTGCTGCCCGATCCGGTACTGGTCGAGGGCTGCGGCGTGCCGGCCGTCCTGGCGCAGCGAGTGGGTGGTGATCTCGTAGGTGACGAGCTGCCGGTCGCGGCTCGCGGAGAACGCCGCCCACATTCCCCGGATCCCTGCCCGCAGTGCGTCGAGCAGGTCCACCTCGACGTCGGCCAGCGCGTCGCGGCCGGCCTCCTCCAGCTCGACGACGATGCGCTCCGCCACCGCCGAGATCAGGTCCTCCCGGTCGTCGAAGCAGTAGTGCACGAGACCGAGGGAGACGTTCGCGGCCTCGGCGACGCGGCGGACGCTCATCGCCGGGATGCCCTCGCGCTCGGCGACCGCGAGCGCGGCGTCGACGAGCTTCTCGCGGCGCTCGCGCTTGTCCATCCGGGCGGTGGCCATCCGGGCATCGTCGTCGCCGTCGGACGCGCAGGTCAAGGTTGAACTGGACGGCCGTCCAGTCCATTCTCGTGCGATGGTCACCACCAGCGCCGCGCCGAACCGGCGGATCTGGACGAACTGGGCCGGCACCGCGACAGCGAGCCCCGCCGAGGTCGTCTCCCCCACGACGGTCGACGAGCTGCAGCGCGCCGTGGCGCGGGCGTCGGCGGCCGGGATGCGGGTCAAGGCACTGGGGTCGGGCCACTCGTTCACCCCGATCGCGGTCACCGACGGGCTCGCCGTGGCGCCGGACCGGTTGCGCGGCATCGTCTCCGCCGACCCGGCGACCGGACTGGTCACCGTCCTGGCCGGCACGACGCTGCACGAGCTCGGACCGGCATTGTGGCAGCTGGGGCTCGCGATGCCCAACCTCGGCGACGTCGACGTCCAGACCGTCGCCGGCGCCCTCGCCACCGGCACCCACGGCACCGGCGCCCGGCTGGGCGGGCTGGCGACGCAGGTCGCCGGCATGCAGCTGGTTCTCGCCGACGGCACCCTGTACGACTGCCCCGCCGACGACCTGCCCGCCGCGGCCATCGGCCTCGGCGCGCTCGGCGTCGTCGCGACGGTGACGCTGCGCTGCGTGCCCGCGTTCCTCCTGCACGCCGAGGAGAGCCCCGCGGCGCTCGACGAGGTGCTCCGCGACGCCGCCGCGTTCGACGCGTTCACCCGGGCCCACGACCACGCCGAGTTCTACTGGTTCCCGCACACCCGCCGGGCGCTGACGAAACGCAACGACCGCACGGCCGCCCCGGAGAGGCCGCTGCCGCGCCTGCGCCGTGCGATCGACGACGAGCTCCTGTCCAACACCGTCTTCGGCTGGACCAACCGGCTGTGTGCGGCCCGGCCGTCATTGATCCCCCGGGTCAACGCCGTGGCCGCCCGGACGCTGGGCGCACGCGAGTTCGTCGACCGCTCCTACCGGGTGTTCGCGGCGCCGCGCCGCGTCGTGTTCCGCGAGACCGAGTACGCACTGCCCCGCCACGCCGTGCGGGAGGCGATCACGGAGCTGGAGGCGTGGCTGCGCCGCAGCGGCGAGCGCGTCGCGTTCCCGGTCGAGGTGCGCGTCGCCGCCGCCGACGACGTGTGGCTCTCCACCGCGTACGGGCGCGACAGCGGGTACGTGGCGGTGCACCAGTACGTCGGCAGCGACCACACGCGCTGGTTCGACGCGGCCGAGTCGATCCTGCGCGGGCTGGGCGGGCGTCCGCACTGGGGCAAGATGCACTCCCTCACCGCCGACGACCTCGCCGGGCTCCACCCGCGGTTCGACGACTTCCGCGCCGTGCGCGACCGGCTCGACCCGGGCCGGACTTTCACCAACCCGTACCTGCGCCGCGTGCTGGGCGACTGAGCTGGCAGCATCGTCGTCCATGCGGCGCAGCGCGGGGATCCTGTTGTACCGGAAGGGGCCGGAGGTCCTGCTCGGGCACATGGGCGGGCCGTTCTGGGCGCGCAAGGACGCGCACGCGTGGTCGATCCCCAAGGGCGAGCACGGCGACGACGAGGAGCCCCGGGTCGCGGCGGCCCGCGAGTTCGCCGAGGAGCTGGGCTCCCCCGTCCCGGACGGCGAGCTCGTCGACCTGGGCACGGTCCGTGGCTCGGGCAAGCTCATCGCCGCGTTCGCGCTGGCCGGGGACCTCGACGCGGACGCGATCGTCAGCAACACCTTCGAGCTGGAGTGGCCGCCGCGCTCGGGCCGCACCCAGGAGTTCCCTGAGATCGACCGGGCCGCGTGGTTCTCCCTCGACGAGGCACGGGAGAAGATCGTCAAGGCGCAGGCGCCGCTCCTGGACCGGCTCGGAGAAATCGTCTCGTCGTGAGACGGCAGGGGGCCCGGTAGCGCACTACGGTGCGACGATGGCGCGCTCCGCACTCATGGTCGGCACCTCGGACGGCACCCGGCTCGTCGGTCAGAGATGGACGACCGACACCGACGCCAAGGCCGCGATCGTCCTCGCGCACGGCATGGGCGAACACTCGCTGCGCTACGACGCACTCGGCAAGGAGCTGTCCGCCGCGGGCTACGACGTGCTGGCCGTCGACCACCGCGGGCACGGCCGCACCGCCGGCATCGCGGGCACCGCGCTCGGCGACTTCGGCAACGCGGGCTGGGACGGGGTCGTCGCCGACTACGCGCTGACCGTCCGCAGCACCGTCGGCGAACGACCCGACCTGCCCGTCATCGCGCTCGGGCACTCGATGGGCTCCTGGGTCGTGCAGCAGTACCTGCTCGACCACGCCGCCGACGTCACCGGCGCCGTGCTGTCGGGCTCCGGCGCGCTCGACCTGCTGGCCACCGCGGTCGACCCGGACGCCGACGTCGACCTCAGCGCCTTCAACGCCCCCTTCGCCCCGGCCCGCACCGACTACGACTGGCTCTCCCGTGACGAGGCCGAGGTCGATGCCTACGTCGCGGAGCCGTTGTGCGGCTTCGGTCTCGACGCCAAGAGCGCCGCCGGGATGTGGGCCGCGGCGCCGCGGCTGGCTCAGCCGTCGGTACCCGGCGGTTTCCCGTTGCTGGTGCTGGCCGGCACCGCCGACCCGGTCAACGCCGGTCTCACCGTCCTGGAGCCCCTGGTGGAGCGGTACCGCACCGCGGGCGCCGACGTCACCACCCACTACTACGAGGACGCCCGCCACGAGGTGTTCAACGAGACCAACCGCGACGAGGTCGTCGCCGACCTGCTGAGGTGGCTCGGGGCGGTCACCGCGCGCTGAGGGTCAGGTCGCGCCGACCAGGCGCATCGCGAGGTCGCCGTAGCGGTAGGCGACCTCGTCGCTCGCGAACTCCTCGCCGTCGCGGAACCACACCGAGACGCCGACGCCCATGTCCAGCATCGAGTACACCGTGAGCCGCACCGACCCGACGCGGAAGCGGCCCTCGGCGACGCCGCGCTCGACGAGGACGCGGAAGCCCTGCTCGTAGTCCCGGCGCCGGGCCGCCATCGCGGCACGGTTCTCCTCGGAGAGGTGCCGCAGCTCTCTGGTGCCGACGAACGCCTCCAGCCGGTGCCGGGCGTGGAACCGGACGTGGGCCTCCACGGCCCGGCGCAGCTGGTCGGCGACGTCGTCGGTGGAGCCCACGGCGACGTCGTGGTCGCGGCGGACCGCGGCGATCGAGGTTTCCATGATCTCGACGAGAAGGTCCTGCTTCGACGCGACGTGCTTGTAGAGACTCGGCCCGCGGACGTTCACGGCGCGCCCGATGTCGTCCATCGTCGTGGCGAGGTACCCCTTGTCCGCGAACAGCTCCAGCGCGGCAGCAACGATGTCCTCCCGCCGCACCCGGGGGCGTGCGAGCCCGGCGGTGCTCACGGCTCGACGCCGTGGCGGCGCAGCTCGGCGTGCACGCCCTCGTGGAAGTGCTGCAGCGCGATCTCGTTGCGGCCGAACGCGAGCTCGGGCACCGCGCCGGTGCGGAGGTTGCGCTGCACGCGCTCCATCGTCGCGAAGTCCTCGTCGAGGATCGTGTCGAGGAGGATGCGCCAGTTGCGCTCCCAGTGCCGACGGGCGCTGTCGGTGGTGGCGGGCTCCGGGATGAGCATGAGGCCCTCGGCGGTGCACGTCCCGTCCCCGCCGGTGCCCGGGTAGAAGCGCCACATCTCGATGTGGTCCATCTGCCAGGTCAGAATCGTGTTGGGGAAGACCAGGTGCACGAGCGAGCTGTGCGGGTAGACGGTCCGCTCCTGCGGTGGGCCCGCCGCCATCTCCATGAAACTGTTGCGGACGGCGGAGTAGCGGTGGTGGAGGCCGTACCCGGCGTAGGCGCCGACGTTGCCGACGAAGTAGGGCCCGACCGTCTTCTTGTGCAGGTGGGCGAGATGGAACACCTCGAGGAAGGTGTCGACGCCGCACTTCCAGTCGAACTTCTGCGACAGCACGGTGCGCTCCCACAGCGTGAACGAGCCCAGGTCGAGGTCGGCGATCTCCTTCTCGAACGCGTCCCCGAGATGGGCCGTGAGGTCGAGCTCGGCACCCGGCGTCGGCAGCACCCACACGATGCCGTGGCGCTCCTCCGTGGGCAGTTCGACGAGGCCGTGCGCGGCGCGGTCGAGCCCCTCGAACCCGTCACGGTCGACGGTGGAGCGCAGGCGGCCGGCCCGGTCGTAGGACCAGGCGTGGTACTCGCAGCTGAACGTGCGCCGGGTGCCTGCGGGCTCGGCGCACACCAGGTTCCCACGGTGGCGGCAGACGTTGGCCAGGCAGCGGGCGACCCCGTCGTCGCCTCGCACGGTGAGCACGGGCAGCTCACCGATCTGCGACGTCGTGAATGCGCCCGGGCCGACCAGCTCGGCGCTCGTGGCGACGGGCAGCGGACGGTCCCGGAACAGGAGATCGCGTTCGGCGGCGAGGCGGGCCGGGTCGGTGTACGACGCCGCAGGCTCGTGGCGGACCTCCGGGGCCATGGCGGTGGTCCGCCGTTCCAGGAGCTCGGTCAGCTCGGTGATCAGCTGCTGTTCGGCAGGGGCGTCCACGGTGACACCGTCCCTTCGCTCGACGCCCGAGGCTAACAATGGCTAGCCGTCTCGACCAGGCCTCTGTCTTTGGAGCGGCAGGCTCGCCAGGGCCTGTTAGCCGAAGGTTCCGGGCCTGTCCGTGCCCCGGGAGAGGATCGCGGCACGGCGCAGCACGCTCCCGCACCCGCCTGCGGAACCCACCCGATGACGAAACGGTACCGAACGAACGCCAGCTGCTGATACGAGAGCTGTTCGGAGCGAACCGATCTCGAAACCTCTCGTGATCGGAACCGGATGAACCCGCAGCCTCCTGCCAACGCCCGGTCGTACCGTCGAACAGCTCGGACAGCTCGGACAGCTCGGGATGGTCGCTGTGCCGGATGATCGCCGAGCATCCGGTCCCCCGCGTTGCGCAGGATCGCGGCGACGTCGGCGACGGTCGTGTCCGCGTCGATGCCGAGCCGGTCGGAGAGGGCCGCGAGCGGTCGTCGAGGGGCACCCTCCCCGCCGACGCGACCGCCGCGGCCAGGTCGTAGTGCGCCTCGGCGACGTCGGCGGTGCACAGCGCCCTGGGTGGCCGGTGCCGCTGTCGTTGCCGTCGTAGGTGTCGCCCGGGAAGCGTCCGGACATCGGCCCGACGCCGCGCGCACCGTCGGAGGCGTTGACCGGGCAGGCACCCGGGCCGTCGGTCCACGATGCGCGCAGGGCGGTGACGGTCGCGAGGACGCGGGTGTCGGTGACGTCGAGGCCCCCTGGACGGCTGCCATGACGCTCGCGATGGTGGGTTCCGTAGCCGTCCTGGTGTCGCCGACCATCGAGATCAGGTTGCTGCCTGCGGCGTCCCGCTGGTCGTCGTCGGCGACGACGCCGGTGAGGCCACGGATCGCCGCGTCGAGGGCCGCGGTGTCGGCCGGGGCGAACTCGCTCCTCGAATCGTCGCACTGCCCGCAGTCCCGCGTCGTGGGCGCCCGCCGTCCACGCGGACCGGCCGGAGCCAGTACCCGGTCCCACGTGCTTCGCGCCCGGCCTTTACTCAAGGTTTACCCTTTCGGGTAACGTCGGTGTGACGTGAGTCCCTGATCCCCCGACCTCTCCGACCCTCGTCGGCGCCTGCCTCCCCCGGGTGCCGCTCCCCCACCACCGAGGAACCCGCGTGCCCGCAGTACACAGCCATCCCGTCGTCACCCCCGACCTCGCCGCCGAATGGGACGCCCTCGTCGACCGCGTCGGCGCGACCCCGTTCCACCGGCCCGGCTGGTTCTCCGCCTGGTGGGACGCCTTCGGTGCGGGCACCCGCCGCATCGTCACCGTGCGGCGCGGCGACGAGCTCGTCGCCGTCCTGCCCCTCGCCGAGAGTGCCCACGGGATCGTGCGCGGGCCGACGAACTGGCACAGCTTCGTGTTCGGCCCCGTCGCCACCGATGTGGACGCCCACCTCATCTTGCTCGACCACGTCGTGACGACGGGTCGCCGCATCGAGCTCAGCCATCTCCCTGTGGCGGTGACCGAGTCGACCAGCCGGGCCGTCGAGCGGCACCGCGCCCATGTCCGGACCTCGGTCGTGCAGCGGTCCCCCTACGTGCCGGGCGACGTGTCGTTCGACGCCTACGTCGCGCGGCGGGAGGCCCGCCGGGTCCGCCAGCTGCAGCGCAACCGTCGCAAGCTGGAGGCACTCGGGGAGGTGCGCTACGTCCCGGACAACCGGCCCGGCGATCTCGGCGCGGCCGTCGAACGGTTCCTCGCGATCGAGGCGAGCGGATGGAAGGGCGAGTCCGGGACCGCGATCCTGTCCGACGACCGGTCCCGCGCCTTCTACGCGGGGATCAGTGCGTGGGCGGGTGCGGCCGGGATGCTGCGGGTGCCGTTCCTGGAGGTCGGCGGGTGGGCCGTCGCGGGCGAGCTGTGCCTCGAGGACGACCGCGCGACCTACCCGCTCAAGGCGAGCTACGGGCCGGAGCACCGGCGGTTCTCGCCGGGGCTGATCCTGTTGTTCGAGCAGATCCGCCGGTCGGTGGAGAGCGGGCGCAGCTACGAGTTCATGGGGTCGGCCGAGCCGTACAAGATGCGCTGGGCCGACCACGTGCGCGACATCCACCGGCTCGACATCTACCCGGCGACGGTTCCCGGCCGCGCGACGCTGCTGGCCGACGCGGGCGTCCGCACCGCGCGGCGTGGCGCCGCCCGAGCCCGAGTACTGGCGGCCGACGTGCGCGACCGGGCACGCACGGCTCTGGCCACCCGCGCCCGCCCGGACACCGGCCCTTCCCCGCTGCCGGTGCAGCGCGACGCCGTGGAGGCGACGACCGGTGCGCCGGTCGTGCGCCCGGTTCAGGCGCCGGCGAACGCGGCCCGGAAGCCGGCGAGCGCCTTCTCCGGATCGCCGGAGGCCCAGCCCTCGAGGGCCACGACGCCGTCGTAGCCGAGCCGGCGCAGCGCGGCCGCGACCGCCGGGTAGCGGATCTCGCCGGTGCCCGGCTCGCAGCGGCCGGGCACGTCGGCGACCTGGATCTCCCCGACCGCGGACAGCGTCTGTCCCAGCAGCGCGATGAGGTTCCCCTCGCCGATCTGGGCGTGGTAGAGGTCGAGGTTCATCCGCAGATGCGGGCTTCCGACGGCCTCGACCAGCGCGAACGTGTCGGCGGCGCGGGCGAACGGCGTGCCGGGATGGTCGACCGCGGTGTTGAGGTTCTCCAGCGTGAACACCCGGCCGGCCTTCTCGCCCAGCTCGGCGAGCCGGGCCAGGGTGCGGACGGCGGTGAGCCACATCGCCGGGGTCGTGACCTCGGTGGGCCGCACCGGCAGGCCGCGCGGGTCGAGCCCGGTGCCGTGGACGTTGAGCCGCGGGCAGCCGAGCCGGTCGGCGGCGACGAGCGCGTCCGCGGCGGTGCGCACCAGCTCGTCGGCGCCGTCGGGGTCGGTCAGGGTGCCGGTCACGTACCCGGTCATCGACGAGAAGGTCGCGCCGGTGGCGGCAAGGGCGCCGAGGTCCTTGGCGGTCCAGTCCCAGATCTCGACCTCGAAGCCGAGGTCGTCGATCCGCCGGACCCGGTCGACGAACGGAAGGTCGAGGAAGAGCATCTCCGCGCAGGCGGCGAGCCGGTAGCTCATGCCGGCACCCCCACGGACGGCACGGCCGGGACGCGCACCGGGGACCCTTCGCGGACGGACTCGGCGGCCGCGAGCGCGATGGCCAGCGCCGCGGCGGCGTCGTCACCGCCGGGGAGCCCGCCGGGACGGCCGCCCGTGAGTGCCGGGTCGGCGCCGCTGGCCACGGCGTCGACGAACGCGGTGAGCTCGGCGGTGTAGGCGTCGCGGAAGAGGTCCTGGTCGTAGCGGACGGTGGCGGCGGAGAGGCCCGCCGCGCCGTGGACGACGAGGCCGTCGGCGCGGGTGCTGCCCATGCTCAGCATGCCGCCGGGGCCGAACCACTCGGCGCGGACGTCGTAGCCGTGGGCGGCCTGGAAGCAGGCCTCGGCGATGCCGGTGGCGCCGTTGTCGAACCGGACGGTGAGGACGGCGGTGTCGAGCAGTCCGCGGTCGCGCCAGTCGGGGCGGACGAGGGCGTCGGCGGTCGCGTACACCTCGACGGCGGTGGCACCGGGGTTGAGGAACCGCAGTGTGTCGAGGTCGTGGATCAGGGTCTCGCGGAAGATCGTGCCGGGCGCGACGCGGGCGGGGTCGAAGCCGCCGGGGTCGCGGGTGAGCGAGCGGATGGTGCGTGCTGCACCGAGTCCGCCGGCGTCGATCAGGGCGCGGGCGGCGCGCCAGTCGGCGGCGAAGCGGCGGTTGAACCCGACCTGCAGGACGATCCCGGCGGCGCGGGCGGCCTCGCTCGCGCGGACGGCGTCGGCGACCTCCATGGCCATCGGCTTCTCGCAGAAGACGTGCGTGCCGGAGGTGGTGGCTGCGACGACGAGGTCGGCATGGAACCGGGCGGGCGCGGCGATGACGACGGCGTCGACACCTCGGTCGGCGAGGACGGCGGCGGGATCGGTGGTGGCGGCGGCCCCGAGCCGCGACGCCAGCGCGTCGGCGGCGCCGGGCTCGGGATCGGCGACGACGACGAGCTGCGCCCCGGGCACCCGCCGGGCAATCGTCTCGCCGTGGAAGGCCCCCATCCGTCCGGACCCGATCAGTGCCACCCGCGTCATCGCAGTCCCATCTAGAGCGCTCTAGTTGGCGTCGAGTGTGGGCGTCGGGTCGCGGCGACGTCAAGAGCTCCGCACTAGAGCGCTCCAGTAGCGTTGCCCGCATGAACCGCCGGCCCACGCTCGAGGACGTCGCCGCCCGCGCGGGCGTCTCGCGGGCGCTGGTGTCGATCGTGATCCGCGACGCCCCCGGCGCCGGGGTGCAGACCCGGGCCCGGGTGCTCGCCGCGGCCGACGAGCTCGGCTACCGCCCGGACGCCCGCGCCCGCATGCTCGGCCGCTCCCGCACCCGGCTGGTCGGCGTCTCGTTCGGCGTGGCGCACGCGTTCCACGGCGACCTCGTCGACGGTCTGTACGTCGCCGCCCGCGACGCCGGCTACGAGCTCGCCCTCTCCGCCGCCACCGCGCGCCGGGGCGAGGCCGAGGCGCTGGCCGGGCTGGAACAGGACCGGTGCGAGGGCCTCGTCCTGCTCGGCCCGCAGCTGCCCACTGCCCGGCTGGTCGCCGCGGCGCAGCACCTACCGGTCGTCGTCGTCGCACGGGCGGTGCGCAGCAGGGCGATCGACGTCGTGCGCACCGACGACGCCGCCGGCCTGCACCTGACCGTCGACCATCTCACCGGCCTCGGGCACCGGCGGATCGCGCACGTCGACGGTGGGTCCGCGCCCGGCGCCGCCGACCGCCGCCGCGGCTACGCCGAGGCCATGGCCCGCCACGGCCTCACCGCCCACACGTGCGTCGTGCCCGGCGGCCTCACCGAGGACGACGGGGCCGCCGCCGCGGACGCGCTGCTCGCACTGCCCCGCCGGCCGACCGCTGTCGCCGCCTTCAACGACCGCTGCGCCACCGGCCTGCTCGACCGGTTCCGCCGCGCGCGCGTCGACGTGCCGGGCGAGGTCTCGGTGGTCGGATTCGACGACAGCCGGCTGGCCCGGCTCTCGCACGTCGACCTGACGACGGTCGCCCAGGACGGCGACGGTCTCGCCGCGCTCGCGCTCGGCCGGGTGATCGCCCGCCTCGACGGCGCGCCGGTCGACCGCCGGGAGGTCGTGCTGCCACCGCGGCTCGTCGTCCGTGGCACAACTGCGCAGGCAAGACTGGACAGTCTGGACTGAAGAACTTACGGTCGGTGTCGTGCCTGCCGTGCTGTCCGAGTCCGCCACCCACGCCGCACGCGACGTCCGCGTCCTCGTCGGCCGGCTGCGGCGGCGCCTCCGCCAGACCTACGGCGATCTCGACCTCACGCCCTCGCAGACCTCCGCGCTCAGCCGCATCGGCCGCGAAGGCCCCCTCTCGGCGAGCGACCTCGCGGCCGCCGAACGCGTCCGCCCGCAGTCGATCGCCGCGACCCTCGCCGTCCTGGAGGAGCGCGGTCTCGTCGAGCGCCGCCCCGACCCCGGCGACGGCCGCCGCCGCCTCCTCCTCCTCACCCCCGCCGGTACCGCCCTGCTCGACAACGGCCGCCGCGCGGGTGAGGAATGGCTGGCCAGGGCCCTGCAGGAGCGGCTCACCGACGCCGAGCGACGCACCGTCGTCGAGGCCATGGCCCTGCTCGACCGGGTCATCTCGCCGT
Organism: Pseudonocardia sp. N23; assembly: GCF_002583555.1. Lineage (GTDB taxonomy): Bacteria > Actinomycetota > Actinomycetes > Mycobacteriales > Pseudonocardiaceae > Pseudonocardia. The sequence continues at coordinate 50,009 of NZ_BEGX01000011.1, forward strand.
GAGCCGCAACCGCGCCACGGAGGCGTTCGACCGCAGGCTGATCGCGCCGATGATGCTCGGCGCCACGCTCAACCCGGTCAACACGTCGATGATCGCGGTCTCGCTCGTCCCGATCGGGCTCGCCTTCGGGGCGCCCCCTGCCGAGACGGCGTGGCTGGTGTCGGGACTGTACCTGGCGACGGCGGTCGGGCAGCCCGTCGTCGGCCGGCTCGTCGACGTCCACGGCCCGCGCCGGCTCTACCTCGCCGGCACCGCACTCGCCGGTCTGGCCGGGATCCTCGGCATGCTCGCCCCGTCGCTGTGGGTGCTCGTGATCGCGCGCGTCCTGCTCGGATTCGGCACCTGCGCCGGCTACCCCGCCGCGATGTACATGATCCGCAGCGAGAGCCGGCGCACCGGGCAGGGCAGCCCCGCGAGCGTCCTCGCGCTGCTGGCAATCGCGAGCCAGACCGTCGCCGCCGTCGGCCCGACGATCGCCGGGGTGCTCGTCGGTCTCGGGGGCTGGCGCACCGTGTTCGCCGTCAACGTGCCGCTGGCCGTCGCCTGTATCGTGCTCGGCGCCCTGCGGCTGCCCCGCCACCCCGCTCCCGACGCGACCGCGCCGCGCCCCCGGATCGACCTGCTCGGGATCGCGCTGTTCACCCTCACGCTGACGACACTGCTGCTGTTCCTCATGTCGCCGTCGGCAGGCCACTGGTACCTGGTGCTCGTCGCCGCCGCGGCGGCCGGGGCCTTCGCGCTGCGCGAGCTGCGCTCCGGGAGTCCCTTCGTCGACCTGCGGGTCCTCGGTGGCAACCCCGCCCTGCTCGCGACGTTCGTGCGCGCCCTGTTGACCTTCACGATCGGCTATGCCGTCATCTACGGCTACACGCAGTGGTTGCAGGAGACGCGCGGGCTCAGCCCGACCCAGGCGGGGCTCGTCCTGCTCCCCATGTTCCTGACGACGATCGTCGTCACCGCGCTGACCGGCCGCCACGGGGTGGTGCGCGCGAAGCTGGTCGTCGCCGCCGTGGCGCAGGTCGTGCAGGTCGCGCTGTTCCTGGTGCTCGACGTCCGGAGCGGAGTCTGGCTGCTCGTGCTGATCTCCGTCGCGGGCGGGGTCGCGACGGGGCTGGGCAGCCTGGGCAACCAGAACGCGGTCTACCACCAGGCCGCCCCGGAGCGGACGGCGTCGTCCGCCGGGCTGCTGCGGACCTTCTCCTACCTCGGCGCGATCGTCGCCGCCTCGGCCACCGGCGGTTTCTTCGCCGACGGCGCCGACACCCCGGGGCTGCACCGGATCGCGGTGTTCCTGCTGTTCGTCGGCGCGATCTGTCTCGTCGTCACGCTGCCCGACCGGTCTCTCGCCCGCGTCGGAGCGCCGAGGACCTGAGCGTCAGCCGGGCGTGATCACGCCGCGGTGCGCGAGATCGTTCCAGACGTGGTGCTCGGTGATCCGCCCGTCCAGCACGCGGAACCGGTCGATGAAGCGGATGCCGTCGAAGGCGGAGCCGTCGAGCGCCTCGCCCCCGAGGGTGCCGCTGATGATCACGCACCAGCCCCGCCCGTCGGCGGCCGCCCAGGACTCCTCGCGCTCGATCTCCTTGCCGACCCGCCGGTAGTGCGAGCGCCCGTGCTCCACCTGCTCGGCGGGGCCCGCGTACTCGACGCCGCCGGGGAACACGATCGACGCCGCCGGCGCGACGAGGTCTGCGGCCTCGGCGACGCGCCCCTCCTCGCACAGGGCGAGGTAGCGCCGGGCGATGTCGGCCGCCGTGGCGCCCTCGTGCGTCGGGTGTGAAGACACGGCCATGCCGGCCCCCTCGCTGTCGACAGTTGACACGAGAGGATCGTGGTCGACGACCCGGTCCGACGTCAACGCACGACTCCTACGGCGCCCGTGAGTGGTCAGACCTCGGCCCGCCAGAACGTGTAACCGCCGAGGCGGCTCTCCCCCGTCCCCAGCTGCACCACGCGCCCGAATCCGGCCTCGGCCAGCATCGCGGCGACGTCCGGGCCCTCGCCGTGACCGTGCCCGTGGCCGTGCCCGTGGCCATGGCCCCCGTGGTCGTGGCGGCCGACGTGGCCGTGCGCCGCAGCCTGCACCCGGCGCAGCGCGACCTTCGACACCATGCGCGCCAAGGGGACCGGCTCACCCCGGTCGATGTCGACGAGGTGCAGCCGCCCACCGGGGGCCAGGACCCGGCGGGCCTCCCGCAGCGCGGTGATCCGGTCGGGCGCCGCGACGTGGTGGAGCATGAACGACGACAACACCCGGTCGACGCTGCCGTCGGGGAACGGGAGCTCCTCGGCGAAGCCCACCTGCAGCGCGATGCCCGCGCCGGCCTTGCCGACCTTGCGCCGCGCCCACGCGACCGCCTCGGGGTCGGGGTCGATCCCGCTGACGACGGCCCCCGGTTCGGCATGCGCCGCGAGCAGCACGAGGTTGCCGGTGCCACAGCCGATCTCCAGCACCCGCGTCCCCGGCTCGAGCCCTGCCTCCACGAGCAGCCGCCAGTGCGCGTCGCGCGCGCCGAGGAACTTCGAGAACCGGTCGTAGAACGGCAGCAGGCGCGGGTTGACCAGCGCCGGGAGGTACTCGCGAGCGGTGGTCGTCGCAGTCATGGTTCACTCCAGGAGACGAAGTTCGGTTGCACGATCCACTCTTGCCGAGCTTTGATCTGGGGACAAGCGACGAACTGCGGGCATCATGGGACTTTCTTCGGACACCGAACCGCTCAGCGGCGCCGAGCCTTCCGAGAGCGTGCCCGTCGACGGCGTGCGGCTCGTCGGCTACCCCCGCCACGCCGGGGTCCCGCCCGTCACCGTCCGGACGTGGCACGGCAGGCCGCACGGCGCCGTCGTGCTCGGGGCCCACGCGCACGACTTCCTCGTCCTGCTCTACGTCGAGGAGGGCACCGACGTGCTGCGCGTCGACGGCCGGGACTGGCCGGTCGATGCGGGCGACGCGTTCGTGATCGCCCCCGGCGCCGTCGTGACCGCGCGGGCCGACCAGTACGGCGATGCCCGGGTATGGGCGGTGTTCTTCCCCGCCGACGCCGTCGATCCCGACGCCGCCGCCCCGCTCGTGTCGTGGCGGGCGCACCCGTTGCTGGCGGCGTTCGGCGGGCATCGTCGCGGCGGCGGGCAACGGCTGCACGTCCCCGTCGACGAACGGGCGTCCTGGATCGCGCACCTGCACGACCTCGACGACGAGCTGCGCGGGCGTCGCGACGGGTACGCCGACGCCGTGCGCGCACACCTGACGCTGCTGCTCGTGCGGCTGGGGCGGCTGCAGCCCGGGCCCGTCGAGGACCCGGGCGTCGAGCCGCTGCTCGCGGCGGTGCTCGACGTCGTCGAGACGCGGTTCCACGAGCCGATCTCGTTGCGGGACGTGGCGTCGGCGGTCGGACTGACCCCCGGGCACGTCACGACCGTCGTGGGCCGGCGCACCGGCCGCACCGTCCAGCAGTGGATCACCGAGCGCCGGATGCGGGAGGCCCGGCGACTGCTCGCGGGCTCGGACCTGGCGATCGCCGAGGTGGGCAGGCGCGTCGGCTACCGGGAGACCGGCTACTTCGTGCGCCGGTTCCGCACCGAGCACGGCGTACCGCCCGCGGCGTGGCGGAAGGCGGGCCGCGCGGGCTGAGACGCCACTCGGGCCCCGATGCCGCTCAGACCCCCGCCAGGTCGCCGCTCGAGGAGCCGAACGCGTGCAGCGCGGCCCGCAGCGACGCTCCGAGCCGGTCGCGACCGCCTTGCGCCGCAACGGATCCGCATCCGAGGCGACTGGCCCGCGACCTCGACACCATCGACGTCCGCGTCGGCCACATCACCGGCGGGGTGACCGAGCTGCCCGTGGCCTGCTGAGCCGGGTCATCGGTCGAGCCATGCCGTCGCGTAGAACATGTCGCGTGTCAGGTAGCGGACGATGCCCTTGACCTCGGGTTTCGCGATCGTCGACAGGTACCCGCGGCTGTAGTAGGCCATCGCCAGGTCCTGGTTGGTGATCAGCTGCACCCGCTGGTAGAGCTGGGTGCGCTCGGCCTCGTCGGTGGTGCGGGCGGCGCGGTCGAGCAGGGCGTCGACCTCCGGGTTGGAGTAGGCGCCGTAGTTCTGGCTGCCGCCCGTGCGCAGCGCGTTCGACGACGACGGGTACGGGGCGTCCACGGGACCGCCGACGTTGCCCGCCACCTGGAAGTCGCGGCTCTGCACCACGCTCGACGAGTACTGCGCGAGGTCGTAGAACTGCGGCTGCAGGGTGATGCCGACCGTCGCCAGCTGCGCCTGCAGGAACTCGGCGAACTCGACACGGTTGGGCGCGTTCGTCGTCTTGTAGACGACGGTCGCGTTCCCGCCGCCCGCCACGTACTCCTGCACCAGCGCCTTGGCCCGCTCGACGTCGTAGGCGGGCCACGCCGCGGCGGCCTCAGGGGTCTGGAACGCGCTGGAGTCGCTGAAGTAGCCCGTCGCGCGCTCCATCTGGTTGCGGAACTGCACCGCCGCCAGCGCGTTCAGGTCGATGCCGCGGACGAGTGCCTCCCGCATCCGGTGGTCGTCGAAGGGCGCCTTCGTGTGGTTGAAGATGATCCACTCCGCGCCGTGGCCCGGCCCGTAGTAGACGCGCAGGTTCGGGTTCGCCATGCCCCGCACCAGCTCCGTGTGGTAGCCACCGAAGATCAGGTCGACGTCACCGTTCTCGACCGAGGCGTAGCGGCTCTCGGTGTCGGGCAGCGGCCGGAACTCCAGGCCGTCGAGGCGCGGCAGGCCCTGCTGCCAGTAGTTCGGGTTGCGGGTCAGCGTCATCCGCGAGTCCCGCGTCCAGGAGCTGAGCACGAACGGGCCCGCGCCGACGGGGTTCGTCGTGATCTGTGCGCCGTACTTCTGCAGCGCCGCGGGCGAGATGATCAACCCTAGGCTGCCACCGGTGAAGTTGCCCGCGAACCCCACCGGGAACAGGCCGAACGGCCCGTCGAGGCCGAACTCCACGGTCAGCGGGTCGATCGCGCGCATCGAGCGGATCGGTGCGGTGAACCGGTTGCCCGGCGACGACTTCTTGTCGATGTGCCGCTGCACGTTGGTGATCACCGCGGCCGCGTCCAGCGGCGTGCCGTCGGAGAACGTGACGCCCTCGCGCAGCCCCATCCGCCACGTCGCGCCACCGTCGGGCGAGTCCATCGACCTGGCCAGATACGGCTCGGCCCCACCGTCGGGAGTGAGCTTCATCAGCGAGTCGTAGACCGCGAAGGCCGCCATGTTGGTGTTCTGGATCGTCGGGTCGAACCCGACCGCCTCCCGGTCGGTACCCATGACCAGCACCCCGCCGGTCTTCGGTGTCCCCTCCGTCGCCGGGTCGCCGCCGTTGGGGTTCGTCGCCTGGACACCGCCGGTTCTCTCACCGCCCGCCGGGGTCGCCGACCCGCAGGCCGCCACCAGTGCCAGCCCGAGGAGCAGAGCGACGAACCTCAGGAACAACGTGCGGGTCGTGGTGGTGGCCAAGGCGGTCCCCTCACTCGTCGTCGAGTCGGTGGCCGAGCGTCCGGCGCCCGTGCGGGCAATACGGACCCGACGGTCCGAACCGGAGCTTCGAGTCCGAATCCGACGCTAGCGGTGATGTGCGGCACACCGGAAAGCACTGTTGCTTCTGACAGTCATCGACACCGTTGATGGTGCCCCCGGGCACATCACACGCCGGGCACCTCAGAAGGTGGGGCCGGTCCTGTCGGCCTGCCGGCCGCCCCGTGGCGCGACGCTCAGCTCGACGCAGACGGTCACCCCGCGCTCGACGCCCTCGGCCCTGCGGACCGCGTCCTTGACCGGCAGGACGTATCCGCGGTCGCGCGGCAGCAGGGAGGTCTCCCACTCGGTGGCGCCGATCCGCACCCGCACCGGGACCGCGTCCCACCCGTACGACGACTGCGCCGCCTCGGCGCGCACGAGGTCGCAGCCGTCGTCCGGGATCGTGATCCAGTGGAACGGGGCGGGTCCCCGCCACACGAACACCTCGGCCTCGAACCGGACATCCACACCGAGGACGGTAGCGACCCGAGGCGGGTCCGCACCGTCAGGCGTTGCGCGGGAACCCCAGGTCGACACCCCGGTGCGAGGGGTCGGGCCAGCGCGTCGTCACGACCTTGGTCCGCGTGTAGAAGTGCACGCCGTCGGTGCCGTGGGCGTGGGTGTCGCCGAAGAGCGAGTTCTTCCAGCCGCCGAACGAGTAGTAGGCCATCGGCACCGGGACCGGCACGTTGATGCCGACCATCCCGACCTCGACCTCGTTCTGGAAGCGCCGGGCGGCGCCGCCGTCGTGGGTGAAGATCGCGGTCCCGTTGCCGTAGGGGTTGCGGTTGACCAGCGCGAGCGCCTCGTCGTAGGTGCCCACGCGCAGCACCGACAGGACCGGGCCGAAGATCTCGTCGGTGTAGATCGGCATGTCGGTGGTGACGTGGTCGAACAGCGTGGGGCCGACGAAGAACCCGGCGCCGTCGGCGTCGAACCGGGCGGACCTGCCGTCGAGGACCAGCGTGGCGCCGGCCCGCCGGCCCGCCTCGACGTAGCCCGTGACGCGGTCGAGTGCGGCGCGGGTGACGAGCGGGCCCATGTCGGTGTCGCGGCGCCCGTCACCGGTGCGCAACGCACGCGCCCGGTCGGCGATGGCCTCGACGAGCCGGTCACCGATGTCACCGACGGCCACCACCGCGGAGATGGCCATGCAGCGCTCGCCGGCAGAGCCGAACCCGGCGTTGACGGCCTGGTCGGCGGCGAGGTCGAGGTCGGCGTCGGGCAGCACGACCATGTGGTTCTTGGCCCCGCCGAGCGCCTGGACGCGCTTGCCGTGCTCGGTCGCCGTGCGGTGGACGTAGCGCGCGACGGGCGTCGACCCGACGAACGAGACGGCGGCGACGTCGGGACTGGTGAGCAGCGCGTCGACAGCCTCCTTGTCGCCGTTGAGGACGTTGAACACCCCGTCGGGGAGCCCTGCCTCCTGCCACAGCCGGGCGAGCCAGAGCGCGGCGCCGGGGACCTTCTCCGACGGCTTGAGCACGACCGCGTTGCCCGCCGCGATCGCGATCGGGAAGAACCACATGGGGACCATCGCCGGGAAGTTGAACGGCGAGATGATCGCGACGACACCGAGGGGCTGGCGGATCGAGGCGACGTCGACGGAGGTGGAGGCGTTCTGGGTCGCGGAGCCCTTGAGCAGGTGGGGCATGCCGCAGGCGAACTCGACGACCTCGAGGCCGCGCGCCACCTCGCCGGCAGCGTCGGCGAGGACCTTGCCGTGTTCGGCGGTGATGATCGCGGCGAGCTCGTCCGCGCGGGCGTCGAGGAGCGCCCGGAACGCGAACAGGACCTTCGTCCGACGGGCCAGCGAGGCGTCGCGCCACGCGGGGAAGGCGGTGACCGCCGCGTCGACGACCCTGGCCGCGTCCTCCGCGGAGGCGAGCGGCACCCGCGCCGTCGTCTCGCCCGTCGCCGGGTCGGTGACGTCGGCGAAGCGGCCGGACGTACCGTCGAGCAGGGTCCCGCCCGCCCAGTGGTGCAGTGCCGTCGGGGACACGGTGCTCGTGACGCTCATACGCGGGTCTCCTTGCTCGGGACGGGAACCAGACGATCGTAGATGAGATCTCAAGATCTCATCTAGGTTCCACGTCGGAACCGCCGCACCGACCGAGCCGACAAGGACCTACTGAGCTGCTGTAACTCACTGGTAACAGGTTCACCTGCTGCGATGGGGTGCGCGCCCGGCGACCAACAATCAGTGAACCCTTGACAGCAGGTCGGCCAGTGGGTCAGGTTTGCGATCTCAAAGTCTCGACGCCGAGGGAGACCGCATGACCGACCCCGCCGCGCCTGCTCGCCCCTGCGACCTCCTGGTCACGGCCGCCTGGGTGATCACGGTCGACGCCGAACGCCGGATCCTGCGCGACGGTGGGGTCGCCGTCACCGGGGACACCATCGTCGCGGTCGGAAAGGCGGCCGACCTCGACCGCGAGTTCACCCCCGCCCGGCGGATCGACCGGCCCGACGCCGTCGTGATGCCCGGCATGGCCAACGGTCACCGCCATCTCCTGTGCTGCGCCAAGGGCGCCATGCCGGAGGGGGGCACGACGCTGCAGTCGTTGCGGCGCTTCATCTATCCCTCGTTCTCCTCGCTGGAGCCCGAGGACATGTACGTCTACGCCCGGCACGCCACCGCGGAGATGATCAGCAACGGCACGACGCTGTTCGAGGAGCCCGGCTGCAACCACATCGACGCTGTGCTCCCGGCGATAGCCGAGTCCGGGATCCGCGCCCGCATCGGGTTGTGGACCTGGGACCAGCGCGGCTCCGGCGGCGACGACGGCCTGCCGGACTGGCTGCGCCTCGACACCGCCGCGGCGATCCGCCGGCTGGAGGAGGGCCTCGAGACCGTCCAGGCCTTCGGCAACGACCGGATCCGGCCTGCGGTGTGCGTCGAGGGCGTCACCACGTGCTCCGACGAGCTCACCGTCGCCGCGGCCCGGCTCGCCGAGGAGTCGCGGACCCTTGCCGTGCAGCACAAGTCGACCAGCGAGCGTGAGGTCGAGCTGGAGCTGCGGGTGTTCGGCGAGCGGCCCGTCAGGCACACCGCGACGATCAAGGCGCTCAACGAGTACACCCTGCTCAACCACGTCACCAGCCTCGACGACGAGGACGTCGCCGCGATCGCCGACAGCGGCGCCACCGTCTCGTGGAACCCGAGCACCGCGCTCAAGCTCGCCAAGGGCACGACACAGCACAGCAAGTGGCCCGAGCTCATCGCCGCCGGCGTCCCGATGGGACTGGGCACCGACGCCGAGAACTGCTCCAACCACCAGGACATCTGCCGGGCCATCTACCTCGCGGCGCTGCTCCCCCGCGACGCCCGTGAGGACCCGGGTGCGGTCAGCGCCGAGACCGCGGTCGAGCTGGGCACCCTCGGCGGCGCGAAGGCGCTGCGCTTCGACGACGTCACCGGCTCGCTGGAGGCCGGCAAGCAGGCCGACCTCGTCGTCTTCGACACGAACGACTACGACTGGCGCCCGCTGCACAACCCGATCGCCAACCTCGCCTACGGCGTCACCGGCCACTCCGTCGACACCGTCCTCATCGGCGGGAAGGTCGTGCTGGAGAACAAGAAGAGCACGATCTTCGACGAGGGCGCGCTGCGCGAGGAGGTCGAGGCGACCGACCGTCGCATCCTGAAGAAGATCGGCATCGACCCCTCGCCGGCCTGGCCGGTCGTCTGAGCCCGCTCCCCGACCCGAAAGGCTCGAAGCCATGTACGGCGGCGTCGCCCTCCAACCGGTCTACGCACCGGACGAGTTCGTCTCGATGGTCCAGCACGTGGAGCAGGCCGGCATCGCCGACCTCTGGCTCACCGACTCCTCACTGCACTCCCGTTACTGCTGGTCCTACCTCACGCTCGCCGCGGTCAACTCGCAGCGGCTGCGCCTCGGTACGGCCGTCACCAACCCGGTGACGCGCCATCCCGCGCTCGCCGCCGTCGCCGTCTCGACGATCGACGAGATCTCCGCTGGCCGCGCCGTCTACGGGATCGGTGCGGGTGACCGGCCGCTCGACGCGCTGGGACTCAAACCGGCGAAGCTCGCCCTGCTGGAGGACTCGATCGTCGCGGCCCGGCGGCTGTGGACCGGTGAGCACGTCGACATGGCGGCCCGCGGGTTCACCCTCGACGACGCCCACCTGCGTTTCCCCACCCGCGCCGACATCCCGGTGTACGTCTCGGCGAGCGGCCCGAAGACCCTGGAGCTGGCCGGGCGGGTCGCCGACGGCGTCATCCTGCTGGCCGGGCTGCACCCCGACGGGCTCAGCTACGCCCTCGAGCACATCGACCGGGGCGTCGACATGGCCGGGCGGTCGAGCCGGCCCGCGGTCACCGTGTTCGCCTACGGCGCGATCGACGAGGACGAGGACGTCGCCCTCGCGGCGGGGCGCACCATCGCGGCCTGGTTCCCGATGACGGCGCCGGTGTACTGCGGGCTCGCGGGCCTGTCTCCCGAGCTCGTCGAGCAGGTCCGTGCGCAGTACGCGGGCGGGGAGTTCCAGGAGGCGGCGAAGGCGGCCGAGCTGCTGCCCGACGACTTCGTCCGGCGGATGTCGTTGTCGGGCAACCGCGCCGCCACCCGCGAGCACATCCGCACGCTCGACAAGCTCGGCATCGACAGCATGGCGGTCTTCCCGATCGGCGGCGACGCGACGAGCCGGCTGGCGACGATCACGGCGTTCGGCGAGTGCCTGCGGGAGGAAGGGCACATCTGACCGACGCGACGAAGGCCCCGCGGCCGGGCGGCTGCGGGGCCTTCGTCATTTGTGGGATCAGCCGCGTGACGGGAGCGGCCGCCCGACCATCGCCGGGGCGCGGACACCCCGGCCCGCCACCGCCAGCGCGACCAGGCTGAGCACGTAGGGCAGGCTCAGCCAGAACTGCGACGGCAGCACGAAGCTCGGCAGCATCGCGGCACCGAGACCTCCCGCGACGACGCAGAGGACGGCCGCGAGCAGCACCCAGCGCAGCGGCGACCCGGACGACCGGGCGCGCCACACACCGGCCGCGGCGACGACCACCCCGATGACGACGAGCGCGATCCAGACCTCGCGCGGAAGCTCGCCCATCGACTGCAGCCGCAGCTGCAGCGCGTCGGTGAAGCCGAAGACGAGGCACGCCGCGACGACGCCGTAGGGCCGCCACTGCCCGAAGACGACGGCTGCGAGCGCGAGGAACCCGCGTCCAGCCGTCATGTTCTCGGCGAACAGCCCGACCTGCCCGACCGACAGGAACGCCCCGGCCAGCCCGGCCAGGCCCCCCGCGGCGAGCACGCCGCTCCACTGGACGCGCACGACGTTCACGCCGGTCGAGTCGAGCACCTCGGGCTTCTCCCCCGCGGACCGCACGCGCAGTCCGCCGCGGGTCCGGAAGAGCAGGTAGGCCACGATCGGCCCGAGGACGTAGGCGACGTAGACCAGCGGCAGCTGGTCGAACAGGACCGGGCCGATGCCCGGGATGTCCGACAGCAGCGGCACCGCGTAGGGCTCCATGCGGACCGTCGTCGGCTGGGTCCCCTGGAACTGCAGGCGGTAGAGGAACATCGTCACACCCGCGGCCAGGAGGTTCAGTGCGACGCCGACAACGATCTGGTCGCCGCGCAGCGTCACCGACACGAAAGCCATGATCGACGCGGCCAGCAGGCCGAGCGCGATCCCCGCGGCCAGCCCGAGACTCACGCTCCCGGTGGCCCAGGCCGTGATGAACGCGGCGTAGGCGCCGAAGAGCATCATCCCCTCGAGGCCGATGTTGATCACGCCGCCGCGTTCGGAGATCAGCTCGCCGAGTGCGGCGAGCAGCAGCGGCACCGACAGCCGGATCGCCGCCGCGAACAGCGCGATGTCGAACGGGTTCACGAGCGGGCCCCTTCCGCGACGGGTGCCGCGACATCGGCGGCTCCGGGTGGCCGCGACCGGGAGCGACGCCGGTCGGCGTACCAGGCGGTGCCCGTGACCAGCAGGATCACCACGGCCTGGGTGGCGGTCACCAGGCCCGATGAGATCCCGACGCGGGCCTCGAGCAGACCGCCGCCCTGCCGTAGCGCGGCGAGCAGCAGCGCCGCCGGGATGCACCCGAGCGGCGAGTTGCGGGCGAGCAGCGCGACGACGATGCCGTCGAACCCGTAGCCGGCGGAGAACCCCGGAGCCAGGTTGGCGGCGGGCGCGGCAAGGACGAGCGACGACCCGGCGACGCCGGCGACGGCCGCCGACGCGCACAGCGCGGCGACCCCGACGAGCGTGGTGCGGGTGCCGGTGGCGCGGGCCGCCGACTCGTTCGCCCCGGTCAGCCGCAACCGGTACCCGACCACGGTCCGGCGCAGCACGTACGCCGCCACCAGCACCAGGATGATCACCAGGATGATGTCGGCCCGCAGCGTCGTCCGCGGCAGCAGCACGGGCCAGCGTGCGGAGTCGGCGACGGACGCGCTCTGTCCGAGCGTCCCGGTCGGCTCCTCCATCGGGCCATTGGCCAGCCACGACACGACCTGGGTCATGATCAGCGTGAGCAGCAACGTCGCGATGAAGTCGTTGACCCCGCGACGAGCCCACAGCCACGCGGCGACCCCGCCGAGCAGTGCCCCGCCCACCGCACCGGCGAGCACCGCGATCGTCAGGTGCAGCACCGTCGGCAGGCCGGTGAGGTACAGCCCGACGACGGCCGCGGTCGTCCCGCCGGCCAGGATCTGGCCTTCGAGACCGACGTTGAGCCTGCCCGCCCGCGACGCGATGACCCAGCCGATCGCGGCGAGCACGAGCGGCACGAACTTCGTCAGCGTCGCCCCGAACTGGGCCGGGCTGCCGAAGACGCCGTCCCACATCGCCGCGGCGGCCTTGCCGACGGGTGCTCCCGTGAGCGCGATGACCGCCAGCGACGCGGCCAGGGCGAGGACGACGGCGAGCACGCTCACCAGCAGTCCACGCAGCGCCTGCCGGTTCATGCGACCACCTCCTCCCCGGCGCCGTTGACCGCGGTCATCAGCTCTCCGACACGGTCGCGGGTCGCGTCGTCGGCATCGAGGACGGCGACGACGCGGCCACCCGACATCACGGCGATCCGGTCGGACAGCGCGAAGATCTCGTCGAGCTCGGCGGAGAACAGCACGGTCGCGCCGCCGGCGGTCTTGTGCGCGTTGATCTGGGCGTGGACGAACTCGATGGCGCCGACGTCGAGCCCGCGCGTCGGCTGTGCGGCGACCAGGAGGTCCGGCTCCCCGTACAGCTCGCGGGCCAGCACGATCTTCTGCTGGTTCCCGCCCGAGAGGCTCTCCACGGGCGTCTCCAGACCCGAGGTGCGCACGCCGAAGCGCTCGACGCGCTCGCTGCAGTGGCGCCGGATCCGGCCCTTGCGCAGCACCCCGTGGCGGCTGAACGCCTCGTCGCCGATGACCCGCATCATGAGGTTGTCCGTCACCGACAGCGGCAGCGCCAGCCCGTCGGCCTGGCGGTCCTCGGCGATCACGCCGGTGCGCCCCGGCCCGCCGCCCGGGGCGGTGACGAGCACCGTCCCGGCGGTGGGCGCGCGAACCCCGGCGAGGAGGTCGGCGAGCTCGCTCTGCCCGTTGCCCTCCACACCGGCGACGCCGAGGACCTCGCCCCCGCGCACGGTGAGGTCGACGGGGCCGAGGTCGCGGTCCCCGCGGTAACCGGCCAGTGTGAGGCCGGCGGCCTCGAGGACGACGGGCCCCGCCGCGACGACGGGCCGTTCGGTCCGCAGCACCACGTCGCGGCCGACCATCATCCGGGCCAGCTCCTCGGGCGCGGTGTCCCCGACCCGGACGGTGGAGACGACCTTCCCCCCGCGCATGACCGTGCAGCGGTCCGCGACGGCGGCGATCTCGCCCAGCTTGTGGGTGATGAGCACGACGGCCAGCCCCTGCGCCGCGAGCTCCTCCAGGACCACGGCGAGGCGCTCCCACTCGACCGGTGAGAGCACCGCGCTCGGCTCGTCGAGCAGGAGCACCCTGGCGTCGCCGAGCAGGCACTTGAGGATCTCGATCCGCTGCCGTTCCCCCACCGGCAGCAGCTCGACCGGGATGTCCGGGCGCACCGGCATCCCGTGCCGCTCGCTCAGCTCGAGCAGCCGGGCACGGGTGCCCGCGGAGTCGAACCGCCGGCCTGCGCGCGAGCCCTGCGCGAGCGCGACGTTCTCCGTCGCGGTCATGTCGGGGACGAGCATGAAGTGCTGGTGCACGACACCCACCCCGGCCGCCCGCGCGGCCTCCGGATCGCCGGGAGGCAACGTCTCCCCGCCCACGACGACCTCGCCGGCGTCGGCCCGTACCAGCCCGGACAGGACCTTGACCAGCGTCGACTTACCGGCGCCGTTCTCGCCCAGCAGGGCGAGGATCTCCCCGGGGCGGACGTCGAGGTCCACCTCGTCGTTCGCGACGAGAGCGCCGTAGGTCTTGGTCACGCCCCGGACCGACAGCGCCGCCGCGACGGCGCTGTCGGTCGGGGAACCGCCCGGGATGTCGGCCGACACCGTCACCCGCCCTGGGGCATGGTGATCGCCCCAGAGTTGATCTTGCTCGTGGTGTCGGTGACGACCGCCTGGTACTTGTCGTTGCCCGGGCAGAGCTTGAGCGCCTGCACCGACGGGTCGTCGAGGGCGTAGAAGCGCGGCTGGGTGGGCAGCTTGCCCGCCTTGTAGTCCTCGAGGATGTGTCCGACCATCACGCGAGTGTCCTGGAACGCGTAGCCGATCAGGGCGGGCGACTCGTCGCAGCGGTCGGTCGTCGGGTTGAAGACCTTGACCGTCTTGCCCGACTCCTTGACCGCGTCCAGCACGCCGGGCAGGCCCGCGTCCTGGAAGGCGTAGATGACGTCGGCACCGTTCGCGATCTGGGCGGACGTCGCCTCCTTGGCCTTGGCCGCGTCGCTCAGCGAGCCGACCGTCACCGACGCGACCTTGATGTCGGGCTTCACCGACTTCGCCCCGGCCGCGAAGTCGATGGACGACTGCGAGTTCGGCGGGATGTCGGTGCCGCCGACGTAGCCGATCGAGCCGGAGGCGCTCTCCTGCGCGGCGACGACGCCCGCGACGTAGGCGGGGACGCCCTGCTTCGTGGCGTAGGTGTGCAGGTTGGCGACGCCCGTCTGCACCACGCCGGACATCACGAACGTGACGTCGGGGAACTGGGGCGCGACGGTGTTGCCCGCCGACACGAGCGAGCTGCCACCCGCGATGATCAGCTGGTTGTCGGCTGCGAGGTTGGTCAGCGCGTCGATCGCGGCCTGAGGGGAGCTGACGTTGTCGACGACCGACACCGTCATGCCCTCCTTGGTGGCGACGGCCTGCACCCCGTCCAGGTAGGACTGGTAGAAGGCCTTGTCGTTGCGCGGCCCGGCGAGGACGACACCGACCTTCGTGGGTGCGGTCGACGCGCCCGGTGCCGCGGTGCCGCTGTCGGTCCCGCCTCCCGAGCACGCGCTGAGTGCCAGGACCGTGACGACGACGGGGAGAGCGAGCACACCGCGCCGTGCCAGCCGAGTGGCCGATCGGATCATCAGGTTCTCCTCAACCTGCGATCGAGCCCAGCCGGGGGCGGCTGAGATCTTGAGATCGCATTCTTGGTTGGAGGATCGTGTCGGAGGTCGCATCGGGTCGTCAAGACATCAGGGGTGGTGTAACCGCCGCGCAACATTCGCTCAGCTCAGGGTGGCTACCTTCGGAGAACTGGGCCCTTGACAAGGTGACCCCCAGGGTCTGAGATTTGAGATCTCAAATTCGAGTAGGGGTGCAATGGAGAAGTCAGTCGCGGTTGCCAAGGCCCTCGAGAGCATCGACGAGGCCCGGGTGCTGTCCCTGGTGCAGGAGGTGTGCCGCATCCCCAGCGTCCTCGGCGACGAACTCGCGTTCGCGAAGTACCTGGTCGACGTCATGAACGACTCGGACTTCTCCGACGTGCGGCTGCAGGACGTGCTGCCCGACCGCCCCAACGCCATCGGCGAGCTCGACTTCGGCGCCGGCCCACGCGTCGTCCTCACAGGTCACCTCGACACGAAGCCCGCCTCGATCGGCTGGACCGTCACCGAGCCGTTCAGCGGTGAGCTCATCGACGGCCACGTCTACGGCCACGGGATCATGGACATGAAGGCGGCGCTGGTCTGCCAGCTCGTCGCGGCCGAGGCCGTGCGCGCCTCGGGCGTCCCCGTCGCGGGCCGCCTCGCCTTCGCCGGCGTCAGCGACCACATGGGCGACCAGATCGGCTCGATCCGCTACTTCGACGAGTACAGCGCTGACCTGTGTGTGCTGGGCGAGCTGTCCGACAACGAGATCTACCTCGGCCACCGCGGCCGCTACTACTTCGACGTCACCGCCCAGGGACTGTCCGCCCACACCTGCCACAAGCCCATCGCCGTCAACGCGAACATGCTGGCGGCCAAGGCGATCCTCGAACTCGACGCCTCCCGGCTGACCCCCGAGCTGCAGCCGTGGGTGCGCGACCTGTTCGGCGACGAGACCTTCATGGCGCCGGGCCGCGTCTACGGCGGGCTGCCGCCGGGCGGTCCGTCGATGATCCCCGACGAGTGCGTCATCCGCGTCGACTGCCGGCCCCAGCCCGGGGTCAGCGTCGAGACCGTGCGTGCCGAGGTCGACCGCTGCCTCGACGCCGTCCGCGGGGCCGACCCCCGGTTCAAGGCCGCCGTCGAGCTCGCCGACGTCAAGGCGCCCTACGTCGCCGACCCGCAGAGCCTGGTCGTGCAGACGATGGTCGACGCCGTGCGCCACGTGCGCGGCAGCGAGCCGCCACTCAAGGCCGCGGGGTGGCTCGGCGACACCGCGAGCTTCGGCGACCGCATCCCGACCGTGATCTTCGGACCGGGTGGCGAGCCTGTGTACTGCCCCAACGAGAACCTGTCCGTCGACGACATCATCGAGGCGACCCGCGTCTACACCGCGTTCTCGACCCTGGCCCTGCTGGGATGAGCGCCTCCGCGACCTCGGCGCCCTCGTTCGAACACCTCCTCGCCCGCGACGACCTGGCGTGGATGGGCCAGAACACCACGCACCTCGAGCCCCCGGCTGAGGTCGTCGCCGCGCTGGAGGAGAGCACCCGGCGCCGCGAGTTCCAGCTCTACGCCCCGGCGCTCGGCTTCGAGCAGCTGCGCACGCTGATCGTCGACGACCTCGGTCTCACCGGTGCCGACGCCTGGGTCACCGACGGCGCCGTCGGCGGGCTGCACCACATCTGCACCGGCCTGGCCGGCTCCATCTCCCGGGTGATCACCACTGACCCGGGCTGGCCCTGGCCCGCACGGTTCGCCGGGCTGGAGGGGGTGCCGTCGACGGCACTGGACCTGTACTCGGCCGAGCAGGGCTACCGGATCACCGCGGCACAGATCGCCGCGGTGATCGAGCCGCGCTCCCTGATCTACCTGATCGACCCGCTCAACCCGCTGGGCAGCCGCTACGAGCGCGCCGAGCTCGCCGCCATCACCGACCTCGCCCGCGAGACCGGGTCGCTCGTCGTCCACGACTGCACCTACCGCCACTTCGCCACCGGACACACCCTCGCGGCCGAGCTCTACCCCGAGGGCACGCTCACCACCTACTCCTTCTCCAAATGGCTCGGGCTCGCCGGGCTACGGCTCGGGGCTGTCGTCGCGGTGCCCGAGCTGCTGGGACGGCTCACCGCGGTGCCCTCGAACCCGTTGGGCGCCAACATCTCGGCCCAGCGGGCCGCGATCGCCGGGCTCACGGTGAAGGACGCGTGGCTCACACGGGTGCGCGGGACCAACCAGCGCAACCAGGAGTCGGTGCGCGCTGCGGTGGACCGCAGCGGCCTCGGCCGGCTCGTCGTGTGGCCCTCGCACGGGAACTTCGTGGCCGTCGACATCGCCGACAGCGGCTGGACCGCCGACGACCTGTGCGCCGCGATGCTCGAACGCGACGTCTTCATCCGGCCGGGCACCTACCAGTCGCCACGCTTCGGCGAACGCTTCGTCAAGGTCAGCACCTCCGTCCCCGAGGAGTGGGCGGAGCGGTTCGCCGTGGCGTGGTCCGCGCTGTCGACGCCGGCGGGGACGCGCTGATGGTCGGCTCCCCCCGGCTCACCGAGCTCACGCCCGACGAGTACCGCGCCGAGAGCGGGCTCGACCTGGGCAGGCGCGTCGCCGCGGGTGAGCTCTCCCCGGTACACCTGGCGGAGCTCGCCCTGCACCTGGCGTCGGCGGCCGAACCCGCGATCAACGCCTACGCCGCGCTGCTGCCCGAACGGGCCCGCGCCGCGGCCGTCGAGCGGGAGGCGGAGGTGCGCGCCGGGACCGTCCGCAGCGTCCTGCACGGCGTGCCGATCGCGGTGAAGGACAACATGCTCGAAGAGGGCCTGCCCGCCGGGAAGGGGTCACGTACCAGCCCGGACACCCCCGCGACGGCGTCCTCACCGATGGTCGGGCGGCTGCTGGAGGCGGGGACGGTCGTCATCGGGCGCACGACGACACCCGAGTTCGGCTGGAAGGGCACCGGGATCTCGCCACGCACCGGCATCACCCGCAACCCGTGGGACCCGGCCCGCAACTCCGGCGGATCGAGCGCCGGCTCGGGCGCCACCGTCGGCAGCGGCGCCGTGCCCATCGCGACCGGGACCGACGCGGGCGGGTCCGTCCGCATCCCGGCGGCGTTCTGCGGCGTCGTCGGCCTCAAGCCGACGCTGGGCGCCATCCCCGTCTGGCCGGGAACGGTCAACGAGAACCTGTCGCACGCCGGTCCCATCACCCGCGACGTCCGCGACGCGGCGGCGGTCCTCGCCCTCACCCGGGGTCCCGACGCCCGCGACCCGCAGTCGTACTGGTCGCGGCCACCCGCGGGCGACGGCGGGCGACGGCTGCGCGTCGGGATCGTGCGCAGCCCGTTCGGCATCGAGCCGGCCGCTGACGTCGCGAGCGTCGCGTACCCCGCGCTCGACTCCCTCGTCGCGTCCGGGCTCGCCGACCACCACGAGGTCGCACTGCCCGCCGCACTGCCGCGCAGCGTGTTCGAGGCGTTGTGGGTCACAGGCCGGGGCCTCGGCTTCCGCGACCTCGCCCGCACGCACGCAGCCGACATGGACCCGGGGCTCGTCCGGCTCGGGCCGCTCGCGCAGGAGTACTCCCTCGCCGACTACTACGCCGCCCTCACCGCACGCCGGGAGTTCAACGCCACGATGGCGCGGCTCCTCGACGAATGGGACCTCCTCGTCATGCCGACGATGCCGTTGACGGCGTTCGACGCCGACGCCGAGGTCCCGCCCGGCGGCGAGGCCGACGCACCGCTGCCCTGGATCACCTGGACGCCGTACACGTACCCGTTCAACATCACCGGGCAACCCGCCGTCACCGTGCCGTGCGGTCTGGGCGGGCCCACCATGCCGGTCGGCGTGCAGGTCGTCGGGCCGTGGGCACACGACGACCGGGTCCTCGGCTACGCCTGCCGGGCGCAGGACGTCCTGGCCCACACGAACCTCCGGAGCGTCGCCGGACCGTTCGACGACATCCCGGCAGGATCGGCCGGAACAGTGCGTGCAAGGTAGTACCCAGGAACAGACGGCCGCCGTCGCAGCAGGTGGTGGCGGCACTCGTCGTGCCGGAGCGAAGGAACGAGCACATATGCCCAGGCCAGCAATCGAGCCCCCGACCCCGACCGGGTCGACCGGGCTGCGGCTCGCACCGCTCGACACCTCCGTGGACAGCCATCTGCAGATCAAGGAGGTCGTCTACCGCCGGCTCGTCCGCGCGATCGTCGAGCTCGAGCTCGAACCCGGCCGCCAGCTGCGCGAACGCCAGCTCGCCGAGCAGATGGGCGTCAGCAAGACCCCGATCCGGGAGGCCATCGTGCGCCTGGAGAAGGAAGGGCTCGTCACGGTCGCGCCCTACCGGGGAGCGATCGTCCGCGGCTACTCCCACAGCGACATCCGCGAGATCTACGAGCTGCGCGAGCTCCTCGAAGGGTTCTGCGCGCGACGTGCCGCCATGCAGATCAACGACTCCGACGAGACGGACCTGCGCGCCAACGTCCGGCGCAGCCGTGCCCTGCTCGACCAGGGCGCGACCGACGACATCCCCGGCCTGTTCGACGAGTTCGACCGCATCCTCTACCGGCAGGCCGCCGGGCACCGGATCGGCGGGCTGCTCGTCGAGCTCGACCTGCATCTCGAACGCCTCGGCAACCTGACCGTCGGCGTGCCCGGCCGGCTCGACGCGTCGGTGCGCCAGCACGAGGAGATCGTCACCGCCATCACCAAACGCGACCCGGGCGCCGCCGAGGCCGCCTGCCGCGAGCACATCCGCAGCGTCTTCGCCGACCTGATCAACGCCCTGCCCGAGCAGCTGACGCGCATCTCTCCGGCCTGACTCCCGCTCAGCGGCTCAGTGTGGTCGCCCGGTCCATGTGCGAGAGCTTCTCCGGGTTGCGGACGGCGTAGAGGCCGGTGACGCGGCCGTCGTCGATGCGCAGGGCGACGACCCCGTCGAGCTCGCCGTCGATGCGCAGCACGAGCGCGGGGTAGCCGTTGACCTGCACCGGTTCGAGCGAGAGCGCACCCGGGACACGGGCCCAGCCCGTCGCCAGCAGCCTGCCGACCTTCTCGGCGCCGACGACGGGCCGCAGCACCGCCTGCTTGATCCCCCCGCCGTCGCCGACGAGGACGACGTCGGGGGCCAGGACGTCGAGCAGGCCCTGCAGGTCCCCCGTCTCGACGGCACGCCGGAAGGCGTCGAGGGCACCGCGGCTCTCGTCCTGGGTGACGACGCCGCGGGGGCGGCGGGCCGCGACGTGCGCGCGAGCGCGGTGGGCGATCTGCCGCACCGCGGCGGGGCTCTTGTCGACAGCCTCGGCGATCTCGTCGTAGCCGACGTCGAACACGTCGCGCAGCACGAACACGGCGCGTTCGGTCGGGGCGAGCGTCTCGAGCACGAGCAGCATCGCCATGGAGACGCTGTCGGCGAGCTCGACGTCGTCGGCGACGTCAGGGGTGGTCAGCAGCGGCTCCGGCAACCACTCCCCCACGTAGGACTCCTTGCGCCTGCCGAGGGTCCGCAGCCGGGTCAGGGCCTGCCGGGTCGTGATGCGGACGAGGTAGGCGCGCCGGTCGCGGACCTCGGCGAGGTCGACGGTCGCCCACCGCAGCCAGGTCTCCTGCAGGACGTCCTCGGCGTCGGCGGCGGAGCCGAGCATCTCGTAGGCGACCGTGAACAGCAGGTTCCGGTGTGCGACGAACGATGCGGTCGCGACGTCGGGCATGGTGTCTCCTCCCATCCCCATGAGACGCCGGGTCCGGGGCCCCTGTGACAGTGGTACCCGTCACACCGAGGCGTTGTCACGGGCGCCGGCCGGGCGGCATCTGGTGTTCGTCACCGAGTTCCACGAGTGGAGGACCAGATCATGGACGCCCGTCTCGACCTGTTCGGCAACGACCTCGCGGCCACGTTCGGCAAGCGCTTCGCGAACGCCGCGATGGTGATCCACCGGTCGGCGCTGCCGGCCGGGACGCAGGAGCTGGTGTCGTTGCGCGCCAGCCAGATCAACGGCTGCGGCTTCTGCACCGACATGCACACCAAGGACGCCGCCGCGGCGGGCGAGACCCAGGAACGGCTGAACATGGTCGCCGCCTGGCGGGAGGCCACCGTGTTCACCGAGGCCGAGCGCGCCGCGCTGGCGTTCGCCGAGGAGGGCACCCGGCTCGCCGACGCGCACGAGGGCGTGTCGGACGGGACGTGGGCGCGGGTCCGCGAGCACTACGACGACGACCAGGCCGCCGCGCTCGTCTGCCTGCTGGCGCTGGTCAACGCGGCGAACCGGATGAACGTCATCGCGCGGACCCCGGCCGGGTCCTACCGGCCGGGGATGTTCGCGGCGATGGTGGGCTGACCCGGGGTCAGCGCCAGCCCAGCTCCGGCGCCAGGTGGGTCAGCACGCTCTCGATGACGTGCGCGTTGTAGTCGACGCCGAGCTGGTTGGGCACGG
This sequence comes from Pseudonocardia sp. N23, assembly GCF_002583555.1. Taxonomy (GTDB): domain Bacteria; phylum Actinomycetota; class Actinomycetes; order Mycobacteriales; family Pseudonocardiaceae; genus Pseudonocardia. The sequence continues at coordinate 71,499 of NZ_BEGX01000011.1, forward strand.
TCAGCAGCAGCGTGTCGGCGGCGGCGATCGCCTCGTCCTCGGCCAGCTCCGCCACGAGCTTGTCCGGCTCGCCGGCGTAGGTCCGGCCGAAGCGGGCGTTGCCGCCGTCGATCCACCCGACCTCGTCGGTGCTGCCGCGCTGCTGCCAGAACAGCTGCCTGTCGAGGTCGTTGACGATCGGGAAGATGCTGCGGCTCACCGACACCCGAGGCTCACGGGTGTGCCCGGCCGCGGACCAGGCGTCGCGGAAGCGCTGGATCTGCTCGGCCTGGAGCTGGTGGAAGGGGACGCCCGTGTCCTCGGTGAGCAGCGTCGAGCTCATGAGGTTCATGCCCTGCTCGGCGGTCCACTCGGCGGTCGCGCGCGAGCCGGCGCCCCACCAGATACGGTCGCGCAGCCCGGGCGAGTGCGGTTCGAGGCGCAGCAGACCGGGCGGGTTGGGGAACATCGGGCGGGGGTTGGGCCGGGCGAAGCCGTTGCCGCCGAGCACGTCGAGGAACGCGCGGGTGTGCTCGCGGGCCATGTCGGCCTCGGTCGTCCCCTCGGGCGGGACGTGCCCGAAGTACCGGTAGCCCTCGATGACCTGCTCGGGCGACCCGCGGCTGATGCCGAGCTGCAGGCGTCCGCCGGAGATGAGATCGGCGGCGCCGGCGTCCTCGGCCATGTACAGAGGGTTCTCGTAGCGCATGTCGATCACGCCGGTACCCAGCTCGATGCGGGTGGTCTTCGCCGCCGCGGCCGAGAGCAGCGGGAACGGCGACGCGAGCTGCTGCGCGAAATGGTGCACGCGGTAGTAGGCGCCGTCGGCACCGGCCTCCTCGGCCGCGACCGCGAGCTCGATGGACTGCAGCAGGGCATCCGACGCCGACCGCACCATCGAGTGCCGCGAGTCGGACCAGTGCCCGAAGGACAGGAAGCCAATCTTCTTCACCTCTCAACCAACTGCGGACGCGGCGCCGGCATTCCTGCCGCAGCGCCGGGCCGGGGTCACGGCGATCCGGCCGTCCGGCGTTCCGGCGTTCCGGCGTTCCGGCGTTCCGGCGTTCCGGCGTTCCGGCGTGGAAGAGTTCTGGTGCATGACGGGTGATCTGCCGCTGCTCGGCTTCGGGTTGCCCGTCTCGGGCAGCTGGGCGACGCCGGACACGATGCGCCACATCGCCTGCCTCGCCGAGGAGCTCGGGTACGCGTCGCTGTGGACCTTCCAGCGACTCCTGGACCCGGTCGGCGCCGGCCAGGGCGAGGCCCACCGGTCGGTGCACGACTCGGCCGTCGCGCTCGCCTACGTCGCCGGGCACACCGGCCGGATCGGGCTGGGGACCGCGACGGTCTGCGCCCCGTTCACCCCGCCCGTCGTGCTCGCGAAGACGATGGCGTCGCTCGACGTGGTGTCCCGGGGCCGGCTCAGCGTCGGTCTCGGGATCGGGTGGATGCGACAGGAGTACGCCGCGGCCGGGGTGCCCTTCACCCGGCGCGGCGCGCGGATGGACGAGTACCTGCGCTGCCTCACGGCGTTGTGGACCCAGGACCCCGTCGAGTTCGACGGCGAGTTCTACACGGTGCCCAGCTCGCACGTGGCGCCCCGCCCCGTGCAGCGCCCGCACCCACCGGTCCTGCTCGGCGGCACCGCCGCGCCGGCGCTGCGCCGCGCCGGCCGGCTCGCCCAGGGCTGGATCGGCAGCAGCCACCAGGACCTCTCCCGGATCGGGGCCTGCGCCGACCTAGTCCGCGACGGTGCCCGCGAGGCCGGGCGCGACCCGTCGGCGGTCCGGATCGTGGTGCGGGGCGTCGTCGATCTCGTCGACGACCGGCCCCCGTCGCGGCGGCCGCTGCAGGGCACGCGGGAGCAGATCGTCGACGACCTGCGCGCCCTGCACGCCCACGGCGCGACCGAGGTGTTCCTCGACCTCAACCTCGCGCCCCGGGTCGGCTCCCCCGACGCCGATCCCGCAGTCTCCGTGGCCTACGCGGAGCAGGTGCTGGACGTGTTCGCGCCCGCGCAGAGGTCGACGACGTAGTCCGCCCGATGTCGATCCGCCGGTCGACCGTCGATCTCACCGACGCGGTCCGTGTCTCGACGGCGCCGATCGTCCGCGAAGGCTCGCCGATCCCCTCTCGAGGGCCCGACCCGCGTCGACGCAGCGGCCCCAGCGCCCACCTCGCGGCGTCCGGACAGCGGCGTGCACGCCACGAACCGACGCCCGAGGTCGCGGTCTCGGAGCCTCGTCCGCGTGTAGGCGCACGCGGCCGCGGCAGCGGTCCCCGCGTGCACCGGGCCGAGTGGGTGTTCACCGACCGCGGCTACCGCAACACCGTCACCGCCCTGGCCGACCTCCTCGGCTGGGAACCGACCGATGCCCGCCTCCGGCTCCTGCTCGCGGAGCAGGCGGTCGGCCGCATCGGACTCGACGACCCCACCCTCTACGACGCGATCGCCACCGTCGTCGACACCCACTCCACCCACGGTCCGCCGACGACGACCTGCTCCACAACGCCAGGCCGAAGCCTTCCCGACGCCTGCGCCCACGTCCTCGACCACGGCGACGTCCCCGACCGCGGCTGCGCCCGCTGCGCACGACCACCGTCCTGGTGCGACATCCACCACCTCATCCCGTCGGAACCGGGCGGCCCGACCTCGATCGGCACCTGCACGATGCTGTGCCGCGCCTGCCACCGCCTCCTCCACCACGCCGGCCGGGACGTGCGCCTGCGCAACGGGATCCCTGAGTTCATCCCATCCCGCTGGATCGACCACGGCCGCCGGCCACACAGCCGAGCACCCACCGTCGTCCAGCTCACGACCCTCGATCCGCCACGGCACCCCGCGGGGGGTGGACCGACGTGCGGCCGTGCTCGTCGGGACGACCGCTACCCGGGCAAGCGGAGGAGGCTGTCGACGACGCGGTCCCGCGCTGGGCGAGCCGCTGAGCGCGAAGCGCCCGGTCAGCTCCTGCGCGAGGAGCGCGTGCAGCTCGTCGGCGCGCGCACCTCGGTCCAGCCGACGGGCGATCAGAGGATTCCCTCGCGCACGGTGCCGAGGAAGTCCCACCCGTTGAGCACCTCGCGGATTGCTGCGGCTCGGGGCGACGAGGTGTCCCGTCCGGTGTGGTCGCTCACCACACGAGCGTAGGCCGGAAAATGTCGGTGCCGGCTGGTTCACTGATTCTGTGAGCCGATCTGCCCTGGTGTCACGGCCGTGAGCGCGCGCCCGATCGCGCAGCCCGCCGACCTCGACGTCGTCCGCGACTCCTACGACCGCGTCGCCGACAACTACGTCGACCTGATCGCGGCGACAGCGCTCGGGGACATCCGCCTCCAGCCGTGGCATCGCGCCGCGATCGACGTGTTCGCCGACGCGGTCCGCGGCCTGGGCCCAGTGCTCGACGTCGGCTGCGGCCCCGGAACGGTGACCGCCTACCTCGCCGAACGCGGCCTCGACGTCTCGGGCGTGGACCTCTCACCCCGCATGATCGAGCACGCGCGCCGGCTCCACCCGGAATGCACCTTCGACGTCGCATCCGCGACCGGGCTCGACCTCGCCGAGGCGTCCCTCGGCGGGGTGCTGGCCTGGTGGTCACTGTTCAACCTGCCGCGGAACGTGCTGCCGGACGTGATCGCCTCGCTCGGCAGAGCGCTGGTGCCCAGCGGTCAGCTGATCATCGGGATGCACGTCGGCGACGGCGACGTCCCGCGCACCGAGGCGTACGGCGGCGTCCCGGTGCAGTGGACGACGCACCTGTGGCAGCCGGAACAGCTCGTCGGGATGATCGAGCAGGCCGCGCTTCGGCCCACCGCCGAGCTCCGGATCCCCGCCGACGGCCGGCTCCTTCCGGGCGTGGTCCTCGTCGCACAGTCGGGCGGCTCCGCCTGATCACGGAGGGATGCGCCCGCTCTCGCGTGGCCGAGCCCCGGACGCAGGCTCCGAGGCTTGTGGGGACAGAGCAGCCCCCTGCGCGGGTAGACCTCGACGCCGACGACTGTCACGCGTCGTCGCGGCAGCTCCCACCCTCCCCGAAACGCCGACGGTCGACGCGGGCGCCCGCACCCCTTGCCCTGGTGACGCACCCCCAGCAACCGGTGCAGCACCCGTACGAGGGTGCAGCCGCGACCGGTCCAGGCGTGAACTCTCGGATCAGCGCGCAAGTTTGCCGGTCCCCGCACGACCCGCAGCTCGCGCGCGAGCCCAGAACCCACGCGCCGTTCCCAAGAATGCTGTCGCACCCCAGGGTCGTCGGCGGGGGACGGCGGCGTTGATCAGTCCGCTTCCGCCCCTACGGTCTGCAGGCCATCGACCCGCACGCAACCGCCCCCCATTGACGGGGCGGCGACACCTGGTGAGGCCCGCGGATACGGAGGGAAATCGACTGATCGCGATTCCGGCTCGGGCTAGGCCTCTGAGCTGGGGAGAAGCTCCTCCGACTGGACTCGAACCAGTAACCCTGCGAAACAAGATCGACTTCTCTCGGAGGTCGGTCTTGTTTGCCGTTGTGCC
>NZ_BEGX01000012.1 GCF_002583555.1 Pseudonocardia sp. N23
AGGCCTTCCGACGGTCCCAGGCCTTCCGACGGTCCCAGGCCTTCCGACGGTCCCGGACCCGGCGACGGAGCCCGCCCCGGCGACAGGCCGAGGCCCGCGGCCGGCCGTGAACGCAGGCCCCCGGACCGCCCCGCCCGCCCGCCCCGGCCGGCGCCCGACGGCGCACCCCGCGCCGACGAGCCCGGTGAGCTGCGCCCCGTCGGCACCGGCGAGCGACGCGGCCGCCGGCCCGGGCCGCAACGCCCGCCCGGGACCACCGACGCGCGCCCCACCGTCGCCATCCCGCGCACGGGCCGGTCGACCGAGCAGACCGCGGCGACCGAGGAGATCCGGCGCACGCCCGCGGGAGCGCGCGCCGACTCGCCGCCGACGGAACCGGTGTCCGAGTCCGCGACCGCCCGGCCGACCCGTGTCGTCGGCGCGGAGACGTCCACCCGTGCGGCGTCGGCGGGCGGCCCTCGAAACGGCGGTCCGCCGCCCCGGCGGCGCAGCCTCGCGGCGGCGCTGGGCATCACCGCGGCGTCGACGATCGCGCCCGGCTCGGGCCACCTGATCCTCGGCCGGCGCCGCACCGGGCTGCCGATCCTCGTCGGCTACGTCCTCGTGATCGTCGCGCTGGTCCTGCTCGCCTTCCTGGGCCGATCGGCGCTGATCGTGACGGCGCTGTCGGCGCACGTCCTGGCCGCGGTCGCCGTCGTCGTGCTGGCCGCGGCGCTGGGCTGGATCGTCGTCATCGTGCGCACGTGGGTCCTCGCCCGCCCACCCGGTCTCGCGACGGGACGCAAGGCGCTGGGGACGGTCGTCGTCATCGCGTTGTGCCTGGTCGTGGCCGCCCCCTTCGGGTTCGCGGCCAACCTGGCCAACTCGCAGCGCAACCTGCTCAACGAGCTGTTCAAAGGCGGCGGGACGAGTGCGGCGGAGGCGTTCAACAAGCCGCGGATCAACGTCCTGATGATCGGCAGCGACGCCGGGCCCGACCGCACCGGCACGCGCACCGACACGATGATGGTCGCGAGCATCGACACCCGGACGGCCGAGACCATCCTGTTCGGCCTGCCCCGCAACATCCAGCGCGCCCAGTTCCCGCCCGGCTCGCCGATGGCCGAGAAGTTCCCGACGGGCTTCCGCGACCTGCGCGAACCGCTGTCGGGGAACTACCTGCTGAACGCCGTGTACGCCTACGCACACCAGACCCCGGGCGTCGCGCCGCCGGGCCCCACCGACGACCCCGGCATCAACCTGCTGATGCAGTCGGTCACCTACATGCTCGGCCTCCCGCTGGACTACTTCCTCGAGGTCGACATGGAGGGCTTCTCGGCGCTGATCGACGCCCTCGGCGGCGTCACCCTCGACGTCGGGCCCGTCCCGTTGCCGATCGGCGGCGTGCTGCCCAACGGCGCGCACGTCAAGCCCGACGGCTACATCCCGCCGGGTGTGCAGAAGCTCGACGGCGAGCAGGCGCTGTGGTTCGCGCGTTCGCGTCGTGACTCCAGCGACTACGACCGGATGGGCCGCCAGCGCTGCCTGATCCAGGCGGTGCTCGACCAGAAGAGCCCGGCGTCGCTGCTGTCGAACTTCCAGTCGGTCGCCCGGGTGGCGACGCAGAACATCCATACGAACATGCCGCAGGACCTGCTGCCGCCACTGGTGGAGCTGCTCACCGACAACGGCGTCGACCTGAACAGCGTGACGTTCGACCCGTCGCTGCCCGACCCGAGCGAGCGTGACGGCCGGTTCAACCCCGGCGACCCCGACGTGCGCTTCATGCAGCAGGTCGTGCAGTCGTCGCTGGACGGCAGGGCGTTGCCGACGCCGAGCACGACGGCGTCGCGCAGCCGCACCGGGCAGGGCACGGCGACCCCGACGACGACCGCGCCGCCCAACGCGCCCGTGTCGCTGGCGTCGTCCTGCTCCGCGAGCGACAGCCCGGTGCCGACGGTGCCGACGACCATCGCAGACCGCTGACCTGCGCGAATCCCGGATCGACCGGTCGCAGCGGTGATCACGCCCGGCCGTGCCGCGGACTCCGCGACGAGCGCACCGCGCCGCCCACCGCACGCCGACGGACCCGAACGCCGCAGCCGGCCCGTCGGCGTCTCCGGAGGCCCGTTGAGCGCATCCGGAGGCCCACATATCGCTGCTGAGCAGGGGGTTCTCGAAGAGTCGTTCGCGGCTTCTGCCACGCTGTGCGGCGAAGACGGGTCCGTTCGACCAGGACGGGCACTTCACCGAGTAGAGGAGTTCGACACATGGCACTGCCCACGCTGACTCCCGAACAGCGCGCGGAGGCGCTGAAGAAGGCCGCTGCCGCGCGGACGGCCCGCAAGGAGCTGCGCGACGCGATCGCCCGGGGCGACGAGACGATCCCCGCGGTCCTCGACCGCGCGAAGTCCGACGCCATCGTCGGCAAGACGAAGGTCGCGGACCTGCTCAAGAGCCTTCCCGGCTACGGCCCCGCGAAGGTCACCGCACTGCTGGAGAAGACCGGCATCGACGTCTCCCGGCGCGCCGCCGGCCTCGGCGACCGCCAGCGCCAGGCGCTGCTCGACGCGCTCAAGTGAGCCCCGGCCCGGCACGGCGGCTCCGTCCGCCGCGCCGGGCAGCTCGCACGTCGGGCCCCGTGTCGGGGTCCCCGCGTGCGGGCGCGCGGGCCGACGTTGGCACGCTTGCCGCGTGGACGCCGTAGCCGACCCGTTCGTCGAGGACCGTTTCGTCGAGGTGGCGCCCGACGTGCTGCTGTGGTCGCAGTGGCTCGACGGGCCTGCCGACGCCGACCCGGTCCTGCTCGTGATGGGTGCGAACGCCTCCGGCATCGTCTGGCCCGAGGAGCTGCTCGCCCGGCTCACCACCCGGCACCCGGTGATCCGGTACGACCACCGCGACACCGGCCGGTCGACCTGGGCGTTCGACGACGCCCCCTATGCCGTGACCGACCTGGCCGCCGACGCCGTCGCCGTCCTGGACGCCTGGGGCGTCGAGCGGGCGCACGTCGTCGGGATGTCCCTGGGCGGGACGCTGGTGCAGCTGCTGCTGCTCGACCACCCCGACCGGCTGTTGTCGGCGACGGTGTTCTGCACGGCCGCTCTGAGCGCCTGGGAGGTCCCGGACATGCCGGGCCCGGGCACGGCGCTGCTGCGGATGTGGCAGGAGTTCGACGACCCGCGTGACGACGTGAGCGAGCTCGCCTGGCGCGTCGAGCACTGGCGGCTGCTCAACGGCGCCGGGATCCCCTTCGACGCCGACGAGTTCCGTGAGCTCGAGTCGCGGGTCATCAGCCACACCGGGCGGCCCGACAGCCCCAGCGCGCACGCCAGGGCCGACCAGGACGGGCTGGACCGCGGCGCGGAGCTGGCCCGGGTCACGGTGCCGGTGCTCGTCGTCGAGGCGCCCGAGGACCCGGTGAACCCACCGCCGCACGGGGAGCACCTGGCCGCCGCCATCGGGGGCGCCACGCTCGTCACCGTGCCCGGCCTGGGCCACGCGTTGCCGGTCGCCGTCGTGCCCGAGCTGGCCGAGGTCCTGCTGGTGCACACGGGCGCCGTCGGGCGCTGACGTGCGCCCGGACGTGGGTGCGCTGCTGCGCTGCGACGATCCCCTGCCCGGCCGGCCGCAGCGGGTGCTGATCGCCGGTACCTCGGGCTCGGGGAAGACGACGCTCGCCGCCCGGATCGGGCGGCTGCTCGGAGTGGAGCACGTCGAGATCGACGCGCTGTTCCACGGTCCCGGCTGGACGCCCCGGCCCTCGTTCGTCGCGGACGTCGAGGAGTTCAGCGCGCGGCAGGCGTGGACCACCGAGTGGCAGTACTCGGCGGTGCGCGACCTGCTGGCGCAGCGTTGCGACCTGATGGTGTGGCTGGACCCGCCGCACGCCACGGTGATGCGGCAGGTCACCGCGCGCACCCTGCGCCGCCGGGCACGGCGCGAGATCCTCTGGAACGGCAACCTCGAGCCGCCGCTGCGCGCGATACTGACCGACCGCGACCACATCGTGCGGTGGGCGTGGCGGACCCGCTACGCGACCGCGGAGCGGGTCGAGCTGCTGCGCCACCGGCGCCCTGGCCTCCCGGTGGTGCGGCTGCGCTCGCGCGCCGAGACGGACCTCTGGGTGGCCGGACCGCTCACCCGGTCGGCGGGCGACTGACACCCGTTTCCGTCGGAGGAGCGCGCTACGATCGAACGCATGTTCGAGTCGATGCGTGCGGTCCGGCTCCCGGCTACCCGTGGCTCAGCCCTGGAGCAGCTCCTCCGGCACATCCACCAGGCGGCTGCGCAGGTACTCGCCCAGGCCCTTCGCCTGCGGGTCCGGCCGCGTCGTCGAGGCCACGCCCTCGCCCAGGAGCCCGTGCACCACGAAGTTGACGGCACGGAGGTTGGGCAGGTCGAACCGTTCGATCTCCAGATCGGCCGCCTCCGGGCCCAGCAGGCCCCTGACGGTCTCGATGTCGAGGGTCGCGGCCATCCACGCGTAACCGGCGTCGTCGCGGGTCCAGACCCCGATGTTGGCGTTGCCCCCCTTGTCCCCGGAGCGGGCCGCGCACACCGCCCCGAGCGGCGCCCGGCGGGTGGGCCCGGCGGGCGCGGCAGCGCCGGCCGCAGTGGCAGCAGGGCCGGAGCCGGTCGTGGTCCCGGCGGTCGCCGGGAGGTCCGCGGGCCCGGTCGGCGGGTCGGCGACGACCTGACGCGTCCCGTCGGGCAGCACCACGGTCTGGGTGACGGCGGTGCGCGGCACGGCGGCGGGCCGGTAGATGCCGAAGGCCGACTCGGCCGAGGGCGGGGTCGTGGTGTGGAAACCGGGGTAGCCGGCCAGCGCGAGCTCCATCGTCGCGTTGGAGAACACGCGGCCGACCAGCCGTGGGTCCTGGTCCTTGACGGTCACGCGCAGGTGCGCCGTCGCCTGCTCGTTCGCCCCCGCGTCGGGCTGGTCGAAGCGCAGCAGCCTGACGTCCGCCTCGGCGAACCGGTCGCGCCCGCCCAGGATGCCGAACAACATGTCCTCGGCGAAGGCGGCCTTCTCCTCGATGTCCAGGCCGGTGAGCACCATGGTCATCGAGTTGCGGTAGCCGCCGTTGTCGTTGAGGGCCACCTTGAGGGTGTCGGGCGGCGCGCTGCCGCGGACCCCGGAGATGCGGGTGCGGTGCTCGCCCTCCTGCTCGAGGACGATCGAGTCGAAATGGGTCGTGACGTCGGGCCCGAGATAGGCCGGGCCCTGGATCTCGTAGAGCAGCTGGGCGGTCACGGTCCCGGTCGACACCAGGCCCCCGGTGTCCGGGTGCTTGGTGATCACGGTGGAGCCGTCGGCGGCCACCTCCGCGATCGGGAAGCCCGGGTAGCGGCGGTCCTTCACCTCGGAGAAGAACGCGTAGTTGCCTCCGGTGGCCTGCGGGCCGCACTCGATCACGTGCCCGGCGACGACGGCGCCGGCCAGCTCGTCCCAGTCCGTCGGGCCCCAGCCGTGCCACCACGCCGCGGGCCCGACCACCAGCGAGGCGTCGGTGACCCGGCCGGTGACGACGACGTCGGCACCCGCGCCGAGCGCAGCCGCGATGCCCCAGCCACCCAGGTAGGCGTTGGCCGACACCGGCTTCCCGGCGACGGGAGGGAGGATCGCGCCGAGGTCGCCACGCAGGTCGTCCCCCTCGACGTGGGCGACGGCGACCTGGAGGCCGAGCTTCTCGCCGACGGCGCGGATGGCCGCGGCGAGTCCGGCGGGGTTCAGCCCGCCGGCGTTCGACACGATCTTGACGCCGCGTTCGAGGCACGTCCCGAGCACCTGCTCGACCTGCGTGAGGAAGGTCTTCGCGTACCCGGTCGACGGGTCCTTCGCCTGGGCCTTCGCGAGGATCAGCATCGTGAGCTCGGCGAGGTAGTCACCGCACATCACGTCGATCGGACCACCGTCGACGATCTCGCGGGCGGCACCGATGCGGTCGCCGTAGAACCCCGAACAGTTTCCGATGATCACGGGCCGCCGTGCATCGCTCACGAGAACTGTCCTGCCTTCCTGCCGGGCCCCGCCGGGCCGGCGAACGCCTGCGCGAACGACATCCACTCGTTCGCGACCGGTCCGGTGATCTCGAGTGCGGTGTCGTCGCGGTGGCGGCGCTGGGTGACGGCGAGGCAGAAGTCCAGGGCCGGCCCGGTGACGCGGTCCACGGCCTGCTCGGGTCCCCACGTCCAGGCCGTGCCGTCGGGTGCGACGAGCTCGACGCGGATGGGGGTGTCGGGCATGCCGACGCCGTTGACGGCGTAGCTGTAGGTCCGGGCACCGATGCCGATGTGCGCCACGTTGCGCAGCCGCCCGGTCGGCTCCCGGGTGACGCCGACCGTGTCGGCGACGTCCTGGCCGTGTGCCCAGGTCTCCATCAACCGGGCCGTCAGCGACGACGCGGCGCTCATCGCCGGCCCGTACCAGGGCAGCCGGGTCCCGGGGTCGAGCGCGCGGAACGTGTCGAGCAGCCTCCCGCGCTCACCGTCGAACCAGCGCAGCATCTCCTCGCCGGTGAGGTCGCGGTACTGCAGGGCGACGGCGTCGGGGTCGATCGGCGGCGAGTTCTCGACGTCGGCGCGGAACCCGTCGGGATCGACGGCCGACTTCACGGCGGTCGCGTCGAAGTGCGCGAGGTGGCTGACCTGGTCGGCGATCGTCCAGCCCGCGGCGGGGGTGGCACGACGCCAGTCTTCCTCCGACAGGCCCACCAGGATGTCGCGGAGCACGTCCGTCTCGGCGGCGACGTCGTCGGCGAGAGCATCCATCGAAACCGGCACGGCTACCGTCCCTTCCATTCGGGGGTGCGCTTCTCACGGAACGCGGCCGGGCCCTCCTGGGCGTCGGCCGACATGTACACCGGCTCCCAGATCTCCTCGGCCTTCGCGTAGGCCTGCTCCATCGGCAGGTGCGCGGAGAGGTAGGCGGTGCGCTTGCTCGCGAGCACCGACAGAGGCGCGTTGGCGGCGATGCGCCGGGCGAGGTTGCGGGCGTGGTCGCGCAGGTCCGCAGCATCGACGACGTGGTTGACCAGGCCCAGTTCGCGAGCCCGGCCGGCGTCGATCGGGTCGCCGGTCAGCAGGATCTCCATCGCCAGTCGCGGCGGCACCAGCCATGACAGCGGCGCCGCCCACGGCGACCCGCGGCCGACCTTCACCTCGCTCACCGCGAACGTGGCGTGCGCGGCGGCGACGACGAGGTCGCACTGCTGGGCCAGCAGGAACCCGCCGGCGAACGCGACACCGTTGACGGCGGCGATCGTCGGCTTGGGGACGTCGATGTTGCGACCGAACTGCGGCAGGAAGTCCGGCGGCGGGACCTGCAGGGACGTCTCGGCCATCTCCTTGAGGTCACCGCCCGCGCAGAACGCCCGCTCGCCGGTGGCGGTGAGGATCAGGACCTTCGCGGCGTCGTCGTCGTTGAAGGCGCGGATGCCGTCCCACAGGCCGTCACGTACTGCCTTCGACAGCGCGTTGCGGGCCTCGGGACGGTCGATCGTCAGCCAGGCGATGCCCTCCTCGACCTCGTAGCGGACAGGTCCGGTCACGGGTACTCCTTGCGCAGTTCGGGGCGGTTCAGCTTGCCGGAGCCGGTGCGGGGCAGGGCGTCGACGATCTCGATGCGCCGTGGCCGGGAGATCCCTCGCAGGTCGGGGTGGGTGGAGGCCCACTCCGCGATCGACTCCGCGGTCACGCCGTCCTTGGCGGGCACGACGATCGCGGTGACCTGCTCGACCCAGCGTTCGTGGGCCGTGCCGATGACGGCGACCTCGGCGATGTCGGGGCACGCCGCGAGGTGCTCCTCGACCATCTGCGGGAACACGTTCTCCCCGCCGGAGACGATCATGTCGTCGATGCGGTCGACGTAGTACAGGTAGCCGTCGGCGTCGGCGGACATGAGGTCGCCGGTGCGGAACCAGCCGTCGTCGGACCACTTCTCCGAGCCGGCGCCCGGTTCGAGATCGGGCCGGTTCCAGTAGCCGGGGGTCACGGCGTCGCCGCGGACCCACAGCTCGCCGACACCGTCGGAGCCGGGCTCGACGTCAGGCCCGCCGGTGGGCGGCACCAGCCGGGTCTCGACGACCTGTGTCAACGGCCGGCCCATCGACCCGGTTCGGCGCGCCTCGTCGGGCCGGTAGCTGATCGCCAGCCCGTTCTGCTCGGTCTGGCCGTAGATCTCCACACCCTGGATGCCGGTGCCGGCCGCGAGCCGCTCGATCGGGGTGTTCGGGGTGCGGGACCCGCCGAACATGCAGATGCGGAACGAGTCGAGCACGATCGGCGAGCCGGCGGTGCGGTTGCCGACGTCGATCAGCATCGTCGAGATCAGGCCGCCGTAGGTGGGACGCAGCGTCGTCGCCAGGTCCAGCCACACCAGCGGGTCCCACTTGCCCATGAACGTGATGCGCCCGCCGCGCAGCAGCGTCGGCAGGCTGACCAGGTGCAGGCCGCCGACGTGGAACAGCGGCATGCAGTTGAGCGCGTGGTCGTCGCCGGTGATGCCGTACCAGTCGATCACCGCGTCGACCTGCGCGGTGACGTTGCGGTGCGTCTGGCGCACCCCCTTGGGCACGCCCGTCGAGCCCGAGGTGTACATGATCAGCGCATCGTCGTCGTCGTGGCGCGGGACGACCTCGGTGGCGGGCTCGTTGCCCGCGACGGCCTCGGTGAAGCCGCCGCCCGGGCCGGTGGTGAGCAGCCGCACCGGCGCGTCGCCGAGGAGGCGTTGCAGCCGCTCGACGTCGTCGGGCAGGCAGACGACCGCGGTCGCGCCGGAGTCGAGGACGGCGTGGCGCAGCGGGGCGTCGGGGAACAGCACGTTCAGCGGGACGCCGACGCCACCGGCCTGCCACACACCGAGCAGGCCGGGCAGGTAGTCGAGGGTGTTGGGCAGGAAGAACCCGACGCGCTCCCCCGGTGCGAGCCCGTGCGCCGACAGGTGCGCGGCGAACCGGGCCCCGGTGTCGGCGTACTGCGCGTACGTGACCAGGGTGTCGTCACGGCCGAGCGCGACCCGCTCCGCATGGTCGGACGCGCTGCGGCGCAAGAGCATCGCAATGTTCATCGACGATCCTTCCCTCTGCTCTGCCGGAACGCCTCGAACCCGTCGACCGCGGCCTTGGACCGCAGCGCGGCGGCCTGGGTGACGGCCTCCAGCTCCAGGGACCCCCGCAGGTCGGCGTCGAGGCTGCGGTTCACCAGCTTCTTCGTCAGGGCGACCGTGTAGTCGGGCATCGCGGCCAGCTCGTGGGCCTTCGCCACCGCCGTCGCGAGCGCGGCGTCCGCGTCGGGCTCGACGACGTTCGCGATGCCCAGCTCCAGCGCCCGCTCGGCACCGATCTCGGGGGCCAGCAGCATCAGCTCCCGTGCCCGGTGCATCCCGACGATCCGCGGCAGCAGGTAAGCCCCGGCGACGTCGGGGACGATGCCCCGCTTGACGAACACCTCGCAGATGCGGGCGTCGGCGGACATGATCACGAGGTCGCACACCAGGGCCAGGTTGATCCCGCCGCCGTAGGCGATGCCCGACACCGCCGCGACCACGGGCAGCCGCGACTCCCAGATCTCGACGACGAGCCGGTGGTAGGCCCGCATCATCGTCAGGAGCGCGGCGTCGTCGTCACCGCCGGCGATGTCGAGGATGTTGTCGACGTCCCCGCCCGCGGAGAAGTGCCCGCCGGAGCCGGTGAGCACGACCGCGCCGATGTCCGCGCCGTCGGCCGCCTCGCGCAGGCTCGCCTCGATCTCGGCGACCGTCTGCGGGGTCAGGGCGTTGCGCCGCTCGGGTCGGTCGATCGTCACGATCCGGACCCGGCCGTCGTCCTTCACCCGGATGTGCGAGGTCATACGCGCTCCTTCTCGTCGGCGCCGCGCTCGGCGAGCAGATGGCGTTGCAGCTTGCCGGTGGTGCTGCGCGGCAGCTCGGAAGCGTCGACGAACTCCACGAAGTGCGGGCGTTTGAACGCGGCGAGCCGCTCACGGCACCAGGCCACGACCTCCTCGCCGCTCACCGTGCCCCCGGGCGCCCGGACGACGACGACCTTCACCGTCTCGCCCCAGCGCGGGTCGGGCACGCCGTAGGCGCACACCTCCTGCACCCCGGGATGGGCGGCGACGGCCTGTTCGACCTCGGCGGGGTAGACGTTCTCGCCACCCGTCTTGATCAGGTACTTGGCCCGGTCGACGTAGGAGAGGCTGCCGTCGTCGTGCCGGACGAGGACGTCGCCGGTGTGCAGCCAGCCGCCGGTGAACACCTCGGCGGTGGCCTCGGGGTCGTCGAGGTAGCCGGCCATCATGCTGGGCCCGCGCACCACGCACTCCCCCGGGACGCCGACAGGCGTCTCCCGCAGCTGCGCGTCGACGATGCGGACCTCCATCAGCGGGGTCGGCATCTTGCGCAGGTGCGGGTCCTCGCCGGGCCTGCTCCAGCCGTGCGCCAGGACGTAGCTGGTCTCGGTCTGGCCGAACGCGTCGTTGAAGTCGACGTCGAGCGCCGCGGTGAGCTCCTTGACGACCGTCGGCATCATGTTGGCGTACCCGATGACGAACCGGAGTGTCGAGAGGTCGTAGTCGGCGCGGCGATCGTGGTGCAGGACGTCGGTGATGACGCCGGGCAGCAGCAGCGTCCACGTCAGGCGGTTGCGCTGGATGGCCGCGAACATCGTCTCGGTGTGCGCGGTCGCGAGCGCGCAGAAGGTGCCGCCGGTGAGCAGGGTGGCGTTGAGCGACTCGTCGCCGCCGGTGTGGAACAGCGGCAGCCAGCCGACGAACCCGTCGTCGGGAGTGAGCGTGTACCACTGGGCGAGCCGCAGCGCGCGGATCGCGGCGGCTTCCTGGGTGATCATGGCGCCCTTGGCCCGGCCGGTGGTGCCGGACGTGTAGAGCACGTTGTGCACGTCGCTGGGCTGCGGGGCGTCGTCCGGGACGTCGCCGTCGGTGGGCAGCGCCGAGTAGGCCTCGAATCCCTCGGTCCCGTCCACGCAGTACCAGTGCCGGACCGACGGGCACCGGTCGCGGACCGCGGTGGCGCGGTCCGCGCCGAGCGCCGTCGTCACGAACGCGACCGGCTTCGCGACGCCGACGGCGTGCGCGATCTCCTCGGCGTGCCAGCGGATGTTCAGCGTGATCGCGGTGACGCCGAGCCGGGCGAGCGCCACGTAGATCTTGACGAACTCCGCCCGCGTCTCCGACAGCACCGCGACCCGGTCGCCGTGGCGGACTCCGCTCGCCGACAGCCCGGCGGCGAGGCGTTCGGCCCGTTCACCCAGCTCACGGTAGGTCCACACCGGACCGTCGGGATCTCCGGTGGTCACGGCGACTCGGTCGGCGAACACCCGGAACGAGCGCCGGTAGAGCGCGTCGAGGGTGATCCCGGACGCCGCGGCGACGAGCCCGGCCGTCATCGGGCACCCCCCTGTGGGTGGCGATGGTCGCCATGGCGACGATCGCCGCTCACGACCTCACGTCGTCGGCCGACCCGCTCGGTCATCCCGCCGCCGCCTCCTCCGCGACCTCGTCCACGACCGCGAGGACCTGACCCGTGTCGACCTGGTCGCCCTGCGCCACATGGATCTCGGAGACGACACCGTCGACGGGCGCGGCGACGGTGTGCTCCATCTTCATGGCCTCCAGCACCACGAGCGGCTGCCCCGCGGTCACCGTCGCGCCCGCCTCGGCGAGCACCCGGACCACGCCGCCCGGCATCGGAGCCAGCAGTGAGCCGGCCGCGGCGGCGGCGTTGGGGTCGGCGAAGCGGGGCACCTCGGCCAGCGCGACCGAGCCGTCGGGGCCGTCCACGTAGGACACCCCGTCGGCACGGGTGACGGTGTAGCGGCGGCGCACGCCGTCGATCTCGAGGACGACGGCGTCGGGACCCGCCACCGCGGTCACCGCCCCGCCCAGCGCGGAGCCGTCGACGTGGACGTCGAGCACCCCTCGCCGGTAGCGGTAGGCGACCTCGATCTCGGTGTCCCCCACCGTGTACGCGGCGCGCTGGGGTTCGCCGCCGACGTTGCGCCAGCCCGACGGGACCGCCGCGAGGACGCGGGCGCCGGCCCGGTTGGCGGCCTGCGCGGCGAGGGCGGCCGCGGCGGCGTGCCGGGCGGGGCCGCCCGCCGGGGCGGCGAGGGCGGCCGGGTCGTGGCGCGTCAGGTAGCCGGTGTCGGTGCCGCCGGCCAGGAACTCCTCCTCGCGCAGGATGCCGACGAGCAGGTCGCGGTTCGTCGTGACGCCGTGGATGCGGGCGTTCGCCAGGGCCCGGGCGAGCGCGCGGGCGGCATCGGTCCGGGTGGGGCCGTGGGCGATCACCTTGGCGAGCATGGGGTCGTAGTGCGGGGAGACGACCGAGCCGTCGACGAACCCGGTGTCGACGCGGATGCCGTCGCCCTCCGGGATCGTGAACGAGTGCAGCGTCCCGGTCGCGGGCAGGAAGCCCGCGACGACGTCCTCGGCGTAGAGCCGCACCTCGATGGCGTGCCCGTGGATCGACGCCCCCGTCACCGCGGCGGGCAGCGGGTCGCCCTCGGCGATGCGCAGCTGCTGCTCGACCAGGTCGAGGCCGGTGACCAGCTCGGTGACCGGGTGCTCGACCTGCAGCCGTGTGTTGACCTCCAGGAAGAAGAACTTCCCGCTCTGGTCGAGGACGAACTCGACGGTGCCCGCACCGGTGTAGCCGATGGCCTTGCCCGCGGCGACCGCGGCGGCACCCAGCTCGGCGCGCAGCGCGTCGTCGACCGCCGGGGACGGCGACTCCTCCACGATCTTCTGGTAGCGCCGCTGGATCGAGCACTCGCGCTCGAACAGGTGCACGACGTCCCCGTGGGTGTCGCCGAGGATCTGAACCTCGACGTGGCGGGGGTCGACGACGTAGCGCTCCAGGAACACCGTTCCGTCGCCGAACGCCGAGGCCGCCTCCCGGCGCGCGCCGTCGACCGCCTCGGTCAGCGACGCGGCGTCGTGGACAATGCGCATGCCGCGCCCGCCACCACCGAACGCGGCCTTGACCAGCACCGGGAACCCGATGCGGTCGGCCTCGACCGACAGGTCGGTGGAGTCGGTGACCGTCGCGCCCGGCAGCACCGGGACGCCCGCGGACTCCATGAGCGCCTTGGCCTCGAGCTTCGAGCCCATCGACGCGATCGCCTCGGGTGTCGGCCCGACGAAGGTCAGCCCGGCCGCGGCGCAGTCGCGGGCGAACTGGGCGTTCTCCGAGAGGAACCCGTAGCCGGGGTGCACGGCATCGGCACCCGTGGCCTGCGCGGCGGCGATGACCAGGTCGGCGCGCAGGTAGGTGTCCGACGGGGCGGCCCCGGGGAGCCGGACCGCCTCGTCGGCGAGCTGGACGTGGGGAGCGTCGGCGTCGGGGTCGGAGAAGACGGCGACCGTCGAGATGCCGAGGCGGTGCGCGGTGCGCATGACCCGCGCGGCGATCTCCCCGCGGTTGGCGACGAGCAGCTTCTGGATCGTTGACATCGACGCGCTCACATCCGGAAGACGCCGAAGCCACGACGGCCGGCGATCGTGTTGGAGTGCACGGCCGACAGCGACATGCCGAGCACCGTGCGGGTGTCGCGCGGGTCGACGATGCCGTCGTCGTAGAGCCGGGCGGTGACGTAGAAGGCGTGCGACTCGGCCTCGATCTGGGCCTCGATCTGCGCGGTGCGCGTCGCGTCGGCCTCCTCGTCGAAGGGCTTGCCCTGCGACGTCGCGGAGGCACGGCCGACGATCGACATGACGCCCGCGAGCTGCGCCGCGCCCATGACGGCGAGCTTGGCGCCGGGCCAGGCGAACATCAGCCGCGGGTCGTAGGCGCGCCCGGACATGCCGTAGTTTCCCGCGCCGAACGACGAGTTCATGTTGATCGTGAGGTGCGGGACGGCGCTGTTGGTGACCGAGTTGATCATCTTGGCGCCGTCCTTGATGATCCCGCCCTGCTCGTAGTCGGTTCCGACCATGTAGCCGGTCGTGTTCTGCAGGAAGACCAGCGGGGTGTCGGTCTGGTTGGCCAGCAGGATGAACTCACTGGCCTTCTTGGCCTCCTCGCTGAACAGCACGCCGCGGTGGTTGGCCAGCACGCCGACGGGATAGCCGTGGATCTGCGCCCAGCCCGTGACGAGCGACGTCCCGTAGAGCGGCTTGTACTCGTCGAAGTCCGAGTCGTCGACGGTGCGGGCGAGGATCTCGCGCGGGTCGAACGGGACCTTGATGTCAGAGGAGACGATCCCGAGGATCTCCTCCGGGTCGTACCGTGGCTCGGCCGGGTTCAGCGCCGGGGCGGGGCCGAGCTTGCGCCAGTTGATCCGGGACACGATCTCGCGGCCCAGCCGGATCGCGTCCTGCTCGTCGACGGCGAAGTAGTCCGACAGGCCGGACACACGGCTGTGCATGTCGGCGCCGCCGAGGGCCTCGTCGTCGGCATCCTCGCCCGTGGCCATCTTCACCAGCGGCGGACCGCCGAGGAACACCTTGGCCCGGTTGTCGACCAGCACCGAGTAGTCGCACATGCCGGGGACGTAGGCGCCGCCGGCCGTCGAGTTGCCGAACACCAGCGCGACCGTCGGGATCGCCATCGACGACAGCTCGGTGAGCTCGTGGAAGATTCGTCCGGCCGGGACGAACAGGTCGGCCTGCGTGGGCAGGTCCGCGCCGCCGGACTCGACGAGGTTGATCACCGGCAGCCGGTTGAGCCGGGCGATCTCCAGTGCGCGCAGCGTCTTCTTGAGCGAGTACGGGTTCATCGCGCCGCCGCGCACGGTCGGGTCGTGCCCGATGACCATGCATTCGACGCCCTCGATCACGCCGATGCCGGTGAGCACAGAGGCGCCGACGGTGAAGCCGGTGCCCCACGCCGCCAGCGGAGCCAGCTCCAGGAACGGGCTGTCGGGGTCGAGCAGCAGGGCGATGCGCTCGCGCACGGGGAGCTTCCCGCGGTCGCGGTGGCGCTGCATGTAACGCTCGCCGCCGCCTGCGATGACCAGTTCGAGCTGCTCGTTCAGCTGGTCGATGACCTCGAGCTGGAACTTCCGGTTGCCCTGGAAGGTCTCCGACGCGGTGTCGACCGCCGACCTCAGGACCGGCATCGGCGACACCTCACATTCTGCGCGGCGGTGCTCCCACAGTTGTCCACGGCGACTCCCGGAGTAACTAGCCATTCACTAACCGCGGACTGTACCGACGGACCCCTGCTCTGCCTAGGGCTCGCGCGCGATCGATCCACCGCCGCCGACCGTAGCGGCTCCCACAGCCGGCAGCACCCCTCGCGGCGGGCTCGCCGGGTCCCCGTTGACACCAGCACTTCTGGTACATCATGGTTCACTACGAGGGCCCACGGACCGGTCGCGCGACCCCGCCGGGAACGGCCGACACCCCCCACGCAGAGAGGCGAGCGGTGTTCAACGCGATGTCCCCCGCGCAGCTCACCGCGGTGCTCTCCGGTGTCCTGCGCGAAGGCGCCGACTGGGCCCGCCCGCTCGACGGGTTCCAGCGCGGGCAGCTGAAGTCGGCGAGCAGCATCGGCCGGCACCTCGCCTCCGAGCTCGCCGGTGGCCCCGCCGCCGCGGCCCGGTTCCGTGCCGACCTGCGCGCCCTGCTCGTCGCCACTCCGGGCAGCGCCGGCTCGACCCGCACCCCCGGCGCGCAACCCCACGGTCGTTCCGGCGCCGATGTACGGCAGGGGGGTGACGCGAAGATCCCCGTCGCCCGCGCAGGCCCCGTTCCCGGCCGGGTCGCCGGCACCGCAGTCACCGGCACCGCAGTCACCGGCACCGCAGTCACCGGCACCGCGGTCGCCGAGGCCGCGCGGGCGGTCGTCGCCGCGATCGACGCCGACCCGGCCGGCGACGTCGCCGCGCTCGGCGCCCCCGTCGGCGACCTGCTCGCCGCCGCGCGCGCGACCGGCTCCGACACCCTCGCCACGGCCGTCCGCGGCCTGCTGCGCGACCTCGTCGACGCCGAGATCGATCTGCTGTCCCGGCCGGTGACGGCCACCGTCCCCCCGACCGGAGGATCCCGATGACCCGTACCGCAGACACCTACTCCCCCGCCGACCTGCCCGCCGACGTCGCGCAGCACGATCTCGTGCACCCTGCGGGCGACGACCGGCGCTGGCGGGAGAGCTACTACTTCTCCTTCTACGACACCCGCCACGGCATCGGCGGCTTCTCCTCGATCGGCCGTCGCGTCGCGACGGGCCACTCCGGCTCGGTCAACGTGCTGTGGGGTCCGGACCGGCACAGCCTCGTCGCGTCGGAATGGGACTCGTTCGAGAAGCTGGAGAACCACACCCACGTCGCGGGGATGACGTACTCGTCGACCGAGGCGTTCGGCGACTGGCGGCTGCAGTTCGACGGCAGGCTCAACGACGGCGGCACCGGCGTCGAGTGCGACCACGCGGCGCTGGGACCCGTCGCCACGAGCGCGGCCGACTCCGCCGACGTCTCCTACGACCTGACGTTCACCCCGACGCACCCGCCGTACGTGTACCGCGAGGACTCGCGCTGGTCGGAGCTGTTCACCGGGCACGTCGACGAGGTGGGCCTGGTCAGCGGCACGATCACCATCGACGGCACGACGATCGAGATCGACGGCCGCGGGGGCAAGGACCACTCGTGGGGCGTGCGCAACTGGTTCGCTCCCGACGACTGGCGCTGGATCGACCTGGTGTCCGACACCGGACCGGAGGTCGCGATGTGGCGTGCCGACCTGGGCGGCTGGATCGGCGACGGCGCGGTCTTCACCGCCCCCGCCGCCGGTGACGAGCGCGCGATCGTCGGCTACACCGAGACGGTGACGACGACCCCGCGCGCGGGCGTCCCCGGCAAGCCGATCCCGACCGGCCTGACCGCGGAGATCACCACCGGGGCGGGTGTGCACCACCTGGAGGGCACGGTCGTGCGGGTGCTGCCGGTGCTGTTCGACCGGCGCACCGACGGCACCCTGCAGCGGTCCTGGAACGACCGGTCACTGCTGTCGACGACCGTGGACGGCCACCCGGGGTGGGCGAACGTCGAGTTCGCGGGCCGCGTCGAGAACCCGTGACCGCACCCGACACCGTTCTCGACGTCCTGGTCGGGGCCGGGCGCCTCGCCGAGGCGGACCGGTCCCGGAACTGGGAGCTGCGCCAGCTCGCCGGGGGCTGGTCACGGCACACCTGGCTGCTGTCGGCGGGCGATCCCGAACGGGGGCAGGCGTTCGTCGTCCGGGTGAAGCCGCCCGCGTCGCTGCTCGACTCCGATCTCGACCTCGAGTACCGCCTGTACGCGACGGTCGCCGCCGCCGGTGTCCCGGTCCCGACCCCGTACGGCATCGAGCACGCGACGGACACCCCGCTGGGTGGGTCGTGGTTCGTCATGGACTGGGTGCCGGGGGCCGCGCCGGTGACGTGGCTGCGCCGCGACCGCGAGGCCCTCGAGGCCGACTGGGCGGCGGGCGGGCAGGTGGGGCGCGACCTCGTCGAAACCCTCGCCGGCATCCACGCGATCCCGGCCACCGAACTGGGTTTCCTCGGCCCGCCGCGCAGCTACGCCGACGCGATCGACGTCTGGGCCCGCACCTACGAGCAGGACCGGCTGGTGCGCGACCCCGTCGTCGAGGACGCCTTCGCCTGGCTGCGCGAGCGCGAACCCGATCCGGTGCCGCCCGCGCTGGTGCACGGCGACTACCGGGTCGGCAACACGATGCTGCACGACGGGCGGATCGCCGCCGTCGTCGACTGGGAGCTGGCCTACCTGGGCGATCCCCGCTACGACCTGGGCTATGTCGCGCTCGACTACCTGTCGGGCAAATTCATCGAGCCCGGGTCGTCGCTGCTGGGTGCCGTCGCCGACAAGGACTGGTTCTTCGCCACCTACGAGAAGCTGCGCGCGACCACGGTCGATCCCGAGGTCGTGCGCAGCTACTCGGTACTCGGGGCGCTCGCGCTGATCTGCATCCTGCTGACCGGCATCCGCACCTACGCCGACGGCCGCACCACCGACGTGCGGATGGCCTGGAACCGCTACGCGGTGCCCGGCCTGCGCCAGGACATCGTGCGCCTCATGGGCTGGTGACTCGTGAGTGGCGATGGTCGCCTTGGCGACCATCGCCACCCACGGGCTCAGGAGTAGTGGCCCTGCAGCCCGTCGCGCACGACGTTCTTCTGGATCTTGCCGGTCGAGGTCTTGGGCAGCTCGTCGACGACGATGATCGCCTTGGGGATCTTGTACCCGTCGAGGTGCTCGCGCATGGCAGTCCTCAGCTCGTCGGGGTCGATGGTCTCCCCCGGCTTCGGGACGACGACCGCGGTGATCGCCTCGGTCCAGCGCTCGTGCGGCAGCCCGATGACGACGGCCTCGCCCACCCGCGGGTCGGCGGCGTAGACGGCCCGCTCCACCTCCAGCGACGCGACGTTCTCCCCACCGGTCTTGATGACGTCCTTGTAGCGGTCGGCGAACCAGAGCACACCGTCGTCGCCGAACCAGCCGACGTCCCCGGAGTGGAACCAGCCGTGGGCGAACGCCTCGTCGGTGGCCTCCTGGTTGTCCAGGTAGCCGTTCATCGTCGACGGGCCGCGGTAGACGATCTCGCCCTTCTCCCCGGCGGGCAGCAGCGCGCCGTCGGGCGCCATGATCGCGACCTGCACGCCGGTGATCGGGGTTCCGACGGCGCCGACGTGGGTGAGCTGGTGCTCGGGGCGGAACAGCGTCGTCACCGGGCTCATCTCGGTCTGCCCGAACAGCAGCGCGAACTCGCAGCCGAACCCGTCGAGGCACGCCTTGATCAGCGGCTCGGGCATGGGCGCCATGGCGTAGACGGCGCGGCGCAGGCTCGACACGTCGCGGGACGCGAACGACGCGTGCTCCAGGGCCGCCCGGTACATCATCGGCAGCCCGAAGACCTGGGTGATCGACTCGCGCTCGATGCCGGCGAGGAAGTTCTCCGGGTCGAAGCCACGCTGCACGTGGATGGTGGCGCCGACCATGATCGCGGGCGTGCAGAAGGCGTTGAGCTGCGCGGTGTGGAAGAACGGCATGAGGCACAGGAAGCGGTCGGACGAGTTCCAGCCGGAGTCGAGCGCGCTCGACATCGACTCCATGTAGATCGCGAGCTGCGACCCGACGACGCCCTTCGGGAACGATGTCGTCCCCGACGTGTAGAGGTAGCTCAGCCCGTCGCGGTCCTCGACGTGGTACTCCGCCGGGTCGGACGAGGCGGCCTCCAGCTCGGCCAGCGTCGTCCAGCTCCGGTCGGGGACGGCGGGCTCCCATGCGGCGCCCAGGCCGGGCGCGACGATCACGTCGGCGACGCCGGACACCTTCTCGATCGCCTCGGCCACGCCCGCGACCAGCTGCGACTCCACGACGAGCCCGCGCGCACCCGAGTGGCCGAGCACGTAGGCGACCTCGCCTGCCTTCCAGCCGAGGTTGATCGGCACGCAGACGACGCCGAGCCTGGCACACGCGTAGTAGACGGCGAGGAACTCCGCGCTGTTGCCCGAGGCCAGGCCCAGCGCGTCGCCGCGGGTGTACCCCCTGGCCGCGAGCCCGTGCGTCAGGCGGTTGACCCAGGCATCGAGCTCGGCGTAGGTCCAGCGCCGGTCGCCGTCGACGACGGCGAGCTGCGCGGGCCGGGCGGCGGCCGAGCGGGTCAGCGAGTCGCCGACGTTGACGCGCTGGATGAGGTTGGTCGACACCGTCACTCCTCGTCGAGGGGGTCAGTAGGACTTCGGCAGCCCGAGCGTGTGCTGGGCGACGAAGTTCAGGATCATCTCGCGGTTGACCGGGGCGATCCGGAGCAACCTCGCCATTCCCCAGTAGGGCAGGAGGCCGTACTCGCGCGCAAGACCGTTGCCGCCGTGGGTCTGGATCGCGGCGTCGAGCGCGTTGAGCGCGGCCTCGGCGGCGGCGTACTTCGCCATGTTCGACGCCTCGCCCGCCGGCAGCCCGCGGTCGTGGCACCAGGCGGCCTTACGGGTCATCAGCGCGGCGAGCTCCGTCTCGATGGCAGCCTTGGCCAGCGGGTGCGAGACGCCCTGGTGCGCGCCGATCGGGCTGTCCCAGACCTTCCGGTCGTTCGCGTAGCGGGCGGCCTGGGCCAGCGCGTAGCGGGCGACGCCGACGCACACCGCGGCGCCGGTGATCCGCTCCGGGTTGAGGCCGTGGAAGACCTGGCGGAACCCGGTGCCCTCCTCGCCGATCAGGTTGCCCGCCGGGACGCGGACGTCGTCGAAGTGCAGGACGAACTGCTTCTCCGGGACCTGGATGTCGACCGGCAGGTGTGTGCGGACGATGCCCGGCGCGTCGGACTCGACGACGAACAGCGAGAGCCTGGCGTTGCCGGCGTCGTCACGGCCGCTGCGGGCGACGACGACGATCGCCTCCGCCTCGTCGACCCCGGAGATGTAGTGCTTGGTGCCGTTGAGGACCCACTCGTCGCCATGGCGCACCGCGGTGGTCGAGAGCTTGTGGGTGTTCGACCCGGCGTCGGGCTCGGTGATGGCGAAGACGACCTTGCCCGAGCCGTCGGCAAGCCCGGGCAGCCAGCGCTGCTTCAGTTCGTCGGAGCCGAACTCCTCGATGACCTCAGCGGAGATCGCCGACGAGACCAGGAGCAGCAGCAACGGCGCGCCCTGCGCCGCGGTCTCCTCGCACACCAGGGCCAGTTCGACCAGCCCGCCGCCCCCGCCGCCGTACTCCTCGCCGATGTTGACCCCGACGAACCCGGCCTTGCCGAGCGCGTCCCACAGCTCCGTGGTCGGTTCCCCGGCCCGCGCGCGTTCGGCGAAGTAGGTGCCACCGAAGTCGGCCGCGACGGCCGCGACGGCCGCCCGCAGGTCGCGATGTTCGACGGTCTCGGCGAAGTCCACGCGGTACCTCCGGCGTGTTCGGCTGCCGATTCAGTGGAAGTGATCAGCAGTTCACTGGTGACGACCGTACCGACCGGCTGTCATGATGACCAGATGGCCGCCCCACGCCCGCGCAGTCAGCGCGATCCCGACCGCCGGGAGCGGATCCTCGTCGCGGCGGCGCAGCTCGTCGCGCGCCGGGGCTTCCACACCGTCGGGATGGCCGACATCGGCGCCGAGGCCGGCATCGTCGGCTCCGGGATCTACCGTCACTTCGACAGCAAGGCCGCGATCCTCATCGCGTTGCTCGACCAGGTGATGGACCGGCTCCAGTCCGGGGCCGCACGGATCGTCGGCGCCGCCCCCGACGACGCGACGGCACTGTCCGCGCTGGTCCGCGACCACGTGCGGGTGGCCATCCAGGACCGCAGCGTCCTCGCCGTCTACCACCGCGAGGTCCATAACCTGCCCGAGGACGAGCGCAGGCGGCTGCGGCACCGCCAGCGGCACTACCTCGAGGACTGGGTGCACGTGCTCGCCCCGCTGCGCCGCGACCTCGCGGACGGCGAGCAACGGCTCGCGGTCCACGCCGCGATCGGCGCGATCCAGTCGACCCTGTTCTTCCGCAGCGGACTGGCCGAGACCAGGCTCGCCACGCTGCTCGACGAGATGGCCCACGCCTGCCTCGGCGTGACCCCCGCTCCGCGCGAGCGGAGTGAACTGCTGATGACTAAGTACTGAGACGACCGACTGAGGTTCTCCACACCGCGCGAAGGAGCCCGGACGTGAACGAGCAGCCCCACATCGACGTGACGACCCTGCGTGGCAGGCGCGCCGTCAACCGCTGGGAACGGACCTCGGTCGGCGACGTCTTCGAGCGCCTGACCTGGAGCTACCCCGACGAGGTGGCGATCTCCGGCCGGCCCGGCGCCTACGGCGACGACCGGTTCGCCCGGGTCACCCACCGACAGGCCGACGCCGTCGCGAGCCGGGTCGCGCACGCCCTCGCCGACGCCGGGCTCGTCCCCGGCGACCGTGTCCTGATGGTCTGCGAGAACTCCGTCGAGGCGTTGCTGGCCAAGGTCGGCATCGCGAAGGCGGGCATGGTCGCCGCGCCCATCAACCCGAGCCTCGCCCCCGACGTCGTCGCCCACCTCGTCGGCGTGCTGGAGCCCCGGTTCACGATCGTCGACGCCGAGGTGTGGCCCAAGGTCGAGGCGGCGTTCGGTGCGACCGGGCTGACGGTCGGCGCCACGATCACCGTCGGCGGCGGCGCCGTGGCAGGCAGCCCCACGTTCGCCGAGTTCATCGACGGCAAGCCCGAGACCGAGCCGGACGTCGAGATCCACGGCGACGACATCTGGCAGCTGTTGTTCACCTCGGGCACGACGTCGATGCCCAAGGGCGCCATGCTCTCCCACACGATGACCCACCTCGCGGCGCTGAACTTCTCGGTGTCGCTGTCGCGGGGGCTGCGCCACGAGAGCGACCTCAAGCTCGTCGTGTTCCTGCCGATCATCTACCACATCGGCGACCAGATCTTCCCGTTCGGCGCCTTCCTCGCCGGGGGGTCGATCGTGTTGGGGCGCAGGCCCCTTCCCGACGCGACGGCCGACGCGATCGCCGAGGAGCGGGCCACCGCGCTGTGGAACGGCTCCCCCCAGTTCGCCGCGAACCTCGCCGCCGAGCTGAGCCGTCGCCCGGAGCTCGACGTCTCCACCCTGACGACGCTCGTCTACGGCTGGGGCGCACTCGAACCGCAGGTCGTGGCGGACCTGGAGGAGCGCTGCGCCGACGGCTTCGTCACGCTCGGCATCTTCGGCCAGACCGAGGCCATCGCCTGCCACCGCTTCTGGCCCTCGAAGTGGCCGGACGTCTACGCGCGCAGCGCCCCCGCGGTCAACTACGTCGGCGTGCCCAGCCCGATCCTCGCCTCCGACGTCGTCGACGAGTCCGGGCTGCCGGTGCGTGGCGAGCCCGGCGAAGCCGTCTACCGGTCGCCGGTCGTGATGGCCGGGTACTACCGCAACGAGGAGGCCACGCGCGAGGCGTTCCGCGGCGGCTGGTTCCACTCCGGCGACAGTGCCCAGATCGACGACAGCGACCCGGCAGGCTTGCGGATCATGGTCGACCGCTACAAGGACATCGTGAAGTCCGGCGGGGAGAACGTGTCCAGCATGCGCGTCGAGTCGGTGCTCTACGGCCATCCCGACGTCGAACGGGCCGCGGTGATCGGGCTCGGCCACCCGCGCTGGGGTGAGGCCGTCACCGCCGTCGTCGTGCCGCGGGCGGGCTCCACGCCCGACGCCGACGAGATCATCGCGCACTGCCGCGAACGCCTTGCCGGGTTCGAGACACCGAAGGCGATCGTCTTCGCCGACACGCTGCCCGACACCGTCGGCGGCAAGGTGCTCAAGTACAAGCTGCGTGCCGAGCACGCGGACCTCTACAACCCGTGACCCGTGAGTGGCGACGGTCGCTGCTGCGACCATCGCCACTCACGTCCGTTCACGTGCCCGGGGTCTTCTCGCCTGCCTCGACCGCGACCGTCACCACGTTGCCGGAGGGCGGGAGCGGGCACGTCGCGAAGGCGGTGAACGCGCACGGCAGGTTCGCCGCCCGGTTCAGGTCGACCATCACCGACCCGTCGGCGGCCGGCGCGGCGATCTGCAGGTTCCGGCCACCGCCGTAGGTGCTCACTCCCGACGAGCCGTCGCGGAAGTGCACCGCCAGCCCGTCGGTCTGCCCTGGCATCGCGACGAGCCGCTGCTCCACGCCGTCGACGTCGAAGACGACCTCGCCGAGCGCCTCGAAGCGGTGCGTCAGCCCCTCGACGACCGCGCCGACGACCAGCGGGCGCGGCTGCGCGTAGGCCTCGAACCGGCCCGGGCGCACCCAGCGCTGCTCGACCGGGAAGTGCGGGACGCCGGTGAACCCGGTGCGCGTCGGCGCCTGCGGGTCGCGCACCCGCAGCCCGAAGGAGTCGGTGCGGCGGACGACCTCGACGCGCCGCGCGCCCGTCCCCACCAGGATCCCGGGCTGCCCGTCGACCGGTTCGAGACGGACCTTACCCGTGGCCGGTGCGCCGTCGACGGTCATCGCCACATCCGCGGGCACGACGAGCTCGACGCCGCCGTCACCCGTGGTCCGCCACGTCCCCGGCAGGTCCTGGTACGACGCCGCGGTCTCGTCCAGCCAGTGCAGGCCGGTCAGCGAGAGCCAGCCGTGCGGGGTCGCGAGCTGACGCTCGCGGACGGCGTGCCACGCGTCCCAGTCGGCGACGAGCGTGTCCTCGGTCGTGGTCATCCGATGATCATCCTCCGGCTCCCCGCGGTGCCGCGCACCGCTCGCCGGTCACAACGTCCGGACACCCGTGGCACTTCCCGACGGCTGGACGACGGTTGACACCGCAGCGGCCGTCTGGTGTCGTCGGTGCCATGACCACGCCCTCCCTGACGCGCCGGCGTCATGTGGACCTCCAGCGTGTCGTCTCCTGCGGCTGTCGCTGACCCGACCTGCCCGACACCGTCGTTCCTCTTGCGCGCGTGTGGTTCCCGCGCGTCCTGTACCAGGAGACAGTCATGCCCGGCACACCCCTCGACCCGACCCCGCTGTCGTTCGCCTACTGGGTCCCCAACGTGAGCGGCGGGCTGGTCACCAGCACCGTCGAGCAGCGCACCGACTGGGGTTTCGACTACAACCGCACACTCGCCCGGCTCGCCGAGAACAACGGCTTCGACTACGCGCTGAGCCAGGTCCGGTACATGGCCAGTTACGGCGCCGACCACCAGCACGAGTCGACGAGCTTCTCCCTCGCCCTGCTGCTGGCCACCGAGCGGCTCAAGGTCATCGCCGCCGTCCACCCCGGCCTGTGGCAGCCCGGCGTGCTGGCCAAGTGGGTCGCGACGGCCGACCACCTCTCCGGCGGGCGGGCCGCGGTCAACGTGGTGTCCGGCTGGTTCAAGGACGAGTTCACCGCGCTCGGCGAGCCCTGGCTCGAACACGACGAGCGCTACCGCCGCAGCGCCGAGTTCATCCAGGTCCTGCGCGAGATCTGGACCTCCGACGACGCGAACTTCGCGGGCGACTTCTACCGGCTGCACAACTTCGACCTCAAGCCCAAGCCCGTCGACGTGCCCGGCCGTCCGCACCCGGAGATCTTCCAGGGCGGCAACTCCACGGCAGCCCGGCGCAACGGCGGCCGCGTCTCCGACTGGTACTTCTCCAACGGCAAGGACTACGACGGCTTCACCGAGCAGGTCGCCGAGGTCACCGGACACGCCGCCGACGCCGGGCGCCTCGGCGCGGTCCGGTTCGGGCTCAACGGGTTCCTCATCGCCCGCGACACCGAGCGTGAGGCCCGCGACCAGCTGCGCGAGATCATCGAGGGCGCGAACGTCGAGGCCGTCGAGGGCTTCCGCAACGCCGTGCAGCAGGCCGGCGCGTCGACCGGCGACAAGCGCGGGATGTGGGCGGACTCCTCCTTCGAGGACCTCGTCCAGTACAACGACGGCTTCCGCACCCAGCTCATCGGCACGCCGGAACAGATCGCCGACCGTGCGGTCGAGTACAAGCGCCGCGGCGCGAACCTGCTGCTCCTGGGCTTCCTGCACTTCCACGAGGAGGTCGAGTACTTCGGCCGCCACGTGCTGCCGATCATCCGGGAGAAGGAGGCGGAGCTCGTCGCGCGCGAGCCCGCCCTCGTCGCCGGGTCCTAGATGTCCTCGCCCCTCTCGGCGCTGCTCACCCGGCGCCGGCACATCGACCTCGCCCGCGCCGTGACGACGTCCTGTCGACGCTGAGCACTCCCCTCACCCCACCCACTCCGCGTGCCTGCGTGCCCGCGCGGCGCCGAGCCCGCCTGCTCGGGTCGCCGGTGGCACGGACCCGGCCGCCCCAGCGCCCCGCTCCCGCGCGGGCCACCGGCACGCGTCCCTGTTCGACATCCTCGAAGGAACAGCCATGACCACGCTCGACAACCGTCCCGCCACGATCGACTGGACCACCCGGCCCGTCCCCGACTCGCCCGACGCCTGGCTCGCCCGCGCCCGCGAGGTCCGCGACGTGCTCGCCGTCGGCGCCGCCGCCCGCGACCGCGCCGGCGAGACGCCATACGACGAGATCGCCCTGCTCAAGGACTCCGGCCTCGTCACGCTGCTCGGCCCGGCCGCCCACGGCGGCGGCGGGCAGGAGTGGCCGACCGCCTACCGGGTCGTCCGCGAGATCGCCGCCGCCGACGGCTCCATCGGCCAGCTGCTCGGCTACCACTACCTGTGGAACTGGGCCGCCCGGCTCGTCGGCACACCCGAGCAGATCGAGGCCGTCGAGGCCGACGCCGCCCGCAACCGCTGGTTCTTCGGCGGCGCGGTCAACCCGCGGGACTCCGACGTCCGCATCCGCGACGAGGGCGACCGCATCGTCTTCAACGGGCGCAAGTCGTTCTCCACCGGCAGCAAGGTCTCCGACGTCACCGTCCTCGAAGGCGTCCTCGAGGGCACCGACACCCACGTCTTCGCGATCGTGCCCAGCGATCAGCCGGGCATCACGTTCCACGACGACTGGGACAACATCGGCCAGCGGCTCACCGAGAGCGGCGGCGTCACGATCTCCGAGGTCGGCGTGCCGTGGGCGGCCGCGGCCGGGTTCGTCGGCAAGACGTTCCAGCCGCGGGTCTACAACACCCTGAACGTGCCGACGATCCAGCTCGTGTTCGTCAGCTTCTACCTGGGCATCGCCCGCGGCGCGCTGGAGACGGCCACCGGCTACACCCGCACGCAGTCGCGGTCGTGGCTGCACGGCGGGCACGACCGCGCCGTCGACGAGCCCTACGTGCTGGACCTCTACGGCGACCTGGCGTCGAAGCTGTGGGCGGTCGAGGCGCTGGCCGACCAGGTCGCGCAGGAGGGCCTGGCCCTCCACCGCGACGCCTGGAACGTCACCGAGCAGCAGCGTGGCGAGCACGAGGTGCGGGTCGCGGCGGTGAAGGCGCGGGCCACCGACGTCGCGCTGGAGGTGACGAGCCGCATCCTGGAGGGCACCGGAGCGCGGTCGACCACCACCGAGCTGGGCCTGGACCGCTTCTGGCGCAACGTCCGCACCCACACCCTGCACGACCCGGTGGCCTACAAGCGCCGCGAGGTCGGGGCGCACCTGCTGCGCGACGAGCTGCCCGAGCCGACCTGGTACTCCTGATCGGACAGGCCCTGCCGGGCCGCTGACGAGCCACCGCGCTCCGCCGAGTTCGACGTCGGCTGTGCCGAACTCGGCGGGGTTCGGGGCTGTCAGCCCACCCGCACGCGGTCGCGCAGGCCCGGGGACTCCGCGGGCCGCAGCCGCGGCAGGAACCGCCCCGACCGCAGCACGTATCCGGCGTACGCGGCGCCGAACTGCGCCGCCAGCCGCGGCTCGCGCACCGCCCGCGCCTGGATCTGTACCGCGACGACGATCAGCACCATCGCCAGCACGCCCATCACGGTGGGCACCATCAGGAGCAGACCCGTCGTCGCGACCACCACGCCCGTCAGACCGGGGTAGCGGATGCGGGCGTGCAGGCCCTTCGCCGCGAAGCCGGGGCGACCCTGGGTCCGGCGGCCACACGCCACGAGTGACGCCATCGCCGCCCGCCACAGGGCGAACCCGCCGAGGAACACACCCGCGCCCGCGACGGCGATGCCCGGGTCGCTGAACAGCGAGAGCGGCTGGATGACGTCGACGGCCACCAGCAGCGGCGCCGCGAGGCCGAGGACCGCGGCGACGGCCGAGAGCGCCCGCACCCACCAGGCCGCCGACCCGAAGCGCCGCGACGCCCCCAGCGTCGGACGCGCGGACGCGGCACGGCGGTAGCGCACCCCCAGGACGATCCCGGCGACGGCCAGTACCAGCGCGATCCAGCCCGCGGCGTGGTGGTCGAAGAACGCGCCGATCGGCTCACCGGTGAGCTCCTGGACCGCGTCGGCGGCGAGCCACACGCCGAACACGCCGAACAGGCCGGCCGCGCCGTAGCGGATCGTCCGCTCGGGCAGCCGCTTGCCCAGCTGCCTGCCGACGACGATGGCCAGCGCGTCGGCGACGACCATGCCCAGCGTCGAGCCGAGCCACACCCCGAACCAGCCGTGCTGCGTGGCGAGCGTGATCGTCGCCAGCATCGTCTTGTCGCCGAGCTCGGCGAGGAAGAACGCGACGGTCACGGCCATGACGGCCGACCGGCCCACCCGGGACGCCTTGTTCTGCTCGTCCGCGCTCAGTGAGTCGCCGCGCAGCGTCCACGCGCCGAAGCCGAGGAAGGCGATCGCGGCGACGAGCGCGATCCAGCCGGTCGGCATCGCCGCGCCGAGGCCGTGGCCGACGGCCACCGACACGAGGTGCACGACCGACGTGGCGACCGTGATGCCGATCAGGACCGGCGTCATCCTGAAGCGGGTGGCGAAGGTGAGGGCCATGAGCTGGGACTTGTCGCCCAGCTCGGCCACGAAGATCACACCGAAGCTGATCGCGGTCGCGACCAGGACGTCGTACATCGAGAGCTCCTCGATCTCGTACCGGACCGAGGAAAGGAACTCTTCGATCCGATAACTCTGTCGGATCGAAGGTCTCGCTCGCCTGTGACCAACAGGCCGTGCGGCCGGACCACTACAGCGTGATCAGTATGTCGACCGCGACGTTGGGAGCTACTCCCCTTCGCAGGTCGTCACGATACCGGCCGACCGTGCTGTGGATCTCTGCCAGTGGCCTGCGACACGCTCACGCGTTGCCGTACACCCGGGTGGGGGTGAGCAGGACGGCGGCGCGACGCTCGGCGCGCATCGTCGCGTCATAGCCGTCCCAGTCGTCGTGGGTCCCGCCCGCACCGACGAAAACCTCGCGCAGCAGCAGCCGCAGCCGCTCGTCGTCGACACCCTCGGCGGGGTCGTCCGGGCCGACGATCCGGCAGGCGCCCTCGATCGTCGCGTAGCGCCAGCCGGACCGGAACGTCAGCGCCGACGCCGGACGGGCGCGGAGGTTCGCGAGCTTCACCCGGCCGTAGGTCACGTATCCGACCACGGGATCCCCCGTCGTCGGATGGGCGATCGGGCCGGCGTTGACCAGCGAGGACGCGACCGTCCCGTCGGCGCGTGTCACCGACACGACGGCGAGGTACGACTCGGTGGCGGCCAGCGCCCAGACGGCGTCGAGCGAGGTCATGGAGTGGAAAGTAGTCCGCCGGGGACCTCTCCGGCGCCGTACCCGACACTCGCTTCGTGTCGAGCCATCCCTGACAGATGGGGCGTTCTCACCGAACCCGCACGGATTCACCCGTCATTTCCCAGCGACCGCACAGGGACGTCTCAGCTTGGCCGTCCACAGTCGTCACCATGACCGACGAGCAGCGGGGGTACGGCCGTCCCGACGGAGACGCCGATCCGGCCGGTCGACCCCCGACCGAGCACACCTCCGCGCCGCCCACGGGCGAGCCGGCCACGCCCGACACCCCGGCCGCCGCCGGCGCCACCGACACATCGGGGACCGCCGACCGGCCCGCCGGCGACCCGCCGACCACGCAGTTCCCGGCCGCGTGGGGCACCCGCCCCACCGAGGGCCCCACCGCGGGTCCCGCCACCGGACCCGGCCACGACACCGGTGCCTGGCAGCGCCCGGCGTGGGGCGGCCACTACGGCACCCCCGGCCCCGGTGCGCCCGGCGCTGCGGGCGGGCCCGGTCACGGCGCCCACGCCCAGCACCCAGGCGGAACCACGACGATGGCCGCACCCGCCCTCGCACCCCACCAGGACCAGCGCAAGAAGTCGCGTCCGATGGTCGGCATCGTCGCCGCCGCCCTCATCGCAGGCCTCGTCGGTGGCGGCGCCGGGTTCGGTGCCGCGTACGCGGTGCTCGACCACGGCGGCAGCGGCGTCACCCTGAGCAGCAGCCCCGCCAGCGCGTCCAACGCCGCCGCCACCAACGGCACCGTCGCCGCGGCGGCCGCGAAAGCGATGCCCTCGACCGTCGACATCCGGGTGGCCCTCGCGCAGGGCACCGCCGAGGGCAGCGGCGTCGTCCTCACCGCCGACGGCAACGTCCTCACCAACAACCACGTCGTCGCCGGCTCGAACGGGCAGATCACCGTCACCCTCGCCGACGGCTCCCAGCACACCGCCAAGGTGGTCGGCACCTCGCCGAGCTACGACCTCGCCGTCATCAAGCTCGACGGCGTCTCCGGCCTCACCCCCGCGACGCTCGGCCGGACCGGCGACGTGCAGGTCGGCCAGCAGGTCGTCGCGATCGGGTCGCCGCAGGGCCTCACCGGCACCGTCACCACCGGCATCGTGAGCGCGCTCAACCGCACCGTCGCCGTCCAGGGCGAGGACGGCTCCGGCGTCGTCTACAACGGGCTGCAGACCGACGCCCCCATCAACCAGGGCAACTCCGGTGGCCCGCTGGTCAACCTCGACGGGCAGGTCGTCGGCATCAACTCCGCCATCGCGACCGCGCAGGGCTCCTCGGGCAGCGTCGGCCTCGGCTTCGCGATCCCGGTCGACCAGGCCAAGCGGGTCGCACAGGAGATCATCGACTCCGGGCACGCGACGAAGCCGGTGCTCGGTGTGCAGGGCTCGACCTCGGGTGGCTCGAGCTCGTCCGACCAGGGCGGTGCCACCATCGCGGCCGTGCAGGACGGCTCGCCTGCCGCGGCCGCCGGGCTGAAGGCCGGTGACGTCGTGACCAAGGTCGGGAACGCCACCGTCGGCGACTTCTCCGACCTCGTCGCCCGCATCGGGGCCTACGCCCCCGGCGACAAGGTGACCCTGACGATCGGCACCGGCGACTCTGCCAGGACCGTCGACGTCACGCTCGGCAGCCAGGTCGACCAGGCCGCGACCACGAGCACCGGCGGCTCCGACCCCGGCGGCCCCGGTCGCTCGGGCGGCAACGGCTCGGGCGGATCCGGCGACTCCGGGAACCCGCTCAACCCGTTCGGCGGCAACCCCTTCGGCCGCGGCGGCAACTGACCCGCACTCCGACGGCGGCGGTCGTGGGGACGGCCGCCGCCGTCGTTCACCCGGTCACGGATCCGCCAGCCACGCCCGCACCTCCGCCGAGTCGGCGCCGAGGGCGGGCGGGCTGCGTCGGTAGGTCGGCGGGGTCGCCGAGTAGCCGACAGGATTGCGGATCGACGGCACCGCCGTCGCCGGGTCGCCCGGCCACACCACCGGGTCGAGCCCCAGGTCCTCGGCCAGCGCGACGCCCTGCGCCACGTCGTTGATCGGGCCGCACGGCACCCCGGCCGCGGTGATCAGGTCGAACCACTCCGCCGCTCCACGCGCCGCGAGCTTCCCGATCATCAACGGCCGCAACGTCTCCCGGTTCGCGCTGCGGGCGCCGGCCGTCGCGAACCGCGGGTCGTCCGGCAGCTCCGGCAGGCCGATGACGTCGCACAGCTTGCGGAACTGGCCGTTGTTGGCGGCGATCACGATCAGCTCGCCGGCGCCGGTCGGCATCGGCTCGTACGGGTAGACGCTGGGGTGCTCGTTGCCCATCCGGGTCGGCACCACGCCACCCGCGACGACCGCCGACGTCTGGTTGACCAGGCACGACATCGCCACCGACAGCAGGTTCGTCTCCACGTGCTGGCCCTCGCCGGTGGCGTCGCGGTGGCGCAGCGCCGCCAGGATCGCGACGCCCGCGTGCAGGCCCGTCATCACGTCGAACACCGCGGCACCCGCCCGCAGCGGCGTCCCGCCAGGCTCCCCGGTCACGCTCATGAACCCCGAGGTCGCCTGCACCAGCAGGTCGTAGCCCGGCAGGTGCGCCCCGCCGGTCGCGCCGAAACCGGTGATCGAGCAGTACACGACGTCCGGGTTCGCCGCGCGCACCGTCTCGTGGTCGAGGCCGAAGCGGACGAGGCCACCCGGTTTGAAGTTCTCCACCACCACGTCGGCCCGCGCAGCCAGCCGCCGCGCCACGTCGAGGTCGGCGGGGTCGGCGAAGTCCAGGACGACCGAGCGCTTGTTGCGGTTCGTCGACAGGTAGTAGGTGGCGACACCGTCGCGCAGCGGGGGCTGCCAGGTGCGGGTGTCGTCGCCCTGCGGCCCCTCGACCTTGACCACGGTCGCGCCCAGGTCTCCCAGGACCATCGTCGCGTAGGGGCCCGCGAGGACCCGGGAGAAGTCCGCGACGACGATCCCGTCGAGCGGGCCCCCGGTCGGTCCGTCGAGATCGTCAGGCGCGCCCACGGGTCCGACCCTACGTCGACGTGCGGCGCCCTCAGAGCACCGGCGCCAGGACCGCCACGACGATCCCGGCGACGACCAGCGCCGCACCCAGCCGCGACCGGAACCGCTGCTTCCCGCGGACGCTGGGGCTCGGGTACCGCACCCCGATGTGTCACCAGCGCAGCCGGGCCGCACCGGTGACACGTCCGGGGCGGTCCGGGTCCCTCAGAGCAGGCCGTGGGTGCGCAGGAACGCGGCAGCGACGTCGAACCCCTCGTCGTGCGCCGGGAGCGACGGCAGCTGCAGGAACGCGTGCGGCACACCCTTCGCGACGTGCAGCTCGTGCGGCACACCCGCCACGGCCAGCCGCGCCGCCATCGACTCCGACTCCCCCCGCAGCGGGTCGAGCTCGCCGACGCTCAGCAGCGTCGGTGGGAAGTCGCGGACCTGCCGCTCCGGGGCGCACCGCGGGTCGCCGCGCAGCAGGTCGAACTCCTCGGGCGGGAGGTACAGCTGCGACCGCGCGTCCTGCCCACCCAGCAGCCCCGACAGCACCGGCAGCGCCCGGTGGTAGTCGTAGATGCCGTAGAACAGCAGGGCGGCACGGACGTCGGCACCTGCCCCGGTGGCCAGGGCGACCGCGGCCAGGTTCGCCCCCGCCGAGTCACCCGAGACGACGAGCCGCTCCGGGTCCCCGCCCAGCTCCGCAGCGTGCGCGCGGACCCAGTCCAGCGCGGCCGAGACGTCGTCGACCGCGCCCGGGAACCGGTGCTTCGGCGCCCGCCGGTAGTCGACCGACACCACCAGCAGCCCCCGCGACGCCAGCTCCGCCGACAGGCGCCGGTGCGTCGACGGGGCGCCCATCACCCACGCGCCACCATGCAGGTGCACGACCGTCGGGAACGGGGGCTCGCCGAACGGGACGTGCACGTCCGCACCGAGGCGCCAGCCGCCCGACTCGCGGATGGGCACCCCCTCGATCACCCGCGCGACCTCCGGCGCACCGCCGTTGATGTAGTCGTCGAACGACCGGAACAGGGCGACCGGCGACTCGTCGCCCTCGGGCACCCGCAGGGTCGTCTGGAACTCGAGCAGGGCGGGCGGCACCGACGCGGGCGCGGTCATGTGTGTGGACTCCTGTGTCGCACGGGGAACAACTCGGGGGAACCGATCGGGGGCAGCTCCGGGGAACGGCTCGATCACGACGCTAGGTCGGGTTCGTCCGGCTCGTCAACGCGTGCCGTGGTGGGCTACCGGCAGTAGGTTCGGCGGCAACACCCCCGCCGGGGGCCTCCACACCGACGGGAGCCGACGATGACGAACCTGGCCGAGAACCTCGTGGCCACGGCCGCGGCCCATCCGGACCGCACCTCGATCCGCCTCGACGACGTCGAGCTCAGCTACGCCGACCTGCACGCCGCAGCCGCCCGCGTCGCCGGGATGCTCACCGCGCAGGGCATCTCGCCGGGCGACCGGGTCGGCATCGTGCTGCCCAACCTGCCCGCGTTCCCGATCCTGTTCCACGGCGCCCTGCTCGCAGGCGCCACCGTCGTGCCCATGAACCCGCTGCTCAAGGCCCGCGAGGTCGCGTACTACCTGCGGGACTCCGGCATGTCGATCGTCTTCGGCTGGGACTCCGGCGGGGATGCGGTGACGTCCGCGGCGGAGGCCGTCGGCATCCCCGCGGTGCTCGTCGGCCCGATGGGTCCCGACACCGGTGACGCGCCGCCCGCACCCGACGCCGTCGACCGTGACGACTCCGACACCGCCGTCATCCTCTACACCTCCGGCACCACCGGCCAGCCCAAGGGCGCCGAGCTCACCCACGCCAACCTGCGCACCAACACCGCCACCACCGCGTCGTCGGTGCTGTCGCTGGGCACCGACGACGTGATCATGGGCTGCCTGCCGCTGTTCCACGTCTTCGGACTCACGTGCGGGCTCAACGCGGCCGTCAGCGTCGGCGCCACGTTGACCCTGATCCCCCGGTTCGACCCGGCGAAGGCGCTCGCCGTCGTGGCGCGCGACAAGGTCACGGTGTTCGAGGGTGTGCCCACCATGTACGCGGCGATGCTGCACCACCCCGACGCCGACGGCGCCGACATGTCGACGCTGCGCACCTGTGCCTCCGGCGGCTCCGCGATGCCGGTGGAGATCATGCGCGCCTTCGAGGAGAAGTTCGGCTGCATGGTGCTGGAGGGCTACGGGCTGTCCGAGACCTCCCCCGTCGCCTCCTTCAACCAGCCCCACCGCGACCGCAAGCCCGGCTCCATCGGCTTCGAGATCCCGGGCTGCGAGATGCGCGTCGTCGCCGACGACGGTGCCGACGTCGGCGTCGACACCCCCGGAGAGATCATCATCCGCGGCGAGAACGTCATGAAGGGCTACTGGGGCCGCCCCGACGCCACCGCCGAGGCCATCCCTGACGGCTGGTTCCGCAGCGGCGACATCGCCACCAAGGACGCCGACGGCTACTACTTCATCGTCGACCGCAAGAAGGACCTCATCATCCGCGGCGGCTACAACGTCTACCCGCGCGAGGTCGAGGAGGCTCTCTACGAGCACCCCGCCGTCGCCGAGGCCGCCGTCGTCGGCATCCCGCACCCGGAGTGGGGCGAGGAGATCGGCGCCGCCGTCGCGCTCAAGGCCGGCGAGAAGGCCGACCCCGACGAGCTGCGCGACTTCGTCAAGGAACGCCTCGCCGCCTACAAGTACCCGCGGCAGGTCTGGATCGTCGACGCCCTCCCGAAGGGCCCGACCGGCAAGATCCTGCGCCGCGAGGTGCACGCGCCGGAATCCTGACCGGTGAACGAACGGCACAGTCGCGCCATTCGGTTGCGCGAGAGGGCCGTTCGTTCGGGTTCCGCATGCTCCGCGGCGAGATCGCGTCGGGCACGCCGCGACACCATTCACCGCGCCCCTCGCGCCGCCGCCGCGGCGGTCAGCTCAGGCCGAGACGTCGGTCGATCGTGATCTCGACGACCACCCGCCGCGGGTTCTCCCGCGGCACCCGGTAGCGCGCGGCGTAGCGGGTCTCGGCGTCGGCGACCGACGCGGCGTCGGACCGCAGCACCGCGACGCCCTCCAGGCTCGACCAGCGCCGGCCGTCGACCTGCGACACCACCGCCCGCACCCCCGCCACGCCCCCGGCCTCGACGTTGCGCGCCTTCTGCGACGTCCCCGAGCAGATGACGCGCGCGATCCCCTGCTCGACGTCGATCGTCACGCCCACCGGCACGACGTGCGGGGTCCCGTCACGACGCGGGGTCACCAGGAAACACAGGTGGCGTTCGGTCCAGAACTGCAGGAACTCCGGCGACGGGTCGACGATCACCCGACCAGCGTCGCCCACCCCCTCCCGCCGCGCACATCCGGGTCCGTTCGTGACTCCAGGTCGACCATCAGATCGGGCGACTCTCCATCGAGTGACGTCTGCACAGGTCACGGGCCTACCGCGTTAACGTTCCGCCACCACACCGGCTCACCACTCACCCCGACCGACCGTCGAGAAGGGGGCTCATCGTGCTGCCCCGGAACCGGCTCCGCCAGGCCGCGACGACCGCCGCGCTCGTCGTCGCCACCTTCCCGCTGACCGCGGCCGCCGCACCGCCCCCGCTCGTCCGCTCCCTGACCTCCGCCGGGGATGCGATGGCCGCGGCACTCGAACGGGCCGGCGGGGCGGCCTTCGTCGGCGGGATCGCGATGGTCGCCCTGCTGGTCGTGGTCGGCGCGCTGGCGGTCGCCTCGGCGGCCCGCACCCTGATCGGCGCGACCACCGGCCCCACCCCGAGCTCGACGTCGGACTGCCTCGATCATGGCCGGGACGAGTCCGGGGTCGAACTCCGCGGCGGGGCGGGGCTCGAACCACGCCCGGACGCACCCGCCGCAGCGTCGTGATCACCGCCTGCGGGACGTCTGCGCCCCCACACGTCGCTCGTGACCCGGAACGGGCGGCCGGCTGCGCCGGGCGTGAGGTTGTTCGCATGCGGCCGGTTCGGCTTGTGCGGGATGCGAGGGCCGTGCTCTCGTAGAGGTGAACTCGTGTTCACCCGAAATGGAGCATCCGTGGCGATCGCCGCCTCCCCTCGGTCACGGCCCGGTGTCGTGATCGCCCTGCTGTGTCTGAGCGGCCTCGCCGTCTCGCTCGTCCAGACGCTCGCCGTACCGCTGCTGCCGCTGTTCCCGCGCCTGCTCGACACGACCCCGTCGACGGTCTCGTGGTTCATCACCTCGACGCTGGTGGCCGGTGCGGTGTCCGCGCCGGTGCTCGGCCGCCTCGGCGACATGTACGGCAAGCGCCGGATGCTCCTGCTGTCGCTGACGCTGGTCTCGATCGGCTCGGTGCTCTGCGCCGCCGCCCCGGGCCCGACGTTGATGCTGGTCGGGCGGGTGCTGCAGGGCGCGTCGTTCGGCGTGATCGCGCTGGGGATCAGCATCATGCGCGACGAGCTGCCGGAGGGGAAGGTCGGCGGCGGCATCGCGCTGATGAGCTCGTCGCTGGGCATCGGCGCCGCGGTCGGGCTGCCGCTGACGGGCATCGTCGCGCAGCTGGTGTCGTGGCGCTGGCTGTTCCTGGGCGTCGGCGTGATCGGGTTCGCGCTGGTGTTCGGCGTGCGCCGGGTCGTCCCCGAGTCATCGGTGCGCTCCGGTGGCCGGTTCGACGTCGTCGGCGCGGCCGGAGTCACCGTCGGCCTGGTGTGCCTGCTGCTCGCGATCTCCAAGGGCTCCGAGTGGGGCTGGCACAGCCCGACCGTCCTGGGCCTGGTCGCGGCGGCCGTGGTGATCTTCCCGCTCTGGGGGCGGCACCAGCTCCGGACCGACGGCCCGCTCGTCGACCTGCGCGTCACGGCGCGTCCCGCGGTCCTGCTCACGAACCTGACGACGGTCCTCGTCGGCTTCGCCATGTTCGCGGCCTTCGTGATGACGTCGCAGATCATGCAGGCCGCCCCCAGCTCCGGCTACGGGTTCGGGCTCTCGCTCGTCGGCGCGGGCATCGCGATGCTCCCGCTGGGTGGCGCGATGGCGCTGCTCTCCCCCGTCTCCGCGCGGCTCTCCGCATGGCGCGGCCCGCGGACGACGCTCGTCCTGGGCGGCGTGCTGCTGCTCGTCGGGAACCTCGGGACGGCGCTGCGTCCCAGCGAGCTCGCCATGCTGATCCTGGCGACGACGATCTCCTCGATCGGCTGCGCGATGGCCTACTCGGCCCTGCCGCTGCTGGTCATCCAGGCGGTGCCGCAGAGCGAGACGGCGGCGGCGAACAGCCTCAACACCCTGATGCGCCAGCTGGGGACCTCGATGTGCACCGCGGTCATCGCGGCGATCACCTCGGCGATGGCGGTGCACGCGGGCGGGACCGTGGTGCCGCCGCAGGTCTACACGATCGTCTTCGCCGCCGCGGCGGGCGCGGCGCTCGTCGCGACGGTCATGGCCGCGCTCACCCCGTCCCCCTCGAACGTCGAGCACGAGCCGCTGCACGACGACGCGCTCGCCACGGCGGGGCTGAAGGCCGCGTGACCGCCGCCGGAGTCGTCGCCCCCACCGAGCGCCGTTGCGCCGCCGACACCCGCGACGCGTTGCTGCGGGCGGCCCGCCGACACTTCTCCGTGCACGGCTACGCCGGGGCGACGTTGCGCGGGATCGCAGCGGAGGCCCAGGTCAGTGCCGCCCTGCTGGTGAAGTACTTCGGTAGCAAGGAGGGCCTGCTCACCGCGGCGTCCGATCTGGAGGCCGAGACCGGCGCGCTGCTCGACGCCCCGAACGAGACGCTGGGGCGGCACCTGGTCGCAACGCTGCTCGACCTGCACGACCGCGCCGAGGCCGACCCCCTGCTGCGGGTGGTACTGACGGGACCGCGGCCCGGCGGGGAGCGCATCGTCGAGGAGCTGGACCGGCGGCTCGTCGCGCGGCTCGCGGACCGTCTCGACGGCCCGGACGCCCGGCTGCGCGCGGAGATGGTGTGCGCCCAGCTGATCGGCCTGGGGGTGGTGCGGCTGCTGCTCGCGTCGCCCGCCACGGCTGCGGAGCCGCCGTCGGCACTGGTCGACCGCCTCGGCCCGCTCCTGCAGGCATGGATCGACCCGCCTGCGACCGGCTGAACTCGCAGGTCGGGGTCGCTCACAGGGTCCGCGCGGCGCGGACGTCCCGGCGGATCGGGTGCTCGGGCGGCACCTCGACGACGACGATCCGGGTGCCGTCGGGGTCGGCGACCCACATCTCGTCGAGGCCCCAGGGCTCGCGGCGCGGTTCGCGCAGCACCCGCACCCCCTTGCCGACGAGCTCGGCGTGCGTGCCGGCCAGGTCGCGGACCTGCAGCCACAGCCGCAGCCCCGCGCCCTCGCCGCCGGCGGTGAAGCCCTCGGCGCCGGGCCCGGCGGCGTGCGCGGACACCTCGAGGAACCCCGTGCCGAGGAAGAACACCGTGCCGCCGGGGAACTCGCGGAAGATCGCGAGGCCGAGGACGTCGCGGTAGAAGCGCAGCGCGGCGTCGGGATCGGCGGGCCGCA
Source organism: Pseudonocardia sp. N23 (assembly GCF_002583555.1). Taxonomy (GTDB): domain Bacteria; phylum Actinomycetota; class Actinomycetes; order Mycobacteriales; family Pseudonocardiaceae; genus Pseudonocardia. Next base: position 38,493 of record NZ_BEGX01000012.1, read on the forward strand.
GGATCGCGCGGCTGCTCAGGATCTCCACGTGGCCCGACCCTAGTGGTCAGTAGGACCGCGGCAGCCCCAGCACGTGCTCGGAGATGTAGTTGAGCACCATCTCCTGCGAGATCGGGGCGATCTTCATCAGCCGCGACTCGGTCCACCACCGGCCGACGTCGTACTCGGAGGCGTAGCCGAACCCGCCGTGGGTCTGCATCGCGCGGTCGGCGGCGAAGTGCCCGGCCTCCGACGCCAGGTACTTGGCGGTGTTGGCCTGCTCGCCGCACGGCAGTCCGCAGTCGTAGCGCCACGACGCCTCACGAACCGCCAGCTCCGCGGCGCGCAGCTTCATGTGCGCCTCGGCCAGCGGGAACGCGATGCCCTGGTTCTTGCCGATCGGACGGCCGAAGACCTGGCGTCCGTTGGCGTACTCCACGGCGCGGCGCACCGAGACGCGGCCGATCCCGAGGGCCTCGGCGGCGATCAGGATGCGTTCGGGGTTGAGCCCGTCGAGGAGGTAGCGGAAGCCCTTGCCCTCCTCCCCGACGCGGTCGGCGACGGGGACGCGCAGGTCGTCGTAGCGGGTCTCGTTGGAGGCGACGGCGTTGCGGCCCAGCTTGGCGATGGGCGTGATGTCGACCTCGGGCACCTGCAGGTCGGCCAGCAGCAGCGTCATGCCGTCGGTGCGCTTGGCGCACTCCTGGATCGGTGTGGTGCGCACCAGCAGCAGGACCTTCTCGCAGTCGCCCGCCTTGGACGTCCACACCTTCTGGCCCCGCACGACGTAGTGGTCGCCGTCGAGGCGGGCCCGCGTCGTGATCGAGGCGGTGTCGGTGCCCGAGTCGGGCTCGGTGACGCCGAACGCGACATGCAGGTCCCCGGACGCGACACGCGGCAGGTACGTGGAGCGCATCTCCTCGCTGCCGAACTTGACGACGGGGTTCATCCCGAACACGGACAGGTGCATCGAGCTGGCGCCGTTCATGCCCGCGCCGGAGGCGGCCACCTCCTCCAGCACGATCGAGGCCTCGGTGATGCCGCGGCCGCCGCCGCCGTACTCCTCGGGGATCGCGATGCCGATCCAGCCGCCCTCGGCCATGGCTTTGTAGAAGTCCCACGGGAAGCGGTGCTCGGCGTCGCAGGCGCGCCAGTACTCGTCCCCGAAGTCACGGCAGACGGTGCGCACCCCCTCACGGATGGCGCGGTGATCGTCGTCCTCGGCGAAGTCCACGCCGTGATGATGCACGCCCGCCCTGCGGTGCGCACCCTCCCGACCGACCGGACGGTCTGCTGTTGCGGGGAGGTGACCGTTTTGGTGGAGTTCTCCGGCAGGGGGTGAGCGACATGACAGTCGTCGCGGAGAAGACCGGGTTCTGGAAGTCGGGCTACGAGGTGAGCGTCGACGGGCGGCAGGTCGCGACGTTCGACAGCCACACCTGGCGCGGCGGTGGGACCTTCACGCTGCACGACGGCCAGAAGTTCGAGGTGAAGGCCCGCACGATGGGCGGCCGCTACGAGCTGACCCGCGTCCTCGCCTCCGACGGCGCGGTCTCCGGACCGCTCGCCGTCGCCGACCGGGTGGGGCGCAAGGACTGGACGATCACCGACGCCCGCGGCCGCGCGATGCGGTTCCGGCGGACGTCGATGTGGAGCAGCGAGCAGGAGCTGCTGGGGCCCGACGGGACGCCGGTCGGCGAGATCCGCCGGCTCAGCGCGTGGCGCGGCGGAGCCGTCGCCGAGCTGCCCGGCCTCGACGCACCGTTGCAGGTCTTCGTCGTCGCCGTGGTGATCTGCATGTGGGACTCGCAGGCCGCCGCGGCCGCGGGCGGTGCCGCCGCGGCCGGTGCGGTCGCGGCGTCGAGCTGACGGACGCCGCGCTCAGGTGCTCGCGCGGATCGCGCCGAGCGCGGCGGCGTCGTCGGGGTCGATGCGCAGCGCCGTCATCATCCGGGCCAGCCCGAGGTAGTGGCCCGCCAGCACCATGACCTCGACGACGCGGCGGTCGTCGAGCCGTGCGGCCAGCGCCGCGTACCGGTCGTCGGGCACGTCGCCGTCACGGACGAGGTCGGCGACCACGCCGAGCGTCGCGCGCTGCGTGTCGTCGAAGCACGCGGCGTCGTCGTCACCACGGTCGAGGGCCGCGATCTGCTCCTCCGTCGCACCCGCGGCCCGCGCGATCCCGACGTGCTGGTCCCACTCGTAGCGGGCGGCGAGCCTGCCGACCTGCATGATCACCAGCTCACGCAGCAGCGGGTCGATCGCGAGGTCGTTGAGCAGCGTGCCACCCAGGCGCAGCCACGGCCGCAGCACGGTCGGCGCGTTGGCGACCATGGCGAACACGTTGAGGTCGGGGAGCTTCGCCAGCACGGACGCCGTCTCGGACGGGGCGTCGGCGGCGGTCACGTACGAGACACGGGCCACCGGCGCAGCGTAGGCGGCCCCGGTGTCCCCCACACGGCCGGTTGTGCGAGGCCCGTCACATCGGATTGGGTCGGCGGGCGTGCCCGAACGGGGATACCGGCCGGTAGCGACGTGAGGTAGGTGGGCCGGGGTGCCGCGGCACGACGATCCATAGCAGCATCACGGTCGACGACGACCGACGACGACGTCCGACGACGACGTCCGGACGCCATCGAGGGTCGCCCGTCGCGCCGACCGCGACGACCACCACGAGGACGAGCCCGAGGATGATCGCTGCATGAACCCAGGGACCAGACCCTTCACGCGCCTGGCCGTCGTGAACCGCGGAGAACCCGCGATGCGGCTGATCAACGCGGTGCGCGAGTGGAATGCCGAGGGCCGCACACCGCTGACGACGATCGCCGTGCACACGGCGGTGGACGCGCGCGCGATGTTCGTCCGGGAGTCCGACGAGTCCGTCCTGATCGGGCCCGACGACCCCGACCACCTGGGCCCGAGCCCCTATCTCGACTACGCCGAGCTGGAGCGGGCGCTGCGCGTGACCGGCGCCGACGCCGTGTGGCCCGGATGGGGGTTCGTCTCCGAGAAGTCCGACTTCGTCGCGATGTGCGAGCGGCTGGGCATCACGTTCGTGGGCCCGGCGTCCGACGTCATGCACCGCCTGGGCGACAAGATCGAGTCGAAGCTGCTGGCCGCGCGGGTCGGCGTCCCGATGGCGGCGTGGAGCGGCGGCCCGGTGGCCGACGTGGCCGAGGCCCGCCGGCACGCCGAGACGATCGGCTACCCGCTGATGGTCAAGGCCACCGCGGGTGGCGGCGGGCGGGGCATCCGGTACGTCCCGTCGCCCGACGAGCTCGACGAGGCGTTCACCCGCGCGTCGTCCGAGGCGTCGAAGACCGCCGGTGACGCGACGGTGTTCCTGGAGCGCGCGATCCGCGGCGGGCGCCACGTCGAGGTGCAGGTCGTCGCCGACGCCACCGGCGACGTCTGGACGCTCGGGGTGCGCGACTGCTCGGTGCAGCGTCGCAACCAGAAGGTCCTGGAGGAGTCCGCGTCGACGGCGCTGGACGCCGAGCAGGAGGAGCTGCTGCGGTCCTCCGCCGCCGAGCTGGTGCGGGCCGCCGGCTACGTCAACGCCGGCACCGTGGAGTTCCTCTACGAACCCAAGGAGCGGCTGCTGTCGTTCCTCGAGGTCAACACCCGCCTGCAGGTCGAGCACTGCGTCACCGAGGCCACCACCGGCGTCGACATCGTGAAGCTGCAGCTGCACGTCGCCGCGGGCGGCACGCTCGCCGAGGTCGCCCCGTCGGCGCCGCCGCCGCGCGGGCACGCCATCGAGGCCCGGCTCACCGCCGAGGACCCCGACCGCGGTTTCGCCCCCGCGCCGGGGCGCATCGAGCACCTGGCGCTGCCGAGCGGGCCGGGCGTGCGCGTCGACACCGGTGTCGCCACCGGCGACGTCATCCCGTCCCAGTTCGACTCCATGATCGCCAAGGTCATCGCCTGGGGCCGCGACCGCGGCGAGGCCCGCGCCCGGCTCTCCCGCGCGCTGCGCCAGACCGCCGCGGTGATCGACGGCGGCACCACCAACAAGGCGTTCCTGCTCGACCTGCTCGAGCGCCCCGAGGTGATCACCGGCGAGCTCGACACGACGTGGCTCGACACGATGATGGCCGACGGCTACACCCCACCGCGCCGCCTCGACGTCGCGCTGCTCGCCACCGCGGTCGAGGCGCACGACGCGCACGTCGAACGGCAGCAGCAGCGGTTGTTCCTCTCGGCCGAGCGCGGCCGCCCGGAGGTCGGGCACGAGGCCTGGCACCAGGTCGACGTCCGCGCCGGCGGCGAGGCCTACCGGCTGCGGGTCGCCCGGTCCCGGCCGCGGCGCTACCGCGTCGAGCTCGACATGCCCGCCGCGCCCGGCATGACCGACCGGCAGGCCGTCGACGTCGACGTCGAGCGCTCGGGCCGGTTCGAGCGCCGGCTCACCGTGGCCGGGCGCACCTACTCGGTGCTGTCGGTCGCACAGGGACCCGACTACCTCGTCGAGGTCGACGGTGCGGTGCACCGCATCTCCGGCGGCGAGGCCGGAATGGTCCGCGCGCCCGCCCCCGCAATGGTCGTCGCCGTCCCGGTGTCCGAGGGCGACGTCGTGACCGAGGGCGACGTGCTCGCCGTCGTCGAGTCGATGAAGCTGGAGACGGCGCTGCGCGCCCCCGTGTCCGGGACCGTCGCCGAGATCCTCGTGGACACGAACACGCAGGTCGAGGGCGGCACCAAGCTGATCCGGCTGGAGCCCGACGAGTCCGGCGACGGCGCCGGGGAGGCGAGCGACCGCGTCGACCTCTCCGCGTTCGGCGACGCGATCGCCACCGCCGACGCCACCACCCGTGCCCTCGACGCCCTGGCCGCGCTGCGCTCGCTGGTGCTGGGCTTCGACGTCGACGAGCGTGAGGCCCGCCCGCTGCTGGCGCGCCTCGCCGCCGCCCGCGAGGAGCTTCCCGACGACGACCCGCGCGCCCTCGCCGCCGAGGCCGGCATCCTGCAGATCTTCGCCGACCTGTCGGCGTTGTCGCGCAACCGCCGCGTCGCCGACGGGCCGTCCCCCGACGGCACCACCGTCGACGCCGAGGCCTCCCGCAACCCGCAGGAGTTCCTCTACGCCTACCTGCGCTCGCGCGACGCCGACGCCGAGGGCCTGCCCGAGTCGTTCCGGGTCCGGCTGCGCCGCGCGCTCGCGCACCACGGCGTCACCGACCTGGAGGCCTCGTCCGACCTCGGGCCGGCGCTCTACCGAATCTTCCTGGCGCACCGCCGCGCCGCGGCGCAGGCCTCGGTGCTCGCGGAACTGCTGCGCTGGCGGCTGCAGCACGCCACGCTGCCCGCCGACGCCCGCGACTCCTACCGGCAGATGCTCGACAACCTCGTCACCGCCACCCAGCTGCGGTTCCCGCTGATCGGTGACGTGGCGCGGCAGGTCCGGCACCGGCTGTTCGACGCCCCGCGCATCACCGCGACCCGCCACGCGGTGCAGGCCGAGGTCGCGGAGCGGCTCGCGGCGCTGCCCGCCGACGGACCCGAGCGCGCCGCGGAGATCGACCGCATCGTCGCCGCGGGCGAGCCGATCCTCGAGGTGTTCACCGAGGACCAGCACGGCGCGATGCTCGAGGTGATGACGCGCCGCTACTACCGGATCCGGCAGACGGGCCCGGTGCGGATCGTCAACCACGGCGGACGCCCCGTGCTCACCGCTGCCTACGACGCCGACGGACACGACTTCACGATCCTCGCGACCGTCGCCAGCGGCCGCGCCGGCACCGACGACCCGGGCTCCGACGCGCCCGCGGCCGTCTCCACCGACCTCAACAAGATGGTCGCGACGCTGCCGCCCGGCCGGACCGCCCTGATCGACCTCTACGTCACCTCCGACGACTCCGCGGGAGTCGACCCGGACGCCCGCGCCAGCCGGATCGCCGAGAAGGTCGGCACCATCCCGCACGCGGTCGGCCGGGTCGCCGTCGCGGTACGGCGCGCGGACGGCGACGGCAACGGCACCACCATGTGGTTCACGTTCCGCGGCGGCCCCGAGGGCCGGCCCGTCGAGGACCGCACCCTCCGCGGCCTGCACCCGATGGTCGCCGAACGGCTCGGGCTGTGGCGGCTGTCCGGCTTCGAGCTCACCCGGCTCCCGTCGGCCGTCGACGTGCACCTGTTCCGCGCCCAGGGCCGCACCATGCCCGAGGACCAGCGCCTCATCGCGCTCGCCGACGTCCGCGCCCTCACCCTGGTCCGCGACGACGCCGGCCGCATCACCGGCATCCCCGAGCTGGAGCGGACCCTCGACGCCTGCCTCGACAGCATGCGCGCCGCCCGCTCGTCGGACCCCCGCGCGGCCAAGCTCGACTGGAACCGGCTGCTGCTCTACGTGTGGCCGGTCGTCGACGTCCCGTTCGAGGAGCTCGACGCCGTCGTCCGGTCGCTGGCGCCGCGCACCGACGGGCTCGGCCTCGAACAGGTCCTCGTCCAGTTCCGGACGAGCCTGCCCGACGGCGGCACCCGCGAGCTCATGCTGCGGATGTCGCGCCCGCCGGGCGCCGGCCTCACGCTGCGCGTCACCGAGCCGCCGACGCTGCCGCTGCGCGAGCTCGACGCCTACACCCAGAAGGTCATCCGGGCCCGGCGCCGCGGCGCGGTGTATCCCTACGAGCTGGTTCCGCTGGTGACCCGCAACCCCGACGCCGCCGGCACCCCCGGCCGGTTCGTCGAGTACGACCTCGACGACACCGGCACGGCCGCCGTGCCCGTCGACCGCGCACCCGGCGGCAACAGCGCCAACCTGGTGCTCGGCGTCGTCACCACCGCGACCGCCCGCTACCCCGAGGGAATGACCCGGGTCGTGCTCATCGGCGACCCGACCAAGGCCCTCGGCGCGCTCGCCGAACCCGAGTGCGCGCGCGTCGTCGCCGCGATCGACCTGGCCCGGCGCCTCGACGCCCCCGTCGAGTGGTTCGCCGTCTCGGCCGGCGCCAAGATCGCGATGGACTCCGGCGTCGAGAACATGGACTGGATCTCGCGCGCGCTGCGGGCGATCGTCGAGTTCACCCAGGACGGCGGGGAGATCAACGTCGTCGTCACCGGCATCAACGTCGGCGCCCAGCCGTACTGGAACGCCGAGGCCACGATGCTCATGCACACCAAGGGCATCCTGGTCATGACACCGGACTCCGCGATGGTGCTCACCGGCAAGCAGTCGCTCGACTACTCCGGTGGCGTCTCCGCCGAGGACAACTTCGGCATCGGCGGCTACGACCGGATCATGGGCCCCAACGGGCAGGCGCAGTACTGGGCGCCCGACCTGTCCGGGGCCGTCGACGTGCTGCTCGCCCACTACGCCCACGCCTACAAGGCACCCGGCGAGCGGTTCCCGCGGCCCGCCCCGTCCGCCGACCCGGTGGAGCGCGACATCAGCAGGTCCCCGCACAGCGGCGCCGGCTGCGACTTCACCACCCTCGGCGAGGTGTTCTCACCAGCGACGAACCGGGAACGCAAGAAGCCCTTCGACATCCGCTCGCTGCTGCACGGGGTCGCCGACGCCGACCACCCCACGCTGGAGCGCTGGGTCGACATGCACGACGCCGAGTCGGTCGTCGCGCTCGACGCCCACCTCGGCGGCCAGCCGATCGCGCTGCTGGGCATCGAGTCCCGGCCGCTCGCCCGGCGCGGCTTGTCCCCCGTCGACGGCCCGTCGCAGTGGACCGCGGGCACCCTGTTCCCGCGGTCGTCGAAGAAGATGGCCCGCGCCATCAACGCCGCCAGCGGCAACCGGCCCGTCGTGGTGCTCGCCAACCTGTCGGGCTTCGACGGCTCACCCGAGTCGTTGCGCGGCCTGCAGCTGGAGTACGGCGCCGAGATCGGGCGGGCCGTCGTCAACTTCGACGGGCCCATCGTGTTCTGCGTCGTGTCGCGCTACCACGGCGGTGCGTTCGTCGTCTTCTCCAAGACGCTGAACGACAACATGGAGGTAGCCGCCATCGAGGGCTCCTACGCTTCGGTGCTCGGCGGCGCCCCCGCGGCCGCGGTCGTCTTCTCCGGGGAGGTCAACCGGCGCACCGCCGCCGACCCGGGCGTCGCCGAACTGGAGGCGACGCTGGCCGACGCCGTCGAGAGCGGCGTGCAGACCGAGGTCGCCCGGCTGCGTGCGGAGCTCGCGACGCTGCGGGGCCAGGTCCGGTCGGTGAAGCTGGGGCAGGTGGCCGAGGAGTTCGACGCGAAGCACAGCATCGAGCGGGCCCAGCAGGTCGGCTCGGTCGACCGGATCGTCCCGCCCTCCCAGCTGCGCCCCTACCTCGCCGACGCCGTCCAGCGCGGCATGGCGAAGGCGTTGCGCTCGTAGCGCCCTGCCCCGCCGAGTGCAGGAACGGCACTTTCCCGCAGCCCGGTTGCGGGAAAGTGCCGTTCCTGCAACTCGGGGGGCGTCAGCCGCAGAGGCCCTTGTTCGTCAGGATGCGGGCGACGGCGGCGTCGTTGTCGGCGGCGCTGATCGTGCCGTCGGCCAGGGCCTTCTCCAGCGCGTCGATCACCGGGCCGGGCGAGGTGACGTTGGACGACAGCGCCATGTCCGCGCCCGCCGCCAGCGCCTTCACCGTGGCCTGCGGCACCGTGAACTGCGCGGAGATGGCCTTCATGGCGCCCAGGTCGTCGGTGACGACCATGCCGTCGAACCCGTAGTCGTCGCGCAGCAGCCGGTAGACGGCCGGGGTCAGCGTCGCGGGCAGGTCGGTGGCCAGGCCGGGGACGTCGAGGTGACCGACCATCACCCCGATCCGGGTGCTGTGCAACGGCTTGCCGGGGCCGACGAGGTCGGCGTACGGGAGCAGGTCGGCCTTGCGGAGCTGGTCGAGCGGCGGGACGCTGACCCGGCCCTTGTGCGAGTCGCCCGTCGAGTGCCCGTGCCCCGGGAAGTGCTTGAGGACGCCGCCGATACCGCCGTCCTCGAGGCCCTGGGCGAACGCCTGCGCGTACTCGGCGACGACGGCGGGGTCGTTCGAGAACGAGCGGTCGCCGATCACCGCGTTCGCCGGCTGGTCGCTGACGTCGGCGTCAGGGGCGAAGTCGAGCGTCACTCCGCGCGCCTTCAGCTGCTCGGCCCGTGTCTTCGCGAGGGCGCGGACCTGCTCGGGCGTCTTCGTCCTCGCCATCGTGCGGGCGCTGGGCAGCGAGCCGTCGAGGGCGTCGATGCGCTGGACGCGGCCGCCCTCGTCGTCGACCGCGACGGCCACCGACACCGGGGACGCCTCCTGCACGGCGGCGAGGGCGTCGTTCTGCAGCAGGGCGCTCGCGTTGCCGCCGATGAAGATGCCGCCGACGTGGGAGGCCTTCACGGTTGCGACGACCGAGGCCGGGCTCGACGCGTCGACCCCGACCATCACACGCTGGGCGAGGCGGTCGCGCGTCGACATCGCGGCGACCGTCGGCGCGCACGAGGAGGCATCCGGCTGTGCCTCGGCCGGTGGCGCGGCGGCGGTGGACGGCTGCGGGGTCGTCGACACGACCTGCGACGTCAGGCTCGGGCCGCCTCCGGCGCCCGTGGCCGCCACCCCGACCCCGGCGAGCACCGAGCCCGCGATCAGCCCGACGAGCACGGGGACGACGGTGCGCAGGCTGCGGGGCGATCGGCGCGAGGACATCGTCACCGATCGTCCCAGGCGCGTCGGCGGACGGCGATCCGGGCCACGGACGTGGGCGTGTCCGCTACGAGAGCGGCGGCACCCGCTCGCCCTCCCGGACCGGGCCGGGCGGGGTGCCGTCGCCGAACGGACGGCCGCCGAGCTCGCCGCGGTCGTGGGGGTCGAGCCAGTTGCGCACGTCCGGCCCCAAGGGCACGACGCCCGACGGGTTCACCGTGTGGTGCACGCCGTAGTAGTGCTGCTTGATCTGCTCGAAGTCGATCGTGTCGCCGAAGCCGGGCGTCTGGAACAGGTCCCGGGCGTAGGCCCACAGCACCGGCATCTCCGAGAGCTTCTGCCGGTTGCACTTGAAGTGGCCGTGGTAGACGGCGTCGAAGCGCACCAGCGTGACCCACAGCCGGACGTCGGCCTCGGTGATGGTGTCGCCGACGAGGTAGCGCTGCCCCGCGAGCCGGTCGGCCAGCAGGTCCAGCCGCCTGAACAGGGCGGTGTACGCCGCGTCGTAGGCCTCCTGGCTGCGTGCGAACCCGCATTTGTAGACGCCGTTGTTGACGTCGTGGAACACGGCCTCGTCGACCTCGTCGATCTCGGCGCGCAGCGGCTCCGGATAGAGGTCGGGGGCGCCGTCGCGGTGCAGCGCCGTCCACTGGGTGGAGAAGTCGAGCGTCATGTTCGCGAAGTCGTTGCTGACGACCTTGCCGCTCGCGACCTCCACCATCGCGGGCACGGTGATGCCGGCGGAGTAGTCGGGATCGGCGGCGCGGTAGGCCTCGCCCAGGTACTCGATGCCCAGCACGGGGTCCTTGTCGTCGGGGTCGTTGTGGAAGCGCCAGCTGCGCTCGTCGTGCAGCGGGCCCGCGATCCCCATGGAGAAGGCGTCCTCCAGCCCGAGGAGGCGCCGAACGATCACCGTGCGGTTCGCCCAGGGGCACGCCCGCGCGGCGACGAGCCGGTAGCGGCCCGCCTCCACCGGCCACGGCGACGAGCCGTCCGCCGTGATCCGTTCCTGCACTCCGAGCGGGGCGCGGACGAACGCGCCGGTGTCAGCCATGTCTCCGAATCTAGGCCCCGATCCGCGCCTGCGCTGTGATCGAATCGGGTGGTGGCCGACGTCGCCCTCACCGACCTCGTCCGTCCGGGGATGCGCATCGCGCTCGCCGACGGCACGAGCTCCCCGCACCTGTTGCACGCCGAGCTGTCGCGCGCCGCGGCCGCTGCGGGCGACGTCCGGCTCGTCGTGGGCTGGCACCCCGCGCCCGCCCCGGATCTCGACGTCACCGCGTTCGCCGACGTCGTCTGCATCGCCGGGGGGCCGGCCCTACGGGCGGGGATCGACGCCGGGACCGTCCGCTTCACGCCGTCGCGGCTCTCGGCGGTGCCGTCGCTGCTCGCGGGCCCGCTGCGGCCCGACCTGGTCGTCGCGACGCTCGTGCGCGATCCCGACGGATTCCGCATGGCCGGTGACGCCGGCTGGACGCGGCGGCTGATCGACGCGGGCGTCCCCGTCGCCGCGCTGGTGTCGCACACCGCCCCGCACTCCGACGCCGGTCCCCCGCTCCCGGACGCCGCGATCACCGTCGTCGCGGAGTCGCAGGACCGGGCGTCCGGCCCCGCCGAGATCCGCACCCCCGCCCCGACGGCCGACGACGTCGCGATCGCCGCCCACGTCGCCGGGCTGGTGCCGGAGGGGGCGCGCGTGCAGGTCGGGCCCGGGCGTCTCGCGGCCGCGATGGTGGCGGCGCTGCGCGTCCCGGTCCGGGTCGACTCCGGGCTGCTGCCCGAACCCGTCGTCGACCTCGACGCCGCGGGCCTGCTCCTCGGCGATCCCGTGTGCGCCTACCTCATCGGCACCCGCCGCCTGCACGAGTGGGCCGACGGCCGCCGGCTGCTGCATCCCGTCGAGGTCACCCACGACGTCGGGCGGCTCTCCTCCGCCGACCTGCCGCCGCTCGTCGCGCTCAACGCGGCGCTGGAGATCGACGTCGACGGCCAGATCAACGTCGAGGGAATCGGCGACCGGACCACCGGGCTCATCGGCGGCCACCCCGACTTCGCCGCCGCCGGTGCGCGCAGCGTCGGCGGGCTCTCGGTGATCGCGCTGGCCAGCCGGCACCGCGACCGTCCGACGCTGGTGTCGCGGCTGTCCCGGCCGGTCACGACGGCCTCGCACGACGTCGAGATCGTGGTGACCGAGCGTGGCATCGCCGACCTGCGCGGCCTCGACCGACGCTCGCGCCGTGCGGCGTTGCTCGATCTCTGGGGTGATCTCTCCGACGTCGGCTGACCCCGGTCCGGGATGCGGAGCGCGCAGCGGTCGCCCGCGGAATGCTCGCGGAAATGTGGGGCGGATGCAGTGACAGCGGGCAACTGGCGCTTCGGGAAAGGCCGGCGGTCTGCAATCTAGGGGTGCGGTCCATTTCCGGGAATCGGCAATGTCATGGCCCCCACGCGCAATTGTGGTACATGTGGCCACATCGACGTTCGCGGCGATGCGGGCTACCCGGACGCCGACGGCCGAGAAGGACGGAATGGTCGTGGCACCGGGTCCGCAGGTCGCGATCGCCGACCCGGGGCATACCCCCAGGACATGCTCGTCCGCGTCTCCCGCGGACAACGCTGCTGCGTCGGCGCGCGACGGACCCTTTTCCGACGCGCTTCTCGAGGAATGGAAACCGATGACCGAGACCCAGGTGTGGTTGGCCGAGAGCGCCTACGAGCGGCTGAAGGCCGAGCTCACGGAACTGCTGCGGCAACGTGCCGACGGTTCGGGCGGTCGGGCGGCAGAAGGGTTCGTGGGCGAGGGCACCGATCAGTACAGCGACGAGCAGCTGACCGCACGCCGGGAACGCGAGAGCCGCATCCGCAAACTGCAGGAGCTCCTGCAGAACCCCGTGGTGGGCCAGAACCCGCCCGACGACGGTGTCGCCGAGCCCGGGATGGTGCTGACCGTCCGCTACGAGGACGACCGGGAGGTGGAGACGTTCCTGCTCGCCCACAACGAGGAGGGTGCTTACCGGGCCGGCCTGATGACCTGCTCGCCCGACTCCCCGCTCGGGGCCGCGCTGATCGGCAAGAAGCAGGGCGACTCGGTCGGCTACTCGCTGCCCGAGGGGAAGCCGATGGAGCTCACCCTGCTCCGCGCGGTCCCGTACCAGCCGGAGACGTCGTCCGGAGGCGGACAGCTTCCCGGCTGACCACATCGCGCCACCCACGGCACAGCACGGGTGCGCGCGTGCCCGCTGCGGCCGGCGTCGTCCTCCGACGGCGCCGGCCGTGGCACTGTCCGCCACTCGCCCACCCCGCCATGGCGATGCGGCCCCGGCCCGCCACCATTGCCGGGTCCCGGCAGACCGGCGCAGACCGGCGCACTGGCACGTGGGGCGAGGAGTGAGGACCGATGGCCAATCCATCCGGACGGGGGTCCGGCCCGCGTGACCGGCGCGTCCGCCCCACCGACGACGAGTGGCTGCAGCGCGTGGCCCAGGAAGCCGGTCGCGACGCCGGCGGCGTGCCCGTCGAGCTCCTCGGGGGGTTCCTCTCCGTGCTGGCCCAGGCCGCGACGAGCGGGCGGCGCCCGGAGCGGGCCGAGCTCGACGCCGTCGGGCACAACGGGCGGCGGGCCGCCGAGCTCGGTGTCTCGGCGGGCCATGCCGTGCAGCTGTACCTGTCCGCGGCGTGGCGGTTGTGGCGCGAACTGCCCAGGGTGGTGCGCTTCCCCGACAGCGCGACCACCGCGACCGCAGCAGAGGCCGTCATGCGCGCGGTCGACCGCGCCGTCGCCAGCCTGGCGGAGGGCTACACCGCGGCGCGGCGCGACATGATGCGCAGCGAGGAGACCCTGCGCCGTGAGCTCATCGAGGACCTGCTTCGCGGGGACGCCGACGTCGGGGCTCTGGTCGAGCGGGCCGAGCCGTTCGGGCTCGACATGGCCCAGCCCCACCAGGTCGCCCTGGCCGCACCGACAGGCCGCCTCGTGGACACCGAGATGGCCCTGAGCAGCCTCGAACGCGCTGTCGTGCAGGGCATCGGCGACCGCGACGTGCTGGTCGCGACCAAGGACGGCAGCATCGTCGTCGTCGCTCCGGCAGCCCCAGTCGCCGCCGCGCACGCCTCCGGCCCGCCGCGGGAGCTGGGCGAGCTGATGCGGGCCGAGCTGGGCCGGGCGCCGCGGGGCGGCCCCTGGCGGATCGCCGTCGGCAGGCCGCACCCCGGCAGCTACGGCATCGCACGCTCCTACGAGGAGGCCCGCGAAGCGCTGGGAATGGCGATGCGGCTGCAGCTCGACGTCCCCGTCGTCCGGGCCGAGGACCTGCTGATCTACCGGGTCCTGCTGCGCGACCAGCCCGCAATCACCGACCTCGTGCACACCGTCGTGAGCCCGTTGGCCAGGGCACGCGGTGGCGCGGCTCCGCTGCTCGCCACACTGGACGCGTACTTCGCCACGGGCTGCGTCGTCACCGAGACGGCGCGCCGGCTGCACCTGTCCGTGCGCGCGATCACCTACCGACTCGAACGGATCTCCGAGCTCACCGGCTACGACCCGGCCGATCCCGCCCAGCGGTTCACGGTGCAGGCCGCCGTCCTGGGAGCCCGGTTGCTGGGCTGGCCGCAGTCCGAGCTGCCCGCCCCCGCACCACCGGAGTGACGCGTAGTCGTCCTCGGGACGGGCCGAACACATTGCCAGGGCCCGGCAACGTGGGCGACGAGTTGTTGGCGGGGCGGCTCCGGTGCCGCTGCCACCGCGACCGGGCATCGTGGGTCTCGAGGCCGAGGTGGGAGTCATTCGGGACGAGGGGCCGGTATCCGGCCGCCGTACGGTTGCCGCCGATGTCGGCCTGGGCTCCGAGGACGAGAGGACCGTGACGGTGGCGGGCGTGGACAGACGGGTGGTCGCCGGTGTCAGCGGTGTCTGCACGCGCGGCGCTCCGCCGTCGACCTCACCAGCGGTCGCGACGCGGTGCACCTCGGGGCAACCGTGGAGGACCTCACCCCGGTACTGGCGGCCCCTGGTCCTCGAGGGCAACCCGAGCGCCGGTCGACCGGCCTCACCCTTCGGGAGTCCGACGTGCTGGTCCTCGGCGGCGGCCGTCCTCGACGCCGCGCCATGCCGCCCACGCCCCGTCGGTGCGTCCGCTACGCCTGCTGCCCCGTCCTCGTCGTGCCTGCGCCGGGGACGGTCCGAGACCGGCCCACCGTGAGGGGCCTGCGCAGGGCCCGGAGCGCGTCCGGCCGGGCGGTGTGAGGTGACGACGACGAGTGTCGCCCGGACCGGAACCGGGACGACGGATCTGCGCGCGACGCGAGCGCTCGAGCTCGTTGCCGAGATCGTCCGCAGGGCCGGGCTGGACTGCCGGTCCGACCCGGACGACGACGACGTGGTGCTCGCCCGCCGCCCCGCGCCCGCGAACGGCCCCTGGACCGTCCGCGCCGGGTGGTGCGCCGACGACTCCGGGGCCCGGGCGTTCGTCGGGCCCGCCGACGGGCACCGGGCCCGGCTGGTTCGCAGCCGCAACAGCCGCTCCCTCGCCGCCCTCATCCTCGTCCAGGCCCTGCGCGACGACCCGGACGAGCTGGTCAGCCTCGGTGAGGCGGCGGCCTGCGGTCTGGCCGGGCATCTCCTCCCGGACCGGCCGACCGCGCTGCCCGGGTCGCGAGGCCCTCACCCGAGATCCAGGTGACGCGTCACAGAGCCCGGTCCGTGAGCGGCACCGTTGTTCGAGGACCAGGCACGTCCACGGGCAGGGTCACGTTCGTCAGGCGCTCCGCCTCGTCCCAGAGCCGGGAGGCGACGGCGAGGTCGCAGCCGCGGCGGGGCAGCCTGGCGGGGCCGGTCTCCCCGGTGAGACCGAACAGGCCTCCGGGTCCCCAGTAGCCACCGTTGTGCGCAGCAGGGTCGGCGATGGCGTAGAGCAGCGGCTCGGCACCGATGGAGACGTCCTGCGACGGCACGAACCCGGGAGCGGTGGCGAGCCGGGAGGGCTTGCCGTCGCCGAGGCTCGCGCCGGCAGCCTGCAGGTTGGTGCGGGTGTGGCCGGGGTGCGCGCAGGTGCTGCGCAGTGCCCAGCCGCGGCGGCGGGCGAGGTCGGCGAGCTGCTGGGACATCAACATGTCGGCGAGCTTGGACTGGGCGTAGGACCGCACGGGGCTCCACCGGCGCCGCTCCCATGGCCTCGCGACCGGTACCGCTGTTGGCGCCGGTGACGACGATGCGCCGGCCGCTCTGGTCGGGGACGACGTACATGAGGAACCCTCTTTCAGACCGTCGGTCTCTTAGTGCGGCCGACGCTAACAGACCGCCGGTCCGTCACGCAACGAACCATCGGTCTGTAATCTGTGACGCATGACGTTCCAGCGGGCCCGCAGCGCCGAGCAGCGCGAGGAACGCCGGCGCTCGATCCTCGACGCGGCGTCGGCGATGCTCACCGAGATGCCGGTCTCGGCCGTGACGCTCAACGAGCTGGCCCGCCGTGTCGGCCTGGCGAAGTCGAACGTGTTGCGCTACTTCGACTCCCGCGAGGCGGTCCTGCTGGAGCTGCTGCACGCGGCGTTCACCGAATGGCTCGACACACTCCGCGCGGAATCTCCCGCCACCGTCGCCGACCGGGGCGAGTGGCTCGCCGCGGTGCTCGCGACCTCACTGCGGGAGCGGCCGGTGCTGTGCGACCTCTTCGCCTCGCAGGCCTCGGTCCTGGAGCACAACGTGTCGCCCGAGGTCGCGGCCGACTTCAAGAGGAAGGCACTCGCCGACGTCATGGCGCTCGCCGAGGTGGCGCGCGCGGTCGTGCCCGAGCTGGAGGAGGACGCGCTCGCGCTGGCCGCGACGGTCGTCATGTCGGCGGGCGCGATCTGGTCGCACACCTGCCCGTCGGAGGCGATGAAGTCCGCCTACGAGGCCGACCCCGCCCTCGCGGCGCTGGCGCTCCCGCTGGGCGACACACTGCAGACACTCTTCGCGACGCTGGTCGCGGGCCTGCTCGCCCGCCGCGATCGGGGTCTCTCCGCGACCCTTCCCGGCCCCTGGAAAGGGGGTCGTGCGTAGATCTCGCGTCCACGTCGCCCTCGTTGCCCCTTCGCGCCGACGGCCTGCAGCTGCTCGGCGGAGCAGTCCCCGGCACCCGGGATCTCACGCTCGATCACGTACCTCGACATGCTCCCGACGCCGACGACCTCATGCGTGCGCCGACCCGTCCGAACAGACGGGGGCGAACACCCAGTACCGCATCACGACGAACCGCAGCAGGCCGCCGAGCACGCTCGCGGCGGCGACCGTCAGGGCCTCCTCCCACTCGCCGGCGCCCGGGGCCAGCCACCCCAGCAGCAGGAGCACCACCGAGGAGTAGAACGCGTAGAAGACGACGGTGACCACGTCCTGCACCGAGGCCCGCAGGCGGTGCGCATCGGCGCCGTCGAAGGTGAAGCGGCGGTTGAGCTCCGTCGTGAGTGCGGTGCTCAGCAGCAGGGCGACGACGTTGGCCGGGACCGGCGACATCCACGTCCGCATGGCGAGGTAGATCAGTGCGTTGAGGCCCGTCCCGGCGCCGCCGACGACCGCGAACCGGGCGAGCTGGACGAACGTCGGGTGCTGCAGGCGCAGCCACTCGATCCGGCGGGTGAGGGCGGGCAGCGGCGTCGGCAGGTGCAGACGCGGTCCGCGTCCGCCCTGTTCGATCACGCCGTTCGCCATCGTCGCCCTCCCCCCGGTTCAACCGTCGATGACAGTTTTCCCATTCCCAGGCGGGGGCACGCTCAGTGCGAGCTGTGGATCACCTGTGAGAGGTGTCGGATCACACCCGTCCGGGTGGCTCAGACCGTGAAGAACACCGTCTCGCCGTCGCCCTGCAACCTGATGTCGAAGCGCAGGTCACCGCGGCCGTGGTCGACTGCGACGAGGGTCGCCCGCCGCGCGGCGGGGACGGCGGCGAGGACAGGGTCGGCGGCGTTGGCGGCGGTCTCGTCGGGGAAGTAGATGCGCGTGACGACGCGGTCGAGGAGGCCACGGGCGAAGACGCTGACGTCGACGTGGGGCGCCTGCCCGTCGACGGGCCCGGGTTTGAGCGTGCGGATCTCCCAGTGGCCGTCTCCGTCGGTGGGGCAGCGGCCGAACCCTCGGAAGCCCGTGCGCGACGAGGACTCCGGATGGTCGAAATGACCAGCGGGGTCGGCCTGCCAGGTCTCGACGACCGCGTCGAACACGGGCTCACCGGCCCCGTCGAACACGATGCCGCCGATGTGGATCGCTCCGGGGGTGTCGTCGGGCACGACGTCGGGGCCGTCGGGCCAGGGCAGGCCCAGCGACAGGAACGGGCCGACGGTCTGCGACGGGGTCAGGCCGGGCCGGTCAGTCATCGTGGGGCTCCTCGAACGGGGTCTGCTCGCGGCCGCGCAGGACGATGTCCCAGCGGAACGCGAGCGCCCACTCGGCGCGGGTCGCGTCGAGGTCGAACGACGACACCATCCGCTGCCGGGCGTCGGCGTCGGGCACCGAGTTGAAGATCGGGTCCTGGCCGAACAGCGGGTCGTCCGGGAAGTACATCTGCGTGACGAGGCGCTGGGCGAACGACGTCCCGAAAAGCGAGAAGTGGATGTGTGCGGGCCGCCAGGCGTTGTGGTGGTTGCCCCACGGGTAGGCGCCGGGGCGGATCGTGGTGAACGACCAGGTGCCCGTCGAGTCGGTGAGCACCCGGCCGCCGCCGGTGAAGTTCGGGTCGAGCGGGGCGGGCCAGTTGTCGCGGGCGTGGGCGTAGCGGCCCGCGGCGTTGGCCTGCCAGACCTCGACGAGGGTGTCGGGCACCGGGCGGCCGTCGGAGTCGAGAACCCGCCCGGAGACGACGATGCGCTGCCCGATCGGCTCGCCGGCGTGCTGGGTGGTGAGGTCGTGGTCCGACGGGCCGATGCGGTCGGCACCCAGCAGCGGGCCGGTGACCTCGGTGAGCCGATGCGGCAGCAGGACCGGTGGCTGCGCCGGCGCGCGCAGCCCGGCGCTGCGGTACGCGGAGTACGCCAGCGGCGGATGCGTCCCGTCGGGCGGGAGGGAGAAGGGGGCGGGGCGGCTCATGCGGGACCTCCGTGCGGCAGTCCGGTGTAGTTCTCGGCGAGGCTGGTGGCCGCGGCCCGCGACGACACCGTGTAGCGCAGCTGCGAGAGCTGCAGGGCGCGGCCGAACGCGTCGCCGTGCTCGGTGTCGGGGCCGTAGCGGTGCAGCATCGTCGTCATGAAGGAGGAGAAGTGCTCCGCCCGCCACACCCGGCGCAGACAGGTCGCGGAGTAGGCGTCCACACCCGTCGTCGACCCGCGGCGCAGCAGGTCCTCGAGCGCGTCGGCGAGGACGGCGACGTCGGCGACCGCGAGGTTCATGCCCTTCGCGCCGGTCGGCGGGACGATGTGGGCGGCGTCGCCCGCGAGGAACAGCCGGCCGTGCCGCATGGGTTCGGCGACCATGCTGCGCATCCCGGTGACCGACGGCCGCTCCACGAACGGGCCCTCGTTGATCGCCAGACCGGCCAGCCGCGCGCCCAGCTCGTCCCAGATCCGCGCATCCGACCAGCGCGCGGCGTCCTCGTCGGCGGGAACCTGCAGGTAGAGACGGGTGACCTCGGGGCTGCGCATCGAGTAGAGAGCGAACCCGCGGTCGGAGCCCGAGTAGACGAGCTCGTCGCGAGTGGGTGCGGCCTTCGCGAGGACGCCGAGCCAGCCGAACGGGTGGGTGCGCTCGACGACGGTCGGGGCGAAGGCGCGGCGGCTGACGCCGTGGAAGCCGTCGCAGCCGGCGACGACGTCGCACTCGAGCTCGCGGACGATGCCGGCGGTGTCGGTGAAGGTGATCGAGGGCCGGTCGGTGGTGAGGTTGTGCAGGGCGACGTCGGCGGCCTCGAACTCGATCGTGCCGCCGTCGCGCAGCCGGGCGGCGATCAGGTCCTTCACGACCTCCTGCTGCCCGTAGACGACGATGCCGCGACCGACGAGGTCGGCGAAGTCGATGCGGTGCAGCGTGTCGTCGAACAGCAGGGAGATGCCGTCGTGGGGCATGCCCTGGGCGTCCATCCGGTCGCCGACCTCCTCGGCGCGCAGCAGCTCGGCGGTCGGGTGCTCGAGGACACCGGCGCGCACCCGTTGCTCGACGTAGGTGCGGCCGCGGGCCTCGACCACCACCGAGTCGACGCCTCGCCGGGCCAGCAGGTGCGACAGCAGCAGGCCGGCGGGCCCGGCGCCGACGATCCCGACCTGGGTCCGCATCCGCCCGAGCCTGGTGTCCGTGCGCTCCCGACTCGACCGCGCTTCCGCTGAACGGAAGGATGGACGGGTGCCGACGGTGACCGCGCGAGTCCTCGACGTGCTGGCGGCGTTCAGCGCCGACCGGCCGCGGCTCACGCTGTCCGAGCTGGCCGCCCGCGCGGGGCTGCCGTTGAGCACCGCGCACCGCCTCGTCGGCGAGCTGACGGCGTGGGGTGCGCTCGAACGCGGCGACGACGGCCGCTACCACGTGGGCCTGCGGTTGTGGGAGGTCGCCGCGCTGGCCCCGCGGGGCCTGGGGCTGCGCGAGACCGCGATGCCGTTCCTGGAGGACCTCTACGAGGTGACGCGGCAGAACGTCCAGCTCGCGGTGCTCGACGGCACGGAGGTCGTGTACGTCGAGCGGCTGGCCGGCCGGTCGTCGGTACACGTGTTCACCCGCGTCGGGGGGCGGCTGCCGCTGCACGCGACGGGCGTCGGCCTGGTGCTCCTCGCTCACGCCGACCCCGGGCTGCGCGAACGGGTGCTGGCGGCACCGCTGCGGCGCTACACGGCGAAGACGGTGTGTGACCCGGCCGAGCTGCGCCGGATGCTCGCCGACGTCCGCACCACCGGGGTCGCGATCAGCGACGGTCAGATCGAGCTGATCTCGCTCAGCGTCGCGGCGCCGGTGCGGGGCCCGAACGGTGACGTGGTGGCGGCACTGTCCGTCGTGGTCCCGTCGGACGGCACGAACCCGCACTCGTTCGTGCCCGCCGTCCGCGCCACCGCCCGCGGCATCTCACGCGCCCTGGCCGCGAGTGAGCATCACTTTCAGTGATCGCACGCCTCTCGTCGCGTCACCGTACGTGTCGAGAAGTCGTCGAGATGTCCGATTCCATCAGAGGTAGAGTGACCTGGGTCATAGTCGAGCAGATCTCGTAACCCCTTCGAGTGGCCCTCGTTGGAGTGATCGACGCGGTGATACTCACCGCCCTTCCCCCACCGGAGCCGACCGCGACACCGAACTCCCACGTTCGTCCACAATGGACGAACGGTCGGACGCGGAACGACCGGTGATGCGAGATCACGAGGAGAACGTCGGATGCAGATCACCAAGACCGCCCGCCGCGCCGCCGTCGGTGCCGTCATCGCCCTGCCGCTCGTCCTCGGCGTTCCGGGCGTCGCGTTCGCAGGCGACAGCGGCGGTCACGGCGGTCACGGCAACGGCGGCGGCCACAACGGCGGCGGCCACGGCGGTCACGACGGTGGCGGCCACGGCGGTCACGACGGTGGCGGTCACGACGGCGGCGGCAACGGCGGCGGCCGCGGCGACGACTGCGACGGCTCGCAGACCGCCGCGCAGGGCGGCGGCCTCGCCGACGTCACCGCCGCGGTGAACCCGGCCCTCAACGTCGGCAACATCCTCAACCTGTTCGGCACCCAGGCGCAGAACGCCCAGGCGAACAACAACACCAACTCCGGCATCCAGCAGTTCGGCTGCGGCGACGGCGGCCAGGGCGCCTTCCAGGCAGGAGACGTCGTCTCCGCGCTGGTGGGCGTGAACCCGGCCGCGAACGTCGGCAACATCGGCAACGTCGGCGGCACTCAGATCCAGAACGCCGAGGCCACTAACAACACCAACTCGGGTGTCCAGCAGGTCGCCTCCGGCCGGCACCAGAGCGGCGACGACGACCGCCGCGGCGGCCGCCACCACCGCGGCGGCAACGACGGCGGCGACCAGACCGCCGTGCAGGGCCCGAAGCTGATCGGCATCGACGCCGACATCTCACCGGCGCTGAACGTCGGCAACATCCTCAACCTCGGTGGCACGCAGCTGCAGAACGCGAACGCCGCCAACAACAGCAACTCGGGTGTTCAGCAGGCGCGCTGACACACCCTCGCCGGCGGCGGCGGGGGCCGACGCCTGAGAAGGGCGGTGATCGCTTCGGCGGTCACCGCCCTTCTCCTCGTCACGACGGGCGCGGTCGCACCGCCCGCAGGATCAGGTGCATCGCCGTGTCCACCGACCGCTCCCGGATGTCGGCCCGGCTGCCCCGCAGCCGCGGATCGCGCGCCAGGACCGTGCCGTCGGCCGTCGTCACGCAGAAGCAGACGTACCCCACCGGCTTCGCCTCCGTGCCCCCACCCGGACCCGCGACCCCGGTGATGCCCACGCCCACGTCGGCCCCGAAACGGTCCCGTGCCCCGTCGGCCAGCGCCCGCGCCACCTCCGGCGACACCGCGCCGTGCACCGCGATCATCTCCGCCGGCACCCCGAGCAGCGACGTCTTCGCCTCGTTCGAGTAGGCGACGACGCCGCCCGCAACATAGGCCGACGACCCCGCCCGGTCGACCAACCGCCCCGCCAGCAGCCCCCCCGTGCAGGACTCCCCCGTCGCGACCGTGAACCCGGCGTCCAGCAGGGCCTGCGCCACCAGCTCGTCGACCGTCGTGCCCTCCGCCGACACCAGGTTGCGGGCGTGCCGCTCCACGAGCAGCCCGGCCAGCGTCTCGGCCGCGGCCTCCGCGCCCGGCCGGGGCCGCAGGTCGACCTCCAGCTCCGACCGCCGCAGGCACGTCCCCACCTCGACGCCCGAGGTGTCCAGCGAGCCCTCGACCTCCCGCAACGTCGCCGCGATCTCCGACTCCGGCAGCCCGAAGAACCGCAGCAGCCGCGCGTTCGCAGGCGGGACGGTCGCCAGCAGCTCCGCCGACGCGGGCGACGCCAGTGCCGCGGGCCACATCCCCTGCAGCTCCCGCGGCGGGCCCGGCAGCACCACCACCAGCGGCCCACCAGGCCGGTCGACCACGAGCCCCGGCGCCGTCCCCACCGGCGGCAACGCCGTCGCACCCCGCGGGACCAGCGCCTGCTTGCGCGTCGCCATGTCCAGCGCGGGACCCGCGAACCCGGTGCGCGCGCCCCAGTCGGACAGGATCTCCTCGATCCGGACGCGCATCGCCTCGTCGGGCTCCAGCTCCACCCCGGCGAACCCGGCCACCACCTCGGCCGTCAGGTCGTCGGCGGTCGGACCCAGACCACCACTGGTCACGACGAGCGCCACCCCCGCGCCGGCCAGGAAGTCCAGGGCCCGCAGCAGGTCGCCCGGCCGGTCCCCCACCGCGACGACGTGCGCGACCTCGAACCCCAGATCCGCCAGCTGCCGGGCCAGCCACGGCCCGTTCGCGTCACTGATCGCACCCGTCAGCAGCTCGCTGCCCGTCACCACGATCCCGGCGCGCGGCCGGCCACCTTCACCCATGAGGGAACCGTAAACGCACGAGGGGACCGGAGCGTCAGGCGTCCTTGCGGCCCGTCACCCACTGGGCGTCGCTCATCCGCAGCACCGCCGCGATCTGCGACTGCATCGGGTTCGACACCCCCGAGGCCGGATAGTCGGCCTTCGACGGGCTCGCCTCCCGCACCGTCGCGGCGAACCCGGCCGCGGTCAGCACACCGCCGACGACCGCGACCGTGCCGACGGCGCGGCGGCGGAACCGGGTGGCGGGAGCGACCTCGACCCCGGCGGCGGCCGGGCCGGCAGCGGCGGCGGCGGCGGTCGGGGCGTTGGTGGCAGCGGTCGTGGCGGCCATCGTGAGCTCCTGGGGGTCTCGGTGGTCCCGGTGGGGGTCGTTCGTTCCGGGGACCACCCTGCCGCCGCGACGGCTCCCACCCGACCCTGCAACCATGCCGATCCCGGCGTCCACCCCGCCCGACCCCCGGGGTGTGGCCACCACACCTGTGGATTGCAGGAGGCTTCCCTAGAGTTGGGGGTGTGACGATCAGTGTGGTTCTGGCCGAGGACAACGCGCTGCTGCGCCACGGGCTCGTCCGGCTCGTCGGCGCCGACCCCGACCTCGAGCTCGTCGGCTCCGCCGCCGACCTCCCCTCCCTGCGCGAGCTCGTCGACGAGCACGCACCGCAGGTCGTCGTCACCGACATCCGGATGCCCCCCACCAACACCGACGAAGGCATCGCCTTCGCCGCCGACCTGCGCACCAGCAGCCCCGACACCGGCGTCGTCCTGCTCAGCCAGTACGCCGAGGCGACCTACGCGCTCAAGCTCCTCGCCGAGGGCACCGCGCGGCGCGGGTACCTGCTCAAGGAACGCGTCGCCGACGGCGCCGAGCTCAACGAGGCCATCCACCGCGTCGCCGGTGGCGGCTCCGTCATCGATCCCACCGTCATCGAGGGCCTCGTCGCCGCCCAGCGCGCCAAGCCCTCCGAGCTCGACAAGCTGACCCCCCGTGAGCTCGAGGTCCTCGGCGAGATGGCGCAGGGCAAGGCCAACGCCTCCATTGCCGCCGCCCTCGTCCTCTCCGAGCGCGCGATCGAGAAGCACACGAACTCGATCTTCTCCAAGCTCGGTCTCTCCGAGGAGCGCGACCTCAACCGCCGCGTCAGTGCCGTCCTGGTCTACCTGCAGAACTCGTGATCGATCAACATCTCGTGCCTGGGCGCTCCGAGGTCGACCGGCTTCGCCCCGGAGACCGGCGAGCAGGTGTTCGACCTCGGCTCCGTCCGTGCACGGCACGAGGCGCGACCGGGGCGCGGGGCGCGGACCGACCTGCGTAAGGAAGACGCCTGACCGCGGCTGCAGCCGTAACGTCTCCGGCACCCCACGCGAACAGGCCGTGTCGGGCCGAACGAACACCGGGAGCGAACGTGCCGATCCGCGCCGCAGTGCTCGTCCTCGCGCTGGTCGCCGTCACCGGGCTGGCCGCCTGCGGCACACCGGGTTCTCCTCCGGAGACGACCGTGACCGTCACCGCCCCGGCCGCCGGCGACGACGCTCCCCAGCCCCGCACTCCCACGTCGACGACGGCCGCGACCCTCACGATCCCCGACCTCGTCGGGAAGAACGGTGCGATCGCCGAGAACGCCCTGACGCAGCTGGGCTTCACCCAGGTCCGGCTCGCCGCCGACCCGAGGTCGGGCCGCTCCGTCGTCGTACTCCCGGAGAACTGGACCGTCACCGCGGTCGAGCCCGCCGCCGGCACCGCCGTCCCGACGACGCAGCTCGTCGTCGTCACGCTGACGAAGTAGCCGCGCGCGAGCAGGTGCGCGGGGGTCGCGACGGACCGGGCGCGTCGTTCCGAGCGTGTCCTCATGTCGCGCGGAACCCTGACGACACTCTCGAGGCCGCTGCGGACGGCGAGTCGTGCCGCTTCCGCCCTCACCCTCCCGCAGCCTCGCCTCGACCAGCGTCCTCGCAGACCTGCTGTCCCGCGCCGAGACCGACGTGAATGCTGTTCCGGGGCGACCCGACAGCACTGATGTCGGTCTCGGCGCCGCGGGACTGTAAAACCAACGGTGTAACTCCGATCGAGGAGGAAGCACACGATGGC
>NZ_BEGX01000013.1 GCF_002583555.1 Pseudonocardia sp. N23
CAGGGCGACTCGAGTTCGGGGCGGTGGCGTCGGACTCGACGTGTTGGCGGCTGCTCGACCGCCTCAACGACACCGCGCTCGCCCGGGTGGCTGCGGCGCGGGCGAGGGCTCGGGAGGTGGTCTGGGACCAGCATGCCGAACGCCACGGCCGCCCGTTCCCGCCCGCGCGTGTGGCCGGCCAGGACCTGGACGTGCTGGTCATCGACCTCGACGCCTCGATCGTGATCTGCCACAGCGAGAAGGAACATGCGGCGCCGACGTTCAAGCGGAGTTTCGGCTATCACCCGCTGATGGCGTTCTGCGACAACACCTCCGAGTTCCTGTCAGGTGTACTGCGTCGCGGCAACGCCGGCGCGAACACCGCCGCCGATCACATCGTCGTGCTCGACCAGGCGCTGGCCCAGATCCCCGACCAGCACCGTCACGGCCGCAAGGTACTGGTCCGCGCCGACACCGCCGGCTGCACGAAGGCGTTCCTCACCCACGTCCGCGACCACCGCGGCAGAGCCGTGAGCTGTGAGTTCTCGGTCGGGTGGGCCATCACCGACCGCGAACGCGCTGCCATCACCGCGATCCCGAAGAAGGTGTGGGCCGACGCCGTGGATACCGACGGCGGCCATCGTGACGGCGCCGGCTTGGCGGAGCTCACCGGCCTGCTGCCGGCCACCTCGCTCGACGGCTACCCCGAGGGAACGAGGGTGATCGTCCGTCGCGAACGGCCCCACCCGGGCGCGCAGCTGGACCTGATGGAGACCCGCGACGGCTGGCGCTACACCTGCTTCGCCACCGACACCCCCGCCGGTCAGCTCGCGTTCCTCGACGCCCGCCACCGCGCCCACGCCCGAGTCGAGGACCGCATCCGCACCGCGAAAGACACCGGCCTG
>NZ_BEGX01000014.1 GCF_002583555.1 Pseudonocardia sp. N23
AGAATCTTCGCCCCAGCATGGACTGCGTCATCGATCCACTGCTCGATCCTGATGACTCGAGTTCGCTGGGAACGATGTCGCGCCGGAAGACACGGTCGTTGTCCTGCGCGGAGAGCCGGTAGGACTCAACGTCGGGCGACGCATCGTCACTGCTCAACGCGACTGCGCCTGCAGTTGTGCGTCGAGCTCGGCGATGAGCTGTGTGTAGCGCGCCCGGGCCTCCGCCACCTGGTCGCGGTTGTAGGCCCGCAGCCGGCGGCGCTCCGCCGCGCACTGCTGCCGGGCCGCCGACCAGGCCTCCACCCGCTCAGCCCGTGGATTCGGCGAGCGCTGCTCGGAGGCCAGCAGCGAGGAGTAGCAGCCGATGGCGTGGCTGATCGCCTCCTGAGCAGCCTCGAAAGCAGTGGATGCCGCCGAGTCCCACGGCCGCGGCCGCAGACGAGCGAGGAGGTCCTGCGCGGTGACCGGCGGACCGCTCGACGTCCTGTCGTCGTCCCTCCCGTCGTCGTCGCGCATCAGCGATGTCCCTCCCAGATGAGCCCCGGCATTCCGGTAGCCATCCTGCGCGGTCACCGTCATCCCTGCAAACACACCCCAATGCCTGATACTCCACAGTGGACAATTATCAATCTACCGCTATTGCGTTCAGCGGTGCTCGTGGGCGAGGTCGGTGAAGCGGCTGTAGTGCAGCTGGTGTGCGACGGTGATCGTGCTGGTCGGGCCGTTACGGTGCTTGGCCAGGATCAGGTCGGCCTCGCCCGCACGCGGATCGTCGCGCTCGAACGCATCGGGCCGGTGCAGCAGGATCACCATGTCCGCGTCCTGCTCGATCGAGCCCGACTCACGCAGGTCCGACAACATCGGACGCTTGTCGTTGCGCTGCTCCGGCCCACGGTTGAGCTGGCTCATCGCCACCACCGGCACCTCGAGCTCCTTGGCCAGCAACTTGATCTGCCGGGAGAACTCCGAAACCTCCTGCTGCCGTGACTCCACCTTGCGCCCGCACGTCATCAGCTGCAGATAGTCCAGAATGATCAGCTTGAGGTCGTTGCGCTGCTTGAGCCGGCGCGCCTTGGCCCGGATCTCGGTCAACGTCAGGTTCGGCGAGTCGTCGATGAACAACGGCGCCTCGGAAATCTCCGACATGCGCCGCGCCATCCGGGTCCAGTCCTCATCGCTCATCCGGCCCGCCCGCATGTCGGCCAGCCGGATCCGCGCCTCGGCCGACAACAGCCGCATCACGATCTCGGACTTGCTCATCTCCAGCGAGAACACCACGCTCGTCATGCCATGGCGAACCGAGCACGAGCGGGCGATGTCGAGCCCGACCGTGGACTTCCCGACGCCCGGCCTGGCCGCGACGACGATCATCTGGCCGGGGTGCAGCCCGTTGGTGATCGCGTCGAGGTCGGTGTAGCCGGTCGGCACGCCCAGGGCCATGCCGCCGCGGGCAGCGATGGCGTCGATCTCGTCCATCGTCGGGGCCAGCAGTTCCTCGAGCGGGGTGTAGTCCTCGCTCGTGGTCCGCTCGGTCACCTCGTAGATGGCGGCCTGGGCGCGGTCGACGACCTCATCAACATCACCGCCATTGCTGCTGGCGCCGTGGTAGCCCAGCTGCACGATCCGGGTACCGGCCTCCACCAGCCGCCGCAGGATCGCCTTCTCCGCCACGATCTCGGCGTAGTAGGCCGCGTTGGCCGCCGTCGGCACCGTCGCGATCAGCGTGTGCAGATACGGCGCACCACCGAGACGGATCAGCTCACCACGGCGCGCCAGCTCCGCCGACACCGTGACCGCATCCGCCGGCTCACCCCGGCCGTAGAGATCGAGGATGCAGTCGTAGACGGTCTGGTGCGCCGGCCGGTAGAAGTCGTCCGGGCGCAGGATCTCCACGACGTCGGCGATCGCGTCCTTGCTCAGCAACATCCCACCGAGCACCGACTGCTCGGCGGTGAGGTCCTGCGGCGGCTGGCGGTAGTCAGGGGCCGCGACGGCGGGCTGCTCGATCGGGACGGCGCTCATCGGCGGTGCCTCCTGCGCGGCAGTCGGGGGCGGGCGAGACGACCTTCGGCACGGGCTCGCTCCAGTGCGCGCTCGTAGGCGCTTGCTTCCGGCGATGCGGGGTCGGCCGGCGAGTCGAGGGCGGGGGCTTCCAGCGCTGACGGTCGCGGGGCCGGCTTCTCCGGGGTGGACGACGTCCGGCGCCAGTCGGTGATCACAGATCGGCGGTGGTCGGGGTTGGCGATGTCCTGCTCGGGGCGGGGGGCGTTGCGGCGTTCGTGGAACTCCCTGGCCCACTGGCGGGTGAGCTGTTCGGTCACGGCCGCCGCAGCCGCGGTCCGCTCGGCCGCGGTCAGCTCGACGTCGGTGGCGGTGAGCTCGCCGGCACCGTAGGCCAGCCGCCTCGCCGCGGCCGCGCCGTGGCGCTCGACGACCTCGGTCCGCAGGGGCTCCCAGACGCGCGGTGCCGCCACCGGGGTACCGGCCACCTGCCACCGCCGGAGACGGTGCTTGATCCAGCCTTCAGGGCGCCGTAGTTCGGCTGCTGGGCAGCGATCGGACCGTCGGGGACCTCCGGTGGCGGGGGCGTGGTCGAGAGCGTGCAGGACGTCGCTGTTGGTCCACCCTGCGCGCCACCAGGGCCGCACGATGGCGCGCAGGGCGCGCGGGCTCACCCGCCACAGCGCACGGTCGGCTCGCTTGAGCTCAGCTGCAGCAGCAAGCATCTGACCAGCACTAACCGGGACCCGAAGATCAAAAAATCCGGGGCTCTTGTGGTCGAGGCGCGGCCCGTTAGGGCCGTCAATAGTGTGGTTGACCTGCGGTTTTGTGTGTGAGCTGTGGATGATTTTTCTCGCGCGCGTAGGAACTACATGTTCTCTGTTAGAAACAGGATTTCTAGAGAGGGTTGGGGTCCGGGTTAGAGCAGTTGAGGCACTGTCCTCAGTGGTCACAGGGACTCGGAGCTGGTAGACCGCGGCGCGGTTTCCTTCGACGTGCTGCAGCGCCATGGGCCGGAACTGGGGCGTCGTGCCGCGCTCCAGCCGGGCTAGCCAGCCAAGCCGGTGCAGCTCGGCGAGCCAGCTGCTCATGGTGCTGCGGCTCCACCCGGTGGCCTCCATGAGCCGGTCCCAGGTGGGGAAGCTGCTGTGGTCGTCCCAGTCCGCGTGGAGCGCGAGGGTGCGCACGAGCAACCGCAAGCGGGCGGCGCAGTCGCGGCGGCGCGCGACGAACCACCGCGAGGCGAATACCGCGTGGGCCCAGTCGTGCGCGGTACGGGGCAGCACGGACTCGGCGACCGCGGGCCGGCCGGTCAACTCAGCAGCATCGGTCTCGCCGCCGCTGGCGAACCAGCAGGGGCCGCAGACGACCGACCTGAGGGGGGTGTTGCGCGCGATCCCGGAGCGCCGAGCACAGCTGACGCACATCTGCGGGGGGCGGTGCGCGAGGGCGTCACGCAGGACCAGGTCGAGCCGGTACGGCCTGATTACGGCCGGCGGCTCCAGCAGCGTGGAGAGAGAGCTACTGGTCTGATCGGGGTGTGTGACGCGGGAGCGTTGTGACGCACCGGGTCCGAAGGCTGTGCGATTTTCCGGGCGCGCGCTACTATTGGAGCGCGCAGGCAAGCGTGTGCGCCTCCCTTCGGGGAGGGGCTGGGTGCCGGAGCTGGAACTCCGCGCCCCGTTACGTGGGCCCGTTCCTCTTGGCCGGAGGGACGGGCCCTAACGTTTTCGGGGTCCTGCTGCACTCAGCCCATTTGAACTTTTGCTGGCGTCCTAGGGCTTAGGCGGTGCGGTCGAGGACCTCCTCGGCGAGCGAGAGCTGCTTGTTGCCACGGTTGCGCGGATCGAGACGTGCGACGCGCTCAAGCGCCTCTTCCACGGCGTCCGGGTGGTCGAGCGCGACGAGCAGCGCCGCAGCGACCCAGTCAGTCTGGCTGACATCACCGCGGGCTTCGTCGACCTGCTCCACGATCTCGGTCCAGACACGGCCACCAACGAGCTTGCGCTCGCCGCGGTAGCTACCGGGTCGGGGCTTGTACTGCCGTCTCGTGGGCATGGCCGGAATCCTGGCACCTGTAACAGCTAAAGCCGGGGCGACGCGCCGATGACGGCACAGGCTTTCTCCCGCATGGCCATCGCATCGGCAAGAGGCCGTCGGCTCAGGCGAGTGGGTCTCCATCATCGTCGACCTTCCTGCAGTTGTCGTGGACGTTGGGCGCCGTACTCGAGTCCGTCAGTGATGGTCCGGTCCACCTCGGCCTGGGTGCATCCGTCGACCCCGACATGCACCGCGGCTGCCGCGGTCAGGGCGTGCCGGGCGATGTCCTCGGGCAGGGCGCCTCCGCCGACGAATTCGCCGAGGATTCGCGCTGCGCGCAGCAGGGTGTAGTGCCGGCGGCCGGTCTTTGCTGCCGCGACGGTCGCGCACTCCGCGTTGATCGCGCTGGTGACGTAGCCCGTCAGGTTGCCGCTGGCAACGGCGTGGACGGCGGCAGGCCGAGGCGCGGGCAGAGTTGGTGCCAGCGCGGTGGCCAGCCAGCCTGGGAGCGGTGCGATGGGGCGACGGTTCACGACGCGGTACATCCCGCCGCGACGGTGCGATCCCGCGGCGACGATGTAGCCGCCGTTCGCGCGGGTGTCGATGCGGGCTCCCAGACGCCCGCCGGTGTTGCGCAGAACCTCTCGATCCGAGACAGCGAAGTACAGATGGTCACCGCCACTCGGCGTACGGACTGTATAGGTATCTCCTGGGTAGTCTTCTCCTGCTTCGTAGGCGACCCCAGCCAGGTGCTCACGTCCTGAGAGCTCGCCCGACTCGCTAGACCGGCCGTCGCCGCCTCGGGCCACATCCAGATCGACGACCACCAGGCCCTTTCCGGTCACCAGGCCAATATTGAAGGGGGCCCGGCAGTACCACCGTTCGATCACCTTGCGGTCTTGCGTGGCGCGCTCCTGCCAGCGCTTGACTGCTGGCGTCTTGCCGAAGGGAACCACCGGGAAGATCGGGAATCGCTCGGCGGCCGCGCGCGCGTCGCGAAGCAGCTGCCGCCTCAACGAGTCGCCGTCCACGTACCATCCCCCTCGAGTCGGTCCTACTGTAGTAGTTACTACTGTACGGATACTAGTGCGACTTGATCTATACTCAACTAGGTGCAGAAGGCAGCTCTCGCCGTCGGAGGTGCGCTGGCTGCCGGTATGACTGCTCTGTTGATGCTGATCGTCCTGGTCAGCAGCTCCGACGAAGCGAACGCCGCCCCCGGAATGCCGGGAGTCGTCTGCGCGCCGCCGGGCGGCAAGCCGGGCGACCCCGTAGCCGGGTTCGCCGGACCCCAGCTTGCCAATGCGGCCGCGATCGTCTCGGTCGGCGTCGAGATGGGCGTCCCCCAACGCGGCCAGGTCATCGCCGTGGCCACCGCGATCCAGGAGTCGAAGCTGCTGATGTACGCCAACTCGACGGTCCCCGCGTCATTGGGCCTTCCCCACGACCGGGTGGGCTCAGACCACGACTCCGTGGGCTTGTTCCAGCAGCGGGCGTCCTGGGGACCGCTCGCAGTACGGATGGACGCGCGCAAGTCCGCACAGTTGTTCTACGCCCGGCTGTTGGCCGTTCCGGGTTGGCAGTCGATGTCGCTGTCCCAAGCAGCGCAGGCGGTTCAGGTGAGCGCCTTCCCGGACGCCTACGCGCGTTGGGAAGAGCCTGCCTCGGCCCTGGTCGGCTCAGTTGCCGGCATCGTGTGCACGAGCCCGGGCGCCTCCTTGGCGACCAACCCGAAGGCGCAGGTGGTGATCGACCGGGCGCTCTCCCAGCAAGGAGTGCCCTACGTGTGGGCTGGCGGGGACGCCAACGGCCCGACCAGAGGCGGGTTCGACTGCTCCGGGCTGATGGTCTACGCCTTCGCTGGGATCGGGGTGACCGTGCCGCACCAGACGCAGTCGATCTGGGCCACCTTCCAGCCCGCCATCACCGACCGCACTCAGCTCCAGCCCGGAGACATGCTTCTGTTCAGCAGCAACGGCACCGCTGGCGGGATCCACCACGTCGGCCTGTATCTGGGAGACGGGAAGATGGTGCACGCTCCCGAGACCGGGGACGTCGTCAAGACGGTCGAGAGGATCTGGAACTCTCCCTACTGGACCAGGGAGTTCATCGGCGCCGTACGAGCAGGTGTTCCTACGCCTCAGTGAGTTCGCACCCGACCTTCCGGGGGTGCGACCAGACCATCTACGACCCCTGTGGCGAGGCTGGGCCGTCGAGGAAACTGGACTTTGGCGATCAAGGAAGCCAGCGTGCCCAGCCCGTGCGGTGCACGCGCCGGCGGCGGGCTCGTTCCTTGCGGTGCAGCCGCTCGATCGCGTGCAGCGTCTCCGGCAAGTCCTCCAAGCCGTTCGCACCGCGCACCGCGTAGGGCAGCCCCGCACGATCCCGAAGCGCGTCCTGCTGGCGGTCGTAGGCCCGGACCACCGCGTCGGCTTCCACCCCGGAGGTCACCACCTCCCCGCAGATCCGCGACGCGTTGTCCCGCTCGTCGCGGCTGTAGGGCCTGCCGTCCGGCAACAGCCCGGCGGGCATGATCATGGCTGGTCCCGGCCACACCAGCTCGCGCTCGTCCGCATCCCACGGCAGACCCACCCACCTATCCGCCCGACTTCGAGTCCGCCCACGGAAACCAAGGGGGCCTGGGCGCTCCCCCGGGACGCCACCCGCTGGGCCGGTCATACACGTACATCACAATCAGCTCGACGTGCTCGGTGCAGAGATTCCGATTCTGGAACGACTCAGTCGCGCGTGCCGGGCATTGCCCGCGATCATCCTGCTGCTGGCAGCGCTCCCGCCACGGCACCTCGGGCTCTGCGATCCGTAGACCGAATAGTTTGCGCACGCTGTCAATCCACACGTCCGTGAGATCTATCAGGCCCTACCGACGAAATTCTGTTTGGGCCAGCTATTCCGACTTTCCTTCGGCCTTGAGCAGACTTTCGATGATGTCGCTCAGGGCCTGCTGTGAGCGCGGGGAGAGCCGCGCGGCGCGCAGCATCATCGACTGGACCAGGTCGTCACGCAGCAGGATCCGCTGGCGCAACTCGTCGAGGTCGAGGTCGGCCGGCTCGTCTTCCCAGAAGAAGGCGGGCGAGACGCCGAAGAATCGGCCGAGTTCCTTGAGGTAGCGCTGCGACGGGTCGGTCCGCTCGCCGTTAAGGATCTTGAGGATGTAGACGCTGCTGATCTCGCCGCCGTTGTCGTTGATCCAGCGCGCGACCTGGGCTGCCGAGTACGGCTTGTCCTCGATGTTGCGGATGTTCTGGAAGAGGTAGTTCAGCCGCTCGGGCATCGTCCCGCGGGGGTTTGCAACCCTCCTGCGGCGCGCGCTGGATGCAGCCACCCCGTCCTGCGTCCCAGCCTGGCGCTTAACCACCTCATCACCCTCCACCGTCGGTACGGGCTCGAGCCCGCGTCGGATCGGGGCAAGCGTACGCACCAGCCGGTGGGCCGCAGTCATGGTCATGCATGACTGTATAGCGTATTGATCAGGCTCTCGGTACAGTCGTACCGTGCTTGCTCGCCTCGACCAGACACCTCCGACCACTCGGATCGGGCCGTATCACGTGTTAGAGGCATGTCCATCGGGGCGGCGGCGCCGCCATCAGCAGAGCATAAGAACATCTCGATCGTACCGACTACTGTCAGTAATCCCCCCTTCTAGGACTGGCTTCGGGTCCGCCGCGGCTGTGCGCAAGGCCCCGAAGGAGGTGGCCAGGTCGTGAGCCGCCGCGATAGCGGGCGCCGCGGCCGTGTCTCCTCCCCTCCCCCGTGGTGGTCTCCATCGCAGGACGATGGCCCAGCCGAGGACCGCCGGGCCGCCGGGTACGCGCCCACGTCAGCGATCGGGCCCGCTCCGACCAGGTTCTCCCCGACACCAACACCGACACCGAGGCCGAGGCCGGTCCCGATCCCGGCGCCGCCTGAGGCGCGGGCGGCGGTGCCGCCGTCCGCGCCACTCGCACCGGTCCCTCTCCCCGTTCCTTCCCCACCGGCTCAGCAGGCGCCGGTTCCGCCGACCGTCCCACCACCGAACGTCCTCGGAGCGGCGCTGGCCGCGGTCAAGAAGCGGTGGGCCCCGCCGGACGCCGGGGGCTCTTCATCGCCCCCTCCGGGCCCGACGGTCGTCGCGCCGCTGCGAATGAACTCGGCGCACAGCGCACCCCCGCCCACCCAGGGGTTCATCCCCCCGGCCAGCAGCGCCCCGGCCGCAGCGGTCCACCGCCCGGTCGATGGCCCTCGCCCAGGTATCCGGACCTCGGTCGATCGCCCGCTCGAAGCGTTGACGCCACCGGATCGGAGCGAGGCAGCACAGCTGGCGGTCTGCTTCGCGACGGACTACCTGTCCTGGGACGAGGCGGTACCGGAGCGCCGTCTCGAGGCTCTCGGCTGGTACCTCCCCCCGGGAGCCGACTGCACGCTCGGCTGGACGGGCAAGGGGCGCCAGCGCGTCGAGGCCGCGCATGCGGGTCGCATCATCAGCGTCGACTACTGGCTCGTCGTCGACGTACGGGCGCGCGTCACGCCCTACCGGCGGCAGTCTGGGCCGCCGCCCGCCATGACCGACGACTTCGAGCTGCTCGAGGGAGCCCGCTGGTCGTCGGTACCGCCTGCGACCGCAGCGGGGTGGGAAGCCGGGCCGTCGATGTGGCTGCGGCTGTCGATCCCCATCCGCCGGCATGACTCAGGAGCGCTCGTCGTGGAGCTGGCCCCGATCCCCGAGAACGCGGAGAGGAACTCATGACCGAGGAAGGCCCGGCCCCGATGCAGCCCTTCGTCCGCGCATGGAGCGGCGCCCTCACCCCCGCCCCCAGCGCCCCCGACGGCGGTCACGCCGTCCCGCCGCAGACAGCTCGGGCCGCTCCAGATCGGGAGCATGTGCCGTCGTCCGCGGCGGTCCCGTCCGGCCCGGTACTGAGGGCAGTTCCCTTCGAGCCTCCCGTGCCCCGCGACACCGCGTCCTCGGCGACCCCGCCGCTCGGGCGCGGCACCGACCGGGACGAACCGGGACCTACCGCCACCACCGGGCCACAGTCCGAGCCAACACCCGAAGCGGCAGCCCTGACCGCCACACCACCAGCGAGCGCTCCGACTGCGCCACCGGAGCACGCGACATTCGACGGCTACCTGCGCGGGCAGAGCTTGCAGCTCCAGGTACCGCGCCGCGGCCTGCGCGCCCTCCTCTGGAGGGCCAGCGGCGGCCGGATCTCAGTCGGCGCCTCAGCGCGCGAGCTCTCCGAGCGTGTGCACCTCGACAGGATCCGGACGCCGTTGACCGGCTGGCACACGATCACGGTGGCGAGCAGCAAGGGCGGGGTGGGCAAGACGACGACGTCGGCGCTGCTGGGTCTCACTCTGGCCGAGCACCGCGGCGATCGGGTGGTCACCCTCGACGCCAACCCCGACGCCGGCAACCTCGCTCAACGACTGCTCGGCTACCGGGCCCCCGCGACTGTCCGGCAACTGCTCGAACAGGAGAATCTCGATCAGCTCGCCTCGTTCACCGAGGTCAGCCGGTTCGTCAACACTGCCGGACGCCTGCAGGTGCTGGCCAGCGACCTCGATCCGGCGATGTCGGAGGCGTTCAACGCCGAGGAGTACCGCCGCGTCCTGGCGCTGCTGACCAGGTTCTTCAACATCGTCATCACCGACAGCGGCACCGGGCTGATTCACTCGGCCATGACCGGAGCCTTGGAGACGACACGCAGCCTGATCGTGACGGGCAAGCCCACGATCGACGCCGCCGAGGGGATCACGACGACGCTGGATTGGCTCATCGCACACGGTTTCGACGAGCTCGTCCGCGATGCGATCGTCGTCCTGACCTGCGATCGGCAGGCCCACAGCATCGACCCCGCTGCCCTGCGTGAGCACTTCGCCGACCGCTGCCGCGCAGTCGTCGAGTTCCCAGCCGATCCGCACCTCACCGAGGGCGGCCGGATCGACCTCGAGATGCTGCGGCCCCGGACACGCCAGGCCGGTCGCGAACTCGCAGCCCTGGTCGCGGAAGCGTTCACCTGGGACTTCCCCGCCCCGGACGGCTTCACGACCGGCGGGCGGTGACGGCGATGGGCCCTCTCAAGATGGTCGTCACCGCCGCACTGGCCACCTCGTCACTTCTCGGTTCCTTCACCGTGCCCGCCATCGGGACCCCAGCCCAGCTGCCTACGCCCGCGGCTGCTGTCGCTCTGGCCGCCGGATGTGGATGGCGCCAGACCGCTCAGCAGCTCTTCGACAATCTGCGGTCGGCCGCTGACCCAAGAGGAACGCGGCTGCGGGACAGCCTTGCGGCGGCAGGCGCCGGCACACCGGCCTTTCTCGCGGGCTGCGCCGACACCGCCCCCGGCGTGACGGGCAGGAACACGAGCACGTGCCCGTCTGGTGCGCGGCCGTACTTCCCGAAGGCCGACTGGCTGTGGTCCCCCATCCCGTCGGGGGCGAAACTCGACCCGTCGTCGACCGCGATGGCCAGGGACCTGGCCTCCGGCGATCACATCCTCAACACCGGCGAGTTCGGCGTCGCGCTGGTCCACCCCGACCAGATCAGCGCCTCCACCCCACGCTCGACGGTGCCGCTGTCGGAGAACTGGGGCGGCAACCCCCTGGCCGGGCTGAAGGTGCCGGTCCCGGCGAACCTGAAAATCCCACCCGGCTCCGACGGCCACGTCGCGATCGCCGACCCGACCACCGACACCGTGGTCAACCTGTGGGTCACCAAGAAGACCGGCACCGGACTGGCCGCGAACTGGGGAGCCGCCACCCCCCTCGACGGTGACGGCCGCGAACACAACGGCTCCTCCACCGGCGCCGGCATCGCCCGCTACGCCGCGGTCGTGCGCGCCTCGGAGATCGCCGCGGGCACGATCCCGCACGCCCTGTTCTTCTCCACCAACATGGTCAAACCCGGCGAGGTCCGCTACCCCGCCACC
>NZ_BEGX01000015.1 GCF_002583555.1 Pseudonocardia sp. N23
CTGGCCTACCGGGGTGCGCTCCTGCAACACCTCGACCGCTTCGCCGAAGCCAAGACCGTCCTCGCCCGCGCCGCCGCACTCTGCCGCCGCACCGGCGAGTTCCGCCCCCTCCTCCAAACCCTCTTCTTCACCGCACTCGCCCGCGGCGACTCCGGCGACTTCTCCGGAGCACTCCGCGCCCTCGACAACGCCCGCCGCCTCATCGACGCCGAAAAACTCGGCTTCTACCGCGCCGGCATCGAAACCGCCACCAGCTGGCTCTGGCAAGAACTCGGCAACCCCCACCGCGCCCGCGACCACGCCGAACACGCCGTCGAACTCGCCCGCCGCGGCGGCGGCGCACTCGAACTCGAACAAGAACTCCACGCCCTCCTCGCCCTCGCCGACTGCCACCTCCTCCTCGGCAACGACGACCACGCCGCCGACCTCGTCACCACAGCCGCCCCCACCCTCGACCGCTCACTCCCCTTCAAACCCCGCGCCACCATGCGCTACCTCGAAATGCGCGCCCGCTGGGAACCCGACCACGCCGACGCACTCCTCACCGAAGCCCGCCTCTACTCCAGCCCCAAGTACGA